>CAVVRQ010000028.1:0-1019325 GCA_963750665.1 uncultured beta proteobacterium
ACAAACCCAGGGTCTTCGCCAAAGCTGCTCGACTTTGGCCGTCACTTCGGCGCTCATGGTGAGCGGCTTGCCCCATTCGCGGCTCGTCTCGCCCGGCCACTTGTTGGTGGCGTCCAGCCCCATCTTGCTGCCCAGGCCGCTCACCGGCGAAGCAAAGTCCAGGTAATCAATCGGCGTGTTGTCGGCCAGCAGCGTGTCGCGCGTCGGGTCAACGCGCGTGGTGATGGCCCAGATCACATCCTTCCAGTCGCGGATGTTGATGTCCTCATCGACCACCACGATGAACTTGGTGTACATGAACTGGCGCAGAAAGCTCCAGATGCCGAACATCACGCGGCGGGCATGGCCGGGGTAGGACTTCTTGATGCTCACCACCGCCAGCCGGTAGCTGCAGCCCTCGGGCGGCAGGTAGAAGTCGGTGATCTCGGGGTACTGGCGTTGCAACAGCGGCACAAACAGCTCATTCAAGGCGAGCGCCAGCATGGCCGGCTCATCAGGGGGCTTGCCGGTGTAGGTGGAGTGGTAAATGGGCTCACGGCGTTGCGTGATGCGGTCGATGGTGAACACCGGAAACCAGTCCTGCTCGTTGTAGTAGCCGGTGTGGTCGCCAAACGGGCCTTCCAGCGCGTGCTCAAAACCGCTCTTGTGCGCGGCGTCCGGGTAAATGTGGCCTTCGAGCACGATCTCGGCAAAGGCGGCACGCGCAGCTCGCTGCCCAGCGCCTTCACCAGCTCGGTGCGGCTGCCGCGCAGCAGTCCGGCAAACTGGTATTCGGACAAACTGTCGGGCACTGGCGTCACCGCACCCAGAATGGTGGCCGGATCGGCACCCAGGGCGACGCAAACCGGATACGCCTGGCCGGGGTTTGCGCGGCGTGCTCGCTGAAGTCCAGCGCCCCGCCGCGCTGCGGCAAAGCTGCTTGCGTAGTATCTACGGGGGCTAGAGCCAGATTTGACTCACAAACCCAGGGTTTGCCAAAGCTGCTCGGCTTTGGCTGTCACCTCGGCGCTCATGGTGAGCGGCTTGCCCCATTCGCGGCTCGTCTCGCCCGGCCACTTGTTGGTAGCGTCCAATCCCATCTTGCTGCCCAGGCCGCTCACCGGCGAAGCAAAGTCCAGGTAATCAATCGGCGTGTTGTCGGCCAGCAGCGTGTCGCGCGTCGGGTCAACCCGAGTGGTGATGGCCCAGATCACATCCTTCCAGTCGCGGATGTTGATGTCCTCATCGACCACGATGATGAACTTGGTGTACATGAACTGGCGCAGAAAGCTCCAGATGCCGAACATCACGCGGCGGGCGTGGCCGGGGTAGGATTTCTTGATGCTGACAACGGCCAGCCGGTAGCTGCAGCCCTCGGGCGGCAGGTAGAAGTCGGTGATCTCCGGGTACTGGCGTTGCAACAGCGGCACAAACAGTTCGTTCAAGGCGAGCGCCAGCATGGCCGGCTCGTCGGGCGGCTTGCCGGTGTAGGTGGAGTGGTAAATGGGATCGCGCCGCATCGTGATGCGCTCAATGGTGAAAACCGGGAACTCTGCCGTCTCGTTGTAGTAACCGGTGTGGTCGCCAAACGGGCCTTCGAGCGCGTGCGCAAAGCCGCTTGGATGCGTGGCATCGGGATTGATGTGGCCTTCCAGCACGATCTCGGCAAAGGCCGGCACGCGCAGTTCGCTGCCCAGCGCCTTGACCAGTTCGGTGCGACTGCCGCGCAGCAGGCCGGCAAACTGGTATTCGCTCAAACTGTCGGGCACCGGCGTGACGGCACCCAGGATGGTGGCCGGGTCGGCACCGATGGCCACACACACCGGGTAGGGTTCGCCCGGATGGGCCACACCGTGCTCACGAAAATCGAGTGCGCCGCCGCGCTGCGCCAGCCAGCGCATGATGACCTGGTTGCGGGCAATCACCTGTTGCCGGTAGATGCCCAGGTTTTGTCGTGCCTTGTTGGGGCCTTTGGTAATCACCAGGCCCCAGGTAATCAGTGGTGCTACATCGCCGGGCCAGCAGTGCTGCACCGGCAGCCTTGCCAGATCGACGTCAGCGCCTTCCCAGACGATCTCCTGGCAGGGCGCGCTGTGCAACTCCTTGGGGGCCATGTTCCACAGCGTTTTGGCCATGCCGCGCAAGCCCAGCAAGTCCTTGATCCCTTTGGGTGCTTCGGGCTCCTTGAGGCTGGCCAGCAGGTGGCCGAAACGGCGCAGCTCGCTCACGTCGCTTATCCCCATGCCCAAAGCCACGCGACGCGTCGTGCCAAACAGGTTGCCCAGCACCGGAATGTTGTGGCCGCTCGGGTGTTCGAACAGCAGCGCCGGGCCGCCCGCGCGCAGGCTGCGGTCGCACAGGGCGGTCATTTCCAGAAAGGGAGAAAGCTCGGCCTGGACGCGCTTGAGCTCGCCGAGTTGCTCTAGCTGCGTGATGAAGTCGCGGAGATCGCGGTAGGCCATGGTGTCTATTTGGTGACTGGCAACCCGGCCCAGCGCGGCGTATCGGGCTGCGCGAAGCCCAGCAGGTCAAGCACCCGGCTGAGCGTGTGGTCCACCATCTCGGCAAGCGTCTGCGGGCGCTGATAAAAGCTCGGCAGCGGCGGGAAAATGATGCCGCCCATTTCGGTGACGCTGGCCATGTTGCGCAGGTGCGCCAGGTTCAAGGGCGTCTCGCGCACCATCAGGATCAGGCGACGACGCTCCTTGAGCATCACGTCGGCGGCGCGCGTCATCAGGTTATCGGACAGGCCCAGCGCCACCGCAGCCAGCGTGCGCATGGAGCAGGGGGCCACCACCATGCCGTCACACTGGAACGAGCCGCTGGCAATGGCTGCGCCCACGTCTTCCACCGGATAAACCACGTCGGCCAGGGCTTCGACCTCCGCGCGCGCCATGTCCAGCTCTTGCTGCACATTGAGCCAACCGGCATCGGACACTGTCAGGTGGGTTCGCACATTGCCCATGTCACGCAGCAATTGCAACAGGCGCACGCCGTAGAAGGCACCGCTGGCACCGGAGATGGCGACGATGATGCGTTTGGCAGGGGCGGCGTTAGGCATCGTCGGTGCTGATCCATCAATGGGCGGCCAGTTTGGCGCGCAGGCGGGCCAGCACTTGTGCGGGCTTGAAAGGCTCCAGGTCCAGCACCGGCAGCTCGATGGCATCGATGGTGTTCTTTACCAGCAGGCCCAGTTCGGTGTCGCCTTCCATCGCCAGGCGGCGGTTGAAAAACAGCGTATCGGGGTCTTCCTGGCGGCGTGCCAGTTTGACAAAATCGTGCGCGCTGGCGCTGATGGTGAGGTCGGCCGTGCCACCTTTCTGGCAGGCCACAAAGCGCTTGTTCTTCCACTCAAAATCAAAGGCCCAGTGCGCATCGGTCACGCACAGGCGCAGCTTTTTGCCGACCAGCAGCGGCGTCACGTCCGGGTTGAGTTTCTTGGCCAGCGCCAGGTTCAGGCCGGTGACAAACATCATCGAGCCCGGCATCGCGGGCAGTCGCCCCAGCAGTTGCCCGACCGGCTCCGGAATGTTCCATGTTTTTTCGCTCACTGTTAACTCCTTTTACGCGGGCAGGGGCACCGAATGGGACGCCACTTGCTCCAGTCCGGGAAGCCCGTACCAGTATCCGTTGCACGGCTTTTCGGGCATCAGGTCCAGCAGCTCGGCGTTGGCAACAGTTGGCTCGGCGCGAGCCTGAATGACGTCCTGAAACAGCTCGATGATACGCAGCGTATGCTGCGACTGCGGGCTGATGCGCACTACATCGACGCCCATGCGCTGCATGGCGGGTACCTCGGGCAACAGGTTTTGCAGGCGCGCCGACTGCGTCTGGATGCCGTTGAGCACCAGAAACGCCTCGTTCTCGCGCGTGCGCATGGTCAGACCGTCCGCGTGCTCGATGCATTTGAATTGGCAATCGTCCTTGGGTAAATTGCAGTGGCGCGCGGTAAAACAGCGCGCAGAAAACGCCAGCGGCATGCGGCCATAGGCAAACACCTCGGTTTGCACACCCGCCGGGCAGCCCGCCAGCAGCAGTGTCAGGTCAGCGCGACCCATCTCCAGCGGCATCACCCAGCGCTGCAGCCCCAAGTCCGCCATCCATTGCAGCGTCGGCAGGTTGTAGATGTTCAGGTGCGGCCCCGCCACAAACGGCACCTTGTCTTCGAGGCAATGCACTGCGCCCATGTCATTGGCCTCCACCATGAACTGACCGTTGGCGGTGATCTTGTGCAACACCGTCACATCGGCACCGGACTCGATCAGCACCTGGGTGCTCAGAATTGCCTCTTTGCCAGCGTCACGCAAGGCGCTGGCAATGTCGAGCCAGTCACTCAGTCGCAGCTCGTGGCGACGCGAACACACGGCTTCGCCGAGATAGACGATATCGACCGGCGACCGCGCAATCGAATCGTAAAAGGCCAGCACCTCGTTGCGCGGCCAGTAGTACAGGAGCGGACCTAGAGACAACTTCACAAAACATCCTCTAAATAGTTGGGGACAGAGCAACGATCTTCGCTACGCTCAGCACAAATTCTTGGTCTGTCCCACAAGGTCTTTTTACTTCCATGGCCGGTGATAAGCACCCAAAGTGTGCTGCTGCCCTTCGGCGACTTTGTCCAGGCTGCTCATCCAGGCCGGTTTGGCGGCATACGACTGCGGGTTGGCGCGGCAGTTATCAATCGCCTCGCGCCACACCTGAGTCACCTGCGCCACATACGCCGGGCTGCGCTGGCGGCCTTCAATTTTGATCGCGCGCACGCCCATATTCATAAGTTCAGGCAGCAAGGACAGGGTGTTCAAGCTGGTCGGCTCTTCGATCGCGTAGTAGTTCTTTTCGTCCCCGACATCAAAGCGGCCCTTGCACAGCGTGGGATAACCGGCGTTCTCGCCAGCGGCGTAACGGTCGATCAGGACCCCGTTCAGGCGCGACTCGCGGCCTTGCGGTGTCTCGACCCAGCGCACGGCCTTGGGTGGTGAGCAAACGCCGTTGGTATTGGGTGCCTCGCCGGTCACGTAGCTCGACAAAGCACAACGCCCTTCGACCATCACACACAGGCTGCCAAAACCAAACACTTCAATCTCAATGGGTGTTTTTTCCAGCACCTGCTGCACCTGCGTGATGGAGAGCACACGCGGCAGCACGGCGCGCACAATGCCAAAGTGCTGGTGGTAAAAATTGAGCGCCTCGTAGTTGGTGGCGGAGCCCTGCACCGACAAATGCAGGCGCAATTGCGGCTGATGTTTGACGGCGTAGGCCATCAAACCGGGGTCCGCCAGAATGACCGCATCCACGCCGCTCTGCGCCGCCAGGTCCACCGCACTGCGCCAGACTTCTGGGCTGGCCGCCTGGGGGTAGGTGTTGAGGGCCACAAACACTTTGCGACCGCGCTCGTGGGCGTAGCGAATGCCAGCGTTGACGGCGGCTGCGTCAAAGTTCAGGCCGGCAAAGTTGCGCGCGTTGGTGGCGTCACGGAAACCCAGGTAAACGCAGTCGGCACCATTGTCAACGGCGGCTTTGAGCGCGGGCAGGCTGCCCGCCGGGCAGACCAGCTCCAGCGAATCAACGCGCGGTTCGGTCAACATCGACGCAAGCACAGGATCAGCGAAGGAATTCATAGTGGAAGGCGTTTGGGTTAGCGCTGACAGCCTGCAATCAGGCTGAGCGGCCAGGGTCGCAATTTTAATACGCCCCGGTCACGGCGCGCGCTCGGCACAGGTCAGCCCAGGCGCCCGCTTTATCCTTTGGACTGCGCAGCAAATAGCTCGGCGGATAACTCACGACCACCGGAATACTCTGGTACGCATGGACTTTCCCGCGCAGCTTGCCCAGCGGCGTGCTGGCCATATTGGCGACGCTGCCCTGCAACAAGGTTTGCGCGGCGTAGCGGCCCAGGGCCAGGATCACTTTGGGCTGCACCAGGGCGACTTCGCGGCGCAAAAAAATTTCGCAGATGGCGAGTTCCTGCGCCGTCGGATTGCGCGCCACGGCCGGGCGGCACTTGACCGCCTGGCTGATGTAGGCGACTTGCGCGGCCGGTTTGGCAGCTTGATCGTCCGTGCTACCTGGGCGGCGCGTCAGGCCCAGCGCCTTGAGCATGTTGTCCAGCAATTGGCCGCTCGGGCCCACATAGGCTTGGCCAGCGCGTTCCTCGGCGTCATCCGGTGGCTCGCCCAGAACGAACCAGTCGGCACGGCGCTGCGCCTGGGCTGCGGCAAAGACCGGCGCGCGCCGACCAACTTGCAGGGCGCAGGCCTGACAGGCAGCCACCGCTTGGGTCAGCGTCGGCCAGTCCATGCCAGCCATGTCACCCGGCAGCGTGGCACAAGTTCCGAGCACTGCAGGCGCAAGTCCATCTTGCTCATATTTTTCGTCGCCAGCCGCCGTGACTACTGCGTGAACAGCTCTATTAATAGTAGCATTTTGTGCATTTTCCACGGGCTTGTCCGGGGCCCGGGGCGTGCCTGGCGGGGGCAGCCAGACGTGCACGCCCATCTCTTGCAGCATGGCGCGCGCTCGAGTGTCAAGGTCCAGGCTCATGAGGACATTCTCACCGACTGGAGCGCCCTCACAGCCGCAGACTCATCACAACGGCGTCTTCGCGCTGACCATTGACGGCCGGGTAGTAGTGCTTGCGCTGTCCAACGCGCCGGTAGCCGTGCGCCTCATAGACCGCCATGGCGCGCTGGTTGCTGACACGCACTTCCAGCCACAGCCACTCCGCCGCCTGCCCTCTGGCCCACAGCGTGAGCGCATCGAGCATGACGCGCGCCCAGCCCTGGCGCTGGTAGGCCGGTGCCACCGTGATGTTGAGCAAATGCACCTCATCGACGCCCTGCATGGCGACAAAGTAGCCCAGCAGCACGTCGCCCGCCAGCAGCGTCTGGGCCTGGTAGCACGCCGCCAGCGAGTCCTCGAAGTTGCGCCGCAACCAGGGATGCGCGTAGGCCTGCTGCTCCACGCAAAGCACCTGCTCCAGGCTGGCCGCGCCCAGCGCTTGAAAACGGGCCTCGACCGGCTGCAAGTTGCCCGCGACAGCAGGCGGCTGAGTGGCCACCCGCGTCGGCGGGCTGGCTCCGCTGGGCGCTGGCACCGACACGAACTCACTGCGGCGACTGGCGCTCATGCTGACGCCCTTTCCGCCACCCGTTCGACCGTGGTCTTGGCCACTTTGTCGCGAATATAGTGCGGCAGCGCCTGCTCGGCGCGCAACGCCTGACCAGCGGCCAGTCGGGCTGGGGCCAGCCGCAGCAGGGCGCGGGCATCGGGCAGGGCATCGAGGCGCAAACGCCACGCGGCGGGCAAGCGCGCGCCGTAACTGGCAAACACATTGCCGGCCAGCGTGCAGTCCTCATCAACGTTAGCCTCACAGGCCAAGTCTTCAGGGTAAAGAAGCCTGCAGTCCTTGGTCTGCCTCCACAAGCCGCTATTAAACTCGTAGCTTGCGGTGTACATTTCATCCATGCGGGCGTCCAGCAGCGCGGTCACGGCGAAATGCGCCAGACCGGCACCCTGCTGCCAGCGCGCCTGCTCGGCTACCGCCAGCAGCGTGTTGATCGGCAACACCGGCAGATTGGCACCAAAAGCCAGACCCTGCGCCACCGAGCAGGCGGTGCGCAAGCCGGTAAAGGAACCCGGACCGCTGCCAAAGACGATGGCGGCCAGGTCTTCAAACTGGAGTTGCGCCTGCGCCAGCAAACGCTCGATGCTCGGAATCAAATCGGCCGACGTCAGCGCACCGCCCGGGCTGTTGTCATGCCAGACCTGGATCGCGCCCGTGGCCGAGCCCGCTGCGGGTGTCGCGCGCTGCACGGCGATCGACATGATCTCGGTGCTGGTGTCAAAGGCAAGCAGATTCATGTTGCGCAGAGGTCGACGCAGTGCCGTGAGCTGGCCGGTGCTGAGCGGTTGAAGATAGGAGCCATGACCGCATTATCCGTGGCTGGGCCGGCTCTCGCTTTTGGCTTGATCGTCTGGTTCGATAATGGCACGATGTCCAATCGAAATCGTCTGCTGGCTGCCCTTGCCGCGCTGGCCTGGGGCCTGACGCTGGCGCAAAGCGTGCCGCCTGAAGTGGCAAGCGCCCTGCTGCGGGCCAGGGTGCCGCTGCAGGCTGTCAGCCTGCTGGTCGTGGATGCAGACGCCAAGACCCCACCGCGCCTTAACCACCGCACGGCCGAGCCGATGAACCCGGCATCGGTGATGAAGTTGGTGACGACTTACGCCGCGCTCGACCTGCTGGGGCCGGCCTACCGCTGGCACACGCCCGTGTTTGTGCAGGGTGCGGTGCGCGCCGGCACCCTGCACGGCGACCTGCACATTCAGGGCCAGGGCGACCCGACGCTGGTGGCCGAGCGGCTGTGGCTGCTGCTGCGCCGCGTGCAAGGCCTGGGGATTCAAAAGATTGCCGGTGACGTCGTGCTCGATGGCAGCGCCTTCGAAGCCGTGGCTGCTGACCCGGCCAGCTTTGACGGCGAGCCGCTGCGCCCCTATAACGCAGCACCGGCGGCGCTGCTGCTGAACTTCAAGTCGGTGCTCATGACTTTTGTGCCCGACCCGGGCGCCAACAGCGCACACGTGCAGTTTGAGCCCCCGCTGTCTGGCGTGCAGATGCAGGCCAGCGTGGCGCTGACCACCGGTGCGTGTGGCGACTACCGGGCCGCGCTCAAGGCAGATTTTGCCGATCCAACCCGCATCCGCTTTGATGGCAACTTTGCGCAGGGCTGCGGCGAAAAGGTCTGGCCGGTGGCCTACGCCGACCCGGCCAGCTACAACGCGCGGGCCGTGCAAGGACTCTGGCGCGCCATGGGCGGTGAGTTGTCCGGCCGTGTGCGCGAAGGGCCGGCGCCTACGTTGGAACCGGCTTTTGAGCTCACATCGCCGAGCCTGGCCGAGGTCATCCGCGACATCAACAAATACAGCAACAACGTGATGGCACAACAAGTGTTCTTGACGCTGAGTCTGAGCGCTGGGCAGCCGGATGCCAGCGCTGCGCGTGCCGCGAGTAGCGTGGCGCAGGACGGGGGTGCGGCGCGCGGCGGCCCAACGGCGACGCGGGCGGCCTCGCGCGAGGTCGTGCAGCGCTGGTGGCAGCAGCGCTTTGCGCCCGGCACTGTCGCGCCACTGATCGAAAATGGCTCCGGCCTGTCGCGCACGGATCGCATCAGCGCGCAGGCCCTGGCGCGACTGCTGCAAAGCGCTTACCAGTCGCCGTTGATGCCCGAACTGATGGCCTCGCTGCCGCTGGTTGGCGTCGATGGCACCCTTAAACGCAGCAAGGCCCAGGCAACCGGGCGCGCGCACCTCAAAAGCGGCAGCCTGCGCGACGTCAGCGCCGTCGCGGGTTATGTGCATGCCAACAGCGGCAAGCGCTACGTGCTGGTCGCCATCGTCAATCACGCCAACGCGAACGCCGCCCGTCCCGCCTTCGACGCGCTGCTGGACTGGTCGGTAAAAGACAACTAGGGCCTGACTGGCTTGCTGGCCGCCGTCCTGCGGACCGCCAGCCCAACTACTCGTTGCCATCTACAGATAGCAAGGGTTTACACCACTTATCCCGGCTTTGATTGATCTATATCATTACAGCTAGAAATAGCACGGTCGTTCTATTCTTGTCATTTTTTCTATCGGAGCCACAGGATGAGGCATTTCAAAATTCTAGCCACGGCACTGGGTGCCGCGCTACTGGTCGCAGCTTGCGGTGGGGGTGGCGATGGCAATCAAGCGCCCCGGGTTGCGTTCACATCCGTGGTGGCTTTTGGCGACAGCCTCAGCGACGCCGGGACCTATGGGCCGGGCCTGGTGCGCGCCGGGAGGATCCCGAATGCCGCTGCGGGCGGCATGTTCACCATCAACGGCGTTGGCAGCAGGGTTGACCCGGTCACGCTGCTCGTCACGCCCGGCGCGATTGGTACTGATCCCGTTCCCAGCTACAACTGGGCCCAGTTGGTCGCCGCCGCCGTGCTTGGTAAACCATCCTGCGCGGCGCGAATCGGTGGCTACGGTCTGGCGCCAACTGCCGTCCCCGGCTGTACCAATTACGCGCAAGGCGGTGCCCGCGTACAGAACCCCCGTGGCGTGGGCAATGCGGTAGGCGCGGGCTATATTGCCGGCCCGCTGACCCAGCCCGTCGTGACGCAGCTCGCCAACTACGCGGTGGACAATGGCTCGCCCAATTTCACTGATAAGCAGTTGGTCATGGTGCTGGCTGGGGCCAATGACATCTTTGGGCTGACCGATCAACTGGTGTTAGACGCGACCGCCGCAGGCGGCCTTGCCGGCGCCACCGCTTTCGTGACCTCCGTAGTAACCGCCTTGGCACCCCACACCGCCAACCCGGCCACTGGGGCCACCGCCATCCAGAACGCAATGATCGCTGCACAAACTGCGGCAGCGGGCTTGCCCGGTGCCACCACCACGTCGATTCTGACCGCCGGCGGCAACGCCGCCGTGGCGGCGGCAGCAGCAGTCGGCAACACCGATGTCATGAACATGACGTACATCAACAGCGTTATGGGCCCGGCTCAGGCAACCGCCACCACCGCCGGCGGCAATGCGCTGTTAACGTCACTGGTGACGCAGCTGACAGCCGGCCTGGGGGCCAACGCCGCCACGGCAGCCCCGGCCATCGGCGCAGCCTTCCAGTTGGAGGCGGCCAAAGCCACGGCCACGCCGACCAGCCTCATCACCGCTGCCGCGACGGCCGCCGGCATCGATGCGGCCACGCACGGCTACACCAACGCCAACCTCGCCAACATGGCAACGATTGGCGCTACGGCAGGTGCCGCCGCTAACACCGCCGGCGGCACGGCCTTCGTTTCCGCCGTGGTAACCGCTTTGGCACCCCACACGGCCAACCCGGCCACAGGGGCCACGGCCATTCAGAACGCCATGGTAGCGGCACAGACGGCGGCAGCGGCTGCGCCCGGGGCCACCACCACGTCGATTCTGACTGCCGGCGGCAACGCCGCCGTACAGGCGGCGGCGGGGGCAGGCAATACTGATGTCCTGGCCATGACGTACATCAACAGCGTCATGGGCGCGGCTCAAGTCGCGGCCACCGCCGCTGGCTCGGCTGCTGGCAACCAATACGCCGCGACCACGGGTGCCGCCAATGCGGTCGCCGGGATGACCACGGCAGCCACCACACTAGTGGGTTATGTCAAGAACCAGATCGTCGGTATGGGGGCCAAGTACGTCGTGGTGAGCAATTTGCCCGATGTCAGTCTGACACCCTCGGCGGCCAGCCAACCCAGCACGCAGCCACTCATTCTGGCCATGACCAAGGCCTTCAACAAGGCCTTGCAGGATGGTTTGGCTGGCACGCCAGGTGTCGTCATGGTGGATGCCTTTGTTAACTTGCAGGACCAGGTGAAAAACCCGAGCCGGTACCTGCTGAGCAACGTGACGGGTACCGCCTGCGATATGGCCAAGGTGCCAAGTTCTCTGGTTTGCAATGCCAACACCCTCATCGCTGGCGACACCTCGCACTACCTCTTCGCTGACGACGTCCACCCGACGCCCTACGTTCACAAACTGCAGGCCCAATTGGTCAGCACCTATCTGGCCAAGGCTGGCTGGCTCTAAGCTCAAGAACTTCAAGGAGAAACTCACATGAAATACCAAATGAAGTTCATCGCTGTGACGGCGGCCCTGCTGGCCGCAGGGAGCGTCTGCGCCCAGTCCGCCGGAACCTGGATGGTGCGCGCAGGCGTCACCACGGTTGCCCCCGTTGGACCGAGCGAAAATCTGAGCGCGCCGAGCCTGTACATCCCTGATACGAACACCGGTTCCCAGACCAGCACCGGCTCAAGCACGCAACTCGGCGGCGGTGTCACGTACATGTACACCGACAACGTTTCGGTGGACGTGCCGTTGGCGCTGCCGTTCAAGCACAAGCTCTACGGCGCGGGTGCAATTGAAGGGGTGGGGCAAATCGGTGAGGTGCAAGCGCTGCCGCTGACGGTATTCCTGCAATACCGCTTTCTGGAGGCGAATGCCAAATTCCGGCCTTACGTCGGTCTGGGTGCGACCTACGCCTACTTTTTCAAGGAACAGGGCAGCGGCGTGCTAACGGCGTTGACCAACCCGGGTGGGCCGCCAACCAAGCTGTCGGTTGCCTCCCAGTTCATACTGACGCCGCAGATCGGTGCCACGCTGGCTTTTGACAGCAAGTGGTTCCTGGATGTGTTCTACAGCAAGGCCCGTCTAAAAACCAGGACCACCCTGTCCACGGGCCAAACGGTTGACGCGGCGTTGGACCCCGCGTCTTACGGCATTGCGATCGGCTTCAAGTTCTGATCAACTGGCCGACGCGCGTTGCAGGCGATCGCGCACGCCGTCCCATTCGGCAGCGTCGGGCGGGGTCTCAATCCAGATCAGTTTGACGCCTTGCGCGTCAAACTCTCGCAGCACCGCAAACAGTTGTTGTGCGGTGGCCGCAGCGTCTTCTGGCATGCGTCGGCGCAGGATGCTGGTCGAGCGGGTTTTGAGAATCGCGCGGGCATAGGTCGCGAGGAAGGGCCGGTCCCGTGCGGCGTCGGCCTGCGCCCCCAGTAAATCCAGTGCGGTCTGCAAAGCGTCGGCCGTCATGAGGCGCACGCTGGCCTTGGGGGCATAGTGCGAGTCCAGCGTGCCCGAGGCCTTTGGCGCAGGTGCAGCAGGCGCAGACAGCTCGTCTTTTAATAGCACCTTGAATCCGCAGACGGCCTGCACCTGCTTGGGTGTGATGGCACCCGGGCGCAGCAAAACCGGCGCACCGCGCGTGCAGTCGATGAGGGTGGACTCGATGCCGATGGCACAAGCGCCACCGTCCAGAATCAGCAAGCCGTCACCGAATTCCTCCTGCACATGCGCCGCCGTGGTCGGGCTGACCCGGCCAAACTGGTTCGCGCTTGGCGCGGCCAGGCCCCAGATTAAATTGGGGTCAGATTCCAATTCTTTTTCATCAGCTGGAATCTGACCCTGATTCAGTTCTTTCAGCAAGGCCTGCGCCACCGGGTGCGCTGGGCAACGCAGGCCGATTGAATGCTGGCCACCGGCGGCAGCGCCGGCAACGCCTGGGCGTCGTGGCAGGATCAGGGTCAGGGGACCTGGCCAAAAGGCGGCCATGAGCTGGCGCGCATAGTCCGGCACAGCGACGGCAAAGTGCGCCACGCAAGCGGCACTTGCCACGTGAACAATCAGCGGGTGGTCAGTGGGACGGCCTTTGACTTTGAATATTTGCGCCACCGCCAGCTCATTCTCGGCATTCGCTGCCAAACCATAAACCGTCTCCGTCGGCAAACCAAGAAGCCCTCCAGCCCTTATGCAGTCTGCGCCATCGGCTATTGATTTTCTAGCATCTTGAGGCACAATCATACGAGCTTCCGCAGGGACCGCATGTCAAAGCTGAAGAATTGAAAATCCATAAGGACTTGGTGGAGCGGCCAAACGGTCGACCGGACACGAAGGAACGTTCCACTGCGCGGTAACGCCAGCAGGGGGCCAAGATTGGGTTTTGAAGGAGAGTCCCATGGTGGAGATTACACGAGTTGGCGTTGCGTTGCCGCAGCCTGCGGGTAAACCCTTGCCTGCTTTAGAAAAAATACTCTAGAAACGGGTTGTGGTAAGCCCAAACCGCAAAACGGGCGCAAAATAGCACGGTCGTTCTTTTTTATCCCATGAGTGTTACTGCTGTCATCGCCAAAGATTCCCGTTCGCGCAAGCCACCGAGCCTGCGCGGGAGTCACGCCTTGCAAAAAGGGCAACAAACCAAACAAGCCATTGTCAGTGCCGCCTTGGGCCTGGCCACGCGGATTGGCCTCGAAGGCCTGAGCATCGGCTCGCTGGCCGAGATGACACGGATGAGCAAATCGGGTGTGTTTTCACACTTCGGCTCGCGCGAAGAACTTCAGATTTCGGTGATTCGGGAGTATCACGCGCGCTTTTCTGACGACGTTTTTTTCCCCGCCATGCAGGCCAAGCGTGGCTTGCCACGGGTGCGCGCGCTGTTTGCCAACTGGATGAAACGGGTTGCGGTTGAACTCCAGTCGGGTTGCATTTTCATCAGCGGCGCAGTCGAGTTCGATGACCGCCCCGGGCCGGTGCGCGACGCGCTCGCCAGCTCGGTCAAGATCTGGCTGGCCGCCATGCACCGCGCCGTGGTGCAGGCCAAGCAAATGGGTGATCTGCGTCAGGACGCCGATGAGGCACAAATGGCCTTCGAGATTCACGGCCTCATTCTGGCACTGCACTATGAAGCAAGGTTTCTGGAAAATCCCGGCGCGATAGAACGCGCCAACACCGGATTTGAAAATATTTTGTTGCGCTACGGCAAGCCTCTTGCAGGCAGCCGCAGCTCCCGCTCACCCTCAAGTTCAAAGGAGAACTAAACCATGCCTAGCTACACCCCCCCCCTGCGCGACATGCAGTTTGTAATGCACGAGGTGCTGCATGTCGTTGACGATTTGAAACTGATGCCGCAACACGCCGACATCGATGCCGACACCATCAACGCCGTGCTCGAAGAAGGTGGCAAGTTTGCCGCCGAAGTGACCTTCCCGCTCAACCAGAGCGGCGATTCACAGGGCTGCAAACTGGACCCCGCGACGCACGAAGTGAGCACGCCCACCGGCTTCAAGCAAGCTTACGCCAAGTATGTCGAAGGTGGCTGGCCGGCGCTGGCTTGCGACCCGGCCTTTGGCGGTCAGGGTCTGCCGCACATCGTGAACCAGTGTTTTTACGAAATGCTCAACAGTGCCAACCAGGCCTGGACCATGTACCCCGGGCTGACGCATGGTGCCTACGCGGCGCTGCGTACGCACGGTACCGAGCAACAACAACAAACCTATCTGCATAAGATGACCAGCGGCGAGTGGCTGGGCACCATGTGCCTGACCGAGGCGCATTGCGGCACTGACCTGGGGCTGATGCGCACCAAAGCCGAGCCGCAGACCGATGGCACGTACAAGCTCACCGGCAACAAGATTTTCATCAGCGCCGGCGAGAACGACATGGCGGCCAATATCATTCACCTGGTGCTGGCGCGTCTGCCCGACGCACCGCCCGGCATCAAGGGTGTGAGTCTCTTCATCGTGCCCAAGTTCCTGGTCAACCCGGACGGCACGCTCGGTGCGCGCAACGGCATCTTCTGTGGCGGCATTGAGCACAAGATGGGCATTAACGGCAATTCCACGGCACAACTGGTGCTCGAGGACGCCGTCGGCACCCTGGTCGGCCAGCCCAACAAGGGCATGAATGCCATGTTCGTGATGATGAATGCGGCGCGTCTGGGCGTCGGCAATCAGTCGCTTGGGCAGACTGAAGTTGCGTATCAAAATGCGCTGGCTTATGCCAAAGACCGCATTCAAATGCGCTCCCTCACGGGCATCAAGGCCAAGGACAAGCCGGCTGACCCGATCATCGTGCACCCGGACGTGCGCAAGATGCTGCTCACTGCCAAGGCCTACGCCGAGGGCGGCCGCGCCCTGCTGTGCTACAGCGCGATGTTGCTGGAAAAGGAACACGGCCACCCCGAGGAGCAAGTGCGCAAGGACAGCGCTGAGTTGCTGGCCATGCTCACCCCCATCGTCAAAGCCTTTATTACCGACAACGGCCTGAGCGCAACTTCTGCCTGCCTGCAGGTGCTCGGCGGCCACGGCTACATCAAGGATTGGGGCATGGAGCAATTCATGCGCGATGCGCGTATCAACATGATTTACGAAGGCACCAACACCATCCAGTCGCTTGATTTGCTGGGGCGCAAGATTCTGGGCAACAACGGCGCCACGCTGAAGAAGTTTGGCAAACTGGTGGGGCAACTGGTAGCCGACGAAGGCACCAACGAAAAGATGGCCGAGTTCATCACCCCGATTGCGATTCTGGGTGAGCAGATGACCAAGTTCACGACCGAAATCGGCTTCAAGGCTTTCCAGAATGCCGACGAAGTGGGTGCTGCCGCCGTGGACTACCTGCGTGTCGCGGGGCACCTGGTATTTGGCTACTTTTTTGCCCGCATGGCGCAAGTCGCGCTGCGCCAGATTGCCGCTGGCAACACCGACCCGTTCTACTTGGCCAAGGTGCAGACAGCGCGCTTCTACTTTGCCAAGTTGTTCCCGGAGACGGCGGCGCTCATGCGCACGGTGCGTAGCGGCAGCAAAGCCTTGATGGATACCGATGCGGCGCTGGCCTGAACCGGTACGATCTCAGACTGACCAATTAAAAACCATTGGAGCGCATATGAAACGTGCACTGACAGCTACTATTTTAGTAGCGTTTTTAGCCCCGGTGTGGGCCCAGATGACACCCGTCGGCGTTTGGCGCACGATCGACGACAAGAGCGGCGAGGTTTCATCCGAGGTGCGCATCGTCGATAACGCGGGTGTGCTGTCGGGTCGCATTGAAAAGCTGTTGCGCAAAGACGCCAAGCAGGACGGCGTTTGCGACAAGTGCAGTGATGATCGCAAAGACAAACCGGTGCTGGGGATGGAAATCATCCGTGGTGCCAAGCAAACCCAAGGCCAGGAGGTCTGGGAAGGCGGCAAGATTCTCGACCCGGACAACGGCAAGGAATACACCCTGCGCCTGACCCCGATCGAGGGTGGCAAGAAGCTCCAGGTGCGCGGCTATATCGCGTTTTTCTTTCGAACCCAAGTCTGGGTTCACGCCCAGTAAGCAATTCAGTCCAAACGGAGAATTAGTTCCATGTCAAGATTTCAAGTCAACAAAGTCGCGGTGCTTGGTGCCGGTGTGATGGGTGCGCAAATTGCCGCCCATCTGGTTAATTGCAAAGTGCCGGTCATCCTGTTTGACCTGGCCGCCAAGGACGGCCCCAAGAACGGCATCGTCACACGCGCCGTTGAAGGCCTGAAAAAACTCAAGCCCTCGCCGCTCGGCGTGGCGGAAGATGCCGTGCTGATCCAGCAGGCCAACTACGAAGAGCACATGGACCAACTGTTGGGCTGTGATCTGGTGATCGAGGCGATCGCCGAGCGCATGGACTGGAAGCTCGATCTGTACAAGAAGATTGCGCCATTTCTGGCGCCGCACGCCATCGTCGCCTCCAACACATCCGGCCTGTCAATCAGCAAGCTCAGCGAAGTGTTGCCGCAAGAGATCAAACCGCGTTTCTGCGGTATCCACTTCTTCAACCCGCCGCGCTACATGATGCTGGTGGAGCTGATCAACACCCCCACCACGCAGCCGCAGGTGCTCGATGACCTGGAGGCCTTTGTCACCAGCAACCTGGGCAAAGGCGTGGTGCGCGCCAAGGACTCGCCCAACTTCATCGCCAACCGCGTCGGCATTGCCGGCATGCTTGCCACCATGAAGGAAGTCGAAAACTTCGGCCTGAGCTACGACGTGGTGGATGACCTGACCGGCAAAAAGATGGGCCGTGCCAGCTCCGGCACTTTCCGCACGGCCGATGTCGTGGGGCTGGACACCATGGCGCACGTGATCAAGACGCTGCAGGACACACTCAGTCTGGAGACCGATCCGTTCTATGCCAGCTTCGCGACGCCCGAGGTGCTCAAGACCTTGTTGGAGATGGGCAACCTGGGGCAAAAGACAAAGGCTGGCTTCTTCAAAAAGGTGGGCCGCGACATCCAGCGCTTTGACCTGGCGAGCAAGGGCTACGTTCCTGCTGGTGAGAAGGGCGACGAGGTCTATACCCGCATGCTGAAGAAACCCGCCGCCGAGCGTCTCAAGCTGCTGCGCGACAGCGAAGGCGCGCAGGGCCAGTTTCTGTGGGCCATTCTGCGCAACGCTTTTCATTACGCTGCAGTGCATCTAGCCGACATTGCCGACAACGCGCGTGACGTGGACTTTTGCATGCGCTGGGGTTTTGGCATGAAGCAGGGCCCGTTCGAACTGTGGCAGGAAGCCGGTTGGCAGGACGTGGCCAACATGATCAAAGAGGACATCGACGCCGGCAAAGCCTTGTGCAAGGCACCGCTTCCCGATTGGGTGTTCAAAGGCCCGGTGGCTGAGGCCGGCGGCGTGCATACGCCGCAAGGCTCGTGGAACCCGAGCACGGGCCAATTTGTCTTGCCGCGAAGCCTGCCGGTCTATGCCCGCCAGCACTTCCCCGAGAGCGTGCTGGGTGCCAATGCGCCGAACGCCAAAACGGCTGGCAAGACGCTGTTTGAAGACGAGGCCATCCGTTTGTGGACACTCGATGACGAGGTCGTCATTGCCAGCATCAAGACCAAAATGCACGCTATCGGCCCGGCAGTCAATGAAGGCCTGCTCAAAGCTCTGGAACTGGCGCAGGCCAGCTACAAGGGTCTGGTAATCTGGTCCAACGACGACGTGTTTTCTGCCGGTGCCGACCTGCAAGCCATGCTGCCCGCGTTCATGATGGGCGGTGCCAAAGCAATTGATGGGGCCGAGGCCGAAATGCAGGACACCATGCTCAAATTGCGCTACGCCAATGTGCCGGTGGTGTCGGCCGTACGCGGCCTGGCGCTCGGCGGCGGCTGTGAACTGGCGGTTTATTCAGCCAAACGCTTGGTGGCGATGGAAAGCTATATGGGGCTGGTTGAAGTCGGCGTTGGCTTGGTTCCCGGTGGCGGCGGTCTGGTCTATATCGCCCGGCGCGCGGCCGAAAAAGCCGCTGCCTCCACGGGCAAAGACCTGTTGCCTTTCCTGACCGAAGGTTTCACGGCGGCGGCCATGGCCAAAGTAGGCACCAGTGCGCTGGAATGCCGCAAACTGGGTTACGTGCTGGAGAGCGACGTGATCGTGCCACACAAGGACGAGTTGTTGTTCGTCGCCATCAACGAAGCCAAAGCGATGTTCGACAGCGGCTACCGCGCACCGCACAAGCGCCTGTTTGCGGTGGCCGGACGCAGCGGCATCGCCACCATCAAGGGCCAACTGGTCAATATGCGCGACGGGGGCTTCATCAGCGCGCACGACTACATGATTGCGGGCCTGATTGCAGGCGTCGTTTGTGGCGGCGATGTCGATGCCGGAAGCCTGGTGAGCGAAGAATACCTGATGACGCTCGAGCGTCGCGCCTTCTGCTCGCTATTAACCAACCCCAAGACGCAGGAACGCATCATGGGCATGATGTCCACCGGCAAGCCGGTTCGTAACTAATGTGAATAACCTTGCGGGACAGACCAAGAATTGCAAGGCGATTTTGCTCTGCCCTCAACTGATTAAGAGAAGACCATGAAACAAATGCAAGAAGCCTATATCGTTGCCGCCACGCGCTCGCCCATTGGGCGTTCGCAGCGCGGTTTTTTCCGCAACACGCGCCCGGATGATCTGCTGGTTGCGGTACTGCAGTCGGCATTGGCACAAGTGCCCACGCTGGACCGCAATGCCATCGAAGACATCATCTGCGGCTGCGCCATGCCTGAGGGTCAGCAGGGTCTGAACATTGCGCGCACGGCGGTGGTGCTGGCCGGTTTGCCCACCAGCGTGGGCGGCATCACGGTGAATCGCTTTTGCGCCTCGGGTTTGTCGGCGATTGAAATGGCCGCCGCGCGGATCCAGGTGGGCGAAGCCGAGGTGATGATCGCCGCTGGCGTTGAGAGCATGAGCATGGTGCCGATGGGCGGCAATGCGCCGTCGTTCTCGCCGCTGATGTTCGCCAACGACGAAAACGTCGGCATTGCCTACGGCATGGGGCTGACGGCTGAAAAAGTCGCCACCCAGTGGAAAGTGAGCCGCGAAGCGCAAGACGCGTTTGCCTTGCAATCGCACCAGCGCGCGCTGGCCGCGCAAGCTGCGGGTTTCTTTGCCGCCGAAACTACGTCGATTGAAGTGACCGACCGCGCGCCCAATCTCGCCAGCGGCGAAGTGATCGAGAAAAGGCGCACGGTCAGCGTTGATGAAGGGGCCCGCCCGGACACCTCGCTGGAGGGTCTGGCCAAGCTCAAGTCCCCGTTTGCTGCGGGCGGCACGGTCACGGCGGGCAACAGCTCGCAAACCTCGGACGGTGCTGGCGTGCTGATTCTGGCCAGTGAAAAAGCGGTCAAACAGTTTGGCCTGAAGCCGCTGGCGCGTTTTGTCAGTTTTGCCGCCAAGGGCGTGCGCTCCGAGTACATGGGTACGGGGCCGATCGAGGCCGTTCCGGCGGCGCTGCGTTACGCCGGCCTGAAGCAGGATGATCTGGACTGGATCGAACTCAACGAAGCCTTTGCGGCGCAGTCGCTAGCCGTCATCAACACCTTGGGGCTGGACCCGGCCAAGGTCAACCCGATGGGCGGCGCCATTGCGCTGGGTCACCCGCTCGGTGCAACCGGTGCCATCCGCGCCGCCACTGTCGTCCACGCGCTGCAACGCACCCTGGGAAAATACGGCATGTTCACCACCTGCATTGGCATGGGCCAGGGCGCTGCGGGTATTTTCGAGCGCGTATAGCAGCCCCGATGTTTACCAGCCCTGACCTCCGCAAGCGGTTCAAAAACAAGAGCTGCTAGCGAAATCCTCACGGTGAGGGCACGCATAATTGGGTCCTTTGGTAAATCGGCCATCAGGCCCAATTTTTGAACAGGAAGCATCATGAGCAGCATGAAGAAGTATGTGTATGCCTTCGAAGAAGGTGATGGCAAAAACAAGATGTTATTGGGCGGCAAGGGCGCCAATCTGTGTGAGATGACGCAGATTGGTCTGAATGTGCCGCCCGGCTTCACCGCCACCACTGAAGCCTGCAATGCTTACCTTGAAAAGAACCAGTTGCCGCCAGGTTTGATGGATGAAATCAAGAACCACATGGTGGCATTGGAGAAGAAAACCGGCAAAGGCTTTGGCGACGCCAAAAACCCGCTGTTGGTCTCGGTGCGCTCTGGCGCGGCCATGTCGATGCCGGGCATGATGGACACCATCCTCAATCTGGGCCTAAATGAAGTTTCACTCAAAGGCCTGATTGGGCAAACCGGCAACGAGCGCTTCGCCTACGATGCCTATCGCCGCTTCATCCAGCTCTTTGGCAAGATTGCACTGGGCATCCATGACGAGCTTTTTGACGAGCGCATGAACGCCATCAAGCACAAATATGGCGCGCCGTCGGATGTGGACCTCAGTACCGAGCACCTCAAGGAACTGGCGGGCGAATTCATGGCGATTGTGCAGCGCCAGACCGGCCAGCCTTTTCCGCAAGATCCGTTTGTGCAGCTTGAAATTGCGGTGGGTGCTGTGTTTCGCTCCTGGATGGGCAAGCGTGCAGTGGACTACCGCAAGCAGTTCCGCGTCACCAAGGCGCAGGCCAACGGCACGGCGGTGAGCATTTGCACCATGGTGTTTGGCAATATGGGCAACGATTCCGGCACGGGCGTGGGCTTCACGCGCAACCCCGGTACCGGCGAGAACGTCATTTATGGCGAATACCTGGTCAATGCCCAGGGCGAGGACGTGGTGGCAGGCATTCGCACACCCAAGGCGATTGCCGAGATGGCGCAGGAAATGCCCGAGATTCACCGCCAGTTGATCACGCTGCGCCAACGCCTGGAGTCGCACTACCACGAGGTGCAGGACTTTGAGTTCACCATCGAAAAAGGCATTCTGTATTGCCTGCAAACGCGTAACGGCAAGATGAACGCGCGCGCCATGGTGCGTACCTCGGTCGAGATGTTCGCCGAAGGCATCATCAGCAAGGAACGTGCTCTGTTGCGCACCGAGCCGTCGGTGCTGGAGCAGTTGCTGGTGCCGCAATTGGCACCCAATTTTCATGGCAAATCGCTGGCGCAAGGACTCTCCGCGTCTCCCGGTGCGGCCTCCGGCAAGATTGTGTTTGATGCCGATACGGCGGAGGCGCGCGGGCGCGCCGGTGAAAAAATCATTCTGGTGCGCGAAGAAACCAAGCCCGAGGATATTCACGGCTTTTTCCAGGCGCAAGGCATATTGACCAGCCGCGGTGGCAAGACCTCGCACGCCGCAGTGGTGGCGCGCGGCATGGGCAAGCCCTGTGTGTCGGGCTGCGAGCAGATTGTCATCAACGACCAATTGCGCAGCGCTCGGGTTGGTGACACCACCTTGCGCGAAGGCGACGTCATCACCATCGACGGCGGCACTGGCCATGTTTATGCCGGTGAGGTTCCCACTGTAGAAGCCGAGTTTTCCGAGGAAATGAACACGCTGCTGGCATGGGCCGACGAAGTGGCGACGCTCAAGGTGATGGGCAACGCCGACACGCCCATCGACGCCCAGCGTGCGCGTGAATTTGGCGCCATGGGCATCGGCCTGTGCCGCACCGAGCGCATGTTCAACGCCACGGATCGTCTGCCGATTGTGCAGGAAATGATTCTGGCCGAAACGCCGGAGGAGCGTCAGGCGGCACTGGACCGGTTGT
Organism: uncultured beta proteobacterium; assembly: GCA_963750665.1. GTDB lineage: Bacteria > Pseudomonadota > Gammaproteobacteria > Burkholderiales > Burkholderiaceae_C > Rhodoferax. The sequence continues at coordinate 22,262 of CAVVRQ010000028.1, forward strand.
TGCCGATTCAACGCGCCGACTTCAAGGGTATCTTTAAAGCTATGAAAGGGCTGCCGGTGACGGTACGGCTGCTGGATCCGCCGATGCACGAGTTTCTGCCCACTGCGGGGCAGCTTGAAGTAGAAATTTCCCATCTGCACCAGTTGCGCGACACCATCAAGGCGCTGGAAGACCTGCCCGAAACGCTCAAACTGCTCAATCCCAAGCTCTACCAGCAATATGCCGATGGCCTGACACCGTTGATGGGTGCGCTGGGAACCTTCAAGAAGTCGCACATGGAGGATGAAGTCATCGCCAAGAAGGAAAAGATCCTGAAAAAGGTGCGTGCCCTGGCTGAGGTCAACCCGATGTTAGGTCATCGGGGCGTGCGCTTGGGGATTACCTATCCTGAAATCTACTGCATGCAGATCAGGGCGATTCTGGAAGCGGCTGCCCTGTGCGGCAAGCAAGGCATCGAAATCTACCCCGAAATCATGGTGCCGCAGGTGGCCACGGTGGAAGAGTTGAAACGCATCCATAGTTATGTGCAGCGCATCCGGCAGGAAGTGCGCGCCACCCATGGCATTGACGTGCAATTCAAGTTTGGCTCCATGCTCGAAGTGGTGCGCGCCTGCATGCGCTCCGGTCGCATGGCTGAGACGGCCGAATTTTTCTCCTTTGGCACCAATGACCTGAGCCAGGCCACCTTTTCCTTCAGCCGCGAGGACGCTGAAAACAAATTCCTGCCCTTCTATAACGAGACCGGCATTCTGGAAGACAACCCGTTTGAGGTGCTGGACATCAAGGGTGTCGGCCAGTTGATGAAGATGGCCGTCAAGCAAGGCCGCGAGACCAATCCGGATTTGAAAGTGGGCATCTGTGGCGAACATGGCGGCCACCCCGGTTCCATCCGTTTCTGCCATCACATCAAGCTCAACTACGTCTCCTGCTCGGGCCCGCGCGTGCCAATTGCACGGCTGGCGGCGGCGCAAGCCAAGTTGCTGGAAGACCAGTACCGGGAACCGGTCTGACGGGCCTATGGCAACTGGGCAAATTCAGCGCCAAGCCGCCTCTTCATGATGCGGGCGTAATAGGCTGGCATGAGACGGCTGAGCCACCAGGCTAGGCGCGCGGTTCGGTCGGGTAGCAAAAAGCGGCGATTGTTGAACACCGCTTGAAGGATGCGCGCAGCGATGTCGTCTGCTGATGATTCGCCGCCAGGGGTCAGGCGCGGGCTGTTTGCAGAGGTGCCGTCACCGCCCAAACCTGCCGCGCCGATACCGGTCCGAATGAAGGACGGGCAGACCAGCGTGACGTTCACGCCGGTGGCTTCAACTTCGCTGCGCAAGCTGTCAAAAAATCCGTGCAGCGCATGTTTGCTCGCGGCGTAGCCGGTGCGGCCAAGCAGTGGAGAAAAACCGGCCACACTCGATATCGCCACAAGAAAGCCACGTTGCGCAGTGATAGCAGGCAGCGCCTCTTGGGTGAGGTGCAAAGCGCCGAAGAAATTGACTTCCATGACGCGGCGGAGCACGCCCGGGTCAGTCGCGCTGAGCAGGCTGCGATGCGAAATGCCCGCGTTGTTGATCAGGCCGTCAAGTTTGCCAAATTGCGCAAGTGTTGTCGTCACCGCTGCGGTGCAATCTGCAGCGTGGGCAATGTCGCCAGACAGCGCCAGTGCCGCATGGCCCTGCTTTTGCAAGCGCGCGACCAGGGCGGTCAGCCGCTCAGCATCACTATCCAGCGCAGCAATTTGCGCACCCGCCGCAGCAAAGCGCTGGCACAAAGCCGCGCCAAGACCAGCGGCCGCACCGCTGATCAGCACCGTCTTGCCAGAGAGGTCACGCCGACTCACGTGGCTCTCCCGAAATGCCCTGCGGTCATCCTTTTGTGCCTGGTCGCCCGCCACAGTTCGAACACTTCGGCGGAACTGAGCTTTGGGCTGTAGCCAAATTCTTCCTTCAGGCGACGGTTATCGAGCACCGGACGGTAGCGCAAAAAATCGACTTGCTCCGGACCGTATTGGGTCAGGTGCAATTTCTTCAGCAGCCACAGCGCTGCTTGCAACACGCCCGCAGGCAGGACCAGACAACGCTTGCCCAAGCGCGCCGCAATTTCGGCAATACCAAGCTGGCCGTCGGCCGCCACATTGAAAATGCCGGTCTCTTCTGAGTCGATTGCGTGCAGGATGGCAGCGACTACGTCCTGATCGTAAATGAAAACAAAAGGGCTCGCCGAGCCCCGAATGGCAAGCAGGCGCGGCTTCTCAAACAAGTCGGTAATCTGGTTCCTGGTGGTCTCGCCCAGAATCGTGCCAATGCGGAAAATGATTTGTTCAAGCTTCGGATGACGCACACGGTAGTCGGCGAGCATTTCCTCCACCAGGCGCTTGTGCCAGGCATAGGCAAAGCTCTGGTTGCCGCGCAACGCGTCTCTCTCGGTCAGCCAGGCCGGGTTGTCGGCGTGGTAGCCGTAAGCTGCGCCACTGGATGAAACGATGATGCGCCGCACCGCGTGGCGCACGCAAGCTTCGAGCAGGTTGCGCGTCCCCTGCACATCCACGCTGAACTGAAATTCGCGGCTGCTCCCCTTGGTGGGCGTGACGATGGAGGCCAGATGCACGACCACGTCGGGACGCTGGCGCGCCACGATGGCATCGACTTCTGTTGCGCGAATGTCAGCCACCTCATAGACCACACCGGGGAGTTGCTGCGCCGGTTCACGCACATCCAGGGCGACAGTAAAGGTGTCCACGCGATGCGCAAGTTCCGCCACCACTTGGTGTCCCAGATAGCCCGAACTGCCGGTGACCAGAACGCGCAGCGCCGTCATAGCGCGCCGCCTGCCTCACGTGGCGCGCGTCGACTCCAGTAGGTGGCCACGGTCAGCCCCGAAATGATGTGCCAGATGCCCCACCAGGCGGTGACAATCGCCATGCCACCTAGGCCGTCAAAAAAATTGAAAATCAAGATCAGCCCCAGTGCCGAATTCTGGATACCGACCTCGATCGAGACGGCACGCCGGTCGCGCTCGGGCAGACCGGCAAATTTGGCAGCGAAATAGCCCGTCACCAGCGCCAAGCCGTTGTGCAGAAAAACAGCGATCACGACAAAACCGACATAGTCCAGAAAGTAACGCCAATTCGCAGCTAACGCACCGATCACGAACAGGCCAAAAACGCCGATGGAAAACAGCTTCATCGGTTTTTGTGCTCGTGCCGCAGCACGCGGCCAAAAATGGCTGGTCAGCATGCCCAGGACCATGGGCAGGCCCAGCAGCAAAAACACTGCCAGCAGCATTTCGAGCGGGTCGAGCGCCACCACTTTCAAGATCCGGCTCGCAGCAGGGTGTAGCCCACCCCATAGCGAGAGGTTCAGCGGTGTCATGATAATGGCCACGGCTGTCGAGATGGCAGTCATGGTGATCGACAGCGCGGTGTTGCCTTTGGCGTAGTGCGTCAAGAAGTTCGAGATATTGCCACCCGGGCAAGCCGCCACCAGCACCATGCCCAGCGCAATACTGGGTGCAGGGCGGATGGCCAGCACCAGCAAAAACGTAAAGGCTGGCAGCAGGATGAACTGACCGGCCAGGCCAATCAACACCGGCTTGGGTTGTATCAAAACCGCCTTGAAGTCCGATGTCTTAAGGTCCAGTGCCACGCCAAACATCACCAGACCGATGACAGCGTTGAGCGCCCACAGAGATTGCGGGTTGAAGTTGAGCCGAACCAGATCGATTTCGTTCATGCGGCTTGCTCCGGGTGCTCAAGCTTTGGGTTCTTCGTGCATTTTCTTGAAGTGGATCAGGCCCGGTGCCCACATGTGTTTCACCGGATCGACATCGACGTGGACCACGGCGCATTTGCCGCTGGCCAGTGCACGCTCCAGTGCCGGTTTGAGTTGCGCCGGGTCGCTGACGCGCTCACCATAAGCACCCATCGCCTGGCCGAGTTTGTCGAACTCGATCTCCCCCAGATCGGCATTGATGGTCTCATCGGCATCGAGGTGTTTGAAAAGCAAGGTTTTGAGCGGGCGCAGCGTGAACTGTTGGTTCATCTTGACCATGCCCCATTGTTTGTCGCACAAAACGATGTAGATGACCTGCGCCTTGTTGCGCACGGCTGTCTCCACCTCCTGCGAATGAAAACCCATGGCACCGTCGCCAATGATGCAGCACACCGGCTGGCCCGGGCGCGCAATGGCCGCACCCACGGCTTGCGCCAGGCCCGCGCCGAGCATGCCAAATTTGAAAGTCGACAGCAGCGTGTTGGGCATCATCACCTGGTGGTAAAACATGGCCCAGATAGTGGCATTGCCGCCGTCGGCAACCAGCACCGACTGCGGCGGAAACAACTCGCGGCAAACGCTGCCGATGTGGGCCGGATGCATCGGTATGGCCATATCCGAGAGCGCCCTGTCCCAGTCGGCACGGTCTTTTTGCATGGCTTGGGTGTAGGTGGCGACGCGGGCTGCGCGCGCTTCGGTTTTGATTTCTGCCTGGCGCCGCTCCAGCTCGTCAGCGAGAATTTCAAGAAAACATTTGACATCGCAAACGATGGCCAGATCGACCGGTTTGTTCAGACCGATCATGTCGGCATCCAGATCGACTTGAATCGTCTTCTGCTCGGACGGTTTACGCCAGTACGGTGGTCGGCCCCACCAGTCGGTCTCACCCAGGCGCGACCCCAATATCAATACCGCGTCAGCCTCGTTGCGCACCTGGTGGTTGAGTTTGACGTGCGGCATGCTGATGGCCAGCGGCGACGTCTCGGACAACACGCCGCGCGCCGCCCAACTTGTCGTTACCGGGGCTTGCAGCAATTCAGCGACACGGCGCAAGGCGTCAAAAGCAAGCGCATGAATGACGCCGCTACCGGCGTGAATCATCGGGGCGTTGGCAGAAATCAGCAATTGCGCAGCGCGCGCGACCTGATCGGTTGATGGCGTCAGAGGCTCTGTCGCACGGTATTGGCTCGGCGACCAATAGGCCACATCGGCTTTGACCTTGCCGTTCATGATGTTCTCTGGAACGTCGAGATGCACCACGCCGGGTCGCCCCTCATAGCTCTTGCGCAGTCCTTTGCGCAGCAACTCTGGCACGCGGGCAAACGATGACACAGCGGCGCTCCATTTGCCGATCTTACCGATGACGCCGCTCTGGTCAAAACACTGGTAACTGCCGCCGCGATCCGGGTACATGATGCTCGGGCGGCGTGCGCTGGTAATAGCGAGCACCCGGTTGCCCTCAGCTTGCTCAACCACCAGGCCGGGCAACAGATTGGCCACGCCAGGGCCATTGCTGGCCATGCAGACGCCGAGTTTTCCGGTCAGGCGCGCGTAGGCTCCGGCCATGTGCGCGGCGCAGGTTTCATGTCGGGGCGTGATGATTTTGATGCCCAGCCGATGCAAGGCCTCGTATAAGCCAAAGTAGGTGCCGTCGATGATGCCAAAGACTTGCTCGACGCCTTCTTGCTGCAACATCCGGGCGATGACTTCGCCGCCACTGATCTCTGCCATGGTGCCGTCTCCTGTTATGGCGCTCATTATGCTATTTAAGCAGCGCCAACCGGCGCGCCTGGTGTCAGTGCGAGGCGGGTGTCAGTTTGCCGGCACAGCGGGTCGTTTGTGAAACGACAAGGGCTGCGTCTTCGCGTTGGCATCGGTGCCTGGAACCAGCAGGTCAGCCAGCGTGTAGCGGTCCAGGAAATTCATGAAGCTCTGCAGCGCGCCATTGATGATGCCAGTCAGGTGACAGGTCGGGTTCAACTGGCACGCGGTGCCGCTGGCGAGACATTCCACGATGGCAAAGTCGGTTTCAATGCTGCGCACCACGGCACCCAGCCGGATATCGCCCGGAGCCGCAGCAAGTCGCATGCCGCCGCCCTTGCCGCGCACGGTCTCTAGCCAGCCCGCCAGCGCCAGTTGATGAGTGATCTTCATCAGGTGCGCTTCCGAAATGTCATAGGCACGGGCTACCTCCGAGATGGTGCACAGGCGATCGGGCTGTCGCGCGACATACATCAGCAGGCGCATCGCGTAGTCGCTCATGGTGGTCAATCGCATGCTGAACTTCCGTTGGACTTTGGGAGGCGCTTACGGCCTTACGCCGCCACCACTTCGATGTCAGGCTCGATCATGCGCAAGCGGCCCTCAATGCCTTGCAGCGTGCCCGAGATCGCGCTCGGGCAGGTGCCGCAGGCGCCCTGGTAATGCACGATGAGCTGCTTGCCGCTCAGGCCAAGAACGTACAGGTCGCCGCCGTCGCCTTGCAAATAAGGCCTGATTTCTGCGTCGAGCACCTGCTCAAATTGACCCAAGCGCAGCTGGTCCGAGGCGCTCAAGTCCGAGAGCGTGTCGCGCGCTGCGAAGACCGTTGCGGCTGATTGCGCGCTGGCGGCGGGCGCGGCGCGCAGCGGCTCCGCGATGGCGCGTGCCAGTTGGTCCCAGTCGGCCTGGCCGTCCTGCGTGACGGTGAGCCAATGACTGACATAAAAAACATTGCTTACGTGCGGGATGGCAAAGATCGCACTGGCCAGGGCATCGTCGCGGGCCTGATCGGCGCTTCTCATACGAATGCCCGAGGCCCCAGGTGAGGGGCTCGCGCAAAACAAACTTCTTTGCGTTCGGATTCGGCGTGTCTTCAATTTCGGCGATTTTTGGCATGTCAGTGTCTCCTCAGGCATCGCCTAACGGTGCCTGCATCGGATCGGCCTCGGCCTCGGTTGAAATGCTGGCTTCGGCGTTGAAAGCGGCTTGCAGCGTGTGCCACGGCAGAATGGCGCACTTGACGCGCATCGGCAACTCGCTGATGCCCGAGAACACGGCCAGGCGGCCGATGTGCGGGCCGTCTTTGGCGGCGATGCGGCCCGTCGCCATATCGACAAACTCGTGAATCAGCGCCTTCGCTTCGCTCTGGCTCTTGCCCTTGACCGCCGCCGTCATCATCGATGCCGAGGCCTTGCAGATGGCGCACGATTCACCGTGAAAAGCAATGCGCTCGACGCTGTCGCCTTTCATATCCAGCGCCACGTGGATGTGGTCGCCGCAGAGCGGATTGACCCCTTCGGCCTGGTGGCTCGGATGCTCGAGCTCACCGTAATTGCGCGGCTTGCGGTTATGGTCCAGGATCACTTCCTGGTACAGGGCTTTGGGATCCATACTCATGCAAACACCTTTTGCACACTGCGAATGGCGGCGACCAGCGCATCGACCTCAAAGTGTGTGTTGTAAAACGCAAACGAGGCGCGCGAAGTGGCCGCCAAACCCAGGCGCGCCATCAGGGGCTGCGCGCAATGGTGACCGGTGCGCACCGCAACGCCATGCGTGTTAAGCAGGGTGCCCACATCGTGCGGGTGGATGCCTTGCACTGCAAACGACAGCACTGCGGCTTTGTCACGGGCTGTGCCCAGCAGGCGCACGCCGGGCAGCGCGCCAAGCTGTTCCGTGGCATCACGCAGCAAGTCGTGCTCGTGCGCGGCAATCGTCGCCATACTAATGTTTGACAGGTAATCAACGGCGGCACCCAAGCCGACGGCGGCAGCGATCGGCGGCGTGCCGGCCTCGAACTTGTTCGGAATTGGCGCGTAAGTTGTATTCTCGAACGTGACGGTGTGAATCATGTCGCCGCCGCCCTTGAACGGCTGCATCGCTTCCAGCAATGCGGCGCGGCCGTACAGGATGCCGATGCCGGTCGGGCCGCACAGCTTGTGGCCCGAGAAGGCATAAAAATCACAGTCCAGATCCTGCACGTCCAGCGCCAGGTGCGGTACCGCCTGCGCGCCATCAACCAGCACCGCCGCGCCGCGTGCGTGCGCGAAAGCGATCATATTTTTTACGGGGTTGACGCTGCCCAGCGCATTCGAGACATGACTGAGGCACACCAGACGCGTGTGTTCGTTAAAGAGCGCCTCGTATTCGTCGATTAACAGTTCACCTGCGTCGTTGATCGGCACCACGCGCAGCGACGCACCTTTTTCCTGCGCAAGCATTTGCCACGGAACAATGTTCGAGTGGTGCTCGAGCACGGTCAAGATGATTTCGTCGCCGGCCTTGATAAATTTGCGGCCCCAGCCGTGCGCCACCAGGTTGATGCCCTCGGTGGTGCCGCTCGTGAAAATCACTTCGCGGGCCTCTCGCGCGTTGATAAAGCGCTGCAATTTGACGCGCGCTGCCTCGTAGGCAGCGGTGGCCGCTTCTGACAGGTAGTGCACGGCGCGGTGGATGTTGGCGTGCTCGGTGGTCTGGTAGCGCCGCAGCCGATCCAGCACCGCTTGCGGCATCTGGCTCGATGCTGCGTTGTCCAGATAAACCAGCGGCTGGCCCGCCACCTTGAGTTTCAGGATCGGGAAATCCGCCCGAATCCGCGCGACGTCAAAAACGCTTGGTGCGGTGTTCATAAATGCCTCGTGGTTTGGTCCAGCACGGCTCTCTCAAGTTGGCCCCTCAGTGACGCCACCGGGATGCGGTTGATGATTTCGGCACCAAAGGCGTAGGTCAGCAGATTGCGCGCCACAGCCTCTGGCAGGCCGCGGCTTTGTAGGTAAAAAACTTCTTCGCTGTCGAGCTGGCCGACGGTGGCACCGTGCGTGCATTTCACATCATCGGCAAAAATCTCAAGCTGCGGTTGCGTATCAACCTGCGCTTTGCCAGAGAGCAGCAGGTTGCGGCTGGACTGCGCCGAATCGGTTTTTTGCGCACCGGGTCGCACCATCACCTGGCCATTGAAAACTGCGTGCGCCGCGCCGCCCACGATGCACTTGTGCAACTGACGGCTCACGCCCTGTGGCTTGGCGTGGTCGATGAAAGTGTGCGTGTCGGCCAGTTGCTCGCCGCCGATCAGCGCCAGACCGTCGAGCGCGCACTCGGTGCCGTCGCCGGCTTGCAAGACCTTGAGGTCGAGCCGGGAAATCTGTGCGCCCAGCGCGATGCTGGCCGAGTGGTAACGACTGGCAGCGCCAAGTGACACGGCGCAACTGGCCAGGTGAAAGGCCTGAGCGCTTTCGCGTTGCAGCCGCACGTGTTCCACTTGGGCGTTGACACCGATCACAAGCTCGGCGACCGCATTGGTGAAATACGCCCCAGCGTGCAAGGCCAGGTAGTCTTCAATCAGGGTCACCTGGCTGCCGGTTTCGGCCAGCAACAGCAGGCGCGGGTAGCTGACCACATCGGCCTGTGTCGAAATAAAAAGCACATGCACAGGCGAGTTGAGTGCGGTATTGCGCGGCACGATCAGCACGGCTGCATCGTGCAAATAAGCGGTGTTGAGCGCCGGGAACAACGCGTCCTGAAATGCGGCGTGCTGGCCCAGATGTTGCTCAATGAGCAAGGCGTGTGTCGTCATGGCGGTGGCCAGGCTGCTCGCGCCGAGACCGGCCTCAGCGTTGAGGCAGCAAAGCTGCGGCGCATAAACACCATCGACAAACACCAGCCGCGTGCCCGCCTCTCCGATGCACAAATGCTTGATGTCATTGAGCTGCAAGGGGCTCGGCGTGCGCAGCGGCTGAAACGACTGACGCGCAAGGGCAGTCAGCGGGGTGAAGCGCCAGGCCTCATCGTGCGTCGTCGGCAGCGTGAGCGCGCCCACGCGCTCCAGCGCTTGCGCGCGCAGCGCTTTGAGCCAGGGCGGTTGCGCGGAGGCCAGCTTGTCTGGCGGCAGCGTCCGAGTCGCGAGCAAGCCGTCAAGAACGCCGTACTCGGTAACCCGCGCCGTGGCACTGCTCATGCCAGCGCTCCCGCCGTGCCGGCTTCGGCTTCGATCCAGTCGTAGCCGCGATCTTCAAGTTCGAGCGCGAGCTCCTTGCCGCCGGTGCGGATGATGCGCCCGGCGCTCATCACGTGCACATAGTCCGGAACGATGTAGTTGAGCAGGCGTTGGTAGTGCGTGACCAGCACGATGGCATTGTCTTTGTTAGCCAGGTGGTTGACGCCCTGCGAGACCACGCGCAGCGCGTCGATGTCCAGGCCCGAGTCGGTCTCGTCGAGGATCGCCAGGCTGGGCTCGAGCAGCGCCATCTGCAGAATCTCGTTGCGCTTTTTTTCGCCCCCGGAAAAACCTTCGTTGACGCTGCGCTCCAGAAACTCCGGACTCATTTCCAGCAATTTCATTTTCACGCGCACCAGGTCGTCAAATTCGAGCGGGTCGAGTTCGTCACTGGCCGCGCCCGGCCTGCACCGTGTTGTAGGCCAGGCGCAAAAACTGGCTGTTACCGACACCGGGGATTTCGATCGGGTACTGAAAGGCCAGAAAGACACCGGCGCGGGCACGCAACTCAGGTGCCAGCGCAAGCAAATTCTTGCCTTCAAACAGCACCTCACCGCCGCGTCACCTGATACGCGCTGATGGCCCGCCAGCACCTTGGCAAAAGTGCTCTTGCCGGAGCCGTTGGGACCCATGATGGCGTGCACTTCGCCGCGTCTGACGCTGAGATTGAGGCCCTTGAGAATGTCGATGCCATTCACGCTGGCGCACAGGCCGCGCACTTCGAGCAGTGGCTTGGCTGTCTTCGATAATCATCCCACACTCCCTTCAAGCTTGAAGCCGAGTAGTTTGGTCGCCTCCACCGCAAACTCCATCGGCAATTGGCGAAACACGTCCTTGCAAAAACCGTTGATGATCATCGAGACCGCTTCTTCGGCATCGATGCCGCGCTGCGCAAAATAAAACATCTGGTCTTCGCCGATTTTGGAGGTCGAGGCTTCGTGCTCGACCTGGGCGCTCGGGTTGCGCACCTGGATGTAGGGAAAGGTGTTGGCGCTGCACTGGTCGCCGACCAGCATTGAGTCGCACTGCGAGTAGTTGCGTGCGCCGTCGGCACCGGGCATGACCTTGACCAGGCCGCGGTAGCTGTTGCTGGACTGGCCCGCTGAAATGCCTTTGCTGACAATCGTGCTGCGCGTGTTCTTGCCGAGGTGGATCATTTTGGTGCCGGTATCGGCCTGTTGATGGTGGTTGGTCACCGCCACCGAATAAAACTCGCCCACCGAGTTGTCGCCCAGCAAAATGCACGACGGATATTTCCAGGTGATGGCCGAGCCGGTCTCCACTTGCGTCCAGGAAATGCGCGAATTGATACCGCGGCACAGGCCGCGTTTGGTGACAAAGTTGTAGATGCCGCCGATGCCGTTCTCGTCGCCGGCGTACCAGTTCTGCACCGTGGAATATTTGATGTCGGCGTTGTCGAGCGCCACCAGCTCCACCACGGCCGCATGCAACTGGTTGGTGTCGAACTTGGGCGCGGTGCAGCCTTCCAGGTAGGAGACCGACGCACCTTCTTCAGCCACGATCAATGTGCGCTCGAACTGGCCGCTGTCCTGGGTGTTGATGCGAAAGTAGGTGGACAGCTCCATCGGGCACTTCACACCCTTCGGGATAAAGCAGAACGAGCCATCGGTGAATACCGCCGAATTGAGCGCGGCGTAGTAGTTGTCGGCGCTGGGCACGACGCTGCCGAGGTATTTTTTCACCAGCTCGGGGTGGTTTTGCACGGCCTCCGAAATCGAGCCAAAAATGATGCCAACCTCGGCCAGTTTAGCCTTGTACGTGGTGGTGACCGAGACGCTGTCAAAAATCACATCCACCGCCACGCCCGCCAGCACGGCGCGCTCGTGCATCGGCACACCGAGCTTCTCGAACGTGCGCAGCAGCTCGGGATCGACCTCGTCCATGCTTTTGAGTTTGGCCTTGGACTTGGGCGCCGCGTAGTAACTGATCGCCTGGAAATCAATCGGCGGGTACTTGACGTTGGCCCAGGTCGGCTCGGCCATCGTGAGCCAGTGGCGAAAGGCTTTCAGGCGAAATTCGAGCAGCCAGTCGGGCTCGTTTTTTTTCGCCGAGATCAACTTGATGGTGTCTTCGCTCAGCCCCTTGGCCGCAACTTCCGAGGCGATGTCAGTAACAAAGCCATGCTTGTAGGGCTGGTTGACGAGGTTTTGCAGTACGGTACTCATCCAGCACCCCCCCTTTCCGCCCCCGCCTTCAGGCTGAAGCTTTCGCCGCACCCACAGGTGTTGCCGACGTTGGGGTTGTCAAACTGGAAACTCCGCTTGAGGCCCTCGGTGACAAAGTCCAGGCAGGCGCCGCCGAGCACGGCCAGGCCCGGCGGGGCGACTAGCAAGGTGGCACCGTGGGCCTCAAAGCGCTGCTCATCGGGGCGCACCTCGTCGGCGAGTTCATAGGTATAAGCAAAGCCGGAGCAGCCGACGCTTTTGACGCCCACGCGCAGCCCAAGGCCTTTGCCGTGCTTGGCAATTTGCGAGCGGATCTGCCGCGCAGCGGCTGGCGTCAATGTGATCTTGGTCAATGTTTTCTCCTTTAGGTCTATTGTATATATATCTTATAACCCTTGCCCATTCCGGGCGCCGACCAATCATTTCCAACTCAAAAGACGGCTTCGTGACCGGTTCGAAAATGCGCGCCATTCAATCGCTGTATTTGCTTCTTCGTCGAGCAGGCCAAGGCGGATCCCATTTTCCGAGCAGCGGCCTGCTACAGCATGGCGCGCCGCCCAGCATCAAAGCGCCTCAGACTGACATGCCGCCCGAGACCTCAATCACGGCGCCATTGATGTAACTGGCTTCATCGCTGGCCAGGAAAGCATACACGTTGGCGATCTCTTCCGGGCGGCCCAGTCGTTTGAGCGGCACCTTGGCCTGCAGGTCCTGCAAAATTTTCTCCGGCATGGCGGCCACCATCGGGGTGCCAATGAAGCCCGGCGCCACAGCGTTGACACGCACGCCTTTGGGGCCGAGCTCGCGGCTCCAGGTCTTGGTGAAACCGATCACGCCAAATTTGGTTGCGGCGTAATTCGTCTGGCCAAAGTTGCCGTAGATACCGACCACCGAGCTGGCGTTCAAAATCACACCACTGCCCTGCCCCACCATCAAGTCAGCGACGGCCTGGGCACAATGAAAAACGCCGCGCAGGTTGACGTCGATGACGCGGTCAAACTGCTCCAGCGTCATCTTTTGCAGACGCGCATCCTGCGTGATGCCGGCGTTGTTCACCAGCACGTCGATGCGGCCAAACTGCGCTTTGACGCGCGCGACCACATCGTCGATCTGCTTGCGCTGCGTCACATCCATGACAAAACCGACCGCCTTGGCACCCTGCGCCTGACACTGGGCAACCGCCTCGTCCACGCCCGCTTGTTTGATGTCGCAGACGATGACGATGGCGCCCTCCTTCGCAAATTTGAGCGCGGTGGCCAGGCCGATGCCCTGCGCGGCACCGGTGATGAGAGAGACTTTGTTGGGCAGACGGGGAGATGTCATTGTGAATTTCAGATGAGTGGTTGATAAATGCTTATCTTAGCGCCCGACCCGCGCTGCCCTGAAACCATGAGTCGCTGACTGGACTCAACCCATTAACAATCAAACTTATAGCTGCTCACGTCCTATTGACGTGGGCCAGAGTCCGATTTGTCACTCATTTCCAGCGAATCGGCTCCATATTGACATTGAGCTTGCCATCACCCAGCATCAGCACGCCTTCCTGAATCGTTGCCTGCAACTGCATGTTGCGCTGCGCCAGGGGGATCAGGGCCTGGGCCGCCACGCTGGGAATGCGCCAGACGCCCAGGTTTTGCGGTCGCGCCAACTTGGCCTCCATGCCGCGCCACCAGACCTCGGCGGCGTGGCTGAAGCAATACAGCAGCACCGCGTCGGCCTTGTTGCAGGCCTTGAGCAGCGGCTTGTCTTCGGGCTGGCCGACTTCGATCCAGAGCCGGGTCAGGCCCGTGTAGTCACGCAACCAAGCGTCCGGTTCATCCGGGTCACTCAAACCGGCACCAAAGGACAGCGTGCCGTCGCCGCCGCACACGGTTTGAAGCTTGTGCGCCTGCAGCGCCAGCGCGCACAGCCGCACCATCATGCGCTCGTCGGTCTCGCTTGGGTGGCGCGCCAAGGTCAGCGCGTGGTCGGCGTAGTAGGCGTGATCGATGTCGGCGATTTGCAGACCGGCCTTGAAGATGGTGGATTTGATGGCCATCAGACGCGCCAAGTGCCGAGCGTGGGGGTCATATGCGTCGTGCCAACTCAGCAGCTTTGCCAATGTAGCTGCCGGGGGTGAGGGCCAGCAGGCGGGATTTTTCCTGTTCCGGCAGCGCCAGCTTGGCGATGAAACCCTGCATCAATTCGCGCGTCATGGGCGCGCCACGCGTGAAGGCCTTAAGTTGTTCATAGGGCTGTGGCAGACCAAAGCGGCGCATCACGGTTTGTATTGGCTCGGCCAGAACCTCCCAGGAACCATCGAGATCGTCGGCGATCACGCTCTCATTGAGCTCGAGCTTGTTCAAACCAGTCAGTAGAGCCTGATAAGCCAGCACCGCGTAGCCAAGGGCCACGCCCATATTGCGCAGCACGGTGGAGTCGCTCAGGTCGCGCTGCCAACGACTGATGGGCAACTTTTCGCTCAGGTGGCGCAGTACGGCATTCGCCAGTCCGAGGTTGCCCTCTGCATTCTCGAAGTCAATTGGATTGACCTTGTGCGGCATGGTGCTCGACCCAACTTCGCCCGCGCGCAAACGCTGCTTGAAATAACCCAGACTCACATAACCCCAGACGTCGCGCGACCAGTCAATCAGGATCGTGTTGGCCCGCGCCACCGCATCGAATTCCTCGGCCATATAGTCGTGCGGCTCAATCTGGATGCTGTAGGGCTGAAAGGTCAAGCCCAGGCCCAAGGGCTCGGGCGTTTCCACCACGCGGCGGGCGAATGTCTCCCAGTCAAAATCAGGCCAGGCGGCCAGATGGGCGTTGTAGTTTCCCACCGCGCCATTCATTTTGGCCAAAATGCTCACCTGCGCAATCTTTGCGCGTGCCGCCTCCAGCCGCACCACCACGTTGGCGATTTCCTTACCCATGGTGGTCGGGCTGGCGTTTTGACCATGCGTACGACTGAGCATCGCTACGCCACAAAGAGCGTGGGCCATTTCGCGCAGACGGGCGATGATGGCGTCCAGTGCCGGCAGCAATACCTGATTGCGCCCGTATTTCAGTTGCAGCGCGTGGCTTGTATTGTTGATATCTTCACTGGTGCAGGCAAAGTGGACAAACTCCTGCGCTGCCAGCAACTCGGGTCGTGCTTCAAATTTTGACTTGATCCAGTATTCGACCGCCTTCACGTCGTGATTGGTGGTCTGTTCGATAACTTTGATAGCATCGGCGTCGGCTTCCGAAAAATTTCTTACCAGGCCCAGGAGGTACGTGCGCGCGCCCGGCGAGAGCGGCTTGAACTCGACAAAACCGCAGTCGCTCAAGGCGATGAACCAGGCTACCTCGACTTGCACCCGCCGCTGCATATAACCCTGTTCACTCATCAGCGGGCGCAGTTTGGCAAGCTTGGCTGCGTAACGTCCGTCCAGTGGTGACAGGGCGGCAATCGGTGAGACATTCATGAGCGGATTGTAGGGGCCAAACAACAGGGGTGACAGGACCCGCCCGGGCGCGCGGTATCGGCGCGCGGCATGGATAGAATGTGCCTTCCTGCAACGCTGAATCGCCCATGAAACTAATCGGATCCAACTCCAGCCCCTATGTTCGCAAAGTGCGCATTGTGATGGCCGAAAAAAAGCTCGACTATGTGTTTGCCACTGAAGATGTGTGGGCCGCCCAGACGACGATTTCGGAGGTCAACCCGCTGGGCAAGGTGCCCTGCCTGATCATGGAGGGCGGCGAGGCCTTGTTCGATTCGCGCGTGATTGTGGAATACCTCGATACCCTGTCGCCGGTGGGCAAATTGATCCCGGCACTTGGCCGTGAACGGGCCGAAGTCAAGACCTGGGAGGCGCTGGCCGACGGCGTGCTCGATGCGGCCATACTGGCGCGACTGGAGGCAACCTGGGGTGCCCGCAGCAAGGCGCAGCGCTGTCCGGCCTGGATTGAGCGTCAGTTGGGCAAGGTCCAGACAAGCGTCAAGGCTATGGGCCGTGGCCTGGGCGACAAGCCTTTTTGCGCGGGCATCTACCTCAGTCTGGCTGATATTGCGGTGGGCGTTGCGCTGGGCTATCTGGATTTTCGGTTTCCGCAAATCGACTGGCGCGGCGAGAACCAAAATCTGGCAAAGCTGTACGATAAATTGATGCTGCGCGCAAGTTTTGTCGAAACCTGCCCTGCCTGACTCCTGTCACACTGTTTACATCGTTTTACAGCGGGTGCAGTGCCAGGTCGCGTATCTGCCAGTACATTGCTTCATCATGATCACATTCACCAACTTCAAGACAACCTATCGCTGCCGCGAATGCGGCGCGACCAGTTATCAGCGTGTCATTGACCGCGCTCTTAATGGCCTGTTGCAACCGACCGGGCAGTACCGCTGCAGCGGTTGCAGGAATGTGTTTGCCAGTGTTCGCTCCTGGTGGGAGCCGCGGCGCGCACCTGAGCTGCCGGCACACAGCACTTTTGGCTGAAGCGGCCACACCTCGATGCTGGGCCGATGCGCGGGTCGTGACCGGGCGCAGAACCTGCTAGCATCAAAGCCATGCGCCCCCTACCCGGCATGGCCGCGAATTCATTTGACCACGCTTTGACGGAGAAGATTTGTCCGCCAGACTCGGTTTTGGCACGCGCTGCCGAGTTGCCCCGGCCACTGGTCTTTACCAATGGCGTGTTTGATGTGTTGCACTTGGGTCATGTGATGTACCTGGCGCAGGCGCGCACGCTGGGTGCGAGTCTGCTGGTGGCGCTCAACACCGATGCGTCCGCCCGGCGCCTGGGCAAAGGGCCGGATCGTCCGCTCAACAATGCGACCGCCCGGGCCTTCGTCATGGCCGCCCTGGCTTCTACCAGTTTGGTGACGTGGTTTGACGAAGACACCCCGCTATCTCTGATCGCGCAGATCAAGCCCGACATCCTGGTGAAGGGCGGCGACTACGACATGAGCACGCTGGCGGAGACCAGGGTGGTTCAAGCCTACGGTGGACGCGCGTTGGCGTTGCCGTTTGTGGACGGCTATTCAACCACTGCCTTGGTCCGGAAGATTCGCCAGGATTAGTGCAAAATGTGCTTGTAGCTCTCGTGTAATCTGTATAAACAGCTATCTATTCAATAGCGTATGAAGACTTGCATCAGGAAACCAAGCGGCCATGACTGAAAGCGCAGACTTCATCATCATTGGCGCGGGTATTGCCGGCGCGTCGGTCGGCTACTGGCTGGCGCCGCACGGTCGTGTGCTGCTGCTGGAGCGCGAGTCCCAGCCCGGCTACCATGCCACCGGGCGCTCGGCGGCGCTGTTCATGGAAAGCTACGGCACGCCCCAGGTGCGCGCCCTCACCATGGCCAGCCGGGCTTTCTTTGAAGCGCCGCCGAACGGCTTTTGCGAGCACCCCATCCTCTCTGCGCGGGGTGCCCTGATGGTCGCCGCCCCGGGCCAGGAAGCCCTGTTGGCCGGGCAATGGCAAGTATTGCGTGCCATCACGCCGCGCGCCCGCCGACTCGACTGTGCCCAGACCTGCGCAATGCTTCCTATTTTGCGACCGGAGCGCGTGCTGGGCGCAGTGTTTGAGCCCGATGCGGCGGATATGGATGTGGCTGCGCTGCATCAGGGCTATCTGCGTGGCCTGCGCCACGCGGGCGGTGCGGTGCTGTGCAACGCCGAAGTCACCGCGCTGAAACGCTCGGGTGACCGGTGGAAGGTCCAGGCCGGCGGTGTCAACTACCAGGCGCCAGTGCTGCTCAATGCTGCCGGGGCGTGGGCCGACGTGGTGGCCGCAATGGCCGGTGTGGCGCCGATTGCTCTGCAGCCGCGCCGACGCTCGGCTTTCATATTCGCGCCACCGGTTGGCCTCACGGTCTCAAGTTGGCCCATGGCAATCGGTGTCGGCGAGGACTGGTACCTCAAGCCCGATGCCGGACTGCTGCTCGGTTCTCCCGCCAATGCCGACCCGGTTGCGCCGCAGGACGTCCAGCCCGAGGAGATGGATGTCGCGCTGGCAATCTATCGCCTGGAGGAGATGACGACTCTGAGCATTCGCCGCCCGATTCGCACTTGGGCTGGCCTGCGCTCATTTGTCGCCGATGGCGACCTGGTGGGCGGATTTGACGCGCAAATGCCAGGTTTCTTCTGGGTCGCAGCGCAAGGTGGCTATGGCATTCAAACTTCGGCTGCCATGGGCGAAGCCTGCGCTGCACTGGTGCGCGGCCTGACGCTGCCAGAACACATCGCCGCTTTCGGGCTGACTGCGGCCATGCTCAGTCCGGCGAGGCTGAGCCGGGATCGCTCCGAAATCGGTTAAGCTTCCTGCCTTAAATGCTTGTTCGTGGGGCCGGTAGCTCAGATGGGAGAGCGCTGCGTTCGCAATGCAGAGGTCAGGAGTTCGATCCTCCTTCGGTCCACCACAACTTTCGGAAATTCACACAGATTCAGGCCTGACGCAGCGTGAACCTGTCAAACAATTTCGCCACTTGGTCCAGCAGTCTTGGGCTTGGGTAGCCTGCAGTGGCTGCCTGGTCGAGTCGGTCATTCGCACATCCGGTCGCACGAGCCACCTGCAAGACATAGTGCCGCAAACCCATCGCGCTCAAGCTTTGTGCCAAGGCAAGGATGTCTGTTTCGGCATGCAAACTGGGGTGTACAGTGGTACGAAATTCATGCGCCACGCTGCTGGCTAACACGGCTGTTGCGCTAGCGTGCACCTGGCCAGCGCCTTCAGCCACGCCGGTGATGGCGGCGTAGTCCGGCCACCGCGCCTTGATGTCGAGCCCGACCCAGTCCACCAGCGGCAGCACCTCAGCCAGACGCCGTGGGTACATGCCGGCGCTGTGCAGGCCAACACCAAAGCCCAGCGCGCGCGCCGCCCGCATCGCGTCATCCAGGGCGGGGTCGATGGTCGGCTCGCCGCCACTAAAGACCACGGCATCAAGCAGCCCGACACGTCTCTGCAACAACGACAGCACATCGCTCCAGGGAACCGGACTGCTCGCCGTGCGCGGCTGCAAATGCGGGTTGTGGCAGTAGCCGCAGCGCCAGGGGCAGCCTTGCACGAACACAACGCAAGCGAATTTGCCGGGATAGTCAGTAGCACTGAACGGCGTCACGCCGCCGATCTTGAGGGCGCCCGCTGGCGCGCCGCTCCGCGCTTTATCAGCCGGATCAAGCGGCGGTTTGGGGCGAGTTGCAACAGCGCTCATCAAAATAGGTGCGCTCAAAGAATTCGCCCTTCTTGCCGGTGTTGAAAGACGACATGGGGCGGTGATAACCCATGACGCGGGTCCACACTTCGCAGCGCTGGCGTTCCTCGTCACGCAGCATGACGGCTTGGGGGGCCAGGAATTGTTGTTCGCTCAGATCGGTCATGTCATGCTCCTTGGGTGTTGGTTTCGAGTTGCTTGCGCAGGATCAGGTCGGTGTCGCACTTAGGGCAAAAGTCGTGGCGCCCGCCCAGGTAGCCGTGTTTCGGACAGATCGAGAAGGTGGGCGTCACCGTGATGTAGGGCAGGTGAAAACGGGACAACGCGCGCTTGACCAAGTGGCGACAGGCCTCGGCGCTGGAGAGCGGCTCGTTCATATACAGATGCAGCACGGTGCCACCGGTGTATTTGCGCTGCAGGTCGTCCTGCAGTTCCAGCGCTTCAAACGGGTCGTCCGTGAAGCCTACCGGCAACTGGCTGGAGTTGGTGTAGTAAGGCATGTCCTTGGTGCCGGCCTGCAAGATGTCCGGGAACTGCTTGGCGTCTTCCTTGGCAAAGCGGTAGGTGGTGCCCTCGGCTGGCGTCGCCTCCAGGTTGTACATGTGGCCGGTCTGGTCCTGGAATTCGAGCATTCGCGCGCGCACGTGGTCAAGCAGGCGCAGCGCAAAAGCGTGGCCCCAGTCGCTGCTGATGTCAAACTGGTCTTGCGTAAAGTTGCGGATCAGCTCGTTAATGCCGTTCACACCCAGCGTCGAAAAGTGGTTGCGCAGCGTGCCCAGGTAACGCTTGGTGTAGGGGAACAGGCCATTGTCCATGTGGCGCTGGATCACCTTGCGCTTGATCTCCAGGCTGTCGCGGCCGAGTTCCAGCAGGGTGTCAAGCGCCGTCAATAGGGCCGCTTCGTCGCCAGCGTGCAAATACCCCAGGCGCGCGCAGTTGATGGTTACCACACCGAGTGAGCCGGTTTGTTCGGCCGAGCCAAACAGGCCATTGCCGCGCTTGAGCAGCTCGCGCAAGTCGAGTTGCAGGCGGCAGCACATGGAGCGGATCATGTTCGGCTTGAGTTCCGAGTTGATGAAGTTCTGGAAGTACGGCAAGCCGTACTTGGCAGTCATTTCGAACAACAGTTCGGCGTTTGGGCTGGTCCAGTCAAAGTCTTCGGTGATGTTGTAAGTCGGAATCGGGAAGGTGAAGACCCGGCCCTTGGAGTCACCCGCCATCATGACTTCGATGTAGGCACGGTTGATCATGTCCATCTCGGGCTGCAACTGGCCGTAGCTGAATGCCATTTCTTTGCCCGCAATCACGGGAATCTGTTCGCGCAGGTCCTCCGGGCAAATCCAGTCAAAGGTCAGGTTGGTAAAAGGTGTTTGCGTGCCCCAGCGCGAGGGCACGTTGAGGTTGTAGATCAGTTCCTGCAAACTCTGGCGCACCTCGTCGTAGCTCAATTGGTCCTGCCGGATGTAGGGCGCCATGTAGGTGTCAAAGGAGCTGAAGGCCTGGGCACCGGCCCATTCGTTTTGCAGCGTGCCCAGAAAATTGACAATCTGCCCAACCGCGCTCGACAGGTGCTTCGGCGGGCCCGATTCAACCTTGCCCGGCACGCCATTCAGTCCTTCATGCAAGAGCGTGCGCAGCGACCAGCCGGCGCAGTAACCGGCCAGCATGTCCAGATCGTGAATGTGCAGCGCAGCGCTGCGGTGTGCGGCACCGACTTCGGGCGGATAAACGTGGTTGAGCCAGTAATTGGCAATCACCTTGCCCGAAACGTTCAGGATCAGGCCACCCAGCGAATAACCCTGGTTTGCGTTGGCGTTGACGCGCCAGTCGAGCTGCTGCAGGTACTCATTCATGCTGGCTTCGACATCCACCAGTGTCTTGCGGTCGTTGCGCAGCTTGTGGTGCTGCTCACGGTAAACGATGTAGGCGCGCAGCGTCTTGGGATAACCGGCGTCAAACAGCGCCGCTTCGACGGCGTCCTGTATCTGCTCGATGTGCGGCGTGACGTGCCCCTGGATCTTGATTTTTGGGCAAACCAGGTAGTGCGTCAGGCGCTGGGCTTCAAGGGCGTCAAACTCACCGCTGACTTGCGCCGCGCGCTCCAGCGCCTGGGCTATTTTTGCAGCATCAAACGGCTTGATGCCGCCGTCACGCTTGATGATATGGGTGAAAACGCTTGTCGCTTTTAATTTCATATTGAGTCCCCTCGAAACACTACGGGTAGTGCAAGGCGAGATATTAACCACTATGGGTAGTGATATTATGGCGACGCCGGAAATATATTTGTGAGTGGATGTTGCTATCGAGGACGAGGGCAGCAACCGTATCATTGGCCAGGCGATGCAAAAAACCAACACTTGCGTCTGCGAGCTGGTAAAGCAATAACTTGTTGAGCCAATTGGCTCAATTTGGGCGCATTACGCCCATCACTGCATGCCAAACACCGTCTGCCAAAGCGCCAGCACGGCATCCCGTTGCACCTGCAGGACTGGCATAAACACGTGGCATGGCTCTTCATTGAGTCGGGCGTGGTGTTGCAACCGGCGCATCTCGCGGTACGCGCCGGCCGCCGCGTGGCCCACACCGGCAGGCAGCAGGCCCAACACTTCCGCACGCTCCAGCAGCGCAATATTGCCGCTGTTCTGCATCAGTTCTGGATGCTGCTGGGACCGCGCCAGCACCAGGTACTGCATGACGAATTCGGCATCGATCATGCCGCCGGGGCTATGTTTAACGTCAAACAGCTCGCCCGTCTGTTGCTCTTGACGTGCCACTCTGAGCGGATGCGCGGCGCGCAAGCGTTCGCGCATTGCGATGATTTGGGTTTTGAGCTCAACAGAATCGCGCGGTGCCGCAATGACGCCTTGCCGAATTGCCTCAAAACGTTGCCGCAATGCGTCGTCGCCGAGCACAAAACGCGCGCGCGTCATGGCCTGGTGCTCCCAGGTCCAGGCTGTATTGCTGCCACGCTGCTGCTGGTAGCTGGCGTAAGCGTCAAAACTGGTGATCAGCAGGCCGGAGTTGCCGTTTGGTCGCAGGGCTGTGTCGATTTCATAGAGATCGCCCTCACCGGTCTTGACCGTCAACCAATTGATGAGTTTGCGCACGAGCGCGGCGTAAACCTCAGCGGCGCGTTCATCTTCGTCCGCATAGACAAACACTATGTCCAGGTCGCTGCCATAGCCCAGCTCTTTGCCGCCGAGCTTGCCATAGGCAATGATGGCAAATTTGGGCATCTCGCGATGCCGGGTTTTCAGGCGACTCCAACACCAGCGAGTCGTCACCCGCAGGATGACCTCAGCCAGCGAACTCAGGTCATCCGCGACCTGTTCGACCGTCAGTCGCCCCTCAACATCACGCGCGAGGGTGCGAAAAACCTCTGCATGATGTGCGCGGCGCAGCAAGTTAAGCAGTGTTTCGTCATCGTCTTCGTCGCCCGTGCCTGTCAGCGAAGCACGCCGATGGTCAAGTTCGTGTTCGAATTCGGCGGCCAGAAAGCGCTCATTGAGCATGTCGGCGCTGGCCAGTTCGTCAATCACCCCTGGATGCAGCAGCAGATAGCGCGCCGGCCAACGCGCCGCACCGAGTATGCGTAACAGGCGCTCATGCACGTTGGGCCGCTCCAGCAACAAGGCCAGGTAGCTTTCACGACGCAGCAGCGGCTCAATCCAATCGACTAGTCGAACCGCACCCTCCTCGGTCACCAGACCGTCCCTCACCCATTGCCCCGTGCGCGCCATCAGCCGCAGCAGACGCGCTTTGGAGTCATCCCGCAAAGCCAGCACCCGGGGTTGTGTGCGCCAGGGCGCGACCCGCTCGCGCAACCGCGCTGGCAGTTGCTCCAATAACTCGTCAAGACCAGGCGTTGCCGATGCGGCGTTGCCGCCGTGGCAAGCTTTGCAGTCCTTGTCCGTCGCGCCGCCCAACAGCGCATCAAATTCGCGCGCGACCCCTTCACGGTGCCGGTCGAGTTGATGCAGCAGTTGACTGGCGTTTGAGAAGCCGAGCGTGCTGGCGATCCAGTCCAGATCAGCATCCTGTGTCGGCAGCAAATGGGTCTGCTGATCATCCAGGTATTGGATGCGGTGTTCCACCCGGCGCAGAAAAACGTAAGCCTCGGCCAGCGCCTGCGCCGTGGCAGCGGGCATCAGGCCGGCTTTGACGACGCGCGGCAATGCAGCCAGCGTCGCTCGCGTTCTGAGCTCAGGAAACTGCCCGCCGCGCACCACCTGCAGCAGTTGGACGATAAATTCAATTTCCCGAATACCCCCGCGTGAAAGCTTCACATCATTGGTGCGTTCCGGGTGCCCGTTGCTGCGCTTGCTCGCCTGCGCCCGGATTTGATGATGCAAGCCCCGTAATGAATCAAAAACACTGTAGTCCAGGTAGCGCCGGAAGACAAAAGGCAGCACCACCTTGCGTAGCGCCTGTGCGGACCCCGGCGTCGCTTCGCCCAAGGTGGCGACGACGCGACTCTTGAGCCAGGCAAAACGCTCCCATTCGCGGCCCTGCACATGCAGGTACTCCTCCAGCGCGTCAAGCGATACGGCCGGAGGCCCCGAGTTTCCGTTGGGCCGCAACGCCAGGTCCACGCGAAAGACAAAACCATATTCGGTGATGTCACCGATCAGGCTGTAGATGGCGCGCACCGCCTTGGCAAAATATTCCTGATTTGAGATGCGGCCGCGGCCCTGCCCATCTCCCGCTGTTTCGCCGTCCTGATCGTAGATATAGATCAGGTCAATGTCGCTTGACACATTGAGCTCGCGGGCACCGAGTTTGCCCATGCCGACGACCCAGAGGTTGGCCCGCTGCCTAGACTGGGTGCGTGGCATGCCGTGACTCTGATCAAGCGTCTGTCGAACCTCGGAGCAGGCCTGGTCGAGTGAGAACTCTGCCAGCTCGCTCATCGCCTGCGTCACCTGTGGCAAGGCCAGTTGCTGCTCGCAGTCAAGGCGCAACAGCCGCTCCAGTACCAACTGTCTGGTGCTGCGCAGCGCACTGCTCACATCCAGCCCCTGTTTACGCAGGGCGGCGAAGGTTTGCGCCATGGCAGCCGGGTTGGGCAGGCCCGCCGCCAGCATCGGCAGTTGCCTCTCGAAGCGACGCTGCACACGCTGGGCAAAGCGCGAGTACGATGACAATGCGGGGCGGGTCATAATTCCTGGCATCTCTCCAAAATTGCAATGATTGACTTGACGCTCGTCCCCTCCTTCCGGCTCAGGACACTGACACGCATCGCCCACTGGTCGTTGCTGCTGGTGCTAATGCTTTGGCTTGCTTTTTTGATGGCCTGGGGCGCGTTGCACTGGCTGATTGTGCCGCGAATCGGCGAGTTTCGCCCGCAGCTTGAAAGTCGGGCTGCGCAGGTGCTGGGGGTGCCCGTGCGTATCGGGGCCATTAGTGCCCATTCGAGCGGCATGATTCCCTCAATTGAGTTGAGCAATGTGCAGTTATTCGACGCGCAGGGGCGGGTCGCGCTGGAACTGCCGCGCGTGCTGGCAGCGGTATCGCCGCGTTCACTTTGGCACCTTGGTTTCGAGCAGCTGTATTTGGATAGACCCACGCTTAGGATTCGGCGGGGCCGGGATGGCAAGATTCTGGTCGCCGGACTGGATTTTTCAAAGGGCAACAAGGATAGCAAGGGGTCGGCAGACTGGTTCTTCTCGCAGACCGAATTCGCAATACATGACGGCACCGTTGAGTGGACCGATGAATTGCGGATGGCTCCCACGCTGACGCTGGGACAGGTCGAACTGGTGGTCCGCAACAGTTCTCGTCGACACAATCTGCGCTTGGATGCCACGCCCTCGGCATTGTGGGGCGAGCGATTCAGTATCGTGGCCCTGTTCCGCCAGCCCTTACTGGCGCTGCACGCTGGCCAGTGGCAGGACTGGGCTGGACAGGTTTATGCCTCGCTGCCACGGGTCGACTTGTCTGAATTGCGGCGTTATGCCGATCTCGGTATGGATCTGCAGCAAGGCAATGGGGCGGTGCGAGCCTGGGTCGATATCAGTGATGCCGCAGTAATAAATGCGACGACGGATGTTGCGTTGGCCGAGGTGAGCACTAAGCTGGGTACGGCGCTTAAACCCCTTGAGTTGCAGTCCATCCGCGGACGGCTTGGCGGGCGGCGGTTGGCGAACGGTTTTGAGTTTTTGACGCAGGCACTGGCATTTGATACGCGCGATGGTTTGCATTGGCCGGGCGGCAATGTCAACGTCATGTACCTCGGTGCCGAGGGTAGCATGGCTGCGCACGGTGAGCTCAAGGCCGACCGGCTCGATCTGGCGGCCCTGGCGCAAATAGCAGATCGTTTGCCGATTGATGAGGTGGTGCGCTCCCAACTGTTGGCGCATGCGCCAAAAGGTCTGGTCGAGCGAATTGAGGCTAGTTGGCAAGGTCCGATGGCGGCGCTCAGTCAATACCAGGTGAAGGGATTGGTCAGTCGGCTTGAAATAGCCGCGCAAGCGGCAGTTCCCGTCAATTTGGGTGGCACTGAGTTGACGCAGGCGGCCTTGGACAAGAAAGACGTAAAGATCGGCACACCCGGGCTGCGCGGAGCCCGCGTCGAGTTTGACTTTAACCAGACCGCTGGCAAGGCCAGCCTTAGCCTGGCAGATGGCGTGATCGAGTTCCCGGGTGTCTTTGATGAGTCGGTGATCCCGGTCGCTCAATTGAGCACCGAAGTCCACTGGCAAATCAAGGGCGACGCATTGGCGGTGCAACTGCCTAACCTCAGCTTCGCCAATACCGACGCCAAGGGCGAGGCGCAGATCAAGTGGCAAACCAGCGAGCTTGCCAATGCGCGAAGTCGTCCCGGCTACCCCGGCGTCCTAGATTTGCAGGGCTCATTAAGCCGGGCAGATGGCACGCGGGTCTATCGTTATCTGCCTGCCATCATTCCCGCTTCGGCGCGCGACTATGTGCGTGACGCGGTGCGCGCCGGCAGCGCCAGCGGTGTCAAATTCAAGGTCAAGGGGGATCTCGCCCACATGCCTTTTGTTGACCCCCGGCAGGGAGAATTCCGGATCTCCGCCGACATCAGAAACGCGAGCTTTTTTTATGTTCCCAGCAGCATAGCCCCAGCGACTGCCTTGCCATGGCCACCTTTGACGAGCCTGAGTGGGGAATTGGTGTTTCAACGTGCCGGGATGGAAGTCAGGGGCGCGAGCGCGCGCATCGGCTCGGGCGCGAGCTTGCAGGTTCGCAAGGTAGAGGCCCAGATTCCGGACTTGAAACATGCGACGGTGAGCGTCAACGCGCAAATGCATGGCGCGCTGAGTCAGGCACTGGCGATCGTCAATGGCTCACCGGTTGGCGCAATGCTTGGGCAGGCATTACGGCGCGCCGTGGCCAGCGGCAGTGCTGACTACAAATTGAAGTTGAGCCTGCCGATCGCAACCATTGACAAATCCCTGGTGCAGGGCAGTGTCACGTTGTCCGGCAACGACCTGCAAATCACGCCCGACACGCCACAGTTGGCCCGCGCGCGGGGTGTCGTCAATTTTTCCGAAAGCGGGTTTTCCATCGCCACGGCCCAGGCGCGCATGCTAGGTGGCGATGTTCGTCTGGAAGGCGGCTCTGTGGCATCCGGCGCGGCCGGTGCCAATCGGGCCGGGGCATCGGTGTTGCTACGCGCCAGCGGTACGCTGTCAGCCGAAGGACTGCGGCAGGCGAAGGAACTTGGCTTTGTCGCCCGCATGGCGCAACATGCCCAGGGCAGCACGGCCTACAACGCCACCCTGGGGTTTCGCAGTGGCGAGCCTGAACTGTTGGTTGCCAGCAACTTGCAAGGTCTGGCCCTGTCACTGCCGGCCCCGTTGAACAAGAGCGCGGACAGCGTCTTGCCATTTCGGCTGGAGACCGCGTTGCTGCGTGAGTCGATACCGGCAGCGCCTGGTCCGCCGCTGCGTCTGCGTGATCAGCTAACGCTTTCGCTCGGACGTTTGGCGTCGCTGGTGTATGTTCGTGATCTCGGCGGCAGCGAACCGCGCGTGCAGCGCGGCAGTCTGGCGGTTGGTTTGGGGCCACAGGAATCGGCACCGCTACCGCAAACAGGCGTATTGGCCAATATCAACCTGGATGTGCTTGATCTGGACGCCTGGGGCAGCGTCTTGTCGCAAGCCACGCTCACTTCCCTAGCTACCCCGGGCATCCCGACGCTGGTTCAGAGCGCTGCCCGTGCGGACGCGGCGTCCGTCTTGACCTATTTGCCAACCAGTATGGCCGTGCGGGCGCAGACACTGACCTTTGGCGGGCGAACACTCAATCGGGTCGTGCTGGGTGGCTCGCGCGAGGGCCTGTTGTGGCGCGCCAATCTGGACGCCAGCGAGCTCAATGGCTACCTGGAATACCGACAGTCGGGCGGGCCCGGCGAGGGTCGAATTTATGCCCGCTTGGCACGCTTGACGATTGCCTCGAGCGCCGCTAGCGAGGTTGAAGCTTTGCTCAGCGAGCAGCCAGCCAGCATTCCCGCCCTGGACATTGTGGTCGAAGATTTTGAGTTGCGCGGCAAGCGTCTGGGCCGCATGGAAGTGCAGGCCGTTAACCGGGGTCCGTCCGAATCCTTGGGGGTGCCCGGCGTGCGTGAGTGGCGCTTGAACCGGTTCAACCTGACGACGCCCGAGGCGGCACTAAGCGCTTCCGGCAATTGGGCGAGTCTGGCCGCGCAAAGTGGCGCCGCAACAAGGCCAACGGCGACGTCCGGCGCGCTCGAGCGTCGCCGCACCGTGCTCAACTTCAAGCTCGACATCAGCGACGCTGGCGACCTGTTGGCGCGCCTGGGCATGAAGGACGTGGTGCGCAAAGGGCGCGGCAAAATGGAAGGGCAAGTAGCCTGGCTGGGTTCGCCCTTAAGCCTGGACTACGCTTCCATGGGGGGGGCTTTTGCCGTTAACGTTGAAGCCGGACAGTTTTTAAAATCGGAGCCAGGTATTGCCAAGTTGTTGGGTGTGCTGAGTTTGCAGGCCTTGCCACGGCGCCTGACACTTGATTTCAGGGACGTTTTCAGTGAAGGCTTTTCTTTTGACTTTTTGCGTGGTGACGTCAACATTGAGCAGGGTATGGCCAAGACCAATAATCTTCAAATGAAGGGGGTCAACGCAGCGGTTTTGATGGACGGATGGGCCGATATTGCGAAGGAAACGCAGGAAATCAGGGTGGTAGTGGTACCCGAGATCAATGCGGGTACGGCTTCGCTGATAGCCTCGGTCATTAACCCGGCAGTTGGTCTGGGCACTTTTTTGGCTCAGCTCTTTCTGCGCCGACCCCTGATCGAGGCGGCAACGCAGGAGTTTCATGTTGGCGGCAGTTGGGCTGATCCGGTCATCAACAAAGTGCCGCACAAACCGTGAACACCGAGCCAGCGCTGGCGCAGCGTCAGCCCCAGTCGAGCCTACGCCGCCACACGCTCTGGCGTGTCTTGCTGCTGCTGGTGGTGCTGCTGCTGTCGATGCTGGTCTGGCTGGCCGGGGTCTATGAAACCGCGCAGATCCAGGGCCGACTCGAGCGCGATACGGAACAAGTCGCAATCGGCATACAGTCCACCTTCACGCGCAATATACAAACCTTGCAGTCCTTGCAATACAGCGACCCGACGCCCGCCTCGTGGGCAATTGAAGCCGCTTCGGTGTTGCGCGAGCATCGCGAACTGGCACGCATCGAATGGCGCGACAACAGTATGCAACTGCTCTCCTTTGTCGACACGCCGTTTCGTCAGCCAGTGTTTGACTATATGGGCCGCAGCAGCGCGCAGTCCGAAGTCGTGCTAGCTTGTCAAACGGCCCAGCGTTTCAGTGGACCAGCTTATACGCGCAGCTATTTTGTCGCTTTCTCGGACGGGTTGGGCTTGCAGGTGATGGAACTCTGCCTGCCGCTGCAAAGTGGCGGCAAGCCGGCCGGCTACCTGGTCGGCACCTATGCGCTGCCAGAACTGCTGGAGGCCATTGCACTCAGCCCGGCGCTGCGCAGTTACGAACTCGCGTTCACGGAAGGCGACGGCACCCGTCTGGCCTTGCGCCGCGTTCCGCACCGCGGCAGTCGTGCTTTTTCAGCGCAGCAGTTGCTCGACCTGCCGGGCGCCACGCTGGTGTTGCGGATCGACAGTTGGCGCGGTACGCCTGACTTGTTTCCCAACGTGCTGACCGCGCTGGTCGCAGCCATGACCATCGCCCTGTTGTCAGTGCTGGCTTTGCTCGGAAAAGACATGCGCCTGCGTCTGAAGGCGCAACACGAACTGGCCGACGCGCTGGCTTTTCGCAAGGCGATGGAAGATTCCTTGCTGACCGGCTTGCGAGCCCGTGACCTACAGGGGCGCATCACCTATGTCAACCCGGCTTTCTGCCAAATGGTGGGCTTTACCGAAGTCGAGTTGCTGGGTCAAAGCATGTTCGCGTCATACTGGCCGCCTGAATTTGTCGGCGAATACCAACAGCGTCACTTGATTCGTCTGGCAGGCAACCTGCCCGAGCGCGAAGGGTTTGAAGCCGTCTTCATGCGCAAAAACGGAGAGCGCTTTCCGGTGCTCATCATCGAGGCACCCCTGATCAATGCGCAGGGCGCACAAACCGGCTGGATGAGTGCTTTTTTGGATGTGAGTGAACAGCGCCGGGTGCAGGAGCTCTCACGCACCAGTCAGGAGCGATTGCAGGCCACCGCGCGGCTTGCCACCGTGGGTGAAATGGCCTCTCTGCTAAGCCACGAACTCAATCAGCCTCTGGCGGCCATTTCCAGCTACGCCAGTGGATCGCTGAACCTGCTTGATCGCTCCAATGCTGTGGCGGCTGACAGCCGGGCCGATTTGCGGTTGGCAATGCGGCGCATTGCGCAGCAAGCCGAGCGCGCCGGCAAGGTTATCAAGAGCGTGCACAATTTTGTGCGCAGGCGCGACCCAGTGCGGGCCGCTGTGTCACCGCAGGCCTTGTTTGATTCGATCCTGCCGCTGATCAACTTGCAGGCCCATAAATCGGGGGTGCGGGTGCAGACCGTCGTTGCCGCCGACGTTGGCTTGGTGATATGCGATAGCACCATGGTCGAGCAGGTCTTGCTCAATCTTGCGCGCAACGCCATGCAAGCAATGGAGCAGTCTTCAATTGTGGTTCGGGAGTTAACACTGCAAGCGAATCGCGTCAAGGGCGATGGGCAAAAAAAGTGGGTTGAGTTTTCGGTACTGGATATTGGTGTCGGCATCGCGCCGCAAGTGCAACAGCAATTGTTCCATCCCTTTTTCACGACGCGCGCGGAGGGCATGGGACTCGGACTGAGTTTGTGTCGCACAGTTGTCGAGCAACATGGTGGCGCGCTGGAATTCAGACCGAACCAACCGCAGGGCACCGTCTTTGTTTTTACATTGCCCGCCGCCAGCGTGGCATAACATAGGTCCATGCAAATGCTCACAGATGCGCTGGTTTATGTTGTTGATGACGACCTCAGTGTGCGCGAAGCATTGGCCTGGCTGTTGCGTTCACGACGTCTCACGAGTGAAGCATTTGCCAGCGCCGAGGCGTTTCAGCACGCGTTCACGCGGCGTTCGGCAAGCGGTCAACCGAGTTGCCTGCTGCTTGATGTGCGTATGCCGGGACTGAGTGGACTTGGACTGTTTGAATGGCTGATTGAACGTGAACAACACTTAAGCATGCCGGTCATTTTTCTAACCGGTCACGCCGATGTCCCGACTGCAGTGGATGCGGTCAAGCGCGGCGCTTTTGATTTTTGTGAAAAACCATGTTCTGACAATGCGTTGGTAGACCGGGTCGAACAGGCGCTGGCGCAATCGCGCGCCGCGCTTGCGGCCAACCAGGAACTTGCGTTGCTGCGCCAACGTCTGGCCGAGTTAACCGAGCGCGAACGGGAAGTAATGCGGCTGGTGGTGGCGGGTTTGCTTAATAAATTGATTGCGGATCGACTGGCTATCAGTGTCAGAACGGTCGAAGTTCACCGGGCCCGCGTGTTTGACAAAATGGATGTCAAGTCGGCAGTCGAACTGACTAATTTGCTGCGCCGGGTCGGGGCATGAGCAGTTTGGTTCAACTCCTTGGCCCGGGCTGGTCGACATCGGTTGGCCGATCGGATTTCGAACCTTTTTTGTCGGCTGGGCGCTGTACCAACTCACCTCCTGGGCGTCCAGAAAACAGGGTCCACCAGACGATCAGCAACAGCAGCACGAGGGCACCCAAGGCTTCAAGGATTAGCAAACGCATGAATCAACTCCGGTGGCTGGGCATCAGCCTGCTGATTGTAGGCATGCTGTGCGCTTGCGCCAGCCCGCCGCAGTCCGCGCCTGCACCCGCGACCGGGCCGCTAGCGCCTGCCCAAAGCGCCCGCACGGACAATGCCGGCAGCCATACCGCCACCCTGGTGCACGCGCGCAGCCGCTGGACAGCGGCAGCGTGGGCCGAATTACCTGGTTTTGAGGACGACGCCCTGTTCGAGGCCTGGAACGCATGGCTAAAAAGCTGCGAGCGACCAGGGCCGATCTTTGCGCCGCTGTGCCAGGACGTGCGGCGTTTGAGCATTGGCAGTGCCGAGCAGCAGCGTGACTGGCTCAAGTTTCGCTTGCAGCCTTACCGGGTAGAAAGCCTGGCGGGAAGCGCCGAAGGGCTGTTAACGGGCTATTTCGAACCCGTGTTGCAGGCTTCGCGCGTTGCCAGCGCCGAATTTCCCATACCCTTGTATCGTCCACCGGCCGGACTGGTACCACGCAAGCCGTGGTACACGCGTCAGCAAATCGAGACATTGGCGCCGGCGCAGGCCGCACTGGCGGGGCGCGAGATTGTCTATTTGGCCAATCCGATTGATGCACTGGTATTGCAAATTCAAGGTTCCGGACGGGTACGCATTGACAACGCCGATGGCAGCCAAACCTGGCTGCGCCTGGCCTATGCCGGCTCCAATGAACAGCCCTACGGCAGTGTCGGGCGCTGGTTGCTCGACCAGGGGGCGTTGCGGGACGCCTCATGGCCGGCCATCAAAACCTGGGCAAGGCAAAACCCGCAGCGCGTCAGGGAGATGCTGTGGAGCAATCCACGCACTGTATTTTTTCGCGAAGAGCCGCTGACCGACCGCAACCCGGACGCGGGCCCTGTTGGCGCCCAAGGGGTTTCCCTGACACCGGGACGTTCGATTGCGGTGGACCCGCTCAGCATTCCGTTTGGGACGCCAGTGTGGCTGGTATCGGCTGGCACGCAGGTCAATTTGCAGAAACTGGTTTTGGCACAGGACACGGGCAGCGCCATTAGCGGTGCGGTGCGTGCAGACTATTTTGCCGGTGTTGGCGCGGCAGCAGAGGAACTGGCGGGGCGGCTCAAGCAACCCCTGCGTTTATGGGTGCTATGGCCGAAATGAAGCCAAGCGGCCATCCGAATCCAGGTTGAAAGGAACAACCCGTTGCCGCTGCTCACCCAGACCAGTCACTCCTAGCGTCAGTACGTCGCCCTTCTTCAGGAAGCGCGGCGGCTTCATGCCCAACCCAACCCCGGGTGGCGTGCCGGTGGTGATGACATCGCCCGGCAAGAGCGTCATGAACTGGCTGACATAGCTGATCAGTTTGGCAACGCCAAAAATCATGGTTTTGGTGTTGCCGTTTTGTCGGCGCTGGCCATTCAGGTCAAGCCACAGACTCAGGTTTTGCGGCTTGGGCACTTCGTCGCGTGTCACCAGCCAGGGACCGATCGGCCCGAAGCTGTCGCAGCCCTTGCCTTTGTCCCACTGCGGGCCGCGCTCAAGCTGATATTCCCTCTCACTGACGTCATTGACAACGCAATAACCCGCCACATAAGTTAGCGCTTGCTTTTGCGTTACGTAACGTGCCCGGCTGCCGATGACCACACCCAGTTCGACTTCCCAATCGGTTTTTTGGGAACCCCTTGGCAGCATCACCGGGTCGTTGGGCCCCTGGATGCAGGAAACGGCTTTCATGAAAACAACCGGCTCGTTGGGAATGGCGGCCCCGGCCTCGGCGGCGTGATCAGAATAATTCAGGCCGATGGCAATGAACTTGCCAACCTGGGCTACCGGGCAAGCCAGACGTGGCGTACCACGCACCAGCGGCAGCTTGAGCACATCGAGCTGGCGCAACTTGTCCAGCGCCGCATCGCTTAGTTGCGCCGGGCCCAGATCGGCCATGATGTAACTCAAGTTGCGCAGCCGACCGGCCGCATCAATCAGCCCAGGCCTTTCTTTGCCGGGCGGTCCAAAGCGTACAAGTTTCATAATTTAAAGGATCAGAGAAAGGCTCGCTTCGAGGTGCTCCGACGGCGAGCGCTTAAAGTTGGAGCGCGCAAAGCGTTGCAGCCGCCCCACCACAAAATCGGTGAGCACAGAGGCCCGAACCTGCGCATCAACACTCGGGGTGGCCGAGCCGCCCACCTCGACGGTAGTGCGCAAACTTTGTTTCAGCGTGGC
Source organism: uncultured beta proteobacterium (assembly GCA_963750665.1). Classification (GTDB taxonomy): domain Bacteria; phylum Pseudomonadota; class Gammaproteobacteria; order Burkholderiales; family Burkholderiaceae_C; genus Rhodoferax. The sequence goes on from CAVVRQ010000028.1 coordinate 55,765, forward strand.
CTCGATCTTGTCAAAGAACTGGTTCATGCGCTGTTGCAGACGCTCGTTCTCAAACACCAGTGCGTCCCCCACCATGACGCGCGTCATGCCCGGATTCTTCTCGGCAAACTGCACCAGCATCGCCACCACTTGCGCCGCCAGGCGCGGACCGGCCGCTGCTTCGCGGGCGAGCGACGCCCGCTCCCGTTCGCTGATCTGGTTGACCAACGAAAAAACGCTTTGCTCAATGAAGTCGAGTAAGCCCTCGAACATCTGCGCCTTGCTGGCAAAGTGCCGATATAAGGCGGCCTCGCTCACGCCAAGGCGCGCTGCCAGCGCCGCGGTAGTCACGCGATCAGCACCGGGTTGTTCCAGCATAGCCGCCAACGCCTGCAGGATCTGCACGCGCCGCTCGCCGGGCTTGGGACGCTTGCGCAGTGGGACCGCGCCTTCGCCGTCGGCGACGATTGGGGCCGGTGTTGGGGCGGGGCGGAGTTCGGTGTCAGACATGGTGCGGCGGGCAGGGATTTGGATTTATTCTCGCATAGCCGATGCAAGGGTTATTGCGGGGGTCAGGTGCCCGATGACAGCCCGCCGCCAGGTCAATGCGAGCGGATCATCGTGCCGAAGGCCTGATCCGTCAAAATCTCAAGCAGCAGCACATGCGGCACACGCCCGTCGATGATGTGCACCGAGTTGACACCACTTCTGGCAGCATTGAGCGCGCCACCGATCTTGGGCAGCATCCCGCCGCTGATGGTTCCGTCGGCGAATAATTCATCAATCTGGCGTGCGCTCAGGTTGGTGAGCAATTGGCCCGCCTTGTCCTGCACACCGCTGATGTTGGTCAGCATGATCAATTTTTCGGCTTTGAGGACGGTGGCCAACTTGGCCGCGACCACGTCGGCGTTGATGTTGTAGCTCTCGTTGTTGTCACCAAAACCGATCGGGCTGATGACTGGAATGAAGGCGTCGTCCTGCAAGGCTTGGACCACGCTGGGGTCGATGCTGACGATGTCGCCGACCTGGCCCACATCGTGCTCCTTGCTTGGGTCCAGCGTATCCATCATCTTGAGCTTTTGCGCGCGTATCAGGCCACCATCGCGTCCGGTCAGACCGACTGCCTTGCCACCGGCCTGGTTGATGAGTCCGACAATGTCCTGCTGCACCTCGCCACCCAGCACCCACTCCACCACTTCCATGGTTTCGGCGTCGGTCACGCGCATGCCCTGAATAAACTCGCCCTTCTTGCCCAGGCGCTTCAAGGCGGTTTCGATCTGCGGGCCACCGCCATGCACCACCACCGGGTTGATGCCGACCAATTTGAGCAGCACCACGTCTTCGGCAAAGTCCGCCTGCAAAGCCGGGTCGGTCATCGCGTTGCCACCGTATTTGATGACCATGGTCTTGCCGTGAAACTTGCGGATGTAGGGCAAGGCCTGAGCCAAAATCTCGGCCTTGTCGCGTGGCGGAATACTGCTGATGTCATTCATGAGTTTGCACTGCAACTCAGCCCTTGATGGCAAAGTCTTGTTTGGTCTTGCCGTTGATCGACAAGGCGGTCAGCCAGCGCGGCGTCAAACCACGTCCACTCCAGACTTCGCCATTGGGGCCACGGTATTTGGCTGCGACGGGTCCAACAATTCTTTTCGGGCCGCCAGTGCCTGCCGTTTTAGCGGTCCCTTTGGCTCTTGCGGTCTTGGGCTTACCCTTGCCCGCGTGCGCTTTGCCAGGCTGCAAATCCTTCAAGGTGATACCAAAGGCTTTCATTCTGGCAAGAATATCCTGCACCGTCTTGCCAAATTCACGTGCCTTGATATCGCTGGCCTGTTTTTGAAGTTTCTCAATCTGGCCTTGAATTTCAATCAGATCACTCATATCGATGCACCTTTAAATGAAATTAAAAACTCCCTGAAATAGACGGCGGCACGCAGGCCGATTTCTCATTAATTTTAATGAGCCACATTATCTCTTCTCAACACCCTGAAAATTGTCATAAAGATAATTTTTATATCCAGCCAGGTTGATTGTTGCTGCAAATACTCAAGATCGAGCGCAGCCTTTTCGGCACTGGGCAGCTCATCGCGCCCATTGATCTGCGCCCAGCCGGTCAAACCCGGCAACAATCGATCCACTCCGGTGCGGCTTCGCAGCTCAATCAGATCATATTGATTGAATAGCGCCGGTCGTGGACCCACAAAACTCATGTCGCCCTTCAGGATGCTCCATAACTGGGGCAACTCGTCTAGACTGCTTTTGCGCAGGAAACTGCCAATCGGGGTCAAATACGTGTCCGGATGTTTCAACAAATGCGTGGCCAGCGCAGGCGTGCCGATTTGCATGCTGCGAAACTTGGGCATTTTGAAAATATGCTGGTTGCGCCCGACACGGTCAGACCAGTAAAGGACTGGCCCGTGCGAAGTCAGACGCACCGCTAGGGCGACTAGCAGAAGAGGTATTGCTAAACCAATGCCCATGACCAGCACCAGCATCAAATCGAATAGTCTTTTCACACCTGATCTACCCAATCGGTTGATTCACTCGGTGGCCTGAAGAACTGAATTCGCCAATAGACCGGCGACAAGAAAAACCGGGCCATGCTCCTCAAATGCAAGCGTCTGAAGCCCAAATCATGATGACTGCTGCGCTGCGCATGATGCGCAACCTTCGCCTGTGGGCAGAGCAACACCTGATAACCGGCCAAGCGCAATCGGGCACAAATGTCAACGTCTTCGTAATACAGGAAATAATGCTCATCAAAACCGCCGAAGCGCTCGAAACCAGCTCGCGCAAACAGCATAAACATGCCCGCTACCCAATCAGGACGAACCATTGCGTCGCCAACAGCGTAGTCTGAACCGCGGCACTTTCCAAACGCCTTGCACAATATTCTGAAGGGGCTGGGGAAACGACGCGCACTGTCCTCAACCACGCCGCTTGCGCCCAGCACCAGGGGGGCTACAACACCAACCGCTGGATCGTCGCAACATGCCAGCAATATGGGGAACGGATCACTGCGCAATCGAATATCCGGATTCATGACACAAAAATAGCGTCCATTGGCATGTCTGAAGGCCTGATTATGGTTCGCGGCAAATCCCGTTGCTGCCTTGTTCTTAACAAGCCGGATTGGGTAAGAAAAACGTTCCAGATCAAATGGCAACGACTCGTCCAGATTAAGCGTCAGGATCAATTCAATTCGCGAGCCGCTGCAATATGCCTCCAGATCACTCATTAACCCTGCCACCAGAGCAAGCTGCAAATGACTGACGACCGAAATTGAAATATCAGGGATACCAGAATTCGTCATTTTGTCCATTGTGATCAGTTTAGCGTCATCTTTTTCGCCGGTTCGCGATGGCACGCCGCAAACCTTCTTCCAGCGAAATTGGCGGTGACCAATCCAACAACTTGCGCGCTTTTGAAATATCGACCTGCAAATTGCCACACAGGCGCTGCAGGTCGTTGGACCGGCCCAGCAGCGCTGCACCGGCCTGCAGGACCCACTGGGGTATCGGATACAAATGCGCTTGCACCCCGGCTGCCTGCGCCAGGCCCCGCACCAGTTCAGCGGTCGAGAGGTCGTGCCCATCACTGACCAGAAAAATTTGATTGGCAGCCTGCGGGTGCGCCATGCAGGTGAAAATGAAATCAACCAGATTGTCCAGCGCCACCAGACTGCGCCGGTTTTTGACCGATGCCAGCGGCAAAGGCCAGCCGCGCTGCACCGCCAGCATGAGGTCGGCGAAGTTGGCCTTGACGCCCGCGCCATAGACCAGCGGCGGGCGAATGATGACGACTTCGAGCCCGGTCCGCTCAGCGAGCTGACGCAAAGCCTGTTCGGCTTCCAGCTTGGAGCGCGCATAAATATTGTGCGGATTGGGTGGGTCGCATTCAGAGAACGCCGCACCGGGCTGCGTGCGCACGCCATTCACGCCGATGGAACTCAGGAAGACGAATCGCTGCACACCCATCGCCGCAGCCTCCCGCGCCAGTTCCAGCGTGCCTTCCACGTTGACCCGCTCGAATTCAGCCAGTGAATCCACGGTGCGGTCATTCAGGATATGCACTCTGGCGGCCGTGTGAATCAACACGTTAACGCCGGCGAGCATCGGTCGCCAGTGCCGCTGCGTGGTCAGATCACCTCCCGCGAGGTAGCGCACGCCGGAAACCGGTCTGGTCGTACTGCGCCGCGTCAGCGCCAGCACGTCATAGCCGCCGCGCGCGACCAGTTGCGCGACCACAGCGCGGCCGACGAAGCCAGTGGCACCGGTGACGAGGACTCGACTAAGCGGTGGTAATGAAGAAGGCAACGCCATCATCGGTGTGGTAGTTGCATGGGTCCACTCGGTGTCGGCCCGGTGGCGTTGTCTGTATCAGCAAGGTTCAACACTTCGTCAACCCAGCCTTCAATAGTGTAGCGACGATAGATCTCCGGCAAAACGGGGACGAACGGCGAGTTAAGGAACGCACTAGCCACCCGGGGTTCTGCTCGATCAACCACGCAGATGTTGCTGTCGTTGAAAAAATCATAGTCGCGCACTCGGGCGTTGGTAGTGATCAGCTTCTTGTGGGAGCCCATTGTCTCGAATGTGCGCATGGTCAAACCACGTTGCTGCGGGTGCTCGATATCCACGATGGCGAGCGAGCGCAAGAACACCGACTGTAGTGCCATCCGGTTGAGCGGCACGAACTGGAACTCGTCGCGGCGCGCCTGCCGCATCGCCTGGTGGCTCACACGGTAGGCGTGATAAACCCACTGCGCCTGCAGATAAAGGTACCAGTAACTGCGCAGCTCCGGCAGCAGGCTGCGCCGCAGCCGACTGACCACTGCGTAGCGGTCTGTGTGTGCAGTGCCGACAAAGCTCAGGTGGTATTCAAAGTCATGTTCAGGGGGTCGCTCAAAACCCTTGGAAAAGAACAACGGGCGCTGGCGCATTCCATACTGACGCGCATTCAGCGGATCAAAGCTGAACGTTGCGTCGAAAAGCGGCAGGTTGGCCACAACCCCGCTACGATTCTCGATCGAGTCCCACATGTAAAGCACAACCGTTGCCGAAGGGAAGCTTGTTCGCAAGGTGCTTAGCAACTTGTACGACAGCGTCTGACCATTGACGACCAGAATCGTGTCGTAGTGCGTGGCGTCCATCTGCAACAGCAGGCGCTCATAAAGGCGGTCGGCAAAAGGCAACACCCACTGTGGTTTGTGCCTTGTTACGGCGGTCATCAGTGGTGTGTCGAAAGGCCTGTCCGGAAGCCAATCCACCACGGCGCCGCGTCGCTCGATCTCGCTGCGTATCTCGCATTCATAGCCGAAGAAACGAGGCGCTACGAGCAGCACCCGCTTTCCATCGAGTCGCTTCACGAAGAGCCCTCTTGCCGTCGCTGAACAACCCGCGCAGGAGCGCCTACCGCCAGCGCATTGCAGGGGATTGAGTTCAGAACCACGGAATTCGCACCGATGCGAGCGCCATCACCAATGTGCAAACCACCCAACACCTTGGCGCCTGAGCCGATAGTGACGCCGTCACCGATGACCGGGCGGGATTGCTCCGAATAGGAGAAGTCGACCTCGCGAGCCCCGAGGGTGACGCCCTGGAAGATGGTCGCATTTACACCTATCCGCCAAGCGCCGATAACCGTGCCCTGCGTATGCGGCAAAAACAGACCCTTGCCAATCGGGCATCGCACGGCAATCTCGATGCCAAACAAGAAGAAATTCAGCAAGGACATTACCTTGGCAACGGTCCCCAACTTCAAACGATAAAAGCAGTGCGCAAGCCTGCACAGCGTGACAGGCCAAAACCTTGGCGATAGCACCCCCAGCCACAATCGCAGACCGGACACGCCGTCTGCCGAACCATGCAGCAGTTCCCGCGCTCTGCGCAGATCAGCAGCCAAATAGGTCAGCAACCTGAAGTTCTCGGTCATGTTCATCTCAAGTGGATCACTCGTTGAGCTGAGTTCTTGCCCATTAGCCCACGCGATGCTAACTCCGTCACTGAGCGCAGGTAAGCCGCCTTGTCCTCGGGGGCTTGCTCAGCGGCCCACCCCAAAAAATTAGCCAAGCCCTGCTTGAACGGCACGCCAGGCACAAAATCCAAAACCCGGTTGAGTTTCGACACCTCGGCGACGTTGTGCCGAATATCACCCATGCGGAACGCTCCTGTCACCTTGATGAAGCTGCTACTGCCAAAGAATTCCTTGATCTCTTGCGCCACGGTCATGACACGGGTGGCCTGACCCGACCCCACGTTCAACGCCCCGACAAACTGACCCGGGTAAGCAATACTGCGCAGCGTTGCCTCAACTGCGTCATCGATATACACAAAGTCTCTTGATTCGAACCCATCCTCGTATATCTCGATACCCTGGTTTTGACGCGCCAGGTTAGAAAAAACCGCCAAAATCCCGGTATATGGGTTCTTTAGCGACTGTCCGGGCCCATATACATTTTGATAGCGCAAACCAAATCCATTAATGCCACGCGTGCGCGCAAACAACAAGACGGCCTGCTCCTGAACCTGTTTTGTCAACCCATACATTGACATCGGCATGAAGGGTGCTGTTTCCGGCGTTGGCAGCAGACTCACAGCCAATCCGCAAGTTGGACATATTGGCTCGAACAGGCCGCCTGACATGTTTTCCCGTGTACGTTGCTCCGGGAACACCATGCCGTGTGCCGTGCACTGATATGCCCCTTCGCCATAAACCGCCCGGCTCGAAGCCACAACAATGGAGCGAAGCAATTTTCCACAGTCATCGTTCTGGATCAAATCCAGCAGCGTGGCTGTACCCTGCACGTTGACGCTGAAATAGCGCTCAATCTCATACATGGATTGTCCCGTACCCGTTTCTGCCGCGAGATGGACCACTGTGTCTGCACCAGATAAAGATCGCTTCAGGGCATCGCGATCCCGAACATCTGCCTTGATAACCACTACATGTCCTGCCAGATCATCTGGCAGGGCCTCCGTGGTGTGAACTTGTGGACTGAAGTTATCCAGAATCCGCACCTTGGCGCCCTGACGCAGCAACGCACGGGATACGCGCTGACCAATAAAACCTGCGCCACCTGTAATAAGAACCAAATTTGACATAATTTTTTAAAGTACTGAGACCAATCGGGAAAATCTGAGGACCTGACCAAATCTACGCCCCGCGAAAAAGTTGTCGGCCCAGTCGAATGGCTACGCGGCGAGCGAACTTGATCAACGAGAACACTAGGGCGCCGCCGGTGAGGAATAGTCCGCTGTCGCGCCGTGCCCAAGCACCATATATGTTCCTCAGTTCCCCCCTTTCCATGCCCCAGAGGTTGGCACTGAGCCCAGAGATCCCGGATGCGCCGAAGCCGAACTTGCCGCCCGCATAGTCCACCATGACTTCGTTAATTAGCACGCACTTACATCGAGCGGCGATTCGCATGAATAAGTCTCCCTCCTCAGCATAACGTCGACCTTCCGGAAAGCCCCCCAATTCCTCTATTACTGCCCGCCGAACAACTACCGTTGAGGTTTGAAAATAGTTCTTAAAGAGCAATGTGCGCAGGTGGATAACTGTCAGTCGCTCGAGCGGTACTAATGGCCCAATATGAAAGCCACGCATATTGGTCCATGTACCTATGAGACTGATCGTCGCGTCTCTTTCCAGCTCACTGAACTGTGCCTCCAATTTGCAAGGAAACCAGGTATCATCCGAATCCAAAAAAGCGACCCAGTCAGAGGTTGCCATGGCAAGGCCAAAGTTTCTGGCACCGGCTGCACCTCGATTTTCAATCGACTTAATTTTTAGCCTTTTCGACTGATCCTGAAAGTGGTTTCTAATCAAATCGAGACTTTGATCAGTGGATCCATCATCAACAACAATGATCTCAGTGCATTGATGCGTTTGCGATAAAACCGACTCAATAGCGAGCACTGCTGAGGAGCCAGAGTTATAGACAGGTATTATCACAGAGACAGTACCTCCGTGGTGAATATTCTTGGGTAAGCGATGGTTCACAATTTGCTAATTTCAATCAAGACATTTTCCTCAACCCATACTCAGCTTGGAAATATTCCGATGATGAAATATTTGATATTAATTCATCCAAAATCGCTAAAAAATACAATATAATCCTTTCATTCGTGGGCCCAAGTCGATAATATGATTCGCATAGAATACAGAATAAGTCTTGCAGAGAACACAAGTGCCCATGGGGAGCGGCTGCGGCGCAATGATATAACAATGCTTTCGGTCGCTGATTGTCGGATAAATTTGGCGCTGGCTCCAATCTCGCTGAAGCGCACGATCGATTGCGCAAGCCGCTTGAATCTGGCACGTTCCGATTGCCAACGCAATATAAGGTCAAAGTCCGCGCAAAATCTATAACGAAGATCAAATCCTTGTGGCGTCGGGAATATGGCGCGCCGGGCGACAATGGCCTGATGACAGAGGGAGTAGCGCCATCTGAGCCTATGGTCGGCTCGTCGAGCACGCGCTTTGCCGCTCGCATCGACGCCGACCCAGTCCCCGTAAAGCACGTCCACCGGGTTTGCTTCCTCGCGAATTGCTTCCAGCAAAGCCGGAATTGCGCCCGGTAGATAAATATCGTCGGCGTTGAGAAAGGCCACGAAATCCCCACACGATTTTAATAGCCCTTTGTTCATGGCGTCAAAAATGCCTCCATCAGCCTCGGAAATAAGCGAATCAACTACGTGGGGATACTGCCGGATGATGTTCAAAGTTCCGTCAGTGGACGCACCATCGATGATCAGATACTCAACTTCCTTCGTCTTGTCTTGCGCTACAGATTGAATGCAATCACGGAGGGTTGATTCCGCATTGAAGCAGACCGTGATGACGGAAAGGAGCGGCTTCATGCAACCTGAATCCGGGCCTTCATAGCTGCTCTTGTTCATTTTCATATTGAAATGATTTCATACGCGGAAAAAAAGTGCGTCCATTTGCAACGTCCGTCCAAACACAGGATCAGCAAATACTGGTTGAAGCGCCCATAAAGCGAAACCTTCGGCTTCCAGACGTTCAATGCTCTCCCGCCAAAGGCGCTGCCCCTCATACAGTGGAACAAAAGATACCTCCAACAATATGCCATGAACTCTTGGAAGAATTTCTTTGGCCCCGTCCAAAACCTGCCATTCATACCCTTGTGTATCGATCTTCAGGAATGGCGCCGTTGTTTGACCAAAATATTCCAAACCAAGCAAATCCAACGTTGTCAGGGGAACCGTTTCAATGCCTTGGTAGGCAGACTCCGGTGCTGCATTTGTATGGGCAGCAAGCATCGGAAGCACTGAACTGCTTTCCGAATTGCCTGCAATGTTCAAATCGATTTTCCCGGTGTGATCGCCAACCGCGCATGGTGGATGAACATACCAATCCATGTCTCCTTCGCTACGCCGCAAAAGGCGCTTGTGAGCGGATGACAAAGGCTCGACGGAAACGATCTTTCCAGAATAGCCACCGGTACGAATTTCACGCGCAAATTGCCCTTCATTGGCGCCAACATCAAACACCAAATCAATACCGAAATGCCGGAACCCAGCAGTCAGCCGGGCAAGTGGTGACGCGTCAGGCTTGTAACGATGAGCTTCGATTCCAAACGCCTGCAGCGATTGTTTGGTTATGCGTTTCAACGAACCGAATACGTTCATATCTTTCCATTCAATAGTCTAGAACCACCAGCGTTCCTACCTATTCGGTGTATGAGTGCTTCACACATCTTGGAGATAACGCCATCCACATCCGTACAAGCGACCAGCCAGGCGTCTCTTTTTCCTTGACCAATTATCCCGGCTAGTGCGGACATCCGATGAACGAATCATGGCATCCCGCGAAGAGCCTACAACTTCATAGCCCTTCTTGGGCATCGGGCCCGCCAAGTAGCCGCCTTCCTGACCGGCCACACCGCGAATAAGTGGATTCATTTCAGAAGACTCCGATAGACATTGAGTGTTTGCTCAGCGCAGTTCTCCCAAGAAAATAGCTTGACGCGTTCACGCCCGCCCGCAACCAACGTCTGGCGCAGGGACCCATCATTCAAAACACGCGCAATGGCACACCCTATTGATTCAATTGAATCGGGATCGAAAAACTCCGCCGCATCGCCAACAACCTCGGGGATTGAACTTGTATTGCTGCAGGCCACCGGACAATCAAAACTCATAGCCTCCAGGGGTGGAATGCCAAAACCTTCATACCTAGATGGATAAACAAACAAGGCAGCACTGCGGTACAAGCCGGACAACACTGAATCATCTCCCGATAAGTGCCGCACCCGTTCGAAAGGAATGCCGAGCATGGCCACCCGGGCCTTCTCCCTGGCACTTAGCGAGCCGCCGCCGAAGGCAACCAGGTCGTAGTCGTGTTGCAGCGCCGGGTTGGCGGCATAGGCGCAAAGAAGCGCATCAAAATTCTTGTAGCCGAGGCGGCTGCCGACGTACAAAACATAGGGCCGGTCACTCGCCAACCTGGAATCCGCCGACTGTTTGGCCAGGGAAAAACCAAGATGAACGACGGATGTCTTTGCTCGATCCACGCCAAGCAGTTCGATCAGATCCCGCCGAGTGTGCTCCGAGATACAAACCACGTGGTCAGCACGCTCAACCGCCACTGCCTTCTCCCTGGAGATCGAATCCCTGGAACTAAAGTATTCAGAAAACCGCTCGTGGACCATATCGAATACGGTTAACACCACTTTACTGCCAACAGGTGCCTTACTCGTCTGTGAATAATAAGTCTCATGCACTATGTCGGGGTGAAAGCGCTTCATCATGGACGGCACAAACATCTGATTAATGGTGCGATAGATCCGCCACGAATGACGAATTGTAGGCACTTTCATCCCTCTTATCTGCAGCTGGCACGATGCTTCCGCGAGGTAAGAATTAGTATAAAGAGGGCTGAAGATTGCCACCTCAGCTGTTCTGCCTTCGGCAATGTTGTCGGCCAGTTCAAAAAAATAGCGGGGGACTCCGCCGTACTCCTGCATAGCGAATATCTGCGAGTCGTAGGCTATTCTCATACGGCCTTGCTCATGGAGAGCAATAGTGCAATCACTTGCTGCCCGTACCGTTGAGTACAACCAATGCGCCCCGCTTAAGTAAGCGTTTCACTCGTCCCACGTAACCGAAAGTGGGTCTCACAACAACGAGAAAAAATACGACTCCAGCCAAGACTACTCTAACCACAAAGTCTCGTTTTCTATATGCCGAACCGGTAAAGACAATACTCTCAAACGCGCCGAATGCTATTGTTGTCATTGGAAAAAATGCCTGGATTGTTGGCAATCCGAGTGATTTCGCAATTTTCCGATAACTAGCCGTTGCTCCACCAAGTTCTCTGTGCACCGATACAAGAGAGATCATTTTGCTTTTGCCTGTAGATATAATATTTGCGATTAGATGCCAATCTCCACCCATGGTATTGGGTACGAGTATCTGTCGCAGTTGTGCAGTTCGCACTATTCCGTAAAACATACCATTATCAGTCACCATCATGTAATAGCGTGCCACCCTGGCAGCCCATGATTTGTGCAACAAATCGAACAATCTACCCGCATGGACTTTTAGCCCATTCTTGTAATATATTGGTGCGCCACTAACTAGCGCCATTTCAGGATCTGCTTCCAATAAAACAATGCAGTGACTAACATACGAAGGATCTATCCAATCATCATCTCCCAACCACATAAAATACTGGCCAGAGGCCCTCGTTAATACTTCTGAAAAATTTGCCGTGGCCCCCATGTTGGATGATTGCCTGACATATCTTACGCGGTCATCCTTCTTGCTGAATTCATCACAAATATCTCGTGTACTATCGGTTGACGCATTATCCGAGATGATCACTTCAATCATGGAATAATCCTGATATAGAGCCGACGCTATTGAGCGTCTCAACATTTCAGCCCGGTTATAGGTGGGAATGCCTATAGTGACTAACGGCGTATTGGACTTCATCAAGTGCTGTCCCATAGTTCACGAACTGAAAATTTCCCGCGTAGCGCGCTTGAACTCGCAATTGCGGCCACAGTTGTCGCAAGCAGGGTAATCAGCAACACAACCACCACAGCCCAGCCCTCAGCGTTTTCTCCCAACACTAACCCGGCAATCAGGCTCAAGATCACAATAGCGGCCAGTGGCTTGATAGTATCGCTGAAATACCAGCTCCATTTTTCACTTCCCAACAAGTAACGATGCATCACATGGATCGAAACAAATATATATCCACTATTGAGCGCAATCCACACCGCAGCCGCTCCGACAGCCCCCCAGCGTAATGTCGCAAAGTAAATGGCTGGTGCCAATACCGCTAGGGCGATAACATTCTGGACAAGAGCCAGCCTGGTCCAGCCGTGAGCAATTTGTAATGCATAGGGCATATGCATCAGTCCATTCAGCGCATTCCCGATGGCTAGAAGACTAATCAATAGTGATGCATGCAGCGCCATATCAGGATTGCCTGTCCATACATCGAGTATCTCTTTTGAAAAAAGCACAAGAGCAATGGTGGCAGGAAGAATCGCTATTGCCATTACCTGACTGCCCTGATGGTATGTCCTGACTAAACCCTGCTTGTCATTTCTGGATACTAATTCAGTCAGACGAGGATAATATGCAGTAAATACCGGACCAATCAATCTGAACAATACCGCAGCGACCGTTGCAGCAAAGGTGTAGTAACCAAATTCGGACAACGGAAGGATTTTGCTGAGTATGACTTTATCAAGTTGCGTCAGAATTGTCGCCAGCAGTGAAATACCACTCATTCCAGCGGCAAAGCGCCAAATATCATTCAATACCTTCTTGTTGAATCTACCGGCCTGACGGTTCGGAAGATTGCGCCACAATGCATTCCGTAACGCTATCACCTGAACCAGCGCCATGACCGCCTGCCACATAAAAAACGCTTGTATGGTGGGAGCAACAAACCACAGTACAAGCAGCGCACCAACACCTTGCAGTGTTGCTACAGCGCTTAGCAAGACATTCACCTGCACCTGCCGCTGCAAGCCGTTCAATCCACCCATATATAACGAAACCGGCCAGCGCAGTGCAATAACCAGCCCCATGATCCAGATCGCTTGTTGCAGCCCCCCTCTAGTGAGCTGCTGCGGATTCAGCCAATAGTCAGCGATAGGCTTGGCCAGGAGAGCAATGACCACCCCCACCACGACCGCAACGCCCCAATAGATCACCTCCAATGTGCGTGCCGTATCTGCCATGCGATGGCTATCCTGCTCATCTGAAGACGCTCTTGCCATTTCTCGATTCATGGCTTGCGACAGACCCAGATCCAGAACGGCCAGCATGCCCATCAGGGACGTAAACACGCCAACGACACCGTATGACTCTACCCCCATCCAACGAATGTAAAAGGGGACAAAAGCCAGCCCCATCAATGCAGACCATGCACTCCCTGCAAAGTTGGCCAAAACGTTTCTCTTGAGCGACATTGCAGCAGTGAAGGCTTATCGAACCCGCTTCAGATAGCCATCCGGTGCAACGGTTATCAAGAGCTTGTGCTGAATGCTCTTGTCGATCTCGAATTCGGGGTGGGTCCTGAGGTATTCCCAAACCGCCGTTTTGGGATTGTTGCCTGGACCCCAGGGGCGATCTGGAAACATCTCCTTTGGCATGTCTTCGACGACGGTGTCGAAGGCGACACAATAACTGCCCACACTGGTCAGTGGTGCGTAGGCTTGAAGTTCAGCCAGCACATGGTCATGGGTGTGGTTGCTGTCAAGGCAGACCAGTACACGCGAATAGTTTGAGGCTACGGCGCGCACCTGTTCGATGATCTCGGGCGCAATGCTGGAGCCCTGGATCATCTGGATACGCGATGACATTGGGTGCGCTTCAATGGCGGCGCGGTTGTGGGCGCGGATGTCGATGTCGATGCCCAGAACTTTGCGGCGAGAGATTTTCGGATCGAGTTTCTCGCCTGCCTCGATGGCGTCGCACATATCCAGCAACGCCAGCATGGATGCGCTAAAAATGAGCGAACCGCCGTGGGCAATACCGGTTTCGATGATGAGGTCGGGCTTGATCTGCCAGATCAGTTCCTGCATGGCCACCATATCTTGCGGGTACTGGATAATGGGGCGACCTTGCCATTCAAAGTGATATGAGTACTTGCGAATATTTACTGACTTCATCCAGTCGCCGGTCAGTTTATTTACCGAACGATCATTCCCTATTGTCTGAATTTCTGCTGCGCATTCGGATTTAAATTTTTCATAAGCATTCATTGATTCAACTTCCTAATCTTGACAGAGATTTCGTAACGATTACCACCCTCTTCGAACCAGCACCCGGGATATCCTTCGAACGTTCTCGCTCGCAGCAAATTAAAAAGGTCACGACCTCGATACATTCGATCAAGGTCAATATGGCTTGTCTGTTCAATCTCTGAAGAACGATGAAATGAGCCAATTTCTCTATTTTGGGGTTTTGCTTCAAAGTGCTCGGCACGCAGGATCGGGTAGGTCTGACAAAACAGTCTGACCATCGCCCCCTGAGCCTTGACATATAGCGTCCCGCCATTGTCACACCAGTCATAGGGTATTACCTGTTGCGCAACGATATCGCCAGTGTCCACTCCGGAATCAACACGATGAAGTGTGACGCCAAATGGGGCCTGCTCGACCAAAGCCCAAAAGTTGTAGTGCTTCCCCCGGTTATAGGGAAGCAAGCTGGGGTGAGTATTCACCCAACCATGTCGCGGCGCCTCCAGCAAGGGACTCTTCAATATCTTCGGCCACCAAGCCAACACCCCGAGGTCAACGCCATCCGGCAGCTTGGGCATCACACTGTCCGCCACATCAAATATGCATACTGGAATGCCCCTCTCCTCAACTGCATAATAGATTTCATTTTTTTGCGTCGTCACCACCAACGACAGATCCTCTGGGTAACTCTCCATTAGATATTTGACAATACTCAGGCCTACGACGCCATCAGCGAAAACGACGAGTTTCATTTGATCTCTCCAACTTTCACACAAAGTGGAAAAAGAGTACTAACCACTCGAGTTAGATCAATTTCAGAGATGTCGTGATACGAAGGCAAATTAATTGCCCTCGTCGGAATCTGATAAGCATTGCTATGGCCCGGCACCGCATCAAATGGAGGAACGGAACTCAAAGGCCAAAAAAATACCCGAGCATCAATATTTTCAGTTGCAAAAGCAGCTTGTAGACTTTCGCGTGATATGCGGGTTGCCGGATCGAATACCACCGTCGGCATCCAAGCCCCATTGACCATACCTGCCGGCTCGGGATTCATGGATAGACCCGGAAGAGTTGCCAAGCGATCATGGTAATACGAATAGATCTCGCGTTTGCGGCGAGTTAATTCATCGATGCGTTCAATCTGTGCACAACCCAGCGCCGCCTGAATATTGGACATCTTGTATTTGAACCCGACCATGTCCGGCCAGAACTGCTTGGACTGACCCCGTGCTCGCCCATGATTACTCAGCGTGAGTACATGTTCGTACAGCGCTGGGTCGTTGGTGACAAACATCCCGCCTTCACCGGTTGTGATTGTTTTGCTGCCGTGAAACGAGAAGGTACCAAACTTGCCCATCGACCCCGCGCGCTTGCCGTGATAAATGGAGCCGATGGCTTCGGCGGCGTCCTCAATGATGGGGATACCGTGCTTTTCGCCAATGGCGAGAAGCTTATCCATGTCGCAAAGATTGCCGTACAAGTGGACGGCCACTATTGCCTTGGTGCGGGGCGTGATCGCCTGCTCGACCAGTTCCGGATCAAGACACCAGGAATCGGGAAGAATATCGACAAAAATTGGTTTGGCGCCCAAATGAACAATCGGTGAGGCGGTTGCAATCCAGTTGGTGTCGGCCATGATCACTTCGTCGCCAAGGCCAATCCCCAAAGCCGCCATACCCATGTGGAGTGCCCCCGTGCAACTCGATGTGGCAATGGCGTACTTGACACCCAGATGGGCTTTGAAAGCCTCTTCAAAACGATTGATGTATTCGTAGCATTTCTCGCCCCAACCATTTGCAGCAGCATCGGTGGCATAGCGAACCTCCAGCTCTGTGATGGATGGCTTGGTGTAATAGATACGGGGTTTCATGCGATCTCCAACTGTGGCACCGCCGTAACGAATTTCGTACCTAGCTCACCCAGCCGGGCGTTCTGTTGCTTGACTTCAGCGGCAATGTTCCAGGGCAGGATTACCAGGTAGTCGGGGCGCTGTTTGGCCAGCACGTCCGGCGCAAGAATGGAGATATGGCTGCCCGGCATGAACTTGCCCTGCTTGGCGGCGGCAGCATCACAGACGAAAGGTAGCAGGTCAGGCTTGACGCCTGCGTAATTGAGCAGGGTGTTGCCCTTGGCGGCGGCACCGTAGGCGGCCACTTTCCTGCCGGCACGTCTTTGCTCGATCAGAAAAACCAGGAGATCGTCCTTGACCCGATCTGCCCTGGCCTGAAAGTGTTGATACGTGGCGAGGGTTTGCAGCCCACACCGCGCTTCCTGTGCCAGCAGCGCCCTCACGGCGGGAGACGTCTCCCGAGTCTCTTCAGCATCGCAGCCATAAATTCGCAAGCTGCCACCATGCGTGGGCAATTCCTCGACATCCCAAACGCGTAAACCAGCAGCCTTGAAGATGCGGTTGACCGTGTAAAGCGACAGATAGGAAAAGTGTTCGTGATAGACGGTATCGAACTGGGTGTGCTCGATCAAGCGCATCAAGTGCGGGAACTCCAGAGTGACGGTGCCACCGGGTTTGAGTGCCGCTTTCAGGCCTCGGGTGAAATCGTTAATGTCGGGCACATGGGCGTAAACATTGTTGCCGACGATAAGGTCTGCCTGCTTGCCCATGGCCGCGAGTTGTTTGCCGAGTTGCTCGCCAAAGAATTCGCGCATGACGGGAATACCTAACTTCTCGGCGGCAGCGGCGGTGCTGGCGGTGGGTTCTATGCCCAGGCAGGGAATACCGGCGGCAACGAAATTCTTGAGGAGGTACCCGTCGTTCGAAGCAATCTCGATAACCAGACTATTTGGAGTGAGTTCCAGTCGCCGAGTGATCTTTTCGGCATACGTTACCGCATGGGCCAACCAACCGGTTGAGGTGCTGGAAAAGTAGGCGTAGTCGGCACTAAACAATTCTTTGGCCTGGGCGTAGTCCTCGGTCTGGACCAGCCAGCATTGAGTGCAGACCTTAATTTTTAGGGGGTAGTACTTTTCCGGTCTGGCGAGGTCTTCATGGGTCAGATAGGCGTTCGAGGGGGGCGCGAAGCCGAGATCAAGAAAAGTGTGTTCAAGCGGCGCGGCGCAATGGCGGCAATTCATGATTTTCTTTTTGTTGTTCTTGTTAGGTCCGCGGTGAAACCAATTGATCGCCCAGACGGCTGGGGTGTCGTCATAAGCTGCTTGATCGCCTCGACGATCTCCAAAATGGCGTGATCATGGCCTGTCAATTTCCGCTCCAGCGCCTCGAGCTTCGTTGCCAGATCTTTGTTGGATGCGAGCAGTTCGCGGATCTGAACGAAGGTTTTGACGATCAACAGGCTGACCTCGACAGCGCGCGGTGATTTGAGAACATTGCCGAGCATCAGAGAACCGTGTTCAGTAAAAGCATAAGGCAAGACAGGCGAGTATTTCAACCGCGCAAGGTGGTCACAATTTGTGACCAGCTCGTCCTTCTCCACCTTGCTGAGTTGAAGCATAAACTCTACCGGGAAGCGCTCTTGATTGCGCTTGACCGCCTGGTTCAGCACTTTCGTCTCAACGCCATACAACTCGGCCAGATCCGCATCAACCATTACTTTCTGACCACGCAATAACAGTATGCGTTGCGCCACAGCCGCTATCGGGATGATGGAATTTTTCGCAGTCACAATATTACTCCCGCGAAATTTGGAGTCAACAGCGGGTGATTGTTATCTCGGCTGGATAGGGCCGATGACTCGAGTGGCCAGGTGATGTGCAGGACTGGATCATCGAAACGAAGGCCCATTTCGGCCTCGGCAGCGTAAACGGCGGAATGGCAATAGATCAGTTCCACATCGTCGCTGAGTGTTTGAAAGCCATGGGCAAAACCTTCCGGGATCAGCAGTGCACGGTGGTTGTCTGAAGAAAGCTCTTCGGCGTGCCATTGTAAATAGGTGGGTGATCCGGCACGCAAGTCCACGGCCACATCCCAGATAACACCGCTTAGGCAAATGACAAGTTTCATCTCGGTCTGGGGCGGGCGTTGGTAATGCAGACCGCGAATCGTGGC
Organism: uncultured beta proteobacterium; assembly: GCA_963750665.1. Taxonomy (GTDB): domain Bacteria; phylum Pseudomonadota; class Gammaproteobacteria; order Burkholderiales; family Burkholderiaceae_C; genus Rhodoferax. Next base: position 73,998 of record CAVVRQ010000028.1, read on the forward strand.
CTGCTTTTGCGTGTGGGTTTGGTTGATCTGGGCGACGGGTTTGTGCCATCCCGCCGCAGCAAGTTCTTCGGCGCAGAACAGGCGCGACAGGAAACCGCGGTTATCGCCGAGTTGCTGGCGTTCAACGATTTTCAGATCGGCGATGGGCGTATCCAGAATGGTGAATCGGCTCATGCTGTTTGGTCTGATCGATTGGCTGCTTCATAGGCTGCGATGTCTGCTTCGCAGATTGCGCGAGCATCGGCACCGCCGTGCTGCTGGCGATACCAGTTGATGGTGCGCTGCACGGTTTCTGCCAAAGGCCAGCATGGTCTCACGCCCAGTAGGGTGCGAGCCTTGGCTATCTCAAGGGCCAGCCATCCTGCTTCGTGTGGGCCTGCGGTGCCGTCACCCCACGCAACTTGCCCCTCGCCATAGGCGCTTTGAGCCAGTTGCACGACTTCGCGCACCGTTGCCGCTTCGTGAGTTTCTGGTCCGAAGTTGTAGGCACCTGCCAATGTCGGTTGTTGCCAGAGTTGTTCGGCAAGCTTGATGTAACCAGCAATGGGTTCCAGTACGTGTTGCCAGGGGCGAGTCGCTTGCGGGCGGCGAATTTGCAGGATCTGATTGGCGTTCCAGGCCCGAATGGCGTCGGGAATCAGTCGCTCTGCTGACCAGTCACCACCGCCGATGACATTACCAGCACGCGCCGAGGCAACGGCGATGCCTTTGTCCTTCAAGTATGCATCGCGGTAACTGGCGATGACGATTTCTGCGGCTGCCTTGCTGGCGCTGTAGGGATCGTGGCCGCCAAGCGCATCAGTTTCACGGTACGGGTAAGGCTGTTCCACGTTCTTGTAAACCTTGTCGGTCGTGACGGCGACGACTGCGCGAACTGAGTCGAGGGGCCGCAGGGCGTCGAGCACATTGGCGGTGCCCTGAATATTGGTGGCAAAGGTCGTCAAAGGATCACGATAGCTGGCGCGCACCAAGGCTTGCGCGGCCAGGTGAAAAACGATCTCGGGTTGGGCTTGCTCGATCAGCGTTGCGAGCCTGGCTGCATCGCGGATATCACAGAAATGACTATCTGTAATCGTTTGGATGTTGGCCAGATCAAACAGATTGGGCGTGGTCGCCGGGGGCAAGCTGATTCCGGTGACTGCTGCACCAAGCCGGTGGAGCCAAAGCGCCAGCCAGCCGCCCTTGAACCCGGTGTGGCCGGTGAGCAGAACGCGCTTGCGGCGCCAAAAGTCTGGCGAGGAGTTTGACGAATCTGTCATTGCCAATTCTTCCACGGTGCTTTGCCGGTGGCCCAAAGTTCTTCCAGTAAGTTCTTTTCACGCAAGGTATCCATGGGTTGCCAGAAACCCCGGTGTTCAAAAGCCATCATTTCACCCTGTTGAGCGAGGCGGACCAAGGGCGCACCCTCCCAACTGCTTTGGTCACCCTCAATAAAGTCGAGAACTTTTGGCGACAGTACAAAAAAGCCGCCATTGATGACGCCACCGTCTCCGCGCGGCTTTTCTATAAAGCCAGTGACCTGGTCGCCGGAGCGCTCCAATGCGCCGTAGCGACCTGGCGGCAGTACTGCGGTAACAGTAGCGAGCTTGCCATGGCGCTGATGAAATTCAATAGAGGCTCGAATATCAACATTGCTGACACCATCACCATAAGTAAAACAAAAGGACTCTTCGTCTTTGATGTGGTCGGCAACACGCTTGAGACGCCCACCGGTCAGCGTGTCTTCTCCAGTGTCGATCAGGGTCACTTTCCAGGGTTCGGCTTTGTGTTGATGCACTTCCATGTGGTTGTTGGCCATGTCGAAAGTCACGTCGGACATGTGGAGGAAATAGTTGGCAAAGTATTCCTTGATGAGGTAACCCTTATAGCCGCAGCAGATCACGAAATCATGCACGCCGTGGGCTGAGTACATCTTCATGATGTGCCAGAGAATTGGCTTGCCGCCGATTTCGATCAATGGTTTGGGCTTGAGGTGGGTTTCCTCGGAAATACGGGTGCCGAGACCGCCCGCCAAGATTACAGCTTTCATGATTTAAAGGCCTTTCAGTTGCCTGAATGCGTCCTCAATGGAGTAATGGGAGTTGCCAACGTCAGAACCCTCAGGTCTCGCCGGCCTCATCCCGCAAAGCTTCAATCTCTTGCTGCAACGCCTCAAACTCGCCCAGCTTGCGCTGCAAAAACAGCTTCGTCAGCCGCGCCTTTTCTTCGATGCCGACCGGCGTCAAGACATAGGCGTAAGCCAGTTTGTTGTCGCTGCGGCGGAAATCATTGGCCTTGACCCAACCTTTATCGACCAGGGCGCGCAGGCAAAAATTGACTTTGCCCAGGCTCACACCCAATTGCGCGGCCAGACTGCGCTGGCTGGCAGCGGGCTCGCGGGTTAACTGGCGCAACAGGTGATAGGGGAGTTCTTGGGATGGCATCAGATTGCAATCATTGTTTCAATGTCAATGGTTCATTCGTTCACGGTGTGAACAGATTGTATGCCACCCGCAATGCCAGCGCGCCAGGCGCCGTCAATCAAAGGTTTCGGCGGCGCCCAGGCCAACCCCAGCCTGATCCTTGTCCGACAGCTTCGGCAGCACGTCCGCCGGCCATTTGATCCCGATCGCCGGATCGTTCCAGGCCACGCAGCGCTCAAACTGCGGCGCGTAATAGTCGGTGGTCTTGTAAAGAAAATCGGCCGACTCGCTGAGCGTCAAAAAGCCATGGGCAAAGCCCGGCGGCACCCACATCTGGCGCTTGTTTTCTTCCGACAGTTCCACGCTCACGGATTGCCCAAACGTGGCCGAGCTCTTGCGCAAATCAACGGCCACATCAAATACAGCGCCGCGCACCACGCGCACCAGTTTGCCTTGTGCTTGCTCGATCTGGTAATGCAAGCCGCGCAAAACGCCCCGGGCCGAGCGCGAGTGGTTATCCTGCACAAAATCAACTTTCAGGCCGGTGGCGGCCTGGAACGCCTGCTGGTTAAAACTCTCAAAGAAAAAACCGCGCGCGTCGCCGAACACTTTGGGTTCAATGATGAGGACGTCGGGGATGCGGGTGGGGATGATTTTCATGGAATGGGTGGCACTGGATCCCGGGTCAGGCCCGGGATGACAAGCTTTCTTTCAGCAGGCGCAGCAGGTATTGGCCGTAGCCGTTCTTGGCCAGCGGTTGCGCCAGTTTTTGCAACTGGGCATCGTCAATAAAGCCGTTGCGCCAGGCGATTTCTTCGACGCAGGCCACCTTCAGGCCCTGGCGGCGCTCCAGCGTGGCGATGAACTGGCTGGCTTCCAGCAGGCTGTCGTGCGTGCCGGTATCGAGCCAGGCGTAGCCGCGCTGCATGATCTGTACGTTGAGCTGCTTTTGCTCCAGATAGACCTGGTTGACTGCGGTGATTTCCAACTCGCCGCGCGCGCTGGGCTTCACGGCCTTGGCAATCTGCACGACTTGTGGGTCGTAAAAATACAAGCCCGTCACGGCGTAATTGCTTTTGGGTTTGACGGGCTTTTCTTCAATGCTGCTGGCCTTGCCCTGCGCGTCAAACGCCACCACGCCATAGCGCTCGGGGTCTTGCACGTGATAAGCAAACACCGTCGCGCCTTCAGCTTGTTGGTCAGCGCCAGCTAGCAGGGGCTCAAAGTTATGACCATAAAAGATGTTGTCCCCCAACACCAGTGCACTTGGCGCACCCGCCAGGAACTGGTCGCCAATGATGAACGCCTGTGCCAGCCCGTCCGGGCTGGCTTGCACGGCATACTGCAGATTGAGCCCCCACTGCGAGCCGTCGCCTAACAATTGCTGAAAGCGCGGCGTGTCCTGTGGCGTGCTGATCACCAGAATGTCGCGTATCCCGGCGAGCATCAGCGTGCTCAAGGGGTAATAAATCATCGGCTTGTCATACACCGGCAGCAGTTGCTTGCTCATCGCCAGCGTGGCCGGATGCAGACGCGTGCCGGAGCCGCCAGCCAGAATGATGCCTTTGCGTTGGGTCATGTGTTGTTCAGCTTGTTCAGGAGGGTCGGGCGTCGAGGTGCCAATTGTACGGTTGCAAAATGCTAGGCTTTTAATAGCTAATTACGCATGTCCAACGGGGGCTACATCCTGATTTCACTTAAAAATGAATGCCCTGCATCATCTGCTGCAACGCCACCGCCTCGGGCGACAAATGCGGCTTGGCCACTTTATCGCCCGGCTTCGCACCCTTGGCGGCACCGGAATCAGGGAACATCCGAAAGCTCGTATTCATGGCAATTTGCGCCACCCGCGGCAGCACGGCGTGCAGGATTTGCCCGGTAATGCCCAGGCGCGTGGCGATGCGCACCGGTTTGAAGATGCAGGCATGGGCAATCATCTCGGCGGCCTCTTCGGGTGAGAGCGTCGGCACATTGTTGTAGAGGCCGGTCGGCGCAATCATCGGTGTGCGCACCAGCGGCATGTTGATGGTGGTGAAAGTCACGCCCTGATCGGCAAACTCGCTGGAGGCGCAGCGTGCCCAGGCCTCCAGCGCCGATTTGGAAGCGACATAGGCGCTAAAGCGTGGCGCATTGGTCAGTACGCCGATGGAACTGATGTTGACGATGTGGCCGTGGTGCTTGGCCACCATGCCCGGCAGCAGCCCCATCGTCACGCGCAGGCAGCCAAAATAATTGAGCTGCATGGTGCGCTCAAAGTCATGGAAGCGCTCGTAGCTCGACTCAATCGCGCGCCGGATCGAGCGCCCGGCGTTGTTGATCAGGAAATCGACGCCGCCGTGCTTAGCAATCAGTTGCTTGACAAAGCGGTCGCAGTCGGCCATGTCGGCGATGTCCACCGCAAAGGCTTCAAAGCGGTAGCCCTTGGCTTTGGCCTGCTGGCACGCTTCATCGAGCTTGGCTTGATCACGCCCGCAGATCACCGTGATGGCGCCTGCTTCGGCAAACTTGTGCGCCGCCGCCAGGCCGATGCCGGACGACCCGCCGGTAATCAGCACCACCTTGCCGCCGACTGTGCCGCGCAAACTGTGGTCAATGCGCAGTGCCGGGTCGAGGTGGCGCTCCCAGTAGTCCCACAGGCGCCAGGCGTAATCGCGCAGATTCGGGCATGCGACACCGCTGCCCTCCAGCGCGGCCAGCGTCTCGCGACAGTCAAAACGTGTTGGGTAGTTGACGAAAGTGAGCATGTCTTCGGGCAGGCCCAGGTCTTTCATGATCGCCTTGCGCACCCGGCGCACGGGAGCCAGGGCCATCAGGCCTTTGGTCACGCTGCGCGGAATAAAGCCGAGCAGGGCAGCGTTGATGAACAGGTTCATCTTGGGCGCGTGCGCCGCGCGGCTGAAGATGTCGAGCACGTCACCGACGCGATAGCCAACCGGGTCCACCAAGTGATAGCACTTCTTGCTGATGCCTTTTTGGTGGCTGATGACATCGAGCGCCGCCACCACAAAGTCCACCGGCACAATGTTGACGCGCCCACCCTCCAGGCCGACCGAGGGCATCCACGGCGGCAATATCTGGCGCATGCGCTGGATCAACTTGAAGAAGTAATAGGGCCCGTCGATCTTGTCCATCTCGCCGCTGTGGCTGTCCCCCACCACCATCGCCGGGCGATAGATCGACCAGGGCATTTTGCATTCGTGGCGCACGATTTTTTCGCTCTCGTGCTTGGTCATGAAATAGGGGTGTTCGCAGTTCTCTGCTTCGGCAAACATGTCCTCGCGAAACACGCCCTCATAGAGTCCCGCCGCCGCAATCGAGCTCACGTGGTGAAAGTGCGCGGCGCCAATCGCATGGGCAAGTTCCACCGTGTTGCGCGTGCCCTCGATGTTGACGTCAATCTGGCTTTGCGCATCCGCACTCAGGTCGTAAACCGCCGCCAAGTGGTAAAAATGAGTAATCTGGCCCTTGAGCTGCTTGCTGGCGTCGGCCGCCACGCCGAGTTTTTTGCTGGTCAGGTCGCCAAAAACCGGCAGCGCCCGCGCGGCGCTGGCACCCCAGTATTTGCGCAGGCCTGCGACCTTGCTTTCGCTCTCCTTGCGAATCAAAAAATGCACCACCGAGCCCTTGCGCTCGAGCAGTTTCTTGATAAGACGTTTGCCAATGAAGCCGGTGGCACCGGTAACGAAATACTGCATGAAAGTCTCCAGGTAGATCGTCTATTCTTACCGAAATCGAAGCTGCTGCCATCGCGCGTAAACCCGCAGCTCGCTAGAGACTGCGCTCTAGCGATTTAGGAGCGCCTACCTACACCGCGCAGCAACAGATCCTTACAGTAGGTGCCATGCATGACTTTCCAAAGTGCAATTCATTTCAAACTACCCAACCTGACTAGGAGTCTTTCATGGTTAAAAAACTGAACAAAATCGCCGCCGCCAAAAAATCTGCCACGCCCTTGAAGGGTTCGGTCAAGGACTCGGCGCAACAAATCTGGCAAGCCGGGCTTGGCGCTTTCAACAAGGCCCAGGCCGAAGGCACCAAGGCGTTTGAGGCACTGGTCAAGGAAGGCGTGAGCCTGCAGCGCAAGACCCAATCCGTGGCTGAAGAAAAGATTTCCGAAGCCACCAACAAGATGTCGACCATGGCGACCGATATTTCGTCCAAAGCCGCGGGCCAGTGGGACAAGCTCGAAGGTATTTTTGAAGACCGCGTGGCCAAAGCCCTGAACAAGCTCGGCGTGCCATCGGCCAAAGACGTCAACGCGCTGATCGCCCGCATTGAAGAGCTCAACAAGAGCGTGCAAAAACTCTCCGTCAAAGCCCCAGCCAGCAAGACGGCGAGCAAGACGGCTGCCAAGCCAGCCGCCAAACGGCTTGGGAAAGCGGCCGTCAAAGCGGCGCCACGCCGCGCCGCCCGTTCGGCGGCCGCCGCCTAGGCACGATGCGGGCTTTCACCAAGGGCGCTTCGGCGCCCTTTTGCTGCGTCGCAACAAAGCTTGCAGCGCGTTCGCCCTACACTTTGCTGCCATGAAGCATCACGCGTCCCGCCCACCCAAAATCGCGCTGGCACTGTCCGGCGGTGGCCCGCTGGGCGCCATCTACGAAATCGGTGCCCTGTGTGCGCTGCAAGACTCGCTCAAGGGCATCGACTTTACGCGGCTGCAGCACTATGTTGGCGTCTCGGCGGGCGGCTTCATTGCCGCCGGTCTGGCCAACGGCATCACGCCGCGCGAGCTGTGCGCCTCCTTTATTGAAAACGACAACGCGCCGTCTGAAACTTTCGATCCGTCCTGGTTGCTGGCGCTGGCCTATGGCGAGTTTGCCCGCCGCGCCATTTCACTACCCGGTCTGTATCTCTCTGCCTTCTGGCATTTGACGGTTGGCCACAACTCGTTTTTGCATGCGCTGGAGCGGCTGGGACCCGCCCTGCCCAGCGGCATTTTTTCCAACGAGCGCATCCACGTCGAACTGGCCCGCCTGTTCTCGCGCGGCACACGCACCAATGATTTCCGACAGCTCAAGACGCAGCTCACACTGGTTGCCACCAATCTCGACAGCGGCGAGGCCGTGCCCTTTGGCCGACCGGGCTGGGATCATGTGCCGATCTCCAAAGCGGTGCAGGCCAGTGCGGCATTGCCCGGGCTCTTTCCGCCGGTAGAAATTGACGACAGCTATTATGTGGATGGCGCGCTCAAAAAAACCATGCACGCCTCGGTCGCGCTCGACGAGGGCATTGACCTGCTGCTGTGCCTGAACCCCTTGGTGCCGTTTGACTCCACCGCGCCGCAGGTGGCCAAGGTGATGCGCCGTGGCCTGTCGGCGGAGCATCACCACATTCCGCGCATCGTTGACGGCGGCCTGCCGGCGGTATTGAGCCAGACCTTTCGCTCCATCATTCACTCGCGCATGGCGCTGGGCATGAAGCACTATGCGCTGGCCTATCCCGACACCGACATCATCCTGATCGAGCCCGACCACCGCGACCCGGAGTTGTACCTGGCCAACACCTTCAGCTACTCGCAACGCCGCCACCTGGCGGAGCACGCCTACCAGCAAACACGCCAGATGCTGCGTTCGCACAAAACCGGCTTGTCCGAGAAGCTCTGGCGCCACGGCATCACGCTGCACCATCAGGCGCTGGACGACCCCAAACGCCACTTGAGTGCTCCGGCCAAGGCTCCGACCCAGGTCGGACGGGCGATCGCTTCGCTGCAAGAGATCATGGACGATCTGGGCCACGTGGTGCGCGCCGGCGCACGCCGGGAAGTGCCCACATGGTGAAGAAAGCACCCCGGCGCACGGCAGAGCGGATTCTCGAAGTCACCCTGACGCTGTTCAACCGCTTTGGCGAGCCCAATGTCTCGACCACCCTGATCTCGGCCGAGTTGGGCATCAGCCCGGGCAACCTGTACTACCACTACCCGGCCAAAGACGAGCTCATCAACTCCTTGTTTGACCGTTATGAACGCGCGCTCAGTGACTTGCTCAATGCCAGCGACGATGTGCGCGACGTGGAAGACGCCTGGTTTTTCATGCACACACTGTTTGAGTTGATCTGGCAATACAGGTTTTTGTACCGCGACCTGAATGACTTGCTCAGCAAGAACCGGCGGCTGGAGACGCATTTTCAGTCGGTGCTGAAGAACAAGACGCGCGCTGTAAAAGCGCTGCTGGACGGCATGAGTCGCTCGGGTGCCGTCGTGATTGATTCGCGCGAAGTTGAAGCCACCGCCACCAGCATGGTGGTGGTGTTGACCTACTGGCTGAGTTTTGAATATGTGCGCGACCCGCGCCACGCCCTGGAGCCAGAAAACGCGCAAGCCGCGTTGCTGCGCGGCGCGCAACACGTGCTGAATCTTCTGGTGCCCTATCTGGAGCCCAATCAACGCCTGCACCTGCTCAAACTGGTAGGTGCCTACAATAGCGCAGAGCAATAAGAAGTCGGAGACACCGGCAACAGGAGAAATGAATGACCCAGTGGACCGCCTTCCCTTACCCGGGCGATTACGTTTATACCGCCGCCAGTGTCAAAAAGAACTGGGCGCGGCTGCATGTCGGCGACGCCGAGCCGCTGCCCAAAGACCCCAAAGTGCTGCAAGCCTGGGCGCTGTTTCATAGCGGTGAGTTCCAGAAGGCGATGGAATTGGGGCTAAAGATTGGTGGTGCCGGCCTGACCGTCGCCAACAAGGCCGCCTGCATCTATGCCACCTACCTCGAGCAAAAAGAAAAGACCCGGCTCGACCTGTACCTGGAAGTCGCCAAGCGCGCTGCCGCACAGGTCGCCAGTGACCCGCTCAACTTCAACGCCCTGTACTGGCAAGCCTATGCGCTGAGCCGTTACAGCCACGGCATCAGCGTGGCCAAGGCGCTGGCACAGGGCCTCGGCAGCAAGGTCAAGACCGAGCTGGAGGCGGTCATCAAAATCGAGCCAAAACACGCTGATGCCCACATTGCGCTGGGCGCTTTTCACGCCGAGGTGATTGACAAGGTTGGCTCCCTGATTGGCGGCATGACCTATGGTGCCCGAAAAGACACCGGCCTGAGCCTGTTGCAGCAAGCGCTCAAGCTGAATCTGGAATCGGCCCTGGGCATGATCGAATATGCCAACGCCATGGTCATGCTGGAAGGCGAAAAGATGCTGCAGGAGGCGACCCGGCTGTATCGGCAGGCGGCAGCGGCGAAACCGGTGGACGCCATGGAGCGGCTCAACGTGGAACTGGCCAAAATCGAGCTTGAAGACGAATAATATATATCAAATCAGGCTCTCGCCCTTGCTAAACCTTGTCAAGCAGCTATCTACTTGATAGCATGTTGGTTTACTCGCCCCACGGCAGCATGAGCGTCAGCAGCGTCAGCTTGGCAAATTCAGGCTCAAACTTGTCAATGATTTTTTGCGGCTCCGGGCACAGCGTCGAGTCGCTGATGACGCCAAACTGCACCCCGCCGCCGTAACTCAGAATCGACACCCCCAGGCCCACCGTGCCCGACTGCGGCACCCAGAACAGGCTTTGCTCCAGCGTCGCACCACAAAACTTGAGCTTCTCGCGCGGGCCCGGCACATTGGTCATGACGGCAGTGGTTTTTTTGGAAAACAGGCTCAACATGGCGTCCTGCGCCGACTTGATCAGCAGGCCGGCCACCGCCAGCAAACCAAAGGCCAGCAGCGGCTGCAAGCTGCCCTTCATGTCGCTCATGCGCCGGCGCACTTCAAACACGCGCTCAATCGGGTTCTCCATGCCTATCGGCAACACCACCGGTGCCAGCCCAAAGCGGTTGCCGAGTTTGTAGGCCTGCTCCATCGGCCGCAGATTGACCGGCACCATGGCGCGGATTTCCTTGCCTTCAACCGCATCACCGAGCGACTTCAGGTACTCGCCAATGGCTCCCGCAACACAACTCAGCAACACATCGTTGATCGAGCAGTTCAGCGCGCGCCCCACCGCCTTCACTTCTTCCAGCGGCAGGGGCTGGCACCAGGCGACGCGCTTGGCCGTGCCCGGCGTGCCTTTGAGACGCGTCGGCGAGTCGTCGGGCATGAGCGCCAGCGCGGCACCATCGCGCACCACCTGGTAGGCCATTTTGGCCAATTCAAGCGAGCCTGCCCAGCCTTTCTCCAGGCCTTTTTGCGGCTCGGCCAGCATGCCCAGCGCGTTCACGGCACCATCACCGGCGGCACCCAGCGCTTTGACGGTCACGCCGGTCAAGGGCCGGATCAGTGCGTCGGCGATCCAGTCTTCGGCGCCCTCAAGTCCGCCTTGGCGTGACTTTCTGCCCCGGCGTTGCGGTGGCGCGACGCCGCCATCGACGATCGATTGCGTCACCGCAATCAGGGCCAGGCCGTCGGCAATGCAATGGTGAATGCGTGCGATCAGCGCCGAGCCACCCTGGTACTGCTCAATCAGGCGGAACTCCCACAGGGGATGATCCATGTCCAGCGGCTGCATCGCCAATGCCGCCAGCCGGTCCTGCAGGGCGCGCTGCTCGCGCCCTTTGGCCACGGCGGGCAGGCGCTCGGGCACAACATGGCGCGCGATGCTGAAGTCCGGGTCTTTGACCCAGGTGGCACCGGTGGCATCCTGCACCACGCGCTGGCCAAAGCGCGGGTACTTGAGCAGGCGCTCTTCAATGCGTTGGCTGACGGCGGCGTAACTGACGCCAGGCTGGATGATCCAGACACCCACGATCATCATCAAGTTGCTCGGTGAATCCATGCGCAACCAGGCGGTATCGACCTTGCTCATGCGCTCGGCGAGCGGCCCCGGCGTCACCTCAACCGCGTGCACTGCGTCTTCGTCCGGCAGCGCCCCGGCAGCCCCCTGCTTGGCTGTTTGGCCGGGCTGGCTGGCAGTTCGCTGGGCACTGATTCGGGTCACCATGATCACTCCTTGGGGCAGGCCTCTATTCTGAAGGCAAAACGGACCTAAGATACGCGCCGGTTGCCTCAAATTTGAGGTTGTATTGACTATCTGGAGAAAACCATGTCTGATCTGCAAAAGAAATTTGAAGCGGCTGCTGCCAATTCAAAAAACCTGACCGAGCGCCCGGACAACGCCACGCTGCTCAAAATATACGCGCTCTTCAAGCAAGCCAGCGTCGGCGACAACAGCGACAAGAAGCCCGGTTTTGGCGACATGGTCGGACGCGCCAAGTGGGACGCCTGGAATGGGCTCAAGGGCACCAGCCAACCCGACGCCATGCAGCAATACATCGACCTGATCGAGTCCTTGAGCTGAGCCAGTGCAGCCGCGCAACCCGCTGCATGGCCTGACGCTGGAAGCCCTGTTGACGGCCCTGGTGGCGCACTATGGCTGGCCAGGCCTGGGTGAGCGCATCGCGGTGCGCTGCTTTACCAGCGACCCCAGCATGGCATCGAGCCTCAGGTTCCTGCGCAAAACGCCCTGGGCGCGCGCCAAGGTCGAAGGGCTTTACCTGTTCATGCTGCGCGAACAGCGGCGTCAAAGCGCGCGTGTCTAGGGATGGTCTGCACAACCCCGGCCAAAGCGAGAGTTAGCGGTTAACCAGTTACTCAATGAATCACAAAACGCGATTTCATCGAAATTCTGAGCATATTGGCTCGGATATGACGCCTTTTTGCTGGTTTGACGGGCTATTTCCCGCTTTGCAGACGCATTCATCCCATGGCTCCCTGAATAATTCGCTTTCTGGCCATCCACAAGTTGCCCAGGGCAAACAGTGTTATCAGTTGGGCGGTGTTCTTGGCCAGCCCTTTGTAGCGAACCTTGGTGAAGCCAAACTGGCATTTGAGAACCCTGAAGGGATGTTCCACCTTGGCTCTGACGCTGGCCTTGAGTTGTTCGGCCTGGTCAAGCAAGTTGCCCCAAGGCGAGTTCTTATCCAATGCCCGGCGCTTTCCAGGGCGCATCGCCACATGCCAGTCCACACCGGTCGCTTCCGCGCGCTTGGCTGCACCCTGGTATCCCGCATCAGCGAAGACGACAGACTCTTGTCCGTGCAACAGACCGTGGCCTTGGGTCACGTCGTTGACGTTTGCCGCTGTGCCGATGACGGTGTGCACCAGACCGGAATCTGCATCCACCCCGATATGGGCCTTCATTCCAAAGTGCCACTGATTGCCCTTCTTGGTTTGATGCATCTCCGGATCACGCTCACCGGAGCTGTTCTTGGTGGAGCTCGGTGCGGCAATCAAGGTGGCATCGACTACGGTGCCAGTTTTAAGCAACAGCCCCCTCTTGGTCAGTGTGGCATTGATGGCCGCCATGATCTGCAGGCTCAGGTTGTTGGCTTCAAGAAGGTGACGGAACCTCAGAATGGTGGATTCATCGGGCAGGCGTGTGGCACCGGGATCAAGTCTTGCAAATTCACAGTACAGCGGCGTGTCGTGCAGCGACTCTTCCATCGCCGGATCGGACAGGCCAAACCACTGCTGGAGAAAATGAATACGCAGCATTGTTTCCACGGCAAACGCCGGGCGTCCACCCTTGGCGCCAGCACCACTGGGCGCAAACGGTTGGATCAAGCCAACCAATTCGGTCCAGGGTACAACCAGGTTCATCTCTTCAAGGAACACGCGCTTGCGTGTGCGCTTGGTGACAAGCTCGAATCCGGTCGTGGCAAGGCTGATTTGTTTCATTGCGATATAACGTTTCCCCGAACTCAGCGGTTGGCTGGGTTTTGCAGATGATCCCTAGGTGACTGGCTCCTCGGCGGATAATTCCCCCATGCGAATCCCGTTTACCAAAATGCAGGGTGCCGGCAACGACTTTGTGGTGCTGGACGAGACCCGGGCGCGCTTTGGCCTGTCCGCGGCGCAGTACCGATTTTTGGCGGACCGCCATTTTGGCGTCGGCGCGGACCAGATATTGACGGTACGCCCGGCGCCTGCCCCCGGCATTGACTTTGAATATGTGATTCACAACGCGGACGGTGGCGAGGTGGAGCAATGCGGCAACGGCGCGCGCTGTTTTGCCCGTTTTGTGCGCGATCACGGCTTGACCGACAAAGACACGATTCGCGTGCAGACGCTGGGCGGCGTGATTGAACCCCGGCTCAACCCGGATGGCCGGGTCACGGTGGACATGGGTGCGCCGGTATTTGATCTGGCGCGCATTCCATTTGCCCCCGGCGGGCTCCAGCCCCAAGTCAGTGGTTCATGGCAAAAATGGCCTCTGGCGCTTGCTGCGTCTGTGCAAGCGACTACTATTTATGTAGCTGTTTTGTCTCTTGGCAACCCGCACGCGGTGCAGATGGTGGACGACGTGGAAGCCGCCCCGGTGAGCCTGCAAGGCCCTTTGATCGAGCACCACCCGTGTTTCCCGAATCGCGTCAACGCGGGTTTTATGCAGGTGCTCGATCGCAGCCATATCCGCTTGCGCGTGTTTGAGCGCGGCGCGGGCGAAACGCTGGCCTGCGGCTCGGGCGCCTGTGCCGCCGTGGTGGCCGGCATCCGGTTCGGGCTGCTGGAGCAGACAGTGGCGGTGCAAACGCACGGAGGTGATCTCACAATTTCCTGGGCGGGTGCGACTGCGAGCGCGCTGCTGACCGGGCCTGCCACGACAGTTTTTGACGGCCAGATTGATTTACCGGACTCACTATGACGACCTCTTTTACCAATCCCATTACCGAAGACGACATTGCCAATTACCTGGCAAATACACCGGACTTCTTTGAACGCCACGCCGAGTTGCTGGCGACGGTACAACTCAGCAGCCCGCACAGCAGCCGCACCATCAGCCTGCAGGAACGCCAGGCGCAGATGTTGCGCGAGAAAATCAAGGCGCTGGAGTCGCGTGTCATGGACATGATTCGCAACGGCAATGAAAATCTGCTGCTCTCCGACAAGCTGCTGCAATGGGCACGCAGCCTGTTTCTAACGGCTGATTCATTGGCGCTGCCAGCCCAGATTGCACGCGAGATCCAGGACCAGTTCGCAGTGCCCCAGGTCGGCATCAAGGTCTGGGGCGTGGCAGCGCAGTATGCAGTCACGCCTTTTGCCCAGGACGTGAGCGAAGACGCCAAGCTGTTCGCCTCCTCGCTGGTCGAGCCCTTTTGCGGCGTCAACACCGGTTTTGAGGCCGTGAGCTGGCTGCCCGAGCCGCAGGCCGCCACCTCGCTGGCGCTGCTGCCGCTGCGCCTGGCCCCACCCGGCAGCGCCAGCCCCGCCTTCGGTCTGCTGGTACTGGCCTCACCCGACGCGCAACGTTTCAACAGCACCATGGCCACCGACTTTCTGGCGCGTATGGCCGAGTTGGCCAGCGCGGCGCTGTCCAGACTGCGTTAAGGGAATAGGGAAATGACCCAAGTCCCCCTTTTTAGAAAAGTGCCCCTTTTGGGTATTTGTCATCCCGGACTCGATCCGGGATCCAGTGCCACGCCGACACTGGATTGCGGGTCAAGCCCGCAATGACAAATCCGGTTGTCATCGCTGGCTTTTCTCCAAATCTATTGGTTGAGCGCTACCTGGAGCACGTGCGCGTGGAAAAACGCCTGGCGCAACGCACGGTGGAACTGTACGCGCTTGACCTGCAGAAGCTCCAGGCTTTTGCGGCACACGCCGGTGTCGAGCTGGAAGCGGTACAAAGCAGCCAGATCCGGCGCTGGGTGGCGCAGATGCACAGCGGCGGGCGCAGCGGCCGCGGGATTGCGCTGGTTTTGTCGGGTTGGCGCGGCTTTTACGCCTGGCTTGGGCGTGAGGGACAAATCCCGAGCAACCCGGTGCAGGGTGTGCATGCGCCCAAAGCCGGCAAACCCCTGCCCAAGGCCTTGAGCGTCGACGACGCCGTCAAGCTGGCCAGTTTTGCCAGCGATGAGCAGGACCCCTGGCTGGAGGCGCGCGATGCGGCGATGGTTGAGCTGCTCTATGGCGGCGGCTTGCGCGTGGCCGAATTGACTGGCCTGGACGCTGTGGCCAGTTCGACGGCGCGCGGTTGGGTCGATTTGCAGGCAGGAGAAGCGCATGTGCTGGGCAAGGGTGCCAAGCGGCGCACAGTGCCGGTGGGCGCAAAGGCGGTGCAGGCCCTGACAAGCTGGCTGGCCATGCGCGCTTCGGCGCTGCCGCTTGCCGCGCCAGGGGCGCCGGCGGCGGCACTGCCGCCGGGTTCGGCGCTGGCTGCGCTCTTCATTGGTCGTAACGGCACGCGGCTGACTTCGCAATCGATCTGGCAGCGCCTGCGCCGACGCGGTCTGCAAGCGGGCCTGGCGACACCGGTGCATCCGCACATGCTGCGCCATTCGTTTGCCAGCCACCTGCTGCAGTCAAGTAGTGATTTGCGCGCGGTGCAGGAACTGCTGGGGCACGTCAGCATCACCACGACCCAGGTCTATACCCGGCTCGACTTCCAGCACCTGGCCAAGGCTTACGATGCGGCGCACCCCAGGGCCAAAATCAAGGATTCTGGTTAGAACTGAGGCACACTATCGACTGTCTCTTCAGAAAGGTTGTTTATGCGAGATCAAATACGGGTCATCTTGGACAAAGGGGTTGAATTCCAGTTCAATGTGGGCGACGCGCCACCTATGGCACACGACGCGGCGCGGGGCTGGCTCGATGCGCAGTTCACCGCGCTCGACTGTGAGCCGCTGCGCGCCAGCGGCAAGGTGCTCACCGCAGACAAGGTGTTGCGTGTGACCGAGGCCGCCGGGGCGGCGATGTTCAAGGATGAAAAATGGGCCGCTGACTACGTTCAGGCGGTGCATGCCGCGCTGGCCCGACCGATGATCCGGGTTGATGTGCCGGCGATGGCGGTGACTTATTGATACCGACGGTTCACCTTATGGCCAGCGGCGTTTGTAACGTCGAAGAATAATTGCGCTCACTTGCTTTGCTTACCCTGGTAGGGGCTCTAGTCGCCACAACACTTGCCTCGGCGCAGGAAACTAGCCACGACACTCTGCCCGAGATACAGGTGATCGGGCGTGCTTTGTCAGAAGCTGGTGGACCGGCAACCCTGGGGTTCAGCTTTTCGACGCAACCCGATGCGAGCGGCTTGCAGAAACCGGAGGACGTGCTGGTTGAAGCGGGTCTGGCAGGGTGGGATGCGAGTGGCAGCCTAGGCTTGGCCACCACCGTGCAAGCGCGAGGCTTTGCGCTCAACCCGCAGTCCGCCGCCGGATTGAGCACCGGCAAGATATTGCTCAATGGCCACCCCGACGTGGGGCGCCGCTTTGTGCGCGACCCCTTTACCATAGAGCGAATCAGCTACTTCGGTATGACTGACGCCACGGTGGCAGGTGCCAGCACTCCAGCGGGCACCTTGCTGATTCAAAGCAAAACGCCTACCGGTCAGCCGCACTTGAGCTACGGCTTGGCGGGTGCCAGCAACGGTCTGGCGCGTTGGACGCTGGATGCCGAACGAGAGATTGGCGCGCTGCAAGTGCGTATGCTTGCCGCCCAGCAAGTCGGAGATAAAACGGTAGAAGGCCTGACCGATCAACACAGCACGGTGTTGCTGTCGTCACGCATAGCGACTTCTGCGTCGTCGAACTTCAGGCTAGAGCTTGAATCGCAAACAGCGCATCTGCCTTTTCCCTTTGGTACGGTGTATGCGGGCAATCAATTTTGGTACGACCGGGTTTATGTCAGCCCGGCGCAGAGCCAGGCCGCCCGACGCAATGACCGGCTTGCTGGCTACTGGGATATTACCTTGGGCGACAACACCCGTTTGAGCTCCCATGCCCAGCGTGCAACTGGCCAGCGCGTTGAGGATCTGCTGGGCTTTTGGACGGTGACCAGTCCCGGCACATTGAATAGCTACGCCCGGCACATCGATGAAGATTATGCGCAAACCGATTGGGGTGTGGCCGTTGAACATGCATTGGCGCTCGGCAAGCACACCCACCACACGCGGCTGTCATATGCCCATTCGCTGCAGTCGCTGGACTTTTCCGGACCACAAAATATCGCCGCCTTTGACATTGACATGGCCGACCCACAGTTCAATATGCCTTTTGCCGCGATCAGTTTGACGCCGAGGTTGCTCAAGGAACGCTACGCCGAAAACACCTTGTCCGCGTCAGACCGCATTGTGTTTTCGCCGCAGTGGGAGCTCCACACGGCGGTGACGCACAACACCATTCAAATCGATAGCAGTGCGAGCAGTACACCGATGGTGCCTGTCGCCGACCATGAGCTGACAAACTTTGCTGTCACCGCCAGCCACCAACTGGCCGATTCCATTCGCATGTGGCTGGGCTGGGCCAATGCTTTCGAGCCCAATCGCGGCATGATGAAATCGGGTGATTTCTTGCCACCCAAGCAGGCGCGGGCGACGGAACTGGGTGTGGCGTTCAAGCGTGGCCCCCAAACGCTGCAAGTCAGTGTGTATGACATTTACCAGTCGAACCTGGCGGGGCGTGACCCGAGCGATAAGAACTACGTCGTTCCGGTAGGCTCAGCCCGCTCCGGCGGCTTGCAGTTCACGGCTCGACAAAGCTTTCGAAACATCGCCTTGTATGCCGGTGCCACGCTGCAGCACGCGCGTACAACCACTCGCACCAGCGCGGCACAGGGACCGTACCTGCCTGGCATGGCCGATAGATATGGTGCCATGGGCGGTACGTGGCAGCCCCGCCTGCACGGCTGGCCGACGTTTGACTTGAAAATGGTCGCCACCGGTACACGCCCCGGCGACAGTGCCGGGTCGTTCTTTGCACCTGGCACCGCAGTCTGGCACCTGAACATCTCAGGCAAACTGGCAGGCGACCCGGCCGCACAATGGTCCATCGGCCTGCGCAATTTGTTTGACAAGCGCTATATCCGTGCTATCAGCGCTGCTGACTACGTGTGGCAGGGCGAGCCCCGCAAGCTCACCCTAACTTGGCAACAATCGCTTTAACTGTCCATTGGTGCGGGGGACAGTTTTTCGCGCAGCCCGGGGTTCCGATCCAGCAAGGCTTCAAGCAGTTTCGTTTGCGTCTGGACTTTTCTGGATTGACCATGCGATTGCAAATAATGAATGAACAACTGGTACATATTGGCAAGTTGCCGAGGCTCCTCCAGGCGCTCCCCCAATTGCAGGGCGTGAATATAAAACTCTTCACAATCTGGTGTCAGCGAATTCATAACATAAGCGCTCTGCGCCTTCAAGTGCTTTCGCACCGTTGTTGACGAGAAATACAGCTCGGCCAAATAGACATGGTCCCACAGCGACTCCTCGGGCCATTCAAAGCGTTCGATATAGGCTTGCGCGAGCAACAGCCAATTCAGTGCATCTATTGAATGATCGGCCAATTTTTTCTGGCCTGACAAGTGCAACAAGTAGCCCATATTGGCCACCACGTTCATCACGTTCAAGGCATCCTCGCTGACCAGTGCCCAGTAGATGGCAGCCTGGTAACCTTCTCTCGCATGGTTAAACGCGGTTTGCACTGCGGCCAAGTCTTCCGTCTCCATCTGGCGCCGCCACTCGGACGCCCACAGGTTGAACTGCTGCCATAACAAACGTGAATCGACTGCGGGGCTATGAAAATCGGCAAACGGGTCGGCATGGGACGGCGTGAAAGCCGCATATTTATCCGCATTGGCCACGTCGTCATACTTTAAACGCCATCCCTGCACCGCCAGTTCGGCCTGCATATGTCCACGCATTGGCTCGCCAAGTTCGTGGAGCGACGCCGTGACATGCCCAAGCACCGCCCTGGCCCGGGCATAGTGACCAGCCCGCCGCAAGTATTTGATCTTGCGGAAATACAGCACGCACCGCAACTCCGGCGAAAGATCGTGCATTGTCAGCGCTTTGGCCATGCTGGAGGCGGCATCGGTAAACATTCCATTTCGCGCCAAATCGTCGCCGACCAGAAAGCAGTGCATAACCCCCAACTCGGCGGCGGTACCAGACTCAGCGACGGTCAATCTCGCCTTGCGGTTCAATGCGGCGTCATCACTTTTCGGCACTGCCATGCGAACGCACAGGTCTTCACGCAATCGCCACGGTCCCACGGTCGCTCCGCGAGAGGGTGTGAGCACAACGGGGCGCACACCGGCGCAACCCAGGGTTTCAAAGCATCGCTCCATTTCTGCAAGCCGCCTTCGCATGGTGGTGCGATCTGGCGAGGTGTGGCCAAGGCCTTGCAATTGATGGCACCAACCCTCGAATGTCAACCCCTGACCTTGCAGTGACATCGACCACAAAGAGTGTAAAAAAAAGGCTCCTACATGCGACGGAATATGGACTTGCTTGCCATCGCAGACCAACAACTTGCGGGTTAGGTCCAGCGTGATTTGTGGGAGAGACATTGTGGAAGAGGTTGTCGGGAAGTGTATTGCCACAAGTGACACATTTTAAGACTGTGGTTAATGTTACCTTTTGTAAACGGTGCGGAGAGGGGATTATTGATGCGTACTGCTAAGAAAGAGATTGGTCATGAGTCATCACCAGACGAAATGTCTTCCAGCGCTATTGCAGAGCGTTAGCGTTGCGTTATTGATGTCGGTGGTAATGCTTGGCCAAGCGCAACCAGTCGAATCTGCCATTGCGTCAAAGCAAGGTTCCGTTGTGGCATCTGTTGATGCCCCTGCGACAGAAGTTGCCGGCCTGCACGCGTGGCGTAGTCTGATATTTAGTCACGGCATCACTCGCCAAGATTACCGCGAGCCTGATCCGCTGGGCCGCGTCAATCCTTTGGACGCCGAGGCAGGGTCCATGCCCACGACGCAAGCCGCCTTGCGCTGGCGCGGCAAACTGGCTGATGCACTGCCCGATCTTGTACTGCAGGCGCATGCGAGTTATGCGCAAGGCCAAACCGACTACAGTGGCTATCTGCAACAAGGCAACTCGCTAACACCCTACAGCGCCAATACGGGCAACACTTTGCGCAAGGCGAGTTTGCGTGTGGGCTTGCCGCTGAATCTGTTGACCCAGCAGCATTGGGCACAGCACATCGCGCCGTATGCAGAGCAAAGCTGGCATCACTGGCAGCGCAATTTAGCCCAATATGGCGAAACCTTTGACTGGCGAACGCGTTCGCTAGGGGTCATGGGCATATGGCCGCTGTCAGAGTTGGGCCTGCCGCAAATGGCAAATTTTTCACTGGAAGCCGACGTGGCCCTTGGGCGCACGCACAGTCCGTCTGTGTGGGTACTCAAGTTGGATTTCGCGGCTGATTTGGGCGAAACCGCTACCCAAAGCGCGGCCTTTGCCCTGCATTACGCAGCCACGCCTAAGTGGCTGGTTGGGCTGCGCTACACGACGCAGCGCAGCAATTTTGGCGCATCCGCCAGCAGTGGCGGACTGCAATTTCCTGGCGCAAATCTAACCAACCAGGCCTGGTTAGTTAGTATCGGCACAAAGCTTTGAGTTAATTTATCTGTCACACCAAAACGAGGAACAATATGATCTCTTGCATCGAAAAAATTAAACGGATGGTAACGAGCGGCACACTTGCTGCTCTTGTTGTTTTGGGCGTGGTGGCTTGCGGGGGGGCGGGGGGGGGTGGCGGCGGTACATCCGCATCCTCTAATGCGAGTGGCTCCACAGGAACGCCTGTTGCCACAAGTGCCACAACTTCAATGACCGGAACGAGCACATCTAAGGTGATCGATCCGACGCAATCCGGTGCGGTCACTGTGGCGTCTACCACTGCCATCGACGGCAGCACCCAGTCAACGATCACCCTGCCCGCAGACTTGGCAAAGAGCATGGCTGTGCAAACGGGAAGTACCTTAGTTATCCCCGCAGGGCAAGGAACACAGTTTCCCCTTGGTTTGGCCGCACTAGTAGGCAAAACATCAGCCGACCCTGTCACAGGGCAGGTGACAGCTGAAGTCACGCCACCCACGCTGCAAGATGCATACACCAAGCTTACGGCGCAGGGCAGTGACATCCCCTTATCCGCCGACAACTTTGTGGGTGCCATTGCCCCTTTTGCCATCAGCGGTGGGAACGCCACCCCTACGGCCAGACAAACCGGTTTACTACGTCAAACCGGCGAGGTTAAAGTATTCAATGGTGCATTGACGCTTACGACCTCCAAACCCACCGGCATGCAGGCGGGGTTGGAAATCAGTAAACCGGATTTAGCTTTTGGTGAAATCAACCTCGTAACCGAGGTCAAACTGAAAGATTTACTCACAGAATCCGAAGCGTCGACTTACCAGCCTTATGGGAAATCCGGGGAAGCCAAGGTGTCCATTAGCATCAAGATCAGCGACTTGATGCTTACACAAAGGGCCGAGTTTGAAGAAGTTCTGGGCGTGCCCTACAAGCTCAAATCACTCGACTACAAACTCAAAGGAGCGTTGGCCGGGGAGACAAAACTCGTCGGTGGTCTCTCGGGTGACTTGGGGTACTACAGTCGCGCGTGGAACGAAACAGAGGTTCAAGCTCTGACGTTACTCGGAGTTTCAGGCAAGCTTCTCGGTTTGGAAACCAAGGACAAAATCGGGAAAATCCCGCTAGCTGGCTTGGTTTTCAGCATACCGTGTGCTGCAACCACAACTTGCCCGGTGCTACCGGGGGTGACGCAAACACCGATTCGGCAAGCTGCAGCTGGTGGGGTGATTGTGTGGTTGTACCTCAATGCCAAGGGTCAAATCACCTTTGAAGGCAGTGTTGGTGCACGTATCAATGCAGGGTTTGAAATCGGTGCCGAGCAGCCAGCGGGTGGCAAATTAACACAAGCGCTCAAGTTTTTCAAGAAAGCCCAGGACAAAAATTTGCTCGAAGTTCCCTTTGTGCAGGGTGAACTTAAAGCCCAGGCAAATTTGGGCATTTCGATGGATGCGGACGCATTTTTAGGTGGTGTGCGATTTTTGAATTTGGCACTGGATGCTGGGGCGCAGGCCAACTTGAATGTCAATGCCCAAATTGCCAACGTACTGCCCGATGTCGGGCAGCCTTGGCAGTGGCAGGGTACCGCCTGTATGACCACCAGTGTTGGGGCTGGGGTGGTAGCCAACTTGCGTATAGGCGTAGGCGGTGAGGTGAACACGGGGTGGCAAATGGTGGACGACAAGCTCACTGGTCGTCTTACTTATGAGAAACAGTCCCCAACGGAAAGTGAGCGAGCCGCCCCGGGTACCCACGATGCTCTGGGCATTCCGCTTTGGTACACCTACCTCGGCAAGGCAATGTGTTTCCCAGCACCGATGGTTGAGACAAGCAGTTTGAGTTTGAATGGGACCGCCTACAACTGGGTAGTGACTGGCACGAACTTACCCGATGACTTGGAATTGGCCGTTGCTACCGCTGGCATGTGCGGCATCAAACCACAACTGAGTTGGAGCGTTGTGGATGCTGGGACGAAAGCAACGTTTGCGTGCTCCGGGTTAGGCAGCGTTTCAAAGGCGTCTGGCAGCTTCTCGTCTGCAAAGGCCACTAATTTGGGAGGACAGACCCAATGGAATTGGCAAGTTGGTAATTTGCCGCCAGTAGCTTGCACTCCGCCCAAGATACTCCAGAACGGCCAGTGCGTGACACCACCGCCATCCTGCACTCCGCCGCAGGTACTCCAAAATGGCCAGTGCGTGACACCACCGCCATCCTGCACTCCGCCGCAGGTACTCCAAAATGGCCAGTGCGTGACACCACCGCCATCCTGCACTCCGCCGCAGGTACTCCAAAATGGCCAGTGCGTGACACCACCGCCATCCTGCACTCCGCCGCAGGTACTCCAAAATGGCCAGTGCGTGACACCACCGCCATCCTGCACTCCGCCGCAGGTACTCCAAAATGGCCAGTGCGTGACACCACCGCCATCCTGCACTCCGCCGCAGGTACTCCAAAATGGCCAGTGCGTGACACCACCGCCATCCTGCACTCCGCCGCAGGTACTCCAAAATGGCCAGTGCGTGACACCACCGCCATCCTGCACTCCGCCGCAGGTACTCCAAAATGGCCAGTGCGTGACACCACCGCCATCCTGCACTCCGCCGCAGGTACTCCAAAATGGCCAATGCGTGACAGGGCCAACGCTGACCGGGTTCAACCTGGCCAGCGTGGTAGCGCAAAACGGGGCGCAGCCGCTGACGTTGTACGGTACCGGCTTCACCACGGCATCGCTCGTCAGGTGGAGAAACGGTGGTGCCAGCGGAACACTGACACCGACCTACGTCAGCCCGACCCAGTTGAACATCAGCTTCAACACCACACTGACTGGCACCGGGCTGTGGTACTTCTCGGTAGCCAATGGCACACTGGTATCGGCCGAGCGAAGCATTAATGCCAGCGCACCAGCGGCAACGGCACCGACGCTGACCGGGTTCAACCTGGCCAGCCTGGTAGCGCAAAACGGGGCGCAGCCGCTGACCTTGTACGGCACCGGTTTCACGACAGCATCCCAAGTCAAGTGGAGAAACGGCTCGCTGAGCGGGACACTTGGGGCCGCCAGCGTCACCTACGTCAGCCCGACCCAGTTGAACATCAGCTTCAACACCACACTGACTGGCACCGGGCTGTGGTACTTCTCGGTGGCCAATGGCACACTGGTATCGGCCGAGCGAAGCATTAATGCCAGCGCACCAGCGGCAACGGCACCGACGCTGACCGGGTTCAACCTGGCCAGCCTGGTAGCGCAAAACGGGGCGCAGCCGCTGACCTTGTACGGCACCGGTTTCACGACAGCATCCCAAGTCAAGTGGAGAAACGGCTCGCTGAGCGGGACACTTCGGGCCGCCAGCGTCACCTACGTCAGCCCGACCCAGTTGAACATCAGCTTCAACACCACACTGACTGGCACCGGGCTGTGGTACTTCTCGGTAGCCAATGGCACACTGGTATCGGCCGAGCGAAGCATTAATGCCAGCGCACCAGCGGCAACGGCACCGACGCTGACCGGGTTCAACCTGGCCAGCCTGGTAGCGCAAAACGGGGCGCAGCCGCTGATCTTGTACGGCACCGGTTTCACGACAGCATCCCAAGTCAAGTGGAGAAACGGCTCGCTGAGCGGGACACTTGGGGCCGCCAGCGTCACCTACGTCAGCCCGACCCAGTTGAACATCAGCTTCAACACCACACTGACTGGCACCGGGCTGTGGTACTTCTCGGTAGCCAATGGCACACTGGTGTCAGCAGAGCAAAGCATCAACGCCACCGCGCCACCTGCAGCCGGGCCGACGCTGACCGGGTTCAACCTGGCCAGCCTGGTAGCGCAAAACGGGGCGCAGCCGCTGACCTTGTACGGCACCGGTTTCACGACAGCATCCCAAGTCAAGTGGAGAAACGGCTCGCTGAGCGGGACACTTGGGGCCGCCAGCGTCACCTACGTCAGCCCGACCCAGTTGAACATCAGCTTCAACACCACACTGACTGGCACCGGGCTGTGGTACTTCTCGGTGGCCAATGGCACACTGGTATCGGCCGAGCGAAGCATTAATGCCAGCGCACCAGCGGCAACGGCACCGACGCTGACCGGGTTCAACCTGGCCAGCCTGGTAGCGCAAAACGGGGCGCAGCCGCTGACCTTGTACGGCACCGGTTTCACGACAGCATCCCAAGTCAAGTGGAGAAACGGCTCGCTGAGCGGGACACTTCGGGCCGCCAGCGTCACCTACGTCAGCCCGACCCAGTTGAACATCAGCTTCAACACCACACTGACTGGCACCGGGCTGTGGTACTTCTCGGTGGCCAATGGCACACTGGTATCGGCCGAGCGAAGCATCACAAGTCGATAGTTGCTTCTCCAGTTTGTCGATACGAGCAAACCTTTAAAGTGAAAATACGTCGTCATTGAACGCAGTGAAGCAATCCATGCCCCCAGAATTGACGGAATGCCACGCTACGCTCGCAATGACGAACTTTTTCAATATCTGGGGTGTCACTTGGATTCATGACGGTGAGAGTTGGAGTTTCGGCAAAAATATGCCACGATTGACAGCTTAAAATTCTGTTAATGAAAGCCATTCGACTGCGAGCGGGCAAAGAGCGCTCGCTGCTGCGCCGCCATCCGTGGATCTTTGAGTCCGCCATTGAAAAGGGCAGCGCAGACAGCGGCGAGACGGTGCGCGTGGATGCCCACGACGGCAGTTTTCTGGCCTGGGCGGCGTTCAGCCCGGCCTCAAAAATCCGCGCCCGGGTCTGGAGTTTTGACCAGGCCCAACGCATCGACGATTCTTTTTTTATAGCTGCTTGCGCAAGTGCAGTAAGGGCAAGAGAGCGTTTTGATATAAATAGCGATGCAATGCGTCTAGTCCACGGCGAATCCGACGGTTTGCCCGGGCTGATCGTGGACCGCTATGGCGACACGCTGGTGGCGCAGTTTCTCGCGAGCGGTGCCGAGCGCTGGAAGGGGGTGCTGGCCGATGCCCTGCTGGCTGCCACCGGCTTGAGCAAACTCTATGAACGCTCCGACGCCAGTGGCCGCGCGCGCGAAGCCTTGCCCCAAGTGGCTGGCTGGTTGCGCGGCCAGCCCGCCTCGCCGCTTGACCTGGTGCTGCGCGAACACGAGTGGCAGTTGGCGCTCAACATTGCCACCGGACATAAAACCGGCTTTTACCTGGACCAGCGCGACAACCGCAAGAAGTTTGCCGACTACACGCGCCGTCTGCAGTTTGAGCGCGTGCTCAATTGTTATTGCTACACGGGTGGCTTCACGGTGGCGGCGTTGACCGGAGGTGCCGCCCATGTGACCTCGATTGATTCCTCAGCCCCTGCGCTGCAACAGGCCGCAGCCAACCTGGCTTTGAATGGCTTTGCCGCAGACCGCGCGCGCTGGCTGGACGCCGACGTGAACGCGTCGCTGCGCCAGTTCGCCGCCGAGGGGCAGGCGTTTGATGCCATCGTGCTCGATCCACCCAAGTTTGCACCCACCGTGGCGCAAGCCGAGCGGGCCGCGCGCGCCTACAAGGACATCAACCGCCTGGCGCTGAAGATTCTGGCACCGGGCGGCGTGTTGTTCACCTATTCCTGCTCAGGCGGCATCAGCGCCGACCTGTTTCACAAGATTGTGGCCGCGGCGGGCATTGAGGCCCAGGTTGACGGGTTTATTGTTGAGCGCATGGGTGGCGCACCCGATCACCCGATGACGATTAATTTTCCGGAAGGCGAGTACCTTAAAGGCCTGGTGGTCATGCGTAAGTAGTTCTTACGCTCGAGCCCGCTACACTCCCCCCCTTCCAACCAGACCTGCACACGCCGCGAACAAAACGATGAGTCTCATCCCAGCAACCATTCTGACCGGCTTTCTCGGCTCCGGCAAAACCACGCTCCTCAAGCGCGTGTTGGAGGAGGCGCATGGACAAAAGATTGCGGTGATTGAAAACGAGTTGGGCGCGGAAAACATTGACAACGAGATTCTGGTCACCGAGTCGAAAGAGCAGATCATCCAGATGAACAATGGCTGCATCTGCTGCACGATTCGCGAAGACCTGCGCGAAGCGCTGCAATTGCTGGCGGCCAAGAAGCGCCAGGGCCTGCTCGACTTTGATCGCGTGGTGATCGAGACCACCGGTCTGGCCGACCCGGGCCCGGTAGCGCAAACCTTTTTCATGGACGATGAAATCGCCGAAAGCTACCTGCTCGATTCGATCCTGACGCTGGTCGATGCCAAACATGCCATGCGACAGCTCGATGAGCGCCAGGAGGCACGCCGTCAGGTCGGTTTTGCCGATCAGATTTTTATCAGCAAGACCGATCTGGTCAGCCCGGATGAGGTGGCAGCATTGAAGCATCGTCTCACCCACCTGAACCCGCGCGCGCGCCAGAAAGCCGTGCATTTTGGCGAGGTGGCGCTGTCCGAGGTGTTTGATCTGCGCGGCTTCAATCTCAACACCCAACTTGATATTGACCCGGATTTCCTCAAGGAGAACGAGCCTGCGCAGCATGAGCACGCGCCCGGTGCAGCCTGCGATCACCCCGCGCATCAGCACGCGGGGCAGCATCACCAGCACGACGATGACGTCAAAAGTTTTGTCTTCAAGTCAAAGCGGGCTTTCGATCCGGCCAAGCTGGAAGACTTTCTGGCTGCCATTGTCAATATTTACGGCCCCCGCATGTTGCGTTACAAAGGTGTGCTATTCATGCAGGGCACGGATCGGAAAGTGATTTTCCAGGGTGTGCATCAATTGATGGGCAGTGATCTGGGACCGGCCTGGGCTGACGGTGAAACGCGCAACAGCAAAATGGTGTTTATCGGCATTGATCTGCCGCAAGACATTTTCCTGCAAGGCATGGAGCAGTCCCTTGTCTGATTTGCAATCCGATTCCTAGCTTGGCCATAACACATGTTTGTCTCGATTTTGCAACTAATGGGTTTCCCCGTGGCTAAACCTGTACACTCGCGCGCCGAAGAAGGGGTGCAAAATCAACCCTCGATCAAACGCAATGACGCTTCAAGCCACCCGGCTTCTGGCCTCGCTGCGAAAACACGGAAAACAGGGCCAGCATCGGCCAGCGATGCGCTGGTGCATGAACATTCTGCGAGGAGACTTGACATGAAATCTCAAACCGGCAAAGCCAAGGCGGCGCCCAAGGCCGTCAGCAAGACAGCCAAGGCCAGGCCGGTCGCGCCTGTGATGGCCAAACCAAGCGTCAAGCCAGCCAAGAAAGCCTCGCCAAAATTGGCATCCGCGCGCTCAGGCAAGGCGACAGCGAAAACCTCCACCAAGCGCGTGACGGCCAAGACCATCAAGCCAGTACCAAAAGCCAAGGCCATCAAGCCAGTGCCAAAGGCCAAGGCCAAACCGGTCGCAAAAGCCAAGCTGATCACCAAAGCCGCAGCCAAGGCGCTCAAACCCATTGTTAAAGCTCAACCCAAGGATTCCGTGAAATTGAACCGTGCGAAAGCAAGTAAGCCGGACGTGCCGGCCGCGCCAGCGAAAGTGAAACCCAAATTGAAGGTCGTTCCAGGCGCCCGCTCCGCGCCTCCCGCCATTCCTGTCGTGGCACCCCCGTCCGGCCTTGCTGGCAATTCGGTGCCTGTCAGAGCCGGTCGGCCTTCCTCGCGCTTGGCGCAATTGACAGTGCCATCCATGGCGCAGTCGGTTGCCTCGACTGCCGCCAAATCCAGTTTTTCGCAAGCCCCATCGGCGGCGCTGCTGGTGCCACCACTGGCCTCAGCCGTAAAAAAAGATCCAAAACTGGCGAACAACTGGAAGACCAAGCCACTTGATCAGCTGACTGAGGCCGATGTCAACGCGATGTCCGATGACGTGTACATGAATGACGTCCAGTTGGCTTTTTTTCGACGCAAACTGTTGACACTCAAGAATGACATCCTCAGCAACGCTGGTGCAACAACAGAGCACCTGCGTGCCGATACCGTGGTCGTACCCGACCCGGCGGATCGCGCCACGATTGAAGAGGAGCATGCGCTCGAGTTGCGCACGCGGGACCGTGAGCGCAAACTGCTCAAAAAGATTGACCAGTCGATCGCCCGAATCGACTCGGGTGACTATGGTTATTGCGATGAAACCGGCGAGCCGATCGGGGTCGGTCGTCTGCTGGCACGCCCGACTGCCAATTTGTCGCTTGAGGCGCAGCAGCGGCGCGAACTCAAGCAGAAAATGTTTGGCGATTGACACCCGCAATCTGCAATTTTCGACTCAACGGCTTGATCCCATGGCGACGAAAGAAAATAGCCCCGGTTTGCTCTCAAAGATGGCCCGCTTTGTTCGCAATCCGACCAAAGATTGGTCTGAACTGGACTTGCCCGCGCCCGAGCCAGAACCGGAGCATGAGAGTGGCTACAGCAAACTTGCACTCAAGGAATTGATTCAACGCAAGCGGCAAAATGATTTTGTACGACGTCGTGAATTTGACCACCTTCGCAAATTGCACCGCAATGAGCCAGTAACCAATCCCGATCAGCTTGGGCGCCCTTCGTTTTTTCAATCGAGCTCGGTGTCCAGCCTGGACGAGCGGGCTCAGACGATCAAGAAGATTGATGAAATTGAAGCTCAAATGTCCAAGCAGTGGTGGAAGGGCAGAAAGGATGGGTCCGTGACGCAGCAGGACAAGCTGCCAGATGCGGCCGCTTTGCCCCAGAGCGGGGACGAGGGTTCGGAACCCATCGATTCGGTGCCAGAGACTGCCAATGCGTTTGCGACCACCATGCGGTCCGACTCGATCCCGGGCTCCGATTTATCGCAACGCCCTGACTCCACGCAGATGGGTTTTCCCGCTTCGGGCGATGACTTGCAGAACGACACGGCCCGACCGGAACAGGCCCAGCTCAAGCCGCGAAGAAAGTCCCCCGACTCGATACTCGGTGAATTCTCGATTTCCAAGCTGGTTTCCGTAAAGCTTGGGGACAGTCTGGCCGACCCGGATCTTGAGGAGGCGGCCATTCGCTTTGCCAACGGGGACGACACCGGTGCCGAAGCCACGCTATTGAACGCATTGCAGGCGGATCGTGTGCATCCGGACGCGGCTGACAGTTGGGCCGCCGCGCTGTTCGACTTGTATCGTGCTACCGGTCAGCAGGCCAGTTTTGATCGCGTGGCGATCGATTATGCGCAGCGTTTTGGACACTCCGCACCGGCCTGGTTTTCCACGCCCGATTTACTCGGACTTGGCAGCACGACCCATAGCACGCCAGGTGCCCCCTTGTCGGCGCAAGGTGATCGCCCCATATGGGTTTGTCCAGCAGCGCTCGATCTACCCGACGTGGAGCAGTTGCGTGCCAGTCTGGCGTCAACACTGGCGGTTTGGCGTCTGAGCTGGAATCAGTTAGAGAGCCTGTCAGCGGGCGCGGCGCAGGCTTTGGCGCGGATTTTTGCCCAGTGGTGCGAGCAAGCCGTGACATTGCATTTTGACGGCGCTGAAGTGCTGGAAAAGGTGCTGCGCTCCTGCACACCTTCGGGACACAAGGACGTTGACCTGTTTTGGTGGAACCTGAGACTGAACGCCTTGCGCATCATGCGCCTGCAGGACGAATTTGAATTGGCGGCACTCGATTTTTGTGTAACCTACGAAGTGTCTCCACCGGCCTGGGCCGATGCGGCTTGTGCCTACGTGCAATCAAACCCTAATCCCTTGCCGCAGCGGGACGAAGGGCATAGTTCGTTTGCCAACCACAGCGCGTCGACCCCGACAGATCCTGATCAGGCCCCCACCATTTCGATGGAACTTTTTATGCGCCCGGTTGTGGTCGAGTTGGCCGGTGAAGTGCTGGGGGACGCGGTCGAGGCGCTGGACCAGTTGCAGGCCGGTTTCATGGGTGCCAGACGCTTGGTCATTTCCTGTGCGCGTCTGATTCGAGTTGACTTTTCAGCCGCCGGCAGCATCCTGAACTGGGTTGCGATGCGTGAGTCTGAGGGCTGCCACGTCCAGTTTCGGGATGTACCGCGCCTGGTTGCCGCATTTTTCTGTGTCATTGGAATCAACGAACACGCGCAGGTTGACTTGCGTACCAATTGATCTCGGGAGCTGAGCCAGCATGGAAGCATTTCACGGCACCACCATCATCAGCGTGCGACGCAAGACCCCAAATGGCCTGCAGGTTGCCATCGGCGGCGATGGGCAGGTGACCCTGGGGAACATTGTGGTCAAGGGCACCGCGCACAAGGTGCGCAAGCTCTACCACGGCAAAGTGCTGGCTGGCTTTGCCGGTGCCACGGCGGACGCCTTTACGTTGTTCGAGCGCTTTGAAGCGAAGCTCGAAAAACACCAGGGGCACCTGGTGCGCGCGGCCATTGAACTCACCAAGGACTGGCGCACCGACCGTGTGCTGCGCCGCCTGGAGGCGATGCTGGCGGTGGCCGACAGCGAGGCCTCGCTCATTATTACCGGAAACGGCGACGTGCTGGAGCCTGAGAATGGCGTTGTGACGATTGGCTCGGGTGGTGCTTACGCGCAGGCCGCAGCCATCGCGCTGCTCAACCACACCGAGTTATCGGCACAGGATATTGTCAAGAAGTCGCTCGAAATCGCCGCCGAAATCTGCATTTATACCAACATGAACCACACCATCGAGACCTTGGGCGACTGAGCCTTATATGACTCCGCAAGAAATCGTCGCCGAGCTTAACAAGCATATTGTCGGCCAGCATCAGGCCAAGCGCGCCGTGGCAATTGCGCTGCGCAATCGCTGGCGGCGCCAGCAAGTCGAGCCGGGCTTGCGCGCCGAAATCACACCGAAAAACATCTTGATGATCGGCCCCACCGGCGTTGGCAAAACCGAAATTGCACGGCGCCTGGCGCGTCTGGCCGATGCGCCGTTCATCAAGGTCGAAGCGACCAAATTTACCGAGGTCGGCTACGTCGGCAAGGACGTTGACGCCATCATTCGCGACCTGGCCGATATTGCGGTCAAACAGACCCGTGTCACCGAAAAAGAAAAAGTACGTGCGCGGGCCCAGGACGCAGCCGAGGAGCGTGTGCTCGACATCCTGATCCCGCCTGCGCGGGGTGATTTTGGTGTGCTGGAAAACGCGCAACCAGAAAGCACAGCGCGCCAGACCTTTCGAAAAAAGTTGCGCGAAGGCCAGTTGGCGCAACGCGAGATTGAGCTTGAGGTGGCGCAGAGTGCGCAGCAGTTGGAGATCATGGGTCCGGCCGGTATGGAGGAAATGACCGAACAACTGCGGGGCATGTTTGGCCAACTCAATCAGAATAAAAAGCAAACACGCAAACTCAAAATCCCCGAGGCCCTCAAACTACTGCTTGACGAAGAAGCAGCCAAGCTCATCAACGAGGAAGAAATCAAGATTCAGGCGCTCTACATGCTGGAGCAAAACGGCATTGTCTTCATTGACGAGATTGACAAGGTCACCTCGCGCGCCGAGGGCAACGGCGCCGAGGTGTCGCGCCAGGGCGTGCAGCGCGACTTGCTGCCGCTGGTTGAAGGCACCACCGTGTCCACCAAATACGGCATGGTCAAGACCGACCACATCCTGTTTATCGCCTCGGGCGCTTTTCACTTGAGCAAGCCCAGCGACCTGATCCCGGAGTTGCAGGGTCGCTTTCCGATCCGCGTCGAGTTGCAGTCGCTGTCGGTCGAAGACTTTGTCGCCATTCTGACGCAAACCGATGCTTCGCTGGTCAAACAATACCAGGCCTTGCTGGCCACCGAAAATGTGACCGTCGAGTTTCGCGCAGAAGGCATCGCGCGTCTGGCGCACATTGCGTTTGATGTCAATGAGCGCACCGAGAATATTGGAGCGCGGCGCTTGTCCACGGTGATGGAGCGCTTGCTCGATGAGGTGAGTTTTGATGCCGCCAGCCTGAGCGGCCAGACCATCGTGATCGACGCGACCTACGTCGAAGCTCGCCTGGGTGAACTCAGCCAGGATGAAGACTTGTCGAGGTATATTCTTTAACACTTGCGGGACAGCCCAAAGCTACACGCAGTCAGCGTGCTCTGTCCCCAACCGATGGTCGGAGATCGGATTCAACCCTCCTTCATCTTTCACTTTGATAACGCACGCTAAGTGCTTAATTTAGAACGGCTTTATGTCGTTTTATCGTCATCAGCCAGCGCTAAGTCCTTGATTTCATTGTAAAAATTTGTTGTGCCATGTATCGCAAGGCGCATTTTTGCTGGTACAGTGCAAAAAAGTGCAATTAAGTGGTGAAAAGTGCTCTTTGATTGCCATTTCTTTGCCAATTGCTTAAAGAGGATACACGGTCGTGTTTCAAGGCGCTTCGTCAATGAGTCTGGATGCCAAAGGTCGGTTGTCGGTGCCGACCCGGCATCGTGACGTCCTGAGCGCCACGGCTGCGGGCCAACTCACCATCACCAAGCATCCGCATGGCTGCCTGATGCTGTTTCCGCGTCCCGAGTGGGAAAAATTTCGCGAACGCATTGCCGCGCTGCCGATGGCGGCGCAGTGGTGGAAACGAATCTTTCTGGGCAATGCGATGGACGTGGAAATTGACGCCACCGGCCGCGTGCTGGTGTCGCCCGAATTGCGCGCCGCCGCCGGCATTTCCAGGGAGACAGTCCTGCTCGGCATGGGCAATTTTTTTGAGTTGTGGGACAAGGCCACCTATGACGCCCAGGAAGCCCGGGCCATGCAGGGTGAGATGCCCGATGTCCTCAAGGATTTTTCTTTCTAAAGGTGCCTGGTGGATACCCCGCGGAAACACAGCACCGTGTTGTTGCACGAAGCGGTCGATGCGCTGCTCAATCAGCCCAACACCGCGCCATTGGAGCGCCCAAGGGCCAGCCAGTGCTACGTGGATGCCACTTATGGTCGCGGCGGCCACAGCCGGCTGATCCTGTCCCGACTGGCGCCGACTGGGCGGCTGATTGCCTTCGACAAAGATCCGGAGGCTGTCGCCGACGCCAACCAGATCAGCGACCCCCGATTTTCCATTCGGCATCAGGGCTTTCGTCATCTGGCGGAGCTACCAGCGGCCAGCGTGGCCGGCGTGCTGCTTGATCTGGGCATCAGCTCGCCGCAAATCGATAACCCGGCGCGTGGTTTCAGTTTCCGGTTCGAGGGCCCGCTCGACATGCGCATGGATACGACCCGGGGTCAAAGTGTGGCGCAGTGGCTGTCCAGCGCCGGGACAACGCAGATAGCGGAGGTCATTCATGACTATGGTGAAGAACGGTTTGCTGGGGCCATTGCAAAGGCGATTGTTGCGCGCCGACAGGAACGGGGCCCAATTTCAGGCACCACTGAGCTGGCCGAGCTCGTGGCTGGCACGGTCAAAACCCGCGAGCCGGGCCAGAACCCTGCAACGCGCACATTTCAGGCTTTTCGGATTTTCATCAACGCCGAGCTTGAAGAGCTGCAGCAGGCCCTGAGCGCCAGCCTGGATCTGCTGGTGGCCGGGGGACGCCTGGTCGTGATCAGCTTTCATTCGCTGGAAGACCGGATAGTGAAACAATTCATCGCACAGCATTCGCACGAAGTCTATGACCGCCGCATGCCGTTTGCAGCACCTCAACGAATGCGCCTGAAGGCCATCGCTCGCATCAAACCGGGTGCTGCCGAGGTGGCCGCCAACCCGCGCGCACGCAGCGCCATCATGCGCGTGGCGCAAAGGACCGCAGCGTGACCCGGCTCAACCTGGTGCTGCTGCTGGCGGTGCTGGCCAGTTCCCTGTATCTGGTGAGCGTGCAGTATGAATCGCGACGCCTGTTCTCGGAGCTCGACAAAGCCCGCGCCGACGCGCGTCGATTGGAGTCCGACATGGAGCGGTTGCAAGTGCAAAAGCGCGAGCAGGCCACGCCCCTTCGCGTGGAAAGCCTGGCCAAGCAACGACTGCAGATGCGCACCGCAACGCCGGCCATCACGCACTATGTGAGCTATGGCGCGGCGGCAGCGGCAGCGGCCGAGCCGGGTCAATCGGGTGCGCGTCCATGAGCCGCGGCATCGCTTACACCTCCAGCCCCCTGCTGGCGAGCCGCACGCCGGTCTGGCGCAGCAAGTTCGTGGTGGCAGCGATCGCGCTGGGCTTCGTTGGTCTGGCCGCACGTGCGGCCTATATCCAGGTCCTCGCCAACGATTTCTTTCAGAAGCAGGGCGCGGTGCGCTTCGCCCGGACGCTGGAGTTGCCGGCCAACCGGGGTCGCATTCTGGACCGTAACGGTCTGCTCCTGGCCTCCAGCATTCCGGCACCCAGCATCTGGGCCATTCCGGAAGATGTTGAGCACGACGACGCCAATTTGCCGCAACTGGCCAAGCTGCTGGAGATGCCGCTGACCACTCTCAACAAGCGACTCGAAGACGAAGACAAGACCTTTGTCTGGCTCAAGCGCCAGGTCGATGAGCCGGTGGCAAAAAAAATTGCCGCACTCAAGCTCAAGGGCATCTACCAGCGCCAGGAATACAAGCGCCAGTACCCCGAGGGAGAAGCCAGCGCACACGTGGTGGGTTTCACCAATGTCGAAGACAAGGGCCAGGAGGGAATTGAACTGGCGTTCAACCAGGAGCTGGCCGGGCGCAATGGTTCGCGCCGCGTCATCAAGGACCGCATGGGCCGCGTGGTGGAGGCCTTGGGCGAGCAGACATCGCCGGTCGATGGCCGCGATTTGCAGCTCAGCATCGACAGCAAGATCCAGTTCTTTGCCTACCAGAAGTTGCGCGATGCCGTGCTGCTATACAAAGCAAAGGCCGGTAGCGTGGTGGTGCTCGACATTTTGAGCGGTGAGGTGCTGGCGTTGGCCAATTACCCAAGCTACCAGCCGGGCAAGAGGCAAAATCTCAGCGGCACCCAGTTGCGCAACCGCGCACTGACCGACTCCTTTGAGCCCGGCTCAACCATGAAGCCCTTTGTCATCGCGGCGGCGCTTGAGAAAGGCATCGTGACACCGACCACGTCGATTCAAACCGCGCCCGGGCGTCTGAACATTGGCAGCGCCACTATCAGCGACTCGCATCCCCATGGTCTGCTCACCGTGAACGAGGTGGTCCAGAAATCGAGCAACGTCGGCACCGTCAAGATGGCCATGCAAATGCAGCCGCGCGAGATGTGGGAAATGTTCAGTCAGGTTGGCTTTGGCCAGAAGCCAAGGTTGCCATTTCCCGGTGCCGTGAGTGGCCGCCTGCGGGCCTACAAGAGCTGGCGCCCGATCGAGCAGGCCACCATGAGTTATGGCTATGGCCTGTCCATCAGCCTGTTCCAGTTGGCCCACGCCTACAGCGTGTTTGGGCGCAACGGTGACCTGGTGCCGGTTACCATGCTCAAGTCGAGTGCGCCCGCCACCGGCACCCGCGTCATCAGCGACAAAAACGCCGCTGCAGTGCGTCACATGCTGCACCTGGTGACGGGCCAGGGCGGCACCGCGCCAAAGGCCCAGACGATGGGCTATTCGGTCGGCGGCAAGACCGGCACCGCCTACAAACAGGAAGGCCGCGGCTATGCCACCAAAAAATACCGTGGAGTGTTCGTCGGCGTGGCACCCATCGAGCAGCCGCGCATCGTGGTGGCCGTGATGATCGACGAGCCCAGCAGTGGCAAGTATTTCGGCGGTGATGTGGCGGCACCGGTGTTTAGCGAAACGGTGCAGCAGACGCTCAAGCTGCTGGGCATTGCACCGGACATGTCGGTCAAGCCGCAGATCGTCGCACAAGCGGAAGAAGAGAGCTTCTGATGCTTGCATTCCAGCATCCGGATGCGGCCGCCAACTGGTTGCGCCAGCACGTCAGCGGCACACTGCAAACCGACAGCCGCAGGCTGCGCCCGGGCGACGGCTTCTTTGCCTGGCCCGGTGCCGCCCATGACGCACGGGAGTACGTCCCCGCTGCGCTGGCCGCCGGCGCTGGGGCCTGTCTCGTGGAAGGCGACGGGGCGCAGGACTTTGACCTGCGTGGCGTGGGCGTGGCGGCCTACGCTGGGCTCAAGGCGGCCAGTGGCCCGATTGCGGCGAGCTTTTTTGCACAACCCTCAAAACGGCTTGCGCTGCTCGCCGTGACCGGCACCAACGGCAAGACATCGAGCGCCTGGTGGTTGGCGCAGGCGCTATCGAATTTGAAGCTGGTTGCGCCTATTTCATGCGCCATGGTTGGAACTTTAGGTATCGGCAGGGTGCCGTCCCCGGGCGTAGCCGACGCGTGCGACAACGGCCTGGGCGAGCTGCTTTGCACGGGTTTGACGACGCCCGACCCGGTGCTGTTGCAGCAGACGCTTGCGCGCTTTGCCGATTCGGGCGTGCAAGCCTGCACCATCGAGGTGTCATCAATCGGCCTGGAAGAGGGTCGGCTCAATGGCAGCCACATCCGAAGCGCGATTTTCACCAATTTGACGCAGGACCATCTCGACTATCACGGCTCGATGGCCGCTTATGGGGCGGCCAAGGCGCGTCTGTTTCGCTGGCCTGGTCTGCAATCGGCCGTTATCAATATTGACGATCAGGCAGGCGCAGCGCTGGCCGAGTCGCTGGCTGGCCAGGGACCTGAACTCTGGACCGTTTCCTGCCTTGGGCCGGCCCGCTTGCAGGCACGCCATATTCGCTACGAGGCGGCGGGTCTGAAATTCGAGGTACTTGAGCGAGAGGCGTCCGGTGGCGCGCCAAGCGGCTCGGTGCTTGCGTTGCAGACCCGGCTGATTGGCACCTACAACGTGGCTAATTTGTTGGGCGTAATCGCCGCAATGCGCAGCCTGGGTGTGCCGCTGGCAGCGGCGCTTGCGTCTTGCGCCGACTTGAGCCCGGTGCCCGGACGCATGCAGTGTCTGGGGACGCCGGGGCAGCCGCTGGTGGCCGTGGACTATGCCCATACGCCGGACGCCCTGGCCAAAGCGCTGCAGGCGCTGCGGCCCCTGACCGATCAGCGTGGCGGCCAGCTTTGGTGCGTGTTTGGCTGTGGCGGCGACCGCGATAGCGCCAAGCGGCCGCTGATGGGCGCCATCGCGGCCAGCCAGGCTGACCGGTTGCTGGTTACCAGCGACAACCCACGCAGCGAGCAAGCGGATGCCATCATCAGCCAGATCCTGCTCGGCGTGGGTGGGGACGCAGCGCTGCAGGTTGAGCCTGACCGGGCGCGGGCGATTGCCTTTGCCCTGGCCCAGGCGGGTGCCAACGATGTGCTGCTGATCGCGGGCAAGGGCCATGAAGACTACCAGGAAATCGCCGGTCAGCGCAGGGCATTTTCAGATATTGGCGAGGTTCGTCGCGCTTTGGCAAGCTGGCACCCTTCAGGCCCTCATAAGGGGGCGGCCCATGCCTGACATGACGAGTTTGCAGCAAGTGCAGAGCTGGCTCACGCACGCGCGCTGGATCGGCTGCGCGAGCGCCGGCGTGGCGGTCGGCTTCGCCCGCGTCCACACCGACAGCCGCAGCCTGGAGCCGGGAGACCTGTTTGTGGCGCTGCGCGGCGAGCGCTTTGACGCCAACGATTTTCTGGCCCAGGCCAAAGCGCGCGGTGCCGTGGCGGCAATCTGCCAGGAGAGCAACCCGGGTGATGCGCACGCCAAATTGACGGCGGCAGGTCTGCCGGGCCTGCTGGTGACGGATGCCGGGCTGGCGCTGGCGCAACTGGCCACGCACTGGCGCGCCCAGTTCCAGTTGCCGCTGATCGCCGTGACCGGCAGCAATGGCAAGACTACGGTGACGCAAATGATTGCGGCCATCTTGCGCGCCTACCAGCCGCAGGCGTATCTGGCCACGCAGGGCAATCTGAACAACCACATTGGCGTGCCATTGACGCTGCTGCGCCTGCGAGCGCAACACAGGATTGCGGTGGTCGAACTCGGCATGAATCACCCGGGCGAAATTGCCACCCTGGCGGCCATGGCGCAGCCCAGCGTGGCCCTGGTCAATAACGCGCAACGCGAGCACCTTGAGTTCATGGCGACGGTGCAGGCGGTGGCGCAAGAGAACGCAACCGTCATCGACGCGCTGGCGCAAGACGGCGTGGCGGTGGTTCCCGCCGACGACTTGTACAGCGCGCTCTGGAACGCGCAGGCCAGGCCGCGCGCCGTGCTGCGCTTTTGTCTCGCCGCTGATGCGCAAAACCCAAGCGATGTGTATGGCACCGACGCCCGATGGGTCGGCGCTGCCTGGAGCGTGACGGCGAACACTGTGGCCGGTCCCCTGCACTACCGCCTGCACATTGCAGGCCGACACAACGTCAAGAATTCACTTGCCGCTGTCGCCTGTGGTTTGGCCGCAAATGTTCCACTGGAGGCGATCAGCCGGGGACTGGCGGGCTTTGAGCCGGTCAAAGGCCGCTCGCGCGCGCTGACGATCCGGCAGGCGGGCCGCAGCATCACGCTGGTGGATGACAGCTACAACGCCAACCCGGATTCGGTGCGCGCGGCCATCGAGGTGCTGGCGAGCCTGCCTGGCCCGCGTCTGCTGGTGCTGGGCGACATGGGCGAAGTGGGCGATCAAGGTCCCCTGTTTCATGCAGAGGCCGGCGAACTGGCGCGCCAGCGTGGCGTTGATGCCTTGTTTACGTTGGGCGAATCCTCCATCGCTGCAGGCAAAAGCTTTGTCACAGGCCGCCATTTTGTCGATATGCCAGCCCTCCAGGCTGCCGTGCTGGCGCAATTGCCGCAGGTCGGCAGCGTGCTCGTCAAAGGTTCGCGCTTCATGCGCATGGAGCGCGTCGTGCAAGCCGTCCTGCAAGCCAGCCAAAACCAGGCGGAGGCCAGCCATGCTGCTTAGTCTGGCCCAGTGGCTGCAGTCCCAGACACCGGAAATGGGGTATTTCCGGGTCTTTCAGTACCTGACCTTTCGTGCCGTGATGGCAGCGCTCACGGCCCTGCTGATGGGCCTGCTGGCTGGCCCCTACGTGATCCGGCGTCTGACCGAACTCAAGATCGGGCAACCGATTCGTGGTCACGGCATGGAAACGCATCACATCAAAAGCGGCACACCGACCATGGGCGGTGCGCTGATTCTGCTGTGCATCAGTGTCTCGACACTGTTGTGGGCCGATCTCACCAACCGCTTTGTCTGGATTGTGTTGCTGGTGACGCTGGGCTTTGGCTCCATTGGCTGGGTTGACGACTGGCGCAAGGTGGTGCGCAAAGACCCCGAGGGCATGGGCTCGCGCGAAAAATTTCTGTGGCAGTCGCTAATTGGCCTGCTGGCAGCGCTTTACCTGGTGTTCAGCATTTCGGAAAACTCCAATTTGCGCGTGCTTGAGCTATTCTTCAAATGGGTGCAGTCGGGCTTTGATCTGAACCTTCCGCCCAAGGCCGGTCTGCTACTGCCCTTCTTCAAGGAGGTCAGCTATCCGCTGGGTGTGTTCGGCTTCGTCGTGCTGACTTACCTGGTGATCGTGGGCTCGAGCAACGCCGTGAATCTGACCGATGGCCTGGACGGTCTGGCCATCATGCCGGTGGTGATGGTGGGCTCGTGTCTGGGCATTTTTGCCTATGTCACGGGCAGCGCGGTCTATTCCAAGTACCTTTTCTTCCCGCACATTCCGGGCTCGGGTGAACTGCTGATCTTCTGTTCGGCCATGGCCGGGGCCGGTCTTGCCTTTCTGTGGTTCAACACGCACCCGGCGCAGGTCTTTATGGGCGACGTCGGCGCGTTGGCGCTGGGCGCGGCCCTGGGCACCGTGGCCGTTATCGTGCGCCAGGAGATCGTGCTCTCAATCATGGGCGGCATCTTTGTCGCCGAAGCCTTGTCGGTGATGCTGCAGGTGAGTTACTTCAAGTACAGCAAACAAAAATATGGCCAGGGGCGGCGCATTTTGAGAATGGCCCCATTGCATCACCACTTTGAAAAAAGCGGCTGGAAAGAAACGCAAGTGGTGGTGCGTTTTTGGATCATCACCATGTTGCTGTGTCTGGTGGGTCTGAGCACCCTGAAACTGCGCTAGCCATGGACGCCCTCAAAGACCAACACGTTTTGATTCTGGGCCTGGGTGCCTCGGGCCTGGCCATGGCGTGCTGGTGTGCGCAGAGCGGGGCGCGTGTGACTGTGGCCGACACGCGTACGGCACCGCCCCAGTTGGCCACCTTGCAGCGCGAGCTGCCTGACGTGCGTTTCATCAGTGGCTCACTGGATGCCTCCTTGCTGCAAGGCACCGGCGTACAGCTTGTGCTGCGCAGCCCGGGCTTGACGCCGCTTCAGACTGCTATTATTTCAGAAGCTGCCAGCGCAAGTGACATAAGCGTTACCGGCGAATTAGGCTTGTTTTCTCAAGCGCTAAAAGAGTTGCAGGTCACGCGCAACTACCAGCCCAAGGTGCTGGCGGTCACGGGCACCAACGGGAAAACCACGGTCACTTCTTTGACGGGTCTGTTGGTGGCCCGCGCGGGCAAGACGGTCGCAGTGGCGGGCAACATTGGCCCGACCTTGCTGGACACGCTGCGCGGCCATCTGCTGGCCGCTACGTTGCCTGAAGTCTGGGTGCTGGAGTTGTCGAGCTTTCAGCTCGATGACGAAAAGACGTTTGAACCCTGCGCCGCTGCGGTGCTCAACATCACGCAGGATCATCTGGACTGGCATGACTCGATGGCCGCTTACAGCGCTGCCAAGGCGAATATTTTTGGGCAACACGGCGCTGCGGTGCTCAACCGCGACGACCGCGCCGTCATGGCGCTGGTGCCGCTGGCAGCGCCGGATTCGCAAGTTGTGAGAAAAAGCAAGGCCAGAGCGCAGCCGCTGCTGCCACGCGCTTATGTCACGTTTGGTGCCGACCTGCCGCAGCGCCCGGGCGACTATGGTCGGGAGCAAGTCAATGGCATGACCTGGCTGGTGCGGGCGCTGCAGGCCGACGCAAGCATCAAGCAGCGCCCAGGCGATGCGCCAGACCTGCACCTGCAGCGCCTGATGCCCGCCGACGCCCTGCGCATCCGCGGCGTGCACAACGCACTCAATGCGCTGGCCGCGCTGGCACTGGCTACAAATGCGGGCTGCGCCATGGGGCCGATGCTCTACGGCCTGCGTGACTACCGTGGCGAGCCGCACCGGGTGCAGTCGATTGGCGTGGCGGGCGGAGTCGAGTACTTTGACGACAGCAAGGGCACCAACGTCGGTGCCACGGTGGCCGCTCTCAA
The DNA here is from genome assembly GCA_963750665.1 of uncultured beta proteobacterium. Lineage (GTDB taxonomy): Bacteria > Pseudomonadota > Gammaproteobacteria > Burkholderiales > Burkholderiaceae_C > Rhodoferax. The sequence goes on from CAVVRQ010000028.1 coordinate 115,659, forward strand.
CGCCCTGGGAGCCGAGCGCAAGGTGGTCGTGATCCTTGGCGGCGAAGGCAAAGGGCAGGACTTTTCGCCGCTGGCTGATCCGGTCGCCCGGCACGCCCGTGCGGTGCTTCTGATCGGGCGCGACGGCGCGCTGATTCGCGCGGCACTGGCCGACGTCGCCGTGCCGCTGATCGACGCTGGTTCGATGACACAGGCGGTGGCGCTGGCACACACCCAGGCCCAGGCTGGCGACGCGGTGTTGTTGTCACCCGCCTGTGCCAGTTACGACATGTTCGACAACTATGAACACCGCGCGCGCCAATTTCAGGCCGCAGTGAGCGACCTGGCCGCTGCCGCCGGGCTGGTCTGGAAGGACGCGCCATGAGTCGCACGCCAAGTCACATTTTCGGCTGGCTGGGTGCGCTGACCCAGCCCGGCGGAGACCGGCTGCCGGTGCGCCTGGGGGCCACCCGACGCAGCGCCACCGGTGCACTGCCGACGCCGGTGATGGGATTTGATCAGGCGCTGGTCTGGGTCACGCTGGCGCTGCTGCTGTGGGGCCTGGTGATGGTCTATTCCGCCTCTATTGCGATGCCGGAAAACCCTCGTTTTGCCAACTACACCCACACCTATTTTCTGACGCGCCACATGCTTTGGCTGGGCATGGCTTTTGTCGCCGCGTTGCTGGCTTTTCAGGTGCCGGTAGCGGGCTGGGAAAAGTCGGCGCGCTGGCTCTTCATCGGCTCCTCGGTACTACTGGTGCTGGTGTTGATTCCGCATGTGGGCAAGGTGGTGTATGGCGCGCGGCGCTGGATTTCGCTCGGCCCACTAAGCTTTCAACCCTCCGAGCTGGCCAAATTTACCGTGCTGTTGTACGCGGCCGATTACATGGTGCGCAAGATGGAAGTCAAGGAGCACTTCTTCCGGGCGGTGGCGCCGATGGGGCTGGCCGTGGGCCTGATCGGGCTGCTGCTGCTGGCCGAGCCCGATATGGGCGCATTCCTGGTGATCGCTGTGATCGCCATGGGCATCCTGTTCCTGGGCGGTGTCAACGCGCGCATGTTTCTGCTCATCACCAGCGTGCTGCTGGTGGCGTTTGGCTTGATGATTGCGTCGAGCGAATGGCGCCGCGAGCGCATCTTTGCCTACCTCGACCCGTGGAGCGAAAAGAACGCGCTGGCCAAAGGCTACCAGCTCACGCATTCCCTGATCGCCATTGGGCGTGGCGAAATCTTTGGCGTCGGCCTGGGTGGCAGTGTCGAGAAACTCAACTGGCTGCCGGAAGCGCACACCGACTTCTTGCTGGCCGTAATCGGTGAAGAGTTTGGCCTGCTCGGTCTGGTGCTGGTGATTGGCCTGTTTTTCTGGCTGATCCGGCGCATGATGCACATCGGTCGCCAGGCGATCGCACTGGACCGCGTCTTTGCCGGCCTGGTGGCGCAAGGGGTTGGGGTCTGGATGGGATTTCAGGCCTTCATCAACATGGGCGTGAACCTGGGTGCCCTGCCCACCAAAGGCTTGACGCTGCCGCTCATGAGCTATGGCGGCTCCGCCATTCTGGTCAACCTGGTGGCCATCGCCGTGGTGCTGCGCATTGACTTCGAGAACCGCACGCTGATGCACGGAGGGCAGCTATGAGCAAATGCGCGCTCGTGATGGCCGGCGGCACGGGTGGCCATATATTTCCGGGACTGGCGGTGGCACAGGGCCTGCGCGAGAGTGGCTGGCGTGTGCACTGGCTGGGTGGCACGGGCACGCCAGCGCAGCCCAGCATGGAGAGCCAGTTGGTACCCAAGCAGGGCTTTGCCTTTGAAGCGCTTGATTTCTCCGGCGTGCGCGGCAAAGGGCTCACCACGCTCCTGCAGTTGCCGCTGCGCCTGCTGCGTGCCTGCTGGCACAGTGCGCAGGTGCTGCGTCGCTTGCGACCCGACGTGGTGTTGGGCTTCGGTGGCTACATCACATTTCCGGCCGGTCTCATGAGCGTGCTGCTGCGTCGCCCGCTGCTGCTGCATGAGCAAAATTCAGTGGCCGGGATGGCAAACAAGCTATTGGCGAGCCTGGCTCGCTGCGTCTTTACGGCGTTTCCTGGGGTTTTGAATAAGGGGCGCTGGGTTGGCAACCCGCTGCGCTCGGCGTTCATGGGCGTGGCGGATCCGGCGACCCGCTTCGCCGGTCGCAGCGGGCCACTGCGGGTGTTGGTGCTCGGCGGCAGTCTGGGGGCCAAGGCCTTGAACGAAATCGTGCCGCAGGCACTGGCCCTGCTGGCACCCGCGCATCGACCGCATGTCATTCACCAAAGCGGCAGCCGACAATTTGAGAGTTTGCGCGCCAACTACGCGGCAGCCGGCGTACCGGCCCAACTGACGCCCTTCATTGATGACACGGCACAGGCTCTAGCCGACGCCGATCTGGTGATCTGCCGCGCTGGTGCCAGCACCGTGACGGAGATCGCGGCGGTGGGCGCTGCCGCCCTGTTGGTGCCGTTTCCGTTTGCCGTGGATGATCACCAGACGCACAACGCCCGCTTTCTGGTTGACCAGGGTGCCGCCTGGTTGTGCATGCAAGGCGACTTGACGCCGCAGTGGCTTGCTGACATGCTATTACATACAGAGCGGTCTGCGCTTGTTGCACGGGCGATAGAGGCCAAAAAGCTTCAAAAGCTGGAAGCGGTACAGCAGATTGTCGCGGCTTGCGAGGAGATACTGGCATGAAGGTCATTTCCATGGCATGGGCTTTGGCATCGAACTGCGTTGTGGTGGTTGAAAGGGCTTTATTCGTTTTCATTTTTGGCCCCACTCTATCCCCCCCGCCCCTTTCCCGCCCCGCCGGGCGGGAAAGGGGAGCCAACAGCCAATTTGGCCGCGTGTTCAAAGCTTTGCAGTGCCTGATCGATCGACTCTTGGCGGGCTTTAGTCTGCTGGGGCGTTCTCGTCTTGGGGATAGGAAGTATCTAAATCTTGCGGCTGTTGGGATCTGTCATTGCGGGCTTGACCCGCAATCCAGTATTGGCGAAAGCGGTAATTGGGGACTGACCCCAATTAGTCTTGCCGGGCAAGTACGGCATGCCAGGGGTAGCGCTGCAGTAACTTGGGTGTCTATTTCAGCGTGCCTTCCGAGCGGGTACTTCTTTGCTTTAAAGACACGGCCAAATTGGGCTGTTGGCTCCCCTCTTCCGCCCGGCGGGGCGGGAGAGGGGCGAGGGGGTGTGAGTGGGGCCAAAAAAGGAAAGAATAGAAGCGCGTCAGCCACTCCAATGCCATTAAAAGGCAGAAACAATTGGAATCTGACCCCAATTAAAGGGAGCTTCGCGCTATGAAGCACGCCATCAAACACATTCACTTCGTCGGCGTCGGCGGCGTTGGCATGTCCGGCATCGCCGAGATCCTGTTCAATCTGGGTTACACGATTTCGGGCTCGGACCTGGCTGACAGCGCCAGTTTGCAGCGGCTGGCCAGTCTGGGTGTTCAAACCTATGTCGGCCATGCCGCCAGCCAGGTCGCCGGGGCCGACGCCGTCGTCACCTCCACGGCGGTTCAGGCTGACAACCCGGAGGTGCTGGCGGCGCGCGAGCGGCGCATCCCTGTGGTGCCGCGCGCCTTGATGCTGGCCGAGCTAATGCGCCTGAAGCAGGGCATTGCCGTTGCCGGCACGCACGGCAAGACCACCACCACCAGCCTGGTCGCCAGCGTACTGGCCGAGGGCGGGCTGGATCCGACCTTTGTCATTGGCGGGCGCCTCAACAGCGCGGGTGTTAACGCCCGCCTCGGCAAGGGCGACTACATTGTGGTCGAAGCCGATGAATCCGATGCTTCGTTTCTGAACCTCTCGCCGGTCATGGCGGTGGTAACCAATATCGACGCCGACCACATGGAAACCTACGGCCACGACTTTGGCCGTCTGCAACAAGCCTTTGTCGACTTTCTGCATCGCATGCCGTTTTACGGCAGCGCCATTTTGTGCACGGACGATGCGGCGGTGCGCGCCATCGTGCCGCAAGTCACCTGCCCGATCACCAGCTATGGCTTCGAGGAAGGGGCGGAAGTGCGCGCGGTGGAGGTGCAGGCCCGGCAGGGGCAGATGCATTTCACGGTGCAGCGGCGCAACGGCGTGGTGCTGCCCGATCTGGCCGTGGTGCTGAATCTGGCGGGACGCCACAACGTGCTCAATGCGCTGGCGGCCATCGCCGTGGCGATTGAACTCAATGTCGCTGACGACGCCGTTTTGCGGGCCCTCGCAAACTTCAAAGGCGTGGGGCGGCGCTTCCAGCGCTATGGTGATTTGGCGGCACAGGGCGGTGGCCACTTCACGCTGATTGATGATTACGGCCACCACCCGGTGGAAATGGCGGCCACACTGGCGGCGGCACGCGGTGCTTTCCCGGGGCGTCGGCTGCTGCTGGCGTTCCAGCCGCACCGTTTCACGCGTACGCGCGACTGTTTTGAAGACTTTATCAAAGTTATCGCGCAGGCCGATGACGTGCTGTTGACCGAGGTCTATGCCGCTGGTGAGGCACCGATTGTGGCGGCAGATGGCCGCAGCCTGGCGCGCGCCCTGCGCGTGGCCGCACGCATCGAGCCGGTCTTTGTCGATGACGTGGCCACCATGCCGCAAGCCATTCTGGACAGCGCACGGGCGGGCGACGTGGTGCTGTGCATGGGTGCTGGCTCGATTGGCGCGGTGCCGGTAAAAGTTCTCGAATTACTACAAAATTTAGAGCGACTTGCGCAGGATGGACGGAGGCTATGACTCAATTTGGTAGTCAATTTGGCAAGGTGGCGGTACTCCTGGGGGGTACCTCCGCCGAGCGCGAAATCTCCTTGATGTCGGGCCAGGGGGTGTTGCAGGCGCTGCTGTCCGCAGGCGTCGATGCGCATGCCTTTGATCCGGCCGAGCGCGCTCTGGGCGAACTCAAACAGGCCGGCTTCGAGCGCTGCTTTATCGCCCTGCATGGTCGCTATGGCGAAGACGGCACCGTGCAGGGTGTCCTCGAATTGCTGCGCATCCCGTATACCGGCTCGGGCGTCATGGCCTCCAGTATGGCGATGGACAAGGTCATGACCAAACGCATCTGGCGCGCCGAGGGACTGCCGACCCCGGCCTGGCAGACGGTCAGCAGCGCGGCAGCTACCCGCGCTGCTCTGGCCGAGTTGGGGCAACCCATGATTGTCAAGCCCGCGCGCGAGGGCTCCACCATCGGATTGAGCAAAGTCAGCAACGCCGATCAGTGTGAGCGCGCCTTTGCGCTGGCGGCCGAACATGACGCCGACGTCCTGTGCGAGCAATTCATTGCGGGTGACGAAGTCACCATCGCCGTGTTGGGTAGCGCTGCGCAGGCCCAGGCCCTGCCAGTGATTCGAATCGTGGCACCGGATGGCAACTACGATTATCAGAACAAGTATTTCACGCACAGCACGCAGTACCTGGTGCCCTGCGGTCTGCCGGATGGCGAAGAGCAGGCGATTCAACAACTGGTGCTCAAGGCCTACCGTGTGCTGGCTTGCCGCGGCTGGGCCCGCGCTGACGTGATGATCGACGCCCACAGCCGGAAGCCCTATTTGCTGGAAATCAATACCGCGCCGGGCATGACGACGCACTCGCTGGTGCCGATGGCGGCCAAGGCGGCGGGCCTGAGTTACCCGGCTTTGTGCGTCGAAATCCTGCGCCACGCCAGCCTTGACTACCCGCTATGAGCCACGACTTGCCCACACCCTTTGACGTTAAGCTCATGAACCTGACCGCCTCCGTGCTGTTTGCGCTGTTTGCCCTGCTGTTGGCGGGGGCGCTGCTGGCCTGGCTTTCGCGCAATCCGCTGTTTGCGATTCGCGCCGTCGCGGTCAGCGGCGACGTCACGCACAACAACGCTCTGACCTTGCGTGCCAACGTGGTACCGCAGTTGCGTGGCACTTTTCTAAACATGGATCTGGCGGCCACCCGGCAAGTCTTTGAGGCCGTGCCGTGGGTGCGCCGGGCGCTTGTGAAGCGTGAATTTCCGAACCGCCTCAAGGTGCAGTTGCAGGAGCACAAGGCCGTCGCCTATTGGGGTCCGGAGGGCGAATCCACGTTGGTCAACAATTTTGGTGAGGTGTTTGAAGCCAATCTGGGTGAGCTCGAGCAAGAAGGGCTGCCCCATTTGAATGGACCGACCGGCCGGGCAGCGCAGGTGCTGGCGATGTTGCAGGCACTGCAGCCTCAGTTTGAGGACATGGATCTGGCACTCGAACAGCTTGAGCTGACGCCGCGCGGCGGCTGGCGCGTGCGCCTGGACAGTGGCGCGGTGATCGAGCTCGGCAGCGGCGCACTGCCCGAGGTGCTGGCGCGCACGCAGCGCTTCCTAAAGACACTGACGCAGGTGACCGCGCGCTATGGCCGACGCCCCGAGGCGCTGGAGACGGCCGACTTGCGCCATCAGGACGGCTATGCCATTCGCCTGCGGGGCGTCAGCACGCTGGTGGCGGCGGTCAAAAAATAGCAGCACACAGCAACCCAGGCAACAGGTGAATTTATGGCAAAAGAATACAAGGATCTGGTCGTCGGACTCGACATCGGGACCGCCAAGGTCATGGTGGTGGTGGCCGAAGTGCTGGCCGGGGGTGAGCTCAAGCTCGCGGGACTGGGTGTCGCGCCGAGCAACGGCATCAAACGGGGCGTGGTGGTCAATATTGAGGCCACCGTGCAAAGCATCCAGCAAGCGCTCAAGGAAGCCGAGTTGATGGCCGACTGCCGAATTGCCCGCGTCTATACCGGTATCACCGGCAGCCACATCCGGGGCATCAATTCGCACGGCATGGTGGCGATCAAGGACCGGGAGGTGAGCGCCGCCGATGTGGCGCGCGTGGTGGAGACGGCCAAGGCCATCAACATCTCGACCGACCAGCGTCTGCTGCTGGTGGAGCCGCAGGAGTTCATCATCGATGGCCAGGACGTCAGAGAGCCCATTGGCATGAGTGGCATCCGGCTGGAAGCCAAGGTACACATCGTCACCGGTGCCCAAAGTGCGGCCGAAAACATCATCAAATGTGTGCGTCGGTGCGGTCTTGAAGTCGAACAACTGTTGCTCAATCCGCTGGCCAGTAGCCTGTCGGTGCTGACCGAGGACGAGCGCGAGCTCGGCGTGGCCATGGTGGATATGGGGGCCGGCACCACGGATCTGGCGATTTTTACCAATGGCGCCATCCGTCACACCGCCGTCATCCCGATCGCTGGCGACTTGGTCACCAGCGACATCGCGATGGCGCTGCGCACGCCAACCAAGGACGCCGAAGAGATCAAGGTCGAAAGCGGCTGCGCCAAGCAGTTATTGGCCGACCCGCAAGCGCAGGTTGAGGTGCCGGGCTTGGGCGACCGCGGACCGCGCATGCTCAGCCGCCAGGCGCTGTCCGGCGTGATCGAGCCGCGCGTCGAGGAAATCTTTACGCTCGTGCATCAGGTCATACGCGAGTCCGGTTTTGAGGAAATGCTCTCCAGCGGCATCGTGCTCACCGGCGGCAGCTGCATCATGCCGGGCATGGTGGAGCTCGGTGAAGACATCTTTTTGAAACCGGTACGCCGTGGTTTCCCAAAATATGACAACGCCTTGTCGGACATGGTGGCGCAGCCCCGGGCGGCCACCGTCATGGGCCTGCTCGAAGAAGCCCGGCTGGCGCGCCTGCGCGGCTTCAAGGTGGCGCAGAAGAATGGTTCCATGAAAACTGCGTTCAGCCAGGTAAAAGACTGGCTGGTGGGGAACTTTTGATCATGCCAAACAAACTCTGGCTCACCCGCGCCAGCCCGCATTGGCGATGGCGATGGCCGCATCCGTCCGACTGCCAGATGCACCAGCTTTTGATTTCCAAGCAATTTTTTTACTGTCAACTGTATGAACCCAAAGGAGCACAAAATGCCGATTGAAATGATTGAAGAAGAAGCGTTTAACCAAGGCACCCAGATCAAGGTGATCGGGGTCGGTGGTGGCGGCGGCAACGCCGTCGGCCACATGATTGGCTGCGCAGTGCAGGGCGTCGAGTTTATTTGCGCCAACACCGACGCGCAGGCACTCAGCCGCAGCAACGCCCACAAGAGCATCCAGCTCGGCACCAGTGGTTTGGGCGCTGGCAGCAAGCCTGACAAAGGGCGCGAGGCGGCTGAGGCGGCGGTGCAGGAAATCCGGGATGCCATTGACGGCGCGCACATGCTGTTCATCACTGCCGGCATGGGCGGCGGTACCGGTACCGGAGCGGCACCGGTGATTGCCCGGGTGGCTCGTGAAATGGGCATTCTGACGGTGGGCGTCGTGACCAAGCCGTTTGAGTTTGAAGGCGGGCGGCGCATGGCCAATGCCGACAGCGGCCTGGCCGAATTGGAGGCCAACGTCGATTCCCTGATTGTGGTGCTAAACGAAAAATTGCTGGAGGTGCTGGGCGACGACGTGACGCAGGATGAGGCCTTTGCACACGCCAACGACGTGCTGAAAAACGCCGTTGGCGGCATTGCCGAAATCATCAATGTGCCGGGTCACGTGAATGTTGACTTTGAGGATGTGCGCACCGTCATGGGAGAGCCGGGTAAGGCGATGATGGGCACGGCCATCGCGGCCGGCCCGGATCGGGCGCGCATTGCTGCCGAGCAGGCAGTCGCTTGCCCGCTGCTCGAAGGCATTGACCTGTCGGGTGCCAAGGGCGTGCTGGTGCTGATCAGCGCCGCCAAGGGGTCGCTGAAACTGAGCGAATCGAAACTCGCCATGAATACCATCCGCGCCTATGCTTCAGCCGACGCGCATGTAATTTATGGTACCGCTTACGACGACAACCTGGGCGAGGACATCCGTGTCACGGTGGTGGCAACCGGTTTGTCGCGACAAGGGTTGCGCCGCACGGCACCGCCGCTGCAGGTGCTGCGCACCGGCACTGACAACGTGCCGTTTCAGGTGCCCACGCTCAACACACCGGTGACCTTGAGCGGCAGTGGTCCGGTCGGTCTGGTGCAACCCGACTACCAAGCCATGACAACACCCAGTGTCTGGCGCACGCGGGACCGCACGCAGGCGGCGGCCAAAGTCGATGCGCTGGCCAGCGGTGGTATGGAGGATTTTGAGATTCCGGCCTTTTTGCGTAAGCAAGCCGATTGAACCAGCCAATGTTGCAAGGCCAGGCTCATGCCGGATCTGATCCGGCATGAGCCTGTGATGCGCTCAGTAAGTTTGCCCCAACTGGTCCAGAATCGCCGGATTTTCCAGCGTTGAAGTGTCTTGCGTAATCGACTCGCCCTTGGCCAGCGAGCGCAGCAGGCGGCGCATGATCTTGCCAGAGCGGGTCTTGGGCAGGTTCTCGCCGAAACGGATGTCTTTGGGCTTGGCAATCGCACCGATCTCCTTGGTCACCCAGTCACGCAGTATCTTGGCAATGGCGACCGCTTCGTCTCCGGTTGGACAGGGGCGTTTGAGCACGACAAACGCACAAATGGCCTCACCCGTCATATCGTCCGGACGCCCGACCACGGCGGCTTCGGCCACCAGGTCGGTCTTGGCCACCAGGGCGGACTCAATTTCCATCGTGCCCAGGCGGTGGCCTGAGACATTGAGCACGTCGTCAATGCGGCCGGTGATGCGGAAATAGCCGCGGTCCGTGCTGCGCACGGCGCCGTCGCCAGCCAGGTAAAAGTGGCCGCCCAGTTCTTGCGGGTAATAGTTGCTCTTGAAGCGCTCCGGGTCTTTCCAGATGGTGCGAATCATCGACGGCCAGGGGCGTTTGATGACCAGGATGCCGCCCGAGCCGTTGGGCACATCCTGACCGGTCTCATCGACAATGGCAGCGACGATGCCCGGCAGCGCCAGCGTGCAGCTCCCCGGCACCAGTGGCGTGGCGCCCGGCAGTGGCGAGATCATGTGGCCGCCCGATTCGGTTTGCCACCAGGTATCGACAATCGGGCAGCGCTCGCCGCCCACGTGCTTGTGGTACCACATCCAGGCTTCCGGGTTGATCGGCTCGCCGACCGTTCCCAGGATGCGCAGGCTCGACAGATCGGAGCGATCCGGATGCGCTTTCGGGTCGTGCTCGGCCGCCTTGATGAGGGCGCGGATGGCGGTCGGCGCGGTGTAGAACACGCTGCATTTGTGGCGCTCAATCATTTGCCAGAAACGCCCGGCGTTGGGGTAGGTCGGAATGCCTTCAAAAATGATTTCGGTGCCGCCCGCCATCAGCGGACCATAGGCCACATAAGTGTGGCCGGTGACCCAGCCAATATCTGCCGTACACCAGAAGACATCGCTCGGCTGCAGGTCAAACACCCAGTCCATGGTGAGCTTGGCCCAGAGCATGAAGCCGCCGGTCGAATGTTGCACGCCTTTGGGCTTGCCGGTGGAACCCGACGTATAAAGAATAAAGAGCGGGTGCTCGGCACCGACCGGCACCGGCGCGCACACGGTGCTTTGTCCCGCCAGTGCCTGGCTGAAGCTTACGTCGCGGCCAGCTACCAGATCGAATGGCGTGTTGTTGCGTTCATAGACAAAGACGGTCTTGATCGACTCGCAGCCGCCCAGGGCCAGACCTTCATCAACAATTGATTTCAGGGGGTTGGCCTTGCCGCCGCGCATCTGGCAATTGGCCGTGATCACCGCCACCGCACCAGCATCGATAATGCGCTCTTGCAACGCTTTGGCCGAGAAGCCGCCAAACACCACGCTGTGGATGGCACCGATGCGGGCGCAGGCCTGCATCGCAATCACGCCTTCGAGCGACATCGGCATGTAAATCAGCACCCGGTCGCCCTTCTTGATGTTGTGCGCCTTGAGTGCGTTGGCAAACTGACAAACTTTGGCCAGCAATTCCTTGTAAGTGGTCTTGTTGACGGCACCGTCATCAGCTTCAAAAATCACGGCCACTTTGTTTTCCACCGGCGTGCCCATGTGCTTGTCCAGGCAGTTGGCCGAGGCATTGAGCTCACCGTCTTCGAACCATTTGTAAAACGGCACGTTGGACTCGTCAAGCGTCTTGGTAAAGGGCTTACTCCAGACCACGTTCTCACGTGCCAGCCGGGCCCAGTAGCCCTCAAAATCTTTCTCGGCTTCGCTGCAAAGCGCGTTGTAGGCGTCCATGCCGGATATGCGCGCGCCTTTGACAAAAGCCGGGCTCGGCGGGAAAACACGGTTTTCAACCAATATGGACTCGACAGCCTTCGACGGTGAACTCATGGGTAGGTCTCCTCTAGTTAAAGAATACGTGAATACAGTTGATAAATGTCAACTTTTGCACTTACAGGCCACTGACTGACATGGCACGGTTGGCACTGCACTGCCTTTGGCGCACCCCTACAATGGGTGAACTAAGTACAAACCCGAATGTCTGCATGAATACTCCCATGACCAAAAAACCTGCCGGTTTGCGCCCGCTTCCAAAACTTATTTTCGCCAGTCGCTGGCTTCAGTTACCCCTCTATCTGGGGTTGATCGCTGCCCAGGGTGTCTATGTGTTTCATTTCTGGATTGAACTGGTGCATTTACTGGAGGCGGCGTTTGGCAGTCAAACCGCCTTGCAGGCGCTGATCACCAGCATCGGCTACAAGAGCGATACCCAGATCACCAACCTGAACGAGACCATCATCATGCTGGCTGTGCTGGCACTGATTGATGTCGTCATGATCTCCAACTTGCTGATCATGGTGATCGTGGGTGGCTACGAAACTTTTGTCTCGCGCATGGACCTGGAAGGGCACCCCGACCAGCCCGAATGGCTCAGCCACGTCAACGCCTCGGTACTCAAGGTGAAGCTCGGCACCGCCATCATCGGTATCAGTTCCATCCACCTGCTAAAAACCTTCATCAGCGCCGGCAACTATGAAGAAAAGGTATTGATCGCCCAAACCGCGATTCACATCACCTTTCTGCTCTCGGCCCTGGCGATTGCCTACACCGACCGCCTGATGGTGCATACCCAGAACGCGTCGCATTAGCCCGGATCCATTGGGCCAGGGCAGCATCAGGGCTGCTCAACGCAGCCGCATCTCGGCCGCCCGGGCGTGGGCCTGCAAACCTTCACCGTGCGCCAGCACCGAGGCGATCTGCCCGAGCGTCTGGGCACCGGTTTCACTGACTTCAATCAGGCTGGAGCGCTTCTGGAAGTCATAAACCCCGAGCGGCGAACTGAAGCGCGCCGTGCCGCTGGTGGGCAGCACGTGATTCGGACCGGCGCAGTAGTCACCCAGACTCTCGCTGGTGTAGGCACCCAGAAAGATGGCGCCGGCATGTTTGAGCAGCGGCTCCCAGCGCTGTGGGTCGCGGCTGCTCACCTCCAGGTGTTCTGGTGCGATGGCGTTGCTGATGCGGCACGCCTCCTCCATGTCGCGCGTGTGAATCAGGGCACCGCGCCCGCTGATCGACCTGGCGATGATCTCGCGGCGCGGCATCTCGGGCAGCATGCGGCTCATGGCGGCTTGCACCAGCTCGATATAGGCCAGGTCCGGGCACAGCAAAATACTTTGCGCCAGTTCGTCGTGCTCGGCCTGGCTGAACAGGTCCATCGCCACCCAGTCCGGCGGCGTCGTGCCGTCAGCCAGCACCAGAATCTCGCTCGGGCCGGCAATCATGTCGATGCCCACCGTGCCAAAAACGCGGCGCTTGGCGGCGGCCACATAGGCGTTGCCCGGGCCGGTAATTTTGTCCACTTTGGGAATGCTGGCGGTGCCATAAGCGAGCGCCGCCACGGCTTGCGCGCCGCCCACGCTGAAGGCGCGGCTGACGCCTGCCACAAAAGCAGCGGCCAGCACCAGCGCATTTTTTTCGCCGCCCGGTGTCGGCACCACCATGATGATTTCGTCCACCCCCGCCACATGCGCCGGGATGGCGCTCATCAGCACGCTCGACGGATAAGCCGCCTTGCCGCCGGGCACATAAATGCCCACGCGGTCCAGGGGAGTCACCTTTTGCCCCAGCAGCGTGCCGTCGGCGTCACGGTATTGCCAGCTCTCGCCACTGGCCTTTTTTTGCGCTTCGTGGTAACTGCGCACGCGTCGGGCCGCCGCTTGCAAGGCGCCGCGCTGCACGGCAGGGATGGCGTCAAACGCCGCCTTAAGCTCGACCTGCGTGAGTTCAAGCTCAGCCACCCGCGTCGCCGACACGTGATCAAATTGCGCGGTGTAGCGCAGCAGCGCGGCGTCGCCTTGCTGCTGCACGTCGGCCAGAATGTCGGCGACGCGCTGCTCAATCGCCGCATCGGCTGCCGCCGACCAGTGCAGACGCTCCTTCAAATCAGCATCAAATGTGCTGCTAGCGGTTGACAGACGAGCCGGAGTAGCTATAAATGCCATAGCAATTTGACCAATCAGTTAGTTGCCAACGGCGGTCGCAAAAGCATCGATGATGCTGCGAATCGGTGCCTGCTTGAGCTTCAGCGCGGCCTGATTGACCACCAGGCGCGAACTGATGTCCATGATGTGCTCCACCTCGACCAAGTGGTTGGCCTTGAGCGTGTTGCCGGTGGACACCAGATCAACAATCGCATCGGCCAAGCCTACCAGGGGTGCCAATTCCATGCTGCCATAGAGTTTGATCAGGTCCACGTGGACGCCTTTGCTGGCAAAAAACTCGCGCGAAATGGCCACATATTTGGTCGCCACGCGCAAGCGCGAGCCCTGCTTGACAGCAAAAGCGTAGTCAAAATCGGCCCGTACCGCAACACTGATGCGGCACTTGGCGATTTGCAGGTCGAGCGGCTGATAGAGTCCGGCACCCCCGTGTTCGAGCAAGGTGTCCTTGCCGGTGATGCCCAGGTCGGCACCGCCGTACTGAACATAGGTCGGCACGTCCGTGGCGCGCACCACCAGCACGCGCACATCGGGCTGATTGGTCGCGAGTATGAGCTTGCGCGAATTTTCCGGATCCTCCAGCACCTCAATGCCAGCGCCGCGCAGCAACGGCAGGGTCTCTTCGAAGATGCGGCCTTTCGACAGCGCAATAGTTATCATTTATGCCTCTGGCCCTTATGCAATAAGCGCAAAGCGCTACGTAATAAATAGTAATCTGAAAGCCGCCGAGCGCGCCTTGTCACTTCACGCGCTCAATGTCCGCGCCCAACGCGTGCAGCTTGGCCTCCATCTGATCGTAACCCCGATCCAGATGATAAATGCGCTCCACGCGAGTCTCTCCGCTGGCCACCAGGCCGGCAATCACCAGGCTGGCGGAGGCCCGCAAGTCAGTCGCCATGACACTGGCACCAGAGAGCTTCGCGACCCCTTCCACCAGCGCCACCTTGCCCTCGATCTGGATGCTGGCACCCAAGCGCACCAACTCGTTGACGTGCATAAAGCGGTTCTCGAAAATGGTTTCCGTCACCTTGGCAGCCCCATGGGAAATCGCATTCAAGGCCATGAACTGGGCCTGCATATCGGTCGGAAAGCCAGGGTACTCGGTGGTGCGAAAGCTTTGCGCCTTGAGCCGCCCGTGCGACTCGATCTGGATGCCGCCGTCAACCGCCGTCACGCCAGCCCCCGCGTCGCGCAGTTTTTCAACCACCGCCTGGAGGTGCTCGATGCGGCCATGGCGTAGCAGCACACGCCCGCCGGTGGCGGCTGCGGCGCACAAAAAAGTACCCGTTTCGATCCGGTCGGCCACCACCTGGTGCTGGCAGCCATGCAGATCTTTAACGCCTTGAATGCGGATGCGGCTGCTGCCATGGCCCTCAATCTGCGCCCCCATCTTGATCAGCATCGCGGCCAGATCGGCAATTTCGGGCTCCTGCGCGGCATTCTCCAGAATCGTCTCGCCCTCGGCCAGGCTGGCCGCCATGAGGAAATTCTCGGTGCCGGTCACGGTCACCATGTCCGTCGCGATGCGCGCGCCGTGCAGACGCTTGCAGCCCCGGGGCAGTCGGGCGATGATATAGCCGTGCTCGACGCCAATTTCTGCGCCCATCGCCATCAAGCCCTTGATGTGCTGATCCACCGGTCGCGAGCCAATCGCGCAACCGCCCGGCAGCGACACCCGGGCCGCGCCAAAACGGCTCAGCAGCGGCCCCAGCGCCAGCACCGAGGCGCGCATGGTCTTGACCAGTTCATAAGGTGCCTCGGGTACAGTCAGCGCCCCGGCCTGCAAGGTCAGCGTGCCCGCTTGCGGCGCAGCATCAGCGGCCACCGACTGCGCCGTGGCAACGCCCATATTGCGCACCAGCTTGAGCATGGTCGCCACGTCCTGCAAACCCGGCACATTGCTCAGCGTCACCGGCTCGGCCGTCAGCAGACAAGCGCACAGTTCCGGCAAGGCGGCGTTCTTGGCACCCGATATTTGCACTTCACCTTGCAACGCCCGACCGCCGCGAATCAGCAATTTATCCATGCGCTGTGGCTACTTGGCTGCCCATTCGGCGGGCGTATAGGTCTGCATCGACAGCGCATGCACTTCGCCGCTATCGACCTTGCCGCCTAGCGTTGCATAGACCCGCTGGTGACGCCGGATGGCGCGCAAGCCCTCAAATTCACTCGACACAATGGTGGCATACCAGTGCTGGCCGTCGCCGCTGAGTTCAAGGTGCTGGCACGCCAGCCCGGCGGCAATCAGGGCTTTAATTTGTTCTGCAGTCATATTAGTATTTCAAAAAGTTAGCCCCGGATTTTGTATCCGGTGCGCAGCAAGGCCACCGCGATCGCGCTGACCAGCGTCATGGTCAAGCCGACGACGCCCAGACTGAGCCAGGGTGAGACATCGCTGGCCCCAAAAAAACCATAGCGAAAACCGTCGATCATGTAGAAAAACGGGTTCAAGTGACTCACGGTCTGCCAAAAAGGTGGTAGCGAGTGAATGGAGTAGAACACGCCGCTCAAAAAGGTCATCGGCATCACAACAAAGTTTTGAAACGCCGCCAACTGGTCAAACTTGTCCGCCCACAAGCCCGCGATCAAGCCCAACGCGCCCATCAGGGTGGCACCCATCACCGCAAAGACAAAAATCCACAGGGGAGCGACAAAGCTGAGCTCCGTGAACAAGGCGGAAACCGCAAACACGCCGACGCTCACGACGAGTCCCCGAATGACGGCAGCGCCTACATAAGCGACAAACCAGTTCCAGTAGGACAGCGGTGTGAGCAACAGGAACACCAGGTTGCCCATCACCTTGCTCATGATGAGCGACGATGAACTGTTGGCAAACGCGTTTTGCAGCAGACTCATCATGGCCAGGCCGGGCACCAGAAAAGCCGTGTAGCTGACGCGTTCATAAACCTTCACGTGTGCCTCCAGCGCGTGACCGAAAATCAACAGGTAAAGCATGGCAGTGAGCACCGGGCCGGCAATGGTCTGAAACGCGACTTTCCAGAAGCGCAGCGCTTCCTTGTAAAGCAGGGTTTGCCAACCGTTCATGGTATCGCCCCCACGCTTGTCGCTTCGCGTACTGCGCTGCCCCCCGAGGGGGCTGATTTTTCTAGGGGCGGCCCGTCGAAAAATTGGCCCACATCAGCCGACTGGCTTCGACTCATGACACCGAGAAAAACATCTTCCAGATCCGCCTTGCGAATCTCGACATCGCGCGCCACCAGACCAGCCTGCCGCACCGCGGCCAGATACTGTTCAATCTCCAGCGCGTCATGCGCCGGAAACTGCACAATGCGCCCTGTAATACGAGCCTTGTCCGCTAGCAGCTTTGGTAGTTCGCTATCAATCTTGAATCTAAGCACATTGCTCGAGGCTGACTTGAGCAGCTCACTGGTACTGTCAAGTGCCACCACGCGCCCGGCCTTGAGCATGGCAATGCGCCCGCACAGCGCCTCGGCCTCCTCCAGATAGTGCGTTGTCAACAGGACCGTGTGCCCCTCTTTGTTTAGCCGCGCAATAAATTGCCAGAGGGTTTGCCGCAATTCAACATCAACCCCGGCCGTCGGCTCGTCGAGCACGATCACGGCCGGTTTGTGCACCAGCGCCTGCGCCACCAGCACGCGGCGCTTCATGCCGCCCGAGAGCGCGCGCATATTGGCCCCCGCCTTGTCAGTCAGCCCCAGGTTCTCCAGCAACTCATCAATCCAGGCGTCGTTCTGCCTGATGCCAAAGTAGCCGGATTGAAAACGCAGGGCTTCGCGCACAGTGAAGAAGGGGTCAAACACCAACTCTTGCGGCACCACGCCCAGGCTGCGCCGGGCCAGTGTGTAGTCAAGTTGAACGTCATGCCCCAACACGCAGATCTTGCCGCTATCGGCGCGCGCCAGCCCCGCCAGAATGCTGATCAGGGTGGTTTTACCGGCGCCATTAGGGCCCAGCAAACCAAAGAATTCACCGGCCTGAACATCCAGGCTGACCCGATCCAGTGCGAGAAACGTGCTGCCCTTGGCACCGCGTGGAGAGGGGAAAGACTTGGAGACGTTCTGAAACGAAATGGCGGGCATGGGGCCGCTATTTTAGCGGGGCCAGAGGTGCGGCCCAGTCACCCTGCCTCGACCGTGTGGGTAACCGTGAGTTCTGTAGACAAAAAGACCACTAGCCCTCTAGCTGTATGCGCAAGCAGCTACAAATATAGTAGCATATGAAAATGACTTGCGCCAGCCGGATGATGTGGCTTGCGGACTCCGGCCCACGCTCGCGGGCGCGCTCATCAGGTCATCCAATGCGGCGGCGTCAAAACTGCGCTTGGTGAGCCTGTTCCGTGGTGACCGCGAATCGGGCCTGCGCTCGCAAGCCACATCACCCGCCTTCGTCATGTACTTGGTGCTACCTGCCCCAAAATCATCGGCTTGACGTCATCGCTGGTGAAGTCGCCAATTGGAGATTTAGACCCATTGCTCTTTGATTGAATTCGGCGCACCCCTCATTTTGTTCGGCTGGTGGATTGGGTGTCCGGGCGTCGGCCCGATTCGCGGCTGCCACAACGCTGGATTGGCAGCCGCCGGGTTGAGGCCAAAATGCTGGCACGCAAGCTGCGCTTGCCCGCGAGCGTGGTCCAGAGAACGGATAGCCGGTCCGCCAGCCTGGCCACCGGCAGTCGTCAGGATAAGGATTCTCTCCAGGCAGTTGCGCCTGGCCCAGTCACCGCGCCGCACACGGATGCCGACGGTCAGCGCACTGGACTGGCTTCCGATGGCACGCCACTTTGAAGCGCGCCCAGCAGCAACTCCTTCACGCCATAGAGCGCGGCCAGGTCAGCCAGACGAGCGGGCATGTCGTGGATCGAAAAACTTTTGTTCAGAGCCAGGCAAGCGCGTCGCAGTTCCAACAGCACCGCCAGCGCGGCCGAGTCAAAGCGGGTCAGTGCTGCGGCATCAATGACCACCTCAGCCTCGGTCAGTGCGCGCAAGTCTTGCGCCAAGCCCCGCAGGCAGGCGCTGGCCTGCGTCTGCGTCAATTCGGGCGGCAGGCTCAACACGGTTAGTTCTTTTTGGCGCTGGCGTTGCTTTTGTTGCGTTCGGTCAGCAGCGCAATCAAGCCGTCGACGCCCTTGGCATTGATTTCCTGTAAAAACTGGCTGCGGTAGGTATCCACCAGCCAGACGCCAAGCACATTGAAGTTATAAATCTTCCAGCCCGCGCCCACACCAGGCGTCTTTTCCATCCGGTAGTCCAGCTGCGCCGGTTCGCCGCGGCCCTTGATCAGGGTGCGCACGATCACTTCCTTGTCGTCGGCTGCGGCACGCAGGGGCTTGACCTCGACGGTGAGATTCTTGGCTTGACTCATGGCACCGGCGTAGGTCCGCACCAACAGGGTTTTAAACTCGGTTTGCAGGCGTTGGCGCTGATCGGCGCTGGCCTGGCGCCAGGCCGGACCCACGGCAGATGCCGTCATGCGCTGAAAGTCCACGTGGGGCATGATTTTGTCATCGACCAATTCGACGATGCGCTTCAATTCGCCGACCTGAACCCCTTTGTCGGCCTGCAGGGCGTCGAGCGCGTCCTTGGTCAATCGGCCAATCAGGGCGTCAGGTGCTTCGTCAGCCGCCCGGGCGGGCCAGACCGATAACAGCAGGGTACTGGCGGCAAGGCCAGCCAACCATTGGATTAACAAGCGTCGCTGCATGATTTTGACTTTCACCTGACAGCGCCGCCGGAATTCGGCGTGCAGGTCATACTGGTTGAGGGTTGACTATTTTGCCGTGTTTTCAGAATCGATGCGCGCGGGCTCTGCCGCGTCGGGCGGATTGCCGTCATAGACCGCGCTGCGTCGGCGCTGCAAAAAAGCGTCGCGCGAGAAGGTGTAGGGGTCCAGCGCCACCTGGTCGAGCATATCAGTGACTTGCAACAAGCTGCTGCGCTGATCGAGCAGCTTCACGGCGGTCAGCGAATTACGTGTGGGAACATGCTGTACGCCCGAGACCAGGTTGCCTTGCATGTCAACTGGCAAGGCCGCCGTGTCGCGCAGGGTCGATGGCCCCAGCAATGGCAGCATCAGGTAGGGCCCAGGGCCGACGCCCCAATAGCCCAGCGTGTGACCAAAATCCTTGGTGTGGCGCTCAATGCGCATCTCGGAGGCGACATCAAGCAAGCCACCCAGCCCGAAAAACGTATTGACCCCGAAACGGGTGGCACTGTTGGCCGCCGCCACGCCTTTGAGTTGCAGCGTGTTGTTGACGAACGACCAGGCATCCTGCAAGTTCGAGAAAAAGTTGTTCACGCCCTGGCGGATGGGCGCGGGCAGCACGTCGCGATAAGCCGTGGCAACCGGTTTGAGGAGCGCCCGGTCCACCCGGTCGTTAAACTGGAACACGCCCCGATTGAAGGGCTCGAGCGGGTCGCGCGGGTCCGCCCGCGGCCCGCTGGCACACCCCGCCAGACCCAGCAATAGCAGCAACAGGGCGGCGCGCAGACTCATTGCGCGCCCCCGGGTGCGTTGCCTTCGGCCGCCTTGCTATACAGGAATTGGCTGATCAGGTTTTCCAGCACGACAGCCGACTGCGTGCTGCTGATAGTGTCGCCAGCCACCAGTGTCTTCTCGGCCGCACCGGGCTCCAGCCCCAGGTATTGCTCACCGAGCAGCCCGCTGGTGAGGATCTTGACCGAGCTGTCCTTGGGAAACACATGGCGCTTTTCCATGGCCAGGGTGACGAGTGCCTGAAAAGATTTGTCATCAAAGCTGATTTTTTCAACCCGCCCCACCACGACGCCTGCGCTGCGCACCGCCGCCTTGGGTTTGAGGCCGCCAATGTTGTCAAACTTGGCATTGACGCGGTAGGTTGACTGAAAATTCAGGCTCAGCAAATTGGCCGCTTGCAGCGCCAAAAACAGCAGTGCGGCGGCACCGATCAGCACGAACAGGCCGACCCAGACATCATTTTTGGAGCGTTGCATCAAACTTCCTTCGTGTGTATTGTCGAGGCGTCAAATCTTAAACATCAGCGCCGTCAGGATGAAATCCAGGCCCAGCACGGCCAGCGACGCCATGACCACGGTGCGCGTGGTGGCGCTGGCCACGCCTTCCGGGGTGGGCTGCGCCGCAAAGCCTTGCAACAGCGCGACAAAGGTCACGGTGAAGCCAAACACAATGCTCTTGATAACGCCGTTGCCGACGTCTTGCCAGACATCCACGCCGCCCTGAATCTGGCTCCAGAACGAGCCCGCATCGACGCCAATCATGAGCACGCCGACGACCCACCCGCCGATGATACCCATCGCGCTGAAGACAGCTGCCAGCAGGGGCATGGCAATCACACCGGCCCAGAACCGGGGCGCCAGCACGCGCTGCACCGGGTCCACTGCCATCATCTCCATGACGCTAAGTTGTTCGCCGGCTTTCATGAGGCCAATCTCGGCCGTGAGCGATGTGCCCGCGCGCCCGGCAAATAGCAAGGCCGTGACGACCGGCCCGAGTTCACGCACCAGACTAAGTGCCACCAGCAAGCCCAGCGCCGACGATGAACCGTAGCGCTGCAAAGTGTAATAACCCTGCAAGCCAAACACAAAACCCACAAACAGCCCCGACACCGCAATGATCGCCAGCGAATAATTGCCCAAAAAGTGGATCTGGTCGCGCACCAGCCCAAAGCGCTTCAGGCTGGCGCCCAGCGTGCCCAGCAGGCGCACGAACAGGCGTGCCCCCAAGCCCAGATCAGCCAGACGCCGCCGCGTGGCAAAACCGAGGTCAGCGGGCCGGTACCAACTCATGCTGGCGCTCCCAGGCTGAAATCTTCATCCACCGAGGGACCTGGATAATGAAATCGCACCGGACCGTCGGTTTCGGCGTGGACATATTGGGAGATCAGGGGATCCGTGCTGCGGCGCACCTCATCCGGTGTGCCCTGGGCCGCGACGCGGCCGTTGGCCAGAATAATGACATGGTCCGAGATGGCAAAGGTCTGCTCCAGCTCGTGCGAGACAAACAGGCTGGTCAAACCCATCGAGTCATTGAGCTCGCGAATCAGGCGCGCGGCGATCGCCAGTGAAATCGGGTCAAGCCCGGAAAACGGTTCGTCGTACATCACCAGCTCGGGGTCCAGCGCAATCGCGCGTGCCAGCGCAATGCGCCGCGCCATGCCGCCGGATAAGTCGCTTGGCATCAAGTCGCGCGCGCCGCGCAGGCCCACCGCATTGAGCTTCATCAGCACAATGTCCCGGATCAGCGCTTCCGGCAAATCGGTGTGCTCGCGCAGCGGGAAAGCGACGTTTTCGAACACCGACAAATCAGCAAACAAGGCACCAAACTGGAACAGCATGCCCATGCGCCGCCGCGCCGCGTAAAGCTGCGTCTGGTTCATCGGCGTGACGTCCTGGCCGTCAAACAGCATCTGACCCGACTGCGCCCGGTTTTGTCCGCCAATCAGGCGCAGGATGGTGGTTTTTCCACCGCCCGACGCACCCATCAATGCCGTCACCTTGCCGCGCGGCACTGACAGGCACACGTCTTCCAGCACGACGCGTTCAGCGTAAGCAAACGTGAGGTGCTTTAATTCAACAAGGGATTCGGGTTGGGGTTCGGGCATGAAAAGAGTTCGAACAGGCGGTGGCCGGGACCGGTCCGTCCCACGCATCATACGGGATTACCCGCAGCAGGCGAAGCCAGCCCCAAAAAGGCCAGCAACTCAGGCATTTGTTGCTCAAAGTCGCTCAGCGCGTGGTCGCCGCCGTCGAGCAGACGCAGGTTCGCACCCGCATAGTGCGCGTACGCCTCGCGCCAGTCCAGCAGTTCATCGCCCCGGGCGATAACTGCGAGATAGCGTTCCAGCCGCGTCAATGGGGCGCAGCTCAAATCGCGCAATTCCTGCACAAACTCGGGCTTGAAGTAAAAGCGCTCGCTGGGGTCCTGCCAACAGCTTTGTTCACCAATGTACTTCTCCAGATCGCGTGCCGGGTTGACCGCCGGATTCAACAGCACGGCCTGACAGCCAGTCTGCTCGGCCACCCACGTGGCATAGAAGCCGCCCAAGGATGAACCAATGACGGCCATGGCGTCGCGTGGCCAAGCCGCGCTGCCCTGCGCCAACAACTGGCAGGCCGCACGCGGGGACGGCGGCAGTTGTGGGCACCACCAAGTGAGTGTCGGGTGCTGCGTTGCCAGGCAGCGGGCCAGCACACGCGCCTTGGCCGACTGCGGCGACGAGCGAAAACCATGCAGGTAGAGCAGGTGGGTGACGGGGCGGTGGAGCGTGGTCATGCGCGCGATGATAGTGGCGATAATTGGGCTCCATGTCTGTTGTATTTGAAACCCCTCCCTTGTGGCGGCGCATCACGCCCTGGTTTCGAGGCTTTGATGGCCCGCTGGCGTTTGCCGTGTTTCTGCTGGCCTGTGCGGGTCTGCTGACCATGTATTCCTCGGGCCATGACCAGGGCACGCGTTTTGAAGATCACGTGCGCAACATGCTGCTGGCGGGTTTCATCCTGTTTGTCGTGGCGCAAATTCCACCGCAGCGATTGATGGCGCTGGCGGTACCCTTGTACTTGCTTGGTCTGGCGCTGTTGATTGCGGTGGCGGTGTTTGGTGTGACCAAGAAAGGAGCCCGGCGTTGGCTCGATGTGGGCATTACCATCCAGCCCAGCGAGATTCTCAAGATCGCCGTGCCCTTGATGTTGGCGTGGTGGTTTCAGAAGCGCGAAGGCCAGTTGCGCCCGCTCGATTTTGCGGTAGCGCTGGTGCTGCTGGCGTTGCCCATCGCCCTGATCGTGCGCCAGCCTGATCTGGGGACGGCCATCCTGGTGCTGTCGGCCGGGATGTCGATCATCTTTTTTGCCGGCCTGTCCTGGAAGTGGATTTTGCCGCCGCTGCTGTTGGGTTTGCTGGGGGTTGCTTTGCTCGTCGTCTTTGCGCCGCAATTGTGCGCCGACGGCATGCGCTGGCCCGTGCTGCACGACTACCAGCAGCAGCGAATTTGCACCCTGCTGGATCCGACGCGAGACCCCTTGGGCAAGGGCTTTCACATCATTCAGGGCATGATCGCCATCGGCTCGGGCGGTTTCTGGGGCAAGGGATTCATGCAGGGCACGCAAACGCACCTGGAGTTCATTCCCGAGCGCACCACTGACTTTATCTTTGCCTCGTTTTCTGAAGAGTTTGGCTTGTTTGGCAATTTGCTGCTGATCGCCGGCTTTGTTTTTCTGGTGTTGCGCGGACTGGCCATTGCGCTGCAAGCGCCGACCCTGTTTGCGAGACTGCTGGCGGGCAGCATCACCCTGATTTTTTTCACCTACGCCTTTGTCAACATGGGCATGGTCAGCGGCATCGTGCCGGTGGTCGGTGTGCCCTTGCCCTTTATCAGCTATGGCGGCACGGCAATGGCGACCCTCGGCATGGGGCTGGGGATATTGATGTCGATTGCCAAGTCGAAGCGGCTGGTGCAGTCCTAGATCCTTGCGTTTGATCCACGCTGGCTGTGGACGGTTTGTGGCCTTGCGTTCTTTTCATTTTTGGCCCCACTCATACCCCCCGCCCTCTCCCGCCCCGCCGGGCGGAAGAGGGAGCCAACAGCCAATTTGGCCGCGTGTTAAAAGCAAAGAAGTACCCGCTCGATAAGCACGTTGGGAAGGTGCTGAGAAGTTTGTCATGCCGGACCCGATCCGGCATCCAAGCTTCGCCAGCACTGGATTGCGGATCAGGTCCGCAATGACGCAAATTCATCTGATCAACACACAGTGGCACGTGTACTGCTCTTGTTCAAATACGCGGCCAAATTGGCTGTTGGCTCCCCTGTTCCGCCCGGCGGGGCGGGAAAGGGGCGGGGGGGATAGAGTGGGGCCAAAAAGGAAGTAGGGATGAAAGTGAAAGAGCAAACAACCACAAGCCCATCAACCGCTACATTGCCATTTGGCAGTTGTTGAAAGAAAGCCTACTCGCCGAACGGCCGAAGGCACGGCCCTAAAATGCCTGCATGATCTCACCCGCTTCCACGCTTGACTGCCTGAACGTTGCCAAATCCCTGCTGCTGACGCCCTTTGGACTCGATGAATCGCAACTGGCGCGCGCGCTGGGCGAAATCAAGGCACACCAGGTGGACGAAGCCGACCTCTATTTTCAATACACCCGCTCCGAGGGCTGGAGTCTGGAAGAAGGCATCGTCAAAACCGGCTCCTTCAGCATTGACCAGGGCGTGGGTGTGCGTGCCGTCAGTGGCGAGAAGACGGCGTTTGCCTATTCCGACGACATCTCGCTGGCTTCGCTCCTTGATGCTGCCCGCACCGTAAGATCAATCTCGTCTGTAGCCCAGACAGGACGGGCGCGAGTAGCTACTAGAAAGATAGCTTTTTCACGCTCCCTGTACAACGCGCTGGATCCGATTGCCTCGCTTGACAGCAGCGCCAAGGTCAAGTTGCTGGAGCGCGTTGAGCAGATGGCGCGGGTCAAGGACCCACGCGTGGCACAAGTCATGGCCGGTCTGGCTGCTGAATACGATGTGGTGCTGGTGGCGCGCGCCGATGGCACGCTGGCGGCCGATGTGCGGCCGCTGGTGCGCCTGTCGGTGACGGTCTTTGTCGAGCAAAAGGGGCGGCGCGAAATGGGCTCGGCCGGTGGCGGCGGGCGTTTTGGCTTTGCCTATTTTGACGATGCCCTGATCACGCAATATGTGGATGAAGCGGTGCACGCCGCGTTGACCAATCTGGAGGCACGCGCCGCGCCCGCCGGTGAGATGACGGTGGTGCTGGGTCCGGGCTGGCCGGGCATCCTGCTGCACGAGGCGATTGGCCATGGCCTGGAAGGGGACTTCAACCGCAAGGGCTCCAGCGCGTTCAGCGGCCGCGTCGGTCAACGCGTGGCCGCCAAAGGGGTCACGGTGCTCGATGACGGCACCATCCCGGACCGGCGCGGCTCACTCAATGTCGATGACGAGGGCAACACCAGCCAGCGCAATGTGCTGATCGAAGACGGCATTCTGAAAGGCTACTTGCAAGACGCCATGAACGCGCGCCTGATGGGCGTAGCTTGCACCGGCAACGCGCGGCGCGAAAGTTATGCCCATGTGCCGATTCCGCGCATGACCAACACCTATATGCTGGGCGGCTCACTGGCACCCGAAGAAATCATTGCCAGCATCAAAAAAGGTCTGTACGCCACGAATTTTGGCGGTGGCCAGGTCGACATCACCTCGGGCAAATTTGTCTTTTCGGCCAGTGTTGCCTATTGGGTCGAGAACGGCAAGATTTTGTACCCGGTCAAGGGTGCCACCCTCGTCGGCAACGGCCCCGACGCGCTGACCCGGGTCAGCATGATCGGCAATGATCTGAAGCTCGACAGTGGTGTCGGCACCTGCGGCAAGGAGGGCCAGAGCGTGCCGGTCGGTGTTGGCCAGCCCACGCTGCGGCTTGATGGGCTGACGGTGGGCGGCACGGCCTGAGCCGACGCTGTGCTACATTAAGAGCCATGAAGTCAGCCCGTTTCTTCTTTAGCTATTTTTGGTTCTCAAGCGCTTACGGCGGTAGAGAGTGTCAAGCGTAGCCCAATCAAACGCACTGATCTTTCAAACAACCGCCGGCCAACCCGGCGGTTTTTTTATGTGTTTTTTATCCACGATGTGAGGACTTTTTGCCATGACTGCCAAAACCGCTGTTGCTGCCGAACTTGATGCCTGGACCAGCACCTCGAGTGCCCATGCCACTGACCGCACCGGTCAGACCGATAACGAACGCATCAAGGACATCACCGTGCTACCGCCGCCCGAGCATTTGATCCGCTTCTTCCCGATCCAGGGCACGCCGGTTGAGCGCATGATCAGCCACACCCGGCGCAACATTCGCAACATCATGGCAGGCAAGGAGGATCGCCTGTTGGTGGTGATTGGCCCGTGCTCCATTCACAACCCGACGGCCGCGCTGGACTACGCGCAGCAGCTCAGGCAGGCGCGCGCAGCCTATGCTGACACGCTCGAAATTGTGATGCGCGTCTATTTTGAAAAACCGCGCACCACGGTCGGCTGGAAGGGCCTGATCAACGACCCCTATCTCGACGAGAGTTTTCGCATCGACGAGGGCCTGCGCATGGCGCGCCAGTTGCTGATCGAAGTCAACCGGCTGGGCTTGCCCGCCGGTAGCGAGTTTCTGGATGTGATATCGCCGCAATACCTGGGCGACTTGATTTCCTGGGGCGCGATTGGCGCGCGCACCACCGAGAGCCAGGTGCACCGCGAACTGGCCTCGGGCCTGTCGGCGCCAATTGGCTTCAAGAACGGGACGGATGGCAATATCAGAATCGCCACCGACGCGATTCAGGCGGCCGCTGGCGCGCACCATTTCCTGTCGGTACACAAGAATGGTCAGGTGGCCATTGTGCAGACCAAGGGCAACCGGGACTGCCACGTGATTCTGCGCGGTGGCAAGGCCCCCAACTATGACGCAGCGAGTGTGGCGAGTGCTTGCAAAGACCTGGAAAAAGCCAAGCTGCCGGCGACGCTGATGGTGGACTGCAGCCACGCTAACAGCAGCAAGCAGCATGAGCGCCAAGTCGAGGTTGTGCGCGACATTGCGGCGCAAATTTCAGCGGGCTCGATGCGGGTCTTCGGTACCATGATTGAAAGCCATTTGAAAGCCGGGGCGCAGAAATTCACGCCTGGCAAAGATGATCCGGCCAAGCTCGAATACGGCAAAAGCATCACCGACGCCTGTCTGGGCTGGGACGATTCACTCAAGTCGCTTGAAGTCTTGTCGCAGGCGGTCAAGGCGCGTCGGCGCGCCTGATTTACACTCTGCCACACTTGGCTGGCACCGTGCCAGCCCTATTCAGCCTCTGGATGAACACCATGAACCGCTGCCTTCACAAGCCTCCAAACATTTGTAACGAATCAGGCGCTAGCGCCCGTTCTGTATGCGCAGCAAGCTATTATTTATATAGCAATTTTTGCACGGGGTCGGCATGAACAAAAAAGTCTTTGTCAAGACCTTCGGCTGCCAGATGAACGAGTACGACTCGGACAAGATGGTCGATGTGCTGGCTGCGGCGCAGGGTTATGAAGCCACCGACGATGTCGAGCAGGCGGACCTGATTCTGTTCAACACCTGCTCGGTGCGCGAGAAGGCACAGGAAAAAGTCTTCTCTGATCTGGGGCGCGTCAAGCATCTGAAGAAGAAAGGTGCCTTGATCGGCGTCGGCGGTTGTGTGGCGAGCCAGGAGGGAGCCCTTATTCTGGAACGCGCGCCTTATGTCGATCTGGTCTTTGGTCCGCAAACCCTGCACCGCCTGCCGCAGATGCTGCGCGAGTGCGAGTTGCAAAGGCGCTCGCAAGTCGATGTCAGTTTCCCGGAGATCGAGAAATTTGACCACCTGCCGCCAGCCCGCGTGGAAGGTGCCACCGCCTTCGTCAGCATCATGGAAGGTTGCTCCAAATACTGTAGCTATTGCGTGGTGCCCTACACGCGCGGCGAAGAGGTTAGTCGCCCGTTTGAGGATGTGCTGGTGGAGGTGGCGGGCTTGGCTGATCAAGGCGTGAAAGAAGTCACGCTGTTGGGCCAGAACGTCAACGCCTGGCGCGCGCCAATGGGCGACAGCCGTGAGACGGCCGACTTTGCCACGCTGCTCGACTATGTTGCCGATATTCCAGGCATCGAGCGCATTCGCTACGTGACGAGCCATCCCAACGAGTTCACCGCGTCACTGATTGCGGCCTACGCGAACATTCCCAAACTGGTGAGCCACTTGCATCTGCCGGTGCAGCACGGCTCCGACCGCATCCTCATGGCCATGAAGCGCGGCTACAGCGCCATGGAATACAAGAGCACGGTGCGCAAACTGCGCGCCATCCGGCCCGACATGGCGCTCAGCAGCGACTTTATCGTCGGCTTTCCGGGTGAGACTGAAGACGATTTTGGCAAGATGATGAAGCTGATCGACGAAGTCGGCTTTGACAACAGTTTCAGCTTTATCTTCAGCCCGCGCCCGGGTACGCCGGCGGCGAACCTGAACGATGACACGCCGCACAGTGTCAAGTTGCGTCGCCTGCAACACTTGCAAGGCGTCATCAACTCCAGCATCCAGCGCATCAGTGAAAGCCGCCTGGGCACACGGCAGCGCATTCTGGTCGAAGGCCCGGCCAAACGCGATGCCAGCGAGCTGATGGGTCGCACCGAATGCAACCGGGTCGTCAATTTTGTCGGCCAGCCGGAGCTGGTCGGGCAACTGGTGGACGTGCGCATTACCGAGACGCGCTCCTATTCGTTGCGCGGCGAGTTGCTCACCGCCTGAGTCCGCCGAGTGATGTTTTTGTCCCGTAGCCAACGCCAGCACCCTGAATTTCGCCTGGGCGCGCTCGACGCGCTGGCCGCCGCCCCCGGTCTGGCCGCCTGGGGCTTGATGATGGGCGTGGCGATGGTGAAGTCCGGCATGAGCACGTTCGAAGCACTTTTGATGGGCAGCGTTGTCTATGCGGGCAGCTCGCAACTGGCGGCGATTCCCCTGCTCAGCGCGGGCGCGCCGATGTGGGTCATCCTGGCGACTGGCTTTTGCGTCAATTTGCGCTTTGTGGTGTTCAGCGCGCACCTGCGGCCCTACCTCATGCACCTGCCGCTATGGCAGCGGCTGATCAGCGGCTACTTCACGACCGATATCAGCTATGTGCTGTTTATCCGGCGTTTCCCGCGCGTCAGCGCCGAGCCCGCGCAACGCGCGGCCCAGCAGGCTTATCTGAGCGGAAACTGCGCCGTGATCTGGCTTGCCTGGGTCGGTTGCAGTATTTTGGGCGTGGTGCTGGCCAATTGGGTGCCGGTCAGCTGGGGTCTGGGCTTTGCCGGCATTCTGGCGCTGCTGGGCATTTTGTGTTCGCTGATCTCGACCCGCTTGCGCCTGCTCTCGGCGGCGGTGGCCGGGTCGGCTGCAGTGGTGGCCTTCGCCTTGCCGTTTCAACTCAATATTGTGGTGGCCATTGTGGTTGCGGTGGCGGTCTGCCTGACGCTCGAGAAGACGCCCGCGCTGGAGGCAGACGAAAGCTGATGGACCGTACTCAAATCTGGCGCCTTTCAGTCATCATCGGTCTGGCCGCCGTCACGGTGCTGACGCGCTCCTTCTTTTATATTTCCAGCAAGCCCTGGAAGCTGCCGCGCTGGGCCGAGCGCGGTCTGCACTATGCGCCGATTGCCGCGCTGGCCGCCGTCATCGTGCCCGAGTCGGTGATGCTGCAAGGGCATCTGATCAGTAGCTGGCAGGATGCCCGACTGTTTGCGCTGGCTGCCGGTGCCGCCTGGTTTTTTTGGCGCAAAGGTGCCGGTCAAGCCGTGCTGGGCACGATTGTGGCGGGCATGGCGGTGTATTTGCCCTTGCATCTCGGGCTTGGCTGGTAGCCCGACTCAGGGCGCGATTTGACCGCGCAGCACGCTGCGTTGCTCAACCTGAGCCGGTTCAAACAGGTCAAGCAGAGCGTCCATCAACGCGTGCGCCTTGGTGGCGTGGTTGCCGCCAAAGTTGCAGACATAGACATCGAGCGTCACGGCGCGCTGCTCGGGCCAGGTGTGTACGCACAGGTGCGACTCCGCCAGCAGCACGGTGGCTGTGACGCCGCCCGGACCATGCTCGGTAGCCGGAAAGCTATGGAACAGTTGCGCCACGGCCTGCAAGCCAGCCGCCCCGACCGCCTGCGCGCAGCGCGGGCCGAGCAGGTCGGCGTTGGTCAGCCACTGCGCGGCGCAGCGGCAGGCATGCAGATCAGCGGTAAGGTGCAGCCCTTGCATGACCGGGTCGTGCTATCGCATGCCGACCGAAACCTTGCCGAATACGGCCTGCGCCTCGCGCGGCAGACAGCGCCAATAGACCGGGTTGGCCACCACCTGGCCTTGCAGCGCGGCTGCCGCCTGCCAGCCCCAGCGCGGCTGGTACAAGAAGGCGCGCGCCAGCGCGATCAGATCGGCCGAGCCTTCCTGCAAGATGTCTTCGGCCTGCTGCGCCTCGGTAATCAGGCCGACGGCGGTGGTGATCATGCCGCAGGCCTGACGGATCTCGCGCGCAAAAGGCACCTGGTAGCCGGCGCGCAAAGCAATTTTCTGGTTCGGTGACACACCACCGGAGGAGACATGGATAAAGTCGCAACCCAGGCCTTCAAGCCGACTGCAAAATTGGGTGCTTTGCGTCAAATCCCAGCCGCCCTCAACCCAGTCGGAGGCTGACAGGCGCAGGCCCAGCACGCCGTCAAAGGCGGCGCGAACGGCGCTAAATACTTCGAGTGGAAACCTGATGCGGTGTTCGAAGCTGCCGCCGTAGGCATCGCTGCGCTGGTTGGACAGCGGCGACAGGAACTCATGCAGCAAGTAGCCATGCGCGCTGTGGATTTCAATCGCCTCCAGGCCGACTCGCTTGGCACGTTGTGCGGCCGTAACGAAGGCGTCGCGGATTTGCGCCATGCGCGCCAGCGTCAACTCGGTGGGCGCTGGCTCAGTGGGCAGTTGCGGCAACGCCGAGGGGCCAAAGGTTTCCCAGCCCCCTTGCGCCGGGGACAACAGTTGCGCACCCTGCCACGGCAAGGCGCTGGAGGCCTTGCGTCCGGCGTGGGCGAGTTGAATGCAGACCGGCATCGACGGGGCAAGCTGGCGCGCACGTTGCAATTTGTCGGCCAGCGCCGCTTCAGTGCGGTCGTCCCACAGGCCCAGGCAATTGGGCGTGATGCGCCCCTCGGGCGAGACGGCTGTGGCTTCGATGGTGAACAGCGCCGCGCCGCTGTTAAGCAGGTTGCCCCAGTGCATCAAATGCCAGTCGCTGGCCGCGCCGTTGCGCGCCGAGTATTGGCACATCGGTGCCACCACGATCCGGTTGGCCAACGGCAGACCGCCACGCGGGGAAGGCAGGGTTAAGGCAGAAAAAAGTTTGCTCATGTCAAGGGTCTCAAGGCTCAAATTGGTCGGGCTTGCGTGACTAGCATAGCCCAAGACGCCGTCGCCTCCGCGCTTGGCGCTGCGCCAAGGCGCAAAAAAAGAGCCGCTGCGCGCCCCGCTAAACTATCGGGTTTCCCCTACCCCAGACTTATCCCGGAATTGGCACCCATGACCCAAGCAGAGCAAGCACAACCCTCACCCCAGCAGCGCACCAGCCACCAGGATATGGCGAACGCCATTCGTGCACTGGCCATGGACGCGGTGCAGCAGGCCAACTCGGGCCATCCCGGCGCGCCCATGGGCATGGCCGACATGGCCGTTGCGCTGTGGAGCCGGCACCTCAAGCACAATCCGGCCAACCCCAAATGGTTCGACCGCGACCGTTTTGTGCTCTCCAATGGCCACAGTTCGATGCTGCTGTACGCGGTCCTGCACCTGACGGGCTACAAGCTGCCCTTGGCCGAACTCAAGAAGTTTCGCCAATTGCACAGCAAAACCCCGGGCCACCCGGAAGTCGGCGCGACGCCGGGCGTGGAAACCACCACCGGCCCGCTCGGCCAAGGCGTCGGCAACGCGGTCGGCATGGCGCTGGCTGAGAAGTTACTGGCCCAAGAGTTCAATCGCGAAGGTCATCCAATCATCGACCACCACACCTACACATTCCTGGGTGACGGTTGCCTGATGGAGGGCATCAGCCACGAAGCGGCGGCGCTGGCGGGTGCCTGGAAGCTGGGCAAGCTGATTGCGCTGTACGACAGCAACGGCATCTCGATTGACGGCCCGGTGGCGCCCTGGTTCATTGACAACACGGCCTTGCGTTTTGTCGCCTATGGCTGGAACGTGCTGGGTCCGATTGACGGCCACGACGCCGAACTGGTTGCCAGCACGATTGCCGAGGCTAAAAAGTCTGCGGACAAGCCCACGCTCATCATTTGCAAAACCACCATCGGCCAGGGTAGTCCGAACCGCGCGGGCAGCGCCAAGGCGCATGGCGAGCCGCTTGGCGCCGAAGAAATCAAGTTGACCCGTGCCGCGCTGGACTGGCCGCACGCCCCATTTGTGATCCCGCCAGCGCTGTCTGCCGCATGGGATGCCACGGCGACCGGCGCCAGCGCAGAACAAGCCTGGAACGAGCAGTTTGCGGCTTACAAGGCCGCCTTTCCTGGTCTTGCCAGCGAGCTGCGCCGGCGCATGCAGGGCGATCTGCCCAAGCATTTTGCCCAGGTTGCGGTGGACACTGCAGTGGCTGCCCACCGCAAGGCCGAAACCGTGGCGTCGCGCAAAGCCTCGCAATTGGCGCTCGAAGCCTTCACCGCCGCCCTGCCGGAACTATTGGGCGGCTCGGCCGACCTGACCGGCTCCAACCTGACCAACACGTCAAGCACACCCAATCTGCGCTTCGACCCCTTCAGCGGGCAAGGCAACGGGGGTCGCCACATCAACT
Source organism: uncultured beta proteobacterium (assembly GCA_963750665.1). Taxonomy (GTDB): domain Bacteria; phylum Pseudomonadota; class Gammaproteobacteria; order Burkholderiales; family Burkholderiaceae_C; genus Rhodoferax. Next base: position 148,221 of record CAVVRQ010000028.1, read on the forward strand.
ACGGCGTGCGCGAGTTCGGCATGGCCGCCATCATGAACGGCATGGCGCTGCATGGCGGCTTTATCCCCTATGGTGGCACTTTTCTGACCTTCAGCGACTACAGCCGCAATGCCATCCGCATGGCGGCTCTGATGAAACTGCGCGTGGTGCATGTATTTACCCACGACTCGATCGGCCTGGGCGAAGACGGCCCGACGCACCAGTCGATCGAACACGCGGCCAGTCTGCGCCTGATTCCCAACCTGGACGTCTGGCGCCCGGGTGACACCGCGGAAACGGCCATTGCCTGGGCCGTCGCCTTGCAAAACAGGCACCAGCCCAGCGCCCTGCTGCTCAGTCGTCAGGCCATCCACTATGCGCCCAAGGCCAGTCTGGGCGACATCAGCAAGGGTGCCTATGTGCTGGCGGAACCGAGTGAAGTGGGCCTCAGGAAGAAGGTTCAGGCCGTGCTCATCGCGACTGGCTCCGAGGTGCAACTGGCGCTCCAGGCGCAGGAGCTACTTGCTACCAGAAAGATAGCTGTTCGCGTTGTATCGATGCCGAGTACAACCACATTTGATAAGCAAAATGCAGCGTACAAAGGCGGCGTGTTGCCGCCGGGCGTGCCGCGCATCGCAGTCGAAATGGGTGTCACTGCGGGTTGGTGGAAGTATGGCTGCGCGGCGGTCGTCGGAATCGACACCTTTGGCGAATCGGCACCGGCGCCGGTGCTGTTCAAACTGTTCGGCTTTACGCCGGAGAATGTGGCCGATACGGTGGAGCAGGTGTTGCGCAGGTAATCCAGTCCAGTTTCAAGTTTTAACTTTTGGAGAAATAGCAATGACGATCAAAATTGGTATCAACGGCTTTGGCCGCATCGGGCGCATGGTGTTCCGTGCTGCCGTGCAGGACTTCAAGGACATCGAAATTGTCGGCGTCAACGACCTGCTGGAGCCAGACTACCTGGCTTACATGCTGCAGTTCGATTCGGTGCATGGCCGCTTCAAGGGCGACATCGCCGTCGACGGCAACACGCTTGTCGTCAATGGCAAAAAAATCCGACTGAGCGCCGTCAAGGACCCGGCGGAGCTGAAATGGAATGAAGTGGGCGCAGACATCGTGATTGAGGCCACGGGTTTGTTCCTGACCAAGGAAACAGCGCAAAAGCACATCACGGCCGGTGCCAAAAAGGTCATCCTGTCGGCACCCAGCAAGGACGACACGCCGATGTTTGTGTTTGGCGTGAATGACAGCACCTATGCGGGTCAGACCATCATCAGCAACGCCTCCTGCACCACCAATTGCCTGGCACCCGTGGCCAAGGTTCTGAACGATAACTGGGGCATCAAGCGCGGCCTGATGTCCACCGTGCATGCGGCCACTGCCACGCAAAAAACGGTGGATGCGCCCAGCAACAAGGACTGGCGCGGCGGCCGTGGCATTCTGGAAAACATCATTCCCTCCAGTACCGGTGCCGCCAAAGCGGTCGGTCTGGTGATTCCGGAACTCAACAAGAAACTCACCGGCATGTCGTTTCGCGTGCCCACCAGCGATGTGTCCGTCGTGGACCTGACGGTAGAGCTGACCAAACCAGCCAGCTACGCTGAAATCTGCGCCGCCATGAAAGCAGCCAGCGTGGGGGCCATGAAGGGCGTGCTGGGTTATACCGAAGACAAAGTGGTGTCCACCGACTTCAAGGGCGAGAGCTGCACCTCCACCTTTGATGCCGGTGCCGGCATTGCGCTGGACAGCACCTTTGTCAAGGTGGTGGCCTGGTACGACAACGAGTGGGGCTACTCCTGCAAGTGCCTGGAGATGGCGCGCGTGCTGGCCAGATAACATGATCGGGCGCTTCCGGGCTGACGTGCAGGCCATGCACGCCTATGCGGTGCAGGATGCCAGCGGCATGGTCAAGCTCGATGCGATGGAGAACCCGCATCGCTTGCCGCCTGCCTTGCAAGAGGCGCTCGGGCGTCGCCTGGGCGCGCTCGCGCTCAATCGCTATCCCGGCGCGCGGGTCAACGACTTGCGCCGTGCCCTGGCCGGCTACGCGCAATTGCCCGAGGGCTTCGACCTGATGCTGGGCAACGGCTCGGATGAACTCATCAGCCTGCTGGCGCTGGCTTGCGCCGTGCCGCCGAGCGCGGCGAACGAACACAAAAAGGTCTGCGTGCTGGCGCCCGAGCCAGGCTTTGTGATGTACGCCATGAGCGCGCAGTTGCAGGGTCTGGACTTTGTCGGTGTACCGCTGACGAGCGACTTTGAACTTGACCAGGCCGCCATGCTGCAGGCCATCGCCCGGCACCGGCCCGCCATCACCTACCTGGCGTACCCGAACAATCCGAGCGCCAATTTGTGGAACGACGCGGTGCTGGAGCGCGTCATCGTGGCGGCGGGTGCCTGCGCCGGGCTGGTCGTCATCGACGAGGCTTACCAGCCGTTTGCCAGCAAAAGCTATATCGAGCGGCTGGCGCAGCACCAGCATGTGCTGCTGCTGCGCACGCTCTCCAAATTCGGCCTGGCTGGTGTGCGCCTGGGCTACCTGATGGGTCGGCGCGAACTGATCGCCCAGATTGACAAGGTGCGCCCACCCTATAACGTGAGCGTGCTGAACTGCGAGTGCGCCCTCTTTGCGCTTGAGAACCGGGAAGTCTTTGCGGCGCAAGCGCTTGATCTGTGTGCACAACGTGCTATTATTTTGAAAGCACTTGGCGAGTTGCCGGGGGTCCGGGCTTTTCCCAGTGACGCCAACATGATTCTGGCCCGGGTGGCTGATGCACAAAGAACATTTGAAGGCATGAAGGCGCGCAAGGTCCTGGTCAAGAACGTCTCTGCCCTGCACCCGCTGCTGGCCAACTGCCTGCGTCTGACCGTCGGCACGGCGGCAGAAAACGAACTCATGCTGGCCGCGCTGCGCGCAAGTCTTTGACGTTAACATTGAGGCTTATGTCAACACCTCCTGCGCCGGCGCGCACCGCCGAAGTTACCCGCAACACCGCCGAGACCCGCATCACGGTCAAAATCAACCTGGACGGCAGCGGCGTGTCGCATCTGCACACCGGCATCGGTTTTTTTGACCACATGCTCGATCAGATCGCGCGCCACGCCCTGCTCGATCTGGACATTGTGGCCGACGGCGACCTGCATATCGATGGCCACCACACGGTGGAAGACGTGGGCATCGCCCTGGGCCAGGCGGTGCACCAGGCGGTGGGCGACAAACGAGGTATCCGCCGCTATGGCCATGCCTATGTGCCGCTGGATGAGGCGCTCTCCAGGGTCGTGATTGATTTCTCCGGTCGGCCCGGTCTGGTCATGGCGGTGCCGTTCCGGAGCGGCATGATTGGCACCTTTGACAGCCAGCTCACGCATGAATTTTTTCAGGGCTTTGTGAACCACGCCTTTGTCACCCTGCACATCGATAACCTGAAGGGCGAAAACGCGCACCACCAGGCTGAGAGCGTGTTCAAGGCTTTTGCCCGTGCCCTGCGCGCCGCGCTGGAACTCGACCCGCGCTCGGCGGGCCGCATTCCGTCGACCAAGGGCAGTTTGTAGCTTTACAAGAAAAATAGGCCTCTAGCGCCCGTCAGTATTGCACAAGCCGCTATGAATGTGATAGTAAACAGAAGTTCCGCAAAGACCGTGGCGGTGGTCGATTACGGCATGGGCAACCTGCGCTCGGTGTCGCAGGCGGTGCAGGCAGCGGCGGCAGGCAGCGGCTACCAAGTGATCATCACTGCCGAGCCCGATGAAGTGTACGCCGCCGAGCGGGTCGTGCTGCCAGGCCAGGGCGCCATGCCCGACTGCATGCGCGAGCTGCGCCAGTCCGGCCTGCAAGCCGCCGTGCTGGAAGCGGCGGCCAGCAAGCCCTTGTTTGGCGTTTGCATCGGGATGCAGATGTTGCTCGACCACAGCGCTGAAGGCGACACGACGGGACTCGGGCTGATCCACGGCGAGGTGCTCAAGTTCGAGTTGGCAGGCCAGTTGCAGCCCGATGGCAGCCGCTACAAAGTGCCGCAAATGGGCTGGAACCAGGTCTGGCGCGACAAGCACGGCGCGGCGCGGCACCCGGTGTGGGGCGAGGTGCCCGATGGCAGCTACTTCTACTTTGTGCATAGTTTTTACGCCAAACCGTCAGATGCGCGCCACAGCGTGGGCGAGACCGACTATGGCGGGCGCTTTAGTTCAGCAATTGCGCGCGATAATATTTTCGCTACCCAATTTCATCCCGAAAAAAGTGCCGACCACGGTTTGTCTCTGTATCGCAACTTCCTGCACTGGAAGCCCTGATCCAATTTCCTCCCTTTTTTTGAAGCATCATGCTTTTAATTCCTGCCATTGACCTCAAGGACGGCCACTGCGTTCGCCTGAAACAAGGTGACATGCACCAAGCCACCCTTTTTAGTGAAGAGCCCAACCTGGTGGCGCGCAGTTGGGTCGATAAAGGGGCCCGGCGCTTGCACCTGGTGGATTTGAACGGGGCTTTTGCGGGTCATCCGAAAAACGAGTTGGCGATCAGCCGAATCCTCAAAGACGTCGGCAGTGAAGTCGATGTGCAGCTCGGCGGCGGTATCCGCGACCTTGACACCATCGAGCGCTACCTCGACGTCGGCCTGCGTTACGTCATCATCGGGACCGCCGCCATCCGCAACCCGGGTTTTTTGCAGGATGCCTGCACGGCATTTGGCGGTCACATCATCGTTGGCCTGGATGCGCGCGACGGCAAGGTCGCCACCGACGGCTGGAGCAAGCTGACGCGCCACGACGTGGTCGATCTGGGCAAGAAGTTTGAAGACTTTGGCGTCGAATCGATCATCTACACCGACATCGGGCGCGACGGCATGCTCAGTGGCATCAATGTGGAAGCCACCGTGCGCCTGGCGCAAGCGCTATCGATTCCGGTAATCGCCTCGGGCGGCCTGTCCAGCCTGGCCGACATTGACGCCTTGTGCGCGGTGGAAGACGAAGGCATCGAAGCGGTCATCTGCGGCCGCGCCATCTACAGTGGCGATCTGGATTTTGTAGTCGCGCAAGAGCGCGCGGATGAGCTCAACGGGTAGAAGAGCATTACCGACCCCATTTTCGAGGATATGCGCGGGCAACAAAGCTTGGGCAGTTGACAACAGGCTCTGGCCTGAGGCTGACGTCTTGCGGTCTGCCCTCGTGCGCCGCCCGCTGCATCGCGGGTCCGGGGTGCTTGATTCACTGACGCACCGTTCAAATAAGGGTTTCTACCAGTAGCATTTTTTTGTGCGTTTGTTAACGTATACATTAATGCATTTGGTCACAAAGTTAATGAATCCGGATTTAGAGCGCTCACTCGGAAACGTTGGCGCCTTAGGTCACGGCTTGGTTCGTCCCGAATGCGTGCTTGCCACGGCAACGGGGGATTTCTACAGCGCCGATTGGCGCGGCGGTGTAGCCCACTTGCATGCCGACGGGACGCAATCGCTCTACTCTGGCACTGCCCCAGACGGCCTTGCGCTCAAACCCAATGGAATTGCGCTGCTGCGCAACGGTGATTTCTTGCTCACCCATCTTGGTGATGATGAGGGTGGTGTGTACCGGCTCGACCGCTCTGGGCAAGTGAGCCCCTGGTTGATGTCGGTTGACGGTCTTGATTTGCCACCCACAAACTTTGTTGTCGAAGATAGCCTGGGGCGCTTCTGGATTACGGTCAGTACGCGTTTGAAGCCACGCGCGCTGGGTTATCGACGCGAATGCAATGATGGATTCATCGTCATGGTCGACGGGCAAGGTGCCCGGATCGTTGCCGACGGTCTGGGTTACACCAACGAGGTCGCGCTCCACCCCAATGGTCGCTGGCTGTATGTCAATGAGACCTTTGCCAGACGCCTGTCACGTTTCGCGCTGCGCCTGAATGGGACACTTGGCCCGAAAGAGCTTGTGACCGAATTCGGCGCTGGAACATTTCCAGATGGCATGGCCTTCGATGATGAAGGTGGGGTCTGGGTTGTCAGCATCATCAGCAACCGCTTGATTCATGTTGCACCTGATGGCCAACACACCATTTGGCTGGAAGACTCTGATGTAGCGCATTTAGCCTGGGTCGAAGCCGCTTATCAAGCTGCAAGCTTGGGTCGACCCCATCTTGATGGCATCAAGAGTCGCCTGCTAGGCAATATTTCAAGCATTGCGTTTTATGGAGCAGAACGACGCAGCGCGGTGCTTGGATGCCTGCTGGCGGATCATTTGTTTACGCTCGACATGCCTGTCGCGGGTGTTGCCCCAACCCACTGGAACTATCCCATCGCATGAGCAATCCTCCAAGCAAGAAGAAGGACTCGATGGTTGACGCGGCCTACGCGCAAATACGTCGGCGCATCCTTGACGTCGTTTGGCATCCAGGCCACCAGGTGCTGGAGCAGGATGTCGCCATTGAGTTGAACATGAGCCGCACCCCGGTGCGCGAGGCAATGATTCGTTTGCAGCGAGAAGGCTTGCTTGAGGTTATTCCACGCCACGGAATGCGCGTATTACCCGTCTCTCCGAGCGACATGCGGGAGCTTTATCAGGTTCTGACAGCGCTTGAATGCATGGCCGCTGAACTGCTTGCGTTACGCAAACCCAGCGACACTGATTTGATGCCATTGATCGCTGCAACAACCGCCATGGATAAGGCGCTCAGGGCCGATGATCTGGATGCCTGGGCGGTCGCTGACGAGCGTTTCCACGCATTGTTGGTCGATCTTTCAGGAAACCGGCAACTCAAGGAAACGGTTCTGAACTACTGGGACAGAGCCCACCGTGCCCGCATGTTCACACTCAGGTTAAGACCCAAACCGCTTAACTCCACGCAGGAGCACAGGCGCATGGTCGAATGTTTTCTGGCGGGCGATGTTCAAGGTGCTGCAGAAGTGACCCGCTCCCATCGGGAGCGTGCCAACCGCGAATTGGTGACGATATTCGAGCGCTACAAGTTGGCGCAAATGTGAAAGAAAGTGGAATGAAATGAACCCAAAAAGCTATAGGGTGGCAGTACTCCCGGGCGACGGAATCGGCCCAGAGGTGATGGCAGCGGCGATCGAGGTCTTGAATGCCGCGCAAACCCAAATTGGCCGGCGCTTCGAATTCAATCTGCACCCCGCGGGTGCTCAGCACTATCTTGACAGTGGCGACGCCTTACCAGAAGCTACGCTGAACGCGTGCAAGGCTGCAGACGCCATCCTGTTTGGGGCTATGGGCCTGCCACATGTACGAGGTAAAGACGGTACCGAGATCATTCCACAGCTTGACATCCGCTTCGCGCTTGATTTGTATGCGGGTGTGCGCCCGATCCGAAGTTTTGCCGGGCTGCCAGGTCCACTGGCCGATCCGCGCGCTGCGCAAATTGATATGGTGCTGGTGCGCGAGAACACGGAAGGTCTGTTTTTTGCCAGAAACCGGGGCCACATGGAAGGCCTGGGTGATGCAGAGGCGGCGATTGATCCCATGAAGATCACGCGCGGTGGTACCGCCAGAATCTGTGACTTTGCGCTCAATCTTGCCCGACAGCGAAAAGCCCGAGGGAAACCCGGCCATGTCACCAGCGTTGACAAAGCCAATGTCTTTCTGTCCATGGCCTTTTGGCGCAAGGTGTTTGAGGAGCGTGCCAGCGCGTTTCCGGACCTGAGCACCGACAGTGCCTATGTCGACGCAGTGGCTTTGAACTTGGTGATGAAGCCCTGGGCTTTTGACGTACTGGTCACAGAAAACATGTTTGGGGACATTTTGTCAGACCTGATTGCAGCTTTTGCCGGCGGCATGGGAATGGCACCCTCCGCCGACATTGGTGACAAGTACGCGCTGTTCCAACCAGCCCATGGCACGGCGCCCGACATCGCCGGCAAGGGCATCGCCAATCCCAGCGCGATGCTGCTGTCGGCTGTCATGATGCTGGACTGGCTGGCCGACAAACACGGTGATCCAGCACTGGCCGATGGTGCCCGCGCCATCGAAGCTTCGATGGAACGAGCCTTCACACAGGGCACCGTTCGCCCGCATGAATTTGGCGGCAGCAGCGGCACGGCTGACATCATGCGTGCCGTCGTGGAGGGCCTGTGACATGAACAACCAGACCAAGGCATCTAACCGAACCGGCCAGTCGACCAGGAACAATCGCGTCGTCATGATCGGGGCCGGCTATTGGGCACAGTTTCAAGTTGAGGGTTGGCGCGATGCCGGAAGCCCCTTGGTGGCCATTGCGAACCGAAATCCGGCTCACGCTGAGGCGCTGGCCCAACGCTACGGGGTGCCCAAGTGCTACGCCGATGTGGCCACCATGCTGGAGCTTGAACAGCCAACGTTGGTGGATGTTGTGCTGCCACCGGCGGCACAGGAACCCGCCGTGCGGGCCGCCATTGAGCATGGTATTCCTGTCATTTGTCAAAAGCCTTTTGGCATTGACTTAAAGCAGGCAGAAGCCCTGACCGCCCTGGCCGAGGCGGCTGGCGTGCCACTCGTGATCCATGAAAATTTTCGTTTCGCGCCGTGGTTTCGGGAAATTCGTCGACTCATAGACGATGGTTTTTTTGGTCGTGTCCATGGTGTGTCATTTCGGCTGCGTCCGGGCGATGGCCAGGGACCCGAAGCCTATCTGGACCGGCAGCCATATTTCCAGAAGATGCCTGAGTTTTTGGTTCGAGAAACTGCTGTGCACTTCATTGACACGTTCCGTTTTCTGATGGGTGAAGTGCAAGCTGTTACAGCTCGGCTGCGGCGACTTAACCCGGTGATTCTGGGCGAGGATGCCGGGCTTTTGATCTTCGAATTTTCCGATGATGGTGTTGGCCTGTTCGACGGCAACCGCCTGAACGAACATCCGACCAAGAATTTGCGCCGCACGATGGGTGAAATGTGGCTTGAAGGCGAACGCGGTGTGATGCGTCTGGACGGCAGCGCCCGTCTGTGGTGGCTGCCCCACCGAGGCGTGGAAGTCGAACATCGGTATGACGACGGTGCAACACGGGGGGCCTTTGGCGGTGCCTGTACCGCGTTGCAGACGCACGTTCTGTCGCACTTGAATCAAGGCACGCCACTGCAAAACAGTGCACGTAGTTACCTCAGCAATCTGTACGTGCAAGCGGCTATCTACCACTCGCATGCCAGTGGCCGTCGCGTGACGATGGCCGATTTCAATCCCCACCAACCTTAATCAAGGAGTCTCGTATGAAAAAGCTATTTTTGATCACCGCTTTGGCTGCGGCTGTGACTTTGACGCTGCCTGTCGGCGCACAGACCATGCTGAAATTCAGCCACACTGACCAGCAACAGGGCGCGCGTCAGGCTGGTGCCCAGCTTTTTGCCAAGAAGGTCGAGGAGTACACCCAGGGCCGCTACAAGGTACAGGTATTCTGCTGTAGTCAGTTGGGCAATGACCCCAAGAACATTGAACAACTGGGGCTCGGAGGTATTGATTTCACGGTGTCGGCGACCGGCTCTTACGCGGGTCAATTACCGACCTTGAACCTGACCATGATGCCCTTCATCATCGACAGTTACGCGCAGGGCTGGAAGTTTTACGACGAATCCAAATGGCTGAAGGCACAGTTTGACAAGGCGCCGGCCAAGGGCTTTCGCTTTCTTGCAACCTGGGAAGCAGGTTTTCGAAATATGACGACGCGCGATCCTTTGAACGGGCCTGACGATGCAAAAGGCAAGAAGCTGCGCACTTTCCCCAACGAGATGATGCGCTGGCAGTTGGAAGCCATGGGCTTTGGCATTCAGATCATGCCGCTGCCCGAAGTCTATTTGGCAATCCAGCAAGGGGCGGTATCAGGTCAGGAGAACCCGATCGACACCATCGCTTCAAACAAGTTTTATGAAGTGGCGCCCTACGTGACATTGACCAACCACGTCTACAGCCCGATTCCGATGGCCATTTCCGAGAAGACTTGGCAGAAACTATCATCCGCCGATCAGCAAGCGGTCAAGCGTGCCGCACAAGAGGTGGCACCGTTTCAGCGCAACATGATCAGGGATAACGACGAAAAATTGTTGGCTGACATGACAGCCAAGGGTGCCAAGATCAACCGTAAACCCAATACCGAAGCCTTCCGCAAATCGGTTGAGCCGGTGTACGCCAAGGCACGGGAAAAATACGGTGCCGATGTTGATGTCGTGCTGACCGAGACCGCTGCCATTCGCAAGGCTGTCAAGTAACGTCAAACAGGCTTGATCGCCATGCATGCAACAAATCCAGCGCCAGCGCTGATTCGGTGGATCGGCAAACTGGTCGACTGGCTGGTCATCGGTTTGGGCGGTGGCTTGGCGGTGATGATTTTCATCAATGTGATGCTGCATGCTGCTGGCAAAGACATGGCCTGGCTGACCGAGCTGGGTGAGTTTTTGATGGTGTGGGTCACCTTTCTGGGAGGCGTGGCTGCCGCTCAGCGGGGTGCTCATATGTCGATCAACGAGTTTTTGGACAAGCTCGGCCCCACTGGGCGCAAATGGGCTGATGCGGCGGTACAGACATTCACCTTGATTGTGGTGGGCGTTGTGATGTTTTATGGGGTTGGCATTGTGCAAAGCAGCTGGGGCACCGTGCTCACCACGCTCGAGTGGCCCATGGCATGGCAGTACATCCCCCTGCCGCTCGGCATGGGACTGATGGGGGTTTTTGTAGGCTGGGATCTGATCCAGATTCTGCGCGGCGTACCGCGCGAACAGCGTTATCCTACTGATTGAGCGCTGGAATTCAAGATGCTTTCGCTGGTTATTTTTGGTTCCTTTTTTGCCCTCGCACTGATGGGTGTTCCGCTGATGGTGGCGCTGCTGGCCACCACCGCAGGCATCGTGTCCGTGTATGGCATGCAATATCCGCTGGAGAGTGTTTTTCTTTCCTTTATTGGCGGTGTCGAACCTTTCATATTGATTGCGGTGCCCCTGTTTGTGTTCACTGGAGAAATACTGGCACAAGGTGGCGTTGGCAAGCGCATTGTGGAGTTTTCCAACGTCTTGTTTGGATGGCTGCCTGGCGGCTTGGGCGTGGTCACCGTTATTTCGTGCCTGTTGTTTGGTGGCGTGTCAGGATCGGCGATTGCGGACACCGCTGCCATAGGCTCACTGGTGATACCGGCCATGTTGGCGCGCGGCTACTCCCGAGGTTTTGCCGCTGCGCTGGTGGCGGTTGCTGGAACCCTGGCGCTGTTGATGCCGCTATCGATTCCGTTTCTTGTCTACGCCTTCGTCTCTGGCGTGTCGATGCGAACGCTGTCGATGGCCGGCTTGGTTCCTGCCATGTTGTCAGGGGCGGCATTGATTGGCGTATGCATGTGGCACGGCAAAAAGACCGGCGTAGATCCAGGTGGCAAACCCGCGTCACTGGGTGTCATCGCCAAAGCCGGCTACAGCGCCGGCCCCGCACTGCTGATGCCGGTGTTCATTGTGGGCGGAATCTGGTCGGGCTATTTCACGCCGACAGAGGCAGCCGCTGTTGCGGTGGCCTATGGCCTGGTGGTGTCGATTTTTCTTTATAAAGATATGTCGTTCAAGGACATCCCGCATTTGTTGCTCAAGGCGTTCATGACCAGCGCCACCGTGATGCTGGTGATTGGTGCCACCGGTGCTCTGGCCTGGCTCATCACCGCTGAAGGCGTGGCGCAACAATTGGCAGACTGGGTCGGCTCGGTAGCCCAGGTGAAGTGGGTGTTTCTAGTCATGCTCAATGTGGCACTGGTGCTGCTGGGAATATTCATCGAGCCGCTGCCGGCCTTGCTGATGGCGGCTCCCCTGTTTCTGCCGCTGGCCATGGCCTTTCAGATGGACCTGGTGCATATGGGTGTCATCATGACCGCCAACCTGGCCATTGCGCTATACACGCCACCCGTTGGGGGCACCCTGTTTGTAGCTGCCAAGCTGGCCAATGCCACGATTGGTGAAATCACGCGCCACCTGTGGCTGATGATGGCGGTCACCTTCAGCATCGTCATGCTGATTACTTATGTTCCTGCGCTGACAAGCTGGTTGCCGCGGTTGTTGGCATCCATGGGGTAACACCATGTACATCGTGACGGTTTTGTTCACCATTCATGCTGCGCATTGGGATGCCTTTATGCAGGCCATGCACCACAATGCACAGACCGCTCTGGACCTTGAACCGGGCTGCCGTCAGTTTGACGTGTGTCTCGGGGAGCCAGGGCAGTACCGTGTTTTTTTGTACGAGGTGTACGACAGTCAAGCTGACTTTGCAGCGCATCTGGCCGCGCCGCACTTTTTGCAGTTCAACACCCAAACGACACCCTGGGTGATGGACAAGCAGGTTCGCACCTTCACCCGAATCGTGCAATCCTAGCCTTTCAACACCGCCGATCCATGAACAGCAGCAACACCAAAGGGCACGCATCGCCCATCAAACTGGGCTGCATTGCCGATGACTTCACCGGTGCCACGGACTTGGCCAACAATCTGGTACGCGCTGGCATGCGTGTGGTGCAGACCATTGGCGTACCGACACAGCCCCTGGATGTTGCTTGCGATGCCGTCGTGGTGGCACTTAAGTCGCGCACCATTGCACCCGCCGAGGCAGTGTCGCAATCACTAGCGGCTTTGCGCTGGCTGCAGGCGCAGGGCGCGCGGCAAATCTATTTCAAGTACTGCTCTACCTTTGACAGCGTCTATGCGGGTGATTCGCGCGGCAATATTGGTCCGGTGACGGAAGCGCTTATGGATGCGCTGGGCACTGACTTTACGGTGGCGACTCCGGCCTTTCCAGACAACCAGCGCACGGTATTCAAAGGCTATCTGTTTGTTGGCGACATGCTGTTGAGCGAATCGGGCATGCGCAATCACCCACTCACTCCGATGTTGGACTCTAACCTGGTGCGGGTCCTGCAGGCGCAATGCAAGCGATCAGTTGGTTTATTGGATTACAGCGTGGTGGCACAAGGTGAAACTGCCATCGCTCAACGCATTGCGCAATTGCGCGCTCAGGGCATCGGCATCGCCATTGTGGATGCACTGTCGAACGCTGATTTGCTGGTGCTCGGGCGCGCACTGGGCAAGTTGCCCTTGCTGACGGCCGGTTCCGGGCTGGCGATCGGCTTGCCTGCCAATTTTTCGATGACGCCGACTGGAGCCGCTAGTGTGTTGCCGGCTGCAACAGGTTACCCCGCAGTGGTATCCGGTAGTTGCTCGGTCGCCACCAATGAACAGGTTCGGGCGTTCATTGCAGTCGACCTACCCGCCTTTGTGATCGACCCTTTGAAGCTGTCGGACGGGGTGGATGTGGTTGAGCATGCGCTCGATTGGGCAGAGACCCGGTTGGGCAAAACGCCCGTATTGATTTACTCGACGGCTGATGTCACTCTCGTCAGCGCAGCGCAGGAGCGGCTGGGCGCGCAGGCAGTCGGCGAGATGCTTGAACAGGCCTTGGCACGCATTGCGAAAGGGTTGGTGAAACGCGGTGTGGGCCAACTCGTCATTGCTGGCGGCGAGACCTCTGGGGCCTGCGTGCAAGCCTTGGGGATCACGCGTATGCGGGTAGGCATGCAAGTGGCCCCTGGCGTCCCCTGGTGCTACGCTCAAACCAATATTGAAAACAAACCAGTGCATATTCTGCTGAAATCGGGCAACTTTGGCGCTCGCGATATTTTTTCACAAGCTTTTTCCTTGCTGTCATGAGTAAGATTTCCAATGAGGTTCAGGCGCGAGAAGAAATTTCCCGTGTCGGCAAGAGCCTGTTTGACCGTGGCTACGTTCACGCCACCGCTGGCAACATCAGCGTGCGCCTGGACGACGGATTTCTGATCACACCAACGGATGCCTGCCTGGGTTGGCTTGAGCCCGAGCGTTTGGCGCGAGTCAATCTGGCTGGCGAACAGACCAGCGGTGAGCCTGCCAGCAAGACGCTGGTGCTGCACAGACGGATTTACGCGGCCGAGTCCAATGCGCACTGCATCATCCACACACACAGCACCAACCTTGTTGCTTTGAGCCTGCAAGGTGCCTGGAGCGCAGACGACCTGGTGCCTGCAATCACACCTTATTTCCTCATGAAGGTGGGCCATGTGCCTTTGATCGCATACCACCGACCCGGCGATTCGCTGGTGGCCGATTTGGTGGTGGCTCAAATTCGCGAGTTTCAAGGCCGGGGAACACCGTTGCGTGCAGTGATGTTAGACCGACTGGGGCCCAATGTCTGGCATCGAACACCGGCCCAGGCCAGCGCGGTCCTTGAGGAGTTGGAAGAAACAGCAAAGCTATGGCTAATGTGCAATAGAACGCCTTTGCCCCTGGATAGTTCGGCGATTGATGAATTGCGACAGTGGTCAGGCACCAACTGGTAAATCTCTACAATTCTGCCATGCTGGCCAAACGCATCATCCCCTGCCTGGACGTAACCGGTGGCCGCGTGGTCAAAGGGGTCAATTTTGTCGAACTGCGCGACGCCGGGGATCCGGTGGAGATTGCCGCGCGCTACAACGAGCAGGGCGCGGACGAACTCACCTTTCTCGACATCACCGCTACCAGCGACGCGCGCGACCTGATTCTGCACATCATCGAGGCCGTGGCCAGCCAGGTGTTTATTCCGCTCACCGTGGGCGGCGGCGTGCGCACGGTCGAGGACGTGCGCCGCTTGCTCAATGCCGGGGCCGACAAGACCAGCTTTAATTCGGCGGCCATCGCCAACCCGCAGGTGATCCGCGATGCATCGGCGAAGTACGGCGCGCAGTGCATTGTGGTGGCGATCGATGCCAAACGGCGCCTGGACACCGATGTCGGGCGACTCGACGCGAACTGCCAGGCCATCGGTGCCGGCTGGGATGTCTATAGCCACGGCGGGCGCAAGAACACTGGGCTCGACGCCGTGACCTGGGCGCGCCGGATGACCGAACTGGGCGCCGGTGAAATCCTGCTCACCAGCATGGACCGCGACGGCACCAAGGCCGGCTTTGATCTGGCCCTGACACGCGCGGTCAGCGACGCCGTGAGCGTACCGGTGATCGCCTCGGGCGGCGTTGGCACACTCGACCACCTGGCTGACGGCATCCAGATCGGCGGCGCGGATGCCGTGCTGGCAGCCAGCATCTTCCACTATGGCGAGTTCACGGTGGCACAGGCCAAGGCGCATATGGCAGGGCGCGGTATCCCTGTCAGAATCACGCCATGAACTGGCTCAATGAACTCAAGTGGGACGCGCAGGGCCTGGTCCCGGCGATTGCCCAGGAGCAAAGCACAGGCGATGTGCTGATGCTGGCCTGGATGAACCGCGAGGCGCTGCAAAAGACAGCGGAGCTGGGCCGCGCGGTGTATTTCAGCCGTTCACGCCAGAAGCTGTGGTTCAAGGGCGAACAATCAGGCCATGTCCAGACCGTGCATGAAATCCGCATCGATTGCGACCGGGATGTCATCTTGCTGAAAGTTACACAACTCGGGGCTGGCGCGGCGAGCACTGGTGCAAACGCGCCCTCGATTGCCTGCCATACCGGGCACCACAGTTGTTTTTTCAGCGTTTATCAAAATGGTAACTGGAACGCGGTCGATCCGGTCTTGAAAGACCCGCAAACCATCTACAACTAAGCCGCCATGCCGCCCAGCCATTCATCTTCTGATTCACTCGCCGCGCTCGCCGCGGTGATCGAGAGTCGCCTGCCCGCGCGCGGCGGCGATGCGCAGACCAGTTACGTGGCGCGTCTGTTGCAGCAGGGGCCGGACGCGTTTCTGAAAAAGATTGGCGAGGAGGCCACCGAGGTGGTGATGGCCGCCAAGGACGCCGACCATGGCGGCAACAAGGCCAAAATCGTGCATGAGGTGGCCGACCTGTGGTTCCACTGCATGATTGCACTGGCGCATTACGGCCTGACGCCAACCGATGTAGTGGCCGAGCTGGCGCGCCGCGCGGGCACCAGCGGCATTGAAGAAAAAGCCTTGCGCAAGCTACAAGCGCGTGAAGGAGAAAGCGGATGACACAGGACTTTTCGATGCCGGGCCATGATGCCGGCGCGGACCAGGCGCGGTTGCAACAACTGCAGTCGCTCAACACGGTGGGCACCATCAGCTATATCCTGCATTTGATTGTGGCCATTGGAGCCCTGATTCCGGGCGCGCAATTTGGGCTGATCTTGCTGATTGCAGCGTTGATCCTTGACATGGTGAAACGCCCGGACGCAGCAGGCACCTGGCACGCCTCGCATTTCCGCTGGCGCATCCGCACCGTCATCATCGCCGGGCTGCTGTATCTGGTCACGTTCCCGCTGTTTTTGTTGCTGTATGTGCCGGGTGCCATCGCCTGGCTGATCATCTCGATCTGGTTTCTTTACCGCATCGTCAACGGCATGGTGCGCATGAACAAGGGCCTGGCCATGGAGTTCCCGGCATGAACGCCGCAATCGTTGCCAGTGATCCGGGTTGCCTCTTTTGCAAGATCGTGGCAGGCAAGATTCCAGCCAGTGTGGTCTATCAGGACGATGAAATCTTTGTTTTCAATGACATTCATCCCTGGGCACCGGTGCATTTTTTAATGATCCCAAAAATGCATATTCCTTCCATGGCGCACCTGGACAGCGAACACGCGGCCTTGCTTGGGCGCATGCTGGTGTTGGCACCGCAACTGGCCTTGCAACGGGGCTGTAACCCCTATCCGGACGGGGGTTTCCGGATGCTGTGCAATACCGGCGCCGAGGGGCGCCAGGAAGTGCCGCACTTGCATATTCATGTGATGGGCGGCCCGCGGCCCTGGCTCAAGGGATAATGCGCGACCGCCCGACTTAAAATCGTTTTACGTTTCTGGAGAAGCTCATGGGACTATCGACCACACATTTGATCATTTTTCTGGTCATCATCATCGTCATTTTTGGCACCAAGAAGCTGCGCAACATTGGCTCGGATCTGGGTGGCGCGGTCAAGGGCTTCAAGGACGGCATGAAAGACGGTGGTGCCGACAAGCCGGCTGATGTGCCTGCCACGCAGCAAGTGACAACCCATGCTGCAGACGCCAAAGAAACCATTGATGTTGAAGCCAAGAACAAGGCTTGAGGTTCGTGCGCAGTGATTGACATTGGGGTTACCAAACTGGCCATCATCGGCGGCATCGCGCTGGTGGTGATTGGACCGGAAAAGCTGCCCGGCCTGGCCAAGACCATTGGCACCCTGCTCGGGCGCGCGCGGCGCTACGTGGCCGACGTCAAGGATGAAGTCAATCGCTCGATGGAGCTGGACGAACTGAAGAAAATGAAGGACACGGTGGCCAGCGCGGCACGCGACGTCGAGAGTTCGATCCAGACCAGCGCCAGCGATTTCGAAAAGAACTGGGCCGAGACCACGGCCGAGGCTGATGCATTCAAGCCAATCGAGCCGCCGGTCACTTTCCCGGCCTACCAGCACCCTAAAAAAAAATGGCGCCTCAAGCTCGGTGCCACACCCAACTGGTACAAGGCGCGCAGTGGCATTCGCACGCACGCGCTGTCCGGCGCGGCGCGGGTCGCCCGCTTTCGGCCGTCTAAAGTGAACTGATGTCTGATCCCGTCAAGCCAGACGACGAACTGGCCGGTACCGAACAGCCCTTCATTGCGCACCTGGTGGAGTTGCGCGACCGGCTGCTGCGCGCCGTTTACGGCATTGCGGCTGTGCTGGCTGTCTTGTTGTTCTACCCCGGGCCGTCGAAACTTTACGATTTACTGGCAATGCCGCTGGTCAAGGCACTGCCCGAAGGTTCGCGCATGATTGCCGTCGGCGTTGTGTCGCCGTTTTTGGTGCCGATCAAGGTGACGGCGCTGGCGGCCGTGGGTTTATCGCTGCCCTGGATTCTTTATCAGATCTGGGCCTTTGTCGCGCCGGGCCTGTACAAGCATGAGAAACGCCTGGTGTTGCCGCTGGTGGCGGCCAGCACCATGCTGTTTTACCTGGGTGCCGCGTTTTGCTATTTTTTCGTCTTCGGACAAGCTTTTCCGGCGATTCAGAAGATGGCACCCATGTCGGTGGCGGTCAGTCCGGACATTGAGGCTTATCTTGACTTTGTTATCACCATGTTCATTGCCTTTGGCGTGGCCTTTGAAGTGCCGATTGTGGTGGTCATTCTGGCCCGCATGGGCATCGTGACGATTGCGCAGCTCAAGTCATTCCGGACCTATTTTATCGTTGCCGCCGCTGCCGTGGCGGGTCTGGTGACGCCGCCCGATCCGGTTTCCATGATCGCCTTGCTACTGCCGATGATCCTGCTTTACGAAGTGGGCATTTTGGCGGCCAAGCTCTTCATCAAACACACCCAGGCACCCGAGCAAGCCGCTGACGCGGCCAAGACTTCAGGTTGATCACTGCACCGGCTTTCTTGGTTTTGGCCGCACACTGGGCGTCACCGTCAGTTCCACTGGCGCGTCGCGCCGCAGCACGCTGAACTTGGCGGCTGTGCCCGGTTTCAGGGCCGCCACGCCGCTCAACAAGTCAGCCACACTGGCCACGCGTTTGCCCGCGACGCCGGTCACCACATCGCCCGGTTTGATCCCGGCCTGCGAGGCCGGTCCGCCTTGCAGCACACCGGTAATGAGCACACCTTCTTTGGCCTGAACGCCAAAAGTTTCAGCCAGTTCCGGCGACAACTCGTTGGGCTCGACGCCAATCCAGCCGCGCGTAACCTGCCCGTCTTTCACGATGCCTTCGAGCACCAGTTTGGCGGTGGCCACCGGAATGGCAAAACCAATGCCCATGCTGCCGCCCGAGCGCGAGTAAATGGCGGTATTGATGCCCAGCAGGTTGCCGTTGGTATCGACCAGCGCGCCGCCCGAATTGCCGGGGTTGATGGCGGCATCGGTCTGGATAAAGTTCTCAAACGTGTTGATGCCGAGCTGGTTGCGCCCGAGCGCACTGACAATGCCGCCGGTGACGGTTTGACCGACGCCAAAGGGGTTGCCAATGGCCAGCACCTGGTCGCCTACCTGCAACCCGTCCGAATTGCCCAGCACAATGACCGGCAGCCGGTCGAGTTCAATCTTCAATACCGCCAGATCGCTGTCGGGGTCGGTGCCAATCACTTTGGCGCGGGCCCGGCGACTGTCATTGAGCACGACCTCAATCTCGTCGGCGCTCTCGACCACATGGTTGTTGGTCAGGATATAGCCACTGGCGCTGACGATGACGCCACTGCCCAGGCCAACCTGCGGCTCGTCGCCCTGCTCGCCAAAAAAGAATTTGAACCAGGGATCGTTGCCATGCCGATTGCGAGCCGCTTTGCTGGTGTTGATGCTGACCACTGCCGCCGATGAGCGTTGCGCGGCGAGCCGGAAGCTGCCAGCTGGTGGCGTCGCGGTGCTGGCCGCGGGCGCTTCGAGCAAGGCGATGCCGCCGCTGAGTGAAGCGCGGTTTCCCAGCCAGTCGGGTTTGAGTGTGCCGACGACAAAATAGGCGGCCAGCAAGACGGTAACCGTTTGGCAAAACAATAACCAGAGACGTTGCATGAGAAATTTCCGGCGCGGCGCGCCACCATTTAAAGTGGGAGTCAAGAATCAGTTGGCAAATTGTAGGCGCACGGGCTTGCATCGGCGGGGGCGCTTATCATCAGGCGATGTTTTCCCCGCCAGCGCCATGACATGATGCACCGCACCCAGCTTCTGGCAGCATTCAATGCCTTGCTGCAACCTGAGCGCTTTCACGACTACGGTCCCAACGGGCTGCAAGTGGAAGGCTGTGCCCAGGTCGGCAAGATCGTCTCCGGCGTGACGGCCAGCCGGGCGCTGATTGAAGCCGCCATGGCAGCCCAGGCGCAGGCCATTTTTGTCCATCACGGCCTCTTCTGGCGCGGCCAGGACGGCTGCGTGACGGGCTGGATGAAGCAGCGCCTGGCGCTGCTGCTGGCGCATGACATCAACCTGTTCGCCTACCATTTGCCGCTGGATGCGCACCCGACGTTGGGCAACAACGCGCAACTGGGCCTGCGCTTGGGCCTGACGACGCAGTCGCGCTTTGGCGAGCAGCAACTGGGCTGTCTGGGCGAGCGCACGGATGGCACCTGTTTCGCCTCGGCGCAGGTTTTGGCCCAGCACCTTGAAAACGTAGTTAATCGGCCTGTAACGCTTGTTGATACTGCGCAACGCGCTATTAAAAACATTGCATGGTGCAGTGGTGGCGGGCAAAGCAATTTTGAGGCGGCGATTGCCGCCGGTGCCGATGCCTTTATCACCGGCGAGTTGTCGGAGCCGCAGGCGCACTATGCGCGGGAAATGGGCGTGGCCTACCTGGCCTGCGGCCACCACGCCAGCGAACGCTATGGCGCACCCGCCGTGGCGGCGCACATCGCCGCCCAGTTCGAACTGGCGCATGAATTCATTGACATCGACAACCCGGCCTGAGCATGCAAAAACTTCCTATCGCCATCACCCAGGGTGACGCGGCCGGCATCGGCCCCGAGATCATCGCCAAGGCGTTTCGCGACGCGCCGGACGACACGCGCGACTGTTTTGTCGTGGGCGACGTGGCGACCCTGCGTCGGGCCGTTCAGGTCATCAGCGCCGGGCAAATCCCGCTGCCGGTCGCGCTGATCGAGTCGAGCGCCGAGGCACTCACACTGCCGCCGCGCTGCCTGCCGGTGTTGCAGGTCGGCACCCCCACCGAGCTGGCCACATTTGGCTGCCTCAGCGCCGCTGCCGGCCGGCTGGCGGGTGAGTGCGTGGTGTGGTCGGCACAGGCTGCCTTGCGTGGCGAGATTGCTGCCCTGGTGACCGCGCCCTTGAACAAGGCGGCCTTGTCACTGGCGGGAGCCCCGCACGCAAACTACCCTGGCCACACCGAAATGCTGCAGGCGCTGGCGGCGGCGCATTGCGGCAAGCCGATCAGCGAAATGCCAGTACGCATGATGCTGGCCAATGATGAGTTGCGCGTGGTGCTGGTGAGCATTCATGTATCTCTGCGGCAGGCGATCGAGGCCGTGAGCTTTGACAACGTGCTGCAAACCCTGCGCATCACGCATGACTCGCTCAGCCTGGTGCTGGGCCGCGCGCCGCGCATCGGTGTCGCGGGTTTGAACCCGCACGCCGGCGAGGGCGGTTTGTTCGGCCGCGAAGAGATCGACATCATCGCGCCCGTCATTGCTGCGGCACGTGCATTGGGTTTGACCGTCAGCGGCCCGTTTGCGCCCGATACGGTTTTCATGCGAGCCCGCGCACAGGGCGATCAACCAGGCGAATTTGACGTGGTGCTGGCGATGTACCACGACCAGGGCCTGATCCCGGTGAAGTACCTGGGGGTTGAAAAAGGCGTCAACGTGACGCTGGGCCTGCCGCTGGTGCGCACCAGCCCGGACCACGGCACGGCGTTTGATATTGCCGGGACGGGCCAGGCCGACAGCGCCAGCCTGCTGGCGGCGATTCGCATGGCACGACAGCTGTGCGGGTTGCAAAATACATAGAAATTCAGCCGTTAACGCCCGTATTACCTGCAAAACATGCTACTTAATAAATAGCAAGTCTACTTCTGCAGGCTGTCCCGGATCTGGCGCAGCAGCAGCACGTCTTCGGCCACCACAGGCGTTGCGGCTGGCGCGGGCGGGGTTTGCCTCTTGAGCCGGTTGATCTGCTTGACCATGATGAAGATGATGAAGGCCAGAATGGCAAAATTAACGGCGACCGTGATGAAGTTGCCGTAGGCAAAGACCGGTACACCGGCCTTTTTCAGCGCGTCGAGCGTCAGGGCCGTGCCCGCAGGTGGCTGGCCGAGCACGACAAACAGGCTTGAGAAGTCGAGTTTTCCGAAGATGGCGCCGACGACCGGCATGATCAGGTCGCCCACCACCGACTCGACAATCTTGCCAAACGCACCGCCAATGATCACGCCGACTGCGAGATCCATCACATTGCCCTTGACGGCAAACTCCTTGAATTCCTGCATCATGCCCATGGCTGACAACTCCTGTGGGTGAAAGTGGTTTGAAGATTGACTGGACTGGCTGAATAGTTTAGTTGCTTTCAGCGCAGCGCAAGGGATGCACGCTCCACCCGCCGGGTCGGTACGCGGCTGGCGTGCCATGGGCAGCCCCAGTCCAGTGTGTTGACAAGCGGCATTGAAGTTCGGCGCGGCGACTGGGTCAGGCGCATGCGGTTTTGGGGCGCAAACACGCGCGGGAATAGTAAAGCAGTATGCCAAGCTTGTTGGGCGCGCGCCTTGCACCCCAAAGCCCGGTCGCCTGACCCAATCACCACGCCCGAGGCGCTTTTGACATGGCAGCAGTGCGAATGCAGCCATCGGGCACTTTGTGGCGCAAAACGCCCGCTCAACCCTGTGGGGCGATCTGCTTGACTGATCCATCAAGCTATCTCTCAAATCCTGTTTCAACTAAATTTGATAGCTGGTTATGCAGACAGACAATGGGCCAGCGGTCTTTTTCTTAAAGAATTCACGGTTACAACATTGTCGAGGCAGGGTGATTGGGTCAGGTGACCGGGCTTTGGGGCCAAAGGCGCGCGAGCAGGAAGCTGGCGTACAAGTAATCTGGCCCCGTGCGTGTTTTGGCTCCAAAACCGCATGCGCCTGACCCAGTCGCCCTGCCGTGCGTAAGGGCTCGATGCCAAAACACACCAGTTTGCATCGCACGCGTACCCTGCTCGTCTTCAGGAGCTCAGTTACAATGCCCGACTCCCCAAATCGTCATTCTTCCCTGAGGATTCCCATGAGTGAAACCCTTGCCAGCAGCGCGCAGGTTGACACCAGCAAGCGAACCTGGCTGATTGCCACGAGTTGCGTCGGTGCCGTCGGCGGTATCGCTGCGGCGGTGCCGTTCGTCAGTAGTTTTCAGCCGTCCGAGAAGGCCAAGGCGGCCGGTGCAGCGGTGGAGGCTGACATTTCGGAACTTCAACCCGGCGAAAAAATGACGGTCGAGTGGCGTGGCAAGCCCGTCTGGATCATGCGGCGCACGCCGGAGCAACTGGCCGCGCTGGCCAAGAACGACCCGCAATTGGCCGACCCCAAGTCCGAGCGCAAAGCCGCCGACCAGGCGCCCGACTATGCGCGTAACCCCACGCGTTCCGTCAAGCCGGAGTACCTGGTGGTGGTCGGCATCTGCACCCACCTGGGTTGCTCGCCGTCTGACAAGTTCACGCCGGGTGCCCAGCCTTCTCTGCCCGACAATTGGGAGGGCGGCTTCTTCTGCCCCTGCCACGGTTCAACCTTTGATCTGGCCGGACGCGTTTTCAAGAACAAGCCCGCACCCGACAACCTTGAAGTGCCGCCACACCGCTATCTCTCCGCTACCAAGTTGCTCATTGGCGACGACAAAGCAGCCTAAGGACGCGCATCATGGCTGAATTCCACGAAATTTCCCCCAATGCCGCTGCGGGCGAAAAGCTGCTTAACTGGATCGATAACCGATTCCCCTTGACCGCGCTGTTCAAGGCGCACATGAGCGAGTATTACGCGCCCAAAAACTTCAATATCTGGTACGTTTTTGGCGTGCTCTCGCTGGTGGTGCTGGTGATCCAGCTGCTGACCGGCATTTTTTTGGTGATGAACTACAAGCCCGATGCGGCGCTGGCCTTTGGCTCGGTCGAGTACATCATGCGTGACGTGCCCGGGGGCTGGTTGATCCGCTACATGCACTCCACCGGTGCCTCGGCTTTTTTTGCCGTGGTCTACCTGCACATGTACCGTGGCCTGCTGTACGGCAGCTACCGCAAGCCGCGCGAGCTGACCTGGCTCTTTGGCTGCGCCATTTTCCTGGCGCTGATGGCAGAAGCCTTCATGGGCTACCTGCTGCCCTGGGGCCAGATGAGCTACTGGGGCGCGCAGGTGATTGTCAACCTGTTCTCCGCCGTGCCCGTTATCGGCCCGGATCTGGCGCTGCTGATCCGGGGCGATTTTGTGGTTGGCGACGCCACCCTGAACCGTTTTTTCAGCTTTCACGTGATCGCGGTGCCGCTGGTCTTGCTGGGCCTGGTGGTGGCGCACATCATCGCCTTGCACGAAGTGGGTTCCAACAACCCGGACGGCATCGAAATCAAGGCCAACAAGGACGCCAGGGGCATCCCGCTGGACGGCATCCCGTTTCATCCTTACTACTCGGTGCACGACTTCTTTGCCGTGTGCGTGTTCCTGATGGTGTTTAGCGCCATCATCTTCTTTGCGCCCGAAATGGGTGGCTACTTCCTGGAATACAACAACTTCATCCCGGCCAACCCGTTCCAGACGCCAGCGCACATCGCGCCAGTCTGGTATTTCACACCCTTTTACTCGCTGCTGCGCGCCGTCACCAGCGAGATGATGTACGCGCTGATCGCCTGCGTGCTGCTGGGTGCCGGGCTGAGTGTGGTCAAGGTCAAAATGCCGACCCTGTTCAAGGGCTTGATCGTCGGCGGTGCCCTGCTGGTGGTCGCGATGATGCTGGCCATCGATGCCAAATTCTGGGGCGTGGTGGCCATGGGCGGTGGGGTGGTGATCCTGTTTTTTCTGCCTTGGCTCGATAACAGCCCGGTCAAGTCCATCCGCTACCGGCCTGACTGGCACAAGTACCTTTACGCCGTTTTTGTCCTCAACTTTCTGGTGCTGGGCTATCTGGGCACGCAGCCGCCGTCGGCCATTGGGGGACGCGTGGCGCAAGTCGGAACGCTGTTCTATTTTGGGTTTTTCGCGCTGATGCCCTGGTGGAGTCGGATTGGAACACCCAAGCCGGTGCCCGATCGCGTCAGCTTCTCGGCCCATTGAGCGGGAGCACAAAATCATGAAGACAATGGGTTTCACGCAAAAATTTGTTCTCGCTTTGCTGCTGGTCCTGGGTCTGGCGGCAGGCGTGCGGGCCAACACCGGCGGCCTCACGTGGGACAAAGTACCCAACAAGACCAACGACATGGCGGCGCTGCAAAATGGTGCCAGATTCTTTGTCAACTATTGCCTCAATTGCCACTCGGCCGCGTTCATGCGCTTTAACCGTCTGACAGACATTGGCTTGACCGAGGAACAAATCAAGTCCAATCTGCTGCTGACCAACGGCAAGATCGGCGACACCATGAAGGCGGCGATTGACCCGCAACTCGCCAAGGGCTGGTTTGGCGTCAACCCACCGGACCTGACCGTGCTGGCACGCTCGCGCGCGGGTGCGGGCGGCACCGGTGCCGACTACCTGTACACCTATATGCGTTCGTTCTACAAGGACGAAACCAGGCCGACCGGCTGGAACAACCTGGCATTTCCGAACGTGGCGATGCCGCACGTCTTGTGGCAGCTCCAGGGCGAGCGCCGTCCGGTGTTTGAAGAACACAAGGCACACGATGAAGTGGTGCACGTGCTCAAAGGCTGGGAGCAACTCAGCCCGGGCAGCATGAGCGCACAGCAGTACGATGAAACCATTGGCGATCTGGTCAACTATTTGCAATGGATGGCCGAGCCGGTTCAAAACACGCGCGTGCGCATCGGCATCTGGGTCCTGCTTTTTCTGGGTGTTCTGACGCTGTTTGCCTGGCGCCTGAATGCGGCCTACTGGAAAGACGTCAAGTAGTGTCAATTAACCCGGCCCGGGTTTTGCACCACCCGGTGCAACTGAGCCGTCTGGAGTGGGATTGCCAGTGCGCCTCCCACTCTTTTACTTTTTAGGAGTCCCATCATGATGGTTTTGTATTCAGGCACAACCTGCCCATTTTCCCACCGCTGCCGTTTTGTCCTGTTTGAAAAAGGTATGGACTTTGAGATTCGCGACGTGGACCTGTACAACAAACCCGAAGATATCAGCGTCATGAACCCCTACGGCCAGGTGCCGATTCTGGTGGAGCGTGATCTGATTCTGTATGAGTCCAACATCATCAATGAATACATTGATGAGCGTTTCCCGCATCCGCAGTTGATGCCGGGCGACCCGGTGGATCGGGCACGGGTGCGTCTGTTCCTGCTCAATTTTGAGAAGGAATTGTTTGTGCACGTCTCCACGCTTGAGTCACGCGCGGCCAAGAACAACGAAAAGATGCTGGACAAGGCGCGCGGCCACATCCGGGACCGCCTGACACAACTGGCGCCGGTGTTCCTGAAAAACAAATTCATGCTGGGGGATGGCTTCTCGATGCTCGACGTGGCGATTGCACCCCTGTTGTGGCGGCTGGACTATTACGGCATCGATTTAAGCAAGAACGCTGCCCCCCTGCTCAAGTACGCCGAGCGCATCTTCTCGCGTCCGGCCTACATTGAAGCGCTGACCCCGTCCGAAAAAGTGATGCGCAAGTAAGCGTTTTGGGCCGTCGCTACGATGCAAACTTCTGAAACCATCTCAACGCGCCCCTACCTGATTCGGGCTCTCTATGAATGGTGTACCGACAGCGGCCTGACGCCGTATGTTGCGGTCATGGTGGACGATAGCGTGCAGGTGCCGCGCGAGTACGTCAAGGACGGGCAAATTGTGCTCAACATCAGTTTCGATGCAACCACCGCGCTCAAATTGGGAAACGACTTTATTGAGTTCAAGGCACGTTTCGCCGGCAAGGCGCGCGAGATCATGGTGCCGATCAACCAGGTCAGCGCGATCTATGCCCGGGAAAATGGGCAGGGCATGGCGTTTCCGGTGGAGCCAGCCAAAGCTGGCCAGCAGTCGGCAAACGCGGCAAAAGACCGGGTTGCTGAGGTGGACGCTGCAAGCCGCACCGGAGCCCGAAGGCAAGACAGTCAAATTGGTGCGCGTTGAGACCAAGCCGACCGAGGAACGCTCAAAGGATCAACCCGAACCGCCGCGACCAACGACAAAAGGTGCGCGACCGGCGCTGAAACGGGTCAAATAATCGGCGGCGAGTGTCGGGCAAGCCGGTGGGCGTCCAGTAAAATCAATACCATGCCGATTTAGCTCAGTTGGTAGAGCAACCGCCTTGTAAGCGGTAGGTCAACAGTTCGAATCCGTTAATCGGCACCATTAGATAGTACAAAGGCCTCCAGGTAGCGATACCCGGAGGCCTTTTTCATTGGTCAATCAACCAAGCTGATCTCAAGCCAGCAGGCTGTCGGCACTGACGTACTTGTAGCCCAGCGTTTTGGCCACTGCTTCATACGTGACCTGGCCATTGGCCACGTTCAGGCCGTGTTTCAGGTGCACATTGTCCTTGAGTGCCTGCTTCCAGCCCTGGTCGGCCACTGCCACGGCGTGTGCAATGGTGGCGTTGTTGAGGGCAAAAGTCGAGGTGCGAGCGACAGCACCGGGCATGTTGGCGACGCAGTAATGCACGACGCCATCGACCATGAAGGTCGGGTCATCGTGCGTGGTGGCGTGCGAGGTCTCAAAGCAGCCGCCCTGATCGATGGCCACATCGACCACCACTGCGCCTTTTTTCATGCGCGCGATCATGCTGCGTGTGACCAACTTGGGCGCGGCCGCGCCCGGGATCAACACGCCGCCAACCACCAGTTCCGCATCGAGCACGGCTTCTTCCACACTATGATCAGTCGAATAAACGGTGTGAATGCGGTTGCCAAAAACCAGGTCCAAGGCACGCAGACGGTCCACGTTCTTGTCCAACACCGTGACCTTGGCGCCCATGCCGACAGCCATCTGCAGCGCATGCGTACCGACCACGCCGGCACCCAGAATCACCACGTGGGCGGCGGCCACGCCTGGCACGCCACCAAGCAGCACGCCCATGCCACCCTTGGACTTTTCCAGATGCGCCGCACCGGCTTGCACTGCCATGCGGCCCGCCACTTCGCTCATCGGTGCCAACAGCGGCAGTCCGCCGCCCGCTCCGGTGATAGTTTCATATGCAATACAGACCGCGCCCGACTTGATCAGCAGCTTGGTTTGCTCCGGGTCCGGTGCCAGGTGCAGGTAGGTGTACAAAATTTGTCCCGGACGCAGCATGGCGCATTCCACCGGTTGCGGCTCCTTGACCTTGACGATCATGTCGGCTTGCGCAAACACGTCCTTCGCGCTGGCTGCCAGCTTGGCACCGGCGGCCACATATTGCTCGTCGCTCAGGCCGATGGGCGCACCGGCGCCGGTTTGCACCAGCACTTGATGGCCGTGCCCGGTGAGTTCGCGCACGCTGGCCGGGGTGAGGCCGACGCGGTATTCGTGGTTCTTGATTTCTTTGGGCAGTCCGACCAGCATGTTGCGCTCCAATTAAATTGTTGTGAAGGCGCGCAGTGTGTGACAAGACCGGCCTGATGGAAACAATAATTAATCGTTTAGCCTATTCATTCATGCCACTAATGATGTAAGCAGCGGGATTGGCAGGCGGCGCCAGCGCAGATCTGCCACCCTCGCTTAAACCCGGATTCAGCTATCAAAGCCGATCGGGAAGGGACGCAAATCATCCGACAATTCTCCTTGCCTGGTGGCGGCGAACAGAGACTGTCGAAACTCAACGCTATCGGGGTGATGCGCGTCGAGCGCCAGACGCTCAAGTTCATCAGCCGGGATCGGCATCGAAAAAAGAAAGCCCTGTAGTTCGTTGCAACCCAGGCTGACCAGCAGTTCGCACTGCCCGACGGTCTCAACGCCCTCGGCGACGACGCGCAAATTAAGCGCTGTGGCCATGTTGACAATCGACTTGACGATCAGGCGGGCGTCTTCGCTTTCTTCCAGGTCGCAGACAAAAGCGCGGTCGATCTTGAGCTCGGCGGCGGGCAAACGGCGCAAGGTGGCCAGACTCGAATAGCCGGTGCCGAAATCGTCAATCGAGACATGGAAACCGGCCTGGCGCATCTTGTCAAAGGTCTGCTGGGTTACCTTGGTGTCCTCCATGGCGACCGATTCGGTGATCTCGCAGGTAAAACGCCCGGGCTGTATGCCGTTGCGCCGCAGTGCCGACTCGATGCGCTCGACCAAATCCTCCTCGCGCATCTGATAGCCCGAAATGTTGACGGCCACGCGCATGCGCAACCCGCGCTCGCGCCAGCGCGCCGCTTTGCGACAAGCCTCTTCAATGACCCAATTGCCGATCTCGCCGATCAGGCCGTAGCGCTCGGCCAGCGGGATGAAAACCACCGGGCTCACCAAGCCATGCTCCGGATGGTGCCAGCGCAGCAGGGCCTCCGACGCAGTGACTTGCAAGCTGATGGCATCCACTTTGGGTTGGAAATAAAGTTCCAATTGGCCCAGCGCCAGCGCACCTCGCAAGTCATTGACCAGGACTGCCTGTTCGCGCACGGTCACGCCCATGTTGAGGTCGTATTCGCAAAAACCACCGCCGCCATTGAGCTTGACGCTACGCATGGCCAAGGCCGCGTTGCCCAGTAGTTTGGCGCGCGCGCCGTGCTCTGGATAGGCGGCGATTCCGATCGAGCAACTCAACTGGGTCTGGACTGATTCAAACTTGAAGGGTTTGGCCAAAACCTCGGCAACGCGGTTGGCGCCGGCACGCCCTTGCGCCATGTCGCCCTTGACAATGAGTCCGAATTCATCCGGCGTCAAGCGACCCACCGCTACCTCGGGACCGGTACAGGCCGCCAGTCGGCGCGACAGCTCCTGCAGCAGGCGCTCACCCATGTCCTGGCCAAAGGCGTCGCTGAGCAAACCAAAATTGTCCAGTGCAACATACACGACGCAGACTGCCCCCGCGTTTGCCTGCGCCTGTTGCACCCATTGATCCAGCACGGCGTCAAAACCAAAACGCGTCAACAAGCCCGTCAGCGGGTCATGATCGAGTTCAGCGACACCTGGCTGCGCGAGCTCTTTGAGCTGCATGACAAGCGCCAGGCGGCGCCGGTGTTCACGAAAATACAGGCCCAATAGGCAGAGGGCCAAAACCGCACTCACCGCAAAGAGACCCATCCAGCCCATCATTGATTCAGACAGAAGCGCGACACGCATGGGCGCAAACGCGCCAGCAAGAATGGGCCTGAGCCAGTGCGCGCAATCATATTGTTTCAGGCTTTCATATTGATCAATTCCCTACCGGCGTTCATCATAGCGCGATCCTCGACCGCGTGCTTGGCTGGGCGATCTTAATCAAAGTGCGCCAGTTTGGCCTTGAGCGCGGGCATTTGCAGCGCCGCCGCTTTTTCACCCTCCAGCACGGCGCGGTGGCGCGTATTGAAGTCAGTCACGCCAAGCTGTTGGGTGTTGGGCCGGATCACCACGTCGGCCAGCGCCAGCTCATGGCGCGCAATTGACTGGCCCATGATGGTGACCGACTGCATCAGGATGTCAAATGTGCTGGCCAGTTTGGCGCTGGCCGGCCGGTCCGAAATATCCACGGCAATCACAAAAGTCGCTCCCATGTCGCGCGCCAGACGCACCGGCAGCGGACTCGAGAGGCCCCCATCGACATATTCGTGACCCCGAATGGCAACCGGCTGAAAAATACCTGGCACGCTGCTCGATGCGCGCACGGCGGTGCCGGTGTCGCCGCTGCGAAACACCACCGCCTCGCCGCTGGCCAGATCGGTCGCCACCACACCCAGCTTGATCGGCAATTTTTCGAGCGGCCGACCCCCCACCGCCGTGTTGACGAATTTTGCCAACGCGTCGCCCTTGATCAGGCCGCGGTCCGGCAGCACCCAGTCGCTCACCTGAAACTCGTTGAGCGGCATGGCCAGCGTTTGCAACTCAAAGCCGCTCTTGCCCGCCGCATAGAGTGCGCCGACCAAGGCACCGGCACTGGTTCCAATCACCAGATCTGGCACGACACCCTGGGCTTCGAGCGCCTTGATGACACCGATGTGGGCAAAACCCTTGGCCGCGCCGCCGCCCAGCACCAGACCAATCACCGGCCTGACTTTGACAACTGGTGTCGGTGCAGCTGGTGGCACCGGCACCGTGATCGGCAGCGGAGGTTCAGGCGCGCTGGCGCAGCCGAACAGCACCAGCGCCAGCCCTGCCAGCAATGCCGGCAGGCTGTGCCTGCGTTGCACCGCAGCGACCGATGGGCCGCCAAGGGGCTCCACCCCGATACTAAAACAATAGCGTATTGCGCAGAACGGACGGGGTCTTGAGACCAATTTCATACATGAAGTACCTTGGCCACCGGGTTGTGGCGCAAACGGAAGGCGTCGGGCAAGCCGGAGCCCAGCAGCGGGCGCAGGTACATGCGAAACGCGTCGGTCACGTCGGTGCCGTTGCTGGCGATGAACTCGTCCTCCATGACCCGCGTCTTGCCGGCCACCGCGTCCAGCGCGAGCAACTCATAGTCCACCGAATAGAAGCCAGTGCGCTTGATCGCCACCGAGCCGTCCTGGCCGCCCCACATGGCAAACTGCACGGCTTTTTCGCCGACCTCACGCGCTTCGCGCTGATCGACATCGGACACGCAGCCAATGAACGAGCGTTGCAGGTAGCCAAAGGTGTCGCCGCGCACGCGCTTGATTTTGAGTTTGGACTTGATCTCGTCGCACAGCAAATCAGCCAGCGCGCCGTTGCCCGAGAGTTGCACATTGCCGTGCGCATCCTGCTCCATTTCTTTCGCCAGCAACGCGGCAATCGGTGTGCCACTGGCATCGTGAATGCCCTCGGACACGGCGATCACGCAGCGACCGTAGCGCTCAAAAATCGCTTTCACGTCAGCCAGAAACTGCGCCAGATCAAAGATGCGCTCGGGCAGGTAGATCAGGTGCGGGCCGTCATCCGGAAATTTCTTGCCCAGCGCTGACGCCGCCGCCAGAAAACCGGCGTGGCGCCCCATCACCACGCCAACATAGACGCCGGGCAGCGCCGCGTTGTCCAGATTGGCACCGGCAAAGGCCTGCGCCACAAAGCGCGCCGCCGATGGATAGCCGGGCGTGTGGTCGTTGCCGACCAGATCATTGTCGATGGTCTTTGGAATGTGAATGCTGCGCAGCGGATAGCCGGCCTTGTGCGCCTCCTGGCTGACGATGCGCACCGTGTCGCTCGAATCGTTGCCACCGATGTAGAAGAAATGTTCGATCTGATGCGCCTGCAAGACCTTGAAGATCTCCCGGCAATAGGCGATGTCGGGCTTGTCGCGCGTGGAGCCCAGCGCACTGGATGGCGTGCCGGCCACCAATTCCAGGTTGTGACTGGTCTCTTGTGTCAGATCAACAAAGTCTTCATCCACGATGCCGCGCACGCCGTGGTGCGCGCCGTAAATATGCTGCACCTGCCCAAAGCGACGCGCCTCCAGCGCGACACCGACCAGCGACTGGTTGATGACGGCGGTCGGGCCGCCGCCCTGCGCGACAAGTATTTTTCCGGATGCCATTGCGTTGTCCTTGTGTTGGCTGCGTTCGTTACAGACGGGGGCAACTTACAGCACCGGTGGCAAGGTCGTACTGCGCGCCGACTCGGTTTGCGCGGCGCGAAAGGCGTCGAGTTGGGCCAGCAAACCGGCGTCGTCGTTGGCCAGCATGGCCACGGCAAACAGGGCGGCGTTGGCGGCACCGGCCGCACCAATGGCAAAAGTGGCGACCGGAATGCCTTTTGGCATTTGCACGATGCTGTAGAGCGAATCCAGTCCTGCCAGATGCTTGCTGGCCATCGGCACGCCCAGCACCGGCACGGTGGTCAGCGCGGCCAGCATGCCTGCCACATGTGCGGCACCACCGGCGCCCGCGATAATCGCCTTCAGGCCGCGCGCTCGTGCCGCCTTGGCGTAGGCAAACATATCATCCGGCATGCGGTGCGCCGAGACCACACGCGTCTCATGCACGATGCCAAATTGCTGGAGAATGTGCACAGCATGCTGCATCGTGTCCCAGTCGGAACTGGACCCCATGACAACGCCAATTTGAGTATTCATCGTGGTTCAGTCCGCAAGTTAATAGAATCAGATTATTACTCACACACCGCTACGCCTACCAGGATCAAAAAAATGTTGAATGTTACTGTTGCAAACTTTGACGCCGAGGTCATTAACGCCTCTCTGCAAACGCCCGTGCTGGTGGACTTTTGGGCACCCTGGTGCGGGCCCTGCAAGGTCATCGGGCCCTTGCTGGAAAAGCTCGAGACCGCCTACGCCGGCCGCTTCAAGCTGGTGAAGATCGACTCCGACCAGGAGCAGGAACTCAGTCAGGCCTTTGGCGTGCGCAGCATCCCGACTTGCGTGCTGATGAGCGGGGGCAAACCGGTCGATGGTTTCATGGGCGCTTTGCCCGAGGGCGAGATCAAGGCCTTTCTGGACAAGCACCTGCCCGCCGCCGAGGTACTGGAGGCCGAGGTCACGGGCGAATCGGTCACCGATGCGCCGGATGACAATGATCCCGAAGCCCGGCGCGAGGCACTGCAGCAAGCGGTGCTGAAGAATCCGGACGATGAAGAGGCGCGCTTCAATTACGTCAAACTGCTGCTGCAGGAGGGCCGCACCGATGACGCCAAGCTAAGCTTCGCCCCGGTGCTTGCCAAGACCGCTCTGGTGCGCCGTTTTGACTCTTTGCAGCGCTGGCTGAATGCTATAGATTTGGTAGCTACTCACGCAGGTTCAACGGGGGCTATAGTCGAATTTGATGCAAGAATCGCAGCCAACAAGCGGGATTTCGATGCGCGCTTCGGCAAAGCCCAAAGCCTGATGGCGGCGCAGCAATGGACCGGTGCCATGGACGAACTGCTGGAGATCCTGATGCGCGACAAGGCCTGGTCTGAAGACCTGGCGCGCAAAACCTACATAGCCATTCTGGACATCATTGAGCCGCCCAAAGTCAAAGTGGCCGATGGCCAGATCCCGCCGGTGGACCCGACCGTGGCCACTTACCGGCGCCGCCTGAGCAGCGTGGTGCTGAGCTGAGATCAGCGCGTCAGCCGCGCCAGCGCTTCCTGGTATTTGGCGGCGGTGTTGGCAATCACCTCGCGCGGCAGATGCGGTGCCGGTGGCGTTTTGCTCCAGGGCTTGCCCGCGACCTGGGCCGTCTCCAGCCAATCGCGCAAGAACTGTTTGTCGTAGCTCGGCGGGTTGACACCCTCGACATAACTCTCCTGCGGCCAGTAGCGCGATGAGTCGGGCGTCAACACCTCGTCCATCAAGGTCAGCGTGCCGTCTTTGTCCAGGCCAAACTCGAACTTGGTGTCCGCGATGATGATGCCCCGCTCAGCAGCAATTTCGCTGGCCGCCTTGTAGAGTGCAATGCTGATGTCGCGAATGCGCGCGGCCAGATCAGCGCCGACGATTTCCACCGTGCGCTCAAATGTGATGTTCTCGTCGTGTTCGCCCACCTCGGCTTTGGCGGCAGGCGTGTAGATCGGCTCAGGCAGTTTGCTGGCGTTTTTCAGACCTGCGGGCAAGGGGACGCCGCAGACGCTGCGGCTGGCCTGGTATTCCTTCCAGCCACTGCCCGCCAGATAACCGCGCACCACCGCCTCGACCGGGATCGGTTTGAGCCGCTTGACCAGCATCGAGCGCCCCGTCACCTGCGGCACTTCGGCGCGTGTCACCACGCTCTCGGGCGCGTCGCCGGTGAGGTGAATTGGGCAAATAT
Organism: uncultured beta proteobacterium; assembly: GCA_963750665.1. GTDB lineage: Bacteria > Pseudomonadota > Gammaproteobacteria > Burkholderiales > Burkholderiaceae_C > Rhodoferax. The sequence goes on from CAVVRQ010000028.1 coordinate 182,448, forward strand.
TCAAGCCTTTGGGGCCCAGCTTGTCAAACCAGAACAGCGCCATCTGGGTCAGCAGTGCGCCCTTGCCCGGAATGGCCTGGCCCATGATGACATCAAACGCGCTGATGCGGTCAGAGGCTACCATCAGGATGCGGTCGTCGCCGACGGCGTAGTTGTCGCGCACCTTGCCGCGCGCCAGCAGCGCCAGGGAGGTGAGGGACGAGGTGTGCAGGGTGGATTCAATAGTCATGGTCGTGATGATAAGTCTCAGTCAGCTCTTCGATGGCGTCGCAGCGCCTTATTTCACCACTTGCGCCAGTTCGCCGCGCGCATACTGCGCCGCCACCGCGCTCAGGGAATGGCCTTTGATCTTGGCGCCCTGCCCTTCGCAACCAAACTCCAGGTAGCGTTGTTTGCACAGCGCCTTGGCCGCTTCACGGGCCGGCTTGAGCCAGTCGCGGGCGTCAAACTTTTCCGGGTTCTCGGCCATGTATTTGCGCACCGCGCCGGTCATGGCCAGGCGGATGTCGGTGTCGATGTTGATTTTGCGCACGCCAAACTTGATCGCCTTCTGGATTTCTTCGACCGGCACGCCGTAGGTCTCGCGCATCTTGCCGCCGTACTGGTTGATGATGGCCAGCGACTCTTGCGGGACGCTGCTCGAGCCATGCATCACCAGGTGCGTGTTGGGAATGCGTTTGTTGATGGCCATCACGCGGTCAATCGCCAGAATGTCGCCGGTGGGCTTGCGCGTGAACTTGTAGGCACCGTGGCTGGTGCCGATGGCAATCGCCAGCGCGTCGAGTTGCGTGCGCTTGACAAAGTCGGCAGCCTGCTCGGGGTCGGTCAGCATTTGCTCGCGCGTCATGTGGGCGTCGGTGCCGTGGCCGTCTTCCTTGTCGCCTTTGCCGGTTTCCAGCGACCCGAGACAGCCCAGTTCCCCTTCGACCGTCACACCCACCGCGTGCGCCATGTCAACCACCTGGCGCGTCACGTCGGCGTTGTAGTCGTAACTGGCAATGGTTTTGCCGTCACTCATGAGCGAGCCGTCCATCATGACCGAACTGAAGCCGAGTTTGATGGCACCCTGGCACACGTCCGGGCTCTGGCCATGGTCCTGGTGCATCACCAGCGGGATGTGCGGATAGGCTTCAATGGCCGCCAGAATCAGATGCTTGATGAAGGCCTCGCCGGCATACTTGCGCGCACCGGCGCTGGCTTGCAGGATGACCGGCGCACCCACCTCGTCGGCGGCTGACATGACCGCTTGCACTTGCTCGAGGTTGTTGACATTGAACGCCGGGATGCCATAGCCATTGACGGCCGCGTGGTCGAGCAGTTCGCGCATTGAAACAAGTGCCATGATGGAGTCCTTCAAGGGTTGGTAACGAATAAGTAACTCTTTTTGATTTTAGCCGTGCAACCGGGTCACCCCAAGCTGCTGGATTTAAGATCGGCTTAACTTGACAGGGTCACAATCAGCACATTGTTTCACCAAATCCTTCCATCATGAAATTCTCAACCACTCCATTCGCCTGCTTGCTGGCCTTGTTACCCGGCCTGGTTTTGGCGCAAGGCAACCCAGCCGTCAAGGCCCCGGGCGCTTCAGTGCCTGCGGGCTTCAGCCGCGAGAAAGCGACCGACATCTGCACCACCGCTCCGCGCAGCGAATGGCTACCCCAGGACGAGATGAAGCTGCTGGCCGAACACCGTGGCTATCGCATCAAGACCTTCAAGCTGGCCAAGGGCGATTGCTATGAGATCTATGGCTTTGACAAGGAGGGCCGCATCGTCGAGGCCTATTTCAACCCGGTGACTTCGCGGCTGGTACGGCAAAACATTGCAAAGTAAGCCCGCTTCTGTTGGCGTCGCGGGGACCGCCGACCGGCCCCTGCCGGATTCGCTGGACCGGCAAGTCAATGCCACCCTGCGCGGTTCTTTCCTGGGCATGTTTCTGACCGAGCTGTTTGAGGGTGTCGGTCAACTGGCGCTTTTTCTGTTGCTGTTGGAAGCAATTTGGGAGGGCAGCGCAAGCTGGGGCAAGCCCGACGTCTATGTGCTGCTGGCGATGGCGCTGGGGCAAAGTGCCTGGTTGGCCTGGCGGCGACTCAAAGGGTTGCCGCTGCTCTGGTGGAGCCGGCTGGTGGGCCTGGTGTTTTACGCGCTGGTCGAATCCCTGATTGAAGGCGCCTCGTTTTTTGTCAAGCCCAAACACATTACTTTTGCAGTCTTGATGCTGCTCTATGCGTGGGGTGCCGCGCTGGAGATCAGCAGCCAGCGACGCCACACGGTGCTGACCGGCATCGTCCTGTCACGTACCGCGCAGGGCCTGGGGCCGCTGCTTTTTTACCTGGCGCTGGACCTCAAAGGCGAATCCTGGCTGGAAGGTGTTTCGGGCTTTTTTGATTCCCCGTCACATGCTTTTCTGCTGACGCTGGCGATCACCCAGGTCGGTGCGCTGATTTCAATGGCGCTGATCACGCGGCGCCAGAAAATGGTGATTTCGGACTTGCTCCATCAGCTCAAGACCTTGTCGCGCTGGGGTTTTGGCAAGCGCGTGGTGCAAGCCGTGCTGCGCGACAGCGGCTCACAAGCGGCGATCCGGGTCGAACGCGCCATCGGTTTCATCGACGTCCGTGGTTTCACGGCCTGGAGCGAGAACCATCCACCGGAAGAAGTAATCGGCATGCTCAACCGCTTCTATGCAGCCGTGCTACAGGCCTGCGCGGGAAAGTTGATCAAGTCCAAAATGAGCGGCGACGAGGTGTTGCTGGTGCTTGAAGCCGACGCCAACGCCCTGCCCATCATGCAGACCGCCTTGCGTGCGTCCATTAGCGCGGTGCAGGCATCGCAACTCTCGGCCGGTGCCGGGCTCTGGATTGGACCGGTGGTGGAAGGCTTTTTTGGCGCTCAGGAGGCACCGGTACATGACGTGATTGGTGACACGGTCAACACCGCCAAGCGTTTGTGCGACCACGCCCAACCCGGCCAGTTGTTGGCCGGGCCGACGGCGGCCCTGCCAGTCAATGCCGCGCCGGCCACCAGCATCCGGGCCAAGGGCAAGCATCGTCCGGTGGCCGCTGGCGTCTATACCTGTCTCTAACCATTGGGTTTAACGCCACGTCCTGTGCGTCGCACCCGCAACTTGGCCAGCCCCGCAACCTGTCAGGAGACCCGGCAAATTTTCAGCATATTGGTGCCGCCAGGCGAGCCCATCGGTTCACCGCAGGTAATGGCATAGACGTCGCCACTTTGCACAATGCCACGCCTTTTCAAGTCATTCTCCGCTTGCTTGAGCGCCGTGTCACGGTCGGCACTGGTGTCGATAAAGAGCGGGCGCACGTTGCGGTACAGCGTCATCTTGCGCTGGGTGCTTACTTTGGAGGTCAGCGCATAGATCGGCACCTGAATCAGGTGGCGGCTCATCCACAGCGCGGTGGAGCCACTGTCGGTCATGGCCACAATCGCCTTGGCACCCAGGTGATGCGCCGTAAACAGCGCGCCCATGGCAATCGACTGGTCAATGCGGCTGAAAATCTTGCCGGTAAAGTCGGCTTCGAGCTTGAAGTCTTCGCCGCCTTCTGCGGCGTGACAGATTTTGGCCATCTCGATGACGGTTTCGAGCGGATACTTGCCCGCCGCCGTTTCGGCTGAGAGCATCACGGCGTCCGTGCCGTCGAGCACCGCGTTGGCCACATCGCTGACCTCGGCGCGTGTCGGCACCGGGTTGGTAATCATCGACTCCATCATTTGCGTAGCCGTAATCACCACCTTGTCATGTTCCCGTGCCAGCTTGATCATGCGCTTTTGCAGCGCGGGCACCACCGCGTTGCCGACCTCCACCGCCAGGTCGCCGCGCGCCACCATGATGCCGTCGCTGGCCTGCAAAATTTCGACCAGATGCGGGATCGCTTCGGCGCGTTCGATCTTGGCAATCAAGCCGGGTCGGTGCCCGTCTTCGGCCGCGACGTTGCAGAGCTGGCGCGCCATTTCCATGTCGGTGGCACTTTTCGGGAAACTCACGGCCACATAGTCGGCCTGAAAACCCATGGCGATGCGAATGTCCTCCATGTCCTTGGCCGTCAGCGCTGACGCGCTGAGCCCGCCACCCCGCTTGTTGATGCCCTTGTTGTTGCTGAGTTCACCGCCGAGTTTGACGGTGGTATGAACGGCCGCGCCCTGCACGGCATCGACCGTGATCACAATCAGACCATCATTGAGCAGCAACTCATCACCGGCCTTGACTTCGCGTGGCAGCGCCTTGTAGTCAAGCCCGACGGCGTCGATATCGCCCGGCTCGGTGCGAGCCGCATCGAGCACGAACTTCTGCCCCGGCACCAGCACGACCTTGCCCTCGGCAAACTTGCCGACGCGGATCTTGGGGCCTTGCAGGTCGGCCATGATGGCCACTTCGCGCCCGGCACGCTGGGCGGCGGCGCGCACCATGGCGGCGCGGTCAATATGATCCTGCGCCGTGCCGTGGCTGAAGTTCAGACGCACCACGTTGACGCCGGCACGGATCATCTGCTCCAGCAACGCCGGGTCGCTCGAGGCCGGGCCAAGAGTGGCAACAATTTTGGTGGCGCGACGGGGCATAAGGGCAACTCCTGTTGGTTAGCTTTTCATTTTCACACGGAATGGGTTACATGGCAGCATCAACTTGGGCTGCCCGTGTACTTGGATGTGGCGAGCACAAGCAGGCGTGCCGCCGCGAGCGTATTCACTGGCGTTCTGACTAATGGCCCAGCTCACCAGCCGCAGGCCAGCTCATGCCGCCTGCGCTGACACCCCTGGCCGCCAGCACGGCACACACCACGGCGCGCGCCGTGGCCTCGGCCGCCATGGTGCCCAGCACCAGCATGCTGGCGCTTCGGCCGGCGCGCCCGGTTCCCAGGGCAAACAATGTGTCGCCATCCGAGGGGCTGTGCACCGGGTTGATGGCGCGCGCCAAACCGTCGTGTGCCACCAGCGCCAAACGCTGCGCCTGGCATTTGGTCAGAATCGCATCGGTGGCGATCACGCCGATGGTGGTGTTGGTGCCGGGCAAAATCGTTTGTGGCAATTCACCGGCCAGGATTGCCACGCGGGAATTCAGCAGCGCCGTGCCATCTGCCGTTCTGGCACCGGCCAGGGGCTGAGCAGTTGCCGGGTCAATCACGTCGCCCATGGCGTTGCAGGCAATGATCGCACCCACCGTGATGCCGTCCACCGTGACCGAGGCGCTGCCGAGCCCGCCGCGCATGGCGCGCGCCAGGCCAAACACTTTGCCCACCAATGCGCCCGCACCGGCACCCACATTGCCGTTGGCGGGCGCGTCGTGGCTGGCGGCCAGACAGGCCTGATAGCCCGCGCGCGCGTCGGGCCGGATGCGGGCGTCGCCCACCGGCAAATCAAACAGCACCGCTGCCGGCACGATCGGCACCAGACCAAAGCCGACTGGCAAACCAATATTGTTTTCTTCCAGCCACTGCATCACGCCACTGGCGGCATCGAGCCCCCAGGCGCTGCCACCGGCGAGCAGCACCGCATGCACCCGATCCACCAGGTTGGCTGGATTCAACAGGTCGGTCTCGCGCGTGCCAGGGGCCGCGCCGCGCACATCCACGCCAGCCACCGCCCCTTCCCGCGCGATGATCACGGTGCAGCCGGTGGGGCGACGCGCGTCGGTGAAATGGCCAACCTCAATGCCGACGACATCGGTGATAGAGCCGGTCTGCTGATGTTGTTGGTTCATGGCGTCAATGGTAACAAGCGCAAGCAGGGGGTGCGATTCAAAGTAGTGTGTTCTGGCATCGGACCTTTACGCCCGGCAGGGCGACTGGGTCAGGCGCATGCGGTTTTGGAGCCAAAACACGCGCGGGGTCAGCTTTCTTGTACGCAAGCGTCCTGCTCGCGCGCCTTTGGCCCCAAAGCCCGGTCACCTGACCCAATCACCCTGCCTCGACAGTGTGGGTAACCGTGAATTCTTTAACAAAATGACCTCTAGCCCTTTATCTGTAAGCGCTAACAGCTATTAAATTAAATTAGATCAACATTTGAGAGATGGCTTGATGGATCAGTCAGGCAGATCGCCCCGCAGGCTTGAGCGGGCGCTTTGCGCCACAAAGTGCCCGATGGCTGCATTCGCACTGCTGCCATGTCAAAAGCGCCTCGGGCGTGGTGATTGGGTCAGTCGACCGGGCTTTGGGGTGCAAGGCGCGCGCCCAACACGCTTGGCATACTGCTTTACTATTCCCGCGCGTGTTTGCGCCCCAAAACCGCATGCGCCTGACCCAGTCGCCGCGCCGCACACTGATGCCACTTGTCAACACACTGGACTGGCTCCCCATGGCACATCACTTTGAATTGCACCCGCAAACAGCTCAAAATCAGTGCACCCAGACACCGGCTGCGACAATCAGCGTCCTGTTTCAACCAACCAAGCCCTCACAGATGAAAACTGTTTTACGCCTCACCGCCCTTGCCCTCGCTTTGTATAGCTTGCCTGCCGTTTGGGCCGCCGACGCCGCCTCGACCGCTGCCGCCAAGGAAGACGGCGCCGTCGTCACCGCCAGCGGTCTGGTCTATCGCTCGCTCAAGGAGGGCAGCGGTGCCAGCCCCAACGCCAGTGACAAGGTCAAGGTGCATTACCGGGGCACCTTCCCCGACGGCAAGGAGTTTGACAGCTCTTACAAGCGTGGTGAGCCGATCGAATTTCCCTTGAGCGGCGTCATCAAATGCTGGACCGAAGGGGTGCAGCGCATGAAGGTAGGCGGCAAGGCGCGCCTGACCTGCCCGGCTGCCATCGCCTATGGCGAACGCGGTGCCGGCGGCGTGATTCCGCCCAACGCCACGCTGCTGTTTGAAGTGGAACTACTGGGCATCAACGGCAAATAAGCCTGGCTACTCGACAAACAAGGTGGCCGGGCATTCCAGATAGCCGCGCAGCAGTTGCACAAACTCGGCGCCATGCATGCCGTCCACCACGCGGTGGTCAAACGAGCTGGACAGATTCATCAGCAGGCGCGGCACCACCACGCCGCCCCGGATCATCGGGCGCTCGACCATGCGGTTGGTGCCGACGATGGCCACCTCCGGGTGGTTGATAACCGGTGTGCTGACGATGCCGCCCAAAGCCCCCAGGCTGGTGATGGTGATGGTGGAGCCCGACAATTCCTCGCGCGCCGCCTTGCCGCTGCGCGCGGCCTGCGCCAGACGCAGCACCCCGGCCGCGCTGGCCCACAGGTCGAGCGTTTCGGCGTGGCGCAACACCGGCACCATCAGGCCGTTTTCGGTTTGCGTCGCCAGCCCCAGATGCACCGCCTGGTAGCGCGTGACGGCGGCCGCTTCGTCGTCATAGCGCGCGTTGATCTGCGGAAACTCGCGCACCGCCAGCACCACCGCACGCATCAGGAACGGCAGCATGGTCAGGCGTCCACGCGACTGGCCATACTGGGCGTTGAGCCGCGCACGCAGGGCCTCCAGCTCGGTCACGTCAATTTCTTCAACATAGGTGAAGTGCGGAATATGGCGCTTGGCCTCCTGCATTTTTTGCGCAATCTTGCGCCGCAGGCCAATCACCGGGATGATCTCTTCGCCGTCGCGTTGGGCGTAACGCTGATCGGCTCCGGTGGACTTCTGGGCATGCCCGCCACGAGCGGCTTGCGCCTGCAGATCGTCCTGCGTGATGCGGCCGGCCGGCCCGCTGCCCTGCAGGCTGGCCAGCTCGATGCCCAACTCCCAGGCACGCCGACGCACCGCCGGGGCGGCAATCGGGCGCAAGGCCGCCTCGCCCTGCGCTGGCGCGGTCTGGCTGACGCGCTGCGGCGCTTTGGCAGGGGGCTGCACTAAAGCCTGTGCAGGCAAAGCAACAGGTGCCGCTGGGGCCGCAACCGGTGCCTGAATCGCTTCACTATTGATAGCTGCTTGCGCAGACTGCGCGGGCGCTGCAGCCGTTTCAATGTGGATAATTTGGGTGCCGACGGCGACCAACTGGCCAACCGCCACATCCAGCGACAGCACCTTGCCCGCCACATGTGAGGGGATTTCTACCGTCGCCTTGTCGGTCATTACATCGGCCAGAATCTGATCTTCCGCCACCAGCTCGCCGACCTTGACATGCCAGGCCACCAGTTCGACCTCGGCAATGCCTTCGCCAATGTCGGGCATCTTGATTGTTTGCGTTGCCATCTTCATGCCTCCAGGACGCGTTTGAAGGCCGCAGCGACCCGCGCCGGGCCGGGGAAATAAGCCCATTCCTGCGCATGCGGATAGGGCGTGTCCCAACCCGCCACGCGCTCGATCGGGGCTTCCAGGTGGTAAAAGCAATGCTCCTGAATCAGCGCCGCCAGCTCGGCCCCCAGGCCGTTGGTACGCGTGGCTTCGTGCACGATGACGCAGCGCCCGGTCTTTTTGACCGAGGCCACCAGTGTGTCGAGGTCGAGTGGCCACAGGCTGCGCAAGTCGATCACTTCGGCGTCAATGCCGCTCTCCTGCGCCGCGGCTTCGGCCACATGCACCATGGTGCCGTAGGTGATTACTGTGAGCGCGTTGCCGGGACGAAACACGGCTGCGCTATCCAGCGGCACGGTGTAATAGCCCTCCGGCACATTGCCCAGCGGGTGCTTGCTCCACGGCACCACCGGACGCTCATGGTGGCCGTCAAAGGGGCCGTTGTATAGCCGTTTGGGCTCCAGAAAGATGACCGGGTCGTTGTTCTCAATCGAGGCAATCAGCAGGCCCTTGGCGTCGTACGGGTTGGACGGCATCACGGTGCGCAGACCGCAGACTTGCGTGAACATGGCCTCCGGGCTCTGGCTGTGCGTCTGGCCGCCGTAAATGCCGCCGCCGCAGGGCATGCGAATCGTGATCGGGCAGCTAAAGTCACCGGCCGAGCGGTAGCGCAGGCGCGCCGCTTCCGAGACGATCTGATCTGTGGCCGGGTAGAAATAGTCGGCGAACTGGATCTCGACCACCGGACGCAGGCCATAAGCGCCCATGCCGACTGCTGTGCCGACAATGCCGCCCTCGGAGATGGGCGCGTCAAACACGCGCTGATTGCCGAACTTTTGTTGCAGCCCTTCGGTGCAACGGAAGACGCCGCCAAAGTAGCCGACGTCCTGGCCATAGACGACCACGTTGGGGTCGCGCGCGAGCATCACGTCCATGGCCGAGCGCAGCGCCTGGATCATGGTCATGGGGCTGGATGCGGTGGTATTGGTGATGGTTTTGGTATCGCTCATGGTCAGGCTCCCATTTCCTGACGTTGATGAATCAGGTGCGCCGGCATCTTCTCATAGACATCCTCGAACATGCTGGCCAGGCTGTGCGTGTAGGCGTCGGCCAGTGTGCCGTATTTTTCAGCTTCTTTTTGTGCTGCGGCCACTTCGGCCTCGACTGTTTTTTTTGTCGCTTCATGCTCGCCGTCGGACCATGCCCCGAGCACAATCAAATGCTTTTTCAGCCGCTCGATCGGGTCGCCCAGCGGAAAACGTGCCGCGTCGTTGGCCGGTCGGTATTTGCTCGGGTCATCCGAGGTAGAGTGCGGTCCAGCGCGGTAGGTCACCCATTCAATCAGCGTCGGGCCAAAACTCGAGCGCGCACGCTCGAGCGCCCACCTGGAGGCGGCATAACACGCCAGAAAATCGTTGCCATCAACGCGCAACGAGGCAATGCCGCAGCCCGCGCCGCGCGCCGCAAAGGTGGTGCCTTCGCCCCCGGCAATCGCCTGGAACGTTGAAATGGCCCACTGGTTGTTGACGACGTTGATGATGACGGGTGCGCGATAGACGTGGGCGAAAGTGAGTGCCGTGTGGAAGTCGGTCTCGGCGGTGGCGCCGTCGCCAATCCAGGCCGAGGCCACCTTGTCGTCGCCCTTGATGGCGGACGCCATGGCCCAGCCGACCGCCTGGATCACCTGCGTGGCCAGGTTGCCCGAAATCGAGAAGAAACCCTGCTTCTTGCTCGAATACATCACCGGCAATTGCCGCCCCTTCATCGGGTCGCGCTCGTTGGAATAGAGCTGGCAGATCATGTCCACCATGTTGTTGTCTTGGCGTGCCAACAGCAAGCCCTGTTGCCGGTAGGTCGGGAAGCACATGTCGCCCTGTCCGATGGCCAGCGCGTGGGCGCAGGCGATTGCCTCTTCCCCCAGACACTGCATATAGAAGGACATTTTTTTTTGCCGCTGGGCGATCAGCATGCGCGCATCAAAGGCGCGCGTCAGCAGCATGGCGCGCATACCGCGCTTGAGCAGCGCCAGCTCCATTTGCGGCGCCCACGGGCCGACCGCCTTGCCCTCCTCGTCGAGCACCCGGATCAGCGCAAAGGCCAGGTCGTTGGTCTGCGCGGCCGGCACATCGACCGGCGGGCGGCGCTTGGCGCCTGCTGCAGACAGCGGCAGGTAAGAAAAATCGGTGTCGTGACCGGGGCGCCCGGTCGGCTCTGGCACGTGCAGGTGCAGGGGTTTGCGCTGTGGCATTTGAGAAATCTCCGTGCAGCTTGGTGTTCTGCGTCAAGTTCCTGGGGCCGTCTCAGGCTGGGGCGGATAGCCCTTGGTCGAGCGGACAAAGCAGCAAGCCTGGCGGGATCACCGCCAACTTTGCGTGGGCCTGAAGCATAACGGATTTTGCCGCCAGTGCGCCAAAGCGCGGCGGCCCCGAGGGCAATGGGTGGGATCAGGATCGTCTAGGGCACCAGAAAACATCATTCCGGATAACTTTATGAGTCAAATTGGCCTGTAATCCCCGTCCGTATTGCGTAAACAGCTATTGATTCAATAGCGTATTCATGCCCTGTGGTGCAACTTCAAAGTTTGCAAAAATCAGGGGCCGATGCTGGCAACGAGGTCGCATATAGTCTGCTGGTCAATTCTCCGATACACATCCAACAGAAAACGCATTCATGCAGGGCCAGTTATTCACCCAGGACTTTTTGACGCGCGGTGTGACCGAGACGCCGCCGTACCAGGCCCTTACTGATTCAGTCTTTGCGGCGTTTCGCCAGGGTCTGCAAAGCATCTTCAGCGGTTTGGATGCTGCATCCACCATCAACGAAGCGCAAACCGAGCAGGTGATCATCGAGAAAGTACTGGCGCAACTCGGCTGGGGTGAGGACTACTTGCCGCAGGTCAACCTTTCAGGCAAACGCCGCGAGGACGTGCCCGATGTGTTGCTGTTTCCTGACGGCAAGAGCAAAGCCGTCGCACTGACTGAGGCCAAAGACGACCGCCGTTACCGCCACGGTCTGGCCATTCTGGAAGCCAAGCGCTGGCTGCGCCCGCTGGACCGGGGCGACAGTACCGAAGCGTTTGACCCGGACGCGCCGTCGTCGCAAATGCTGCGCTACCTGAGCCGTGCCGATGTGGCGTCGGACCGCGCCGTCAAATGGGGCCTGCTGACCAATGGCGCGGTGTGGCGCCTTTACTGGCAAGACGCCCGCTCCCGAGCTGAAGAGTTTTTTGAAGTTGATCTGGCTGGCGCACTCAAGGTGCCCGCCGTCCTGCATGAGGTGGACGAAGTGGAGCCTGATCACGCGCTCAAGCTCTTTTTCCTGTTCTTCCACCGTGGCGCCTTCTTGCCTCAGAGTTGGGACAGCACCGAGCGAAGCTTTCACGCCTACGCGCTCAATGAAGCGCGGTTATACGAAGAGAAGGTCTCGCAAGACCTGGGTGCACGCGTGTTTGGCGAAGTTTTTCCGCAACTGGCCGACGCGCTGGCCCGAGGCGACTTGCACGCCCTGACGCAAACCGTGGGCTACGGTCAGTTCAAACGCCAGCAATTCACGCGCGACTATCTGGACGAAGTGCGCGAATCGGCGCTGGTGCTGCTGTACCGCTTGTTGTTTCTCTTCTACGCCGAAGACCGCAACCTGCTGCCCGTGCGCGATGCGCGCTACGCCCCGTACAGCGTGCGCCGCCTGCGCGAGCGCGTGCGCGACGCCGTGGACAAGGGCGAGGTGTTTTCCACCAGGCTCGACAACATCTGGCGCGATTTGCAGGGCGCGTTCCTGCTGATTGACGAGGGTGACGACGCGGTAGGCATGCCCGCCTACAACGGCGGCCTGTTCGACCGCGCCCGCGCGCCGCTGCTGGAGCGCACCCGTGTGCCAGACGCGGTGATGGCACCCATCATTGATGCGCTGTCACGCCGCACCGAAGACCTTTTGCGCGGCTGGATCAACTACCGTGACTTGTCGGTATCTCATCTGGGCGGCATTTACGAGCGCCTGCTGGAATACACGCTGGTGCACGAGGTGCAAGCCAAAGACGACTACAAGGACAAGCCCGAGATCAACCGCATCACCGCCCAGCCCGCCAGTTTTGCGCGCAAGGTCTCGGGCAGCTACTACACGCATGATGATCTGGTGCGGCTGATCCTGCGCGAGTCGGTGGGGCTGCTGGCGCGCGAGCGCATCGAAGCCTTTGAAAAGCAAATCAAAGCGTGGAAGGGCAAACAAAGTCTCACCACAGCGCAGTGGACGGTTCTGGATGGCACGTCCGACAAGAACCAGACCGATTCACTTGATCCTGCCAGTTCAGATGCTGGAACTCAAGATTTGCGACCCCGCCATGGGCAGCGGCCACTTCCTCGTGGCGCTGGTGGACGATCTGGCCGACCGCGTGCTTGAAGCCGTCACGGCAGCCACCCATCTGGTCAACGAACAGCCCTGGGCCGCGCACCTGGTGGAAAGTGGCCGTCCGTGGCAAAGCCCGGTGCTGGCGCGCATGGCGCACATTCGCCGCAGCATCAAGACCGCAGCCAAAGACCACGGCTGGGCCGTGACCGACGCGCAACTGGACGACCGGCACATCGTGCGCCGCATGATTTTGAAGAAAACCATCTTCGGCGTGGACAAAAACCCCATGGCGGTGGAGCTGGCCAAAACCGCGCTGTGGCTGCACACCTTTACCGTGGGCGCGCCGCTGAGTTTTCTGGACCACCACCTCAAGGTCGGCGACAGCCTGCACGGCGAGCGGCTCGATGGCGTGCAGCGCAACCTGCAGGAGTTGGGCGCTCTGCTGCTGCAAAGTGAGTTCGACCGTCTGGCCCGCGCTGCAAAAAATATTGCCCAGGTGGCCGACTTGACCGATGTGGACATTGCCGAGGCGCAACTCTCCAAGCAACTCGCGGCCGAGGCCGCAGCCAACGTGGCCCCCATGCACGCCGTGCTGGACTTCTGGCGCGCGCTGCGCTGGCTGGTGCCCGGCTGGCCGGTGGACAAGATCAGCAAGCTATCCAAGCTGCTCAAAGTAACCAAAGACGAACCCAATCCCTTGCTTGATGGTTTGGTGAAGTTGCTGGACCCCGGCCATAACCTGGTCACGGTGCTGTCTGAAGGCAAGCTCGAAGGCAGCGACGCTGCCACCCTGGCCGCCAATGCCTTGATGGCCCAGGCGCGTGCGCTGGCCGAGCGCGAGACTTTTTTCCACTGGTGGACGGCCTTCCCTACTGTGTTTGGAAAGGGCGCGTCTTCGGCGGGGGGTGGCTTCGATGCCGTCATTGGCAACCCGCCGTGGGACCGCATCAAGCTGCAAGAAGTGGAGTGGTTTGCCGAACGCGACCTCAACATTGCCGCCCAGCCCCGCGCTGCCGACCGCAAGCGCTTGATCGGTGAGCTGCAGAAGAAAAAAGCCTCGCTGTGGGACAGCTATGCGGAAGCTACCGAACGTGCCGAAACCAACGCGCGCGTGCTGGGCAACGGCAAGCTCGGTAGCGGCGACTACCCGCTGCTCGGTGGCGGTGACGTCAACCTCTACAGTCTGTTTGTGGAACGCGCGCAGGCCCTGGCCGCGCCAGGCGGTTTGGTAGCTCTGCTCACGCCCAGCGGCATCGCGGCCGACAAGGGCGCCGCCGAATTCTTCCGCAGTATCAGTAGCACTGGGCGGCTTGGGGCGCTGTTTGATTTTGAGAATCGCAAGGGCTTGTTCCCCGACGTGGACTCGCGGTTTAAGTTTTGTACGCTGCTGTTCGGCGGCCCGGCCCGCACGTTCAAACAAACCCGTTGCGCCTTCTTCCTGCACCAACTGGTCGAGCTGGACGATCCGGCACGCGTGCTTGTGCTCACGGCCGATGACTTTCAGCGCGTCAACCCCAATACCGGCGCCGCGCCGATCTTCCGCAGCAGGCGCGATGCCGACATCACGCTCAAGCTGTATGCTGGGCACCCGGTGCTGGTAAAGCACGGCGCCGTGAGCGCTTCCACTGGGCAGCAGCCGGACGTAAAAACTTGGCCGGTAAAGTACCAGCGCATGTTTGACATGACCAACGACTCACACTTGTTTTTGAAGGCAGGCGAGTTGGAACAACAGGGCTGGCAGCCGACGACGCTGAACCGTTGGGAAAAGGACGGTGCCCAGGCAGTTCCGCTGTATGTAGGCCGCATGATTCACCAGTACGATCACCGCCACGCCAATGTGACCGTCAACGAGGACAACCTTCAAAACGCTGCATTCGGTGCTGCGCTTTCGGCGTCGGCAAAGAGCAACCCTGACACTTTGCCCGAGCCGCAGTATTGGATTGCTGCCGATGCGGTTCCCGTTGAGTTACGGCGCGAATGGGCGTTGGGTTTTCGTGATATTGCGAGGGCTACCGACGTACGCACCATGATTGCCGCCATCGTCCCGGGCACTGCGGCTGGGAATACGTTGCCACTTCTGCTCAGCGAAAGCGTTGGCGCACATGAGATTGCGCTGTTGCTGGCAAACCTGAACTCGCTCCCGTTCGATTACATCACGCGCCAGAAGGCGCAGACGACACACCTGAACTGGTACATCCTCGAACAACTTCCCGTCATCGCCGCAGAATGTTTCGAGCAATCCATCGGCGGCATCAAGATCGCCGACTTCATTCGTGAGCAGGTCCTAGCCCTGACCTACACCGCTCACGACATGGCCCCGTTCGCGCGTGACATGGGCTATGTGTACGAAAGCGGCAAACATAAAGGTGAGGTCAAACCGCCCTTCGTGTGGAACGAAGAAGACCGTCGCACCCGCATGGCCGCGCTCGATGCGTTGTTCTTCCATCTCTACGGCATCAACGATGCCGATGCGGCCTACATCATGGACACCTTCCCCATCGTGCGCGAGCACGATACCAAGGCGTTCGGACACTACCGCACCAAGGACGATGTGCTGGCGCAACTGCGGCAGATTGAGAAAGGGGTCTTGGCTATTGCCAGCGCTCCCCCGCAGTTATGATGCTTGCACTCTCCCAAAACCCCGCCTGAAAGACATTTGAATGCAAGCCCTGTACACCATTGGATATGAACAAGCCTCGCTTGAGGATTTCATTGCAACACTCAAGACGAAAGGTGTCACGACATTGTTGGACGTTCGGGAATTCCCGCTCTCTCGCAAACCCGGTTTCTCGAAACGTGCACTGGCGCAAGCTGTTGAATCCGAAGGCATGGCGTACCGGCACGAACGTGATCTTGGCTCGCCCAAAGTCATCCGCCAGCAGTTACACAGTGACGGTGACTACAAGCAGTTCTTCAGCTCATTCACAAAATACCTTCGCTCACAACAGCCATTACTGGCAGAGTTGGCTAGATCCCTGGAAGGCAAAGTCGCTTTGATGTGCTTTGAGCGTGACCCGGCTACCTGCCACCGTAGCGTGGTGGCGCGCCAACTCGAATTCCTTGCAGGAATAAGAACACAACATCTGGGAGTTGTCCATGGTGGTAGCAAAGCAAGAGCAAGTATTGATACTGGTGAAGGCGTTTCCGCAACCTAGCCAGAAGTACGAGGAAACGGTCTGCTGCGCTGGGATCAATGCGCAGGGTGAGTTCGTCCGGTTATATCCCATTCGTTACAGACACCTTCCACCAGAAAAACGGTTTGAGCGCTGGGATGTGCTTGAATACGAGGCTACCCGCCCTACCGATGATTGGCGCCCTGAGAGTCGCCACGTCAATGAAGACTCCATACGAATAGTTCAATCCAAAGCCCAGACCAACGACGAGCAGCGTGTTCGTCTGTGGGCACCACATGTTTCCGAATCATTGTCCGCTCTGAAGGAAGAGAACAAGGCTACCGAAAAAAGTCTTGGCATCATCCGGCCCGATCCGGGCACCATCAAGTTCAAAGCTCGCAGGCTTTCCCCAACCTCCGAAGACGACGTGCAGCTACAAGCCGCCTTCAAGCAAGTCTCCCTCATTGAACCAAATGTTTTGTCGGAGCTGTCTGTGGAGTACGATTTTTCTTATCGCTTCACCAGTGCCGGGCATCCGCACGTGATGAAAATTCATGATTGGGAAGTGCAGGCGGCGTATTTTTCGTACAAGCGCCGCTATGCCGACATGGCACTGGACATGTTGCGTCAAGAGTACGAGGAAAAAATTCCTCAGCGAAATCTGCACCTTGTTATGGGCACCATGAAGGCTCATCTGAGGCAATTCATCATCATTGGCCTCCTGCGCTCATCCATCAGCCCTGAAGACGCTATGCGCCAGGGCGCTTTGTTGTAGTTTGTGCCGGGGTCGAAGAAGTTGCTGGTGCCACTTCATTTGTTGAAATAGCAAATATGGCCCATCGCAGCACTGTGCATGCATCGACTCGGACTTGGCCGTGTACAGGACGCCGACCGGGAAAATCCATGTCGATGACAGCCACGCTCGTTTCGGCGTGATGGTCACTGAATGTGATGAACAGAAGTTTGTAGTGAAGGCCGAAGGCCGCTGTGTGCTCATAACGGTCCATGGCCGGCAAGTGAAGCTGCCATTCATTTTCAACTGAAGTTTCTGGAAGCGGTCATACGCCGGTCATAGTCGGCCTTTCCATCTGGCCGGCTCTTGTACAGCGTTGGAGCCACGACTGAATCGTCCCGGTGCTGATGTAAACGGCGCAATTATTTGCGGGACACGTAGGATCCAGTCGACGTAAATTTCCGATTGCCCACAAGAGGGTCGAAGCCGGCGTAAAGCATCTTGCTCTCTAGGTACAGGAGCACCAGCAGTTCGCCATTGCGCCCTGGCCGACAGCACTCGCGAACCTCGTACCGCTCAGCGTCCAAGTTTTCGAACCAGGTTTCAGCCGGCTGCTTGCTCAGCCTGGGGTGGTCGCGGCCGTTTTGAAAGTAATCAAATGCAAAGCTGTCGTCATCTAGCTGCTTTCGAAGAAACCATCGCCGCGGCACGTGGGCAGCGGGCTTACTCCAACGTAGTCCCGCTGCAGTAAAGCAAGCCAGTATCACGGGCAGCGCATCAATGTCGGCAAGCCGCATGGCGGTTGCCAGCATGCTGGTTTCGAACCCTTTGGCCAACTCATCCAGCTCCTGGAAGCTTGGGTCGCCGATGGCCTTCACAGCTGGCTCGAACATGAACGATGGCATCAAAAGGTGCGCGGAATAGCTGTCAGCTTCCTTTTCCAGTACCTTGTCGGACGCAAAGTTCTTGTCCGGTTCGTCCACGCGACACCTGAAAGACCTGCCTCGGTGCATTTCCCAGTGCCCTAGTTCATGTCCAATCGAGTAGCGCTCCCGACCTCGGCTTGGAGAAGGCTTGATCGTTGCGACCGCCCGGTTTCCAACGCCCACAAGCATCGCTTCGCAACCATCCAAGGGCTCGTACTCAACCCGCATGCCCGCATCCATTGCGATGAGCTCTACGGCAATCTCTCCAGGGTGTGAGATTCCGAGTTCTTGAATCCGCGCCTCCGCCAGCTTGCCGGGAGACATCAAGAATCCCTGGCATCCGAATCTGGCGCCAACAATGCCTTCACTCTGGCATAGGTGCGAAGAACAAGCTCATCGCTCATATCGTCCAACGCCCGAGCCGCCATGGTGACCCGTGGATCATTGGCTGCCTCGCTCAAAAACGCACGAGCCTCGGCGACGGATAAGGTTGGCTGGACGCTAACCGGTCCGGACTTGACGTCACCCAGTTCCGCCTTCGCCGCGGCCAAACGGCGGCGGCCGGCTTCGGCTCTTACCGACGCCATCAACTGAATGCGATCGGTCCGCAACTTCGGAAGATCGACGCCTTCCATGATGTCTCCATCCGTCATATCCTTGAGTTCAGAAAAGTGAGTCGCCCACAAAAGCTGCAGCGCCTCATCGTCCTTTGGTGTTGAATCCATTTCATTGCCCCGTTTGTTTCTTGACTACGGCGATCTTGCGATTCAAACGTTTTCGCGCCGCATAGTAATCATTCATGCTAATACCCGCCGAGTCAGCGGCGTCGCTTCCGGACAAGCCCACTGCCCAACTCAGCAGCACTGATTCCTCGTCTGCGTCCCCAGCAGCCAGTTCCACTAGCTTTGCGAGAACTTCACGGCTGCCCACAATAGTCTCAGGCGTGCCAGCTGCAGTGGCAACCTCCAACTTCTTGAGGACGCCGACATCAACTTCGTCGACGCCGCCGTTTTCTGTAACCACTGCGTATTGGTCGATCGGCGCGTTCTTTGCCCGCTTGCGGGTATCGCGGGCGATGCTCTCCATGATCATGTACACGGTGGCACCCAGCCCAACACCACGCTTCCAGCGTCGTTGGCCGGCATACAACCGTGTCAACGCCTCGTGGAGCAAGTCGCTGTCGGTCATGCCCTGCACACTCCAGGACATGTAAGCGCTCTGGTCTGCCAGGCGCTCGTATTCCGCGTCCGACATCGCTTGGATGGCGGCTACGACCTCCGCCTGGCTCAATTTTTCCGGATCATCATCTTCGACTCTCATTTTTTTCAGTTCTCTCTCACCGTATGGCGCTTAAAGGGTGCCGTTTTGAACACGGTCCCAATAAAAACATCAGCATCCAACACCTCCCCAAGGCGCATCGACTCAACACACTCTACATCATGTTTCCCAACATTTGATGCGCTCAATCCTGGCAGTACCAGGCCTTCATGGTCTACGGCGCCCCGGCACGGTGCTTTGGACGCGAGCCGAAAAATGTTTTTCAGCGTTCCCGACTTCATCCGCCGAGCGCCACCTTGAACAAGCAAGTTGGCCCGATTGAGACCGACGACTGAGGGGACACGATTCATTTGGTTTTCTTGGACATTCCAAAAAAAGATTTCTTCACGCGTCCAAATCCCGATCCAGAAGCGCCTCTTGAGTAAGCACAGCACAGCACAGTGCATGTGCCCAAGTAACCAAGAAAGTTGAGGATAAGGATGAACGACGATAACAACCCGGCCACGGTCGGCAACGGCTCCGATAAGGGCCCCGACAACAACCACACGACTCAGATCATCGTGAACGGCCACAGTCGCGAGGTGAGCGGCAAAGAACTGAGCTTTGTTCAGGTGGTGAACCTGGCGTTCGATGACGCGGTGTTCAACGACGTCACCGTCTACACCATCACCTACAAGCGCGGCGACGGCCACAAGCCCGAAGGCACGTTGGTCGAGGGTGAGACCGTCAAAATCAAGGAAGGCATGGTGTTCAATGTCAAGCGCACTGATAAGTCGTAATCCAGATCTCCAGCGCCTGCTGCTCGAAGGATACGAGGTGGAGATTCGCTCGAATCACCTCCTCGTGCACAACGTGCCGTACGTGAACCAGCGCCGCGAAGTGACCAAAGGCACGTTGGTATCCAACCTCAGCTTGGCTGGGGATCGGACCATCAAGCCCGAACCACACGTGGCCTACTTCACCGGGGATCACCCCTGCAACATCGATGGCAAGGAAATTGTGCAGATAAAGCACACTAGCCAGATGACGAACCTGGCGCCGGATATCGTGGTGCAGCACTCGTTCTCCAACAAGCCGCCCGCCGGCTACGCTGACTACCACGAGATGATGACCCGCTACATCGAGATCATCTCCGCGCCGGCGAAGGCACTGCAGTCGGCGGTGACCGCCTGCACTTACAAGGCTGTTGCCAGCGCGGCGGACGACGGGGTTTTCAACTACATGGACACGGCTTCCGGTCGTGCTGGCATCACGGCAGTGAACGCCAAGTTGGCCGTGCGTCGCGTGGCTATCGTGGGCCTGGGCGGTACGGGCTCTTATGTCCTGGATTTCCTGGCAAAAACTCCGGTACGTGAGATCCACTTATACGACTATGACCTGTTCTTGCAACACAACGCCTTTAGGGCGCCGTCTGCAGCCTCCTTGGAGGAATTGCAGGCGCAGCCCAGCAAGGTGGCTTACCACCAAGCGAAGTACGCCAAGATGCACCGCGGCATCCACGCACACCCGGTGAAGGTTGATGTCGACAACGTCGCCGAACTGCTGGTTTGCGACTTCGTATTCTTGTGCATGGACTCGGGCCCAGCCAAGAAGCTGATCGTGGAGACCCTGCAGGCCAACAAGGTGCCGTTTATTGATGCCGGCATCGGCACCGAATTGCTGGAGGACAAGCTGGAACTGTGGGCCATCTGCCGCGTGACCACCAGCACGCCCAGCAAGAACGACCACGTGCAACGTCGCGTGTCGTTTGCCGAGGCCGGCGATGACGACTACGAGCGCAACATCCAGATCGCTGAACTGAATGCGCTCTGCGCGGCCTTGGCGGTGATCAAGTGGAAAAAATTCTGCGGTTTCTACCAGGACCTAGAGGGTGAGCATGACTCCACTTACAGCACTAACATCCAAATGCTGACAGCGGAAGACTGCGCATGAAGACTACTGTAACCTCACAGTTCGTGCGGGTGGTGCCGGACAATCTGCAGGAAGGCGTTCTGTACGTGTCAATGGAGTACGCCACCGTGGTTCACAGGTGCTTGTGCGGTTGCGGGAGAGAGGTGGCAACGCCTCTTTCTCCGACTGACTGGTGTCTGACCTTCGACGGTGACTCTGTCTCGCTGGACCCTTCTGTTGGCAACTGGAGCTTTCCCTGCAGGTCCCACTACTGGATCCGCAACAATCAGGTGCTGTGGTGTGGCGACATGCCGCAGAGTGTGATTGACGCGGGCCGGGCGCGGGACAAGCACGCCAAGGCCGCGTACTACGCCAACCACAGCGAGTTGCCTGCCAATGTGGCGCACGTATTGGATAAGTCGGAATCTCGGCGCCTCGAAGACGTCATCCATGAAAAGCCTCGTGAAAGCCTGTTGTCACGCGTCGCTGCCTGGTTTACCGGAGGAAAGTAGCCGACCTCCACAAAGCGTTGACGAACAGGCGTGAGCCCGGGCGCCCAACGAAAATCCCAGCTCGTGATCGCCAGCCTGGCCAGCAGCAGCGTCATGTCGAACGATCAAGTTGCGCTCGCAGTCTTCGAGCTAGCCACACCCAGCAGTCCGGCATGCAACTGAGCGCCGACCAGCTTCACAGCCTGGCTTTCTAAGGTGACCGACCGGTTTGGAGCACTCGCGTGCCGAAAGACCGGTTTGGGGAGCATTGCTCCGATACCCGCTGATGATCGATCTCAGCCCGCCAATATTTTCAAAAACGGACGGTTGTAGATGACCTGCAAACGTCACTCGCGTGCTGTCAAGGTAAATAGATTTATTTACCAGTTTGGTATACTTATTTCCTCCATGAAAATTACCTTCGTCAACACTGACGTTGAAACGCTGTGCAAGCAATCCAAGTTGGCTGCTCGAAAATTAGGTGCGTTGTCAGCCAAAAAACTACGGCTCAGGTTGACTGAACTTTTCAATGCAGAAAACGTCACCGAGTTGGTGGCGGGTCGCCCGCATCCGTTGCTGGGTGACAAGCGTGGCGGGTTTGCTGTGGATCTGCAAAGCGGCGATCGGCTGGTGTTCAGGTCCACCAAGCAGCCACCACCTGCCAAGACTGACGGCTCCATCGATTGGGTCCAGGTGACCGACGTAACCATTGTTGAATTAGGGGACTACCATGACTAGCCAAACAAAACAGGCGGCGACCAGCTTTGGCTCGCTGGCTGATTTCGCACCCGACTGGATTGCCACGCCGGGCGACACCATTGCTGATTTGCTGGGGGAGCGCGGCTGGACGCAGGTAGAACTGGCGCAACGCACGGGTTTTACGCCCAAACACATCAACCTTTTGCTCAAGGGTGACGCGCCCATCACCCAGGACACGGCTATGAAACTGGAGAAGGTGCTTGGCAGTACGGCCCGCTTCTGGCTCGGCCTGGAGACGCAATACCGTGAGCAACTGGCGCGCAAGGCAGATGTGGCCGCGCTGGCCGTCGATGTAGGCTGGCTCAAGGAACTTCCGTTGGCTGATATGGTGAAGTTTGGCTGGGTTGCCAAGGTGCAGGACAAGGCTTTGCAGGTGCACGAGTGCCTGCGCTATTTTGCGGTTTCCAGTGTTGTTGCCTGGCGGTTGCAGTACCAGCAGCCGGTTGCTGCATATCGCGCGTCACCCAAGCTGACCCGTGCTCCCGCCGCGGTGGCAACCTGGTTGCGGCAAGGCGAACGCCTCGCGGCCGATCGGCGTTGCGAAGACTATGACAGGACAAAGTTTGAATCAGTGCTGGCGCAGGTGCGTGCGCTGACGCGCGAGCGCGAACCCAAAAAATTTTTGCCAGAGTTGCAGCGCTTGTGTGCGCAAGCGGGTGTCGCGGTCGTGCTTGCCCCGGGGCCTACAGGGTGCCCGGTGAGTGGCGCTACCAAATGGATGGGTACAAACAAAGCCTTGATTATTCTGAGCGTTCGAGGCAAGTCGGATGACAAGCTTTGGTTTACTTTCTTTCACGAGGCGGGACATTTGCTAAAGCATGGCAAGTCCCTTACCTTTCTCGACATTCTTGGTGAGGACGGACTGAACCCGGAGGAAGAAGCCGAGGCCGATGCCTTTGCACGAGACTTTTTGTTGCCACAGCAAGCGTACAAGAATTTTGTGGCCTATGAGCGACTGGGTGCAACAGCCGTGCGCGCATTCGCGCAAGCCCAAGGCGTGGCACCTGGCATTGTTGTAGGGCGTCTGCAATTTGACAGGCATCTACCGTGGACGCACCTCAATGAGTTGAAGGTGAAGTATGTCTGGGGACATGAAAAGTCCGAATGAAAAAATGCAGTGGTTGGCGTGGCCGCCTAAAATGACTCCGTTGAGCTTATCCCCCTGGCGGTTTCGACCCCAGGTGCGAGGGCACCCAGGCGCAAGTTTGGGTGCCCTCTGTTTTTTGGCGCGGCGCGGTATGGAGCGTGACGATACGCACCAGCATTTACATCGACGACTTCAACCTGTACTAGGTGCCGTCACCCGTCACGCGAGTTGTCGCAGCACGCGCATTTTGTTCTGCGGCTCGGCCAGCGTGTGCTGGTGTCGTCCCAACTGCCTGACCTGATTCCAGGCACCACCATCCACAGACCTGCAAACTGGTAAGTACCATGAGGTTGTGGCAAAGCACCATCGTGATCGTCGGTATCGCACGGACCACCCGCTGGCTGAGGCACTGATTGAACATGCCAAAGGCAAAAAGTTGCGCCGCAAGATATTTGACCGGCAGGATGAGATAGACGGGCAGCGCAACCGGCTGATTGAAGAACTTGAATCAAGGTTGTCCAGGCAAGTTCAGACAACAAAAGTGTTTAAGATTCAATGGTCTGAAAAAACCGAGCAGGTCAGTCAACGCTTTGGATGACTTCGCTCACGCCGCCAAGAGCCAACTGAGCAAGGCCCAGGATAGTCCTGATGAAAGGTTTTTTCATGGGCCTGTGGCTACGCGCGCCAACGCACATACAGCTTGCCAGATTCGGGTTACAAAGACAGCTCCTACAGACTTTATCAGGAGTTCACCATGATCAGGAAAACTGTGCTTGCCGCCATGCTGGCGGCATCTTTGGCGGGTATTGGCACTTCGGTTACTGCGCAGAATGTTATCGTCCGAGTCGCACCGCCAGCGCTCCGAGCAGAGGTCACACCCCCGCCACGCCATGGTTACGTGTGGGTTTCCGGGCATTGGGAATGGAGAAACCGACAGCATCAATGGGTCAGGGGTACCTGGATCCGCGAACGCCGCGGCTATATGTACAACCAACCGACGTGGGTCGAACGTGATGGGCGTTGGAACATGAACCGCGGCGGCTGGAAACGCGGTGATCGTGATCATGACGGCGTTCCGAATCGACTCGATAGGGCGCCGAATAACCCGAATCGCAATTAATTCAACAAGGCGTACCATGAAACGCACCAAGCCATGGCCGACTTGGTGCTTGACTGGTTGTCTAGACGCGGACCAACAGTTGATCCCTGCTTTGAGAATTCACGGGCGATTCATAGATCAGGAATTCTTCCGAGTTGACAGACGGTAAAGCGAAAAACGGCACCCAGAGGTGCCGTTTTTGGTGGAGATTAGGTACCAAATAGACCTATAGCCCTAGTCAATTTTGCGCAAGGAGCTATTAAAAAAGTAGAAGTCAAAAGACACTGGATGCCGGATCGGGTCCGGCATGACGCTTGGCCATTGTCAAGCCACAGGCGCCACCGCCTTACGCCGCCGCCTTCACCTTCAACCGCCAGCCATGCAGCAGCGGCTCGGTGTAGCCGCTGGGTTGCATCAATCCCTTGAAGACCAGATCGCATGCCGCCTGTACGCCATTGACGTACCAAAGTTGCCCGCCATGTTCTTGTACAGCGGGTCGCCCGCGTTCTGCTGGTCCACCACCGCCGCCATGCGCTCGAAGGTCTCCTTGATCTGCGCTTGGTGACGACGCCGTGGTGCAGCCAGTTGGCCATGTGCTGGCTGCTGATGCGCAGCGTGGCGCGGTCTTCCATCAGGGCCACGTTGTGGATGTCGGGCACCTTGGAGCAGCCCACGCCCTGGTCGATCCAGCGCACCACGTAGCCCAGGATGCCCTGCGCGTTGTTGTCGAGTTCCTGCTGGATCTCCGGCAGCGCTCCAGTTGGCTTTGGTCGCCACCACCGGCACTTGCAGCAAGCCATGCAATAGCGTGTCGCGCTGCTTGTCGGCGTTGAACTTCTCCATGTCTTTTTGAATCTCGCTGACCAGCACCTGGTGGTAGTGCAGCGCGTGCAGCGTGGCACCGGTCGGGCTGGGCACCCAGGCGGTGTTGGCACCGGCCAGCGGGTGGCCGATCTTCTGCTTGAGCATGTCTTTCATCAGATCCGGCATGGCCCACATGCCTTTGCCGATCTGCGCCTTGCCGCGCAGGCCGCATTGCAGACCGACCAGCACGTTGTTGCGCTCGTAGGCGGCGATCCAGGCGCTGGTCTTCATGTCGCCCTTGCGGATCATGGCGCCGCCCTGCATGGCGCTGTGCATCTCGTCGCCGGTGCGGTCCAGAAAGCCGGTGTTGATGAAGGCCACGCGGCTGGCCGCCGCCGCAATGCAGGCTTTCAGGTTGACGCTGGTGCGCCGCTCTTCGTCCATGATGCCGAGCTTGACCGTGCTGTCAGGCAGTCCCAGCATGTGTTCGACGCGGCCAAACAGTTCATTGGCAAACGCCACTTCAGCCGGGCCATGCATCTTGGGCTTGACGATATAGACCGAACCCTTGCGCGAGTTGCGAATGCCGTCATTTTTGCTCTTGGCCAGGTCGTGCATGGCGATGGTGGTGGTGACCACGGCGTCCAGAATGCCCTCGGGGATTTCGCACGTGGCGCCCTGGGCGTCGGTGTACAAAATGGCCGGGTTGGTCATCAGGTGGCCGACGTTGCGCACAAACATCAGCGAGCGGCCATGCAGCCGTACCGGCTTCTTGCCGTGCGGCGCGTGGTAGATGCGATCCGGGTTGAGGCCGCGCGTAAAGGTCTTGCTGCCCTTGCTCACTTCTTCGGTCAGCGTGCCCTGCAGGATGCCCAGCCAGTTGCTGTAGGCCAGCAGCTTGTCGTCGGCATCCACCGCCGCAATCGAGTCTTCCAGATCCAGAATGGTGGAGAGCGCGGCTTCGAGCACCAGATCGCAGACACCGGCCGGGTCGCTCGCGCCAATCGGCGTGCTGCGGTCGATGAGCAGGTCCAGGTGCAGGCCGTTGTGCTCAAACAGGATCGAGCTTGGGACCTTGGCGTCGCCCTGGTAGCCGACCAGTTGCTTGGGGTGCTCCAGACTGGTGTTGCCGCCGTTTGCAAGCCGGACCACCAGCTTGCCGTCCTTGATGCGGTAGCCCACCGAATCGACGTGCGAGCCTTTGCGCAGCGGCGCGCAGCGATCAAGCACGAAGCGCGCGTATTCGATCACTTTGGCACCGCGCCTGGGGTTGTAGCTCTTGCCTTTGGCGCAGCCGTTGGCCTCGCTGATGACGTCGGTGCCGTACAGCGCGTCATACAGACTGCCCCAGCGCGAGTTGGCGGCGTTCAGCGCGTAGCGGGCGTTCAGGATCGGCACCACCAGTTGCGGGCCGGCTTGCTTGGCCAGTTCCGCATCGACATGGGCGGTGCTGATGCGCGTCTTTCTTAGGCGGCTCGACCAGGTAGCCAATGCGCTCCAGAAAGCTGCGGTAGGCGGGCATGCCGTTCGGGCTGGCCGCGTCGCTCAGGTTGATCGGGCCCGGGTGCGCGCTGTGCCAGGCATCAAGCTCGCTTTGCAGACGTTCGCGCTCGGCCAGCAGGGCAATGTTTTTGGGTGCCAGATCGGCCACGATGGCGTCCAGCCCCTGCCAGAACTGGGCCGGGCTGACGCCCGTGCCGGGCAGCACCTGGGAGTCGATGAATTGCTGCAAAACAGTGGCGACTTGCAGGCGATGAAGGGGTGTACGGTGCGTCATGGTGTCAGACTCTGAAGTTAAAAAATTGTGAGCAACAAGGGCCAGGGCCGGGGAGGAAATTAAACTGTTAATGATAACGGTTGACTCGCAGCGGCGCGCAACAGCCAACGGTCTGCGGCCAGCGCGCCGACATCAAAGAGCCGGGCACGGGTTGTTTGTGTGGACGCCGTCTGGCCTGATAATGCGCTTGCGTGACACGAAAGCGGCCGTCAAGCCTTCCTGCAACCAGACTGATTTGTGAGCAACCCGACCGATACCGTATTGAGCCTGCCCCTGACCGGCTTGCGCGTGGTGGAATTCACGCACATGGTGATGGGGCCGACCTGCGGCATGCTGCTCGCCGACATGGGCGCCGACGTGATCAAGGTCGAGCCGATCGAAGGCGACCGCACCCGGCACTTGCTGGGTGCGGGAACCGGCTATTTCCCGATGTTCAACCGCAACAAGAAAAGCATCGCCATCGATCTGCACAGCCAGCTGGCGCTGCAGTGGCGCGCCAACTGGCCAGCACGGCGACGTCGTGCTGGAGAACTTCAAGCCCGGTACCATGCACAAATACGGTCTGGACTATGCGGCCCTGTCGGCAGCCAACCCGCGCCTGATCTACGTCAGTCACAAGGGTTTTCTGCCAGGCCCCTATGAGCATCGCACCGCGCTCGACGAGGTGGTGCAGATGATGGGCGGTCTGGCCTACATGACCGGGCGTCCCGGCGATCCACTGCGCGCCGGCTCCAGCGTCAATGACATCATGGGTGGCCTGTTTGGCGCCATCGGCGCGCTCGGCGCCCTGATCCAGCGCGGCATCACGGGCCGCGGTCAGGAAGTGCAAAGTGCCCTGTTTGAGAACAATGTGTTTCTGGTCGGGCAGCATATGTTGCAATACGCCATGACCGGCGTGCCCGCAGCGCCGATGCCCGCGCGGATTTCTCCCTGGGGCGTGTATGACGTGTTTACCGTAAAAGACGGTGAACAGATTTTTTTGGCGGCCGTGAGCGACGCGCAATGGAGCAC
Organism: uncultured beta proteobacterium; assembly: GCA_963750665.1. Lineage (GTDB taxonomy): Bacteria > Pseudomonadota > Gammaproteobacteria > Burkholderiales > Burkholderiaceae_C > Rhodoferax. Next base: position 209,950 of record CAVVRQ010000028.1, read on the forward strand.
ATTTTGCGATGCCCTGGGCTTGGCGGACCTGAAGGCCGACGCGCGCTATCGCAGCAACAATGACCGGGTGCGTCAGCGCCCAAGCCTCATGCCCATCCTGCGCGCTCGCTTGACGGGGCGCAGTGCGCTTGAATTGACGACCGTGTTGGCAGCGCACGACCTGCCCTTTGCCCCGATACGCAAGCCCGAAGAATTGTTTGATGATGAACACCTGTTGGCCACTGGTGGACTGGCCGCGATCACCTTGCCCGATGGCGAACGGGCGGGTCAAGTCGTGTCAACCACGCTCTTCCCGTTCACCATGAACGCCAGACGCCTGGGCGTGCGGCTGAATCCGCCGACTTTGGGTGAACATACCGCGCAATTGCTGGCCGAATTGGGCTACAGTACGCGGGCTGTCGCGACACTGCGCAAAACGAAGGCGGTGGCGTGAGAGAATGATGCCTATTCGGGGAAGTCTTGTTGAAACATCGATTTGAATTTCTGGGAATTGCCTTACTGTTGCTTTGTCTTGCGACCGACAGTGGAGCCCTGACGCTTGGGCGGATGCGGGGTGCGGCGCTAATCGGCCGGCCGCTGGAAGTCACGGTTCAGGTGCAGTTGGAGGCGGGCGAAGACGCCACTGCCCTGTGTTTTGAGGCCGATGTATTCCACGCCGATACGCGCCAGGAAGGCAGCCGGGTGCGGGTGTTGGTGGACCCTGCTGCGCCAGCCCAGACGGTCAATCTGCGGGTACAGTCCTCGGCACCGATTGATGAGCCCGTGGTAACGGTCTATTTGCGCACCGGATGCGGCCAACAGACATCACGCCGTTATGTTCTGCTGGCTGACATTCCAAGCGAAATTGCTGCGCCGATGGTGCCACCCACGCCGCGGCTCGCCGCGCCACCGGCACCCGGTCAGACCCGTCCGGCAGCCGTTGAGTCCGTGCAGGGTAACGCGGCCAAGACTCCCGGCGCCGCGCCGCGCGCGCAAAGGCCAGCCGCACCAGCACGCAGGGTCAGCGCACGTCCGGCCGTGAAGGCCTCTGACATGTCCAGTGGCGCGACCCCGGCAGCGCAAAAGAGCAGGTTGCAGAAAATTGAAGGTCAGTCGCGCTTGAAGCTCGATCCGCTCGAACTATTTTCGGACCGCATCGCGAGCCAGGACGGCTTCATGAGCTTTGCAGCAACTGATGACGCGCTGCGCACCGTGCAGAAGGTGCAGGCGCTGGAAGCCGATGTGAAGGCCCTGCGTGCATCGGCAGCGATCAATGAAGTCAGTTTGCGCGACTTGCATGCGCGTTTGCAACTGGCGCAGGCGCAGCGCCTTTCAATGGCCTGGGTTTATGCCTTGAGCGCGCTGGTCCTGCTTTGTCTGGCGGCGGTGGCTTACCTGTTGTACCGTCAACGTAGCGAGCGCACCAGCAACGACAACTGGTGGTCCGGGTTAGGCAATCGGCGCGCGCCGACAGACCCACAGACCCAGCCCGGCGCCCACGACGCCGAATTGACCGGCAAGGCCTTGCGGGAAGCCAAAGCGCGCCACCGGCGTGGCAGCCACGCCACGCCGGTGGCGTTCAAGTCGAGTGATCCCTCATCTGAAGTTGATGTAAGCATGGTTGAGATGAGTCATTCATCTTTTGATCAACTGATGGAATCGGAAAGTGCTGCGCACGCCGTCCCCAAGCCAGCTCGCACGCCGGTGTTGAGCGAAGCGGGTGGACACGCGCTCAGTGGCGACGCAGAAGCCTTGCTCGATGTGGGGCAGCAGGTCGAGTTTCTGGTTTCGCTGGGCAAGTCGGAACGGGCCATCGCGTTGCTGAAGAAAATGATTCACGACAGCGCCGAGCCGCATCCTTCGCCTTACCTGGATTTGCTGGGCTTGTTGCACGCGCGCGGATTGAAGATCGAATTTCAACAAACACGGGCAGAATTCAGCCGATTGTTTAACGCGCGTGTGGCAGAATTCGCCGCGTTCCGGGACGAGGGTCAGTTACTGGAGTCCTACCCGAAGGCTTTGTCCCGCATTGCGGCATTGTGGCCGCGACGCGAGGCGCGCAAGGTCATTGAAGCGTATATGCTCCGCGATCCGCGCCACCCTGCAAGCGAGCTTTTCGACCTGGCTGCCTTTCGCGAACTGCTGCTGCTGCATGCCATCATGGGGAGTATGAGAAGTTGGCCTTCGGCCAAAGACGAGGGCTTTGCGCCGACGCAAGCGCCCAGCGCGGACACGCACGCTGCCTTGCAGGCCCATTTGCCTGGTCCGGCAGCAGTGAGCCCGAAGCCGCTCGATCTCGACTTGTCCGACTCGGTGCTGGATAACCCGCAGCCCGAGCGGGTCGGCGCACCAGAGGTTGACATTGCACTCTTCAGCGCCGAGGCGGCCGCGCCGATGGCTCAGCCGATTGAGCCTGCGCCCGCGCCTGGCGCGGAAAATTTGCTGAATTTTGATCTTGCCGAATTACCAAAGTTGCCAAAGCCGGGTGCACCGCGGGCCGGTTGAACTTGCGCTGGGTCGGCAGGCGCCAGATTTCCAAATTGCGAGCGCTTAGCTGTCGAGCGTCTTGATCGCCGCCAGCGCGGCGTTCAGGCGTGCCTCGGCCAGACCGGCAATCCGAACCAGTGGCACGGCCAAAGTGGCCAGCTCGTGCTCAATGCGTTGCGTCACGGGTATTCGCACGTGCGCGCCGTCACGCTGCAGGCCGTCAGCCTGCCAGACAATGTCGGTGTCCAGCAACAGCGTCAGGGCGTAGCGCCTTTGCAGCCTGCGCGCGCGCGCATACAGCGATTTATCAGAAAAAATATAGTCGCTATAGATGGCCGTCAGCAGCGGTGCCGTGTCACAGAACACAAACCGCTGGTCCTGTTGCGCAGCGTTTAATTGCGCGGCCAGCTCGGCAGTGTGCTGCGCCTCCAGCAGGGGTGCCTGCTCGACGCGCGTGGGCGTGCGCTGGTGCTTGTCGCAGAACGCGCGCAGTTGCTCAGGCACCCAGGGGCAGCCAAAGTGCGCAGCAAGCTCGCGCGCCAGCGTGGTTTTGCCGGTGCACTCGGCACCCATGATGCAAATCAGCTTCGCTTGCATAACGGACAACTTAGCCCGCTGCCGAGCCAGGCAGCGCGGCCATCCGGTTGCGCCAGCCGAGCCAGCCCCAGATGGCGAGCAGAAAAAAGATCACGTAGAGCAGCACCGTGAGCGTCAGGCCTTTGTAGGCAAAAAGCGCCACGCTGGCGGCGTTGACCAGCAGCCACAGCGGCCAGTTTTCGATGTATTTGCGCGCCAGCAAAAGCGTGCCGACGATGCTGCCGGCGGTGACAAACCCATCAGCCCAGGGCACTGTGGAGTCGGTCACAAAACGCAGCAGCAGCGCGCACGCCAGCCACGCCGCCGCGTAGCCCGCCAGGCATTGCAGCCAGCCGCGTCGCGTCAAGCGCACGATCTGCAAGGGCGCATCCGAGTCGGCGCGGCGCCCGCGCAACCACTGCCACCAACCCCAGAGGGAAACGACTGAGAAGAAAATATTCACGCCCGCTTCGCCATACAGTTTGCTGACGTAAAAGAGCCAGGCATAGAGCGCGCTGGCAACCATGCTCAGCGGCCAGCCCCAATGAATCTCGAACACATTGCAGGCGATGTTGGCCAGCGCCAGCACAAACGCCAGCAGTTCCAGCCAGGTCACTGGCGTGCCCAGCAAATTGAACGCGGTTTCGAGCATGGGCTAGAAGTCCAGCGTGACGCTGGCCCGCACGGTCCGCGCTGTTGCGGCAAAAAGATAGATACCGCCCCACTCCGCCGTTGGCGCTTCACGCCAGTAGATGCGGTCGGTCAGGTTCTCGACATTCAGGCGCCAGAGCATTGATTTGCCAGCCAGGCGTTGCCGGTAACTCAGCCCGGCGTCAAGCTGCCAGGCGGCGGGCAATGCCACGCTGCCATCGGCCGTGGCGGTCTTGCTGCTCTCAAAGCTGGCCAGCGCATGCACCGACAAACCCGGCCACGCGGCCAGCTTGTAATCGGCAAACCAGGAGCCCTTCAGGCGCGGCACGTTGGTCACGCGTTGACCGATCAAACTAGTATCCACCGCTTGCGTGTAGCTGGCATCGAGCGCCATCAGGCTCGCCTGCAGCGACAGGGCTGCAGTCACGCGACCGCTGGCGCTCAGTTCCAGGCCACGATGGCGCGCTGTCTTGCCCCCGGCAACGCGCTCGGGCAAAGCGCCAGCCCTCGCAACGTCGTCGGCGTAGGGCTTGTCGATGCTGAAGGCCGCTGCGCTGAGCAGCAGGCGCGGGTTGGCTTGCCATTTCACGCCAACTTCCGTCTGCTCGCTTTTGAGGGCCGGCAGCGCTTGCCCGTAGTTGGCAAAGTCAGCCGGGCGATTGGGTACCACTTCAAGTTCAACGCCCTGGCCCCAGGAAGCATAGACCATGGTGCTGGCATTGGGCGACCAGGCCAGACCGACCCACGGGGTTGTCACCGTCTGCTCAAACGCCACGGCCTGGCTGCCATCACTGCGTTCGCTGCTACGATTCAGGCGCGCGCTACGCAGACCGACAAACGATTGCACACCAGCATGCCAATCGGACATCAACGTGGCATAGCTTTCAAGCGCATGCTCACGGCTACTGGTGTTGAGGACGGTGAGGCCAGGGTCGCCCGGCAGCGCCACCGGCGCAAAGATATTGCTGCTGCCAACCCAGTTATAGGCCTGCATGGCGGGCAGGTCGGCGTAGGCGCTGCGGCCACTCAGACCCAGGCGCGTGCTGTGCTGGCGTCCCAGCGCACCGAATTTACCGTCAAGGTGCGCGTCCCAGCTTGACAGGCCACGCTGCTCGCCCTCGCTGCGGTAGTCATAAATATCCACATCGCCATTGCCGCACAGGCCGGGATAAACGGGCGTGGCGGCGCTGGAGCAGCCATCCGCAAAAGCGATGCGGTCATTGATGCGGCTGCTCTGCGTGCTGGCCGCCAGGCGCGCGCTCCAGTTGGCATTGAAGCGGTGATTGAGCGCCACCTGGGCCGTGCTGCTGCTGGCCTGAAACGGCAGCGACCAGCTTTGATTGTTCAGGTTCAGGCGTGGATTGATGGGCATAGGCAGCGTGTCGCCCACGCCATCCGCGTTGCTGTCGAGCAAGCCCAGGCCCGGCACCGAGGGCTGGCTCTTGCGCTGGTATTCAAACTCGGCGGAGACCGACGTGGCAGGGCTCAGCGCCGTGGCCAGCGCCAGACTGAGCAACTGACGCGCGCCGTTGGCATGGTCAAACTGCGGGTGCAATTGTTCATCGACCAGATTCAGGCGCAAACCAACGCCGCCCAGCACGCGGCTGCTGTCGAGCTGCACTTTGCTGCCGCCGTTGCCGTCGAGCGAGAGCGTGGCGCTGGTGAACGGCTCTTTGAGCGGCACTTTGCTGACGTAATTGACCAGGCCGCCCGGTGCCGACACACCGGATTGCAAACCGGCTACGCCCTTGAGCACTTCAATGCGCTCCAGGTTCTCCAGCGCCACAAAGCCATAGTTGGAGACGGGCAGGCCATTGCGCCTGAAGTTGCCGCTCTGGTCGAGTACAAAGCCGCGAATCGAGAGGCTCTCGATGTAGCCGCTGGTGTTGTAATGGTCGGCCAGCGCGGCGTCGAGCTTGAGCACGTTGGAGAGCGATTGCGCGGCGCTGCTGCTCAGCAGGTCAGCCGTCAGGACCGCCACGCTTTGCGGTGTCTTGGCCAACGGCGTGCCAAAGCCGCCAACCTCGGCATTTTCCACGTCCAGCAGCGGCTCGGCTTTGCCGCTCACCGTGACGCTCGGCAAAGGCTGGGGCGCGGTTTGCGCCAACGCAGACAGGGAGGTTGTGGCGGCGAGCGCAGCCAGCAGGCTTGAGAGTTGCAAATGAATTGCCATCGAAAATCCTCTATCGACGGCAGGGGGGAGTGCCCAGTGCGCCCGGCTTGCGCACGAACTGGCTGGAGCGACGCTTCCCTGCGCAAGTATTATCTTGATCAAGTTCCAGGGTGTTTTCTCAGCCGGACGTCTTGCGACGTCCAGCACCCCTAGCGTTTACTGGCCTGCAAGAGCCGCCAGCGCAGGCATTGTAGCGGCTGCGGCACGGGGTGTTATTCTTCGCCCATGAAACTCCTCGTCAAATGGCTGCTCAGTGCCACTGCGCTGCTGGCCATCGCCTATCTCTACAGTGGCGTGGTCGTGAGCAGCTTTGGTGCCGCGCTGATTGCCGCGTTTGTGATCGGCCTGTTCAACATGATTTTGCGGCCGGTGCTGGTGCTGCTGACCCTGCCCGTGACGATTTTGACACTCGGGCTGTTCCTGTTTGTCATCAATGCCCTGATGTTCTGGGCCGCCTCCGGCGTGCTCGATGGCTTTCAGGTGCGCGGCTTTGCTGCCGCGCTGCTGGGCTCGCTGATCTACTCGGTGTTGGGTATCGTGATCGACTCAGCGATCGAGCGCCTGTTCTTTAAATAGCGTCTGCACTTCGCGCTGGCGTGTGTCAATGATGGACGCGTCAATATGGTCGGCGGCCCCATCAGTGGCGTGGCCCGGCTGCTGGCGCACCAATTCCTGCGCCGCCTTGAAGCGGTCCAGCGCCGCCGCGTAATCGAGCCGTGCCACCTGCGCTTCCGCGTCGGCGCGGATGGCACGCAGACGCTGGCCCAGCGCGGCGTTGCTGCTCGAGAGCCACTGCCAGGCCAGTGCGTCATTCGGGTGCGCTGCCACCCAGAGCTGCAAGCGTTGCGCCATGTCGGCGACGGCGGCGCTGCTTGCGCCCGCGCGGCCTTGACTCGGTTGCAAGGCGATTTGCGCCTGCAAGAAGAGCTCGGGGCGCGCGCCGCCCGGCACTTTGTCGGCTGCCGTTTGCGCGGCAGAAAGCGCTTTCAGCGCGCGCTCTGCCTGCGCCGCATCGCCCGCCGCCAGGGCAATCTCGGCCTGCAGCAGTCGCGTCAAACGCAGCGCTTGCGCACCAGGCTCAGGCAGCGCGCTCAAGCGCGCCAGATAAGCCCGGGCTTTCAAAAAATCGCGCAACTGGCTGGCGGCCAGCGCCGCAGCATAAAACACGCCGGCCTGTCGCGCCAGCGGCAATGCCGCAGCCGCCACCCCGTCCGCCTCCAGCAACAACAGGCGCAAGGCATCCACACCGGGGTTGCACAAGACGCGTGCCCGCGCAGCGATCATGGCTTGCTCTGGCGTGGGTGTGGCGCTCGCCACGCCCGCTGGCAACAGGGTCTGACGCGTCTGCATGTCGGCCATGCGCTCGGTGGTCAGCGGGTGGCTGCGCAGATAAGGAAAGGCCCCGTTGTCGCTCAGGCGCGAGGCATTTTGCAGCTTGTCAAACATCGAGACAAAGCCTTGCCCGCCAAATCCGGCTTGGGTCATGATGCCGTAGCCGACGCGGTCGGCCTCGCGCTCCATGTCGCGCGAAAAATTAAGCTGACTCTGTGCCGCCAGCGCCTGACCGCCCACCATCAAGGCGTTGCCGGCGTCGGCGTTTTTGCTGGCCGCCAGCGCTCCCAGAATCATGGCGCCAATCAGCCAGGGCGCTTGCTTGCCCTGCTTGGAAATCAGGCGCGCAATATGGCGCTGCGTCACGTGGCTGAGCTCATGCCCCAGCACCGAGGCCAACTCATCGCGACTGCTCACCACCGCGATCAGACCCAGGTGGACGCCCAGATAGCCGCCCGGCAAAGCGAAAGCGTTGACCGTGCGGTCGCGCCCAAGCAGGAGCTCCCAGGCAAAACGCTCGGCCAGCTCGGGCGACAAGTCGCCACGCGCGCGCGCTGCCGCCAGCAGGGGCTGCCAGATGCCCTGCACATACTCCATCAGCACCGGGTCGTCGATATAGTCCGGATCGCGGTAAATCTCGCGCGCGATGCGCTCCCCCAGACGGCGCTCGGCACTGCTGGCGAGCTCGCTCGTATCGCCCAGCGTGGGCATCTGTGCGCTCGCCTGCGGACCCGAGGGCGAACTCGGCTGGGCTTGCGCCAAAGCTGGGCTCAGGAGGCAATAAGCTACTATAACAATAGCTGCTTGCGCTTGTTGCACGTGGGCTATAGCGTGATTCAGTTTGAATTTGTTTGACAAAGTGAGATTCGCCGACGAACCGGCGGTTTTTCCAATATGGCATTGACGCCGCACATGACCGTATGATGCTAGTTGAATATGAAGCTGGTGTAAATTTTTAACCCCCCTCCTAAAGATGATGGCGATGAACCCTCTCACGCATTTTGACGCCCAGGGCCAGGCCCACATGGTCGATGTGGCCAACAAGGCCGCCACGCACCGCATCGGTGTTGCCGGCGGGCGCATCGAGATGCAGGCCGCCACGTTGGCGCTCATCGAGGCCGGTAACGCGAAAAAAGGCGACGTGCTGGGCATTGCGCGCGTCGCGGGCATCATGGCGGCCAAGAAGACGAGCGAACTGATTCCCTTGTGCCACCCGCTGGCGCTGACCCGGGTTGCTATAGAGTTCGAAGCTGTGCACGCAGATGCTACGGGGGCTAGCAGCGTATTTTGTACTGCAACCGTGGAAACCGTCGGCGCCACCGGGGTCGAGATGGAAGCGCTGACCGCCGTGCAGGTGGCGCTGCTCACGATCTACGACATGTGCAAGGCGGTTGATCGCGGCATGGTCATGACTGGTGTGCGCTTGCTGGAAAAGCACGGTGGCAAGTCGGGCAGTTTTGTGGCGCAGCGTTAAGGCACATTAATCTTCCATGCGAAGCACCGATCCGCGCATCAGGGCCTTTATTCAAGCGTTATTTGCCGCCAACTTCAGCGTCGGCTTTTCCTCACCGGCGAGCATCGGGCACAGGCGCCCGGCAATGACGGCGCCCTGATGCATCTCCAGCGCCACATAGTGGACATCGCCCTGAATGCGGGCCTTGGGCTGCAGCTCAAGCAAGATGCGGGCATGCACCGGCCCCTCTACCGCGCCATTGATGATGATGTGGTCGGCATGGATTTCACCGCTGACGCGGGCCTGCTCGGAAATGACCAGAATGCTGGCCTGCTCCGGGCTGGCCGACAGGTTGCCTGTGACGCTGCCGTCCACGCGCAAACCGTCGGTAAAAACGATATTGCCGTCAATCTGACTGCCAGCAGCAATCAAACTCTTGATGGGGGGTTGTTTTTTTCGGTTAAACATGTCGCAGTCCTCAAAAATTTTGGTTAGACCCAGGCCTCAGGGCTTACAGCTTGATCGATTGCACCGCTTTGGTCGACGTGCCCTCCAGAACTTTGGCGGTGATGCCGCTGACAACGGTGTGGGGCGGCAATTCAAAATTGCCTTTCAGGCGACCAATTTGCTTTAGCTTGAAGCTTTGCGTGCTTGCCGCCGGCGTCGCCATCCAGGGTTTGCCATTTTGCACGCCATTAAAGGTCAACTCCAGCCGCCCACTGAATTCGGGTGCATTTTTGAGCGATTGCATCACCATGACCTGCCAACGGATGTCATGTCCGTCACGCAGTTCGGCCTGCAAGCCGCGAATCGCCAGGCCACCGGCACCCGCGGCGGGTATCAGGGTCTCGAAAAATCCCAGGTCATCGCGCAGACCCTGGTTGTCGGCCTCTAGTTGTTTGATCTGAGTCGCCAGTCTTTCCTGTGCCACTTTCTCTGTCGTCAACAAGGTATCCACGGTGTTGGCGACCGACTGCGCTTGGTCACGCGCGGCTTTGAGGGTGCTTACTTCGGCACGCAAGGCCAGCAAGTCCACGCGTGCTTGCCGCAATTCTTCTTTGGTGCCGTGGTCCAGTCCGGCGATGTCTTTGCCAAACTCGAAGGCCCACAAGCCGATCGCGGCACAAAAACCAAAAACAATCGCCAGTACGGCCCAGCGAAACGGCCAGGGCAAGGCACTGCGCACCGCCATGCGCGGCGCGCTAATGGTCAGACGACGCAGAAGAAGACGCAGGCGCATAGGGAAGAAAAAACGAAGCCGCCAGAATCTGCATCCTGGCGGCTGTTGTTTCGCAACATGTTGCGCTCGAAATTTCGGCTGAACTTAACGCTTGCTGAATTGCTTGCGACGACGCGCACCGTGCAGACCGACTTTCTTGCGCTCGACTTCGCGCGCATCGCGCGTCACAAAACCGGCTTTGCTGAGTTCGGCCTTGAGCGTGGCGTCGTAGTCAATCAGGGCACGCGTAATGCCGTGGCGCACGGCACCCGCCTGGCCCGATTCACCACCACCAGCCACATTGACCATGATGTCAAAGGTTTGGGCGTGGTTGGTCAGCATCAGGGGCTGCTTGCAGATCATGATGGAAGTTTCACGGCCAAAGAACTTTTGGATGTCCTTGCCGTTGACCACGATCTGGCCGGAGCCTTTTTTAAGAAATACACGCGCCACGCTGGATTTGCGACGGCCGGTACCATTGTTCCATTCACCAATCATCAGGGGCTCCTTAAATTTCCAACACTTTGGGTTGCTGGGCGGTATGCGGGTGCTCGGCACCGGCATAGACCTTGAGCTTCTTGATCATGGCGTAGCCCAGCGGCCCTTTGGGCAGCATGCCCTTGACGGCTTTTTCCAGGGCGCGGCCCGGGAATTTGGCTTGCATGTCACGAAAGTTGACACTGGAGATGCCGCCCGGATAACCGGAGTGGCTGTAATAGATTTTGTCAGTCGATTTGGCGCCGGTGACGCGCAACTGGGCTGCATTGATGACGACCATGAAGTCGCCGGTATCGACGTGAGGCGTGTAAATGGCCTTGTGTTTGCCGCGTAAACGGAGAGCAACTTCGCTGGCTACTCGTCCGAGGACCTTGTTGGTCGCGTCAATCACAAACCACTCGTGCACGACCTCAGCGGGTTTTGCGCTGAAAGTTGACATGAGATTTCTCTTTGAAAGAAGGGTTTGTCCAACCTAAGGGGTTGGATTCCTTGCGACTCTTTTCCACGGTCGGCGTTCCTCTGACGGGAATCTCTTAGGTGGGGAACAAGCTTCGCCGCGGAGCCACAAATGCGCTGCGAAGCCAAGCATTATAGAAGATTTCACCGCAATTACCCGACTTTAGAAAAAACCAGGACACTGCCTCGGCAAATTATGATACTGTACATATATACAGTTTATTTAGATTTCCTGATTGCCATGCCGCCAGCTTCCTCTTCTCTCACACTTGAAAACTTGGGTACGGCCGTCTGGCGTGCGGATGCGCTGGCCTGTGCCGCTGGCGCTACGCTGGCCAGCGGCCATGCCGCGTTGGACGCCGAGTTGCCCGGTGGCGGTTGGCCGGTGGGCGCGATCAGTGAAATTTTGCAACAGCACAATGGCCTGGCTGAATGGCGCTTGTTGTTGCCCGCCCTGATCCGTTTGACGCATGCCGCCAACGGCTGCGTGGTGCTGGTGGGCGCACCCCATGCACCGTTTGGGCCAGGGCTGGCGGCGCAGGGGCTTGATCCACGGCAACTATTATGGGTGCGCGCCGATGCGCCGCTCGAACGGCTGTGGGCCGCTGAGCAAGCGCTGCGCTGCGCGCAGGTGTCCGCGCTGCTGCTCTGGGTGCCGCGGGTGCGCCCCGAATCCTTGCGGCGTTTGCAGATGGCGGCGCACCAGCACAGCCAGCTTTTGTTTGTGATGCGCCCCGAAGGTGCCCAAAACGAGGCCTCACCGGCCGCTTTGCGGCTGCTTATTTCCAGTCAGAAGGACTTGGGCGGAGCCTGCCCTGATGCGTTGCAGGTGCAGATCCTCAAGCGGCGCGGACCCCCGCTGGCGCAGCCCTTGAATTTAAGCGCGCGCCCGGCCCGCCTGGCGGCGTTGCTGGCTGTGACGGCAGAGCCCGGATGATGCACTGGATTGCCTTGCGGCCCTTGCATGAAAATGCACGCCCGATCGATGGGCCCAACGCACTGGTCGCCCTGGCTTGGTGGGCTTTGCAGTTCACACCCAAGGTGGCACGGCTGGAGGATGCAGTTCTGCTCGAAGTCTCGGCGAGCGCGCGACTGTGGGGCGGGCAGATCGCCCTGCTGCGCCAAATATTGGCATCAAATGAGGCTGTACCGCCCGTGCAGTATGCGCAAGGCGCTACGTCTTTAATAGCATTTGCACGTCTCCAGCAGACCCGACTGGCGCACACGGCAGCAGACGATCTGCCGCTTGCCGCACTGGCTGCGGCGCGCTCGCATCTGGCCACGCTGGCGCGAATCGGTTGCCGCCACTGGGGCCAGTTGCGTGCCCTGCCACGCGCCGGCCTGGCACGCCGCTTTGGCGCGCCCCTGCTCGATGCGCTGGACCGTGCTTATGGGCTTGCGCCCGAGCTCTATCCCTGGCTGGTGTTGCCGGAGGTTTTTGAGGCCTCGCTGGAGCTCGCCGCCCAGGTCGAGACCGCGCCGGCCCTGCTCTTTGGCGCACGCCGATTGCTGGCTCAATTGCAGTTGTGGTTGCAATTGCGGCAGCGTGGCGTACGGGCCATTGTCTTGCGCTGGAGTATGGACCCGCGACGCGACACCGCCCGCGCAGGTGAACTGCTGCTGCGCTGCGCCGAAGCGACGGCCAACATGGCGCACCTGCAGCGCTTGCTGGGCGAACAACTGGCGCAGGTTCGCCTCCCGTCTCCGGTGCAGTCCCTGCATTTGCGCACGCTGGAGACGCAAGCGCTCAGCGCTGAAACAGCCAGTCTGCTCAACGACGGGCAACGCCCGGGCGAGGCGCTGCAATGTCTGCTGGAGCGCCTGAGCGCGCGCCTCGGCTCGCAAAACGTGTTGCAGTTTGAAGCCCATGCCGACTACCGGCCCGAGCGCATGCAGCGCTGGATGCCGGCCGTAAACGCAGCACAATTGATAGCTGCTTGCGCAATAGATACAAGCCATACAGCAGTAAAAGAGATTTTTCCAAGCTGGCTGCTGAGCGCTCCTTTGCGGCTCGGGCGGGGCGACGAGCCGGGGCGGCACCCGGGTTCACTGACGCTGCTGAGCGGGCCGCAACGGCTCGAATCAGGTTGGTGGGAGACCGGTCACTGCGCCTTGCGTGACTATTATTTGGCGCGCAGCGAGCAACTGGGTTTGCTCTGGATTTACCGCGAGCGGCTCAGCGCCCTGGACCGCAGCGGGGGCGAGGCAGGAGCCCCAACAGCCGCCACTGGTGACTGGTATCTGCACGGCTTGTTTGCCTGATTCCGTTTCCATATCAATCCGACATGTTGTTGCAAAGCCTTGCCGTGCTAAAGCACTGTCTGCGGCTTCGCGCCTAATGTCGTATCGATCTGAAAACGCAATGAGGCCTTAGGGATCACTGCGCAGTGGGAGCGCCACCGGCCACCCGGTTGCGTCCCGCCTGTTTGGCCTGATACAAGGCCGCATCAGCCCGCTTGATGGTTTCAATCACGGTTTCACCCGGACGGAAGGCGGCAACACCAACGCTGGCGGACTTGCGGCCCACGGCCTCAAACACGTGGCACTCGATGGCCAGACGCAATTTCTCAGCCATCAGCAGCGCGCCTTCCAGCGCCGTCTCCCGGCACATCACCAGAAACTCTTCGCCGCCCCAGCGTCCCACCACATCCACCTGGCGAACATTGGTGCGCAGGATGTGGGCGATGCCCACCAACACCTGGTCGCCAACCGGATGCCCAAACTTGTCATTGACGGCTTTGAATTCGTCAATATCGAGTATCAGCAACGAAAAGCTGGTGCCATAGCGCCGCTGCCGCTCATACTCTTCGGCCAGCGTCCGATCCAGATGCAGGCGGTTGTACAGGCCGGTGAGTTGGTCGGTGATGGCCAATTGTTCGAGTTGCTTGTTTTGGCTCAACAGCAGTGCCTGCGCCTGGCGTAATTCGAGTAGCGTCAGCTCGGCCTGATGCTGCGCGGCCGCCACCGCGCCATAGGCCAGCGCATTGTCCAGCGCGATCGCGCCATAGGCGCAAAGGGTGCGAAAAATTGAACGCTCGCGCTCGCCATAGACGTGGGGTCGGGGCGATTGAATCGACATCGCCCCCAACAGCCGATCACCCACGATCAGCGGCGAATAAAGCAAACTCAGCGACGGCAGGGTGCCCGGAATCCGGTTCGGATCATCCGCACCGCTGTCGCGGTCAATCACGATCTCACGGCGTTCGCGCGCGCAACGGGCAAACATCGAAGTCGGGTGATCCAGTGCGGTGCTGATGACCGGCAACGCGACGCCCGCCTCCACGCTAAAAGCGGTGCGCAGGTTTTGCTGCGATGCATCAAGCAGATAGACGGCAAAAAAAGTGGCGTCCAGCAGGTTGTTGACGTGCCCGTGCAGGGCCTTGAAAATGGCGTTGGTCTCAAGACTGGCGGTAATTTCACGCCCGATGATGCCCAGCGTTTTGAGTGTCGTCGCCGTTTCTTGCAGCGTCGCAGCAAGCTGTCGATGGTTCTGCGCCTCGCTGCGCGCGCGCGCCACTTCTCGCTCGATTTGCATCGCCAAGGCGCGTTTTTGTGCGACATCGCCGTGTCGCTGGTTGCGCGCCGCATGGGCCAGCAAAGCGGTTTCATAGGCGGCGCGAAAGTCACCGTTGGCCGCATGGGCTGCTGCCGTCTGGTGCAGCAATTCAGGGGCCGCGCTATAGCCTTTCATGGTGGCACTGATGTCCAGCGCCTGCTGCAAATAAGCCAACGCTGCATTCTGCTCAAGGGGCATCTGGGCGAGCAGACTGAGCGCCTGAATCTGACCATCGGCATTGCCATGTTCGCGTGCCGTGTCGAGTGCGGCTTGCGCCTTCAGGCGCGCCTCGTCAGCGCGTCCCAGGTGATGCAGCGCACGGGCTTGACCACACCAGGCCTTGATCAGCAGGTCGGGTTCCTGATGCACTTTGACGTGCTCTTCGAACTCAGCAAACCAGGCCATGCCAGCTGTGAAGTCCCTCATGTCAAGCGTCAGTTGCCCCAGATTGCCCAACACCTGTTCGTAGTTGCGCGAGCCAAGCAAGGGCGACATCACCTGCAGCGCTTCTTGCAGGCAAGCCTTTGCTTCGTCATGGCGCTGCAGCAAGCGCATGACATCGCCCATTTGCATCAGGCACACGCCGACACTGCCGGGCCAACCAGTGCTGCGCGCCAAGGCCAGTGCGCTCTCCATCCATTCAAGCGCCGCGTCCAGGTCATCGAGCACGGTAAAGGCTTCCACCGCGTTGCAAACGGATACCAGGGCGGCGCGCAGTTGGCCA
Source organism: uncultured beta proteobacterium (assembly GCA_963750665.1). Lineage (GTDB taxonomy): Bacteria > Pseudomonadota > Gammaproteobacteria > Burkholderiales > Burkholderiaceae_C > Rhodoferax. The sequence goes on from CAVVRQ010000028.1 coordinate 225,054, forward strand.
ATCTCAAGCGCCGCCTGGTAAGCGGCCAAATCAGACTTGATGGATTTGCCAGGATCGTTGGTCAGACCTGCGACATTGGCCTCGGCGGTGGCCACCCACGGGATCACGGCGGGCACCCGCTCAAGGCCGGCCGGAAAACTCTCTTGCAGCGCCAAGGCAGTGGCTGCCGGATCGCGAAACGCCGCGTAGATCAGGTGTCGGCCCAAGGCCGCCTGTTCTCGCACGCCATCACCGGCCCGGCGGTAACAGTCAATCGCCGCACCCAGGCAGAGATTAATCTGTTCGTCATCGCCCCGATCCACCGCAATAGAGGCTTCGAGCCAATAGACGTCGCCACGCCCGATCGGGTCATCCAGCGATTCAAAAGCATGGGCTGCGGCTTGGGTCAGGTCTTGCGCCGCAGCCAGGTCCGCTGCCATCAGGCAGGCCTCGGCGCGCACCAGCAGCAGCCGCGCCGCGAGCGGCTGGCGGGTCAGGCTGGTGGTGTCGGCTTGCTCCAGCAAGGCCTCGGCTTGCGTGGCGAGCGTCAGTGCGCGGCTCGTGTCGCGCTGACGCAAATGCCAGGCCAAGGTGACGAGCGGGTCGAGCCTCGACAGTCCGTCTAGTGCCGCCAGTCTGTGCTCCAGCAGGGCGACTTCCTCATTGAGGATGAACAGATCCATTGTTTGGATTATTGTGATCAGGCAGTCATCATACCGAACTTGATTTTTTCGCTCGGTCACCTGGGTCTCTGGCGCTGCGCTGAAAGGGGCATGAAGACGCCGTTATACTGTTTGTTTATACAGTATTTATGAATCAGGAGATGGAGTCCTCTTTGCCCGCTTACGCCGAACTGCATTGCTGCTCGAGCTTCAGCTTTGGGCGTGGTGCCTCGCAGCCCGAAGAGCTGGTGGCGCGGGCGGCTGCGCTGGGTTACAGCGCGCTGGCGCTGACCGACGAGTGCTCGGTCGCGGGCCTGGTGCGCGCGCATGGCGCTGCCAAGAAATTGGGCTTGAAGCTGCTGCCGGGGGCTGAGTTTGTGCTGCCGGACACGCCCGACTCGGGTGCTGCGGCGGGCCTGCGCGTGATCGTCTTGCCGCATCACCTGCAAGGCTGGGGCAATCTGTGCGCGTTCATCACGCTGGCCCGGCGCAGCGCACCCAAGGGCCACTACCGCGTCAACTGGCTGGCGCCGCAGTGGGCCAGGCTGAGCGGCTGCGAGCTTTTGCTGGTGCTGCCAGATGCTATAACAATGGAAGCTGCTTGCGCAATCTGCATAAGGGCTAGAGATCTATTTTGTGTAAATGTCTGGTTGGCTGTGGAAGGCCTGCTGGGTCTGGTAGATGCACTGCAATGGCACAAGCTGGCGCAACTCTCCAGGCTCACCGGCGTGCCGCTGGTGGCAACAGGTGGCGTGCTCATGCATGTGCGCTCACGCAAGCCGCTACAGGATGTGTTGACGGCTGTGCGCCTGGGGACACCCGTGCAGGCCTGTGGTTTTGCGCTGCAAGCCAATGCCGAAGCGCACCTGCGCTCACGCCAGCGGCTGGCCGTCCTCTATCCGCCGGCGCTGCTGGCCCAGACGCTTGAGGTGGCGGCGCGCTGCAACTTCAGTCTCGATGAACTGCGTTACCAGTACCCGCTGGAAGCCCTGTTGCCGGGCCTGACGCCGACCCAAACCCTGCGCCAGTTGGCACTGGCAGGCGCGCGCGGGCGCTACCCGCTAGGCACAGCCGAAGCCGTGCAGCAGCAGATTGAGCACGAGCTGGCGCTGATTGCCGAGCTGCAATACGAGATGTATTTTTTGACGGTGCATGACATCGTGCGCTTTGCCCGCGAGAAAAACATTTTGTGCCAGGGGCGTGGCTCGGCTGCCAACTCGGCGGTTTGCTACTGCCTGGGCATCACCGAGGTGGACCCACAGCGCTCCAGCATGTTGTTTGAGCGTTTTATCAGCCGCGAGCGTGATGAGCCGCCCGATATTGATGTCGATTTTGAACACCAGCGCCGCGAGGAAGTCATTCAATACATCTACGCCAAGTACGGGCGCGAGCGAGCCGCGCTGACGGCGGTTGCGGTCAGCTACCGGCCACGCAGTGCCTTGCGCGACGTCGGGCGTGCGCTGGGCATCGACGAAGCTTTGATCACCGCACTGGCCAAAGAACACCCGGGTATGTACAGCCGCGAAGTGTTGTCTGAGCGGCTGGCGTCGGCGCTGCAACACCTGGGGCCAGACTTTGTGCCACCAGCGCTTGAATGTCTTCAGCGCTGGCTTGATTTGAGCCGCCAGTTGCAGGGTTTCCCGCGCCACCTGAGCCAGCATCCGGGCGGCTTTGTACTTACGCGCGACAAGCTCACGCGCCTGGTGCCGGTGGAAAACGCCGCCATGCCGGAGCGCAGCATCATCCAGTGGGACAAGGACGATCTCGACGCCCTGGGCCTGCTGAAAGTGGACATCCTGGCGCTGGGCATGCTCAGCGCCGTTCGGCGCTGCCTGGACTTCATCAGTGCGCAGCGCGGCACGCCGTTCCAGATGCAGGACATTCCTTCTGAGGACGGTGCCACCTACGACATGATTTGCCAGGCCGACACGGTGGGCGTGTTCCAGATCGAGAGCCGCGCGCAGATGAGCATGTTGCCGCGCCTCAAGCCGCGTTGTTTTTACGATCTGGTGGTGGAAGTGGCCATCGTTCGCCCAGGTCCGATTCAGGGCGGCATGGTGCATCCTTACCTGAAGGCGCGCGAACATCCTGAGCAGGTGGTCTATGCCAGCCCGGCACTCAAAGAGGTTTTGAAACGCACGCTCGGGGTGCCGATTTTTCAGGAGCAGGTGATGCAGATTGCCATGGCTGCAGCCGATTTCTCGCCCGGCGAGGCCGACAGTTTGCGCCGCTCCATGGCGGCCTGGAAGCGTCAGGGCGGTGTCCACAAGTTTTATGCGCGGCTGGTCGGCGGCATGCTCAAAAACGGTTACAGCGCGGAATTTGCCGAGAGCATCTTCCACCAAATTGAAGGCTTTGGCGAATACGGTTTTCCCGAGAGCCACGCTGCCAGTTTTGCGCTGTTGGTGTATGTCAGCGCCTGGCTCAAACGCCATCACCCTGCCTGTTTTCTGGCCGCCCTGCTCAACAGCCAGCCGCTCGGTTTTTACGCCCCTTCGCAACTGGTGCAGGATGCGCAGCGCCATGGCGTTGAGGTGCGTGCGGTGGATGTGAGCTACAGCGATTGGGATTGCACTTTAGAGCTTCTGGCCGTGCGCCTGGGCCTGCGCATGGTCAGCGGTCTGACACAAGCTGCTGCCCAGCGCATCGTCACTGCCCGCAGCGAGGCCCCCTTCAGCAGCACCGAAGAGCTGGCCTTGCGCGCCGCTCTGGATCAAGGTGATCTGAAAGCGCTGGCCAGTGCCGACGCGCTGCTCAGCCTGTCGGGCCATCGCCGCCAACAGGTCTGGGACGCCGCAGCGCTGCAAGCGGCACCGGGCCTGCTGCGAGCCGTGCCGGTGGCAGAAGAGGCGTTGGCGCTTCCCGCCGCCAGCGAAAGCCAGGAAGTGTTTTTTGATTACGCCGCGCTTGGGCTTACTTTAAGGTCGCACCCCTTGTTGCTGTTGCGCGAACAGCTATCAAAAAAGAAGCTGCTTACAGCCGCTCAACTGCGTGATCTGCCCAATGGACGCTTGGTTCGTGCCTGCGGCCTGGTCGCCATGCGCCAGCAACCCCAGACGGCCAAGGGCGTGGTGTTCGTGACGCTGGAGGATGAGACCGGCAGCGTCAACGTGATCGTCTGGAAAGCACTCAAAGAAAAGCAGCGCAGCGAGCTGCTCAGATCACGGCTGCTGGCGGTCTATGGTGTCTGGCAGCGCGATGTGGAGAGTGGCGGTGAAGTGCGCCACCTGATTGCCCGGCGTCTGCTGGACCTCACGCCCCTGCTGGGCGGGCTGACCACAGTGAGCCGGGAGTTTTGCTGAGCGCGAGCCAGGGCGGGTCCGGTCGTGTGTCAACAGGTCGTGTTCAACATGGCGGTCTATTTGACTCGCAATTCAAGCCACGAATGCACCGGGCAGTCGCTGCTCGGCGTTCTCGCCCGCATTCAGGCGCTCTATCATGGCTTCCATGATGATGAAGTTTTCAAACAGGCTGCCCCACAGCGGGTCGCGCGCAACCTGTTCGGGGTCGCGCAAGCCGAGATGCCAGCAGCCAGCAGGCAAATTCCTGCAATATGAAGATATTTATTTCAAATTGCAGCTTTTGCGCCCAACCTCGCAGGCAAATGTCACGCACCAGAGGATGGGGCCGCCAGGGTGACTGGCGGCAGTAAACATTACTTCTTGCGCGCGGCGATGGCTTTCTCGGCGCTGTTCACCAGGTCAGCACCAATCGTCTTCTTCCATTTGTCGTAAACCGGGCGCGTGGCCTTGACGAAAGCGTCGCGCTCTTGTGGTGTCAGTTGCGTCACGGTCACACCCAGTGCCGCAATGTCTTTGAGCAGCGGCTGGCCGGGCTCATTGAGGCCTTTGCGGGCAATGTCGATCTCCTGTTTGCCAGCATCCAGCGCGGCCTGGCGCACGATTTTCTGATCTTCGGGCTTCCAGGTGGCCCAGATTTCCTTGTTCACCACGAATACCAGCGGATCCGCCACATAGCCCCACATGGTTACATTCTTCTGGCCGACGTTGTGCAGCTTGGCAGCGGTAAAGATAGACATCGGGTTTTCCTGACCATCGACGGCGCCGCTGGCAAACGCCGGTTGCGCATCGGCCCAGCTCATCTGCGTCGGGTTGGCACCCAGCGCGGTGAAGGTGTCGAGGAAAAGCGGCGAGCCGACGACCCGAATCTTCAGACCCTTTAGGTCAGCGGGCGACTTTACCGTTCGCTTGGAGTTGGTCAACTCACGGTAGCCGTTCTCGCCCCAGGCCAGCGGCACCACGCCGGCCTTGTCGAGCGTGCTGAAAATCTTCTTACCAACATCGCCTTGGGTCAGCGCGTCGATGGCGGCGTAGTCGGGCATCAGAAACGGCAGCGAGAACAGGTTGAGTTCCTTCACCTGCGGTGACCAGTTGATGGTCGAGCCGACCGCCATGTCGATCACGCCCTGGCGCATCGCGCTGAATTCACGCGTCTGGTCACCCTGAATCAGCGAGACGCCGGGGTAGAGCTTGATGTTGATGCGCCCCTGCGTGCGCTCCTTGACCAGGTTGGCCCAGATCTCGCCGCCCTTGCCCCAGGGAAAAGCGGTGCCGACGACGAGCGACATTTTGTATTCGCTCTTGTAGGCCGTCTGGGCGGTGGCGGCCATCGGGAGGGAGCCCAAGGCGGCGGTGGCGGCAACGAGGCCAAGAAGGGTTCTGCGGAATTTCATGGTTCAGGTCTCCTTTGATAAAAAAACAAAATTGCTCCAGTTCAGTAGCCGAGATAACGCGGCAGCCAGAGCGCAAGCTCCGGCCAGACGATGACTGCCACCATCACCAGGAACATCGAAAACAGCATCCAGCCTACCCAGCGCACGGTTTCTTCCATGCGCACGCCGGCAATGCGGCAAGACACCATCAGATTCACGGCCAGCGGCGGCGTGAACTGGCCGAGCGCGACCTTCAGCGTGAGGATCACGCCAAACCAGACCGGGTCCCACTTGTAGAACTCCACGATGGGCCACAGCAGCGGCACGAAGATCAGGAAGATCGACACGCCATCCAGAAACATGCCCACGGTGATCAGCAGCAGGATTAGCAGCGACAGCACGCCGTATTCGCCCAAGCCCGAATTGACGATGGCGCGGGTCAGCGGGTCAATCACGCCCAGGGTGGACAGCGAATAGGCAAAGATGCCCGCCAGCGACACAACCAGCAGGATGATGGCCGACAGTTCGCCCGACTCACGCAGTATCACGAACAAATCGCGGAACTTGATGGTGCGGTGAATCGCCATGCCAACGAACAACCCATAGAACACCGCCACCACGGCGGCTTCGGTCGGCGTGAACCAGCCGGCGCGCATGCCGCCCAGAATCAGCACCGGCGCGGTCAGTCCCCAGGAAGCCTGCTTGAAGCTCTGCCACAAGGGTGGACGCGCCAGGGTGGACTCGAGCGCGCCCATCTTGTGCTTGCGCGCCAACAGCACCGTGGGCACGATCAGCGCCACGCCGGCCAGAATGCCGGGAATCATGCCGGCCGCAAACAGCGCCGGCACCGAGGCACCCGGCACCAGCACCGAATAGACGATGAACGCAATCGACGGCGGGATCAGGATGTCGGTGGCCGCAGCCGCGCCCACCACGCTGGCCGAGAACGCGGCGGGGTAGCCGGCACGCGACATGGCGGCAATCATGACCGCGCCCACAGCGGCTGCATTGGCTGGACCCGAGCCCGAAATGCCCCCCAGGAACATCGCCACCAGAATCGCCACCAGCGGCAGCATGCCCGGGCCGCGCCCGACGAGGGCGATGGCAAAGTTGACCAACCGCAGCGCCACGCCGGAGCGGTCGAAGATGGAGCCAACCAGCACAAACATGGGAATCGCCAGCAGCGGGTATTTACCCAGACCGGCAAAGAAGTTCTGCGGCACCGCCAGCAGCCCGAACCACTGCGCATCGCTGTTCGCCAGTGCAATGCAAGCCGCACCCGCCAGGCCCAGCGCCGCACCAATCGGCACGCCCAGCAGCATCATGGACAGAAAGGCGACAAACAGCAGGGTGGCGATCATGACAGCGACCTCATGCCCGCCGGCCGCGCCGGATGAACAGGCCCAGCGCCCGCCCGGCAATCGCCACCGACATCACGGGCAGCCAGATCGTGTACCACCACTGCGGCACGCCGATGCCGGGGGATGTCTCGCCGAAACTGATGTCGTCCCACACCATGCGGGTGCTGAGCACAGCGATCAGGGCAAACAGCAGGAACATCATGAGGGCGCCAAAGCGCGCCAGGGCGCGCTGTCGTGCCGGCGAGCCGCCGTCGGCAAAGTATTCGATGCGGATCTGGCGGTTGCGCGCCACCGAGGCCGAGCCCGCCACCAGCGCCAGCACGATCATCAGGAACACCGAGAACTCTTCGGTCCAGGCGAAGGAACTGTCGGTGAAATAGCGCACCAGCACATTCATGAAGGTGATCAAGGCCAGCAGACCCATGACGATGACGGTCAGCCAGTCCTCAATCTTGAGCGGAATAACAGTCACTTCGTCCTGCGCGGCGGGGTCCGGCACTTCGATGGGGAGGTGGGCAGGTTCGTCAGGTATGTGCATGGGCAATAAGCGCACGTTACAGGAGAAGCGATGAGTTTGGTATTGGGAAAAACCTTAACTCAGCATGGTGCGCACGGCAGCGGCCACCGCCTCGGCGCTGATGCGCGACTGCGCTTCCAGCAAGGCGGCATAGCCCACCGGAATGCGCGGCGCACCCAGGCGCTTGATCTTGCAGCCGGTGGCTTCGGCAGCGCTGGCCGCGATTTCGGCACCAAAGCCGGCCACTTGCACGGCCTCATGCACCACCAGCAGGCGTCCAGTTTTAGCGCAGGAAGTAAGCACCCGCTCACGATCCCAGGGCCAGATCGAGCGCAGGTCAATCAGCTCCACGTCGATGCCCTCAGCCGCCAGTGTGTCGCACGCTTGGTCGCAAAGCTGCGCCTGACGGCTCCAGCTCACCAGTGTCAGCGCCGCGCCGCTGCGCCGGATCACGGCCTGGCCCAGCGGGATTTGCAGCGCTGCATCGACCACACCCTGGAGACCCCAGAGTGTTTTGTGTTCGATGTAGATCACCGGGTCGCCCGACTGCAGCGCGGCGCGCAACAGTGAATAATTGTCCTGCGGCGTGGCGGGGCAAACCACGACCAGACCGGGCACATGGGCAAACCAGGCTTCCAGCGACTGCGAATGCTGCGCGGCCGAAGCATCCCAGATGCCGCCGGGCAGGCGCGCCACCAGCGGCACGCGGCCCTGACCGCCAAACATGAAGCGGTTTTTGGCCGCCTGGTTGACAATCTCATCGACAGCGCACAAGGCAAAATCGACGACCCGCATTTCGACCACCGGGCGCAAACCGGCCAAGGCCATGCCAACACCCGCACCCATGATGGCGGCTTCACTGATCGGGGTGTCGATGACACGCGCTGCACCAAAGCGCTGTTGCAGTCCGGCGTACTGACCAAAAATGCCGCCCCGGCCCACGTCCTCGCCGAGCACCACCACGTTGGCATCGCGTTCCATTTCAAGCTGCAGCGCGCGCAGGGCCGCTTGCGCGTAGCTGATGGGTGCCGGACTGGCGCTTGTATTCAAAACCATGTGCCTGCTCCCGTGCTTTGCACGTCAGTAAAAGCCGCACCGGGCAGCGGCCAGGGGGCGGCATCAGCGTAGGCCAGCGCTGCTTCAAGCTCCCCATTTGCTTCTTCTTCAATAGCATCCAGCGCCCGTGCATCATGTCCTAGCGACATAAAACGTTCACGCAAACGGGCGATCGGGTCGGTCTGCAGCGCAGCTGCCAGCTCCTGCGGGTCGCGGTAAGCGGCCGGGTCCACCGACACATGGCCTTTGACGCGGTAGGTGAGCGCATGCAGCAGGCGCGGGCCCAGCCCCGCGCGCACTTGGGCAATCAGTTCGTCGGCAGCTTCAAAGACCGCCAGCACATCGTTGCCGTCGACCTGTCGCGCCGCGATGTCCAGGCTCCCGGCACGGGCCGAAGCGCCAGCGCCAGCGGTCATCTCGCCACTGGCGGTGGTGGCGCTCCAGCGGTTGTCCTCGCAGACAAACAGCACCGGCAGGGCAAATACCTGGGCCCAGTTCAGCGCCTCCAGAAAGGGCCCCCGGTTGATCGCGCCGTCGCCAAAAAAACACACCGTGATGGCCGCGCGAGCTTGCAGTTTTTGAGCGTGCGCCGCACCCACGGCAATCGGCAAGCCGTCAGCCACGACGCCATTGGCACCGAGCATGCCAACCGAAAAATCGGCGATGTGCATGGAGCCGCCCTTGCCGCCGTTAAAGCCGGCCGCTTTGCCGAACAGCTCGGCCATCATGCGCCGCATATCGGCTCCCTTGGCCAGCGTGTGACCATGCCCGCGGTGGGTCGAAGTGAGGTAATCGGCGGCATGCAAATGAGCGCAGACGCCGCTGGGGACAGCCTCTTGCCCGGTCGAGAGGTGCAGCGGGCCGCGCACCCGGGCGCTGCCCGCTGCGGCTTGCCCAAAGGCGCTGACTCCCCCCTGGCTGGCGAGCTCGGCGGCGTTCTCAAAGGCGCGGATGCGCACCATGCTGCGGTAAAGGCCGCTCAGGGTGGCCACGGATTCAGACGATTTCAATGGCATGGCATAAATTCTTGGGTCGTGAACATGGACAAGCCAAGAGTGTAGCCAATGCGCCGGTCACGACCCATCCGTCTTGGCCTCATGCCGGTTGACCGTTGGAACCGTGGCGCAAGCTAAACTCAGGGTTGGTAAAGCAGTCAACTCCTTTACAGACCCATGCAATCAAGCACCTCAGCAACCCCGGGGCCGCGCCGGGCTATACCCGCTAACCCGGCATGACTTTAGCGTGAACGCCCGCACAGATTCCAGCGAACGCCTGCACGCGCTGGATCATCTGCGGGCGGCGATGATGTGGCTCGGCATTGTGTTGCATGTGGCGGCGATCCATACGGTGATGGAGTCCCCGCTGCCCTGGCACGACCGCCAGACCAGCCCATGGGCCGACTTGTTGTCGATCGTGATTCACAGCTTTCGCATGCCGGTTTTTTTTATCGTGGCGGGCTTCTTTGTGGCCATGTTGGTGCGTGATCGGGGTCTGCGCGGCATGCTGACCAATCGCCTGCAACGCCTGGGGCTGGTCTTTGCGTTGCTGTGGCCACCGCTGTATATCGCTTGCGCTGTGTTGGCCCTGCTGTTTTTGCATCGCATGGCACGCGGCACCTGGGGTCTTGACGAAACCCTGATGCCGGTAAGCGGCGAGCACCCCAGGATCAACACCATGCACTTGTGGTTCATCTGGATGCTGCTGTGGTTCAGCCTGCTAACGGCCTGGCTGTCGCCCTTGTCAGCATATGTTGGCGCACCCCTGCGGCGTCGGCTGGCGCACGCCTTCCGACGATTGGCATCAAGCCGCTGGGGCTTTATGGGATTGGCCGTGCCGCTGGCGCTGGTGGGAGTCTTTTGCAAGAACGGTGTTGTCATGGCCAGCGGCGAGTTTCTGCCCCCGCTGACTGAATGGATTTACAACGGCCTGTTCTTTGTCTTTGGTCTGGCGCTCTTTGCCCAGCGTGATGCCTTGCTGGCGCTTTACCGGCGGCGCTGGTCGGGCAATGCGGCGCTGGGCTTGCTCCTGTTTACCGCGCTGTTTGCCCTGACAACGATGGAGAAGACCCAGCCCGGCACGATTCCCATTTTTTTGTTCTGGCTGGCGCTGTTCTACGGTCTGTGCACCTGGTTGTGGAGTTTGGCACTGATCGGATTTTTCCTGCGTTACCTGGATCGCCAGAACGCCGTGCTGGGCTACCTGGCTCAAAGCGCCTACTGGGTGTACCTGATCCACCTGCCCGCGACGATCGGCTTTGGTGCCCTGCTCTACGATCAGGACCTGGCGGCTGGCGTCAAAATGTTGCTCAACATCGGTGCCAGCACTGTCTTTTCGCTGCTAAGCTACCACCTGTTGGTGCGCTCCACGCCGCTGGGGCGTCTGCTCAACGGCAAGCGTTACCGCTTTGCCTTTTTCGGATTTGGGCACAGGGTGCCCGCGTGAACCTGTCCGAACGCAATACACGATTCAACCGGCCATGAGCAGCGACTTCATCCTCGATCAGACCTACAAGAGCTACCCGAGCCACGCGACGCCGTGCCGCGCCAGTGAGTTGGCCAGCAAGGGCTGGCATCTGTTGGCCAATGATTTGCCGTTCCCGCTGGCGGTGCTGCGGCGCAGCGCGCTGCTGCACAACCTGGCCTGGATGCAGGCCTACGCCCAACGCAAAGGCGTGTTGCTGGCACCGCATGGCAAGACCAGTATGTCACCCGAGCTGTTCGAGATGCAGCTCGCCGCTGGTGCCTGGGGGCTGACTTTTGCCAGCGTTTACCAGGCGCGCGTTGGCGTCGAAGCCGGCGCGCGGCGCATCATCATTGCCAACCAGGTGGTATGCGACGCCGATTTCGATGGCCTGGCCGCCCTGCTGCTGCGCCACCCGGACCTGCGCGTCTGGTTTCTGGTCGATTCACCGGCGCAACTGACATTGATCGAAGACTGGGCAACGCGCCGAGGGGCAAAGACCCCCTTCGATGTCCTGCTGGAGATGGGCATCCCGGGTCAGCGCACGGGTTGCCGTACATTCGAGCAAGCCCTGCATCTGGCGCAGCAGTTGTCCAACTCCCGGGCGGTGCGCCTGGGCGGCGTGGAATGCTATGAGGGCGTGCTGGCGCAGTGCAACAGCGAGCACGATTCACGTGCCGTAACGGCCCTGGTGCGCCGCGTGATCGAGCTGGTGCAAGCCTGTGATGCGAGCGACTTGTTTCAAGCCGACGAGCTTCTGCTCAGCGCCGGCGGTTCCGCCGTTTTTGATCTGGTGTTGCCGCTACTGCATCTGCAGGGCCTGCGTCGTCCGCTGCGCGGCGTGCTGCGCTCAGGTTGCTATGTCACGCATGACCACGGCCACTACGCGCGCTTGTTGCACCTGGTGGAACAGCGCGAAGGGCTGGACAGTTCACTGCGCGCAGCACTGGAAGTCTGGACTATGGTGCAGTCGGTGCCCGAGCCAGGTCTGGCGCTGCTGACCTGTGGGCGGCGCGATATTTCTTATGACATCGAGATGCCATTGCCGCAACAAATCGCGCCGCGCGGCGCACAAAACGCCAGCGACGTGCCGCCAGACTGGAGCATCAGCGCCCTCAATGACCAGCACGCTTACCTGCGCTTCGATCCGGCCGGCCGCACTCCTGTCGTGGGCGACCGCGTGAGCCTGGGCATTTCGCACCCCTGCACCACCTTTGACAAGTGGCGCTGGCTGGCGCTGGTGGAGGACGATGGCCGCGTCACCGGCGCTGTCAGCACGCGCTTCTGATCGCCTCAATTCTCATGGCGCCGGTCGCCCTACCGCGGCCGTTCGCGCCGCGTTTTTTGCGGCCCAAAGCGCGTGCGCCTCGGGAAAAGCGGCCTGGTAGCGCGCCAGGTAAAACAGCGCTTCCTCGTCTTTACCCAACAATGTGGCGCTCTCGATTAATTTCTCGATGACGCGCGGTTCGGGTGAAAAATGCAGCAGCGCCTGGGCCAGCGCTGCAACGTGTTGCGCGTTTTCAAGTGTCAGGTCAGTGGTGGTGAGTTCGGCAAAGCGCACCTGATCCTGAAACAGCGTGGAGTCACTGATTTTCTGCAGCGTGTGGTCGCGGTAGGCTCTTGAGCGCATCTCTGGGGCCAGGTAAATTTGACTGACGCGCTCATAGTCCCAAACTGCATAAGCGGCAATTGCTAGCAAAACAATAGCTGCCAGCGTAGGCCAAACGGGTGCCAGAGGGCTAAAACGTTCTGCATTTCCAAGCACCGGGCGGGGCTGCTGCCAGAGCAGCCACAGGCTCAAGCCAAAGGCCATCTGGAACGGCCCGTACCAGAGCGGATATTCCAGCAAGCTGTGCAACAGGATCACTGCCAGCACCGACCAGGCCAGTTGCCGCGTGGCATCCAACTCACGCCAAGGCCTGGCACGCCAGGCCAGCCACAGGCCGCTGCCGCAGACCAGCAGCGCCAGCGGCAGGCCCAACTCGACTGCCAGATGCAAGGGCAGGTTATGCGCGTTGTCAAGAATTTCACAAAAGCGTGCGCCCGGATACAGTGTAATGAAATGGGCGTAATCGAGCTCACCCCAACCCCAGCCAAACCACGGCTTTTGGGCGATCAGGTACAGCACGTTACGCCACAGGGTGGCACGGCTGGCGCACAGCGAGTCGCCCTCCTGCAGGCGCGCCAGAATGCCGCTGGCCTGCGGATCAAGGCCGGCCAAGCCCGGTAAGGCCCAGGCACCGGCCGCGTAGGCCAATGCCGCCGCCAGCAGTAGCGGCGCGCTGGCACGCGCACCCCAAAGCCAGGCCAAGGCGAGCAGCAGCAGCAGTTGCAGCAGTCCAGTACGCGAGGAAGAGGCGGCAATGCCCAAAGCCAATAGGGCGGCGGCAGCCAGCGTCAGCAAGCTGATCGGAAATGAACTTCTGCCAGGCAGCGGACGCGCCGCCCACCATAACAAGGCAGCCAGACCGATATTGGTCAGCGTCGCAAACTGGTTGCGTTGTCGCAGGTTGCCAAAGGCTTCTCCGGGATCGGTGCTATTGACCCAGGGCGCCAGCGCGGCGCTGGTGCCGAAATACTGCAGCAGGCCGATCAGCGAACTCAGCAAGGCAGCCAGCAGCCAGGCTCTGGCCAGCGTTGGCACCAACGCCTCGTCTTGCCAACGCAGCGTCACCAGCAGTAACGCCAGACAGACGAGCGAGACCAGCCAGGGCATGACCGCAGGCGTCGGACCGGGTGAAAACGGATTGAGCCAGGGCAGCGCCAACAACCATGAACTGATGCCTGACAGTAGCGACGCCATCCCCATGCTTCCCCATTCCAGAACCGCCTGCAGTCACGGGTCGGTTGACCGGGTTTTTGACGGGCGCCTAGTATATCTGGCAATAAAGCAGCTTCTCGTCAAGGCCAACTCAGGGCCGGCCGGGCGTTCGCGGGCGCGGCTGGCGCTTGACTCCCGGCATCGGTTTGGCCTGCGGCGTCGATGAAAGCGGCCACCCGCTCAAGCTGATCCGGCACATTGAGCGCGGGCGCGTGGCCGCAGCCAGCAATTTCCGCCACCTGCGTCAGACCCAGCCGACCCGGGCCCCGGAGCAGCATCTCAGCAATCGTAGCGGGCAACACCAGATCAGACTCGACGCCATGCAGGCACAGCACCGGGATTTGCAGCGCGTCGTAATGCGCCCAAAGGGCGTAGTCGTCAGGGTAGCTGGTGAACTGCTGCACCATGGCCGGGTCGTAGTGCGGCGTGACGCGACCGTCGGGCAAGCGCCGCGTTGAGGTTTCGGTCAGGCGTCGCCACTGCGCATCGTTCAGGGTCCCGAAAGGTTTATACACCTGCCGAAAGAAGGCTTCGAGCTCCAGCACGGTGGCAAAGGCGGGCGGCTGGCCGGCGTAAGCCTTGATGCGCTCGATCGCGGCTACTGCCAACTGTGGCGCGTTGTCGTTGAGGGTCAGACTCAGGATTCGCGGCTTCATGCCGGGCTGAAGCAAGCCTGAGGCGCACACCGTGCCGATCGAGCCGCCCATGGACGTACCAACCCAGTGTGCCCGGTCAATTTTGAGGCGGTCAAACAACTCCGAGGCGAGCTTGGCGTAAAAGGACAGGCAGTATTCTTGCTGCGGTGCCGGACTCCACTGACTCAAACCACGGCCGATGACATCCGGGCAAATGACACGATAGCCGCGTGCACTGAGGTGGCCGGCAAGCTCGTCCATGTCGCGCCCGGTGCGCGCCAGGCCATGCCAGGCGACCACGGTTCTGGCCTGACCGGCGCCCCACTCGGTGTAGTGCAGCTCACGACCCAGGCAGGTCACATAATTGGTTGTCATTGACATGGCGTGGGTTTCCCTGGTGGGTGGCTGCACGGCGCGGGTTGACCCGTCCGCCGTGCCATGCCGCTCGCTGACTTTAGTTTGGCACGTTGATGGCGCTGCCAGCAAAACCGATCTGGTTGGCCGCCGCCGGTGCCGCACTGATGGTTGGCACATTGGCGAGCGTGATCGCTGGCGCAGCGCCTGCGACTCCGCCCCGTGGCGTGGTGCGCACCACCTGGCTCGGTGGCAGCGCAGCGCCACTCTTCAGGTAGGCATACATCGCGTCCATGGCGCGCACAAAGTAGACGTGCAAGGGGACGAAACGCGTGTCAAAACCCGAGAACGGAATAAAGGTGTCGAAATGCTGGGCATTGGTGACCTCGATGTAGCTGACTTTGCTGGCGACGCCCTCCACCACCTTGTTCTTCGCCACATAAGCGCGTGCGTTGTTGTTCACCGGGACCAGCGCATCGCTGCGGCCGGCAACAATGATGGTCGGCACGGCGCGCAGGTTCCCGGTGATCTGCACTTCGGCCATGCCAGCGCGAACTGCTAAGCTTTGGGCCAGCGTAGGCATGCTGCTTGAGGTGAGCGCAGTGCCGGTCACCGCATCAACACCGGTCACCAGGGCACGTTGGCATAAAGCGTTGTCCAGGCCGAAATCCGCGGCCCCGGTGGACGCTGACACCGCGAATTGCCAGGCCTTGGCACCGCCCACGGAATCGTTGTACACCACGCTGGCCGGTGTGCCATTGGCAGTGCCGTTGGCGAGGGCAAAGCTCAGCGCCTTGATGCCTGCATTGACGGCAACAGGCGTGCCGGTGCCATCGACTTGCGCCAGACTGGCGTTGCAGACGTTGTCGGTGACCGGGAAGCGGCCATAGCCGACCGGATACATCATTGACAGGATGGGCGCATTGCCCAAAGCGTAGTGGGCGTTGTGCATCTGGTCGTTGTCAGGGGTCCAGCCATAGCCGCGCAGCTTGTTCAACGCATCCAGCGAGCGCGCCGCAGTGTCGGCACCGGCCACCAGTCCCTTAGCGGCAAGACCGGCGCAGCGTGCGGTGGCCCGCACGTTCATGCCGGTGAGCGACATATAGTTGAAGACCGACGTCTCGGTCATGGCGGCGGGCGCAGCCAACGCGGCGCAGGGTTGATACAGGCTGGCCCAGGTCACCATGTCCGCGAGCGACTTGCCATAGCCACTGACCGGCACGCCGCCAAGCTGCACGCCGAATCCCGCTGTGCTGCCCAGTTGCGTCACCGGTTCAGCGGCCACCACACCCTTGATCAGACCGCTGGTATCCTGTTCGGCCGCATGCAAAACGGCCGCGCCACCGTTGGAGGCCGATCCAGCAATGATGAGGGTATTGGCAGCCGTGAAGGGCGTCGGCAGATCGGTGCTGCCGTAGCGCTTGTTCATCGCATACAGCGCGTAGCTGGCCGATGCGAGGGTGTCCATACCCCAATCTTTCTCGGGGTTGAGCTGCGAATGCACTTGCTTGAGGGCAAGACGGTTCGGAAACAGTGCGTTGTAGGCTGTGCGTGCGGCGTCCGTGATGTTCGCGGCGAAGAAATTCAGCGCGCCCGCGTTAGCCCGGGTGGCGCGCGTGCCATCCATCTTGTTGACAGTGTCGTCCATCATGTCGTACAGGCCGACCCCTTTGCCGGCATCGGTCAGGGCCACGGCACAGCCGTGCTTCAAGCCCCACTCGCCGGCGGTGCCAACGGCGCCATAGACGCCGCGTGAGCCCGATGAGGGCCCGAGCACTAGGCACGGCGCTGTCCGGTTGAAGCTGTCCGGAATCTGCACCGCAATGGCGACGCGCTTGCGACCCGTCCCATCGTCCAGCGCCGCCAGGTATTCCTGGCCGGGAATCAGGCCTTCGCTGACGGTCACGTTGCCAGCAATGTCAACATTCGGCCCAAACAGGCTGCCGTAACCGCCGTTGGCGCTGAAATCCAGAATCGCCCGGTAGTTGGCATAGACGGCGTTGCGACGCAACTCCAGGGCGGTCGGGTTCAATGGGTCGGCATAGGCCGGGGCAGCGGCCGCGCCCAAGCCGGTACGACCCAGGCCCGCCGTCAACAAATCCTGGGTTATGGCTGTGGCACCGCTGCCCACAGACAGCGCCGGGTAAGTGGTCACACCAAGCTCAGCAACGCCTGACGGCAGCAAGTTCGGTGCAGGTGGCGAAGCGCTGCCGCCGCAGCCTGCCAAGACCGCGCTGCCCAGCACCAGGGCACCGGCAATTTGCGCAGCACGGGCGGGACCGTAAGATTTGATCTTCATGCTTGTCTCCAGAGGTTGGTAGTGACGTTGACGAAATGGCGCGTTCACGCCTGCGCGCTTGCAGCGCGCAGGCGACCCACCACGCCGGAGGGAAAGTAATAAACCGACAAAACAAACAGCACGCCGAGCCAAAGCAGCCAGCGGTCTGGCGACAGCACGGCCGCCAGCCAGGGCAGGGACAGCGCAGCCTCGCTGCCCAGGCGCAGCAAATCCTGCAGGTAGCTTTGCGCCACCAGAAACAGCACCGAGCCGATGACCGCGCCGTAAATCGTGCCCATGCCGCCGATCACCACGATCAGCAGCACGTCCATCATGACCTCGAACGAGAGCGAGGTGTCGGGACCGTTGTAGCGCAGCCAGAGCGCCAGCATGGCGCCTGCCAGACAGGCAAACAGGGCCGACAGGACACTCGACAGGGTGCGGTACACCACCACCCGGTAACCGATCGCTTCGGCCCGGAACTCGTTCTCGCGGATCGCCTGCAAGACCCGGCCAAAGGGCGAATTGACGATGCGCAGCAATGCCAGCACCAGCAGCACGGCGCTGACCAGCAGCAGGTAGTAGGTCAGCAAGCGGCCGTCAATCGTGACACCGAGCAGGGGCTGCTCCAGAAACTCGCGGCTGGGCATCAGCACATCGGGCAACTTGTAGGTCAACCCGTCTTCGCCGCCGGTGAAGTCCGACAGTTGCGACGCCAGAGTCTGGAAGGCAGAGGCCACGGCCAGCGTGATCATGGCAAAGAAGATGGCGCGCACGCGAAGCGAAAACAGGCCCACGGCGAGCGACAGCAGCAGCGACAGTAGCAGCGACCCGGCCAGCCCGACGGCCAACGCTTCCCAACTTGGTCCCATGCGCGTACTGGCAATCGAAATGCCGTAGGCGCCAATGCCAAAAAACATGGTGTGGGCGAAGCTGACGATGCCGGTGTAGCCCAGCAACAGGTCAAAGCTGGCCACCAGAACGATGAATACCAGCACCTTGGCGGCCACCGACAGCGCTTTGACACCGGGAAAAATGAACGGTGCCAACAACAGCCCCAGCAACACGGCCAGCAACAGCACAGCCAGCAGGCGGCTGCGTGGAAAATCATTGGACAACAAGCGGCTCAGCATGGTTTAGCCCTTTTTAGCGATTGGCCACCGGGTAAACGCCCTGTGGTCGCCACAACAGAATTGCCACCATCAGCACAATGTTGGAAAACAATGCCACTTTGGGCAGCAGAAAACCGGTGTAGTTGGCCATCAGCCCGACCATCAGGGCACCAATCAGCGCGCCACCGGTGGAGCCCAGGCCGCCGATGATGATGACAATGAAAATCAGGATGTTGACTTGGGCACCCATCTGCGGAATCACGCTTTGCTGGTACAAGCCCCACATGACGCCACCCAGCCCGGCCAGCGCACTGCCGACGACAAACACGCCGACAAACAGGCGCCGGATGCGATAACCCAGCGCCTCCACCATTTCACGATCCTGCACGCCCGCGCGAATCAGCAGACCGATCTTGGTGCGAGCCAGGGTCCAGACCAATACCAGGAACACGATCAAGCCGACCCCCATGGCCAGCACGCGGTATCTCTCGATCGAGGCGTCTCCCAGCAGCAGCGAACCGCGCAGCGCCTCGGGCAAAGGCAAGGCGATCTGCTGCGGCCCCCAGATCACCTTGATCAGTTCCTCGCCGATGATCATGCCGCCCATGGTGATCAGGATTTGCTTGAGGTGCTGACCGTAAACCGGGCGCACGATGAAGCGCTCGAAGGCCAGCCCGACGGCGCCCGCCACCAGCATGCCAATGCCCATGGCACCCGCCAGTGCCAGCAGGTTGTGCCAAAGCATCGACGAGGCGGTCCAGTCACCCATGGCAGCCAGCACAGAAGTGGCGACATAAGCACCCAGCGCGATGAAAACACCATGACCGAAGTTGAGCACATCCATCAAGCCAAAGATGAGGGTCAGGCCGGAGGCAATGATGAAGATGATCATGCCCATCGCCAGCCCGGCTGCCGTCAAGGTCAGCCAGGTCGAGCCCGAGCCGATAAAGGGCAGCACGCCCAGCGCCAGCAGCGGCACCAGGGCCAACGGCTTCCAGTCCAAATCAATCTTGTTCATATGGCCAACCCCAGCAGCCGATGCTGCAGTTCTTCATCTTCGGCCAACGCCAGCATGGCACCGGTGTGCACCACACGGCCGTTGTCCATGACCGCCACGCGGTCGCCCAGGCGTTTGGCAAAGTTGAGGTTCTGTTCGACCAGCAAGATGGTGCTGCCAGTGGCCTTGAGTTCAGCAAAAGCGTCGATCATGTTGTTGATGATGGCCGGCGCCAGCCCCTTGCTCGGTTCATCGACGATCAGCAGTTGACGCGGCTCGACGATGGCGCGCGCCACCGCCAGCATCTGTTTCTGGCCGCCAGAGAGTTTGCCCGCCGGATGATTCCAGAATTTCTCCACCGCCGGAAAAAGGGAAAAGATCCACTGCAGGCGCGCCTCGTCCATCTGACTGGCGCGGCTGGCCGAGCAGGCCGCCAACAGCATGTTTTCCTTGACCGTGAGGTCGGAGAAGATGCCCATGTTCTCCGGCACGTAGGCGATGCCCATGCTGGCGATCTCGGGCGTTGAGCGGCGCGTGATATCTTGTTGATCCAGGCTGACGCTGCCCTGGCTGGCGTGCCACAGGCCCATGATGGTGCGCAACGTGGTGGTCTTGCCGGCACCGTTGCGCCCGAGCAGCATGGTCAGCTGCCCGCGCGGCACTAGCAGATCGACACCATGCAGAATATGGTAGGCGCCGATGTGGGTGTGCACGCCTTGCAGTTTGAGAAGAGCGTCGTTCACTTCTACTCGCTCCTTCCAGCTTGAGGCGGACGGTCGGGATCGGCGGGCGCCACATCTTGCGCAAAAGCGTCCTTCGGGGCAACCCCAAGGTACGCTTCCTGAACGACGGGCGACGCAATCACTTCTGAGGGCTCACCATCGGCCACCAGCGCACCGTTGTGCAGCACGATAATGCGGTCCGCCAACTCGCGCACCACGTCCATCTTGTGCTCCACCAGCAAAATGGTCTTGCGTGGATCGTCCTTGAGTTTTCGGATCAGGTTCAGGATTACCGGCGCCTCATCGGCGCTCATGCCGGCCGTCGGCTCGTCAAACATGAATACATCGGGGTCGAGCGCCATCAGCAGCGCCACTTCAAGCTTGCGTTGATCGCCATGGGGCAGGCTGGCCACAGGCGTATCACGTTTGTCGTCCAAAGAGACCGCTTGCAGCACTTCGAGCGCCAATTGCGTCAGGGCTTTGTGGTCACTCCAGATACTCCACAGATTGAGGCCACGCAAATGAGCCCCGGCGCGTGCCGCCTGCACGACCAGGCGTACGTTCTCCAGTACCGACAGGTGAGGGAACAAATTGGTGAGTTGAAAGGCGCGCCCCAAACCGGCACGGGTTCGCGCTGAAGGACTCATGCCGGCCAGGCTGTTGCCGTTCAGATAAACCTCGCCTGAAGTGGCTTTGAGCTGACCCGAGATCAGATTGAAATAAGTCGTCTTGCCGGCACCGTTGGGGCCGACGATGGCCGTCAGCGTGCCGGGCCGAAAAGCGCAGCTGACGGCATTCACCGCCACATGTCCGCCAAAGCGCACCGTGAGTTGTCTGGTTTCGAGCATCTGCTACAAATTCAAAAAGGGTGGGAACGGCGTAGCGAGCAGCCGTCAGGCAAGGCGCACGGAACGCAGGAACCGGAACGTACTAGGGTACGTGAGGATTCCGAGTACCGCGCAACGCCGCATGACGGCTGCGCAGTAGCCGGGCACGCCCTTTTTTAGCGCTTGTTGCGAATCGGGATGTTCATCTCTTCGGGCTTGATCTCACGCACCAACTCCGGCACGCCCCAGGCAAACGCAGGGTCGTTCTTGATCCTGAAGTGGTACATGCTCTGCAGCGCCTGGTGATCTTCCTTGCGGAAGGTCATCTTGCCCTTGGGGGTGTCAAAACTCATGCCTTCCATGGTTTTGATCAGCGTGGTGGCGGTCGCGTCGCCATTCGATTTCTTCAACGCCGTCACGATCGCCATGGCGGCACTGAAGCCGCCCGCCGTAAAGAAGTCGGGCGGCGCCTTGAACTGTTTGTAATGCTGCGCCACCATGGCATCATTGATCGGGTTCTTGGGAATGCCGAAGTAGTAGTACAACGCGCCTTCCATGCCCGGAAACTGTTTGTAAGCCACCATCGCGGGCAGGATGTTGCCACCGGTCGCCAACTCGATGCCGTAGCGCTTCTTCAGGTCCAGATCGGCGATCTTGCCGAAGGGTGTCGGCGCGCCGGACCAGCCCACCGAAATGAACTTGTGACCCGGCTGGTCCTTGAGCTTGTCCACGATGCGCTGCAGTCCAGCGGTGAAATCGGTGGTACCGACTGGCAGGTATTCCTCGTGCACGATCTTGGCGTGCTTGATGAAGTCCTTGGCGGCCTTGACGCCATCACGCCCGAAGGCGTTGTCGTTGGCCAGCGTGGCGACCACATTGCCTGGTTTGTCAAACGCGGCGGCGTTGGCGGCGGCGTCCTGGCTCGAATTGCGGCCGGTGCGAAAGATGTATTTGTTCCACTTGTCGCCGGTGATCGAATCGGCCACGGCCGGCTCCACCAGCAGGATCTTCTTGTACTCCTCGGCCACCGGCAGCATGGCCAGCGCGACCGGCGAGGCGGTGGGGCCTACCGCCAGATCGACCTTGTCGTCGCCATAGGCAGCAGCCAGCGCGGCTTTGCCGACATCGGGTTTGCCCTGATCATCCTTCTCGATCACGACCAGCTTCTTGCCGGCCACCATCATGCTGCCACCGGTGGCGTAGTCCAGACCCATCTGAAAACCGGTGATGGTCTGCTTGGCATAAGCCTCCAGCGGGCCAGTCTTGCTGGCGATGATGGCGATCCTGATTTCCTTGCCCTGGCCAAAGGCTAGTGGTGCGGCCAATGTAGCTGCCAGGGTGGCAGCCATCAGCGCGGACGCTGTGACCCAATTTCGATGATGCATGAATGTCTCCGGTTGTAATTAGGACTCGAACAATACCTGCACAGATCGTGCCAACCGCGCGAGCCCTGATTTAGTAGGGTCCTTGGCTGGGAGGTTATCCACAGTGCCTGTATATTAGACACTTATGTGAATAAAGGTAATGCACGTGTCTTAACTCCAGACACATTTGAGCCACAGACTGGTGGTCAAGTTGCAATAACGCGCCTCAATTGCTGTTACCTGCCGCCTTTTTCGCAGCGTCGCGGGCCGCCTGGGCTTCTTCCATCTTCTGGCCGATCTCGGCCATTTTCTTCGCCATGTCTTCCATTTTGGCAGCGTCGATGTTGATCGAGCCCTCGGGGGTATTGATCGATATAGCCGGATTGCCAGACGACCGACTGCCGGTCATCACGCCAGGTCGTCCGATGCCACCGCTAAAAGCGGCCGACAGGGCACCCAGAATGATGCCCGCGACGATGCCACAGACGATCAGCACGGCGGTATAACCCAGGGATTTGTCAGGTGGGCATTTCATAAGCACCGGTACGCCGGTGTAGATTAGATAGATCGAGTAAAGCCCCGTCAGCACACCGAGCATCGACAACGCGGGGATCAAGCTGAAGACACCGCCCACAAACCCTGCCGTGCTGCCATAGGCGATAAGTTTGAGCGCATTCCATGGGTCTTTGGTGCCGCCAAAGTTTGGTGCCAAGGCGTTGGCGACCAGACTGATCACGAAGACCATCACCAGCGACATGATGTAGCCCACAATCATGCTCACCAGACCCGAGACGATCGGCACCCGCATGGAAAAACCAAAGCCGCCAAAGCCAATCAGCGACATGCCAATGAAGCCACAGACGGCGGGTATCAGCGCCAGGTAAATCAGGTAGTCTTTGTAGAGCGAGGCCGTGTCGCCGGGCTCGACCGAGATGACGTTCCAGGTGTCGTTGGGCTTAAGCAAAATGTCTTGCACGCGTTGTATCAGATTCATGCCACTTACCTCCAGAATAAGCGCCGGTCGGGCGCGCGATTTGCACTAAATGAGCAAAACGCACTATACGCGCGCCAGCAACCGTAGTCACTGCTTGGCCTGAGCAGCCAGCAGAATTTCTTCGGAACTGCTGCATCCTGTTGCTGCCATTAGACTCGGGCCTGCACCCAACCCAGCAAGACCCATCACATGACCCCTTTCGAACCATGAACGCCGGTGTGCTTTACGCTGGGCTGGCCTACGTTGCCTGGGGATTTCTCCCTGTCTTCTTCAAACAGCTCATGCAGGTCAATGCGTTCGAGGTGGTGCTGCACCGGATGGTGTGGTCGCTGGTTTTCCTGCTGTGCGTGCTGGCCGTGCAGCAGCGTTGGGCCTGGTTGCGCGATGTGGCGCGCCAGCCACGGGTGCTGGGGGCGTTTGCCGCGTCAGCCCTGTTGTTGTCGGCCAACTGGTCGGTCTATGTGTGGGCGGTGCAAAACGCGCATGTTGTCGATGCCAGTCTGGGTTACTTCATCTTGCCGTTGGCGAATGTGGCGATGGGATTTGCCTTTTTGCGGGAACGCCCGCGCCCGCGCCAGTGGCTGGCGGTCGCGGTGGCTGCCGCCGGTGTGCTATGGCTCACGCTGCAGGCCGGGCGGCTGCCCTGGGTGGCGCTGGTGCTGGCCGCCACGTTTGGCATCTATGGGCTGCTGCGCAAAGTGGCGAGCCTGGGTCCGTTGGAAGGCCTGACGCTGGAAACCCTGTTGCTCGCGCCGTTTGCTGCGGGACTGCTGGCCTGGTGGGCGTGGCGCGGGCAGGGCGCGCTGGTGCAGGGCGATCCGGCGACCGTGGGCTGGCTGCTGCTGGCCGGGCCGCTTACCGCTGTTCCCTTGTTGCTGTTTGCCGCCGGCGCGCGGCGCATACCCCTGGCCACGCTGGGCATCCTGCAGTACATCGCACCGAGCCTGCAAATGCTGCTGGGCGTGTGGCTGTACGGCGAAGCGTTCGAGCCGGCGCGCGCCGTCGGCTTCTATCTGATCTGGGCCGCCTTGCTGCTATACAGCGTGGACAGCCTGTGGAATGCACGCAGACAATTGTTCAACCGGTAGCTACGTGGCGGTGACCGGAGCGGTCTTTTTGCTGGCCGGGCGGTGCAACGCGCACAGCTTGTTGCCGTCGGGGTCGCGCAGATAGGCCAGATAAAGCCTGCCGGCCGCGCCTTCGCGCCAGCCCGGCGGGTCTTCGCAGGTGGTGCCGCCGTTGGCGACGCCGGCCGCATGAAAGGCATCAGCTTGTTCGGGCGACTGCATGGTGAACCCAAGGGTACTGCCATTGCCGTGCGTCGCAGGCTGGCCGTTTATGGGCGTGGTAATCCCGAACGTGCCGCTCGGGCTGCGGTAGAAATAGCGGTTCTTGTTGGCCACACCTGGGGCGATGCCCAGCGTTCCCAAGAGCGCGTCGTAAAACTTCTTCGACACTTCAAGGTCGTTTACACCGACCATCACATGACTGAACATGGTTTTCTCCGTTACTGCCCGGTCAGGGACAAAGTTGAATCGGGGGGATGGTAATCCAATCCACTACACGCTGCGGGCCGTACCGAGGTGGCTGGACTTTGTATGGGTGCGCAGGGGGGAACGGGTCATGCATTCAGACGCGAATAAAGTGTGGCGCGCGAAATGCCCAGTATTTTGGCGACCGCCGCCTTGTTGCCGCCGGTGGCTTCCATGGCGGCGGCGATGGCCTCTTGCTCCAGCGCGGCCACCTGCTCGGCCAGCGGCCGCAGCGCCTGCGGCGCTGGCAGCGTCGCCGGACCTTGTTGTGGGGACGCGGCAGGCAGCCCGGCTACCACGGGCTCAATGCCCGCCTCACGCAAGACCATTTCCAATTGCTGACGGTCGATGTGATGCGAGTCGCTGTGCATGGTCACCTGCTCCAGGATATTGCGCAGTTCGCGGATATTGCCGCGCCATGCCTGGACCGACAGGAGCGCCAGCGCATCGGCGCTGAGTTCGGGCGGTTGCGCAGCACTGCGCTGCGCCATGTCTTCGCCCAAAATCTCGACCAGCGCGGCAATGTCCTCGCGTCGGTCGCGCAGCGCGGGCACGCGGATCGGCAACACGTTCAGGCGGTAATACAGGTCTTCGCGAAACTGGCCCTCGCGCACCATCGCCAGCAGATCGCGCGAGGTGGCGGCGATGACCCGCGCATCAAACGGCGTCAGCTTGTTGGAGCCCAGCGGCTCGATCTCGCCCTCTTGCAGGGCGCGCAGCAGCTTGGACTGCAGCGTGCGCGGCATGTCGCCAATCTCGTCGAGAAACAGCGTGCCACCGTCGGCCAGGCGAAACTTGCCGTCGCGTCCCTTGCGCTCGGCGCCGGTGTAAGCACCCGGCGCGACACCAAAAAATTCTGCTTCCAGCAAGGTGTCTGGCACCGCTGCGATGTTGACGCTGATGAAGGGGCCGCGGGCACGCGCCGACGCGGCGTGAATGGCATGCGCCAGCAACTCCTTGCCGGTGCCGGTCTCCCCCAGCAGCAGCACCGGGCTATTGGACAGGGCGGCGCGGCGCGCCTGGCGCTTGACTTCGACCGCCGCCACGCTGGCGCCGACAAAGCTGGCAAAGGTGTGCTTGGACTGGCGCAGGCCGCTGCCTTGCTGCTGGCGCTGGCTGGCGAGTTCGCGCCGCGCCTCGTCCAGATCGCGCTGCAGCAGCGCAAACTTTTGCATGAGCGGAGCCAGCGCCGTTTCCGCGTGATCAAACAAGACGATGCCCAGCGCACCGATCACGTCGCCCAGTGGGTCGCGCAGCGGAATGCGACTGACGACAAAGGTGCCAGCCCGGTTGCTGAGCAAATCGATCAGGATCGGCTTGCCGCTTTCCAGCACCTGGTGCATCTGGGTGTTCGGCACCACGCTGGCGACCGGATGGCCAACAAAATCTTCCACGCGCGCAAAGCCCAGCGCCGGCAAAAAACGCTTGTATTGCTCGTTGATCCAGACCACACGCGCCTGCCGGTCCACCAGCAGCATGCCCTCGCTGGCATTGGCAAACAGATCAAACATCGAGCGCGCGGCCAACTCCAGAATGCTCTGGGCGTCACGCGGCAATGAATCGGTTGGCTCCATGCTTGAATGGTAGCGCCGCAAGCAGCCGCTACCATTGGCGTCATGAAGAAAAACCTGCTTTCGGCCCGCGCGCCCTGTCCCTGCGACAGCGGCCGGCCTTATGCTGATTGCTGTGGCCCGTGGCACGGCGGCCTGCTTGAAGGCCCGCACGCACCGACACCCGAGGCCTTGATGCGCTCGCGTTACAGCGCCTACGTGCTCGGGCTGATTGACTACCTGCTTGCCACCTGGCACCCCGCCACGTCGCCTGGGGAGCTGGAATTGGCAGCGCTCAAATGGCTCGGGCTCGAAGTGCTCCATACCGAGCAGTCGGGCGACGCGGGGGTGGTCGAATTTGTCGCGCGCTGGCGCGACGCCTCGGGCGCGCAACGGCTGCATGAAATCAGCCGTTTTGTGCGCGAAGCGGGACGCTGGTACTACATAGACGGGCAGCCGCCCGACGCCAGCTGATTCTGAAAGCCAATCAAATATGCTATATAAAATATAGCTGTTTGCGCAGGATGGACGGGGGCGAAAGGCCTATTTCTTAGCTAAACCAAGGGTCAACCCGAATTGACGCAGCGCTGGCTGTAGCTAAGCTGGCAGGATGTGTCAAAAACGGAGTTGAAAATGATGCGCTTCATCAAGTTTTTGAGCGGTCTGGTGTTGACTTTGGCTGCTGCCCTGTCGCAGGCCGAGACCGGCGTCACGGACAAAGAAATCCTGATTGGCCAATTTGCCGCGATGAGCGGCCCGGCCGCGCTGCTGGGTGAGCGCATGCAGCTCGGTATGCAGGCATACTTTAGCACCGTCAACGCGCAGGGCGGTGTCAATGGTCGCAGCATCAGGCTGATCACGCGTGACGATGGCTATGAACCGGACAAGGCAGTCGCCGCGGTCAAGGCGCTGATTCAGGAGGACAAGGTATTTGCCCTGTCGGGCTCGGTGGGCACGCCAACCGGCATTGCCGCCCTGCCCATTGTGAGCGCCGAGAAAGTTCCGCTGGTGGGCATGTTTACCGGTGCGCAAGCCTTGCGTGAGCCGCTGAACCGGCAGGTCTTTCATGTGCGCGCCAGCTACTTCGACGAGACTGAGCGCATCGTGCAGCACCTGACCACTTTTGGCATCAAGAAAATTGCCGTTTTTTACCAAAATGACTCGTATGGCAAGGCCGGGCTGGAGGGCGTCTTGCGCGCCCTGACCAAACGCCATATGAAGTCGGTCGCCACCGGCACCGTCGAGCGCAACAGTGTCGATGTCGCCAAGTCACTTGAGAGCATTCTCAAGGCGAACCCGGAAGCGATCGTGCAAATTAGCGCCTACAACTCCTGCGCGGCGTTCATCCAGCAAGCGCGAGGCCTGGGCTACGGCGGTCAGTTCTTCAACGTCAGTTTTGTCGGTGCCAAGGCACTGGCAGACACCCTGGGGGACCTGGGTCAGGGTGTGGCCATTTCGCAGGTGATGCCGTTCCCCTTTATTCCCAGCAACGCCATCGTGCGCGAATACCAGCAGCGCATGACAGAGGCCGGACGTACCGATTTTGATTTTTCCAGCATGGAGGGGTTTGTCACGGCCCGCGTGCTGGTCGAAGGCTTGCGCCGGGCTGGCAAAAACTTGACGCGCGAGGGTCTGATTGGCGCGCTGGAGTCGATGCATGATGTCAACCTGGGCGGCTTTACCATCAACTACAGCGCCAACAATCATCAAGGCTCAAGTTTCACCGACTTGACCATCATCGGACGCGGCGGCAAGTTCCGCCATTAGTGGCGTTTACCGGGCCTTGGGCCGTCCGTATTTAGCCGTCAAGCTGGCCTTGCCCAGGCTGTTGCCATTGATCATGTAGCCGGTCAGCGCGGCAGTGGCGTCGGCCGGGACTTCAAGCTTGTCTTTCAGGGCGTGCACGGTAAAGATGTAGCGATGCGGTTTATCGCCCGCCGGTGGGCAGACGCCACCCCAACCCGCCACGCCGTAATCAATGCGCGCCTGCGCCGCCCCTTTGGGCAAGTTGGCCCCGCCGACAGCACCGGCGTTGGCAGCCAGTTCGCTCACCTCGGCCGGAATGTTGATCACCATCCAGTGCCACCAGCCGGAGCCGGTCGGTGCGTCCGGGTCATAGACGGTGACGGCAAAGGCCTTGGCGGCTTTGGGCGCGCCGCTCCACTTGAGCGCCGGTGACTTGTTCTCGCCAGCGCAGCCAAAGCCGTTGAATTCGAAACTCTTGGCGATGCTGCCGCCGGCCTTGATGTCGGGGCTGGTGAGCGTGAAACCGGCGGCATGGGTCAGGCAAGCGGTGCCGATCAGGGCGGCAGTCAACAAGGTGTGCTTCAGGGTCTGTTTCATATCGACGTGCTCCAAAATTCAAATGATAGAGGCGTCCAAACGTGCGATGTATTAGGGTATTCCCGCGCCTTGCTGAGGCGCGCGTTGCGGGGCGCTTAAGCGGTTGAATCGTTCAGCGACGTCAAGACCTGGTACCGCGTGAACAAAAACGCCACCCGCTCAGCGTCGGACTTCCAGCTCTTTTTGCCACCGTTCAGGGCAAAGGCGGCATCGACCGCCGCGTCGAGGGCGCGGTGGGCTTTGAGCAGGGCAGCAGGCATGGGCGGGTTGTAGAGATCGGCCAGCGTGGCGCCGGCCTCGGCGGCACGGGCGTCCAGCACACTTTGCGCTGCGATTTCAATAGCGGTATGCCAAGGAGTTATCTCGGCTACAGCCTGATTTGGCTTTGAAACCGGGGTGAAGTCGGGCCACGGGAAGTTGTTATAGACGATCTGGTTGGTGTAGCGGTAGCGGCTCTCCAAACGACCACAAACATGACTGACCCAAGCCATGTGCATGCGCGAGCTCAGCACGCCAAATTCGCCAAGCCCGGCATTCGGAATGCACAAATTGGCGTCGCCCACAATCACTTCGGATGGCATGAAACCTATCGGAATGATGCTGCGTCGCTCCGACGAATGACGCGGAATGAGGATGTAGCGCCCTGTCGGCTGCCGGATTTCACCGAACAAATGGGACCGTTCTGCCAGTGCTTGGGTTGCAGGCCGCGAACTGGACTTGCGGTGCGCCTCCACCGCCCGCACCCGCTTCATCACCTCCGGCATGGCTTTCAACTCGGCGGCGGGGCAATCCACCAGCCACAGGCACCAGCGATCCAGCCCATTGATGAATTCGTCTGCGCCCAGGAAACGGCGAATCCATTGGGCTGCCTTCGGCTCTTTCGCCAGCAACTCGTCACGCTCACTTGTTGATAGCAGCAGATGGCCGCCGTCATTCGGCATGGAGCCGAAAACGATCTCAGGAACCGGGCAAATCGGGGTGCGGCGCTTGTCGATCACCACATCAGCCGCCTCCACCAGATAGGGGTTGATGTTGCCCACATCGGCAATGGTGGGCGCGGACTTGACGGTTTCGTAATCGGCCAGCGGCACCTTCTTTGGCTTGTCCACGCCAAAGCCGATGATGACGCAATGCACCGCCGCACGACCCGGCGCGTCGTTGCTCCACTGGAATGTGCGGTGGGCAAACTGGATGTGCATGCCGGCGTGCAGCATCCAGCTCCACAGTGGTGCCACCTGCTCGCCTTGCGTGATGCTGTTGGTGGAGACAAAGCCGCAACGCACCTTGCGCCGCGCCAGGGTCTCGACCCGGTCCACATCGCCGAACAGGTCGCCAAAGCCTTCTTGAGCGATACCGAACTTCACGTCCCTGAACTTCTTGCGGTCGCGGCTGGCGCTGGCGGCGATGCCGGCAAAGCTATCGGGCGCAGTGGTGATGTAGCGCGCGGCCTTGATGTACCAGCCCGCCACGTAGTCCAGCACGCCGGCACCGCGCATCCCGGCGCACACTGTTTCCATGTCCTCTTTCTGCTCGTCGGACTGGTGTTGCTTGCCGACAAACGGCGGGTTGCCAAGAATGTAGTTGAGCCGGGTTGGCGGCACAAAATCCGCCCAGTCAATGCGCAAGGCGTTGCCGTGGCGGATGTGGGCGCTGCGCTTGAGCGGCACGCGCAGCATGGGTTCGCCAAACTCGGTGCCCGCTTCCACGTTCATCTGGTGGTCGGTGAGCCACATGGCCACTTGCGCCACCTGGGCTGGGAATTCCTCAACTTCGATGCCGTAAAACTGATCTACATCGACTTTCAGGAAGTCGAACACATGGCCGATGCGGCTGCCAAAGTGGCTGGCCGCGCGCATCACGTCCAGTTCGATGCGGCGCAGCTCGCGGTAGGCCACCACCAGAAAATTGCCACAACCGCAGGCTGGGTCCAGAAAGGTGAGGCTTTGCAGTTTTTTGTGGAACGCAAACAGGCGCGCCGCGTCGCCCTTGACCTTGCTGAACTCGGCGCGCAGCTCATCCAGAAAGAGCGGCGCTATCAGCTTGAGGATGTTGGCCTCACTTGTGTAGTGGGCACCCAACTCGCGACGCCGGTCGGCGGCATCCAGCTCGATCACGCGCTGGAACATGGCGCCAAAAATGGCGGGCGAAATATTGCCCCAGTTGCGCTGGCACAGGGTGATGAGCCGCGCTCGCATTGCCGCAGTGAAGGCGGGCGGGTCAATGCGCTCTTCAAACAAGCGGCCATTGACGTAGGGGAAGAGCGAGAACTGCTCGGCCAGCGAGGTCTGGCGCTGGGTGGTGTCCTTGTTCAGGGTGACAAACAGGGTGTCGAGCACCGCGCCCACGTTGGAGCCGTCTTCATGGGTGTGAAAGTCGATCAGGTCGTGGAAGCTGTCTTTGGGCTGAAAGATGCCGGTGTCGTCGGCAAACAGGCAAAACAGCAGGCGCACCAGGAATACCTCCAGATGGTGGCCGCTGTAGCCATCCTTTTTGAGGTCATCGTGCAATTCGCCCAAGGCATCCACCGCCACGCGGTTGATGGCTTCTTCGGAGCGGATGATTTGCTTGCGGTATCCGGCAATGAAGTAGAACAGCCGCAGGTTCTGGTCCAGCTCTGGCAGGGTGAAGCGGTGCACCTTGTCGTCATCGAGGTCATGCAGCTCGAACTGCCAGAAGTCGCACAGCAGGATGTAGCGTGGCTCTTCGTCGGGATTGAGGCCCGGAAAATAGTCTTTGGCCTGCTTGTATGCGCGTGCCAAATCCTTGCCACGGCTTTTGTGCTCGATCAGCAGTGTGCCTTTCCACAGCAGGTCGATGTAGCCGTCTTTGTCACCCTGCTTCTTGATGCGCTTCTCGAAGGTGGCGACTTTGCGGCGCTTGATGCCAAAGACTTCAAAGAATTCGTCCCAGAAGCTTTTGGCGTCGGCGTGTTCCCGCTCCACGTGTTTCCAGTCCTTCGAAAAGGTCCGGGCGCGGTTGGCGATTTCTTTCCAGTCCAGGGGCATGAAAGACCTCTAAATTCCTTCTTCGTCGCGCAAGCGATCAATCAGCTCGTTGGTCACCACGCCACCCCGTTTGGGAAGCGGCGTGATGCCAAATGCTGTCCGCTTTCTATCGACCCTCGCCAGCCGACCTTCACGGTCCTTACCTTCGCTGATATGGCTGACGATTTCGCCCGGCACGTGCTGAGTCGCGTCCAAGCCATGTTCGCCAGTGATTTTCTTATTCGGCATTTGGAGTTACCGCATCAAACATCACCTAAGGTGCTTGCCCACAATCCCGGCCAGCTCAAACATACTGATTTGCGGCTTGCCAAACACTGGCTGCAGCTTGGCGTCGGCGTTGATGTTGCGCTTGTTGGCGGCGTCCTGCAGACCATTGGCCTTGATGTAATCCCACAGCTTCTTGATGACCTGGGGCCGGGCCACCGGCTCCGCGCCGATGACGGCGGCCAATGCCGCGCTGGGCTGGAGGCCGGCGGCGGGTTTGGCGACTTTCCTGGCGACCGCCTTGCGCGGCGCTTTGCTCGCGACGACGGCGGCGTTCGCGCTGGCCGCCCGTTTCTTAGGTGTTTTTTGGCCTCCAGCCCCCGTAGATACTGCACGAGCCGCTTCTGTTTTTGTAGCGGTTGGCATCTTGACGGTGGTGCTGGTGGTCTTGATCGCCGTCTTGCGCGGCGGAAACTTGCTCGGCGCGAACTCAAAATTGACTTTACCGGCCTCGGCGTCCCAGGCCAGCATGGCCTTGAAGCCACGGCGCGTGCGCATCGAGACAAACTTGTCGAGCAAATCGGTTTTGCCGGTGGCCAGCAGTTTGCTCATCTGCGCGCGCTCGATCGGCTGCTGCAGAATGATCTGGCCGCTCTTGAAATCGCAACTCGGCGTGACTTGTGCCAGCGTGGGCACCGCTCTTTCGCAGACGTAGCTCTTGCCGTGCTCGAACACCGCGCCGGCGCATTTGGGGCAAGCACCAAGCGACTGCTGTGCCGAGAAATCAATCAATTCGCCAGAGTCTTCGCCCTTTTTATCGTCGCCAAAATCAAATTCCAGCTTGTAGTTCTTGCTTTCCTCATCAAATTTGATGACCATCTCGGCGCTGAACGGCCAGCCGGCCTTGGAGCGAAAACCCTCCAGCGGACCGATCTTCTTGTCGCGCAGGAATTGCTCCACCTCGGCCACTTCAAAGGTGCGGCCCGCCGGGGTCTTGCCAAAAGAGAAGCCGCAGCCGTCCTCGCTGCCGGACGTGCCGGTACAGGTATAGCGTCGGTAGTTCTCTTTCATGATGCCGCCGCAATTGGGGCAGGGAGCACGCAGCGTGGCGTAATCGCCCGGCACCGTGTCGTGGTCGTATTCCTTGGCCTTCTTCACCATGCGCTCTGTCATGGCGGCGATTTCGGCCATGAAGGTCTCGCGCTTGAGCTTGCCGTGCTCCATCTGGTTGAGCTTGAATTCCCACTCGCCCGTCAACTCGGCTTTGCACAGCTCTTCGACATCAAGCCCGCGCAATAGCGTCATCAATTGAAATGCCTTGGCGGTTGGAATCAGCTCGCGACCTTCGCGCAGCATGTATTTTTCGGCAATCAGGCCTTCAATGATGCTGGCACGGGTAGCCGGGGTGCCCAGCCCCTTTTCATGCATGGCCGCCCGCAATTCGTCGTCTTCAATGTTCTTTCCCGCACCTTCCATGGCACCCAGCAGGGTGGCCTCGGAATAACGCGCCGGGGGACGGGTTTTCAGCGCCTTCGGGTCCACCGCCTGGGCCTTGACCTGCTCACCCGGCTTGATTGGCACCAGATTGGCCGGATTGCGCTCGTCACCCTCTTTGACCTCGTCCTGCGCCTCTTTGCCATAGATCGCCAGCCAGCCCGGTTTGACCAGCACCTTGCCTTCGGTCTTGAAACTGTGGCCGACTGCCACGGAAATTCGTGTCGTGACCTGGTACTCGGCATTGGGGAAAAACACGGCCATGAAGCGGCGCACCACCAGGTCATAGATCTTTTGCTCAGCCTCGCTCAGGCCGCTGGGTACCTGCAGCGTCGGGATGATGGCAAAGTGATCGCTGACTTTGGCGTTGTCAAAAATGCGCTTGGATGGCCGGATGTAATCCCCCTGAAGCGCCAAGCGTGCGTGGGGTGCCAGGTGCTTCATGCCGGAGTCCGCCAGCATCTCAAAGGTCTTTTTTACCACGGGGACATAGTCCTCCGGCAAGGCGCGCGAATCGGTGCGCGGATAGGTCAGCGCCTTGTGCCGCTCGTACAGGCTTTGCGCGATGGACAGCGTGGACTTTGCCGAAAAGCCGAACTTGCCATTGGCTTCGCGCTGCAAGCTGGTCAGGTCAAACAGCAGCGGCGAGGCCTGGCTGCTTGGTTTGCTCTCTTCGGTCACGCTGGCTGTCTGGCCGCGCACGGCCTCAGCAATGGCCTGCGCCTCGCGCTGGCTCCAGAGCCGGTCGGCCTTGAGTTCGACGTCGGCCTCTTCGTTGCCGGCAGCAGCATTGGCGGCGGCCTTCGTCCATTCGGGGTCAAACCACTTGGCGTTGTAGTCACCTGCTTGCGCCGCAAAAGTGGCATGCACCTCCCAATAGTCGCGGCTGATGAATTTGCGGATTTTTTCCTCGCGCTCCACCACCACGGACAGCGTGGGCGTCTGCACGCGTCCGACCGTGGTCAAAAAGAAACCACCATCGCGCGAGTTGAACGCCGTCATGGCGCGCGTGCCGTTGATGCCGACCAGCCAGTCGGCCTCGCTGCGGCAACGCGCCGCATCGGCCAGCGGCAGCATCTGCGCATTGCTGCGCAGGCTGTCAAAGCCGTCACGGATGGCCTGCGGTGTCATCGATTGCAACCACAGGCGCTGGACCGGCTTGGCCAAAGGTTTGGCGCCACCCGCGTATTGCTCGATCAGACGAAAGATCAGTTCGCCCTCGCGCCCGGCGTCGCAGGCGTTAATGAGCTGCCCCACATCCTTGCGTTTGGCCTGGCGCACGACGGCGCTCAGGCGCGTCTTGGTCTTGTCCACCGGTTTCAGGTCAAAGTAGGGCGGAATCACCGGCAAGTGGGCAAAGCTCCACTTGCCGCGCTTGACATCAAATTCTTCCGGTGCCTGAATCTCCAGCAGATGGCCCACCGCACTGGTGACAATGTACTGATCGTTCTCAAAATGCTCCTCGTGTTTGTCGAACTTGCCCGCCAGCGGCGTGAGGGCACGTACGATGTCCTGCGCCACCGAAGGTTTTTCTGCAATGATCAAAGTTTTATTGACAGCAACATTTTTCATCTGACTACAATCCGTTCTCGCGCTCGCACGGGCGCACGCATACACACGTGAGCGCGCACCCACGCGCCCATACGAGTTCACGATACCAAATTTTTAACCCACACTCAAAGTGACCAAAAAAATCTCGCCCGCTGCCCAACGCCGAATTCAGACGCGCCGCTCTGGTGTGCATGGCAAAGGCGTGTTTGCGTTGGGGGACATCGCCGAGGGCGAAACGCTGATCGAATACGTCGGCGAAGTCATCAGCTGGCCGGAAGCGCAACGGCGTCATCCGCACGACCCGCAGGACCCCAATCACACCTTTTATTTTCACATTGACGCGGGTCATGTGATTGATGCCCTGTACGGCGGCAACTCCTCGCGCTGGATCAACCACGCCTGCGACCCGAACTGCGAGGCCGATGAGCAAGACGGCCGCATCTTCATCAGGGCCTTGCGCAACATCCAAGCCGGCGAAGAACTCAACTACGACTACGGCCTGATCATCGATGAGCGCTACACGCCCAAGCGCAAGGCCGAATACCCCTGCCGATGTGGTGCCAGCAATTGCCGTGGCACGCTGCTGGCACCCAAGCGCAAGCGACCTCGGTGATTGAGCTGGACTTGCCCGGCATCGCGCTGGAGGTGGTGCAGCAAATTGATTCCACCAACAGTGAACTGATGCGCCGAGCGCACAACGGACAGCTCGAGCCGGTGTTGTTGCTGGCGCGGCAGCAGACCGGGGGTCGCGGTCGTCTGGGGCGGGAGTGGTTCAGTGCCCAAGCGGTGGCGGGGGAAGGGACCGGTGCTTTGACGTTTTCGCTGGGCCTGCCCTGGGCACCACGCGACTGGTCGGGCCTGTCGCTGGCGGTGGGCCTCAGCGTGGCCGAGAGCTTGCATCCGGGCTTGCGTCTGAAGTGGCCGAACGACGTTTGGTGGCAGCAACGCAAGCTGGCCGGGATCCTGATCGAGACCGCCATTTGCGGTGAACAGCGTTATGTTGTGATCGGCGTGGGAGTCAATATCGGCGCACCCGAGAGCACGGGCTTGAGCACGCCGGCGGCCTGCTTGCGTGAGTTGCTGCCTGAGGTTGACGCGGCGCAGGCGCTGCGACAGCTTGCAGCACCCCTGGTTCGAACCGTCAAGGCCTTTGAATTGAGCGGGTTTGCGCCCTTTCAGCCAAGATTCAAACGGCTCGATGCGCTGTCCGGTCTGGCGCTCACCCTCAGCGATGGCACTTTCGGCACGGCGCAGGGCGTGGACGGTGCCGGCGCGCTGCAACTGCAAACGGCCCAAGGGCTCAGGAAGATCGTCAGTGCCGAAGTCAGCGTGCGTCCCCAGGTGGCGTCAACGGGCGCAGCGCTGTCAGGGCACAATTGAGCCATGTTACGGATTTTTGTTCTGCTGCTGATCCTGCTCAACGGCCTGTATTTTGCATGGGCACAAGGTTTCTTGCGCGAGCTTGGCTTGGCGCCGCTACAACAGGCTGAGCCGCAACGACTGAGTCAGCAAATCAGGCCTGAGGCGGTGCGACTCATCAGCGCGCAAGAATGGGCGTCGCTCGAAAGCGCCGAGCGCAGCGCTCCAAAAGCCACCCAGTGTCTGCAAGCCGGCGTATTTGATGAAAGCCAGACGGCCCAGTTGCGCGAGACATTGGAGGGCTGGCGGTTGCCCGCCGGCAGCTGGACGCTGGAGGCCAGCGTGGTGAGCGCGAGGTGGATTGTTTACATGGGCAAGTACGCCAGCGCAGAAGCCAGAAGCAAAAAACAAACCGAACTGGCCTCGCTGAAGTTGCAGTTTGAGCCGCTGCGCGACCCGGCGCTGGAGCTGGGTCTGTCACTGGGCGGTTTCGAAACTCAAGCTGCGGCGACCGCCGCGCTGGACCGGTTGGCGCGGCGCGGCGTGCGCACCGCGCACGTGGTGCAGGAACTGCCCGAAGTGCGCGGTTTCACGCTGCGCCTGCCCGCTGCCAATGCCGAGTTGCTGGCTCGGCTCCAAGCGCTCAAACCCGGCCTGGCAGACAAGACGCTGGGCGCCTGTCAATAAGGGCTCGAACAGTCTCATCCGGTCGACCACGTCGCGGGCGCGGGCGCAGATTCGGCAATGAAGCGCACGACAAAGCGGGAACCCGGCGGATTGAGTCCGGGCCGCGTGTCCTCCAGGCTGACCGTCGCGCCGTGCTGCTGTGCGATTTCCATGACGATTGGCAAACCCAGCCCGGTGCCATCGGCCCCGGTACCCAGGGCGCGGTAAAAAGGTTGAAAGATAAGCTGGCGCTCGGCCGCTGGCACGCCCGGTCCTGAGTCTTCCACTTGTAGCACCAGGGTCTGGCCCGGGGCATCGGTCAGCACGCGCGCCGTGATCACACCGGGTTTGTCCAGGCTCGAAGGCGTGTAATTAAGAGCATTGTCAACAAGATTGCGGATCAACTCCTTGATCAACGTCGGATTGGCGGCGATCTGGCCGCCTGCGGTGCCCTGGGGAATGCCTTCATAGCCGAGGTCAATGTGGTTCTCGATGGCCCGCGGCACACAGTCCCGGATCACAGCCATGGTCAGCTCGGCCAGGTCGCAAGATTGACGCGGCATGGCGGCGCCGCTGCTTTCCGCCCGGGCCAGCGCGAGCAACTGGTTCACACTGTGGGTGGCGCGCACACTGGCACGCCCAATCTGGCGCAGCGACTGCTTGAGCTCTTGGGCGCTGGCACCTTCGCGTTGCGCCAGATCAGCCTGCATGCGCAATCCGGCCAAGGGGGTTTTGAGCTGGTGCGCAGCGTCGGCCAAAAAGCGCCTTTGCGTGGCGATCGATTCCTTGAGTCGCATTAATAGATCATTGACCGAATCCACCAGGGGTGCGACTTCCAGTGGCACCGCTTGCGCGTCGATTGGGCTCATGTCATCGGGCTTGCGTGCGCGGATGCGTTCCTCAAGCTGGTTCAATGGCTTGATCGACTGCACCAGTGCCAACCAGACCAGCAATACCGCCAGCGGCAAAATGACGAACTGCGGCAGCATCACGCCCTTGACGATTTCGGTGGCCAGCAGCGAGCGTTTTTCGATGGTTTCAGCCACCTGCACCAGCGCCGGCCTGGCGTTGGGCATCAGTTCCATTGCCACCCACAGGTGCGCGACGCGAACTGTCGTCCCATGCACCTCGGCGTCGCGGAGTTGCACCGTGCCGAGTTGAATTTTGTCACCCTGGGGCGGTGAGGGAATGTCACGCTCGCCGCTGACGAGTTCACCGCGAGCGCCGAGTACCTGGTAATAGACCGTGTCAGCATCGTCAGCGCGCAGGATCTCGCGCGCCTGCATGGGTAGGTTGAACTGCACCCGGTTGCGGCTGACGGTGATCAGTTGCGCCAGTGCCGTCACGTTGTAGGCCAGCGCGCGGTCAAAGGGACGGGTGGCGATATCTTGCGCAATGAGCCAGGTCAGCACCAGACTGATGGGCCACAAAAGCAGCAGCGGCGTGAGCATCCAGTCCAGTATTTCACCAAACAGGGAGCGCTGCTCGCGGTGGAAAATGTTCACGGCGCGGCGCTTGGCTCAGCTTAGTTGGGTATCTTTTCCAGGCAATAACCTAAGCCCCGCACCGTGGCGATGCGGATCGGTCCCTTCTCGATCTTCTTGCGCAGCCGATGGATATAGACTTCAATGGCGTTGTTACTGACCTCTTCTCCCCACTCGCACAAGCGCTCGACCAACTGGTCCTTGCTGACCAGACGGCCGGTTCGCTGCAGCAGCACTTCAAGCAGGCCGAGTTCGCGTGCTGAGAGCTCCACCATCACGCCATCAATGCTGGCCACGCGGCCGGCCTGGTCGTAGACCAGGGGGCCGTGTTTGATGGTACTGCTGGCTGAGCCCATGCCGCGCCGACTCAAGGCGCGCACGCGCGCTTCGAGTTCCTGCAAGCTGAAAGGCTTTGCCATGTAATCGTCAGCGCCATAGTCGAGTCCCTTGACACGCTCCTCGACGCCGTCGGCGGCGGTCAGAATCAACACCGGCAGCGTGGAGCCGCGCGCACGCAGTCTCTTCAACACTTCGAGTCCGTGCATTTTGGGCAGGCCCAAGTCCAGGATCAGCAAATCAAACTCGGTGTTGGTCATCAGTGCTGCGTCGGCTTCGGTGCCGCTGGCGACGTGGTCCACGGCGGCGCCCGAACTGCGCAGGGTACGCAGCAATCCATCCGCCATGACCTGGTCGTCTTCAGCAATCAGAATTCTCATGCTTGTCTCCTGTCTTAACGCGCTGACGGTCTGCTGGTCATCAATTTGTCAGACTATTGTCAGGCAATTCTATGCGCACACCGGGGCCGCTGCGATTAAGGTCTTTAACTTGGCTCTCAGGATGCATAAGCTTCCAGTCCGAGTGCGAGGACGGCGGCAACCTCGTTCCCGACCGCGCCGCTCAGCTCCGCTTCAGCCTGCAACACTGCCTGCCGAAACGCCTGCAGCCAAACGACTCCCGTCGAGGTAAAAATGATTCGCCGGGCGCGTGCATCATGCGCGTCGGCGACACGCCGCACCAAGCCCCAGGCCTCACATTGCTCAACCAATTTGCCCATTGCCTGCTTCGTCATGTTGGCACGCTGCGCCAGATCGGTCAGGCGCAAGCCGTCAAGTGCCAGATGGCGGGTCAAGTGAATATGCGAGGCGCTGAGATGTCCTCGGCCGGCAAGATTGGCCAGGGCCAGCGGGACGTCTTCGTTTTGCGCCACCAGCCAAAGTACGCGACGATCAAATTTTTGCGAGGCCGCGCCGAGCCAGTGGCCCATGTGCGATTGGCGCCAGTGATCGATCTCGGCACCACTCGGTTCAGGAAGGCTTGTCATGGTACTAAATAGTAAGCTAAATTGACTAAAAAAACTGTTTACAGATTGAGATGATGGAAGATAAACTACTGTTCAAGCATCCAGCCTGTTATAAAAACCAGAGCTCGCGGCTATTCCAACTTTTTGTCACTTCAGGAGAATTTCATGGACGCAACGGTAGCAGTTAAACCCACCATCCCCACCCCCGCCAGCAGCGAAAAAGCCAAGGCGCTCCAGGTTGCCCTGGCCCAGATCGAGAAGCAGTTTGGCAAGGGCACCATCATGCGCCTGGGCGAGGGCGAGGTGATCGAAGACATCCAGGTGGTGTCGACCGGCTCCCTGGGGCTGGACATTGCCCTGGGCGTGGGCGGCCTGCCGCGCGGTCGCGTGGTTGAGATTTACGGCCCCGAATCCTCCGGCAAAACCACGCTCACGCTGCAAGTCATTGCCGAAATGCAGAAGACCGGCGGTCAGTGCGCCTTTATTGATGCCGAGCATGCGCTGGACATCCAGTACGCACAAAACCTGGGCGTCAACCTGCAAGACCTGCTCATCAGCCAGCCTGATACCGGCGAGCAGGCGCTTGAAATTGTCGATAGCCTGGTGCGCTCGGGCGCGGTGGACCTGATCGTCATCGACTCGGTCGCGGCACTCACCCCCAAGGCCGAGCTGGAAGGTGAAATGGGCGATTCCTTGCCCGGTCTGCAGGCGCGCCTGATGAGCCAGGCGCTGCGCAAGCTCACGGCCCACATCAAGAAGACCAACTGCATGGTCATCTTCATCAACCAGATCCGCATGAAGATCGGCGTCATGTTTGGCTCACCCGAGACCACCACGGGCGGCAATGCACTCAAGTTTTACGCCTCGGTGCGCCTCGACATCCGGCGCACCGGCACCATCAAAAAAGGCGACGTGGCGATTGGCAATGAAACCAAGGTCAAAGTTGTCAAGAACAAGGTGGCCCCTCCCTTCAAGACCGCTGAATTTGACATCTTGTTCGGCGAGGGCATCAGTCGCCACGGCGAAATCATTGACATGGGGGTGAATGCCAACATTCTCGACAAGTCCGGCGCCTGGTACGCCTATAACGGTGAGAAGATCGGCCAGGGCCGTGACAATGCACGCGATTTCCTGCGCGAAAACCCGGAGTTGTCCAAGGAGATTGAAAACAAGGTGCGCGCCTCGCTCGGCATCCCGCTCTTGCCAACTACCGAAGACGCCGACATCAAACTCAAGTCTGCCAGCAAAAAGAGCGACTAGCGCAGATGCAGCAAGCGCAAGCAGCTATTAATGTGATAGCGTTTTGATGGGGTGTCAGGGAGTCTGCCATGGCGTCTTTTAGCCAGTCTTCGCTGAAAGGCCGCGCCTTGCGCCTGCTCAGCCGGCGCGAGCATTCGCGCGCCGAACTGATGGAAAAACTCAAGCGCTTTGAAGACGAGCCCGGCTCGCTGGCCCGCGCACTCGATGAATTGCAGGCCAAAGGGTTTATCGATGAGCAACGGGTAATTGACTCCGTGTTGCACCAACGCGCCGCAAAGCTGGGTGTAGCGCGCATCAGACGGGAATTGCACGACAAGGGGCTCGACCGGGATGCCGTGGCGCAGGCACTCGCTGGCTTGCAAGCCAGCGAGTTGGAACGGGCAATTGAAGTCTGGCGCAGAAAATTTTCGGCGGTGCCGGTGGACGCCACAGGAGCAGCCCGGCAAATGCGCTTCCTGGCGGCACGCGGTTTTGCCACCGAGGTGATCCGGCGCGTCGTTAAAGCCCCAGCATCAACTTGAGGTTTTGCACCGCCGCACCGCTGGCGCCCTTGCCCAGGTTGTCCAGGCGCGCCACCAGCACCGCGTGCGCAAAACCATCCTGCGTGCCTTCGTTGGCGAAGACGCGAAGTTCCATCCGGTCACTGTCAACCAGCGCCAGCGCATCAAGTTTGTGGTCGGGCGTCGGGTTTGCCACACTGACCCATTCACTTCCCGCGTAGTGCTTGACCAAGGCGTCGTGCAAGTCCTGCGCGTTGGGCCGGCCCGGCAGCAAATCCAGATGCAGCGGCACCTGCACCAGCATGCCCTGCCTGAAACTGCCGACCGATGGCACAAACACCGGTCGCCGCCGCAGGCCGGTGTACTTCATGATCTCTGGCACGTGTTTGTGCTTCAGGTCCAATCCATACAGCTCGAAGGCTGCTGCGCTGCCCCGTTCATAGGCTTCAATCAGGGCGCGCCCGCCACCGGAATAGCCGCTGACGGCGCTCAGGTTCAACGCGAGGTCGTTCGGGATCAGCCCGGCATCGAGCAGCGGGCGCAGCAAGGCAATGGCCCCGGTGGCATAACAACCCGGGTTGGCCACCCGACGTGCCTGGGCAACGGCTTGGCGCTGACCCGCAACCAATTCCGCGAAGCCATAGGTCCACCCGGCGGCAGTCCGGTGGGCGGTTGACGCATCAATTATTTTTGGGCCAATTTGCCCGCTGGCCCTCGCTGTTTCTTCGATAAGCGCTACGGACTCAATAGCATTTTTATCGTGCAGGCAAAGCACTACCAGATCAGCTTGCAGCATCAGTTGGGTCTTGACAGCAGCGTCTTTGCGTCGTTCCGGGGCGATGCGGAGCAACTCAATATCCGGCATGCTTTGTAGCCGTTCGCGAATTTGCAGACCGGTGGTACCGGCCTCGCCGTCGATGAATATCTTGTGCA
This sequence comes from uncultured beta proteobacterium, assembly GCA_963750665.1. Taxonomy (GTDB): domain Bacteria; phylum Pseudomonadota; class Gammaproteobacteria; order Burkholderiales; family Burkholderiaceae_C; genus Rhodoferax. The sequence continues at coordinate 267,046 of CAVVRQ010000028.1, forward strand.
TGGTGAAGCGTCCTGACAGTAGATCAAAGTGCCGCCGCGATCTGGCTGGCATCCGGTTTGGTGCATTGCAGCATGATACAGTTCAACGTTTGCTTATAGAAATGTCGGCCGCAGGGCTTGCTGGTTTTGTGGTCAGGGCGTCAGGATTCCGGCGTGAAATTGTACGGGTCAGACGCTTGGGCATACCCTCAATTGAATAGGAAACTTTATGAAAATTCACGAGTACCAAGGCAAGGATATCTTGCGGCAGGCGGGCATCCCGGTGCCGCGCGGCATCGCCGCATTCACGGTGCAGGAAGCGGTGGAAGCAGCACAGAAACTGGGTGGTCCGGTCTGGGTGGTGAAGGCGCAGATTCATGCCGGCGGTCGTGGCAAGGGCGGCGGCGTCAAGCTCGCACGTTCAATCGATGACGTGAAGAAACTGGCCGGCGAAATCCTGGGCATGCAACTCGTCACACATCAGACTGGCCCATTGGGCCAGAAAGTTCGCCGGCTGCTGATAGAAGACGGTGCCGACATCAAAAAGGAATATTACGTCTCCGCCGTGACAGATCGGGTCACGCAACGTGTCGCACTGATGGCCTCCAGCGAGGGCGGCATGAATATTGAAGAGGTGGCGCGCAGCACACCGGAGAAAATCATCAAGGTTTTTGTTGATCCAGCCACCGGCTTGACCACGGGCCAGGCCAAAGAACTAGCTGACGGCGTTGGCGTGCCGACGGGGTCCACCGCGCAGTGCGTGGATGTGATGCAAAAGCTCTACCAGGTCTATATGGCCACCGACGCGTCACTGGTTGAGATCAATCCGCTGATTCTGGAAGGTGACGGCCACATCAAGGCGCTGGACGCCAAATTCAACTTCGACGACAACGCGCTCTTTCGCCACCCCGAAATCGTGGCCTACCGCGACCTCGACGAAGAGGATCCGGCCGAGATTGAAGCCAGCAAGTTTGACCTGGCCTATATCAGTCTGGACGGCAACATTGGTTGCCTGGTCAATGGTGCCGGTCTGGCCATGGCGACGATGGACACCATCAAGCTGTTTGGTGCCGAACCGGCCAACTTTCTGGACGTCGGCGGCGGTGCCACGCCAGAAAAGGTGACCGAAGCTTTCAAGATCATGTTGAAAAATCCAAAAGTCAAGGTGATTTTGGTCAACATCTTTGGCGGCATCATGAAGTGCGACACGATCGCAGCGGGCATTATTGCGGCTTGCAAGGCGGTCAACCTCTCGGTGCCGCTGGTGGTACGCATGAAGGGCACCAACGAAGAGACGGGCAAGAAATTGCTGGCTGACTCCGGCCTGCCCATTATCAGTGCCGACACCATGGCCGACGCGGCGCAAAAATCCGTGGCAGCGGCCAAAGCCTGAAACCCATACGGGCAGGCTACCGTGCGCGACACCAGCCCGAGTGATTGCCTGAGCTTGTTTGCGCATGCATGCCGCCTCTCATTGACCAGAAAGTAAATTATGTCCATCCTTATCAATAAAGACACCAAAGTCATCACCCAGGGCATCACCGGCAAGACCGGTCAGTTTCATACTGAAAAGTGCCAGGAGTATGCCAACGGCAAAAATTGTTTTGTCGCGGGCGTGAACCCTAAAAAGGCCGGTGAAAAGATTTTCGATATTCCAATTTTTGCCTCGGTCAAAGAGGCGGCCAGGCAGACTGGCGCCACGGTGTCGGTTATCTACGTGCCGCCTGCCGGTGCCGCAGCGGCCATTTGGGAAGCGGTTGAAGCCGAGCTTGATCTGGCCGTCTGCATCACTGAGGGTATTCCGATCAAGGACATGATGGAGGTGCGCAACAAGATGCGCGCCAGAGTGGCCGCCGGCGGCAAGAACACATTGCTACTGGGCCCCAACTGCCCCGGCTTGATTACCCCTGACGAAATCAAGATCGGCATCATGCCCGGCCACATCCACCGCAAGGGCCGCATCGGCGTCGTCAGCCGTTCCGGCACCCTGACCTATGAGGCAGTGGCACAGGTCACTGAAATCGGCCTGGGGCAGTCCAGCGCCGTGGGCATTGGTGGTGACCCGATCAATGGTCTCAAGCACATTGACATCATGCGGCTGTTCAACGAAGACCCCGACACCGATGCGGTCATCATGATTGGTGAAATTGGCGGCCCGGACGAGGCCGACGCCGCGCGCTGGTGCAAAGCCAACATGAAGAAGCCGGTCGTCGGCTTTATCGCTGGCGTGACCGCTCCGGCCGGCAAGCGCATGGGGCACGCCGGTGCCTTGATTTCAGGCGGCGGCGATACGGCAGAGGCCAAACTGGAGGTGATGGAAGCATGCGGCTTCAAAGTTACACGCAACCCCTCCGAAATGGGCAAATTACTCAAGGCGATGCTTTAGGGCAGACGTCTTGCTGGCACCAGAAGCCGGATTACCTGTCAGGCAGTCCGGCTTTGTTGTTTGCACCCCTCTAAACTGTCAAGAAGAGATTTTGTGGAAGAATTTCTAACTGCTCATTTCTGGGTCGGTGTCGGTCAAATCATCATGATCGATATTTTGCTGGGGGGCGACAATGCCGTGGTCATTGCCCTGGCCTGCCGACAGTTGCCAGTGAACCAGCGGCTGAAGGGTATTTTGTGGGGCACGGCTGGCGCAATTATTCTGCGCGTCATTCTTATTGCATTCGCGTTGACCTTGCTCCAGGTGCCGTACCTTAAATTGGTGGGTGCCGCCCTCTTGTTGTGGATTGGTGTGAAGCTGCTCGCACCCCAGGAGGATGAGCACACCGACATTCAGGGCAGCGATCGCCTCTGGGCGGCGGTTAAGACGGTGATTGTTGCGGACCTGGTGATGAGTGTCGATAACGTTATTGCCATTGCCGGGGCGGCCACCAGTGCGGGTGAAAAGCACCAATTGCCGCTGGTTATTTTTGGTCTTTTGGTGAGCGTCCCGATCATCATTTGGGGGAGCCAGTTGGTACTCAGGCTGATGGATCGCTTCCCCGCCATCATCACCGGGGGCGGTATGCTACTGGGATGGATTGCGGGGACCATGGCGCACAGTGATCCAGCCGCGCGTGACTGGCTGCCACAGACTATCGCCTGGAGCTACGGGTTGGGGATCGCCGGTGCCTTGGGGGTCTTTCTTGTCGGTGCGGCATTGAAGAGACGAGCCCAAAGAGCAGGCTGAGAGACTCCCGCGTGTTGGCAATTGTCATAATAGGGCGGCCGTTATTTTATGTGCGACTCACGCTTGTCTGAAAGCACGCCCCCGGAGACGGTTGCGGCTTGACTTGTGACGTCGAGCAGGCGTGGTGGCAGGATGGCGTTGACCACTGATCGGGTGGTGACGTAATTGACAAAGGCAGTCTGTGGCAAGCTCTTCCTTCTTCAAGCCGGTTCGCCTGGGTCGCGCAGACTGGGTTTTCGGTTGCGTGTTGATCGTCGCCGTGGTGGTGCTTCACCTCACGACCGACCTGATTGACACCCTGGAGAATCGAATTTTGGACTTTGCCGGTAGCCGCAGCAAGGGCGCTCCAGCCGTCAAGGTTTCGGTCATTGCTATCGATGACCCGAGCATCGCCAAACTCGGCACCTGGCCCTGGTCGCGCGACAACCATGCCAGTATCATCGACCAGCTCGCCGCCGCCAAGGCAAAGACGATTGTCTATGCTGTGCCCTTTTTTGCACCACAGCTTGATCGTGGCTTGAATTATATTCGCCAATTCAAGGTCATGCTGTCAGCGGGAAACACGGCCAGCGCGCTCCCAGATGTCAAACTGGCTGCTTTGATGGACCAGGCCGAGATCACGCTCGATGGCGACGCTCAACTCGCTGACAGCATCAAAAGAGCCGGCAATGTGCTCCTTGCCTGCCAGTTCGGGATTGGCCAGGCACTGGGAAAATCGGTCCCACCTTTGCCCGCATTTGCGCTCAGGTCAGCGCTCAATGAGCCCGCTGGTTTTTCGGTGGCGGCAAGCACGGCACGACTGCCAATCGAGCGTTTCGGCAGCGCCGCTGCCGGTGTTGGTCACATGAATCAGCCACTCGATGTTGATGGGGTGTTTAGACGCGAGGCGCTGCTGGTCAACTATGCTGGCACAGCCGTTCCTTCCTTGGCCCTGCTGGCGACCCTTAGAAGCTTCGGACTTACGATGGCCGACCTTAAGCTGAGCCCAGATGAAGCCATGCAACTCGGCACTGTACGTCTTAAAACGGATGCAAATGCACGCCTATTGCCGCAGTTTTACGAGGCCCGTGGCGGCCTACCCGCCTTTGCCATGGACTCGTTTTACGATGTGGTCAGTGGGAAAATACCTGCCTCCAGGTATGCTGGCAGGGTCGTCATCATTGGCCTCACGGCAAGGGCTGAGGCGACTCCGTTGCGCGTGCCTGGCAACCCGGCCTTGTCACCGGTTGAAGTCATTGCAAACACGATTTCGAGTATCTTGAGCGAGCGCTTCATCCTTGAGCCCCGCTGGGGTGCCGGGGCGACGCTGGCGGTATTGCTGCTGGTGGTGGCTTACGTTCTGGCGATTCTTCCACGCCTCTCCACCGGGCTGGCAGGGCTGATCAGCTTTTTGTTGCTGGCCGCTTTGTTGGGCACCGAGTTCGGCCTGCTGGCGGCTGCGGCGTTATGGCTCAAACTGGTATTCCCTGCCACCTTGCTGTTGATTGGTTATTTGGCATGGATGACCAAACACCTGCTCGTGGCCGGTCCGACCAAGACAGGACGCGGCCAACAACTTCCAGAAACCGACCGCATGTTGGGCTTGGCCCTACAAAGTCAGGGTCAACTGGACCTGGCGTTTGAGCGATTTCAGCGCGTGCCCACGGGCGACGGAATCATGGACAACCTGCACGCCTTGGCGCTTGATTTCGAGCGCCTTGGTCAGCCGGACAAAGCCGAGGCCGTATCTGCTTACATAGCGGCGCACAGCCCTGCCTACAAAAACAGTCATGCCAAGTTGGAACCGGGCAAGAACTTGCCTGAAATGGCACTGGTGCCAGCTATCGACGCCGCAGCGGGCGGCGCGTCAAAGACGAATTTGTCCGGTAAGTCCATGCTGGGCCGCTACCAGATTGAAAGAGCGCTTGGCAAAGGCGCAATGGGGCTTGTCTATTTGGGCAAAGACCCGAAGATCGGGCGGGTCGTGGCAATCAAGACCATGGCTTTGGGTAATGAGTTTGAAGGCCAGAGCCTGGTCGATGCGCGGGAGCGATTCTTCCGCGAGGCGGAAACGGCCGGTCGCCTGCAACACCAGCACATTGTGACCATTTTTGACGTCGGCGAAGAAGGCGATCTGGCCTACATTGCCATGGAATTCCTGAAAGGCAAGGACCTCGCTGATTTCTGCAAACGTGATAATTTGTTGCCGATTCGCATGGTGCTTTCCATTGTGGCGCGAGTGGCCGAAGCGCTTGCTTACGCCCATCGCCAGCATGTGGTGCATCGCGACATCAAGCCGGCCAACGTCATGTTTGACATTGAAAGCGACACGGTCAAGGTGACGGATTTTGGCATTGCCCGCATCACCGATTCGAGCCGGACCAAAACGGGTCTGGTGTTGGGAACGCCCAGCTTCATGTCGCCCGAACAACTGATGGGCAAGAAGGTGGACGGCCGCTCGGACCTCTACTCGCTGGGTGTCATGTTATTCCAGTTGCTCGCGGGCGAGTTGCCCTTTCGCGCGGGGTCCATGGCCGAACTGATGCACAAGATTGCGAACCAAGCGGTGCCCGACATTCGCTCGATGCGCCAGGAGCTGCCGACCGAGTTGGCGCAACTGCTTGCGTTTTCTCTTGGTAAACTCCCACAATCCCGGTTCCAGGATGGCGACCAGTTTGCCGTTGCTTTACGATCAGTATTGGCGGGATTGAGGGATGTGGCGGCTGCCGACGCATCAAGCCGACCCGCTTCCGACGCAATGGACATTGAAATATAGACTGCCCGATGATGAACTATAAATTCTGCACAAATACAGATCCGGGGCAGGCCCGTGACAACAATGAGGACTCTGCGGTGTTCGATGATGTAACGCACGTGGGCGTTCTGGCTGATGGCATGGGGGGCTATAACGCTGGCGAGATTGCCAGCGGCATGGCCACGGCCTTTATCAAATCGGAGTTGGTTCGGTGGTTAGCTGAAGTGGGGCAATCGGTAAATCCGCTGGAAATCAAGCGCGCCATCGAGATTTGTGTTGACAATGCAAACCGCGCCATTTACAACGCTGCACGCGCCAATCCCAAGTACTCAGGCATGGGAACCACCCTGGTCGTGGGTGTCTTTCAGGACGCGCGGCTGGTTTTGGGGCATGTTGGCGATTCCAGGTGTTATCGGCTGCGAGAAAATCGGCTGCAGCAAATTACCAAGGACCACTCACTGCTCCAGGAGCAGGTCGATGCCGGACTGCTGACTCTGGAGCAGGCCCAGAACGCGCCGAACAAGAACCTGGTGACGCGAGCACTGGGCGTCGAAGATAGCGTCATGCTGGAAGTGAATGAACATGCTGTGGAGCCCGGCGATATCTACTTGATGTGTTCTGACGGGCTTTCTGACATGATGCAGGATATGGCGATTGCAAAAATACTGCAAAATGGAACCTCGCTGACGCAAATGGCGGCGGAGCTCGTCGCCTCGGCGAACGAGAACGGCGGACGCGATAACATCACCGTATTGTTGACACAGGCGTCGGGTACGGTTGAGAAGCGCGGTTTCGTATCCCGATTGCTTGGCAATTAGTCAGATTATGAGTAAAGCGACGAATCGTATCAAAAACAGGAGATGGTCATGCCAAGAATGATCTTGTCGATCGACGGTGTTGTCATTAAAGAAGTCCAGTTGACAAAGGACCGTACTACATTGGGTCGGCGCCCCTACAACGATATTGTGATTGACAACCTCGCGGTAAGCGGCGAGCACGCTGTGATTGAAATGTCGGGCGGGGCCGTCTATCTGGAAGACTTGAACAGCACCAATGGCACCTATGTCAACGGCAAGACCATCAAGAAGCAGTTGCTCAAGAATGAAGATTCGATTGAGGTTGGCAAATACCACATCAAGTTCATGGGTGACGCGGTGGACGATGGGTTTCAGAAAACCATGATCTTCAAACCTGGTGCCGGCGGCCTTGCGCCGCCAGCCGCACCTCCCGCCACGATGCGCCCAAGCGCTGCGCAGCCTCCACTCGGCACGCCACCTCCGAGCGCTTCCATCAAGGTCCTGTCGGGCGCTGCGGCAGGCCGCGAAGTGACTTTGACCAAGGTCGTGACCACCATCGGCAAGCCGGGCGTTGCTGTGGCCGCCGTGACACGGCGCCAGCACGGGTTTTTCCTGCACCATGTGGAAGGCGAACATAATCCAATGCTCAATGGGAGCAGCGTCGGCAAGGAGCCGGTGGCGCTGAAAGACGGGGATGTGATTGAACTGGCAGGAACCCGGATGCAGTTTCTTCAGCTCTGAGACTGCTGCATTGGCCGCACACCTGGGTTATCAATTGCGTCGGCACCGCTGCCGTTGATCGTTGCTCCCGCGTGCCAGTCAGGACTGAGAAACCCATTTCAGCACCCAGTGAGGAGACACCATGAAAGTACGTGTGCTGGGCTGCTCGGGAACCCTCTCCAGGGACTGCCGGACCACGTCTTTCCTGATTGACGGCGACGTCCTGATCGATGCCGGCACCGGCGTGGGGGATCTGACACTCGGTGAGATGAGCGAGATCGAACACGTTTTGTTGACCCACTCTCATTTGGACCATGTCGCCGCCCTGCCCCTCATGGTGGACGCCGTCGCATCCCGGCGCAGCAACACACCGCTGAAAATTCATGCGCTCTCGGACACGCTGGCAGCCTTGCAGGCGCACATCTTCAACGATGTGATTTGGCCGGACTTCTGTCGCATCCCGACGCCGTTGGCTCCATTCATCAGTTTTCACCCCGTCCAGGTGGGCCAGACCCTGCAATTTGGCAACAAGTCGATCGAAGTTTTGCCGGCCGTTCACACGGTTCCTGCGGTTGGCTTCGCGGTCTCGGCAGGACAAGGCTATTGGGTCTTTACCGGCGATACAGAGCGCAACCCGGCATTCTGGGCCAGGGTGAATCAACTCAATGTGGCCATACTGGTCATCGAAACCGCGTTCAGCAATCGCGAAAAGGACTTGGCCAAACGCAGCTTGCACCTGTCGCCCCAGACGCTCGCTGCTGAACTCGATTGCATCGGGCGGGGCAGGCAGTATCCGATCTACATCACGCACACGAAGCCGACCGAGACCGAGTTAATCATGACAGAAATTCAGCGCTTTGATCAAACGGTGGTGCCAGGTCCCAATGTGACGCACGATATTCGGTGGTTGAGCGCCGGCCAGGTGTTCGAGTTATGAACTCGGTGTTGAAGCCAGCAGGCGTCGACCGGCGCGGCATGACCTTTGAGGCATTTTTCTACAAGCAGCTGCAACATGTCACGGCGCGAATTCACGAAACCGACAACGTTGAGCAGATCATGCTCGAGGCAAGCCCGGACATTTGCAAACTTTTCAATGCTGACCGGCTGACCCTCTACGCCGTCAATGAAGATCAGACGGCCATTGTCTCGAAAGTCAAGACTGGGTTGAACAGCAGTCGCGATCTCAAACTGCCGATTTCACCGCAAAGCATTGCGGGCTATGTCGCTTTGAGCAAGAAACTCCTGAACCTGCCCGACGTCTATGACGACGAGGCTCTCAAGCAGATTCACCCCGCGCTAACTTTTCTCAAGGAAGTGGACAAGCGCTCAGGCTATCGAACACGCCAGATGCTGGTGGCCCCGATCCTGGAAGGGCACACGCTGCAGGGCGTGCTGCAGGTCATCAACAACAAGAGTGACCAGCCGTTTGGCGAACTGGAAATTGAAGGCGTGACGGAACTGTGCAAAACGCTCGCCATCGCGATTCGGCAACGGTTGCAACAGGCCGAAGAAGCCGCGCGACGTCGGCCAACCAAGTATGATGGGTTGGTGGCCGATGGCATCATGTCGGCCCATGAACTGGAGCTTTGCCTGCAGGAAGCGCGCAACGACGGCAAGTCGGTTGAACATGTGCTGATGGCCCACTACAACGTTCGGCCGGCGCAAATTGGCCCGTCGCTCGCCAAGTTCTTTGGTGTTCCTTATGAGCCTTACAGCTCCGGGCGCATCCGCTCGGAAATGCTGCACGGTCTGCTCAAACGCGAGTTTGTTGAAGAGCAAGGCTGGCTGCCACTGGAAGAGTCGCCCGACGGTCTGGTCATCATGTGCGTCGATCCAGAGGCGGCACGGGGTTCGCGGGTGGTGCCGCAAGTGTTCCCCCGCGTCAGCAAATTTGCCTACCGGGTCAGTACCCAGACGGAGTTTATGGAAACCCTGGCGCAGCTTTATGGCGCCGGGGTGGAGGGTGGGTCCATCGACGAGTTGCTGGCCGACATGGACGGTGGTGCCATCGATGATGGCAGCAATGATGACTCGCTCGAGTCGGCCGCAGCTGACAACGAACTGGTCAAATTTGTCAATAAAGTCATCATTGATGCGTACAACCAGAAGGCCTCCGACATTCATATTGAACCGATGCCCGGCAAGCTCAAGACCGGCATCCGGTTTCGCATCGACGGCACCTTGCAACCCTACATCGAGGTGCCAGCGCATTTTCGTCAGGCGATGGTGACACGCTTGAAGATCATGTGCGACCTCGACATCTCGGAGCGACGCAAGCCACAGGATGGCAAGATCAAGTTCAAGAAGTATGGCCCGATTGACCTGGAGTTGCGTGTCGCCACCATTCCCTCAGCCGGGGGTGTGGAAGACGTTGTGATGCGTATCCTGGCAGGCGGAGAGCCGATTCCCATGGACAAGTTGGGCCTGACGCCGCACAACATGGAACGCGTTTTGCGCACCATTGAAAAACCCTACGGCCTGTTTTATGTGTGTGGCCCAACCGGCTCTGGCAAGACCACCACCCTGCACTCGATCCTCAAGCACCTTAACACGCCTGACACCAAGATCTGGACGGCCGAGGACCCGGTCGAAATTACCCAGAAGGGCTTGCGTCAGGTGCAGATCAACCGCAAAGCCGGCATTGACTTCGCACTCATCATGCGCGCTTTTTTGCGCGCCGACCCGGACATCATCATGGTCGGCGAGTCGCGTGACCATGAGACGGTGGCGATGGGCGTGGAGGCGTCTCTCACCGGCCACCTGGTGTTCTCCACCTTGCATACCAATTCGGCACCGGAGTCGATCACGCGTCTGCTCGACATGGGCATGGACCCTTTCAATTTTGCTGACGCGTTGCTGGGGATCCTGGCGCAGCGCCTGGCCAAGAAACTTTGCGACTGCAAGGAGGCCTACGTCCCCGATGAAGAAGAACTGCGTCTGTTTGCCACCGAGTATGCCGATGAGTTGCGTCACTCAGCCGCATGGAGCGCCGACTATGCCGGAGAAACCAAAAAATTGGTCGCCGGCTGGCACCAACAATACGACCAGGACGGTCAGCTCCGCCTCTACCGCCACGTGGGGTGCGACAAGTGCAACAAGACCGGCTACAAAGGCCGTGTCGGCCTGCATGAACTCCTGATTGCCTCCGACGACATCAAGAAACTGATCCAGGAACGTGCCCGCGTCGCCGAGATTTTTGCCGCCGCAGTGGAAGGCGGCATGCGCACCTTGAAGATGGACGGCATGGAGAAAATCATGATGGGTTTAACCGACATCAAGATGGTCCGATCGGTCTGCATCAAATAGAGTAGACCGCGTGCGGCGATCCAAGCCTGGCTAAAATCTGCGTTCAACAAGTTTCCGTACTGGAATACGAATCTCACCGAGACACCATGACGCCCAAAGCCAAAAGCGCAGGGCGCCGACTTTGGCTGAAACTGCGGCCGATTTGGCCTGCGCTCCCGTCCAATGACTTGCTCCGCAATGCCACCTATCGGCGCTTGTGGAGCTCCATCCTTATCAGTTCGTTTGGCGGGCAAGTCACGATGCTGGCTTTGCCATTGACAGCGGCAGTTCTATTGCACGCCACACCGTGGCAAATGGGCATTCAGACCGCCATGGAACTGGCGCCCTTTGTGCTGCTGTCCCTGCCCGCAGGCGTGTGGCTCGATCGCGTGCGCAAGCTACCGGTTTATGTGGTCGGCGAGGGCCTGATTGCTTTGGTGCTGGCCAGCGTGCCGCTGGCCTGGTATCTTGGCTGGCTCAGCATGCCGCTGATGTATGGCGTGGCGTTCGCCATTGGTTGCATTTTTGTGACTGCCGGTACGGCTGCGCAGATCGTGTTGACGCAGGTGGTGCCGCGCGAGCGCCTGGTCGAGGCGCACGCCAAGAATGCGCTGGCCTCGTCCGGTGCCGAGGTCGCCGGCCCAGGGCTGGCGGGTGCGCTGATCAAACTGGTCGGCGCGCCAATGGCCTTGCTCGCCGACGCCTTGCTGCTGCTCGTCAGCGTCTGGATCCTGCGCGGCCTGAACGTGCATGAAAACCGCATTTCAACTGAAAAGACGCACTTCTGGCGCGATTTGGTCGAAGGCTTGCGCTTTGTCGCCAGCCAGCGTTTGCTGGTGTCGTTGGCGGTTGCCGTGGGTTTATGGCAAATGTGCCATCAATGCGCAATGGTGGTGCAGATTCTGTTTGCCACCCGCGTGCTGGGGCTCAATGAGAGCCAGGTCGGCCTGTGTTACGTCGGGCTCGGCCTGGGTTCAGTGATGGCCAGCATGGTGGGCAACCGCATCTCGCAGCGCCTGGGTCCCGGTCCGTGCCTGATTCTGGGCTTTGCCGTGTGCGGGCTCGGCTGGCTGCAACTGGCCTTGGCACCGCTGGGCGCCTGGGGCGTGACCTCCTTTGTGCTGATGCTGCTGTGTTTCAGCGCCGGCGCGGTGCTGATCTTCATCAACTTTCTGGCGTTGCGCCAGGCGGTGACACCCGAGCCGCTGCTGGGGCGCATGACCAGTACCATGCGCTGGCTGATTCTGATCCCGGCTGGCCCCGGTGCGCTATTGGGCGGCTATCTGGGCGAACACCTGGGCTTGCGCTACGCCATGGCGCTGGGCGGACTCGGCTCGCTGGCGCTGGCGCTTTGGGCCTGGCGCCATCCGGTGCTGCGCAATGTGCGGGTGTTGCCGACGGCGCCTTAAAGTCTGGACCGGTACGGCGTCACAGCAGGTAACGATTTTCCAGATGCCGACGCAAGTGCTGTGGGTCAAGCGCTTCGCCTGTGGCACGCCGCACCAGTTCGCTGGTTTGCCACCGGCTCGCCTGACTCCAAATGTTGCACTTTAGCCAGTCAAAGACCGGCAGCAAATCGCCTCCTGCGATGCGGCTGTCCAGGTCAGGATGCACCTGGCGCATCGTGGCGAAGTACTGCGCGGCGTACATGGCACCCAGCGTGTAGCTCGGAAAGTAGCCAAAACTGCCCCACGGCCAATGAATGTCTTGCAGACAGCCGTCCTGGTAATTGCCACGCGTATCCAGACCCAGGTAGGTCGTCATTTTTTCGTCCCATAGCGCCGGGATGTCCTCGGCTTCAATGTCGCCCTCGATCAGCGCACGCTCAATCTCATAGCGCAAGATGATATGCGCCGGGTAGCTCAATTCGTCGGCATCAACCCGAATGAAGCCCGGTTTGACACGGGTATAGATGCGCGCCAGGTTGCTGACCTCAAAGGCCGGCTGTTGGCCCAGATGTTTTTTGACCAGCGGAGCGATGAGCGCCAGGAAGGCCGGGCTGCGCCCGAGTTGCATCTCGAAGGACAGGCTCTGACTCTCATGGATGCCCATTGAGCGCGCCCGACCGACAGGCAAATGAAGATACTCGCGCGGCAGGTTTTGCTCATAGCGGGCGTGGCCGGTTTCATGCACAATGCCCATCATGCTGCGCAGAAAATCGTCTTCGCTGTAGCGCGTGGTGATGCGCACATCCTCGGCCACGCCGCCGCAAAACGGATGGGTTGAGCTATCGATCCGACCGGCCTCAAAATCAAATTGCAACAACGCCATGATCTCCAGCCCCAGTGCGCGCTGGTGCGCAACGGCAAATGGGCCACTGGCCGCAAGCACGGGCTCACTCGCTTGCTTGTCGCGCACCTGCCCAATCAGACCGGGCAGCCAGCTCTTGATGTCGGTAAATAGGACATCGAGCTGAGCGCTGCGCGTGCCCGGTTCAAACTTGTCAAGCAACGCGTCGTAACGGCTCACTCCGCCGGCCTGCGACAAAACCTGCGCCTCAGCGCGCGACAGATTCACCACGTCACGGAAATTTTGCAGAAAGCCTTTCCAGTCGTTGGCTTTGCGCTGCGTGCGCCAGGCATGTTCGCAGCGGCTGCCTGCCAGACTTTTGTCCTGCACCAGTTGATCAGACAGGAGGCTGGCGTGTTCCCATTCGCGGCGCATCTCGCGCAGGTTGGCGCGCTGCACGTCGTCGAGTTCTTCCTGGCTGGCCGCCGCCAGCTGATCAGGCATGGATCGGTCCGTCAACGTCTGGTGCATGAGCACCTCAAGTTCAGCCAATGCGGCACCGCGCGCCTGATTGCCTTTGGGCGGCATCATGGCTGCCTGATCCCACGAGGCCATGGCGGCCAGGTGCTGGTAGTGGTAGAGCCGGGTGAAGGTGCCACACAGGGCGTCATAGGCAGCAAGATTCATGGGCAATCATTTCATTCAAACTAGGGGGTAATCAATGTGCCATTGTCACACTGTGGCGTTGCCCCGGTACGCCATAGGGCTCGATACAATGGCAGCCACTTCGTCGCCTTCGAACTTAGGTAGCTCCCATGTCTGACCGCTTTGCCGTGCTGCCACAGTACTTGCTTCCAAAACAGGCACTCACCGCCCTGGCAGGCCGACTGGCACAAATGCAGGGCAGACGCCTTAGCACCTGGCTGATCAAGTGGTTTGTGCAACGCTATGGGGTCAACTTGGCAGAGGCCGCCAACCCGGACCCGGCCAGTTATGCCACTTTCAACGATTTTTTTACGCGTGCCCTCAAGGAGGGGGCTCGGCCACACTCTGACGCCGACCTGATTTGCCCGGTCGATGGCAGCATCAGCCAGTTCGGACGGATCGAAGGACAGCAGATCTTTCAAGCCAAAGGGCACTCCTACAGCAGCACGGCGCTGCTGGCGGGCGATGCGGTGTTGGCCGCGCAGTTTGACGACGGCTGTTTCGCTACGCTGTACTTGAGCCCGCGCGACTATCACCGCATCCACATGCCTTGCGACGGCGTCTTGCGCCGCATGCTGTATGTGCCGGGCGACCTGTTTTCGGTCAACCCCACCACAGCGCGTGCCGTACCCGGGCTGTTTGCCCGCAATGAGCGCGTGGTGTGCGTCTTTGACTCGGCGCGCGGCCCCTGGGTGTTGGTAATGGTGGGCGCCACGATTGTGGGCAGCATGGCCACCGTCTGGCACGGCGTGGTGAATGCCAAACGCGCTGGCCAGATGCAGCAGTGGCGCTACGACGACCAGGTGATCGAACTGAAACAAGGCGATGAGATGGGTCGTTTTTTGCTGGGCTCCACCGTGGTCCTGCTATTTCCGAAACCGCCGCTACGGTTCAATCCGGCGTGGTTGCCTGGTGCCAACATCCGGATGGGTCATTTGATGGCCGAGTACTATTAAATATGATAGCTGCAACTTCCTGGAGAGAATCTTTATCCTAGCGACCGCCGGTGGCCAGGCTGGCGGATCGGGTATCCGTTCTCTGGCCCACGCTCGCGGGCATGTACCCCTGAAATGCCAGCATTTTGGCCTCAACCCGGCGGCTGCCAATCCAGCGTTGTGGCAACCGCGAATCGGGCCGACGCCCGGACACCCAATCCACCAGCCGAACAAAGTGAGGGGTGCGCCGAATTCAATCAAAGAGCAATGGGTCTAAATCTCCAATTGGCGACTTCACCAGCGATGACGTCAAGCCAATGCCTTTGGGCCAGGTGGCACCAAGTTCCAAATGAAGGCGGGTGATGTGGCTTGCGAGCGCAGGCCCGATTCGCGGTCACCACGGAACAGGCTCACCAAGCGCAGTTTTGACGCCGCCGCATTGGATGGCCTGATGAGCGCGCCCGCGAGCGTGGGCCGGAGTCCGCAAGCCACATCATCCGGCTGGCGCAAGTCATTTTCATATGCTGCTATATTTGTAGCTGCTTGCGCATACAGCTAGAGGGTTAGTGGTCTTTTTGTCTACAGAATTTACGGTTACCCACATTGCCGTGCGGAAAGGTTCGATGCCAGAAACACATCACTTTGAATCGCACCCCCGATGGCCAACTGGCTTGCCTAGAATCTGACGCGGGGCCACAATACACGCCATGAACTATGAACACCTACTGATCTCGCGGGCTGGCACCATCACCACCCTGACCCTCAATCGTCCCGAGAAGCGCAATGCGCTGGCGCTGCCACTCATGCTGGAATTGACCCAGGCTCTGCACGCGGTGGCGCAGAGCGACGCGCTGGGGGTGATCCTGGCGGCCAACGGACCGGTCTTTAGCGCAGGGCACAATTTTGGCGACATGGCCGGTGCCACGCTGGCGCAGGCGCGCGAACTCTTCGAGGTTTGCACCGCCATGATGGATGCGATTCAAAGCCTGCCGCAACCCGTGATTGCCAGGGTGCATGCGCTGGCCACGGCGGCGGGCTGCCAACTGGTCGCCAGTTGCGACCTGGCGGTGGCCGCCGACACGGCCGGTTTTGCCATTCCGGGCGGCAAGGGCGGCTTGTTTTGCCATACGCCACTGGTGGCGGTAGCGCGCAATGTCAGCCGCAAGCGCGCACTGGAGATGGCTTTCACCGGCGACGTCATCCCGGCTGCGACAGCGGCGCAGTGGGGTTTGATCAACCAGGCCGTGCCAGCGGATCAACTCGATGCCGCCACGCTGGATTTGATTCAGCGCGCCACGCGCGGCAGTGCACTGTCCAAGGCCCGTGGCAAGCAGGGTTTCTACCAGCAGATTGGCGTGCCACAGGATCAGGCTTACCAGGTCGCAATGGAATTGATGGCAGCCGCCGCCCTGACGCCCGACGCGCAGGAAGGCATTGCGGCATTTTTGCAAAAGCGCCCGGCGCACTACACGCAGGGACCCTCAAGCGCGGCTGTCTGAGGTGCCGCCTATTTGAAGATAACGGTCTTGTGGCCGTTGATCAGCACGCGGTGTTCACTGTGCCACTTGACTGCGCGCGCCAGTACCTGGCTTTCGGTGTCACGACCCAGGGCGGTTAAATCTTCCACTGTTTTGCTGTGATCGACGCGCGCCACGTCCTGCTCAATGATCGGGCCCTCATCCAGATCGGCCGTCACATAGTGGGCAGTGGCACCAATCAGTTTGACGCCCCGGTCGTGCGCCTGGTAATAAGGCTTGGCGCCCTTGAAACTGGGCAAGAATGAGTGGTGGATGTTGATCGCGCGGCCCACGAGCTGGCGGCAAAAATCATCCGAGAGAATTTGCATGTAGCGCGCCAGCAGCACCAGTTCCGCCTCTTCATTTTGCACAATTTCCAGTTGCCGGGCTTCAACTTGCGCCTTGCTGGCAGCGTTGACCGGCAGATGGTGAAATGGCACGTTGTAGCCGGCGGCCAATTGGTAAAAATCACGGTGGTTGGAAATGATGGCCCGAATATCAAGCCGCAACAAGCCACTTTTCCAGCGAAACAGCAAATCGTTGAGGCAATGGCCTTCGCGGCTGACCAAAATGACCGTGCGCATCGGCTGCGCCTGGGCGTGCAAGCGCCAACGCAATTGATAGTTTTGCGCGAAGTCCGCCAACTGGGTTTTGAGTTCTTCAAAGCTGAGCTGGGCACAGGCAAACTGCACTCGCATGAAAAACAGACCGGTGCTCTGGTCGTTGTACTGGGCGGCTTCTTCGATGTTGCCGCTGCGCGCGAGCAAAAAACCGGAGACGGCATGCACCAGCCCAAGGCGGTCCGGGCATGACAGGGTCAGGATATAGATTGGGTTCATGGTGGACACATTGTCGCTGGGCGTGCGATTGAGCATTTGCCCGCCCGCTGCCTGCCTCGCCCCAGGCCAGCGACAGGTCTCAGTGCACCAACACCGGGTTTTGTGCCAACTCGGCGTATTGTTCCAGCGTGTCTTCCACCTCGCCCTGGGTCGGCGTCTTGAGCTGCCAGGCCGAAATATGTTGCTGGAACAATTCGGCCCAGGATCCGTCCAGATAGACCTCCTTGCCGGTGCGCTTATCCACGATCTCAAAGCCATGCCGCGCCAACGCAGGCACCAACAAGACCATTTCGGCCGTCGTTTTCGGGGCGTCCACCAGTGCATCCGCCACGACGGCGTTGGCGAGCATATGCGTCACCGAATAAGTGTCAGAGTCATAAAGCGTGTGCATGGTGAAATTATCCTCTAAACGGCCATACTGCGCAGGTGGCATCACAACGGGCAATTACAAGCGTCAAGCGGGGCTGCACTACAAAACTCAGGCTCAGGGACTCCACCACGGCCTCGCTACGCAGCCATTTCTGATCAACAAAATCCCCATTGGCTTCGGTAATTCGAACCCGGGCAGGCAAATAGTCGAGCGCCGGTGCCAGCCAGACCTCGACTTTCTGGTCAAACTCCTGACGTGGGTTGCGCACCAGTTTCAGCGCCGCCTGATCGCCGCCGGGAAGGCTCAGGGTTTCAGTTTCGCCCACGGTAAACACCCACGTGTCGGCATCGCGCGGGCCAATGGTCTGAATCGGGACGGTGGTAGCAGGCGGGTAGCGAGTCGGTGCCGAGGCGACCATGCCGGCCAGTTGAATCAGGATGCTCAAGCGATCCTGTGCGCCGGTCAGCAAAGGCACGTCCGGCGTGTTCGCGCTGAAAGTCACCTTGCCTTGCTCGCGGACAAAGTGAGCCGCCACTTCGCTGCGGTACTTGTCAGAAAAACGGATCGGCTCCAGACCGCGCGCGCCGATCAGACCGCGACTGGTCTGCACGCGCGACAGACCCAAGGCATTGAAAGCCAGCCGCGCGCTATAGGCCGTGCCTGCTCGCTGCCACAGCAACTCTGCGCTCAGCTGGTACGGGAATTTGTTTGCCTGCACCTGGTATGTCAGGCGCACCGAGCCCGGTAGCCTGTCGGCGCCGGCCAAGGCCGCATATTCTCGCGGCGGGCGCGGTGGCAAGGCCATCACATCCGCTTCGGCGCGGGGCAACTGTTGGGACGCCAATGTGTGCGGGCTCGGTGGCGTGACATGGCGCTCAATCTCTTCTGGAACTGGCTGAGCCACGCTCGCATTGCTCTTGCCAGCTGGTTCGCGTGGCGGCTGCGCTGGACGGGTTCGAGCAGTCGGAGTCGGGCTGATTCGTGGGGGCGTGGTGGCTCGCGGTGGCGGTGTTGACGTCATTTGATCGGGCAGCAAGGCAATGGCGCGCGTGCTGAAGGCACGGGGCGCCTCGATCAGACTCATGTCCAGCACTCTCAGGGGTGTGCGCAGCACGACCAGGTGCGCCAACAACACGAGCAGCGTCAAGCCGAATAGCAACTTGAACGAAAATGTTGACTCCGCACTTGTCATTTACCACTCATCCTCATGAAACTAGCCACCTACAAAGACGGTTCACGCGACGGCCAACTCGTGGTGGTCTCGCGTGATCTGACTACGGCGCATTATGCGACCGACATGGCCAACAAGCTGCAGCAAGTGCTCGATGACTGGAACTTCATCTCACCCCAACTACAGGACTTGTATGACGCGCTTAACCGCGCCAGCGAGACCCATTCCAGCGCTGGACTGGCTCGCCACGCCTTCCCGTTCGATCCGCGCCAGTGCATGGCACCGCTGCCACGCGCTTTTCAGCGATTGGGGGCGTCGGCCTATCTTCACCACGAGACGCTGCTGCGTCAGGCCAGTGGCCTGGACGGTACACAGATTTCTCCGAGCAAGCCTTTGATGTACCAGGGGGCCAGCGGCAATTTTGCCGGTCCGTGCGACGAGTTGCCATACGCCGGAGAAGGCCAGGAACTTGATTTTGAGGCACAACTGGCGGTCATCACCGGTGATGTGCCACTGGGCGCCAGCCCGGCGCAGGCGCTCGACGGCATTCGTCTGGTGTTGTTGGCCAGCGAACTGAATTTGCGCCACTTGCTGGCGTCTGAGCTGGGCCAAGGCGTGGGATTTGTGCAAAGCAAGCCGCTGGTCGCATTCAGTCCGGTGGCGGTGACGCTGGATGAATTCGGTAGCGGCCCAGCCAGTGCCTGGCAACACGGCCGATTGAATCTAAGCCTGCAATGCGACTGGAACACGCGCCCGGTCGGGCACTGCGAGACCGGCCCGGAGATGAGCTTTCACTTCGGCCAGCTCATCGCCCACCTCTGCCAGACGCGCCCGGTGCCCGCCGGCAGCGTGCTGGGGAGCGGCCCGGTCAGCAACCTGGATGCGAACCATGGCTACAGTTGTATCGCGGAAAAGCGCGCGCTCGAGACGCTGCACGAAGGCCAGCCCCGTACCGGGTTCCTGCAGGACGGTGACACGCTGCGCATCGAGATACTCGGTCGCGACGGTGCCAGCGTATTTGGCGCGATCGAGCAAAATATCGTGGCGCTCAAAAAGATGGTGACCGGACGCGGCCTAAGGACCGGGTCGGCGCATGAGGGAGAATGACACATGCGCTCATGCAAGGTGCTCTAATGACAACACTGCTCACTTTGTCATGCTGGCCCCGGATCAGGTCCGGGGTTTCAACATCCGGCATCCATGCGTGCATGGGACACTGGATTGCGGGTCGAGCCCGCAATGACATTAAGTGTGGTTCTAATCAGCAATCCGTTTTTAGTATCTTTTTATGATGAACACTACTTTCCTTCCGCGTCTGCTTTGCGTCGCTATTTCGTTGACACTGGCTGGCAGTGCCATGGCTGCTGGTAGCGCCAAGCCTAGCACCCAGAATCGAGCCGAAATCGCACCTGAGTTTCGCTGGGACTTCAGCCCCATCTATGCGAGTTGGGATGCGTGGGAGGCGGGCATGAAAGACATTGACAGCCGGATCGATGCCTTTAGCAGACTCAAGGGATCACTCAAGAACGGCCCGGATGCCGTGCTCAAGGCCTATCAGACCTTCGACGCGATCGGCATGTTGCAGTACAAGGTCTATGGCTATACCGCGCTCCAGCGGGATGTGGACACGCGCAATCAGGAGATCTCCGGCAAGTATCAGCGCGTCATGGCGCTGTTTGCCAAGCTGGGCACTGCCACCTCCTGGTTCACGCCGGAGTTGCTGAGCGTGCCGCAGGCAACGATGGAAAAATGGATTGACAGCACGGCAGCACTCAAGCCGTACCAATTCACCATTCTGGATAGCTACCGGCAACAGAAACATGTGCTTGACGAGAAAGGCGAGCGCCTGCTGTCTTTCGCAGCGCAACTGGGTGAGGCGCCGAAGTCCGCCTTTCAGGAGTTGTCAACCTCGGACATCAAGTTCCCCTTGGTCACCCTGTCGGACGGCAAGGAAATCAAACTGACACCTGGCACTTATCACTCGGTGCTGGAGACCAATTACAAGCAGGCTGACCGGGCCCGGGCATTCGAGGCCTTTTTGAAGACCTACGCTGCCACCACCCACACCTATGCCGCGATTTACAACGGGGTGCTGCAGCGGGGCTGGTTTAACGCCCAGGCGCGCAATTTTCCGGCCACACTGGATGCAGCGCTGGACGGCAACGCCATTCCAGGCAGCGTGGTGACGACCCTGGTCGATACCGTGCGCAAGGGCACGGCTCCACTGCAACGCTACATGAGGCTGCGCAAAAAGTTGCTCGGTCTGGAAAGCTACCACCCATATGACGGCGTCATTCCGATCTACAAAACCGACAAGGTCTATGCCTTTGCCGATTCGCGCGACTTGGTGCTGGCTTCGGTCGCCCCGCTGGGGGCCGATTACGTTGCCAAATACCAGAAGTTCCTGGCCGGCAAGCAGGTGGATGTCTATGAAAGCGAAGGCAAGCGCAGCGGCGCCTACGTCAGTGGCATTTACGGTGTCGGCCCCTATATGCTGCTCAACCACACGGATACCCAGGATTCATTGTTCACACTGGCGCACGAGGGGGGGCACGCCATGCACACCTTGCTCTCCTTTGAAAGCCAGCCATTTGTGACGGCGGATTACACCATCTTCGTGGCTGAAGTGGCCTCCACCACCAATGAGCGCTTTCTGCTCAACAAGCTGCTGCAGCAAACCCGCGAACCCAAGGAGCGCTTTTTGCTGCTGCAACATGCGGTTGATTCGATCGTCGGTACCTTTTACACGCAGGTCATGTTTGCCGATTTCGAGTTGCAGGCGCACCAGCTGGTGGAGCAAGGCCAGCCGGTCACATCCGACGTGTTGAACGGCATTTACCTCAAACTGCTGAAAGACTACTACGGTGACGCGGTCACGGTTGACGACCTCTACAAATACACTTGGTCACGCATTCCGCATTTCTACAACTCACCCTACTACGTCTATCAGTACGCCACCTGCTTTGCATCGTCAGCCAAGCTGTTCAAGGACATGAGCACCGGCTCGGAGGCTTCCCGCGCAGCCGCCACCGAGCGCTACCTGAGCTTGCTCAAAAGTGGCGGCAATGACCACCCGATGAAGCAACTGCAAAAGGCCGGCGTGGACCTGTCCAAACGCGAAACGGTGCAGGCCATGGTCGACCAGATGGAAGAACTGGTGGCGCAAATGGAAGCCGAGGCGGTCAAGATTCCCTGAGGGAATCAAACCGCCGCGAGCTGGCCGACAAAAATCTTGACGCCGCGCAGCA
Source organism: uncultured beta proteobacterium (assembly GCA_963750665.1). Lineage (GTDB taxonomy): Bacteria > Pseudomonadota > Gammaproteobacteria > Burkholderiales > Burkholderiaceae_C > Rhodoferax. Next base: position 288,750 of record CAVVRQ010000028.1, read on the forward strand.
TCATCTCGATCGACACCGCAACCAGCACCAGTCCCATCAGGCGCTCCAGCGCCACCACGAAACGGTCGCCCGCAACGCGTTGAATGCGCTCGGCCAGCACCAGCACCACGGCGCTGACGGTCATGGTGACACACAGCGCTGCAATCCACTCCAGGCGTCGTGCTGGTGCCTGCGACACCAGCAGCAACACGGTCGCCAGTGCCGATGGTCCGGCAATCGCCGGGATGGCAAGCGGCACGATCAGGGGTTCCCGCAATTCTTCGGGTGTGTTTGAATGGGGCGGAGGAAAGATCATGCGCAGCGCAATCAGGAACAGGATCACGCTGCCGCCGATTTGCAGCGACAGCTCACTCAGGTTCATGACGCGCAAAAAGGCGTCGCCAACAAACATGAAAGTCAGCAATAACACAAAGGCGATCAGCACCTCGCGCAAAATGACCCACGGTCGCCGCTCGGGTGCGACGTGTTTGAGCGCGTTGGCAAAAATCGGGATATTGCCGACCGGATCCGTAATCAGGATCAGCAGGATGGTGGCGGAAGCAAAGGTGTAATTCATGGCCCCCGCAGGATAGCAGGCCTATCGAGATTGTTCGGTTTTTTCCTGGCAGGCAATGCAGCGGGCGGCCTCCGGCGCAGCGTTTAGTCGTGCATCCGGGATTTTTGCGCCGCAGTCCATGCACAGGCCATAGCTGCCTTCCTCAATGCGGCGCAACGCAGCATTGACCAGGCCGAGCTCGGCACTTTCGCGCGCGTCGAGCGTCAACTCCAGCTCGCGCTCCGTGCTGACCTGCGCGCTGGAGTCCTGCGCTGGCGCGAAACGCTCAGCCGAAGCTTCGATCCGACCCTCGCTGCCGCGCAAGTTGTCAATTTGCGCCAGCAGGCTGGCGCGCTGCGCGAGAAGCTGCTGCTGGAAGTTTGCTCTGCGTTGGCCGTTCATAACAGTCATCTCCTTGCAATGGTTCCATGCATCATGCACGTTGAAGCCGGTCTTCTCTTTGACAAAGGTCAAAGGTTGCGACCGTTCAGTGTCACTTTCGCAGCTGGCTCGTGCCTGCTTTGCGGCTGCAACAATTCCAGCGACGCCTTGCGCGCAACATTGGGGTAAGCTGTGGGTGGTTTGATGTTGACAACACCATTGGAGGCAATATGAGTGATTCACACAATGCCGGCTTCGGTAAATTCGTCCCAGGTTTTGATTTTCTGCAAAACCTGGCCAAGGGCGCGACGCAGACTATTCCGCAGATGCCCAATCTGGCGAACTGGATTGCGCCCACGCTCAATGTGGAAGAGCTTGATAAGCGCATCTCTGAGCTCAAGGCAGTGCATTTCTGGCTCGACCAGAATTCCAAGGCGCTGGGTGCCACGGTGCAGGCGCTGGAAGTGCAAAAGATGACCCTCGCCACGCTCAAGGGCATGAATTTCAACATTGGCGATATGGCCAACGCGCTCAAGCTCAAAGCTGCGGATACTGTTTATTCTGGCGTGCAACGGGTCACCGAAAAAGCGGCCACAACCGCCCAGACAATTTCTGAGGTAGCGGGCGACGCGCAGCAGATGGCGCAAAAAGTAGGACGAGCGGCCAAGCCAGCCGCCGGCGCGGTGGCAAATGGCTTGATCGATCCCATGCAGTTGTGGGGATCGCTGACCAAGCAATTCCAGCAGATCGCTGCCAGCGCCATGAAGGATGCAACGCAGAAGACGGCCCTGGATGCCACCAGGAACCTGGCTGCGGGGCTTGCCAAGGAGGCCGTCAAAGCTAGCAAAACAGTAGCGGCTAGAGCAGGTTCAGCAAGAGCAGCAGCCAAGAAGGCACCCAAGAAACGGGCCGAGCCCCGCAGCCAGAAGAGCCGGTGACGCAGCCGATGAAGCTTTTCCCCTACGGTCATGCCACGCACCCGCAGTGGCGCATGGCAGCCGGTCTGGCACTGGCCCAGGTGCGCGCGCAAATGGCCCTGCATGGCTATGCCAGCGGCCCAACGCTGGCGCTGCTCTACATCACCGATCACTACGCGCAGCAGGCGCAGGAGATTCTTGAACACCTGAGCGCTGAACTGCCCGAGATCACCGACTGGGCGGGTACCGTGGGCGTGGGCATTGCGTCTAACAACGTCGAGTATTTTGATGAACCCGCGTTGGCCCTGATGTTGTGCGAACTGCCGACTGATCAGTACCGGGTGTTTTCCGGCGTGGCACCGCTGGGGATTGGTTTTCAGGCGCACACGGCCCTGATTCATGCCGATGCCAACACGCCCGACGTGGCTGAGTTGATCGAAGAGATGGCACAGCGGACCGACTCGGGCTATTTGTTTGGCGGCTTGTGCTCCAGTCGCTACAACATGCTGCAGTTTGCGGTCGGTGGCAACGGCAATATCAGCGGCCAGGGCGCGGCCAGCGGGGTTTTCAGTGGTGGCTTGAGCGGCGTTGCCTTTGGCTCTGGCGTCAGCCTGACATCGCGTGTCACCCAAGGCTGTCTGCCGCTTGCCAAAACGCACCGGGTGACGGCCGCTGACGATCACGTCGCGCGCGCGCTCGATGGCGAGGCGGCGCTCGATGTGATGCTGCGTGACCTGCACATCAGCCTGGATCGCCCGCAGGAAGCCTTGTCCGTGGTGCGTGCCACGCTGGTCGGCTTGCTACCTGCGCCGTCGAATCGCGCCGACTCGGGCGCAACCGATGCCACTGCCGTGCGCCAGAGTGGCCATTTTGGCAACGATGTGCTGGTGCGCCACATCATCGGTCTCGACCCGGTGCAGCGCGGCGTTGCCGTAGCGGAGCGTCTGCAGCCGGGTATGCAACTGGTTTTTTGCCAGCGCAACGTCCAGGCCGCCAAGGCCGATCTGACCCGCATCTGTGCCGAAATTCGTGAAGAACTGGAGCCCGAAGAATTGCCCGTTGAAGCCGCCATGGCGCTGGCTGCGTCTGAGGCCGAGTCGGCGCCGCATCCGGCGCGCGGCATTGCCGGCGCCATTTATGTGAGTTGTGCGGGTCGCGGCGGGCCGCACTTTGGCGCACCCAGTGCCGAACTGCAAATCATTCGTCGGACATTGGGCGATGTGCCGCTGGTTGGCTTTTTTGCTGCCGGTGAAATTGCCCGCAACAGACTGTATGGCTACACCGGCGTCCTGACGGTCTTCACCGCCAACGCCGGGTCTTGACAAGCCAGGCTTGAAGTTTCGCCCGGCGCAGGCAACTCTGGCATCATGCGCAGCATGGAAGAAGACTTGCCAGCCCTGATCGCCGCCTTGCTGGACCCCAAGCGCTATCCGGATTCTGTGCAAAGGGTTGAAGTCGTGCAGACGCACATCTCCTGGGTGCTGCTGGCAGGGGAATTTGCTTACAAGATCAAAAAACCGCTGCGTCTGTCTTTTCTGGACTTCGGCACGCTGGACCTGCGGCACCAGTATTGTCTGGAAGAACTGCGCCTGAACCGCCGCTTTGCGCCCGATATTTACCTGCAGGTTGTCGGTATCTTCAATACGCCACAGGATCCGCAATGGAGCGGCAGCGGCAGCCCGATTGAATACGCCGTCAAGATGCGCCGTTTTGAGGACGCCGACCGGCTCGACCGGGTCTGCGCGCGCGGCGAACTGCGGGCCCGACATTTGTCTGACCTGGCCGCTACGCTGGCGGCGTTTCATGCCGGGGCTCAGGCGGCGCCAATCGCCTCGCGCTTTGGTTCGCCGCAAACCATGATCGCACCGGCGCTGGCCAATTTTGCTGCACTGCGGCGCGCCTTGCCGCAGGCCGACCTGAGCGCCCGACTGGACACGCTGCGCGCCTGGACACTGGCGCAACAGCAGCAACTCCTGCCCCTGTTGCTGAGTCGCAAACGCAAGGGCTGGGTGCGCGAGTGCCACGGCGACCTGCATCTGGCCAACCTGGTCTTGATCAAGCAGCGCGTGCAAATGTTCGACTGCATCGAGTTCAACGAAGACCTGCGCTGGATCGATGTGGCCAGCGAAATCGCTTTCACTTACACGGACCTGCTGGCGCACGCCCAGCCCGGCCTGGCCAATTGGTTTCTCAACGAAATATTAAGTCGCAACGGCGACTACCAGGCCGCGCCCTTGCTGCGCTTTTATGGCGTCTACCGCGCCCTGGTACGGGCCAAGGTGGCTGCCCTGCGGGCGGCGCAGGCGCAAGGCGACCACAGCGAGACGCTGGCCTACATCGCTCTGGCTGAGCGTCTGACCACGCCAACTGCATTGCAACTGGTCATCACGCACGGCTTATCCGGCTGCGGCAAGACGTACGCCAGCGATGCCTTACTCAAACGCGACGGCCAGCCGCCGAGCCTGCGCTTGCGCTCCGATGTCGAACGCAAACGCCTGGCTGGTCTGGCACCTGCGGCGAACAGCGCCTCGGTGTTGGATGGCGGCATCTACACGCAGCACGCTCATGCTCGCACCTATGCGCATCTGCTGTCACAGGCCGACATGCTGCTGCGCGCAGGCTGGTCGGTGCTGGTGGATGCCACCTTCTTGCGGCGGGCCGATCGCACTGACTTTGCAAGACTGGCCGAAGCCTGTGGCGCGCACTTTGCCATACTGGCACCATCGGCCCCGGCGACCCAGTTGCGCCAGCGCATCCTGGCGCGCAGCGCCGACGCGCGCGATGCCTCGGAGGCCACGACCGCCGTGCTGACGCAGCAAATGCAGGTGATCGAGCCGCTCTCTGAGGTTGAAATGAAATCGATTATGCTACTGTAATTATAGCTGTTTGCGCTTATTCAACGTGGGCTACATCCTATTTATACCTTGAAACGTCGCACGCCAAGCTGCAGCAGCCCGTCAAAAATCAGGTTGTCCACCAGCTCAAACTGAAACGACAGGCTGGGTGCCATCTTCCAGCCCGCGCCGCCGGCCATGATGCAGCGTGGCTCCACCCCGCAGTGCGCCCGCAGGTGCGCCAGCATGCGCTCGACGGCACCGGCAATGGCATAGGTGCCACCGCTCGTGAGCGCATCGCTGGTGTTGGTCGGGAACTCGCACACGTTGCCGGTGGGGACGTGCAGGCCGGCCGTGCCGGTCTCCAGTGCGCGCAGCATGATGCCGTGTCCAGGCAGGATCAAGCCACCCAGGAATTTTCCATCGGCGTCAATGGCATCAACCGTCACGGCGGTTCCGACCATGACGACCACCATCGGTCGCGCCGCAGCGCTGCCCCCTGAGCGATGCCAGGCACCAACCATGGCCACCCAACGGTCGGCACCCAGGCGCGTCGGGTGGTCGTAGCCGTTGCTCAGGCCCGCCTCGGCGGCACTGGGCACCACCCATTGCGCCGCCACGTCCCAGATTTCCATTTGTTCTTCGACGCGCCGTCTGACCGCGTCACCCGCGACAATGCAGCCCAGCATCTGGTCCGGCGCGGGCAGCGCCGCCCAGGCTCCTTCGGCCAGCTTGTCAATGTTGTCCAGAAACTCGACGCCTTGCGCCAATGCGCTTGCGCTCGGGTGCGGGTGTTGGTACAGCGCCCACTTGAGGCGCGTGTTGCCAACGTCAATGGCCAGAAATGTCATGACCCGATTATCACCATAGCGACGCTCGCAATTCGATGGTTTTCTTGAGGAAATTTGGCTCCGTTACTAGGTAAAAACCCTGTTTCACACTTTCTCCAATTGGTCAATGATGCCAAGCTGTTCCATTCACCCCTTTTAGGAGACAAGCATGACCGATCTGAAGACTCCCCGTCGCCGCAACCTGCTTAAAGGCGCTGCCCTCGCCGCCGGCACCCTGGCCGCACCCATGATTGCGAGCGCGCAAACCGGACCGATTTCGATGCGTTGGCAAAGTACCTGGCCGTCCAAGGACATCTTTCACGAGTACGCTCTTGACTTCGCCAAAAAGGTCAACGACATGACCGGCGGCGATCTGAAGATCGAGGTGCTTCCTGCAGGTGCCGTGGTGCCTGCGTTCGGCCTGCTCGAAGCGGTGTCCAAGGGCACACTTGATGGCGGACATGGCGTATTGGGCTACAACTACGGCAAGCAGAACGCCCTGGCATTGTGGAGCTCGGGTCCGGCCTTTGGCATGGACGCCAATATGATTTTGGCCTGGCACAAGTATGGCGGCGGCCAGGAACTGATGACCAAGCTCTACGCCTCCATCGGCATGGGCGGGGTGCACAACTTCCTTTATGGCCCGATGGCGACGCAACCCTTGGGCTGGTTCAAGAAGCCGATCACCAAATCGGCGGACTTCAAGGGTCTGAAGTTCCGCACCAATGGTTTGGCGATTGATCTGTTCACGGCGATGGGCGCGGCAGTCAATGCGCTACCCGGCGGTGAAATTGTGCCCGCCCTGGACCGCGGTCTGCTCGACGGTGCCGAATTCAACAACGCTTCCTCGGACCGTCTGCTTGGCTTCCCGGATGTTTCCAAGGTTTGCATGCTGCAGAGCTACCACCAGAGCGCTGAGACGTTCGAAATCCTGTTCAACAAGGCCAAGTTCGACGCCCTGCCGCCGAAGATGAAGGCCATCATCAGCAATGCAGTGGAAGCTGCCTCGGCCGACATGTCCTGGAAGGCGATTGACCGCTATTCCAAGGACTACGTCGAGCTGCAGACCAAGGACAAGGTCAAGTTCTACAAGACACCGGACGCTGTACTGCAGGATCAGCTCAAGCTCTGGGATGCGATCATTGAAAAGAAAGCGGCCGAAAATCCCATCTTCAAGGAAGTCATCGCTTCGCAATTTGCCTTCGCCGAACGCGCTGTGAAATGGGAGCAGGACACCTTGGTTGGGCGTCGCATGGCGATGAACCACTACTTCGGTGCCAAGAAGGCCGCGTCCAAGGCCTGACCGGTTCCTGTACCATTGAGCAGCCACCCGGGACCCGCCCGGGTGGCTGATTTTTTACTCCGGTCAAGCCATGCAAAAATTGCTTTTAGCGATCGACAAGATCAGCACTGTTGTCGGTCAGACCTTTTCCTGGTTCATCCTCGCGCTGACATTGATGATTTCCTGGGAGGTTTTCTCGCGCTACGCGCTGGACCATCCGCACCCATGGGCCTTTGATGTCATGATCATGATGTATGGCACCGTGTTCATGATGGCTGGGGCCTATACCTTGTCAAAGAACGGTCATGTGCGCGGCGATGTGCTCTATGGTTTTTTTCCGCCCAGACTGCAGGCCAGCATTGATTTGACGCTCTACATCCTGTTTTTCGTTCCGGGCGTATTTGCGCTGGCCTGGGCGGGCTACAACTTCGCAGCGGAGTCCTTGGCCATCAACGAGCACTCGAATGTCACTGCCGATGGCCCTCCGGTGTATCCCTTCAAGATGATTTTGCCTTTGGCGGGTGCCTTCCTGCTGGTGCAAGGGGTGGTTGAAATCATCCGCTGCGTGATTTGTCTGCAGACCGGCCAGTGGCCCAGGCGGGGCGCGGATGTGGAGGAGGTGGACGTCGAGAAGCTGAAGGAAATGGTGCACGTCAAAGACGAGGATATCGCCAGGCTCGACGACTTCGTTGTCCATCCCAAGGGGAGCCTGCCATGAGAAAAGAAGTCTGGTTTGGCCTCACGATCATGGCTGCCGTGGTGCTGGCCGCCTTTGTCCTGTTGCCCGCCCCCGCCCAGATGAGCAACGGCCATCTGGGTCTGCTCATGCTGGCACTGATCGTGGTGGCCATCATGCTCGGTTTCCCCACCGCCTTCACCCTGATGGGCATGGGCATGATGTTCGCCTGGATTGCCTATCGAAGTCAGAGCCCTGCTCTGGCAGTGCAGCAGACCCTGGACCTGATGGTCCAGCGTGCCTATTCGGTCATGTCCAACGACGTGTTGATTTCGATCCCGTTGTTTGTCTTCATGGGTTACCTGGTGGAGCGTGCCAATCTGATCGAAAAGCTGTTCAAGAGCCTGCACCTTGCCACGGCACGGATTCCGGGCTCTTTGGCGGTCGCAACCATCGTGACCTGCGCCATCTTTGCAACGGCCACCGGTATTGTCGGTGCGGTGGTCACGCTGATGGGCTTGCTGGCCTTACCGGCCATGCTCAAGGCGGGTTACGACGTCAGACTGTCGGCCGGTGCCATCACTGCCGGGGGCTGCCTTGGCATTCTGATTCCGCCCTCGGTGCTGTTGATCGTCTACGGCGCCACCGCCGGTGTTTCGGTGGTGCAGCTCTATGCTGGTGCGTTCTTCCCAGGCATCATGCTGGCGTCGCTCTACGTCGGTTACGTCGTCATCGTCGCCAAGTTCAAACCCCATCTGGCACCGCCCCTGTCGGCGCAAGAGCGGCACGTACCCTTGCCCGAATTTGCGGAAATTGTCTCAAGCAGCATCAGCAAGAGAGTGTTGCCGGGGTTGATCGGTGCCATCAAAGGCAAGCGCAACGCTGCGGTCCCGATGCGTACGCTGATCACCCATCTGTTCATTGCTTCGCTTCCCGCATTGACTGTGGCAGTCGTCATGGGTGCTGTGTATATGAGCGTCACGGCGCCGATCGAGCGCGTTGCCGAAGGCGTGGTGGAAATGGGCAGCGCTGCGCAGGGCTCGGCCGATAGCGAGAAACCCCAGGAAGGCGGTTTGCAGGAGCCATCAGCCGAGGGCGGCTTGCAGGAGCCACCAGCGGAGGGCGCGATGGCAGAGGCCAGCACGCCAGTCAATGCCTCTGCGGTGCTTGTAGCACCCACCGTGACGGCCAAGGTAGCGGCTCCGGTGGCGGCCAAGCCGTTGCCGGCACAGGAACGCCGACAGGTGCCGCTCGCCTTCTGGATTGCGCTGGGCAGCTGTGTCGTGGGCCTGGCGATCGCCTACCGCTTCTTCAGCTTCGCACGACTGGAAATTTTCAAGATGCTGCTGGGGTCCTTCTTTCCGCTGGCAATGCTGATCATGGCGGTGCTCGGCACCATCGTTTTCGGCTTGGCCACGCCGACCGAGGCGGCGGCCATGGGCTCAGCCGGTGGTTTGGTGCTAGCCGCAGCCTATCGGCGACTCAATATCGGGATGGTTCGGGAGTCAGTCTATCTGACGGCCAAAACCAGCGCCATGGTGTGCTGGCTGTTCGTCGGGTCCAGCATTTTCTCGGCTGCATTTGCCTTGCTCGGTGGACAGGAAATCATCAACCACTGGGTGCTGTCACTTGACATGACGCCGGTGCAGTTCATGATCCTGGCGCAGGTGGTAATTTTTCTGCTGGGTTGGCCCCTGGAGTGGACCGAGATCATTGTCATCTTCATGCCCATTTTCATTCCTTTGCTGCCACATTTCGGTATTGATCCCCTGTTTTTCGGTTTGCTGGTGGCGCTGAATTTGCAGACGGCGTTCCTCAGTCCACCGGTGGCGATGGCGGCGTTTTACCTGAAGGGAGTCAGCCCGCCGCATGTGACGCTGAACCAGATCTTCGCTGGCATGATGCCGTTCATGGCGATCCAGGTTTTGGCCATCTTCTTGCTCTACCAGTTCCCGGCGATCGGCATGTGGCTGCCACAACAGCTTTACAAGTAGGACGAGCGCAACTTGCGGTGAAACCGGACAAAGGGCGCGCAAGCGCCCTTTTGTTTTAAAAACCGCTAAGATTGACGTTTACGTAAACGTCAAGTCCCGGAGCTCCACCATGACCGACCTGTCCGCTGAATTCAAGGCCCTCGCCAACTACCGCCCCGTCAACAAGGTGCGCTTTGTCACTGCGGCCAGCCTGTTCGATGGCCACGATGCCGCCATCAACATCATGCGCCGCATCCTGCAAAGCATGGGTGCCGAGGTGATTCACCTGGGCCACAACCGCAGCGTGGAGGAAGTGGTCACGGCCGCCTTGCAGGAAGACGCGCAGGGCATTGCCATCAGCTCGTATCAGGGCGGGCATGTCGAATATTTCAAATACATGGTGGACCTGCTCAAGAGCCGGGGTGGCGCGCATATCCAGATTTTTGGCGGCGGTGGCGGCGTCATCGTGCCGCCCGAGATCCGGGAATTGCAGGCCTATGGCGTGGCCCGCATCTTCAGCCCGGAGGACGGCCAGCGCATGGGCCTGGCCGGCATGATCGGCGAGATGGTGCAGCGCTGCGACCAGGACTTGAGCCGCTATGCGCCGAAAAAGATCGAAGCGATTCAGGGCCACACTGAGATGAGCTGGCGCGCGCTGGCGCAGCTCATTACGGCGTTGGAGAACGAAAGTGCCGCAGGTCACGCCAAAGGCCAGCTTTCCAAGCCATTAACGGCTCTAGCCCAGGAGATACGCTCGCAAGCCGCTATCAAAAAGATACCGGTTTTGGGCATAACCGGCACTGGTGGTGCCGGCAAATCTTCCCTCACCGACGAGTTGATCCGGCGGCTGCGGCTGGACCAGAACGATGCGCTGCGCGTCGCCATGATCAGCATTGACCCGTCGCGCCGCAAGAGCGGCGGTGCCCTGTTGGGCGACCGCATTCGCATGAATGCCATCAACCCATGGCGAGAGGGGCCGCGCGTCTTCATGCGCAGTCTCGCGACGCGTGACTTTGGCAGTGAAATCAGCGCGTCGTTGCCCGACGTGATTGCCGCCTGCAAGGTGGCGGGTTTTGATTTGATCGTGGTCGAAACCTCGGGCATTGGCCAGGGCGACGCGGCGATCGTGCCGCATGTGGATGTGCCGCTGTATGTGATGACGCCCGAGTTTGGTGCCGCCAGCCAGCTTGAAAAGATCGACATGCTCGACTTTGCCGAATTCATCGCCATCAACAAGTTCGACCGCAAGGGCGCGCTCGACGCCTTGCGCGATGTTGCCAAACAGGTGCAGCGCAACAAGGAAGCCTTTGGCACACCGCTGGAGCAGATGCCGGTGTTTGGCACCATGGCGGCACGCTTCAACGACGACGGCGTTACGGCGCTGTACCAGGCGCTGCGTACCCGCCTGGGCGAGCTCGGCTTGCCACTGGCCGAGCCGCAGCTGCCGGCGGTTGCGACGCGTCACAGTACCAACCAGACCCCCGTGGTACCGGCCGGGCGCAGCCGCTACCTGGCTGAGATCAGCGATACCGTGCGCTCTTTCAAGAAGAAGGCCCGCGCCCAGGCCGGCCTGGCGCGTGAAATTCAACAGCTCAAGGCCAGCGCGCAAATGCTGTTGGCCCATGATCCCTGCAAGGATGGTTCCGCCAAGCCCGGTGCGTATGGCACGGTGCTGGCGCTGGCCCAGGCGCGTAGTGAGCGCCAGGACCCGGCTTGCGCCAAGCTGCTGGCGCAATGGCCGGCGATGCAAAGCGCCTATGCCGGTGATGAATATGTCGTCAAAATCCGCGACAAGGAAATCCGCACCGCGCTCACCACCAAGTCGCTCAGCGGCACCACCATCCGCAAAGTGTGCCTGCCGCAATTTGAGGACCACGGCGAAATCCTGAAATGGCTGATGCTCGACAACGTGCCGGGCAGCTATCCCTACACCGCTGGCACCTTCGCCTTCAAACGCGAGGGCGAAGACCCGACCCGCATGTTCGCCGGTGAAGGCGACGCCTTTCGCACCAACACGCGCTTCAAATTATTGAGTTCTGGCATGGCGGCCAAGCGTTTGAGCACCGCGTTTGACTCGGTCACGCTCTACGGCAACGACCCGGATCCGCGCCCGGATATTTACGGCAAGGTCGGCAACTCAGGCGTGTCGATCGCCACGCTTGACGACCTGAAAGTGCTCTACGGCGGCTTCGATTTGTGCAGCCCCACGACCAGCGTGAGCATGACCATCAACGGCCCGGCGCCGAGCATCCTGGCGATGTTCATGAACACTGCCATTGACCAGAACATTGACAAGTTCAAGGCGGACAACGGCCGCGAACCGACCGAGACTGAAACGGCCAAGATCAAGGAATGGGTGCAGGAGAACGTGCGCGGCACGGTGCAGGCCGACATCCTGAAAGAGGACCAGGGGCAAAACACCTGCATTTTCTCCACCGAATTCAGCCTGAAAGTGATGGGCGACATTGCCGAATATTTTGTGCACAACCGGGTGCGCAATTTCTACAGCGTGTCGATCAGCGGCTACCACATTGCCGAAGCCGGTGCCAATCCGATTTCGCAACTGGCATTTACCTTGTCCAACGGCTTCACCTTTGTCGAGGCTTATCTGGCGCGCGGCATGCACATCGACGACTTTGCGCCCAACCTCTCCTTCTTTTTCAGCAATGGCATGGACCCCGAATACACCGTAATGGGCCGCGTCGCGCGGCGCATCTGGGCGGTGGCGATGAAGGAGAAATACGGCGCCAATGAGCGCAGCCAGAAGCTCAAATACCACATCCAGACCAGTGGCCGCAGCCTGCACGCGCAGGAGATCCAGTTCAACGACATCCGCACCACGCTGCAAGCGCTGATCGCGATTTACGACAACTGCAACAGCCTGCACACCAACGCGTTTGACGAAGCCATCACCACGCCAACCGAAGACTCGGTGCGCCGCGCCATGGCAATCCAGCTCATCATCAACCGCGAGTGGGGCCTGGCCATGAACGAGAACCCGAACCAGGGTGCCTTCATCATCGAGGACCTGACTGAACTGGTGGAAGAAGCCGTACTGCTCGAATTTGAGCGCATCTCGGAGCGCGGCGGCGTGCTCGGGGCCATGGAAACCGGCTACCAGCGCGGGCGCATCCAGGACGAATCGATGCACTACGAAATGCTTAAACACACCGGCGAATTCCCGATCATCGGCGTCAACACCTTCCGCAACCCGCATGGCGACGCGGTGCACGACACGCTGGAGCTGGCGCGCTCAACTGAGGAAGAAAAGAAAAGCCAGCTCAAACGCCTGGCCGATTTTCATGCGCGGCACGCCAAACAGTCACCAGCGATGCTCAAACGTCTGCAGCAAGCCGTGATTCACAACCAGAACGTCTTTGAAGTGCTGATGGACGCCGTGCGCGTCTGCTCCCTCGGCCAGATCACCAATGCGCTGTTTGAGGTCGGCGGGCAGTACAGAAGAAACATGTAAATTTGGAGTTGCCAAGTTATGCAATGACCGCCACTTGCGCCCGATAGCGCCGCAGCGGATACTTCGCACTGGAGGACCAATCGCCTTGTGAGGAGTTGCCATGTTGTTCCGAAAGCTGGCTGTTAGCACTTGTCTGATCGCGCTTGCGGGCTGTGCTGGAGCTCCGCTGGCATCGATGCCCGAGGCACAAATCTGGCAGGACGAGGCCTTTGACTACCATCCACAGCGGATGCCCGAAACGCTGGCCACGCTTTTCTATCTGGATGAATCAGTGGTGCGCACTTTTAAGGCAACAGAGCGTCGGCACTATACGACGGAGAAACGACTCGATCAGCTCCTTTCGCAAATGTACAGCCGGGACGGCATCCGGCTGTCGTATGCTGGCGGTCACTCCACCGGTGCCGCCCAGACCTGGACTGACAAACGCGGTGACTGCCTGTCGCTAACCATTCTGACATACGCTGCCGCCAAGGCGCTGGGCCTGGCGCCGCACATGCAGGAAGTCCGTGTTCCAATGGCCATAGACCGCCGCGATGGCGTGGACTTCATCAACGGCCATGTCAATGTTTTCATCCGCACCCAGGCTCCAATAACGATTGATGGCCGTTCATTACAGTCCGGCGGCGTGGTCCTCGACTTTGATCCGCAGCCGGGATACCAGCGACCCGGCCAATGGCTCACCGAGGACGAAATTCTGGCCCGCTTTTACAACAACCGTGCCACCGAATACCTGGTGCGCAAGGACGACGCCAGCGCCTATGCCTATTACCGCTCGGCCATCACTGCGGACAAGCATTTCGGCCCGGCCTTTGCCAATCTCGCCCAGTTGTACCAACGACGTGGCCTGTTGCCACAGGCCGAAATGCTGTTGCGCCACGCAATCGCCCTTCAGGGGCCATCGTATGCGCCCTTGTGGTCGATGCAAAAACTATTGCAGGCGCAAGGGCGTGACGCCGAAGCGGACCAGTTTGCGCAACTGTTGAAGAAGCGTCAGGATGAGGACCCCTACTACTGGTTGGGCCTCGGCCTGGAGGCCATGCAGAGTGGGCATTTTGAGTCGGCCATTGCGGCCCTGGAGCGTGCCGCAGCGTTGACCAGCGGCTTTGAAGAAATTCACAGCAATCTGGCTGTTGCCTACTGGCGCAATGGCCAGCCCGACGAAGCCGGCAAGCAACTTAAGGTGCTTGCCGCGCTCAACAGCAAAGATCCGAACTTCGCGCTGCTGAGCCGCAAGTTGGGGGCGCCGCTGCCCGGGCCCTAATGAGGGCATGCAGCCGGTCGAGCCGCCAGCGCCAGTGCCAGTGCCACGTATTCGGCAACCGGCACTTCTTCTGCGCGTCGCTGGACATCAAAGGCATCGGCATAGCCCTTGGCTTGCAGCCAGTGACCCAAGCTATGGCGCAATAGCTTGCGCCGTTGGCTGAAAGCCACGCGGACCAGTTCGCTCAGCAGTTTGACATCCACCGTATTTGCCTGAGCGTGCGGCCGCATGCGAACCACGGCACTGTGGACGCGCGGCGGCGGCTCGAAACTCTCCGGTGCCACGGCCAACATACGCTCCATGGCGTAGCGCCATTGCAGCATGACGCTCAAACGACCGTAATCTGCGGTGGCCGGACGCGCCAGCATGCGATCAACGACCTCCTTTTGCAGCATGAAGTGCTGGTCTTCAATGACCTCGACGCAGTCCAGCAAACGAAACAGAATCGGCGTCGAAATGTTATAGGGCAGGTTGCCAACTACTCTCAATTTAGTAGCACCCTGCGCCCGCGCAATCTGCGCAAAGTCCACTTTTAGCACATCCGATTGAATCACCGTGAGCTGCCGCTGCTGGCGCAGGCGCGCCACCAGGTCGCGGTCGAGCTCGATCACCGTCAACGCGCCCAATCGCTCCAGCAGCGGGCGCGTCAGGGCGGCCAGACCGGGGCCAATCTCCACCACGGTCTGCCCCGGCGCGGGCGCAATGGCGTTCACAATGGCGTCTATCACGCCGGCGTCGGTCAGAAAATGCTGACCAAAGCGTTTGCGCGCGATGTGCTTCATAAGCTGCGCACGGCGCCAGCCACTTCTACTGCTGCGGCGGCTCGCGCAGCTCGACATAGGCCTTGCCGCGGATATCCTGCGCCCACACGGCATACGCCTCGTCGAGCTTCTTTTCGCGCAGCATGACACGGACCGCCTCGCGTTGCTGCTCGGGTGTCAAGGTGGCCTTGCGGCGCTCCAACAACTCGATCAAGTGCACGCCGAAACGTGACACCACGGGGTCGCTGACCTGACCCGCTGCAAGTCGGTTCATGGCGTCCTCGAATTCGGGCACAAACTGGCCTGGACTGACCCAGCCCAGGTCGCCGCCCTCGCTCGCGCTGGCGTCCTGCGAAAATTCGCGCGCCAAGGCCGCAAAATCGGCCTGTTTGGACAGGATTCGCTTTTTAAGGTCGATCAACCTGGCGCGTGCCGCAGCCTCGCTGAGCTGGGGGCTCAGGCGCAACAGGATATGGCGCGCGTGACTTTGCGTAACCGCCATGGTGGCCAGCGCCGCATTGACTTTTTCAAACACCTTGAGAATGTGAAAGCCCGCGCTGGAACGCACCAAGGCCGAAACTTCGCCGACGGCCAGATTTTTTGTGGCGTCAACAAAAAGTGCTGGGTACCGGTCTGCCTTGCGCAAGCCCATCTGACCGCCATTGGCAAGGTCGGGTGCATCCGAGAATTCGCGCACCAGGGCGACAAAGTCTTCTCCGGCACGGGCACGGTCGAGCGCGCGCTGCGCCCGCGCCTGCAAGGCGGCCAGTTGCACCGGGGTAGTCGAATCAGGGACCACCACCAAGATCTGCGCCAGGTTGATTTCCAGGTTGGCGGGGTCGTTATTGACTTGCTGCTCCTGCAGGTATTGATCGACCTCTGCATCCGAGACCCGCACGCGCATTTCAACTTCACGTTCACGCAGCCGCGTGAGCATGAGTTGGTCGCGCAGCTGCTCACGCAACTGAGTGTGTCCGGCCGCGTCGCGCGCCAGACGGCGTCGCAGCTCGGCGACATCCATCTGGTTTTGCCGCGCCACACCTTGTTCAGCCTGATCAATGGCGGCGCTGTCCACCTGAATGCCCGACTCTCGCGCCACCTGGAGCTGCGCCTTCTCGTTGATCAGTCGCTCCAGCACCTGGCGCGCGAGTTCCCTGACATCCGGTTGGGGGGGTCTGCTTTGCTGAGCGAGTTGCTGCAGCACCCGTCGCAGCGCGGAGCGCACTTCGTTGTTGGTGATCGGCTCGGCATTGACCACGGCGACGATGAAGTCTGCCGCCGGTTCAACCGAGGTGGGCACCCGAATCGGTGCGGCGACACCGACGCCGGCACCGCTCGTCGATGGGCGCAAACCCTGGGCTGACACAGTCAAGGAGGCAAGAACGGCAAGGCTGGCCGCGCACAGGGCCAAAAGGCGATGGGTCATGATGGGTCAATCGTAGTTGCTGAAACGGCTGGGTGCGCTGCTTTGTTCGCGCAATAACTGGTAATTGGGAATATTGTCTCTCAAGCTCTTCAAGGGGTTGACGCCCAAACGCGTCAGGCCAACAAACTCAAGCTGGAACATGACGCGCTGATTGGCGGTCGCCGCACTCGTTTGCAGCCGCTCCAGCACGACGCGGCCCAGCCAGCAACCGGCGTCATACTCAAACCCAGCCACGGCATTGACCAGTTTGCCTTCATCCAGGCTGTAGTTGAGTCGCCCGACGCTATACCAGCGGCCCTCGCCCTGGCCACGGCCACGCCCCAGGTCCTGCCCGCGGTCGCCCCACAGATCGTTGATCGGCCACTGCCAGCCGATGTCAATCTGCTCGCTGACATTGCGTTGGTAGCGGTAAGTCCCGGTCAATACCCGGTAGTTGCCCGGGCTGTAGCGCGCGCCCAGCGTGGCCAATTCGGACTGCCGGATGGCCGGGCTGTACTGCACGGTCGCAGCCAACGACCAGGTCGGACTCCAGTTGACCGAGGTACCCAGCAACAGGTCACTGATCCCGCTGGGCACCGGGCTGCCCCCGGGCAAGACCACATTCTGGTCTTTGAAGCGCACGCGCTGCGCCACGCCAAGACGCACGGCCTCGGCACCACTTTCCGGATCAAGCAGACGCGTCGTCAGGCCCAGCGTGAGCAGGTTGCTGTCCGAAATGCGGTCATTGCCGACAAAGGCGTTTTCTGAATAGATTGATGCAAAGTTGAAGTCGCTGGCACCCGAATCGTAATTGGGCAGCAGGTTCTGCTCGCGATAGGGGGTGTTGACATAGAAGGCACGCGGTTCGAGCGTCTGCCGAAAATTGCGGCCAAAGTAGCGCGCGTCACGCTCAAACACCAGGCCGCTATCGAGGCTGATAGTCGGCACAACGACAGTCGCTGACGTACTGTCATTCAATGCACTGGACAATTGGTAGTTGGCCACATGCAGCTTGAGCTTGGGCGTAATGAAGCCGGCCGGCGCGATCCAGGGCCGACTCACCTGTAGCGACGAGAATACGCGTTGTGCATTGGGCTGTAGCGTCAAACCGCTGTCGGATTTAAATTGGGTGTAATCAGCATCGATCGAGTAATCAAAGCCATTCACGTCGAGCCGGCCATAGTGCGAAGTCAATTGGGGCAGACGGTCGTAGGGTGGGATGATGGGCGCTGTCACGTCCTGCAGGGTTTGCCAGCGCACGGTGCGCACACTGTTCGAAAAATTGCCGCTACTCCATGACAAGGCGGCGTCGTTGGCCAACAAGCGTTGCGTCAGCGAGCTGGAGGCACCCGAAAAATCGCTCCAGTAATTGTCATCACTGACCCGATTCAAATTCAGATTGAAGGCCATGCTACCGGTGTCAAAAATATTCTTGACGACCGCATGGTGGGCGTAGGACAGACCCCAGCGGCTGCTCTGGCGCAGTTGATCGGCGGGCATCCAGTCGAACTGAAGTCGGCCCGAATAGTCCGCCTCCAGATAGCGAAATTCATTACTCAGATCAACGCCACGTTTGCTCATCAGTGTGGGTGTCAAGGTGGCATCGCGGTTGGGTGCAATGTTCCAGTAATACGGCACCGACAGCACCGCCCCATTGACATTGTCGAGCTCCAGCGTCGGCGGCATGAAGCCGGACTTGCGTTTGTCGCTGAGCGGAAAACTTAAATATGGCACCGGCAACAAAGGCACGCCCTTGAAGCTCAACAAGGCACCTTCGGCGGTGCCCACGTCCTCTTCGTTATCGACGCGAATGGTGTTGGCACGTAAAATCCAGTCGGGCAGCCAACTCGGCCCCGGCAGACGCCGACAGGTGGTCAGGCTGGCGTTGCGAATGATGGCCCGGTCTTCGTCAATGAAGTCCACCCGGCTCGCTTCGCCGTGCGCATCGTTTTTGAGAAAGTAGTAGCGCGGCTCGATAAAGAAACCCTCGAATGCATCAAGTTTAAGTTCCAGCAACGGACCTTGGTACACGTTGCCAGCCCGGTTGATGAGCACTTGACCGCGCGCTTTGGCCAAGTCAGTCGATTGGTCATACTCGAGATGGTTGGCCTTGATCACGGTGTCGCCCCGGCGCAGTTCGCCATTGCCTTCGACCACGGTCTCCAGATCGGGGCGACCGAACAGACGATCACCATAAATGAAAGTCGGCAGCCCAACGCCAGCGGCCTGGGGAACTTGCTCCTGCAACAAAGCGCTGCTGGTCAACCCCGGCAAGGCCTCGCCCTGAGCCCGGGCAGGTGTCGCCGACAGCAACGACAAGGCCAGCAGCAGCACTGTCGCTACAGCAGAACCGGCAAAAGGCAGCCGTTGCTTCAGGTCATGCATCAGAAGGCGCATCGGGCAGGGTCTGTGGCAGGCATGAGGGCAGTTAGTAAAGGAACGCGGGCGCATCGGGCTTTGTAGAATGGATTATCCATGACACCCGCCATTGCCCCCGCCGCCACGCTCAGCGCTGCCCCGACCTGGTCTGACACCCAACGCGCGCATGATTTCACTGCCTGGTTGGGCACGCTGGTAGAAGCCCACGGATTGAAAATCCAAACGCTGCGCATGGCCTCGGCCGATGCCAGTTTTCGGCGCTACTTCCGCATCGACGCGTCCGCCAGCAGCTTTATCATCATGGACGCCCCGCCCGCCCAGGAAGACTGCCGTCCTTTCATCGCGGTAGCCCGGCTGATGGAACAGGCCGGTCTGCTGGTGCCACAGGTGCTGGCGTGGCAGCAGCAGCAGGGTTTTCTGCTGCTCAGCGACCTCGGGTCGCAGACCATGCTGCAGGGCATTGTGAGCGAATCGGCCACGGCCAACCGGGCCTTGTACCTGAAAGCGGTTGATGCGCTGATTGCCTGGCAGAGCGCATCCCGCCCCGGCGTGTTGCCCGTTTATGACGAAGCCCTGCTGCGGCGCGAGCTGGAGCTGTTTCCAGACTGGTACCTGGCGCGCCATCGCAGTGTGGCTGTTGAGGGTGAGCTGCGCCGCACGCTCGATCAAAGCTTTGCGCAGATTGTTGCGAACAATCTGAGCTCGCCGAGTGTCTATGTGCACCGCGACTTCATGCCGCGCAACCTGATGATTGCAGGCAATGAAGCAGGGTCGCGCCTGGGTGTGCTGGACTTTCAGGACGCCGTTTATGGCCCCATCACCTATGACATTGCCAGCCTGATGCGCGACGCGTTCCTGAGTTGGGACGAAGATTTTTGTCTCGACATCACCATCCGTTACTGGGAACAGGCGCGCCAAGCGGGTTTGCCGGTGGGCGACGATTTTGGCGAGTTTTACCGTGGCGTGGAATGGATGGGTTTGCAGCGCCACCTTAAAGTGGCCGGTATTTTTGCGCGCCTCACGTTGCGCGACGGCAAGCCGCAGTACCTGGCCGATACACCGCGTTTCATCGGCTACATTCACGCCACCTGTGCGCGTTACCGCGAACTCAAGCCCCTGCTACGGCTGATGGAAAAGGTCGAGGGGATCGAAACCGTTAGCGCCTTCGCCTTTGGCCGGACATAACGTGAAACAACAATTTCGCAAATTGGCACCGGCACAAACAGCCCTGCTTGCGCTGCTCGCTGCGCTGGCGCTTGGCTGTCCGGCGCTAGCCCAAGCTGACGCGCCAAGCAAGCCCTGCCGCGTCCCGGGCATCAAAACCAGCGTGTTGTGCGGCTCCCTGACGCGAGCGCTCAATCCGGACACAGCGACCGGGCCGCAAGTGGACATTCACTATGTGGTGCTGCCCGCGCTGGCACGGCGCAAGCTGCCCGACGCGGTGTTTTTTCTGGCCGGTGGTCCCGGTCAAAGTGCCATCCGCCTGGCCGGTCAGGTCAGCGCGCAAATGGTGCGCCTGAACAACCGGCGCGATCTGGTGTTCATTGACCAGCGCGGCACGGGCCAGTCAGCCCCCCTGATGTGCGACGAAGACCGGCACAGCAGCCTGGCGCAACAACTCGACCGTCAGTGGCAGGACGGCCGCTTGCGCCAGTGCCTGCGTCAGCTCCAGCAACTGCCCTACGGCGATCTGCGTTACTTCACCACCACGATTGCAATGCAGGATGTCAACGCGGTGCGACAGGCGCTGGGGGCACAGCGCATCAATCTGGTCGGCGGCTCCTACGGCACGCGCGCCGCTTTGGAGTACCTGCGCCAGTTTCCCCAGACCGTGCGGCGCACGGTGATCGACGGCGTGGCGCCACCCGATATGGCACTGCCGGCCAGCGCTTCGGCTGACAACCAGCGCGCCCTCGACAGCCTGTTGGCCGCGTGCGAGCGCGAGGCTGTCTGCAGCAAGACCTACCCCCGGCTGCAAGCAAATTGGAAGGCCTTGCTGGCTGGCCTGCCCAGGACCGTGGCGGTGACCGACCCGCTTACTGGCACGCACGAGCGCCTGAACCTCACGCGCGAGACGCTGCTGGGTGCCGTGCGCGCGCCCTTGTATGTCCCGGTAATGGCCTCGGCACTGCCGCAGGCCATCACAGATGCCGCACAGGGTCGTTTCGGGGCGCTGCTGGGTTTGGGCAGCCTGTTCAATGCACACGGGCCTGATCGCCTCGCCATGGGCATGCACTTCTCGGTGCTGTGCGCTGAAGACATGCCACGCACGGCGAGCAGCCCGGACCAGGCGGGAGCCGACTTTGGCGCGGAGTTTGCCCAGATCTACAGCAGCACCTGTGACTACTGGCCGCGTGGGGCCGTGCCGCCGGGCTTTTACAACATAGCGCCCAGCCCGACTGCTGCGCTGGTGCTCAGCGGCGGGCTCGACCCGGTCACGCCACCGCGGCACGGTGCGCGCGTGGCGCAGGCGCTGGGCAGCAAGGCGCGCCATGTGGTGGTGCCCCAGGCCGGACACGGCGTGCTGACCTTGGCCTGTCTGCGCGATGTGCTGTTTCGCTTTATCGACGCCGAGGATGACGCCGGCGCCAGCACGGTGGATGCCTCCTGTGCCAGCAAGGTTCCGCGACCGCCGGTGTTCGTGCCGGTGGCGCGCGCCCAGGAGTCGTCGTCATGATCGAAATTGAACACCTGGCACGCGCCTTTGCGGCACCGCGCCCGGCGCGCCAGGACTGGTCCTGGCGATCAATTGAGTTCAAACGCAGCAGGGCCCCTTTGGTGCAGGCCGTGCGCGACGTGAGTTTGACGGCACCCAATGGCCAGATTACCGGTTTGCTGGGCCCCAACGGCGCGGGCAAAACTACCACCTTGCGCATGCTGGCAGGCCTCATCACACCCGATGCCGGACGCATCAACGTCGATGGCATCGATGTAGTCACGCAGCCGCAGGCGGCGTTGGCGCGCATGGGGGTGCTCAGTGATGCGCGCGGCCTGTACCCGCGCCTGAGTGCGCGTGAAAACATTGTCTATTTCGGGCGCTTGCAGGGCATGCGCCGTGACGCGGCGCACGCGCGCGCCGAGACGCTGGCGCAGATGCTTGACCTGAGCGCCTTGCTGGAGCGCCGCACTGACGGCTTCAGTCAGGGTGAGCGCATGAAGACCGCACTGGCCCGCGCACTGGTGCACGACCCGGCCAACATCGTGCTCGACGAACCGACCAACGGCCTGGATGTTCTTGCCACACGCGCCTTGCGCGAATCGTTGCGCTTTCTGCGCACGCCCGCAGGCGGTGCCAAGTGCATCATTTTTTCAACCCACATCATGCAGGAGGTCGAGCGCTTGTGCGATAGCGTGGTGCTGGTGGCACACGGGCGCAGCGTGGCCAGCGGCAGCGTGAACGATTTGTTGCAGCGCACCGGCGAGCAGGATTTTGAGGAGGCGTTCGTCAAGCTGGCGTTTGCACCCATGGCAGGCACCGCCACCGGAGTTACAGCATGAAACACTGGCAGCTTGCCTGGCAGGTGTTTGGCAAGGAACTACTGGACGCCCTGCGCGACCGGCGCACCTTGGCGGTGGTGCTGGTCTCAAGTGTGCTGATGGGGCCGCTGCTGTTACTCGCCTTGTCGGGCTTGATTGCTTCACTCGAAGCCAAGGCCGAGCTGCGCCAAGTGGTCGTCGTTGGGATCGAGCAGGCACCGACCCTGAAGAATTTCTTTGAGCGTCAGACCTGGGTTGTGAAGACCGCACCCAAGGACTATGAGCGCCAACTGCGCGATGCCAAACTGGGTGACCCGGTGCTGCTACTGCCCGCCGATTTTGAGTCCACTTTGCTGCGCGGCGAGCGCCCTGAGGTCGAGCTGGTGAGTGACAGCGCCAACAAGCAAAGCGAGTCCGGCGCGCGCCGCGTGCTGGACCTATTGCGTGCCTTCAATCAGGAGCGCGCCAGTCTGAGCCTGGCCGTGCGCGGCGTCTCGGCCGAGCTGCTCTCGCCCATCAAAGTGCAGGAGCGTGACCTGGCCAGCAACCAGACGCGGGCGGCGCAGTTTACCGGCATGTTGGCGTTCTTTGTCCTGCTGGCCGTGGTTTCCGGTGCGATGAACGCAGCGCTGGACAGCACAGCGGGCGAACGCGAGCGCGGTTCGCTTGAGCCCTTGTTGATGAACCCGGTGGCGGCGCTGGCGCTGGTGCTGGGCAAGTGGGGAGCGGTGGCCGCAGTGGCCATGTTGGTGGCGGTGCTGAGTTGCGTGAGTTTTCTACCTGGGCAATGGCTGTTGCGCAGCGACACCTTGCAGGCCATGTTTCAGTTTGGCTGGCGTGAAGTCGCCTTGTTTCTGGTCGTACTGCTGCCGTTTGCGGCGGCCGTCTCGGCGCTATTGATGGCAGTGGCCATTCGCTGCAAAAGCTTCAAGGAAGCGCAAGCCAACAGCACGGTTGTCATGCTGGCCGTGTCTTTGTTGCCCTTGATCTCGGTGTTCAATCAAAGCGGCGATGAGCCCTGGCACTTGTGGGTGCCGGCATTGGCGCAAAATGTATTGATGTTGCGGGTCTTGAAGGGCGAGAGTTTCACGACGTTGCAAGTGCTGGTGCCGCTACTGGTGTGCCTGCTGCTAACGGCGGCCGGTGTGCTGTTTGTGGCGCGACGCGTCCGTAGCGCCGCTGTCAAGTAACTGGCGGGCTTGCGACATTTCAAACCTCATGCCGCGCTTTTACTGCCCCACTTTACTGACGACCGGTCAACTGCTGGAGCTGCCCGCCAGCGCCGCACGGCACGTGCAGGTGTTGCGCCTGCAGCCCGGCGACCGCATCACTTTGTTCAATGGCGGGCCAGATTGGGACGCTGCGCAAAACAGTCCAGGTGCTGGAGTCGCGAGCGGCGAGTATGCAGCCACAGTGACCCGCATGGGTCGCAGCGTGGTGCAGGTGCGCGTCGATGCCTACTGCGCGGTAGATCGCGAAGCGCTGCGCCAGGTTCACCTGGCGCTGGGTGTGCCGGCCAACGAGCGCATGGACTGGCTAGTCGAAAAAGCCACCGAGCTGGGCGTGGCCAGCATCCAGCCGCTGATGAGCGAGCGCAGCGTGTTGCGCCTGGCCGATGGGCGCGCCCTGAGGAAACAAGCGCATTGGCAAGGCGTGGCGCTGGCCGCCTGTGAGCAGTGCGGCGGCAACCGGGTGCCGCAGATTCACCCGGTGCTGGGGTTGGGCGACTGGCTGAAGGTGCAAACGGCGCTGGCCCCTGCTCCAGCCCTGCAACTACTGCTTTCGTTGCAAGCGCAGTCACGGGATTTGCGTGCGACGGCTTCAGGCAACGCGCCCGTCATTATTTTGTCTGGCCCGGAAGGTGGTTTGAGTGCGCTCGAGGAAGCGGCTGCGCAGGCGGCTGGCTTTATGCCGGTGACGCTCGGAGCGCGCGTGCTGCGCGCCGAGACTGCGGCTCTGGCGACTCTGGCGGCGCTGCTGATTTAGTGCTGCTCTCAACGTGCGCCTGGATTAAACAATCCTGCATGGCCCGCGTCACCCGCGACGGCTGGGGCGAGCCGCGCACGATGCTGAAAAAACTGCACGCGTAGCGGAACAGTGCAGGAGCAATGGCCCGCATCTGCCCACTGTTAACAAATGGCTCGGCGTAATGGTCGGGCAAAAACCCCAGGTACTTGCCCGACAGTATCAGCGTGGCGATCGACTCCTGGTCGAAACCGGTGGCCTTGCGCGTCAGGCGCATCTGCTGGCTGATTTCCATATTCGGCGAGTGATAGCCCAGGCCGGCAAAGTCGTGCGCGCGCAAGGCACGCCAATCTCCAGGCTGCTGCGCCGCGCCAGCCTGAAACAGGGCATGTTGCGCACCGCAATACAAAAACATGGTCTCGGCAAATAGTTCATCGTAGGTCAGCGTGTCGGAACTGCGATGCCCCGGAATGACACCGACCTGATATTGCCCATCGAGCACGCCGCGCTCGATGCTGTTGAGGGGTGCCACATGCAGGTGCAGGCTGACCTCGGGTGCCTGCGCAGCGAAGAGGGCAATCGCCGCCGCAATATGGGCCGCTGGGTTGCTGGCGGTCTTGTCGAAAACAGCAAGGTGCAACTCACCGCCCATACGCTGGTGAATCTCATCGACCCGGCTGCGAAAGGCTTCGACCCCGGCCAGCAGGCGCAGCGTTTCGGCATAAATCTGCTGGCCCTCGGCCGTCAACGCAAAGCCGGCGCGGCCGCGCCGACACAAGCTCAGTCCGAGACGCGTTTCCAGGTCGCTGATGTGGCGGCTGACCGTGGAAACACCGATGTTGAGCTCCAGTTCGGCGGCAGCCATGCCGCCACATTCGGCCACACTCTTGAAGACGCGCAGCAGGCGGATGTCCATATCGCTCAAGCGACCCAACGCAGAATGGCGCTTTACTTGCATAAATTGACAACTTGAGTGTGATAGTTATATCTTTATAAGAGTAACAGAAACGACCAGAATGGCAACTCTTCACTCTTTCAGGAGACCCAACATGAACATGAACGAAACCCAACACCTGGCCGCCTCGCGCACCGACGCGGCCTGGCTCGACGCGCACTGGATGCCTTTCAGCGGCAACCGCGAATTCAAGGCCAATCCGCGCATGATGGTCAGTGCCCAGGGCTGTTATTACACCGACAGCCACGGCAAACAGATTTTTGACGGGCTCTCGGGTCTTTGGTGTTGTGGTCTGGGCCACGGGCGCAGCGAAATCAGCGAGGCGGTGTCGCGTCAGGTCGCCAGCATGGATTATTCGCCCGGCTTCCAGTTTGGCCACCCGCTGTCCTTTGCGCTGGCCAACAAGCTCAAGGAGCTGACGCCAGCCGGACTCGATTACGTCTTCTTTACCGGCTCGGGTTCCGAATCAGCCGACACCTCGCTCAAGATGGCACGCGCTTACTGGCGCGCCAAGGGCCAGGCCACCAAAACGCGCCTGATCGGGCGCGAAAAAGGCTACCACGGCGTGAACTTCGGCGGCATCTCGGTCGGCGGCATCGGCGGCGTGCGCAAGATGTTTGGCCAGGGCATTGATGCCGATCACTTGCCGCACACCCAGCTTGCCAGCAACGCGTTTTCACGCGGCATGCCCGACAAAGGCGCTGAACTGGCCGACGATTTGCTGAACCTGATCGCACTGCACGATGCCAGCAACATTGCCGCGGTGATCGTCGAGCCATTCTCGGGCTCGGCCGGCGTCATCATTCCGCCCAAAGGCTATTTGCAGCGTCTGCGCGAGATCTGTACCGCCAACAACATCCTGTTGATATTTGATGAAGTCATCACCGGCTTTGGCCGCGCCGGCGCTTATACCGGCGCTGAAGCCTTTGGCGTCACGCCCGACATCATGAATCTGGCCAAGCAGATCAGCAACGGCGCGCAGCCAATTGGCGCGGTGCTGGCCAAGAAGGAAATCTACGACACCTTCATGGCCGCTGGCGGGCCGGACTACATGCTCGAATTTGCCCATGGCTACACCTACTCGGCGCATCCGGTGTGCTGCGCCGCAGCGCTGGCGACACTTGACATTCTGGTCAAAGAAAACATGATTGACCGGGTCAAGGCGCTGGCACCGCATTTTGAAAATGCGGTGCACAGCCTCAAAGGTACCAAGCACGTCACCGACATCCGCAACTACGGCCTGGCAGCCGGTTTTAGCATCGCGGCTTTCCCGGGAGAACCGGCCAAGCGGCCCTTCGAGATTGCCATGGCGATGCTGAAAAAGGGCTTTTACGTGCGCTACGGCGGCGACACCATCCAACTCGCACCGCCCTTCATCAGCACGCCGGCGCAGCTTGACAGCCTGGTCAACGCGCTGGGCGAAACATTCAATCAAGCCGCCTGAGGTTTTTATCCATGAAGAAACTCCCTCAAATCAAACACCTGATTGACGGTCAACTGGTGACCGGCGGCAGCCGCTCGCAAGACGTCTTCAACCCAGCCACCGGCAAGGCCGAAAAGCGCGTGCTTCTGGCCGATGTGGCCACCGTGCAAAGCGCCATCGCCTCGGCGCAGGCCGCATACCCGGCCTGGCGTGCGACGCCGCCGCTCAAGCGCGCGCGCGTCATGAGCCAGCTCAAAAACCTGCTTGAAGCCAATGCCGAACAACTCTGCGCCCTGCTCACGGCCGAACATGGCAAGGTGCTTAGCGACTCGGCGGGCGAACTGCAACGTGGCATCGAAAACGTCGAGTACGCGAGTTATGCGCCCGAGCTGCTCAAAGGCGAACACTGCAAGAATGTCGGCCCGGCGATGGACTCGTGGAGCGAGTTTCAGCCGATCGGCGTCACGGCGGGCATCACGCCCTTCAACTTTCCGGTCATGGTGCCACTGTGGATGTGGCCGATGGCGATTGCCTGCGGCAACACCTTCGTGCTCAAACCCTCGGAGCGCGACCCCAGCAGCGCCCTCTTGGTGGCCGAGCTGGCCTTGCAAGCGGGCCTGCCACCGGGTGTGCTTAACGTGGTCAATGGCGACAAGGAAGCAGTCGATGCCTTGCTTGCCGACAAGCGCGTGCAGGCGGTGAGCTTTGTCGGCTCAACGCCGATTGCCGAGTACATCTACGCCACCGGCTGTGCCCACGGCAAGCGTGTGCAGGCGCTGGGTGGCGCCAAGAACCACGCCATCGTGATGCCCGACGCGGACATCGCCAATGCGGTGAATGCCTTGATGGGCGCGGCTTTTGGCTCCTGCGGCGAGCGCTGCATGGCGATTCCGCTGGTGGTCGCCGTGGGCGATGCAACGGCCGATGCCGTGCTGGCCGGCTTGAAGACCGAGATTGCCAAAATGAAGGTGGGTCCCGGCACCGACTCAAGCAACGACATGGGTCCGCTGGTGACCAAACAGCATTTCGACAAGGTGACCGGCTATGTCGAACAAGGCGTCAAGGAAGGCGCCAAACTGGTGGTTGATGGCCGCGCGGTCAAGGTCAAGGGCCATAAAGATGGTTATTTCCTGGGGGCCTGCCTGTTTGACAAGGTCAAACCCGGTATGAAGATTTACCAGGATGAGATTTTTGGCCCGGTGCTCGGCGTCATGCGCGTGAAAACCCTGCAAGAAGGCATGGACCTGATCAACGCCAACGAGTACGGCAACGGCACCTGCATCTTTACCCGCGACGGCGAAGCCGCGCGCTACTTCAGCGAGCACATTCTGGTCGGCATGGTCGGCATCAACGTGCCGCTGCCGGTGCCCGTGGCCTACCACTCGTTTGGCGGCTGGAAGCGCAGCCTGTTTGGTGACTTGAGCGCCTACGGGCCGGACGCCGTGCGCTTCTACACCAAGCGCAAGACCATCACGCAGCGCTGGCCTTCAGCCGGTGTGCGCGAAGGGGCGGTGTTCAGCTTTCCGACCAATCGTTGAACTGGGGTCGGACCCCAATTCAGCGGGGTGAACCTGTATCGCCTGTTCTTGTGGCGCTTCATTTCGCTACCATGTTTATAGCTACTTACGCACGTAATACGGGGGCTGGAGGGCTAAATGGCTTGTAACTTTGGCCAGTCCCTGGATTGTATTGCGTCCGGGTCGCCTTTCACTACAAACTTCATAGCTGCTTGCGCAGATGCAACGGGGGCTAGCGCCTAAATTTCCCCTTGGTAAAAGTTTACGAGGGTGGCAGCCAAATGTTACGGGTATTCACCGATTGAAGCCAAGCCTAAGTCCGGCAGAATTGCCCAGGCTTGAGGTTTCATCAATACTGGAGACAAATACATGCAAAGACGCCAACTTATTCAATCGGCAGGGGGACTTGTTTGCGGCGCTTTGCCATTCGCATCCGCTTTGGCGCAAAGCACGGCGCTCAAGATTTCGCACCAGTTTCCCGGCGGCACGATCCAGGTTGGTGATTTTCGGGATCGCCTGGTACGCAACTTTGCAGCCGAAGTCGAAAAGCGTAGCAATGGGGCGATGAAATTCGAGATTTATCCAGGCTCTTCTCTCATGAAGACCAATGCGCAGTTTTCCGCCATGCGCAAGGGCGCGCTGGATCTGTCGCTGTTTCCGGTGTCTTATGCCGGCGGCGAAGTGCCCGAGCTCAATATCGGTCTGATGCCGGCACTGGTTGTCTCGTACGAACAGGCCTACAGTTGGAAAAGCAAGCCGGTTGGACAGGAGCTGAGCCGCGTGTTGCTCGACAAGGGCATCGTCATGGTGAGCTGGATCTGGCAGGCCGGTGGCGTGGCTTCACGCGGCAAGCCGGTGGTGGAACCCGAGGACGCCAAGGGTCTGAAGATTCGCGGCGGCTCGCGCGAGATGGACATGATTCTGAAAGACGCCGGTGCCGCCGTCGTGACGCTGCCGTCCAACGAGATTTATGCCGCCATGCAAACCGGTGCCATGGATGCGGCCATGACCTCATCGACCTCCTTTATTTCATTCCGCCTGGAAGAAGTGGCCAAGTCGCTCACGACCGGTCGCAACGGCGCCTATTGGTTCATGCTGGAGCCGCTGCTGATGTCCAAAGCGGTGTTTGACAAGCTGCCCAAGGCGCAACGTGATCTCATCATGACGGTTGGTGCCGAGATGGAAGCGTTTGCGCTGGAGGCCGCGAAAAAGGACGATGTGGAAGTGGCCAACGTCTATCAAAAAGCGGGTGCCAAAGTGGTGGATCTGTCGCCCGCCACCATCAAAAAATGGCAGGAGATTGCGCGCAAGACTGCGTGGAAAGACTATGGCGCCAAGAATGAAGGCTGCGCCAAACTGCTGACCCTTGCACAGCAGACCCTGTGAGCCACGATTTTGAGCTTGAGCCGGGCGTGCGTCCCGGTGTCGATTTACCCCTGAATGCAACGCTGCGCCGTTTGACCAAGAGCCTGAACTGGTTGAATCGGCAAATGCTGCGGGTGTCGATGCTGGCGCTGGTGTTGACCTCTCTGGTGCTCACCTACTCGGTGCTGACGCGTTATTTTTTCAAGACCGCGACCGACTGGCAGGACGAAGCTTCGGTGTTCATGCTGGTGGGTGCCATCTTCATCTGCACTGCCTATGTGCAGTCCCAGCGCGGGCATGTTGGCATTGAGGCGTTGGCCGCCCTGTTGCCGGCGCGGGTGAACCGCCTGCGCCAGCTGCTGGTGGATTTGACGTCAACCCTGTTTTGCGGCTTTTTTAGCTGGAAGTCCTGGACGCTTTTTTATGAAGCCTGGTCCGAAGGGCAAACCACCTCGAGCAGTTTTGCCCCGCCACTGTGGATACCCTACAGCCTGATGGCAGTAGGCATGAGTTTGCTGGCATTGCAGTTACTGCTGCAAACCGCCATTGAAGTCAGCACACCCAAAGACGGGGAGTCCCCAGCATGAGCGAGTTGGCCATTGGTCTGTCGTATGGCGCAGCCACCTTGCTGGTGATGTTCTCGGGCATGCCGATTGCCTTTTCACTGGGCACGGTGGCGGTCGTCTTCATGTATTTTTTCATGCCGGCGGCCTCGCTCGACACAGTGACGCAAAACGTCTATGAGGAAATGGCATCGATCACGCTGCTGTCGATCCCGCTGTTTATCATGAAAGGCGCGGCAATCGGCAAGTCGCGCGCCGGGCAGGACCTGTATGGTGCCATTCATGTCTGGCTGCACAAAGTGCCCGGCGGTCTGGGCATCGCCAACGTCATCGCCTGCGCCCTGTTTGCCGCCATGGCCGGCTCTTCACCCGCAACCTGCTCGGCGATTGGCTCGGCCGGTATTCCCGAGATGCGCAAACGCGGCTATTCCAATGGTTTCGCGGCCGGCCTGATTGCCGCCGGTGGCACCCTGGGCATCTTGCTGCCACCGTCGATCGTCATGATTTTGTACGCCGTCGCAGCAGAACAATCCCTCGGACGCTTATTTTTGGCCGGCATTGGCCCGGGCCTGCTGCTGGTGGCCCTGTTTGCGGCTTACGCGGTGGCGCGGGCACGCAAGGAATACAAGGCGGCGCTCACTGTTTTTGAGAACGGCGGCGTCAAATCAGCTTACCTTGAAGACGAGCACTTCAGCTTGACGCAAAAAGTGGAAATGCTGCCGCGTGTGCTGCCTTTTGTGCTGCTGCTCACGGGCGTCATGATTGCACTTTACGGCGGCTTTGCCACGCCGACCGAAACGGCCGGGCTGGGCGGCCTGCTGGCGCTGCTGTTGATCGCCTCCATTTACGGCATCTGGCGGCCCAAAGACCTGGCGCCGATTTTGACTTCGACCTTGAAGGAATCGACCATGCTGATGCTGATCATCGGCATGTCGCTGCTCTACAGCTACGTCATGAGTCACCTGCACATCAGTCAGGGCGCGGCGCAGTGGATTGTTGATTTGCATCTGTCCAAATGGCTGTTGCTGGCAATGATCCTGCTGATGGTGATCGTGCTCGGTTTCTTCCTGCCACCGGTGTCAATCATCCTGATGACGGCGCCGATCTTGCTGCCCCCGCTTAAGGCCGCAGGTTTTGATCTGATCTGGTTTGGTGTCGTCATGACGATCGTCATGGAGATGGGGCTGATCCATCCGCCCGTTGGCTTGAATATTTTTGTCATCAAGAATGTAGCGCCCGATATTCCACTCAAAGAGGTGATCTGGGGCGTGCTGCCCTTTGTCGGCTTGATGTTTGGCGCTGTTTTCCTGCTCTGTTTCTTCCCGGGCATTGCGACCGGTCTGCCCAACCTGGTGATGGGAGTCAAGTGACACACGGCCTGGGGCACGGGTGTCGGCCGTCAGCGCCTGATCACAGTCGTTTTCAATGAATCCGTCGGTGCTGTTGCTGCTCGGTGTCACGGCCGTCTGGGGCACCACCTTCCCGTTGCTCAAGTCCTTGCTGACAAGCCTGAGTGGCGTGGAGATTTCGGCCTTGCGCTTCCTCATTGCGGCGCTGTGTCTGGCACCATTTTTGTGGCGGGTACCGCGCCATACCTGGCTGGATGGCCTGCTGCTCGGTGCGCTGGCGCTGGTGTCTTACGTGGCGCAGGCGATCGGCCTTGAATTCATTTCCAGCAACCGCAGCGCGTTTCTGACCAGTCTCAATGTGCTGATGGTGCCCTTGATCGGCGTGGCAATGGGTGCGCACCTGTCGGCGCGGGTGCTGTTCTGCGCCGCGCTGGCGTGTGCCGGCATCGGTCTGATGTCCTGGGATGGTGGGGCCCATCTGTTTGGTGACCTGGCCACGGGCGTTTGCGCGCTGGCCTATGCCTTGTATGTCATCGTGCTGTCGGCGCGCGCCAATCGCCACAACCTGCGCCAATTGGCCGCCACCCAAATTCTGGTGATGGCGCTGCTGGCCGCTGCCTGGTTGCTCGGCGCGGCGTTGCTGGCGTCCAGGCCTTCAGATTTGTTGGCGCGGGCCGCGCCGCACTGGCTCGCCCTGAGCTATCTTGGCGTGATTGCCACGGCGGCGGTGCTGTTTTTGCAGGCACTCGGTCAGCGTGCGGTGACGGCCGACAAATCGGCCGTCATCTTTGCCATGGAACCGGTGTTTGCCGCCCTGGCGGCCTGGCTCTGGCTGGGTGAGTCGCTCACCGGCCGCGCCGCGCTCGGTGGCGCACTGGTGCTGGCAGCCGTGATCCTGAGCGAGCTCAAGTCAGTGCCTTCGCATTGATCGGGTGCGGTCTCGCGCGCGCACCCGAGCCTGATGGCAGCGTGGCCGGTTTAGGCGTGGCTGGGCTGGACAGGTCCGCCGGGTAGCCCCGGCCTGCTATTCTCAAGCCATGAACTTTGCCCAACTGCTGTTCCCCGATTTTTCATTGATCTTGATCGGCTACCTGGTCTGCCGCTTCACACCCCTGAACCGCCCGGTGTGGACGCAGGTGGAGCAACTGGTGTACTTTCTTTTTTTCCCGGTGCTGCTGTTTCACTCAATCCTGAAAAGCCCGCTGGACATCAGTGCAGCAAGCAACCTGGTGGGAGCCGGCTGGGCCTTGGGTTTGGGCGGTATTGCGCTGGCCTACTCGGTGCCTTACTGGCCCGGGTTCAAGCACCACTTTGCCGCCCGTCAGCACGCGGGCAGCGCCCAGATTGCCTTTCGCTTCAACTCCTTCATTGGTCTGGCGCTGGCCGACAAATTGGCTGGCGCACCGGGGCTGGCCGTGGTGGCGCTGCTGATTGGCGTGAGCGTGCCGCTGATGAACATCGGCGCGGTGTGGCCGATGGCACGCCACGGCCAGCGCGGTTTTATGGCTGAGCTGGTGCGCAACCCGCTGATCATCGGCACCGCAGCCGGGCTGCTGGCCAACCTGGCCGGGTTTCACATTCCGCCCTGGCTGGAGCCCACCGTCAGTCGCATTGGTGGTGCATCGCTGGCGCTGGGTTTGATGGCCGCCGGTGCTGGCATGCAGCTCGGTGCCTTGAATCATGCCAAATTGCTGGGCGTGGCGCTGCTGCTGATCCGCCACCTGCTGATGCCGCTGCTGGCGCTCGGGCTGTCGCAACTGTTTGGCCTGAACCCGCTGCAAACCACTGTGCTGCTGATGTTTTCTGCCCTGCCCACGGCATCGAGCTGCTATGTATTGGCGGCACGCATGGGCTACGACGGCGCTTATGTGGCCGCGCTGGTCACGTTGTCCACCGTGCTCGGCATGCTCAGCCTGCCGCTGGCGCTGGGGCTGTTGCGCAGCCTGGTTAGCCCACTCTGATGGTGTCGGCGCCGTTGCCATCCCGTGTGTTTTTGTCTTCAATCGCCAACTCCAACACATTTAAATTACCATGACTGCACAAGCGACCGTCGCTAGATTGTTAAGTTTTTCCAGGCCTTGTCCCCGGCAACGGTAGGTCAGCTCAGTGCCCTTTACGCCGCCGATGCGCGTTTCAAGGACCCATTTAACGACGTGCGGGGCCTGCCAGCCATCACGACGATTTTTGAGCACATGTTCGAGGCGCTGGAGCAGCCACGCTTTGTCGTCACCCAGCGCGTGGAGCAGGGCACGCAATGCTTTTTGACCTGGGAATTCCACTTCTGTTTCAAGCGCTTCCGGCCGGGACAGGCGCAGTGCATTCTGGGCAGCTCGCACCTGGTGCTTGATGCCACCGGCCGCATCACGCTGCACCGCGACTACTGGGACGCGGCTGAAGAGCTGTATGAAAAACTGCCGCTGCTGGGCGGGCTGATGCGTTGGTTGAAACGCCGGGCCAGGACGTAAAGCGACGGCCCCGGCAGAGGCCAGTCTGCCGACGACAATCGCCCCATGAACTCACCCGCCGCTCTCTGGTTTCGTCTGGTACCCGCCTATGCGTTGGGCTACTTCTTGTCTTACGCGCTGCGCAGCGTCAACGCGGTGATTGCCCCCGAGCTGATGCGCGAACTCAATATGAGTGCCGCCGGGCTTGGGCTGCTCACTTCAACTTATTTTCTGGCCTTTGGCCTGTTCCAGTTGCCGCTGGGTCTGCTGCTGGACCGCTTTGGCCCGCGCCGTGTCGAAGCGGCTTTATTGCTGGTGGCAGCCAGCGGCTGCACCCTGTTTGGTTTGGGGCAAAGCACCGCCAGCCTGGTGTTGGCGCGCGCGCTGATCGGTTTGGGCGTATCAGCCTGCCTGATGGCCAGCTTCAAGGCCTTTAGCCAATGGTTCCGTTCCGAGCAACTGCCATCGCTCACCGCCACCATCATGGTCGCCGGGGGCTTGGGCGCGCTCTCAGCCAGTGTGCCGGTAGAGGCCGCACTGCCGCTGCTGGGCTGGCGCGGCCTGTTTTTTATGTGTGCCGGCTTGCTCGTGGCCTGTGCCGCCTACCTGATGACAGTGCCAGACCAACCAGTGCATGCGCAGCGCGAATCCATCGCCCAGCAGCTGCAGAACTTGCGCCAGATTTATACCGACCGCCGCTTCTGGCGTTTTGCCCCGCAGGGCTGTCTGGCCGTAGGCGGCTTCATGGCGATTCAAGGCCTGTGGGCGGTTCCGTGGCTGATGCAAGTTAACGGCCTGGACCGAAGCGCGGCCGCCAATGTGCTGCTGAGTTTGGCGATGGCCATGCTGGCCGGATTTTTGTTTGTGGCCACCTGCTCATTGTGGCTGGCGCGCCGTGGCGTATCACCGATGGCATTATTCAGCGCGGGCATGGGGCTGGGGCTGGTGGCTGGGCTGGCGATCATTCTGGACGCAGCACCACCAATGTGGCTGTGGCCACTGCTGGGCATCTCGTTCAGCCTGAGTAACATCGCCTATTCGCAGTTGACGGCGGCGTTTCCGGTGGCGCTGTCCGGGCGCGTCAACACCGCCTTGAACCTGTTGGTGTTTGTAGGCGCTTTTGGCTTGCAGTGGGGCATTGGTGCGGCGCTTGACCTGGGCAACAACTTGGGCTTGACACGCACCGATGCGTTCAGGCTAACTTTGACCGCGCTGCTGGCGGCGCAGGCGCTGGCCTATGTGTGGTTTTTGATACCGACCAAGGCGACGGGCCTTGCAGGCGCTGCCAACTGTTAGCCCTTGACCGCCCCAGCCGTCAGACCGGTAATGATCTGCCGCGCCGCGATAAAGGTGAAAATCAGCGGCGGTATCGCAATCAGGCTGCCCAAGGCCATGATCTTGCCCCAATCGACGCCGATATCGGTAATATAGAGCGAGGCGGCTACCGGTAGCGTGCGGGTGGCACGGTCGGTCAGCACCAAGGCCAGGATAAACTCGTTCCAGGCGATGCGGAAAGTAAAGATGGAAGCCGCCGCGATGCCGGGTTTGATCAGCGGCAGCACGACTTTGTAAAAGACCTTGATCGGGCCACAGCCGTCAATCGCAGCGGCTTCTTCCAGCTCTGGCGGCACTTGCAGGATAAAGCCGTAGAGCAGCCAGATGGCAAACGGCAGGTTGACCGCCACGTAAAGCAGGATAAGCCCCCAGAGCGAATTGATCAGCCCGGCCTGACTCCAGATCATGAACACCGGCACCGCCAACACAGCCAGCGGCACGGTGCGCAACAGCAAGGTGACATAGGCCAGCGACTTGCGACCGGGGAAGCGAAAGCGCGCCAGCCCATAGGCGGCCATGCAGGCCAGTACCAGCGTGATGACGGTCGAAACAACCCCGACCATCAGGCTGTTGCCCAGGTAGCGCTGGAAGCTGCCCTCGCCCAGCACCTCGCGGTAGTTCTCCAGCGTTGGCGTAAACAGGAAACTGATTCCGGTATTGAAGATTTGCGTCTGCACTTTCAGGGACGTGGCAAACATCAAAATGATCGGCGCGACACAGGCTGCGGCCAGCACAATCAGCGCACCATAGTGGGCGGCGACCAGGGCTGGATGGCGCTTGATGCCGCTGCTCATGCGCGCTCCTCATCTTTGAGAGGGTTCGACAGGCGCAGGGCAAACCAGGACAGGCCGGCCACCACGATCAATAACAACACCGAAATGGCGGCGGCACTGCCCAGGCGCTGACTGACAAAAGCCGTCTTGTAGATGTGCAACGACAAAATCTCGGTGCTGTCACCGGGGCCGCCAAAAGTCAAAATGTAGATCACTTCGAGCACCCTGAAGGCATCGATCAGGCGCATCAACAAGGTAATGGCGATGACGTTCATCACCATCGGCAGCTTGACCCGGAATGTGGTTTGCCACCAGTTGGCCCCGTCGACCCGAGCGGCCTCGAGCACCGCGCCATCGACGTTGGCCAGGGCGGCAATCATCATGATGAAGACGAACGGCGTCCACTGCCAGATGTCGGCAATGATGATCGCGATGAAGGCTGTACTTTCTTGCGCCAGCCAACCAATGGGTGCCGCGCCAAAGACGGCCAGGATGGCGTTGAGCAAGCCGAATTGCGCGTCAAACAGGTAGCGCCAGGTCAGGCCGACAGCAATCGGCGCAATCATCATCGGCAGGATGAACAGCGTGCGAAAGAAGGCCATGCCGCGCACCTGGCCCTCCAGCGCCAGCGCCAGGGCGATGCCCAGCACCATCTCGGCGGCAACGCAGACAAAGGCAAACAGCAAGGTGGTGGTCAGTGAACGCCACACGGCGGCGTCCTGAAAGGCCCGGCTAAAGGCCTCCACGCCGACCCACTTGGCCTCAGCCCAGGGCGTTCCCATGCTCCAGTCGTAAAACCCCAGTTGCAGGGCCGCCAGCAAAGGGTAGAGACACGCCACCGCCATGACGGCAGCGGCGGGGCCCAGATAGACCCAGGGAACCCAGGCGGGCGGGCGCATGGCTCAGGCCTTTAGATAGCCGCCACGCTTCATGATGTCGGTCACCTTTGGCACCATGCCGTCCAGCGCTTCCCTGGCCTTCTTCTTGCCTGTCAGCGCCTCGGACACCGCAACACCCAGGGCCTGGATATTGATTTCGTCCCACTCGGCAATGATCGGGCGCCAATCGGGGTCAGAGTACTGAAGCTGCTGACGCAAGGTGATGTACTCCGGGTACTGGCGCACCATCTCCTGGTCTGCCATGGTGGAGTTACGGCTGGGTACGCCACCGAGCTTGCAAACGGCCTTGTCCTGCGCCTTGGAAGTGAGCCACTGCATTAACAGGAAAGCGGCATCGGCATTCTTGGCGTTCTTTGGAATCGCCAGGCCCAGCCCGCCCGACTGCGACGAGTAGCGCGTGCCCTTGGGATGCAAGGCATAGCTCACTTGACCAGCAATCTTGGATTTCGCCGGGTCGTTGACCTGGCCAAAAATCAGCGACGAATCGAGGTACATCGCGGCTTGCCCTTGCAGGAACGAAGTGATCATCTCGCCTTGCCCGTAGCCGGGAATGCCGACCGGGCCAGTGTCGGAAATCAGCTTCAGGGTGTCGAGGGCCTTGACGCCGATGTCGTTGTTGAAAATTGGTTTCCACTTGTCGTCAAAC
The DNA here is from genome assembly GCA_963750665.1 of uncultured beta proteobacterium. Lineage (GTDB taxonomy): Bacteria > Pseudomonadota > Gammaproteobacteria > Burkholderiales > Burkholderiaceae_C > Rhodoferax. The sequence continues at coordinate 326,167 of CAVVRQ010000028.1, forward strand.
ACCTTGCCACCGAGCGGATTCAAATGCAGCAACCAGGCATGCACGCATTGGTGACCGGCCTGGCCGCGCGAGGTCAGGGCGCCCAGGCCGGACTTTTCTTTCAGCACTGGCAGCAGTTTTTCCAGATCCGCATAGTTCTCCGGCGCCTTCAAATTGAGCTTGGCAAACACGTCACGCCGGTAGGCCAGCACTGACGTCTCGGCGCCGTAAGGCATACCGTACAGTTTGGCACCGGGGCCTGCCAGATAACCTTTGGGACCACCGACCAGGCCCATGTTTTCGACATAGCGCGGCACCACGTCCTTGAAATCGTAGTTTGGATCCGCCAGTGCGGCATTCTTGAAGAAGGGTTCGAGTTCGCGGATCAGGTTCTTCTTGACATATTCACCCTTCCACATCACAACATAACAGACCAGGTCATAGTCGCCGGAGGGCTTGGCCATCTCCAGCAACTGCTTGTCCTTCATGCGCGCCATGGCCAGCTTGTCAAGCTCGACCTTGATGCCGGTCTGCTTGGTGAACTCGGGCAGCAGCTTGACCATGGCATCGTAATGTGGGTGCGCCGGAATGCTCAACACCACGGTTTGCCCCTTGTACTTGGCAAAGCGGTCTTGCGCGTACCCAAACAGGGGTAGTCCCGCACCGAGCAGGCCCAGGGCACTGCCACCAGCGGTTTGAATCAGGGTTCTTCTCTTCATTTGCATCTCCTATTGCTTGTTGAAAATCATTTGTCAAGGCGTTGACCACTGGCTGCATCAAACGCATGCAGGGCCGCCGGATCGAACGCCAAATCCACGGTCTGGTGCAACAAATCGGTTCGGTGGCCAGGCACCACGGCAGTGATGCGCGCGCTCTGGCTGCCCACCAACTTGCCGACCAGAACCGATTCGGTGCCCAGATACTCGACCACATCGACTTGCAATTGCAGCAGACCCGGCGCTTGTGCCAAACGCAGCGCTTGCGGTCGCACGCCAAGCACCATTTGCTTGACGCTTTGCGGCGCATGGGGCACTGACACGCTGAAGCCCGCGCCTTCAAGCCGCGTTTGACCGCCTACGCATGTCACCGTGCCTGCCAGCAAATTCATGCTCGGCATGCCGATGAAGGCGGCGACAAACAGATTGGCCGGCTGGTTGAACACTTCGGACGGGCTACCCACCTGTTGAATCAGCCCCTTGTGAAAGATCACGATGCGTGAGGCCAGCGTCATGGCCTCGATCTGGTCATGCGTGACATACACCGTGGTCTTGCCCAGGCGCTCATGCAACATGGCCAACTCGGTGCGCATGTGGCCGCGCAGCTTGGCGTCCAGATTGGACAGCGGTTCATCAAACAAGAATAGTGCCGGTTCGCGCACGATGCAGCGACCAATTGCCACCCGTTGGCGCTGCCCGCCAGAAAGTTCTTTGGGCTTGCGCTGTAACAGGTGCGCGATGTTCAATATCTCGGCGGCAGCAGCAACGCGACGGTTAATTTCATCCCTGGACGTGCCCGCCAGATCCAGCGCAAAGCTCATGTTCTGCGCTACATCCATGTGCGGGTACAGAGCGTAGTTCTGAAACACCATGGCAATGTCGCGCGCCTTGGGTGCCAGATTCGTCACATCCCGGCCTTTGATGAAAATGCGCCCTTCACTCACCTCTTCGAGCCCGGCAATCATGCGCAGCACGGTTGATTTGCCGCAACCTGACTCGCCCAGCAACACCACAAATTCGCCTTGCCTGACGCTCAGGTTGAGCTCCTGCACGACGCGCACCTCGCCAAAGCGCTTGGCCACGTTCTGAAGTTGTAAACCGTCGAGCTCGGATGTCATTGTGCAGCCCTGGATAATCAAACTCTCGTCGGGAGAAATGATCTGAACCCGTCTCAGTCTGAAGCGCGCATATTGTCCGCTGCCACAAGTCTAAAGAAAAGAGGGGAAGGGCAGATCCGTGTCTTTGCTGAAGACATCATCAAAGCCGCGTGGAAAGTGGTATTCCATGTCATCCTTGTTGTCGGGGAAAACAAATTTGCCGCCGACCTGCCAGATGTAGGGTTTGAACTGGTAGCGCAGACGATCTTTCTTCATGTTCCAGAGCACGGTGATTTCCATCGGATCGGCCATGAAGTTGGACCAGATGTCATGGTGGAAAGGAATGACTACCTTGGCGTTGAGCGCCTCAGCCATGCGCAGGATGTCGGATGAGGTCATTTTGTCGGTGATGCCGCGCGGGTTTTCGCCGTAGGAGGCCAACGCGACGTCGATGGTGTGCTGATTGCCATGCCGGGCGTAGCCGTTGGCGTAGTGCGAATCGCCGCTGTGATAGAGGTTGCCGCCAGGTGTCTTGAGCAGGTAGTTGACTGCCACTTGGTCCATGTCAATGGGCATCTTGTCCCTGGCGATCTGATCTTTTGGCAGGGTGATCATCATGGTGCGGTCAAAGGATTCAAGCACCACAATTTCCACGTCGCCGACCTTGACGCTGTCACCGGGCTTGACCTGAATGATGCGATCATCCGGAACGCCCCAACCCTTCCACACATCAGCCGAAGATTTGGGCCCGATGAAAGGCACTTTTGGGTCGCAGTTTTTCAGCACGGCGGCGGCCACATTGATATCGATGTGGTCGTTGTGCGTGTGGGTTGACAGGACGGCGTCAATCTGCCGGATCGCAAACGGATCAATGACAAACGGCGAGACGCGCAGGTTTGGCTGCAGTTTGACGCAACCGCTCATGCGTGCCATCTGATGCTGCGGATCCATCAGCGGGTTCTTCATGGAGCGCTTACCGGTGCCACACCACAGGTCGATGCACAGATTGGTGCTGCCTTCGGTCTTGAGCCAGATGCCGGTACAGGCCAACCACCACATGGCAAAACTGCCGGGTGCGACCACCTCACGCTCGATTTCTTCATTGAGCCAGGTGCCCCATTGCGGAAAGGTGCTCAGAACCCACGATTCCTTGGTGATTTCGTTTACTTTTGCCATGTCTTGCTCCGATCAACTCTGAAGTCCGTACAAAATTGCACCGGCCAGCGCCGAAATACCAGCGCCGCCAGCAAAGCCTCTCTAAACGATCAAATAGATACAAATTAGTGATCTGACCGCGATGGTATGGTAGCTTTCAAATCATCAATGAATCATTTTGATCTTTTTATGCTGATTTGTTGTCCGGGATCAAACTCGGCGTAAAACCGGGCTGACAGGGACTCCGGGTTTACCCGCAGGCCAACCCCGTCAACTGACAAAATAAAGCGCGACTTCTGCCTTTTCCCGGTTTGCGGCAACGATGATGTCCCGGTTTTCCTCATGCCGGACGTAGATATTGCTGGGGCCAACGCCTTCCTCAATCAGTTCAGCCCTCAGTTCAAGCGGTCGCGTGCGGCTGGCTCGGACGTAGAAGAGTTGCTGTTTGCCACGGCGGCAGCCGCCAATGAAAACCGGCAATCCGGCCAGCGTTGTTCCGAGCACGACGTGGTAAAAGTCCGAAACCTCGGGGTGTTCAAAGACTTTTTCGAATTCACCATTGATTTTCTTGTACACCCTGAAATAGTTGCCATGAAACGGCTCGATGGTGGCAAATTCGAGTTCACCATCGCCATCAATATCGACCGCCGAGATGTCGCTGATGGGCCAATCCATGAATTGTTCCATGCGCCACGCGCCGCCCGGTTGCTGCGGCGGCGTCACTTCGAACGCGCCTTGCTCACACGTCACCAGACTGGACATGGCACCCTGGCGCGTGAGTCGGCTGTAGCCGTGATTCTTGCTTAATCCGTCTTTAAGCACGGTGAGTTCCAGCGGGCCCCGGCCAGTGAACTCGCCGACCCAAATCTTGCCTGGATCCGACCAATCGTCTTTTGATTGCTTGCTGGTGGCCAGCGTGCAGCCGATGAAATAGTTCCGGTTCCCCACTGTCAATAGATCAAAACGGTGAATGTAGGGCAGGTGCAGCACGTCGCTGACGGCATAGCTGTGGTTGACCAGTGGGCGCACATGAACGATTTTTGCTTCTTCCCACTGGAACATTCTGAAAAATTCTTGCACCGCCAGGAATTCGCCATTGGTGCCCGCAATCGGAACCATCGACATGGTTCCGCCGGGTCCCTCCCAGACGGTGTGCTGCTCAGTGAAGTCGGTCCCGCTCCAGGCCAGGCAGCGGCCCTCGCCTTCGGTGGCCACCAAAATCCGTGGCTCCTTGTCAACCAGCAGGCAGGTGGCTGAGTAGCAACGGTTGAGCTCAGTCAAAAAGCGCTTTTCCAATTTCATGGGCATCCATCCTGAACGATCAAAATGATCGTTAATGATTCAAATAGGCCTGATTTTATTGCATCAAATCCCGGCCATGGCGTAGTTCTGATCAAAATGCAGAGATTGGAAGGCGCTGACGGTGAGGATTCCCCCTACAATGAAAGCATCAAAATGTTCGCATTGTGGCGCATGAAGGCAATCATTACTGTCGATATAGGCACGACCAGCACGCGCGCCATTCTGTACGACGACGCGGGCCAGGTCCGCTATATGGATCAGCGCGACAACGGCCCGACATCTTTTGAGGATGGCCGGGTGGAGCAAGACCCGCTGACGTGGCACAGCGTATTGCGCTCAGTTCTAAAAAATTGCGCCGAAGTGGCGACCAGCAAGGGCTTCACGCCGACCTGCATCGCCGTGACAGCACAGCGTTCCTCGCTGATAGCGGTGGATCGGCTTGGCGCTGCCCTGCACCCGGCCATCATGTGGCAGGATCTTCGCAGCGCAGCGCTGGCCCAAGCCATGCGCGCTGACGACGCGCTGGTCTATGGCAAGACCGGCCTCAAGATTTCGCCCGTTTTCTCGGCCATCAAGATGACCTGGCTGCGCCGCACGCGCCCCGAGCTCTGGGCCAAAACGCACAAACTGCTCGGCGTGCAGGACTGGGTGCTCTACTTGCTGACCGGGCGCTTCGTGACCGATCACACCTTTGCCAGTCGCACCAATTTGCTCGATCTGCAAAGCCGGGCCTGGGACCCCGATTTGCTGGCCTTGTTCCAGGTCGAGCCCGCGCTGCTTTGCGAGCTGCTGGCACCCGGATCGGTGGTTGGCGGCCTGACGCCGGAGCTGGGCCGCCTGACTGGCTTGACCGCCGGACTGCCGGTGGTTTCGGCGGGCGGCGATCAGCAGTGTGCCGCGCTCGGCCTTGGACTGTTCTCAGGTGAGCGGGCGGTCGCCAACACCGGCACCGGTTCCTACCTCATTGGCCACAGCCAGCGGCCGGTGTTCGACGCGCAAATGCGCATGTCGTGCAACGTGTCTGCCGTGCCCGACGCGTATATCGTCGAGGCTGCCGTGCTGACCTCTGGGTCGGTTTATCACTGGTTTACCCAATCCCTTTTGGGCGCCAAAGACGCGACGCAGGATCCTTTTGAGACCCTCAACGCGGAAGCTGCGCGCGTGCCACCCGGTGCCAACGGTCTGTTGATGCTGCCGCATTTCAAAGGTTGCGGCTCGCCTTATTGGGACCCGCAGGCCAAGGGCGTTTTCTTCAACCTGAGCTTGACTACCACGCGCGGCGACATGGCGCGCGCCATTCTTGAGAGCATTGCCCTTGAATTGACGGCCAACCTGCAGTTGGTGGAACAGCTCTGCGGGCCGGTCAAGGCGGTCAGCGTGGGCGGTGGCATGACGAAGCTGGACCTGTTCAATCAAATTCAAAGCGATGTGTTTGAGCGGCCGGTGCAGCGTTTCCCGAGTGCCGAGGCCACTTCCCTGGGCGCCTGGATGGCAGGCGCTGTGGCCGTGGGGCTTGCCACCAGCTACGCGACGGCGTTTGAGCGTGCGACCGGCCTGGGCTCCAGCGTCACCTTTCGGCCAAATGCGGCCAACCGGGACGTGTATGCACGCCAGGGTCGTCAGTCGCGCGCGCTCTATCAGGCTTTGTCGGGTACCGCCTTTCGCACGTCGATGCAGTAATCTGGGCACCAAGCCATGACAGAGTCCACCAAACCCCCAGCGCTGAAGCTATCGAACTACCGGCACAAGAAGATTCTGGAGATGCTGTCTTTGCGCCAGTCGGTTTCGGCTGACGAATTGGCCACTGAATTTGGCGTGTCCAAGATTACCGTGCGGCGCGATCTCGATGCGCTGGCCGGGCACAAGTTGCTGGAGCGTACCCGGGGTGGGGCGATTTCGATTGCAGGCCTGCGCCTGGAGGCCTTCTTTGCCGAAAAGGACCACACCGCCAAGCGTGAAAAAAGCCTGATTGGCCGCTATGTTGCCACCTTGATCGCGGAAAACGCGACCGTCTTTGTCAATGGTGGCTCGACCACGCTGGAAGTCGTTCGCCATTTGCGCGGCAAAAAGGCCCGGGTCGTCACCAACAACACGGCCTGCCTGGCGCTCGACCTCGATCCCCAGCAGGAGCTGATCCTGCTCGGCGGCGACTACCGCCTGCAATCCAAGTCGCTGGTTGGCGACCTGTGTCTGGCCGGGCTGCACGGCATTTTTTCCAGCGTGACGGTGCTCGGCATCAATGGCGTGAGCCTCAAGAAGGGCTGCACCAGCGCGGTCAGTCAGGAAACCAGCGTCAACAAGGCCATGATCGAGAATTCCAGCGGCAAAGTGATCATCGTGGCAGATCACACCAAATTGAATTGCGTATCGAGTTTTTTGACTTGTCCGCTCAGCCGCATCGACCTGATCGTTACCGACTGGCTGGCGCCGCTGCCCTTTTGCGATGAAATTCAGGCCGGTGGCGTGCAAGTGATCCGCGTACCCGACGCGGCTTGATCAGCGCCAACGCCGGCGGGTCAACCCTGCCCGTAGTAGGCACCGGGGCCATGCTTGCGAAAAAAGTGTTTCTCCAGCAGGTGCTGCGGCATGGCCGACAGATTCGGGGCCAGTTGCAGGCTCAGCAGCGCCATGCGCGCCGTCAGTTCCAGCACGGCGGCATTGTGCACCGCCTCGTGGGCATCAGCGCCCCAGGTGAACGGGCCATGATTGGCCACCAACACCGCTGGCATTTGCACCGGATCGATAGCCCCGTGGCGAAAACGCTCGATGATGGCCAGGCCGGTTTCGGCTTCGTATTGGCCTGCAGTTTGCTGCGCCGTCAACACCCCCGTGCAAGGAATTTCGCCAAAGAAGTAGTCGGCGTGGGTGGTGCCCAGTGCCGGGATGCCACGGCAAGCCTGCGCCCAGACTGTGGCCCAGCTTGAATGGGTGTGCACAATGCCACCGAGCGAGGCAAAGTGCCGGTAGAGTACCAGGTGCGTCGGCAGATCGGACGACGGTTTGAGATTGCCCTCAAGCACCCGGCCATCGGCATCGACGACCACCATGTCGGCCTGTTTCATGCTTTCATAGGGCACGCCACTGGGCTTGATGACAATCGCGCCGCTGGCAGCATCGCGCGCGCTAACGTTGCCCCAGGTAAAGTCCACCAGGCCGAGCCGCGGCAGTTCCAGATTGGCGGCGAGCACTTGGCTCTTCAGGTCTTCCAGCATCACGCATAACCTCCTTGTGTCAGACGTTCACCCACCCATTGCCGCGCTTGCGCAATCTCCGCCAGCGGGTCGGAGGCTTTCTCGGTCCACATCTCGACCAGAAAAGGTCCGGCGTAGCCCAGGGCATGTAGCGTCTTGAAGCAGTGAACAAAATCGACTGTTCCCTGGCCGAAAGGCACGTCGCGAAACGCGCCCGCAAAGCCCGGGCCGACCGGCTTGGATTCCTTGACATGCACACCGACGATATGGTGAATACCAGCATGGAGCTCGCGCTCGATGTCGTTACCCCAGGCCGTGAGATTGCCCAGGTCGGGATAAACCTGAAACCAGGGCGACGGCAGCTGCTGCTTGAGCAGCAGGTATTTGGAAATCGAATTCAGGAATGGGGTGTCCATGATTTCCAGCGCCAGCATGACCTGGTGCTGCGCGGCAATTTCCAGCGCGCGTGCCATGCCCTCGACATAACGCTCGCGCGAAGCGCGGCTGCCCGGTTCGTAATAAACGTCGTAACCGGCCAGTTGAATTACCCGGATGCCGGTGTCGCAAGCAAAGCCGATGGCTTTTGCCATGAATTCGTCGGCCTGGGCCCGAACCGCCGCATCGGCGCTACCAAACGGAATTCTTCTGTGCCCCGAGAGGCACATCGATGGCACCGGAACACCGTGCTCGCGCGAGGCCCGAAAGAATGTCAGTCGTTCTTGCACAGACCAGTCCAGCCGCGCCATGCGCTGCGGCGTTTCATCCACCGAGAGTTCCAGAAAGTCATAGCCCGCCTTGCGGGCGGCATCAAATCGCTCGGCCCAACTCAGGTCGCTCGGCAACGCCTTTTCGTAGATACCAATCGGGTTCTTCATCCATTGCGCCTTGGGAAGTTAGTATTCGATCCTTGTCGGCGCTCATCGCCGGGTCCCGATTTTAGAGAAACTGCAATGTCCGGAATTGAAGCTGTCGTTTTCGACATGGATGGTGTTCTGATTGACTCGGAGGTTTTGTGGCGCCAGGTGCGCCTGGAATTCGCCGCCGACCATGGCCTGAGGTGGGGCGAGCAGGAGCAAGCCGCCACCATGGGCTGCAGCACCGCCATGTGGTCAAGCCTGATGGTGGAGCGCCTGCAACTGCACACCCGGCTGGGCATGGATGCGCCCGCTTTGGCGAGCGAAATCAAGCGCCGCCTGATTGCCAAGTACCAGCTGCATTTGCCACTGCGCGCGGGTGCCATCGACGCGGTGCACTGTGCCGCCAGCCACTACAAAGTCGCGCTGGCCACCGGCTCGCCGACCGAACTGGCCGACTACGTACTGCGTGCCACCGGTCTGGACCAGGTTTTTCTGGCCACAATGTACGGCGATGACGTGGCACATGGCAAGCCGGCGCCCGACATCTATCTGCAGGTTTTGACAAAGATCGGCGTCAAGCCCGAGCACGCCGTTGGTGTCGAAGACTCGGGCAACGGCATTCGCTCCCTCAAAGCGGCCGGCATGCGCATCATTGCCGCGCCAGGCCCGGAGTTTCCCCTGGCCCCCGATGTGCTGGCCCTGGCAGATGCGCAGATTGACTCGATGACCGAATTTAACGTCGCACTGGTGGAACAAGTTGGTTCCCGCTCTGCAGGATTTTGATCCATGCCGCCGGCGGGTCAGGTTTGGCAAACCACCACTTTTTCGGCATCTGATCGAAAGCCGAAAAAGACTCGACGAGGTATGACGAACCGGGCTAGATTCAAGGATAAAAGTGTTACCGCAACCATCGTTCAGCGATGCAAAAAGCTGTGAGGATTCTGCGGATCTAAGTAGCGCTGCTTAAAGTACTGACGCACGGTTTTCATTGCAGGACTCATCACTGCGTCTGCGCGCCACGCCAAGCCTACGTTCATACTCGGAATATTCTCAACAGGCTTGATCGTTTCGATTCGTTTACCCTCCAACGACCATGGGCGATAAACCATGTCAGACAAAATTGCCACACCCAGATCGTTGGCCACCAGGCTGCGCACCGCTTCGATTGACTTGGTGTTCAAGGTGACGTTAGGCTCACAGCCATGCAGGTGCCAATAGCGAAGTGCCGAATCGGCGGCCTCATCGACCGTCAGCATAATGAATGGCTCTTGTGCGATTTCAGCAAAGCTAACCTGTCGTTTCGCTAAGAAGTGATGTTGCGGCGAAACCCATAACCGACGTTGCGAGCTAAACAAGGTCTCTGTCTGAAGGGCAGGGTTACGGACGTTGGATGTCAGCAGCATTGCCATGTCGTAGTGTTGCGCGAGTAAACCCGATTCAATCGTGTCGCGGTCAAGCTCCAGCATTCGGATGTGAAGTGCTGGATAAAGCAGCGACAAGCGCTGCAAATGATCCGGTAAAAAATAACCCATCACAGTGTAGGTGGCAGCCAGTGTCAGTTCCCCAGTAACTGGCGTAATTTGTTGCGGCATGTTTCGCGCATCGTCTACAGCCGCCAAAATTGCGTAGGCGCGGGTCAAAAAATGTCTGCCGTTGTCGGTCAGCTCCATGCCGTGGGATTGGCGGCTAAAAAGCCTGTACCCCAAACCGTCCTCCAACTCTCGGATCGAAATAGTCACTGCTGACTGCGAAACCGACAACTCAACTGCAGCACGGGAGATTTGCCCCAGTTCAGCCGTTGCCGCAAAGTACTTAATTTGTCGCAGTGAAAAACGCATTTCAAGACATCCCTCACGCTGAGGGGGATGAAAAAAATCAAGATATTTAGAAAACTAATACTAGCACCTTAAAAAATAGAATTATCTTTCCCTGCGCCAAACTTTTAATCTTCGGCAACTAGACGGTTTCTTAAGTGGCATCGCAACCAAGACAGCTGAACAAAAATGGGCAAAGCAATGAAAAATGTGGTGGATTTGAATTCTGACCTGGGGGAGGGATTTGGCCCATGGAGCATCGGAGATGGTGCGGACGAAGCTATCATGAGTCAGATCAGCTCCGCCAATATTGCAACTGGCTTTCACGCCGGCGATCCGAACATCATGCAGCGAATGGTGTCCTTGGCCAAGCATCATAACGTGGGCATTGGTGCGCACCCAGGCTTTCGCGACTTGGTTGGATTTGGTCGGCGCGACATGAAAGCCTCCAGCCGTGAATTGCTGAACGACATCATTTATCAAACTGGCGCATTACGCGAATTTGCGCACTGGCAAGGCCTGAGTTTGCAGCACCTCAAATTGCATGGCGCACTCTACATGCGCGCAGCGATAGATGAAGAGTTGTCAATCGCTTTGATCAAGGCCCTGCAAGAGATTGAACCCAACTTGTATCTCTATTGCATGGAAGCATCTGTTACTTACAAGGTGGCCAAACAAATGGGGCATCCGGTAGTGCGAGAGTTTTATGGTGATCGCAGCTACGACAAGACAGGGTCAATTGTATTTACACGCCAGGTTGGACAACTTGACCCGGCCATCGTCGCCGCCAGGGCCCTGCGCGCCTGTACCCACGGCGTAGTTCAAACGGTTGAAGGCGCAGACATCGCAATAGAATTTGATTCAATCTGCATCCACAGTGACACACCGGGTGCGCTGGCTCTGATCAAGGCCACAAGAACCGCGTTGACCAGCAACGGCATACAAATTGCCCCGTTGTCAGAAGTCATGCCGCGTTGAATCAGCCGGCACCCGACGGCCTATTGACCAGGTTTTGATTTGTTTGAACTGCACAGTACAACTTAGGAGCGCACAGCATGGCTGAAATTCTTTCCCCTCTCCCCGGCACGTTCTATAGGCGACCCGCCCCGGATGCACCCAACTACAAACAAGTCGGAGACCCTGTTGCGATCGACGAGGTGATCGGCTTGGTTGAAGTGATGAAGATGTTCAACGAAGTTCGCGCAGAAGTCAGCGGCAAGGTGGTGCGCTACACGATTGACAACGAAGCCCCGGTTGAAGCCGGACAAGTCTTGATGATCCTTGAATAACTGATCAAAATTGGGCCTCCCCACACCTCATAGCAAAGTCCATTTGATGACAACCACGCACAAAGTACTGATAGCCAATCGCGGTGAAATTGCCGTTCGCATTGCTCGAGCCGCGCAGGAACTTGGACTGCAGACCGTTGCGGTGGTAAGTGACGCCGACACCACCAGTCTGGTCGCACAGATGGCCGATCAGGTGGTCAATATTGGCCCCGCGCATCCAGCCAAAAGTTATTTGAATGCCGATGCCATTTTGCAGGCGGCGCGGTCAACCGGCGCCACTATGGTGCATCCTGGGTATGGTTTCCTGTCCGAGAACGCTGCATTTGCTCGCAAGGTCACTCAAGCCGGACTCATTTTCGTCGGGCCCAGCGCAGAGACCATCGAGTGCATGGGTAACAAATCCGTGGCACGCGAGACTGCTCAAAGAGCTGGGGTACCCACAGTTCCTGGAAGCAAAGGCACAGTCAAGGACGTGGAAACGGCGGCCAGGGTCGCCTCCGAGATTGGTTATCCCGTGATGATTAAGGCGTCAGCCGGAGGCGGTGGCCGTGGTATTCGTGTAGCACACAGTGAGCCTGAACTTCGTCATCACTTGCCGCTTGCGCAGAGTGAGGCACGTGCGGCATTTGGTGACGACGCCGTCTATTTGGAACGCTTCATCGCCACGGCCCGGCATATCGAGGTTCAAATTCTGGGTGATGGGAAACGGGTTGTCCATTGTTATGAGCGAGAGTGCTCGTTGCAGAGAAGGCGGCAAAAGATCGTCGAGGAAGCGCCGTCACCGGCTTTATCGCAGATTAAACGCGATGCCCTGTGTGAATCAGCTGTTCGCCTGGCGAGCGCTGTCGGCTATAGCGGCGCTGGGACACTGGAGTTTTTATACGACGACGACAGTGGTGAGTTCTTCTTTATTGAAATGAATACCCGCATCCAGGTTGAACACCCGGTCAGCGAACTGGTGACTGGAGTTGATCTGGTGCGCGAAATGCTGCGCATTGGGATGGGAGAACCGCTAAGGTTTACGCAGGAACAGATCGTCCTCAAAGGAGCCGCGATCGAATGCCGCTTGAACGCCGAAGATCCAGAGCGCAACTTCATGCCCAGCCCGGGAAGGTTGAGCTCCCTGCGCTGGCCAGATGGACCGGGTGTGCGGGTCGATACGCATGTGTACGCCGGCTACACCATCCCGCCTTTTTACGATTCCCTGCTGGCAAAATTGGCCGTATGGGATGAGGACAGGCCTGCCGCCTTGCGACGCATGCAACGAGCCTTGGCCGAAACCAGTATTGAGGGTGTCCACAGCACGGTTGCACTGCATCAGCAGTTGTTGGCTGATCCTTCTGTCAAGAAAGGGCACTTTCACACTGGCTACCTTGAGCAATGGATGGCTGAACGAGCAGCCGCCAAAGCTCAAGCCCTGGCATTCCAGCCATCAGTCGAACAAGCTGTCTAGCTGCCTTCGAGCCTTTCTATAGGAAAATTCATGTCACTCCCACCAGCACGATATTCATTTGGCGGCGACGAACATATTTTCGTGGAACTCAACCACGACATGTCGCTGGAAGCTTTCTTTAAAGGCATGTCAATAACCAATGCCATCGCGCAGCGAAGGATTGCCGGCGTGACTGAAATTTGTCCGGCCAATGCTTCCTATCAAATCCGTTTTGACCCCGATCTGATGGCACCAGACAAGTTAATGGAGATTTTGAAATCGATTGAAATCGAGTTGGGCGACGGTGCACTGGAACTCAACACACGCATCATCGAGATTCCCGTCTTCTACAACGACCCCTGGACTAACGAAACGCAACGGCGTTTTCGTGAGCGGCATCAGGACCCCACTTCAACTGACCTCGAATATGGCGCACGCGTCAATGGCTATGCGAATGTAGACGCGTTCATTGCTGCGCATGCTGCGTCGCCCTGGTTTGTGTCGATGGTTGGCTTTGTTGCGGGTCTGCCGTTCATGTTTCAGATGGTTGAGCGTGCCAAGCAGATTCAGGTTCCAAAATATCTCAGGCCACGCACGGATACACCCAAACTCACGATTGGGCACGGCGGCTGCTTCGGCTGCATCTATTCTGTGCGCGGTGCGGGTGGCTATCAAATGTTTGGCATCACGCCGGCGCCCATTTTTGATCCGCAACAAAGCCTGCCGTATGTCAAAGACTTCATGGTGTTTTTCCGCCCTGGAGACATTGTCAAATTCAAGCCAATAAACCGGTCCGAGTATGACGCTGCACTGGCGAAAGTACAGGATGGAAGCTTCGACTTGCGCATCCGCGAGGTGAAGTTTTCACTGCAGGACTTTATTAAAGATCCGAGCGCTTACAACCAACAATTGACGGAGACTTTGTATGGCAATTAAGGTACTACAAGCTGGACTTGCAACCACCGTACAGGATGCCGGTCGAATTGGTTATTACCACTTGGGCATTCCGCTTTCAGGCGCGCTTGATCAGTACTCCTTCCGTGCTGCCAATCTGCTGGTCGGCAACCCTGAAGTTTCCGCCACGCTCGAGATGACGATGCTCGGCCCGAAGCTGGAATTCACGCATGATTCTGTCATCGCGCTGACTGGCGCGAACTTGCCAGCCAGACTTGACGGCGTTCCCATGCCCGGCAACCAGGCGGTCGCGGTCAAGGCGGGTAGCGTGCTGAGTTTTGACTTTCTGAAAGAGGGAGTGCGCGCCTACCTCGCCGTGGCGGGAGGCATTGATGTGCCTGAGGTGCTTGGCAGTCGTTCAACTTACACCTTGGGGGCCATCGGTGGTTTTTGCGGAAGAAAGCTCCAAGCCGGTGATGTGTTGCCCGTGGGGGGTTTTCAGGGGCCATCGCACGCAGGAAAAAAGCTGCCAGATCATTTGAAGCAAACCTTGCCCAAGAAGGTTCAGGTTCGCGTTCTTCCCGGCTTGTATTTTCATTGGCTGACCCAGGCCTCTGGAGAGTCGTTTTTTGAGGATACTTGGCGAGTTGGCCCGGAGGCAGACCGCATCGGCTATCGATTCAAGTATGGTCGACCGATGGAATTTGAGCCTCGGGAACGCCCTTTTGGCGCTGGTTCCGACCCATCGAACATTGTGGATGCCGGCTATCCCATTGGTTCGATACAAGTTCCTGGCGGTTTGGAACCCATCGTCTTGCACCGCGATGCCGTATCCGGCGGTGGCTACGCCATGATTGGCACGGTCATCAGCGCAGATATGGATGTTGTGGCGCAACTACAGCCAAATTTTGAAACTCAATTTGTCGCGGTTGACATGGCGCAAGCCTTGAGTGCGCGCGCCCAACGCAGTCAACGCCTGGTTGATTTGCGACGGGCCCTATTGAGTTAGGTTTCCTAGATATTTCGGCGAGTAATGACCTTACTTGTCTTCCCCACCTTCGCACTGGTGCGAAGTTTTTTCAACCTTGACTTTTACTTATTGGAGATTTCATGAAAAAAATATCCGCACCCACCTTGCTCGCCGGTGTCTTGTTGTCTGCCTCATTGACAGCACAAGCGGCGAATTGGTACCCCTACGCGGCCGAGCAGACTGAGCCTGCATTTTCTGACACCGGTGTGAAGAAACCCATCAACTACGCCCCACTGGCCAAAGCTGCCAAGAAGTGGAAGCTCTGCGTATCATTTCCCCATATGAAAGATGCCTACTGGCTGGGTGTTGACTATGGCGTGGTTGAGGAAGCGAAGCGTCTTGGCGTGTCGGCCCAGATACTCGAAGCCGGTGGTTACACCAACTTGAACAAGCAGATTTCACAGATTGAAGACTGCGTCGCAGGCGGCGGCCAGGCTGTGGTTATTGGTGGCATTTCTGCCGATGGCTTGGCCAACCTGGTCAAGTCACTCAAAGCCAAAAATATTCCGGCAATTGATGTTATCAATGGTATCAATTCTCCCGACCTGACGGCCAAGTCGCTGGTCTCGTTCTATACGATGGGGCAAGAAGCGGGTGCTTATTTGGCGAAAAAACACCCCGCAGGCAGCCCCAAGGCCGTAGTTGCGTGGTTTCCGGGCCCGGCGGGCGCTGGCTGGGTTGAGGCCGCTAACAAAGGTTTTGCTGAAGCTGTAAAGGGAAGCTCGCTGGAAGTGATGGCACCAATATATGGCGACACCGGCAAAGAAGTCCAGGCCAAGTTGGTTGAGGACTCTTTGCAATCGAACCCCGCCATACGCTATATCGCGGGCACCGCCGTCACCGCCGAAGTAAGCCAAGGTATTGTGCGCGCACGCAACCTGAAGGACAAAGTACAAGTGATTTCGTTTTATTTGACTCCAGACGTCTACGCCGGCATTGAAAAGGGCACGATCATGGCTTCTCCCGCTGATGCGATGGTGATTCAAGGGCGCATAGCGATCGATCAAGCGGTGCGTGCTTTGGAAGGTAAAGACCTGATCAAGCATGTGGGGCCCAAGATTGTCACGATCGACAAAGCCAACTTGAAGAAGATTCGCCGTGATGATGTCCTGCCACCAGCATCATTCAAGCCATTGTTCGAAGTCAAGTAATGGAAACCTGCGGTTTGGGCGAAGTACTTTTTGAATTTACTGTTTTGGTGACATCAAGAATGGCTTTGTTCAGGCGGCAGGTTAGCGTGCGATGAGCAATGTTTTATTGTCCATCCAAGGCCTGTCAAAGGAGTTTCCGGGTGTACGCGCGCTCGATGGCGTGGATTTTGAACTGCTTGCCGGCGAGGTGCATGCACTATTTGGCGAGAATGGTGCAGGCAAGTCCACCCTTATTTCCATTATTGCAGGGGCCCAACAGCAAGATAGCGGAACAATTCGCATGCACGGCGAGGAGCTTCGATTTTCGTCTGTCGCGGATGCCAGGCGACAAGGCATCAGTGCTGTTTTCCAAGAGTTTTCTTTGGCACCGCACCTCACGGTTGAAGAAAATCTATGCTTGGGCGAAGAGCAACTTCATCAACGCTTGGGCCTGCTGCAATTGTCAGCCATGTCGCGCCATGCCAGGGCGCTCTTGCAGCGATTGAATTTCAAGATTGATCCCAAGAGAGTGGTTGCAACTCTGTCGCGCGCGGAGCAGCAAATGGTCGAGATTGCAAAGGCTTTACGCGCAAAGCTTTCGGTGCTGATTCTCGACGAGCCGACAGCCTCACTGACGGACAGAGAAAGCGAACAGTTGTTTTCAACTGTGCAAAGTTTGAAGCAACAAGGCGTAGGCATTATTTACATCACCCATCGGATTCAGGAGATCAAGCGCTTGGCTGATCGTGTGACCGTATTGCGTGATGGAAAACATATTGGCGTTGTGGATGCTGCGGCCACAACAGAAGCCAAACTCATTGAAATGATGGCGGGACGCAAAGTTGAAAAGATATATCCCACCATCGCAGCAGATCCGGGACGCAGCATCCTGGAACTTTCTGACATGCATGGCAGTGCCGACATTGAGGTTGAACACTTTGTCGTGCGGGAACGTGAAGTCGTTGGCGTTGCCGGTTTGGTCGGTTGTGGAAAATCGGAGCTACTACGCATGGCTTTTGGTATTGAGCCAATCGAATCTGGCATCGTCAAATTGGATGGACAGATCATCAAGAAGCCAACACCAAGACGCATGCTTGACGCTGGTGTTTTTTATCTTCCACCCGATCGTCGAGAAGAGGGTTTGATGCTTTCGGCCAGCACTTCCGACAACATTTCACTCAATGCATTGACTCAGCACCCCATTCGTTTTCGTTCCGGCTTTTTGTCTCTGTCTGCAGAGAGGACGGTAACGCGCGACATCAGCAGGCGGGTAGACATTCATGCAGCAAATTTGCCTCGTGCTACGGCACTTTTGTCGGGCGGAAACCAGCAAAAAGTCTTGTTCGGCCGAGGCTTGACGCGTTCCATCAAACTGTACATCTTTGATGAACCAACCGTGGGTGTGGATGTTGGTACACGCAGTGCAATCTATTACCTGATCAAGGAGTTGTGCGAAAGCGGCGCTGCCGTGATCCTGATTTCATCTGATTTACCTGAAATATTACACATGTCTCACCGCGTTTACGTCATGCGCTCTGGTCGTATAGCCGCTGAGATCGATCACAGCCGCCTCACCGAAGCGGTCCTATTGCAGCACTTTTTTTAGCCGACCACGTCAATGAAGGCAAACCAGAATGAGTTCAATTGATTCTGAGAACAATCCAGGTTCAAAGCACAAGCTCTCGGTGCGTGACTGGATGCTGAGGATATTTTTGCATTGGGGTGTCATGCCCTTCTTGCTTGTGATTGCAGTGGTTATTTTCAGTCTGATGTCGTCGCGTTTTCTGACGACCGAAAACTTGATCAATTTATTTCGCCAGTCGGTATATCTTGTACTGGTCTCGCTGGGTCAAATGTTGGCGCTAATTTCTGGGGGTTTTGACCTGTCGGTCGGCACCATTGTTGCTGTCGCATCCGTGGTGTCCGCCTTGACCATGGGTGCTCTGGCCCTCAGTTTTCCTGATGCAATTTGGCTGGTTATTGCTTTGGGTTGCTTGGCAGGTCTGGGTGCGGCAATGTTGATTGGAGTGGTCAACGGGGCAGGCGTCGCCATATTCGGGGTATCCCCGTTCATCATGACGCTTGGAATGCAATCGATTGGTTTTGGCATTGCCCTGTTTTTGACGGCCGGCGTTCCTGTCTCAGGCCTGCCCGACGCACTAGGAGATCTTTTCGGCTTTGGCGTGTTGTTTGGCGTTCCTGTGCCAATTCTGGTCATGTTGTTGATTCTGGCGCTTATGTTCGTCTTGTTGAACTACTCTGCCTGGGGCAGACACTTGTATGCAGTCGGTAGTAATCCAAAGGCCGCCTTGCTTTCGGGTATTCGAGTCAAACCAGTCCTTATCGGCGCCTACGTTTTGTGTGCATTGATCGCCGGCATATCGGGCCTGTTGCTCACAGCAAGAACTGCATCTGGAGATGCAAACTTGGGTGGCTCGATGGCACTTGAATCTATCGCTGCTTGT
Organism: uncultured beta proteobacterium; assembly: GCA_963750665.1. Classification (GTDB taxonomy): domain Bacteria; phylum Pseudomonadota; class Gammaproteobacteria; order Burkholderiales; family Burkholderiaceae_C; genus Rhodoferax. The sequence continues at coordinate 344,518 of CAVVRQ010000028.1, forward strand.
GTTATCGGTGGAGTGTCACTTCGTGGTGGCATCGGACGACTGGAAAACGTCGTATTAGGTGCGATATTTATCGGGCTCGTACAAAACGGAATGAATCTGGCACAAATCGGCTCGTACCTGCAGATTGTCGTACTCGGTGTGCTGCTAATTATTGCCGTCGTCTTTGATCGCATTCGCCAAAAGCGTTTGTACCGGCTTTAGGTCGGCGCGCCACAAACCGTCAAGCGCGCAAGTTCACTTTTCTTCTTGATTTCGACTCACCAACACACTGAACTGATATGCAACACAAACCTCAACTCACCAATGCGTCCCTGATGGCGCGGCGTCGGGCCGCCATTCCGCGCGGTGTCGGCCAAAGCCACGAAGTCTTCATCGCGCGCGGCGAGAACGCCGAAATCTGGGACGTCGAGGGCAAGCGCTACATCGACTTCGCAGGCGGCATCGCGGTACTCAATACCGGGCATTGCAACCCGAGCGTGATTGCCGCCGTCAAGGCCCAACTTGATCATTACACCCACACCTGCTTTCAGGTGCTGGCTTACGAACCCTACGTTGAGTTGGCCGAACGCATCAACGCGCTTGCTCCCGGTGACTTTGCCAAGAAGACGCTGTTTCTGAGCACTGGTGCCGAAGCCATTGAGAATGCGGTCAAGATCGCCCGCGCCTACACCAAGCGTGCCGCCATCATCGCCTTCACCAGCGGCTACCACGGGCGCACGCTGCTGACGCTGGGTTTGACCGGCAAGGTGGCACCCTACAAAACCGGTTTTGGCCCGTTCCCGCCCGAGATCTTCCATGCCCAGTTTCCCAACGCGCTGCACGGAGTCAGCGTCGATGACGCCATCGCCTCAATCGAGTCGATCTTCAAAAATGACGTGGAAGCCAGTCGCGTGGCCGCCATCCTGGTGGAGCCGGTACAAGGCGAAGGCGGCTTCAACGTGGCACCGCCCGAATTCCTGCAACGCCTGCGCGTGCTGTGCGACCAGCACGGCATTTTGCTCATCGCCGACGAGATCCAGACCGGCGCCGGACGCACCGGCACCTGGTTCGCGGTGGAGCAAAGCGGCGTTGAGCCCGACCTGATCACGCTGGCCAAGTCGATGGCAGGGGGTTTCCCGATCTCCGCCGTGGTCGGTCGTGCCGAGGTCATGGACGCCCCCGCCCCCGGTGGCCTGGGCGGCACCTATGCCGGCAGCCCGATGGCATGCGCGGCGGCTTTGGCGGTACTGAAGGTCTTTGAGAAAGAGAATCTGCTCGAGCGCAGCCGCAAGCTGGGTGTGCGTTTGACCGCCAGTTTGAAAAAAATGGCAGCCAGGAATTCCTGTATCGCCGACGTGCGCGGTCTGGGTGCCATGGTGGCGATGGAGCTCTGCAAGGGCGGCGACATCCATCAGCCTGATGCCGATATGGCCAAACGGCTGGTCGCAGAAGCTACCCAACGCGGGCTCATTTTGTTGTCCTGCGGCACTTATGGCAACGTCATCCGCATCCTGGTGCCGCTCACCGCCAGCGACGCGCTGGTGGATGAAGGTCTGGCCATCATCGACGCTGCGCTGACGGCCATTCAGGCCGACCAGTAACTTTACATCCTAAGCCATCTGACCGACGACAGGTCGGCGCATCAACCCTTGAGCCCTTATATGACATTTTCAAATCCAAGCAGCAGGAAGATCAAACGCCCCCAGGCAGTTCCTAGCGTGCAGGTGTCAAACGAACATGTCATCGTAACTGAATGGCGATTTGCGCCTGGTGCCGAAACTGGCTGGCACACTCATGGCCACAACTATGTCGTGGTACCTCAAACCAACGGTGACCTTCTGCTTGAAACCCCAGAGGGACAAATGACGGCGATTTTGGTAGCGGGTCAATCGTACGCGCGGGCTACCGGGGTTCAACATAATGTTGTCAACTCATCCTCTCATGAACTGGTTTTCATTGAAATTGAAGTTCTGTGACCGGCATTTTGGAAAATCTCAATACTTCAACCTTAACCCGGAGTAACTACCATGCTGCAACTCAAAGACCCAACCCTGTTGCGCCAGCAAGCCTATATCAACGGCCAATGGTGCAATGCCGATAGCGGCGAAACCTGTGCCGTGACCAACCCGGCTACCGGTGAAACCATCGGAACTGTGCCAAAAATGGGCGCAGCAGAAACCCGCCGTGCGATCGCTGCGGCAAACGCAGCCTGGCCTGCCTGGCGTGCCAAGACCGGCAAAGAACGCAGCGCCGTGATACGCAAATGGAATGACCTGATGCTCGCCAATGCCGACGATCTGGGCATGATCATGACCGTTGAGCAGGGTAAACCGCTGGCTGAAGCCAAGGGCGAAATCGCTTACGCGGCATCCTTTGTCGAGTGGTTCGCTGAAGAAGCCAAACGCGTCAGCGGCGACACACTGGCCTCACCCTGGACCGATCGCCGAATCGTTGTCATCAAACAACCTATCGGTGTCTGCGCGGCCATCACGCCCTGGAATTTCCCCTCCTCGATGATTACCCGCAAAGCTGGCCCGGCGCTGGCTGCAGGCTGCCCGATGGTCCTGAAACCGGCGTCAGCGACACCCTATTCAGCACTGGCGCTGGCCGTGCTGGCCGAGCGCGCCGGCGTATCACCGGGCATCTTCAGTGTTTTGACCGGGTCTGCCGGCGCCATTGGTGGCGAGATGAGCGCCAACCCCACGGTGCGAAAGCTCTCTTTCACCGGTTCCACCTCAGTCGGCAGTATGCTGATGCAGCAATGCGCCAAGACCATCAAGAAGCTGTCATTGGAGTTGGGCGGCAACGCCCCCTTCATCGTGTTTGACGATGCCAATCTGGACGCAGCAGTCGAGGGCGCCATGATGTCGAAATACCGCAATGCGGGTCAGACTTGCGTCTGCGCCAACCGCTTGTATGTGCAAGACGGTGTCTATGATGCGTTTGCCAAGAAGCTGGTCGCGGCGGTGGAGAAGCTCAAGGTCGGCAATGGGGTCGAAGCAGGTGTCACACAGGGCCCACTGATTGACGACGCGGCGATTAAAAAAGTGGAAGAGCATGTTGCCGATGCATTGGCCAAGGGCGGGCGACTTCTCACTGGCGGCAAACGCCATGCACTCGGACACAGCTTCTTCGAACCGACCGTGATCGCTGATGCCACGCCTGACATGCTGGTCGCACGCGAGGAAACCTTTGGTCCCCTGGCGCCGCTGTTTCGCTTCAAGACCGACGCTGAGGCGATTGCCATGGCCAACGATACCGAGTTTGGTCTGGCCAGCTACTTCTATTCACGCGACATTGGGCGCATCTGGCGCGTTGGGGAGGCAATCGAGAGCGGCATGGTCGGCATCAACACTGGGATAATTTCCAACGAAGTTGCGCCCTTTGGCGGCGTCAAGCAGTCCGGACTGGGCCGCGAAGGCTCCAAGTACGGGATCGAGGAATATCTGGTGATCAAGTACTTGTGCATGGGCGGCCTGGATAAGTGAGTCGCGGTGAGAGTGATTTCTGCCACGCCATGCCGCCAGGGTTTCGTCAGGTCAATAGGTCGGCTTTACCCACCCACTTTGGTATCGCAGGCGCTTTATAGCTGGCGAAGCGCTCCAGCAGCACCTGGGGTTTCTGCTCGACGATCAACAAGGAGCGGTGTGGTGGCTTGACGAACTGCTCCGCTGCGGCGTGATCCAGAAAAGTCGTCAGCGAGTCAAAGTAGCCCGCCACGTTCAGGACGCCGCAGGGTTTGGCATGGATGCCCAATTGCGCCCAGGTCCAGATCTCGAATAATTCTTCCAGCGTGCCAATTCCGCCAGGCAGGGCAATGAAGCCGTCGGAGAGTTCCGCCATCAGCGTTTTGCGCTCGTGCATCGACTCGGTGATATGCAACTCGGTCAGGTGCTGGTGCGCGATTTCCTTGCGTGCCAGCGCCTGCGGGATGACCCCCACCGCCTGGCCGCCGAGCTGCAGCACGGCATCGGCCAGCACGCCCATGATGCCAACGCTGGCGCCGCCATAGACCAGCCCCAGCTTGCGCTCAACCAGCGCCCGGGCCAACTCGCGCGCGGCGCTGGCATAGGCTTGGCGGCGGCCGATGCCGGAGCCGCAATAGATGCAGATATTTTTCATGTCAACCTTGTCCTGTTACGGGTTGGATGCTGCGGCCTGCTGCAGCCAGCGCACAAAAGTCTTGATCACCGGCCGCTCGTCGGCGCGCTCGGGTTGTACCAAATAATAGGCGCGATCGCTGGGCAAGGGCTGCTGGCAGGCCACCACCAGCTCACCGCGCGTCAGTTCGGCCTCGATCAGCAAACGCGGCACCAGCGCCAGCCCCAGACCGCAGGCAGCCGCCGCGGCGGTCATCGAAAAGAGCTCGAAGCGCGCGCCAGACAGCGCTTTGGGAGCAGCCACCCCCTGCGCGTCAAACCAACGCCGCCAGCCGTCCATGCGGGTGCTTTGTTGCAGCAGCGACAACTCGGCCATCGCCTCGGGCGTGAGCGCGCCTTGCGGGCCCAGAAATTGTGGGCTGCAGACCGGCACCACTTCTTCGCTCAACAGCCGCAAGGCGCGCGTGCCAGCCCAGTTGCCCACCTGCTCGGGCGTGCCGGCATAGAGCGCGGCGTCGAACCCGGCGTCGGCAAACATGAAGGGCCGGGTGCGAGTCTCGATGTGGACCGCGATCTCCGGCTGCAGCGCCTTCAGGGCGGGCAGGCGCGGGATCAGCCAGCGCGTAGCAAAGGTCGGCACCGCTGCCAGGTGGAGGGCTCCGCTCTGGCCCTGCGCCGACATCACATCAAGCGTGTCCTGCTCCAGCGCTTGCAGGCGCGGCGCCACCTGATGCGCGTACTCGGCACCGCGCTCGGTCAGCACCACGCCATGGCGCGTGCGGCGAAAGAGGGCAACGCCGACAAACTCCTCCAGCCCGGCAATTTGCCGCGACACCGCACCCTGCGTGAGCGAGAGTTCTTGCGCGGCGCGGCTGTAGCTCTCATGGCGGGCGGCGGCTTCAAGACAGGCCAGGGCTTGCAGCGAAGGGATTTTTCGGCGCATCAATGACCCACAGTGAAGACTCGGGTCATGCAGTGACTGGCATGCTGTGCCACCAGAGCTGGCATTGGCGGCACAAGCCTGCTGTGTCGAACTCGGCGCTCAGCACGCCGTCAAGCACCATGCGGGGCAGTGGATCACCGGGTTTGCGCGCAACGAGATTGGTGCCGGTGGACTTGGCCCAGATCTGGAACAGCTCTTCCGAGGCGACCTGGTACGTGACGTGCCAATGCGCGATGCCGCTGCTGGCGCTGGACGCCAGCACCTCATAGACGACCTGAACGTCTTGCTGAAGTTTGACGCGACGCCAATACTCGGCCAGTTGTGTCGGCCCGCGCTGCACGGCAAAAGGCGTGTTGTGGTATTCGCCGTCCGGCGCAAACAGCGCGACGAACTTGGTTTCGTCGCGTGCCTCCCAAGCGGCTTTGTAGCCATGCATGAATTGCGTGATGTGCATTTTGCTGATCTCCAATGTTTGATTTGATAATATGCAGATTTTGGATATTAATTTAATTTAGAACCAATCAAAACGCTATCTACTTTGTAGCTGTTTGCGCAATCTGATATAAGGACCAGATGCCAAAAATGATGATCAAATTGAAAATTGACGGTTACGCCATTTGTCATCATGATATATCAAATTGGAATACCATTATGAAAACAATTCGCGTACCACGCGTGCGCACGAGCCCCCGCCCTGGATTAGGATTGCATCCATTCATTTACCTGGAGACTCCCCATGGCGCACGCCGCATTCAACTGGCAAGACCCCTTTTTGCTGAGCAGCCAGCTCAGCGACGACGAACGCATGGTGCAGGCCGCTGCCAGCGCCTATTGCCAGGACAAGCTGCTGCCGCGCGTGTTGGAAGCCTTTCGCGCCGAAAAAACCGATGTCTCGATTTTTCGCGAGATGGGCGCGCTCGGCCTGCTCGGGCCCACCATTCCGGAAGCCTACGGTGGCCCGGGTTTAAGCTACGTGGCCTACGGCCTGATTGCGCGCGAAGTCGAGCGCGTTGACTCCGGCTATCGCTCGATGATGAGCGTGCAAAGCTCGCTCGTAATGCTGCCGATATTTGACTTTGGCACCGAAGCGCAAAAGCAAAAGTATCTGCCCAAACTCGCCACCGGCGAGTGGATCGGCTGCTTTGGCCTGACCGAGCCCGACCATGGCTCCGATCCCGGCTCGATGGCCACACGCGCGCACAAGGTGGCGGGTGGCTACAAGCTCAGTGGCAGCAAGATGTGGATTTCCAACTCGCCCATCGCCGACGTGTTTGTGGTCTGGGCCAAGGAGGTGTCTGAGTCCGGCCAGGTGGGACCAATTCGCGGCTTTGTGCTGGACAAAGGCGCCAAGGGTTTGAGCGCCCCGGCGATTCACGGCAAGGTTGGTCTGCGCGCTTCCATCACCGGCGAGATCGTCATGGACAGCGTGTTCTGCCCGGAAGAAAACGCCTTCCCTGAGATCCGTGGCCTCAAAGGCCCGTTCACCTGCCTGGACTCGGCGCGCTACGGCATCGCCTGGGGCACGCTGGGTGCGGCCGAAGACTGCTGGCTGCGCGCGCACCGCTACGTGATGGAGCGCAAGCAGTTTGGCCGCCCGCTCGCCGCCAACCAGTTGATCCAGAAGAAACTGGCCGACATGCAGACCGAGATTGCGCTGGGCCTGCAGGGCTGCCTGCGCCTGGGGCGCATGAAAGACGAAGGCACAGCGTCGGTTGAAATCACTTCGATCCTGAAACGCAACTCCTGCGGCAAGTCGCTCGACATTGCCCGCCTGGCGCGCGACATGATGGGCGGCAACGGCATCAGCGACGAGTTCGGTGTGGCGCGCCATTTGGTGAATCTGGAAGTGGTTAACACCTACGAAGGCACGCACGACATCCACGCGCTGATTCTGGGCCGCGCGCAGACCGGGATTCAGGCGTTTAATTAATTGGGGTCAGATTCCAATTATTTTTTCCTTCTCAGTGACCAGGGATATTGATGCGACAGTCTGTGGAGGCAGCGGGTGGGGTATTGGGGCCCGCCTCATACGCGCTTCGCTTTGCGAAATCGGCGGACCCCAATACCCCACCCGCTGCTGCGCGCGCCTTGGTGTGCCAACTTTGAAAACCCGGCTTCTGGCATTCATCGTCGCAAACTCATATGCCGTTCGGGCCGTGGGTGCTAAGGCAGGGGGTCGATTTCGCAAAGCGAAGCGCGTATGAGGCCCACTGCCTTAGCACCCGCGGCCAGCCACAACCACTTGCCCAACAACGATAACAAGCCCCGGACTTCAACCCCACCACGCTAACCGATTCACTCGCACCATGACCACACCCCCTGCCGCCCTGTCCCACCTCAAAGTTCTCGATCTGTCGCGCGTGCTGGCGGGCCCGTGGTGCACCCAGATGCTGGCGGACCTGGGCGCTGATGTGATCAAGGTCGAGCGCCCGGGCTTGGGCGACGACACGCGCCACTGGGGCCCGCCCTTCATGCAGGACGTGGACGGTCACGACACTTCCGAGGCCAGCTATTTCACCGCCTGCAACCGCAACAAGCGCTCGATCACGCTCGACATGGGCAAGCCAGAAGGCCAGGCGCTGATCCGCAAGATGGCCGCGCAAAGCGACGTGCTGGTGGAAAACTTCAAGGTCGGCGGCTTGAAGCAATACGGGCTTGATTACGAGAGCCTCAAAGCGCTCAACCCGCGCCTGATATATTGCTCCATCACCGGCTTCGGGCAAACCGGCCCGTATGCCGAGCGCGCTGGCTACGACCTGATGATCCAGGCCACGAGCGGCCTGATGAGCATTACCGGCGCGGCCGATGGCACGCCCGGCGGCGGCCCGATGCGGGTCGGCGTGGCGGTGATCGACATCTTCACCGGGGTCTATGCCACCAGCGCGATTCTGGCGGCGCTCGAAGTACGCCACCGCAGCGGCGCGGGCCAGCACATCGACATGGCCCTGCTCGACGTTGGCATGGCGGTTCTGGGCAATCAGGCGGCGGGTTTTCTCAACACCGGCCAGGTGCCACAACGCCAGGGCAACACCCACCCCAGTCTGGCCCCCTACCAGACCTTTGACACCGCCGACGGTGCCATGCTGCTGGCGATTGGCAACGACGGCCAGTTTGCCCGCTTCTGTGCGGCGGCCGCTCGCCCGGAGTGGTCCGCCGACCCGCGCTTTGCCAGCAACAGCTTGCGCGTCAAGCATCGTGACGCCCTGGTGGCGGCCATGCTGCCGGTCACGCGCAGCCGCTGCACCGCCGACTGGATTGCGCTGCTGGAAGACAAAGCCGTGCCATGCGGCGCCATCAACGACCTCGGGCAGGCCTTTGCCGACGCCCAGGTGCAGGCCCGGGGTTTGGTAATAAATCAGACTTTAGCCCCCGTCAATCATGCGCTAGCAGCTAGTAAATCAATAGCAAATATCAAAACGGTGGCGAGCCCGCTGCGACTGCTGGGCACACCCGCGGTGCTGCGCCGCGCGCCGCCGGCGCTGGGCCAGCACAGCGACGAGGTGCTCCTTGAACTCGGGCTCGATGCCGCGCAGGTGGCGGCGCTGCGTCAGGCGGGCGTGGTCTAGTCGTCGCGGCGCAAGGTGCTTGCTGCGCCAGCGTCTATGCGGGTGTCAAGCCTGCAGCGCAAACGCCTCAAATTCGGCCAGCGGCAGCGGCCGGCTGAACAGGTAGCCCTGATAGGCATGGCAGCCCAGGCTCGCCAGCAGCGCACATTGCGGCTCGGTCTCCACGCCCTCGGCGATGGCGTTCAGGCCCATGCTGTTGGCCAGCGCCACCACCATCTTGGCAATCGCGGCGTCATTCGCGTCGAGCAGGATATTTCGCACAAAACCCTGGTCGATCTTGAGTTGATCAAGCGGCAGGCGTTTGAGGTAGGAAAGCGACGAATAACCGGTGCCGAAGTCGTCCAGCGAGAAGCCAACACCCTGGTCCTTGAGGGCGTTCATCTTGGCCACCACATCTTCAATGTTGCTCACCAGCATGCTCTCGGTCAGTTCCAGCTTGAGCCGGCTCGGGTTGGCACCGGTGCGCGCCAGCGTATCGAACACCTGGCGCACCAGGTTGCTCTGGTGGAACTGACGCGCGCTCACATTGACGGCCATCGTGAGATGCGCCAGCTTGGGGCGCCTGGCCCACTGCGCCAGTTGTTGGCAGGCTGCATCGAGCACCCAGTTGCCCAGTGGCAGGATCAGGCCGGTTTCTTCCGCCAACCCGATAAACTCGCCCGGCGACACCAGCCCGCGCTTGGGATCAAGCCAGCGCACCAGCGCCTCGACCCCGGTAATCTGACGCTCGGCGTTGACCTGCGCCTGGTAGTGCAGCACAAACTGCTGACGCTCCAGCGCCTCGCGCAAGCCCGCTTCCAGGGCAACCCGGGAGGTAACGGCGTCTTGCATCTGGGGATCAAAAAAACGCAGTGTGTTGCGGCCGGCGGCCTTGGCCTGGTACATCGCCAGCTCGGCCCGTTTGAGCGGCTCTTCAAGGTTCTCCTCGGCTTGACCGAGCACCGTGATGCCGATGCTGGCGCTGCAGTGATGCATATATTCGTCCAGCGGGTAGGCCTGGTTGAGGGCCAGCAGTATCTTGCGGCCCACGCTTTCGGCGTGTAGCGCAGCCTCGTGCGGGTTCGCGGCCGGGTCCTGCAGCAGCACCACGAATTCATCTCCGCTGAGCCGGGCCACGGTGTCAAGCTCGCGCACGCAAGCGTTCAAACGCCGGGCCACCTCTTGCAGCAGTGCGTTTCCCGCTTCATGCCCGCGTGTGTCGTTCAGCGCTTTGAAGTTGTCCAGGTCGACAAACAACAGTGCCCCGGTGTTCTGGTGAGCGGCTGCGCCAGCCTGTGTTTTCCTGAGCTGATCGTGCAATAGCTGGCGGTTGGGCAGGCCGGTCAGCGGGTCATAGAAGGCCAGATTGTAGATTTGGCTTTTGGCTTCCTGGTGCTGGGTGATGTCTTGCACCGTGCCGCGTGTTCGCAGCGCCTTGCCGCTGGCGTCAAATTCAGACAGACAGCGCTGCTGCACCCACTTGATGCGCCCATCGGGCATCAGCAGCCGGTGCACGAGGTCGCAAGGCTTGCGCTGGGCCAGGGCTTCGTTGTAGGCCTGCTTCACGGCGTCGCGGTCGAGTGGGTGGGTGGCATCCAGCAAGCCTTGATAGTTGGGTGAGAATTGTGCTGGGTCGAGTTCGAAGATGCGGTAGATCTCGTCGCTCCAGATCAACTTGCCGCTCGGCTGCTCAAGCGTCCAGTTGCCGAGCTGGGCGATACGCTGGGCCTCGCTCAAGCTGGACTCGCTGGCGCGCAAGCGTTGCTCGGCCTGTTTGCGCTCGGTGATGTCCTGAATTGTGCCCTGCATCTTGAGCGGCTCGCCGTGCGCGTCGAATTCGAGTTCGCCCAGGCCGTGCACCCAGCGCTGGGTCTGGTCATCGTGGCGGCGGATGCGGTATTCCTTGTTGAAGGCCTGGCCTTGTCCCAGCACGTCGTCCCGAAAGTAATTTGCCATCAGCGCCTGATCGTCAGGCTCGATCAGGGCGGTCCAGCCCAGCACCGAGCGGTCGTAGCCTGCGTCGATGCCGAACAGGCGGTCGAGCATCTCCGAGCTGTCCCAATGCCCGCTGTGGATATCGAGCACATAGCTGCCCAGCCCGGCCATGCGTTGTGATTCCTTGAGCGAGCGTTCGCTTTGGCGCAGTCGCTCGTCGGCTTGCTGGCGCGCTGCCTCATGCGCAAAATTATCCAGTGCAAAACTGATGTCCGAGCTCATTTCAATCAGCAGCTGGCGAATCGCTTCATCGAACGCATTCACTTCAGCCGCATACAGAACGAGCGCGCCCACTGCCACGCCGGCGCGCCGGATCGGCAGCGATGCCGCGCCCGCCCAGCCCGCACGTGCGCCGCGCTCATGCCAGGCTGCGGTGCGCGCATCGTTGGCGAAATCCTGGCACCAGTTCGGCTGATCCTGCCGAATCGCGCTGCCGGTAAGGCCTTGACCCGAGGGTTTGCCCGCATCCACCGACAAGTCGAGCTGCGCTACATAGCCCAGGTTGTCGCCAAACGACGCCACCCTGACGACTTGCTGGTTGTGCTGATCGACCAGTCCGATCCAGGCCGCCTGCATGCCACCGAAAGTCACCGCCACGCGGCAAACTTCGGCGAACAACTCGGCCTCGCTGTGGCAACGCACAATGGCCTGGTTGCATTGGCTCAATGCGGCATAAAGCTGGCTCAGGCGCAGTGTTTTGGCTTCGGCTTTTCTGCGCGCCGTGATGTCGCGTGTGACACCCAGGATGCCGATGAACTGACCGCTGCCATCGCGCATGCCGCTGGTCGTGACCTCGGTCCAGACGCTGCCCCCGTTCTTGCAGGGCTGCTCGAGCTCACCGCGAAACTCGATAAACGGCAAACCCGCCGCCATGGCCGCGATCGATTGGCCCAGGCTCCTGGTGGCCAGCTCAATCGACCCGGGCACAGAGACTGCTCCAGCGACTGCTGCAGCACTTCTGCGCCGGAGTAGCCGCGCAGCTTCTCGACCGACGGGCTGACGTAAGTGAAACGCCCTTGCAGGTTCATGGTCCAGATCACATCGCTGGCATTGTCGGCCAGCAGGCGGTGACGCCGCTCGCTCTCACTCAGCGCGGTGGCCGCCTCCAACGCCGTTTGCTGGCTCGACAGTACCTTGCCAATCAGCAGCGTGACCAGGGGGTAGGCCAGCAAAATTGGCAGGCCAAGGTGTTGCAGGGTGTCGAGCGCCATTGCGGCCGGCAAGGCCAGCATCAGCAACAGCATGCTCAGGTGGACCGCCAGGCCGACCAGCAGCAGGCGCTTGGCCGTGAGCGTCAGCCCGCGCCGACGCCAGCGGCGATGGAAATACAGGCCCCAGAGCGCCGAGGCGAGGATCACCAGCACGCCCACATAGACGCCGATACCGCCCAGGTAGATGCGGTACAGAAGCGCCATGGCGGCGGCAATAGTGACGGCCAGCGGGCCAAAATACAGGCCACACAGGCTGATCATCACCGAGCGACCATCAAAGATCAGCCCCGGCCCCAGCGCCAGCGGATGCAGCATGCCGATCAATGCGGCGGCGCCAAACAGCATGCCCTGCACAATAGCCTGCCGACCTGGCGCTTCTTCGGGTTGGCGCACGAAGCCCGAGATCAGGCTCATGGCCACCAGCATGGCCAGGTTGAAGAGGAGTTCGATTGCGCTTGTAACCACATTTCATTTTAGCTTGAGGGCGCACCGAGGTGACAGCCAAAAGGCGCCAACTTGGGCAAACTGCACGCCGATAAGCTTGAAGCTTGCGCCAGCTGGTGGGCGGCGGCTTCAGGCGTTTCTTTACCGGAAAGGCAGTCCATGGAATTTGACTATTCGCCCGAAGTGCAGACTTTGCGTCGTCGGCTGGAAGACTTTATCGATCGCTATGTCTTGCCCTATAACGCGGCCTGGCATCGCTCGGTGGCGGAGGGAATTTTCCCGCCGCCGTTCATGTCCGACCTGAAGGCGCTGGCCAAATCCGAGGGCTTGTGGAATCTGTTCCTGCCGGGTTTGCGTGACGATGAGCCGGGCCTGCGCCTGAGCAATGTGGCGTATGCGCCGCTGGCCGAAGTCATGGGCCGCTTGCCCTGGGCATCGGAGGTCTTCAATTGCAGCGCGCCCGACACCGGCAATATGGAACTGCTGCACCTGTTTGCCACACCGCAGCAGAATCAGCAATGGCTGCGCCCCTTGCTCGAGGGTGACATCCGCTCGGCCTTTGCCATGTCGGAGCCGGACGTGGCCTCGTCCGATCCAACCAACCTGCAGACCTGCGTGCGCCATGAGGGTGAGCAGTTAGTCCTGAACGGTCGCAAATGGTTTGTAACCGGTGCCGCGCACCCCGACTGTAAATTGCTCATTGTGATGTGTCGCAGTGGCAACGAGGGCGCCGACAAACATGCGTCCCACAGCATGCTGCTGGTGCCCCTGGACACGCCCGGTGTCAAGCTGGTGCGCAACATGGCCATCATGCAGCACCACTCGCCCGAAGGGCATTGTGAGATTGTCTTTGCGGACGTGCGCCTGCCGGCTGCCAACCTGCTGGGCCGCGAAGGTGCCGGTTTTGCCATGGCGCAGGCACGCCTGGGGCCGGGTCGCATCCATCACTGCATGCGCACCATCGGCCAGTGCGAACTGGCGCTCTCCTTGATGTGCGAGCGCACGCTGGAGCGCCACGTTTTTGGCAAGTACCTGTCTGATTTCGCCAACATTCAGGAGTGGATTGCGGATTCGCGTCTGGAGATCGATCAGGCGCGCCTGTTGGTGCTGCGCGCCGCCTGGCGTCTCGATCAGAAGGGGTTGGTGCCGACTGCTGAACGGACGCAAAGCCGGGTTGATGTGGCCGCCATCAAGGTGGTGGCCGCGCGGCTACAAACGCGTGTGGTCAATCGCGCCATGCAGGTCTTTGGTGCCATGGGTCTTTCACCCGACACGCCGCTGGCCTACTTCTGGACCTGGGGCCGTGCCATGCAACTGCTCGATGGTCCGGATGAAGTCCATTTGCGCAGCGTGGCGCGCCATGAACTTGCGCTGGCGAGCCAGCATCGGGGTGCCAGCGCCGCTTACTTTACGTTGCCGGAGCAAATGCTGGCCGAGCCGCACATCCGATAGCCATCATCGCACGGCTGCGCTGCTGCGGGTCAACGTTCTTCCTGCCAATGACGCACGCTGTAACGCTGCAGCCGCACGTCTTTGGACCAAAAATCAGACGCCAGTCCCGCCTTGCGCTTGAGCTGCGCCATGAATTCACGTGCGCTTGGCAACTGCTCCCAGACTTGCGGCAAGAAGGTACTGCGGTAACGGCCGCATTCAAATACCACCCCGTCCACGCCAGGTCGCAATTGCGCCAACGCCTGTACTTCACTTTCAAACCGCATCGCCTGCAGCGGCGACAGCAATGAGACTTCAATTACGGTGCTGGCCAGTTCTGTCAGAGTCAGAGGCAAAAAGCGCGGATCGTGCAAGGCAGCCGCGACGGCATTGGACTTGACATCGGCCAGCAACGGGCGGCTGGCCTGCAGCGACCCAATGCAGCCTCGCAACTGCCCGTGCTGGGTCAGCGTGACAAAGCAGGCACCCGGCTCTTGCAGCCAGGCGGCACCTTCCGGGGTCACAGCCGATTCCTGACCCAAAGCCTTGGCGATGGTCGCGCGCGCGATCGGCAGCAAGATGTCCCCGGCATCCTCGGGTGCCGCCTGTTGCCCGCCATCGCTGGCATCAATGCTCATTTTGCTGCTCCGGCATCAAGGCAAACGCCGCGTAGCCGACGACACGCGCTTTGTCGCCTGCCGTGTCGCCCGAGTTGCAAAGCCCGAGCAGTTGCGGCTGCAAATGATGCTGCCGGGCGGCCAGCAACAAGCCGTTAAGCGGCGTCGCTCCGCAAGCCTGCTCGTGCGTGAGCGAGTTGTCCAGGTGCAGGATGTCCTGCACCGTTGCGCCATCTCTGGTCTGGGCGCTGCGATAAGGCAAAAAGTGCGACAAGTCGGAGCTGATGACAATCAGGGTTTCTGACCCGCCCCAAAGCAGGTCCAACACCTCGGCCACCTCAGACGGCGTGGCGTCGCCAACCGCCAGCGGCACCAGTTTGAAGTCGTCCAGGACAGTTTGCAGAAACGGCAACTGCACCTCCAGCGCGTGCTCCAAAGCGTGCGCCGCCGCACTCACCACGACCTGGCGCAGTGACGCAATCCTGGCAACGGCCGCCTGATCGACTTCGATATTGCCCAGCGGTGTCGCAAAAATTGCAGCGCCAGGCAGCGCCAAACCGCGCACTGGTACCCGGTGCACCGGACCGAGCAAAATCACGCGCCGGATGGTGTTGCGAGCAACGGCCAGCCGCGCATAGGCCAGCGCGGCGGTTGCGCCGGAATAGACGTAGCCAGCATGGGGCACGATCAGGGCCTTTGGGACTTGGGGTTGGGGCACCGCCACAGCCGACTTGACAGCGCTTGCCAGCATGGACAATACCTCCGCAGACAATGCTGCGGCTGGCCCAGGATAGAAAGCACCCGCGACGGCGGCTTGACGGATTTGCGACACGATCACCTCCAACTGCCACCGAGCTTATCCCCAGCGCTAAACGGCGCTCAATCGTTTTGAAACACGTAGCCGCTCACGTCGATACCGGCGTGCCGCGCGGCATCAAACACCGGCTTGTAATCTTCAACCCGCGTTTCAATGAAACGCTTGGCACGCAGCGTCTCCAGCACCTTGAGACCCTGTGGATTTTCATGCAGATGCAGCAGGACCGTCTTGAGCCGGGCCACCAGGGCCGGATCCATGTCCTTCCGCAGCCCCAATCCATTGGAGGGGAATTCCTCGGACCGGGCCAGCACCTGCAGGTCCCGGTTGATCGCCGGATCGCGCGAGGCGACCCACTCATAGACCGAATCCTTGGCCGCGCCAACGCCGGCCTTGCGCTGCAGCACGGCATACATGGCGGCATCGTGGCTGCCGGTAAAGAATGTTTCACCCATGAATTCCGTGACGTTCTTCACCCCGTGATCGGCCAGGTAGGCCAGCGGGAAGATGTAGCCGGCCGATGTTGCCCTTTCGACGAACGCGAAGCGCTTGCCGCGCATGTCCTGTACCGTCTTGATTCCGCTGTCCTTGCGCACGAAAATCATGCCGGAATAGGTGGATTTGCCGTTGAGGTTCACCGGCCGTGCGATCGGCACGATGCCGAGTTTTTGAATAGCCAGGGCGCCCGTGAAGGACCCAAAAAATGCGCCGTCGAGATGGTGCTGCTGGAAGTTCTCAATCAGGTTGCCATAGCGCGTGAGAACGGAGAATTTGATATTCGTCCCGGTTTGCTCGGAGAGATATTTTCCCAGCGGCTTGAAACGCTCCATCTGCTGGAAGATGTTGGTCTCGGGAATCAGGCCGATCACGAGTTCCTTGCTTTCGGTTGCGGCGTGGGCCGAGCCGACATGCAGCAGCGAAGCGAGCAGAAAACCGGCACTAAAGAACCTGCGAAATGCTTGCATGAAAGTCTCCTTTGGCGGAATCGCCTTTACTGACCAGCGTGAAGGCGCATTTTGTATCAAGAATTTTCAGCATTTCGGCGGGTTTGGATATCAGGAAACCCTGAATATAGCGACAGCCGAGGTCCTGCAGCATTTTCATCTGCTCTTGCGATTCGACGCCTTCGGCGATCACTTCCATGTTCAGCGCCTTGGCAAGACCAAGAATGGTCTTGATGATTTCCAGGTTTTCCTTGCTCGTGCCTGCGGTGCCGACAAAGCTTTGGTCGATCTTGAGCAAGTCCACCGGATAGCGGTGCAGGTAACTCAGCGACGAGTAGCCGGTACCGAAATCGTCAATGTGGATGCCCACACCCAGTGCCCTGAGCTCCTGTAGCAAGGACTCGTTGGAGTCGGTGTCTGACATCACGATGCTTTCGGTGATCTCCAGCCCAAGACTTTTCGGATTGACACCGGTGTCGCGCAGCACCGCCTTGACTTCTTCAATCAGATGCGGGGTCAATTGCCGGCTCGAGATATTGACGTTCATCGTCAGCGCCGCCGTTGACCCTTGTTGCGCCGTGTAATGGCTGAGTTTCTCGCAGGCCTCCCGCAACACCCAGGCACCGATGCGCCCGATCAGCCCGCATTCTTCGGCTACCGGGATGAACTCCTGCGGCGGGATCAGGCCGCGCACCGGGTGCTGCCAGCGTAGCAGGGCTTCGAAACCCGTAATCAGGTTCTGCTGAAGATCAAAAATAGGCTGGTAATAGACGCGCAATTCTTTGCGATCCAGTGCGCCGCGCAAGTCGGTTTCAAGGTGCAACTGATCGAGCGTGCGGGACCGCATGAAGGTATCAAACACTTCGTAGCGTGCCTTGCCGTTGGCCTTGGCCTGGTACAGCGCCAGGTCGGCGTCGCGCAGCAGTTGGTCGGGCGCTTCGCAGTGCGGCGAGACCAGCGCAATGCCAATGCTGGCGCTGGCGTAGATGTCCTGCGCACTGACGGTAAAAGGCTGCCTGGTTGTCTCGAGCACGCGCTCAGCCACCAGGATTGCGTCCGAGACGTCGCCCACCTGGCCAAGCAGGATCGCGAATTCATCGCCGCCAAAGCGTGCCGCCGTGTCGCCCGGGCGCAGTGTCTCGACCAGACGCGCGGCAAACGCGCGTAACAGCTCGTCACCCGCCGCATGGCCGAAGCTGTCGTTGACAAACTTGAATCGATCGAGGTCAAGGAACAGCACGGCAAAGGAGTTGGCCCGCCCGCGCGGTGCGGCGCTGAAGGCATGCTCCAGACGGTTGACGAACAGCGCGCGATTGGGCAAATTTGTCAGCGGGTCATGAAACGCGCCGTGGAACAACTGCTGCTCGGCCACTTTGCGATCGGTGATATCGGTCTGAGAGCCAGCGATCCGTATCGCTTTCCCAGCGGCATCGAAGACCGCAATGCCGCGCGTCAAGACCCAGCGCTCGCTGCCATCGCGGTGTCGCACGCGGTGCTCCGCGCTGAACTGGTCGGCTTCACCGCTGAAATGGGCGGCCAGCCGGCCCTTCAGGCCGGGCAGATCCTCCGCATGGACCAGATCGAACCAGTCCGCCGGCCGGCTGCCAAGCTCCTCACTAGCGTAGCCGAGCATGGCTTTCCAGCGCGGAGAGAAGTAGATCATGTCCGAGCTCAGATCCCAATCCCACAAGCCATCATTGGCACCGCGCTCGGCCAGCGCATAGCGCTCTTCGCTGCTGCGCAATTCCGACTCAATTCGTCGCCGCTCCACCATGTCCTGCAGCAGCTTGTCCTGATCGGCTTGCAGCGACAAGCTCATGGCGTTAAAGGCCGTGGCCAGTTCACCAAATTCGGCCGGGTACGAGCGCGCCAGCGTATGGCCCAATTTTCCGTCGGCGACTACTCTGGTCGCCGCAACGATGTCGTGCACCGGTCTGGAAATGGCGTTTGTCAGATTGACCGCGATGAAAATGCCGACCAGGCAAGTTAGCAGAAACGTAATGGCCAGCAGGGTGCGCCCGCGACTGGCCTCGACTTCGGCCTGCGCGCTGACGACCGAAAGTTTGGCTGATGCCGCAGCGGACATGGCCTCAATGTTCGCCATCAACGAGTTTCCGATCAGTGCCACATCGTGTTTGAGCTGAATCGTGCGGGCCTGGTTGGCCGCGGCAGTCATGTAGAAGCTCAAGCCGTTTTGATACTCGTCAACGTCGCGCTGCAGAGCCTCAAGGCGTTTGGCGATGGCCGGTTCGTGGTGGCAGCCCAGGCAGCGACCGGCAATCGACTCCAAAGCGATCGCGTCCTCAACGGTGGCCGTCAAATCGGTCTGATTGGCGGTGGCAAAGGTGAACAAGCTGGCCTCAACCTTGAGCAGCTTGGCCAGCAGTTGCCCGCGCAGATCCTCGATTTGATGGAGCTTGACGACGCGTCCATAGAGTTCGGTCGCGCTGCCAAAGGTGAACAATGCGGTGGCCGAGCCGGCCGTGAACAGCACGAACAGCAAAACTAGCGAAACGATGATTCGTGTTCTCATGGGCTCAAGTTATCACGCTGGCACCATTATATTGGTTTCGCAACTGCTATACAGCCCCTATCCATCAAGCGCAAGCAGCTATTTATACAGTAGCTAGCGCAGCGAGCTCAATCCCATCCCCGGCATCATGCCCCCGCAGTTCCAGCACTGCTCAAATCCACCTTCGACCAGCTCACCACAGGTGCACATCCAGCGACGCTGTCTTGGACGCCGAAGGATGCGTAAAAGATTACGCGCCTGCGTTTCCTGGCCCGGGTCATCAATCCAGACCTCGGGCAGGCATTGATCAGGCGGCAGTTCGCCCGCAGCACTTCGCAGGTACTCACGCTGCACGCTGGCACCGATACCCTGCGCACGCAGCCAATCCACCCACAGCGTGGCCATGACCAGACTGGGAGCTTGTATAAGGCGTGGCATGGCCTGAGCATAGCGGCATTGAGCTTGACTAGAATCAAAACTTGTGTAACCACATCTGCCATTTTTATCGCTATGAGTACCTTTGACCCCGATGCCCTGGAGTGCCTGGCGGCGATCATGGAAGAAGGGGGCTTTGAGCGCGCGGCGGTGCGGCTTTCGATCACCCAGTCCGCGGTGTCGCAGCGCTTGCGCTCGCTTGAAGTTCAAGTGGGCACGGTTCTGATCGTGCGCAGTCGACCGCTCAAGGCCACCTCCGCCGGTCGTTTGCTGCTCAAGCATGCGCTGCAAATGCGCTTGCTGCGGGCGGATCTGGAGCGCGATCTCAAGGACCTGGCGCCCGGCGCGCCGGCCAGCGGGGCCGACGGGGAGCGCATCTCGATTGCCATCAACGCCGACAGCATTGCGACCTGGGCGCTGCCGGCCTTGAGTGCGCTGGCGCGCCAGGGCCTGGGACTGGAAATCATCACCGATGATCAGGATTTCACCATCGAGTGGCTGCGCGAGGGCCGCGTGCTGGGTTGTGTCACCACCCTCAAGCAGGCCCTGCGCAGTTGCAAGATGACGCCCCTGGGGGCCATGCGCTATGTGGCCGTGGCCGAAGCCGACTACGCCGGCGAGCATTGTCCGAATGGCTTGTCGGCGCACAATTTTCGCGCCGTGCCGTTTATCGCCTTTAACCGCAAGGACGATTTGCAGTCCGAATTTGTCGCTCGCGCGTTCGGCCTGAAACGAGTCGCTCTGAGCCAGATCTATGTGCCCAGTTCCGAAGGCCAGGTGCGCGCCGTGCTGGCGGGTTGGGGCGTCAGCGTCCTGCCCGAATTACTGGCCAGCGAGTATTTGCGCAGCGGTCGTCTGGTCAACCTCGCCCCCGGACACAGCTTGCCGATTGATCTTTTTTGGCATTGCTGGAATCTCGATTCGGCGGTGCTGGACGCGCTGACGGCGGCACTAACCCGCTCGGCAAGCCAGATCCTGGCTCCAAATTAGAAGAAAAATCTGGCTCTAGCCCTTATGCAATCTGCGCAACACGCTACATAAACAGTAGCGTTTTCAGGCCGTATACAGATTCGGTGCCCCCTCATCGCACCAGCAGCACCGGCACCTTGCAATTTGCCAGCACCTGCGTGGCGACCGAACCCAGCACCAGATTCACCAGGCTACCGTGACCGTGTGAGCCCATCATGACCAGGTCGAATTTGCCATCGGCAGCGGCATCTTCTTGGTGTAGCTGCTGCCATCAACGGCCAGAAGAATTTTCATCGACCGCCACCACGAAGGCGCTCGTAGCCGCGATCCGGAGACCTTTCGCAAGGACGCGGTGGTACTCGAGGAGGCCCTCAAGCAAGAGCCGGGCAACGCTCGTTATGCCTTCTACCTTGCGCAAAGCTGGCGTGACGCTGGCGATCTGATCACACTCACGTAGCGTTTGAAGTCATTGCCCTTGAGCCCGCCCGCGTCTGACACCAGACACTGAGTTTGTGAGTCAAATCGGCATCCAGCCCCCGTGGAATCTGCGCAATCAGCTATCAATTGAGGATTGAATGACCTACCTGTCTGGCAGCAGCGACGTACGCATAACTATATATAAACCCAGTGTGGCGCCACTGGGCAATGCGGTCCCACCCAAGCGCTCACCGGCGCACTACCTGTGGGCGGTGTTGATCGCCAGATTCCTGAGACCTTGCGGGACAGACCGCAGTTAGGCGCAGCGAACCAGCTCTGTCCTCAACTGATCGAGGTTTTCCCGCTGCTGTGCCCGATGTGCGGCGGGCAGATGCGCCTGATCGCCTTCATTACCGATGGCACGCAGATCAGGAAGATCCTCGATCACATCGGTGTCGACTCCGAGCCCCCGCGCATATCCCCCGCACGTGGGCCACTGCTGTGGGATGACGGTGATGCGCAGACCGGTGACGGAGTGCAAATCGAGCCGGACTGGGATCTGGCAGCGCAACCGGCACCGGACTACGCGGTAGATCAGAGCATCAACTGGTGACCGGTCAAAGCGGCGATTCAGACGCGCTGTGGGATGAACCTGCGCCTGGCGTAAGCGGTGCACCCGAACTTGCACTACCGCACAGGGCTTTTTGGTGGTGCACTTGCCAAGCAAGGCATTGCTGCGTGCAAATCGAGGGCTTGCCCTCTGATCGATAGCTGATCAAAGGTGCAATACTTGGCTGCATGCAGTTGTGAAGCCTATCCGTTGCTTGGCTAATGGCGGGCTGCCAGCGACGTTGGTCGCCCGAACTACATTCCAAAACATTGATCTGCGTCAGATCAGTAGCTTGAATCTGACGATAACCTCTGCGGTACACGGTTTGAGGCGTTGCGAGACAGTCCCCTGCTGGCTGTCTGCCTTGCGGCTATCACATTCGATGAGGGCACCCTTGCAAAAAGGTTTTATGCGGAAGCATTGCGATGAATGAGCCGCTGCGCTCAGGTGCAAAGATGGTCTTTCGGGTTCACGTCGATGGCATGAATCCGACCGAGACCAAGATTTTTGCAGGCATGATTCATCTGGCCGAGCGCAACGACACCGTTTTCCAACTGGAAGCAGATCTGGCGCGTTCTGACATCTTCATTTTCGATGGAGCCAAACCGAGCGCCATCGAATTTGCGAAGTCTCATGCTCACCTGGCACAAAGCACGATCTGGATCAATCCGCCGGTGTCTCTGCTGTCACCCAGACACATCCGGCGACCCATTCCCTGGTCAGCATTGCTGGCGATGATGGAACAGATGGTAGGCCCAGATCACGCGCAAAGCGCTGCGCTGCAGAACCAGCCTGACGTGAATGTCAGTTTTGACCGGTTTTGCGATCTGGCCGAAGAGATACTGAGCCAGCATATTGGCGTTGCCGCCGGCTTCGTGGTTGAGGACGTGCGCGCCGAAGGAAGCCATCTGGCAGGCTCGGTTGAAGCGGTGACGACCGACGTCTTGCTGGCCATTCTCAAGCGGCAGTTGCCTACGAATGTGAATGCCGACACTGTGATTCGCGAAATTTTGTCGGCATCCAGCCCGGGTGGTCACGGTTAATTTGTACTTTTTCTAGTGCAACCCATGGAGAACAAGAAATGAAGTCAAGCACCTCAATCAAGTCGCGCCTTGCCAA
This sequence comes from uncultured beta proteobacterium, assembly GCA_963750665.1. Taxonomy (GTDB): domain Bacteria; phylum Pseudomonadota; class Gammaproteobacteria; order Burkholderiales; family Burkholderiaceae_C; genus Rhodoferax. The sequence continues at coordinate 366,603 of CAVVRQ010000028.1, forward strand.
TGGGTTGATGCTCATTGTGCTGTTTTTCCTGGTGCAGGCCGCTCTGGTCTGGTACGCCACCAGCAATGCCAAAAGCACGGTGGTGGATAGCACGCGCAGAAATACCGTGGCGACCAGTGAACTTGGATCGCTGGCGGTTCTTGCACAACAGATCCGGCGTTACGAAAAGGAGTATTTCGTCTATATCGGTAACAAGGATAAGCGCGATTCCTACGAGCGTGAGTGGCAAGGCGCAATGAGCAAAATTGAAGCCACACTGGCAAAAATGAAAACCGGCAGTGACGGCGCTTTCAACGCCAAGGATCTCGAGCAGGTGGCCGTGTGGGAAGCTGCAGCCGCTTTCTATGGGTCAGAAATGGAGAGGATTTTCATAGCCGTGGATCAAAGATCCAAGGCGGTTCAGGCCGAGCAGAAAGCCAGCGCTGACGCGAGTGCGTCGGCGCGGACCGTCGCGAAGGCCACTGCCAGCGCCGCGCCCGAGCGGGTGGCGCCTGCCGAATACCGGTCAACCGAGGTCAACGACATGATCAAGGCTGGCAAGGATCGTTTCTCTGCTGATCTGATCAAGGGTATCGCCACTATGGACAAGGCAAAAACCGGCGAAACACTGGCACTGGCCAAGGTGGCAGAAAAGATGTTCGATCAGGTTCTGATCGGCGTGCTGATTACCGTTGCCATTGGTGTTGTCGTCGCGCTGGCGCTGAGCGTCAGCTTGCCAAGGGCCGTCAGCAGGACTATTGCCAGCCTGTCGAGTGCTGCGGAGAAGATGAGCAAGGGTAACTTGAAGGAGGCCTACGATTCGGGCGGCGTCACCGAGTTCGACACCCTTGCGCAAGCCCTGAATCGCATGCGCCTTGGGCAAGAGGCGATGATGGAGCGATTGCAGAAGCGCCGATAACGCGCTGCCAGACACCCGACATCGCCAGCAGGCGCGAGTGCACCAGCTCCGTGCGCCGGCGGTCTTTGAGGGATTTCCAGACAATCACATTGACGAAAAATCGGCATAGGGGGCAGAGATTGGCTGCGCCCCTGCCACACCACCGGGCATGCGGGTCCGCACCCGGCGGTTCGAGGAGTTGAGCTCATGTGAGTCGGGGTATTCCAAGACTATCAAAGTAAGAGGTTGTCAACACCCGATGAAGTTCTGACCGGCTAGCTCGCCACCAATGGGCCCCAATGGACGCCACCTTCACCCCGCTATCTTGTGCAGCGCCAAGGCTCCGTAACTCTCTATAGATCGAGGTGCCGCGCTTCCAACGTTTAGGCTGGACTGCCCGAACTCTGCGACCTACCCATGAGTCCAAGTCTCGATATACCTTTGGAGTTTGAGCCAGGCGAAAATACGCTTTCCATCCCGGCCTGTATCTCCTCAGTTGCTGGGCGATTTGGGATAGGATTCGGCCTCCATTGCAGATGGTGATCTCCCTTATACGCGCTTTGAATTTCCCGTGCGCCTTGGGAGCCACCGCAAACTTGACCTTGTCTCCCACCCAGAGCTGTAGGCAGTAGCCAAGAAACTTGCGACCAAAGACTGGACCAACCTCGGTTTTCTTGTCATTTACCCGAAGGTGCAACTTTGCATACAACTTTTCCCAGGAATCGCGGCACCCGCTCACCCGCCTTCTGGCTTCGCAGGTAAACGTTGCAGTCATCGGCACACCTGGCGAGTCGGTGCCCCCGTTTCTCCAGAGCCGTATCCACTTCATCGAGCAGCACATTGGCCAGAAGCGGCCATAGCGCGCCCGCCCTGCGGCGTTCCAGTACCACGCCAGCTGCCATGATCCCAGCCTGCAGGTATCGTCGAATCAACCGCAGGACGGCCTTATCGGTAATAGCTTGGCAAGCCTGCCCATGCAGGGCGCACCATGAGTAACGCCCGGCAAGCCGGGCGTTCGAAGGTGTTCTGCCAAGGGTCGGCGGCGAAGCCGCTGGCCCCCATGATGTCAGGCCTTCAGCACCGTCAGCACTTCGTCCAGCATCTTCTTGGCATCGCCAAACAACACACGGTTGTTCTCTTTGTAGAACAGCGGGTTATCGACACCGGCATAGCCCGAAGCCATGCTGCGCTTCATCACGATCGAGGTCTTGGCCTTCCAGACTTCAAGTACCGGCATGCCGGCGATCGGGCTGCTCGGATCGTCCTGTGCGCCAGGGTTGACGATGTCGTTGGCGCCAATCACCATCGAAAGAGCCCGCCCTCCTGCGGGCTTTTTTTTGACCGTGCGCACGTTCTCGCGTGGCGGCGAAGGTCGCGAAAGTCAAGACTTGTTCATACTCAATGGCTACACTACCGGCAACCCAAATGTTCGCCGCGAATAGGTCGCCTCAGCATTGGAGAGGGGATAGAGCATGGATTCGCATGATGGCGGCTCGGAACGCAAGGTCAAACCCTGGAACACGCTTGGCGTCATGCTGGGGGCGGGTGTGGTCGCGTTTACCTGCGCTGCGGGCGCGCTGGTATGGGGCGTGGTGGCCGACCTGGCCGAGCGCGAGTTTACGCAGCAGGAGACGAATCAGGCTCGCACCATTTCCACCATCATCGCGCGCGACCTCGGCGAGCACATGCTGGCGGGCGGCGGCGCGAAAGTCTGGGCCGAGATCAGTACCGAGGCGCGCCATTACGTGGAGATGGCCGGGGCGCTGCGTTTGCTGGCAATGAATGCCAACGGCACGGTCAAGGCAGCTTCGGACCCGGCGGCGGTCGGCACCCGAATCGAGGTCCGGGGCAATCCAGAGTGCCCGGGCTGCGACTGGAGTGGGGCCTTTCCCGCAACTTCGATACTTGGCGCGGCGAACGGCTCGGCGCGGCTGCGCGTCGTCAATTCGATGCCGACCTCACAAGCCTGCCTGGGCTGCCATGCGACCCTCGAGACCGCGCGCGGCTTTGTCCTGGTCGATTTCGATCTGTCCCCGCTCAAGAGCGCCGGGGAGGTGCGCAACCGCATCATCCTGGGGCTGGGGCTGGGCGCGACGGTGGTCCTGCTCGCGCTGTTGACGTTTCTGCTGCGGCGCCTGGTGATCCGTCCGGTGGCCAAATTGGAGCAGGCGATGGACCGGCTCGCGGCGGGGAACCTGTCCGAGCGCGCCGAGGTTGCGGTGGACAATGAAATCGGGGTTCTCGCGGGCCATTTCAATTCGATGGCCGACAGCCTGGAGTCGGCGCACACCGAATCCACCTTGCTCTACAAACTCGTGGTCGAAGCGTCCAAGAAGCTGGAAATGACCGATTTCGCGAAGAATCTCTGCAATGTCATACAGGACAATCTTCTTCCCCAGCAGTCGATGTTCATTCTGGAAACCTCCTCCGGCGGCTATACCTGCGCCGTCAGCGGGAGTACCGGCGAACCGGGAATGGCCGTAGGCGACGAACCACTGGAGGACGCACTTGCGCGGGAGTCTGTCATCATGCATCAGCTACAGAGCCACAGCGCGCCGACCTTGCTCGCCGAAGCCTACCGCACGCAGAAACTGCAGACGCTCGCCGAGCCCGACGGCTTATCCTTTGCGCTGCCGGTGGTCTCCGACGCACGCCTGCTCGGCGTTCTGTACTGTTGCGCGATACCGGCGCGGATAATGGTGAGCAAGGATCTGTTGCAGAATCTGGGCGTGCACCTGATGCTGGCGGCGAACAACTCGCGTCATTACACCGGTGCCATCACCGACGGGCTGACGCGTCTGGGCAACAAGCAGTATGGGCTGGTCCGGCTGGAGGAGGCGGTGTTCTCATCGAATCGCTACCACACCGAACTGGTGCTGGCCATGTGCGACATCGACTTTTTCAAGAAGGTCAACGACAGCTACGGCCATCTGGCGGGCGACGCGGTGCTGCGGGAGGTCGCGCGCCGGATCAAGGAAGCCGTGCGCAAGGCCGACACGGCGGTGCGCTACGGGGGCGAGGAGTTCATGCTGATCATTCCCCAGATCAGCGTCGATTCGCTCGCGAAAATCGGCGAGAAGATCCGTCAGGCGGTTTGCGCGAGTCCTATCCCACTCGGCCGCGGGCTGCAACCCATCCAGGTGACCGTGAGCGTCGGAATCGCGGCCTACGACGCAAAGACCGACAGCGGTCAGGCGCTGATTGCGCGCGCCGATGCAGCGCTGTACCGCGCCAAACAGGGCGGGCGCGACCGGGTCGAAGTCGATTACTGAATTCGCGCGACCCGTGCCGCCGTCTGATCAGAGTCTTTGCCAAACGGCGGCAAAGAAGCCATCGGTCTGATGCCGATGCCGCCACAGACGCAAATAGCGCTGGGCGTTGTCGCCGCCAGCGCAAAGGGTGGCCGCGCCCTCCACCTTCAGATCGGTCAGAATCGGTCCAACGTCGAGTGCGGCAAACCCTTCATTGGCCCCTGAAAGTGCCTGCGCCACGGCCTCGTTTTCTTCGACCAGCAAACTCCACGTTGCATAAACCAGGCGTCCGCCAGGCCTGACCAGGCGTGCGGCGCTTTGCAAAATGGTGGCCTGCAACTGTGCCTGCGCGCTCACCAATTGCGGCGTTTGCCGCCATTTCAGGTCCGGGTTGCGCCGCAGCGTGCCCAGCCCGGAACACGGCGCGTGAACGTGCTGGCGTATTTCTGCAAGATAGCGCTCGAGCTCGGACGCAGAGCGTGTTTGGCGGCGATTTCCTGCGCCTCGTCGGAATACAGGTACTCGAGGTAGGCCTTGGCCAGCTCGGCGGTACCCTTTTTGGCAACCGTGCGTTCCACCACCGCCACCGGGTTTTCAACAACGATGCTCACCGAGGGGTGTACCGCATCAACCTTACCTGCGCCAAACTCGCGCTCCACCGAGACCACTTCCGACTCAAACCTGACCAGCGCGTCGCCGATATTGCGTTGCAGAAAAATGGTCGTCGCATCGCGGCCACCCTTGGCCAACACCGGAACGTTCTTGAACAGCTTGGCGACGACATCCGCGGCTTGTGCGTCGGTGCCGCCTTTTCTGCGCACATAGCCCCAGGCCGCCAGATACGCCATGCGGCCGTTGCCGCCGGTCCTGGGGTTGACCACAATCACCTGGATGCCGGGTTTGATCAGGTCATCCCAATCCCTGATGTTTTTCGGGTTGCCTTTGCGCGTGAGAATCAGCATGGTCGAACTGGTGGGCGAGGCATTGTTGGCAAAGCGTTTGGCCCAATCCTTGGCCACTAGGCCGGTGCTTGCCAGAAACTCAACGTCGGTGGTGGTGTTCATCGTCACCACGTCGGCATCCAGTCCGTCGTTGACAGCGCGAGCCTGCGCACTGGAGCCGCCATGCGCTTGGTCAATCTTGACTTCCTTGCCGGTGGTTTTTTTGTAGTGAGCCACAAATGCGGTGTTGTAGTCCTTGTAGAACTCACGAGCGACATCGTACGAAACATTCAACAGCGTGGTTTGCGCAGCTACAAAATTGGTAGTTGTCAGCGCAAGTGCAGCAAGCGTTAGGGGCGTTTTGTATTGATATTTCACGGGAATTCCAGAGCAAGAATGAAGGGAGCAGAACAGGGTCAAACGGTGAATGCACCCCGTTAGTGAGCTTGCGGTTTACGCACGGTCTGACGCCTGCAAAAGCGGACATCCAGCCACTGCCTGAGCGGCTCCCCTGGCGCTGGGTCGGGGTGTTGCACGAATACCTCACCACCAATGCGCCGCACCGCGTCGAGACACTAACAGGTGCTTGGATCGACCGCCGCCACGAAGGCGCTCGTAGCCGCGATCCGGAGACCTTTCGCAAGGACGCGGCGGTACTCGAGGAGGCCCTCAAGCAAGAGCCGGGCAACGCTCGTTATGCCTTCTACCTTGCGCAAAGCTGGCGTGACGCTGGCGATCTGATCACACTCACGTAGCGTTTGAAGTCATTGCCCTTGAGCCCGCCCGCGTCTGACACCAGACACTGAGTTTGTGAGTCAAATCGGCATCCAGCCCCCGTGGAATCTGCGCAATCAGCTATCAATTGAGGATTGAATGACCTACCTGTCTGGCAGCAGCGACGTACGCATAACTATATATAAACCCAGTGTGGCGCCACTGGGCAATGCGGTCCCACCCAAGCGCTCACCGGCGCACTACCTGTGGGCGGTGTTGATCGCCAGATTCCTGAGACCTTGCGGGACAGACCGCAGTTAGGCGCAGCGAACCAGCTCTGTCCTCAACTGATCGAGGTTCCCGCTGCTGTGCCCGATGTGCGGCGGGCAGCTGCGCCTGATCGCCTTCATTACCGATGGCACGCAGATCAGGAAGATCCTCGATCACATCGGTGTCGACCCCGAGCCCCCGCACATCTCCCCGGCACGTGGGCCACCGCTGTGGGATGACGGTGATGCGCAGACCGGTGACGGAGTGCAAATCGAGCCGGACTGGGATCTGGCAGCGCAACCGGCACCGGACTACGAGGTAGATCAGAGTGACCTGCCCCCTGCTGCCATACCAAGCTTGAGTAGGAAGTCCTGGTTGCAAGGTTACTCGATTTCTAAGGGGATTGATGAATCCTGAGTTGCATCGCCAGCGCGCTGGCGATGCAACTCAGCGAACCGAACTGGTGGCATGCGCCCGATGCTGCCGTGCGGTCTGACCTCGTTGTAGTCTTTGCGCCAACTACCTATCACCAAGCGAGCCTGGTGCAGCGTCTCGAACCACTGCTCATTGAGACACTCGTCGCGCAACTTGCCGTTGAAGCTTTCGATGTAGCCGTTCTGCATTGGGCGTCCTGGCTGAATCAGGATGTGTTGAATGCCATGGGTGCTGGCCCATCCCATAAACGCCCGACTGGTGAACTCTGGCCCGTTGTCGGTCCTGACTGCCGCCGGGTAGCCGCGAAACAGCGCAGCACGGTCCAGGATGCGTGTGACGTACTGGCCCGAGATGCCATAGTCCACTGCAATGTCTACGCTCTCGTGGCTGAAGTCATCGGCCACGGTCAGGCACTTGATGCGCCGTCCGCAGGACAGGCTGTCGCTTACAAAATCCATGCTCCACACCTCGTTGATTGACTGGGCCAGTTGCAGCGGCACGCGCTCCGATAGGGGGCGCTTGGCCTTCTTGCGTTTGCGCACTGTCAGATTGGCCTCGGTGTACAGGCGATACACGCGCTTGTGATTGACCCCAGGAAACTGGGGATCAAGCATGTCGTGAATGCGCCGGTAGCCAAAGCGCCTTCGCACTTGGGCGATCTCGATGATCTTGTTGCTCAGGCCCACTGTGGCCGCATCCGGCTCTGGCGGATGACGGTAGCTGTCTCGGGATAGCCCCACAAGGCGACACGCTCGGCGTTCGGACATCAGGTGTTCAATCACCATGCGTCCGATCGCTTCGCGTTTGACTTGTGGGGCTAGCGTTTTACCCCGAGGACGCTCTTCAAGGCATGCATGTCCAGGTGGGCTTCGGCCAGTAGCTTCTTGAGCTTGGCGTTCTCGCCCTCGAGTTCTCGCAGCCGTCTGGCATCAGGAACATCCATGCCGCCGAATTTGGCACGCCATTTGTAAAACGAGGCATCGCTGAACCCGCCTTTGCGGCAAAGCTCCTTGACCGGCATGCCAGCCTCGGCCTGCTTGATGAACCCGATGATTTGCTCTTCGGTGAATCTGCTTTTCTTCATATCCGTCATTCTCCATGTTGACGGACTTCCCGGAATTTATGCTGGTACGGCTGGTAGGGGGCAGGTCAAGAGCATCAACTGGTGACAGGTCAAAGCGGCGATTCAGACGCGCTGTGGGAGGAACCTGCGCCTAGCGTAAGCGGTGCACCCGAACTTACACTACCGCACAGGGCTTTTTGGTGGTGCACTTGCCAAGCAAGGCATTGCTGCGTGCAAATCAGAGGGCTTGCCCTCTGATCGATAGCTGATCAAAGGTGCAATACTTGGCTGCATGCAGTTGTGAAGCCTATCCGTAGAAGCCGTTGCCTACCCGATTAGCCCGCGCATGGTTAATAAACTGGTGCGGCACCTGTGTCTGGAGATGGGGCATCGCTACTGGTTTTCCTTGGAATATTGCCAGAGCGCGCTATCAAGGCGGCGCATTGAAATCTTGTTACGCTCAGCAAGAGAACGACAATGATCAGTGTATTGCTTCCAAAACTCAAACGCATAAACCGGAGGTTCATCGATGGACAACGACCAAAGTGCTCGGTAGTCGAGGATTGGGTAATTATGCTTGCTGCAAAAGTGGAGGATGAAGGAAGCAGTGGGCCAACTGACGCCGGTCAGGATGATGAGAGACTGGATTTCAACTTGCTCGGACTTCGCACGGAACGAGATCGTAGTAACTTCCTTAATCAATTCAGGTGTGTTCTTCTCACAGCGCGACTTCGAGCGGGGTGACTTGACTTTACAGAGATTTAAGAATTCATCATTGGTCAGATAGCCTCTTGCCCGAGTGGCTTGCCCAATTTTCTGCAAGGAAGTGATATCCGGTGCGCGATCAGCTAAATAGGCGATTTTCTTTTCCGGAAATCGGAGCTTGAATGTCATTTCTCATTCCTTTCGAGTTCTGCGAGACCCTCGGCTTCAGGTGTCCAACGTTGGCGCTGTCCGGCACGCAGCATGCGCCGCGAAGCGGCATTCTGCTGCTGCGTGTCCGCGACGAGCAACTGGTTATGCCTCAATGCGCTACTTGAAGACATGATCCTCACCTTTTTGCGCAAAGAGTTTTCCGGGAAAGTACTTTCCCGCCTGGATTGTGTAGGGGACGAACACAACGACAGAGTAATTTTCGCGGTGGTCAAAGGCGACGGCTATGGCGTCCGACTTTGCACCCATAGAAGGGTCCAACGCTCGAACGTCGTAGATAAGTGCTGTCGCGCGATATTTGCCCGCCTTCGCCCCGTCTTCAAATTGAGCTGTGCGCAGCCGGATAAGGGGTGCAGATGCGGGACGCTCGGCCCCGTCGGTTGCGCCCACATGCGTCACCTTGCCCGTCATATCCAGCGTCAGGCCGTACGGATAGAACTCCCCGTGCTCCTTCAGCATCTTCTCGGCGGGGGGTAACGCTTCATTCATAAGGTTTTCGCACTCTGACTTTGGACTAGCCACGGCGACCTCGTGTGCTGAGAGTAGAAACGAAACCACGGCTATGGCGAAGGAGCCTCTTTTCATGAGGCATAACGAATAGCGTTTATCTGCCGCGCTGGGATGCTGAAAGAACACACAAACGTATCGTGTTGGAATTTCAGTATGACTTGATCACGTAGTGTGCTGGACATTGCAAAGGGAAACTACGCGGTCTAAAAGTCACTCTTTTTTGTTGTTGCCTGACGCTTCTTTAAAACTTCTACCGCTGCTTTCGCTTCTAAGTTCATCCTGTTCATGATCGAAAGTAACTGTGGATGCATGATCGAGATGTTAGTTAGAACTTCAGCCATGCCATTTCCTGCGGCAATCACGGAAACGACGGTGTTACCCTTTGGCGAATCGAATTTGAAGGATGTTTCCTTGGCGCTTAAGATACCAAGCAAACCGGTTATTGGTGCCGCGCAATCTTTTCGTAATCGAAAATCATTTGTTGACATTGTATTGACGGGCTTTGCATTGACTGCCGCGCATTGCTCTTCGGACGGGCCAATGTTTGCTTGCTGCCCGTCTTTACTTACCTTTGGTTTTGCACCGGCATAAAGATCCGTGAAGTAAGGCACCGCCGTCTTTGCGAAATCTTCCCCTATGCCTGAAATTGAGATTCCAACGATCTTTGGTGCTACCCCCATGAAGGATTGATCATTGAGAGGGTCGAAGTTGACGGCGGGCTTTGTCAATTCGACAGTGACGACCCTTAAACGCTGTCCGAATGCAGTTGTCAGCTGATCACCTTGAGTCAAATAACAAGAAACAGTGATAGTAAAGTTTCCGGTCCAACACTCCCATTCCTCATTATTCGCAGTTGTTGGAGTGGGTTTTGATAGCCCTTCAGGTTCTTCCGAAAAGTTCCACTTCCGAACAGCATTTCCCACACTACTACTTGTTGACTTGATCGGAAATTCTGCACCAATTTTTAGCGTTTTAAAGCCGAGTGTGGAGTCGAGTTTCGCGCGCTCGTGAAGTTTCTTACCGGTCGGCTCGAAGACATTGGTCAACAATTCAATTTGCATGCTATTTAGACCAGCTTGTCGATACCAGTCTGCGACTTGAGCATGATCACGCCCCAAACATGTATGCCCGACTGCAGCCAATAGGCAAGCCAAGATTACTTTGCTACTTCGTGACATATCTGTTCCGTAACATCAACTACAGCGGACTATAGTCTACATGGGTTCAGACTGGCAAGGCCAATGGGCTGGGGCCCTATGGCTGACTGCCCCGCGTGCTGCGTGATTTACCCGCCGTAAAAACAGTTACAACCGTTACGAACTTGTGATCTATTGGAGCGATGAAGATCATTGCTTTGTCGCAGAAGTGCCTGAGTTGCCCGCGTGTATGGCCGATGGCCTAAGGTGGCTTAGGGCGGCATGAATGGACATGATCTTGATTCGGTGACGGAATGCGGCAAGTGGCATGCACTCGGTTAGCCCACGCCGCGCGTAGCGTTTGAAGTCATTGCCCTTGAGCCCGCCCGCGCCTGACACCAGACACTGAGTTGGTGAGTAAAAACGGCATTCAGCCCCCGTGGAATCTGCGCAAGCAGCTATCAATTAAGGATTGAATGACCTACCTGTCTGGCAGCAGCGACGTATACATAGTTGGATATAAACACAGTATCATCAGGCAACCAGCCCCTGCTGGCACTGCCCCATGCCCACCGCCGCACGTCCGGCGCATCTGCACTCGCATCCGAACGCGGGTGCGCAAGCGCCTTCCAAACCCAAACTCTACAACCCGCGCCACCCCGAGCGAACTCTGCTGTACCGAACCATCGCCGAACACTTCGAGACTTGGCATGCGCTGGTCAGCTGCGGCCAGTTCGACGGCCAGGGCGACCACCAGCGTCTGCCCATCGTGCAACACGCGACGCATGGTGGAGACGGCGGTGCACCTCACCGATCACGTCTTTCCCCGCCTGCCGGTGCGCCAGTGGGTGCTCTCCGTGCCAAAGCGGCTACGCTATTTCATGCAACGCGACCGGGCCGTGCTCAACATGGTGTTGCGCATCTTCTTGCGCGTCATTGAGCAAAGCCTGGCTGCTCACTGCCCTGGTGTACCGCTGCGCCAAACAGCACAGCGAGCCTGGCGATGACAAGCGCGGCGCCAAGGTGGACGTGCTACACCTCACGCCGCTGGATCTGATCGATCGCATTGCGGCCCTGGTGCCACCACCGCGTACCCATCGACACCGCTATTTTGGTGTGCTGGCACCGAACTCGCCGCTCAGGGCTGCGGTGACGGCTCTGGCAGCACCGGCGCAACAGGCCAAGGCGCAGGCCGAGCCAGTCATCACGGGCGAGGGTGCGCCTACAGTGGCGCCACTGGGCAATGCGGTCCCACCCACGCCCGACCCTGCGCCACCCAAGCGCTCACCGGCGCATTACCTGTGGGCGGTGCTGATTGCCCGCTTGCCGGGAGCTTGCGGGACAGACCGCAGTTACGCGCAGCGAACCAGCTCTGTCCTCAACTGATCGAGGTTTTCCCGCTGCTGTGCCCGATGTGCGGCGGGCAGATGCGCCTGATCGCCTTCATTACCGATGGCACGCAGATCAGGAAGCTCCTCGATCACATCGGTGTCGACTCCGAGCCCCCGCACGTGGGCCACCGCTGTGGGATGACGGTGATGCGCAGACCGGTGACGGAGTGCAAATCGAGCCGGACTGGGATCTGGCAGCGCAACCGGCACCGGACTACGCGGTAGATCAGAGCATCAACTGGTGACCGGTCAAAGCGGCGATTCAGACGCGCTGTGGGATGAACCTGCGCCTGGCGTAAGCGGTGCACCCGAACTTGCACTACCGCACAGGGCTTTTTGGTGGTGCACTTGCCAAGCAAGGCATTGCTGCGTGCAAATCGAGGGCTTGCCCTCTGATCGATAGCTGATCAAAGGTGCAATACTTGGCTGCATGCAGTTGTAAAGCCTATCCGTCGGTTCGTCGATGCTATGCTATTTGTAGCTTGTCACGCTATGATGACAAGCGTATCCCGCCATTTTTGACTATTTTTTGGATTCGAAGCGGATCAGCTGCGTTGTGTTCTGCCCGGATTTCGCGTGAAACACCAGCGCTCGCTCGGGCGCTGCGCGGTCACAGCCATCGCAGTGACAACCGCCTGATCGTCCTGCGCTGCGCTGCACGACGGTGCGCAGCATTTTGGGCAGCGGCCAGCGCAGCAGGCGGCGGCTCAGGCTGCTGCGCCCCGTCTGCGGCATGAGCGTCCACAGCGCGTAGACAAAACACGCCGCCACCACCATGAACACCAAAGCCGATTGCAGCGCCACGATCTAGGCCCCCATCCAAAGCGCGACACGATACGTCACAAACGCCGCCGCGTACGCCAGCACAAAAAGATACGCCGCCATGATCATTGGATAACGCCAGGAGTTGGTCTCGCGTCGCACCACCGCCAGCGTGGACAGGCATTGCGGCGCAAATACAAACCAGGCGAGCAGGGAATACGCGGTAGCCAGCGACCAGTCCTTCGCGATCACCGGCGACAGGGCCTCTGCCACGGAGTTGTTGGCGCCGGACAGGGAGTAGACCGTTCCTAGTGCACCCACTGCCACCTCGCGCGCTGCCATGCCCGGCACCAGGGCAATCGAAATCTGCCAGTTAAAACCGATTGGCGCAAGAACCACCTGCAGCGCATGACCGAGCATGCCCGCCACGCTATAGGCAATGGCCGGCCCCTGGGAGGCGTCCCAGCCCGGGGGCGGTGCCGGGTACGAAGACAGAAACCAAAGCAGGACCATCAGCGAAAAAATGATGCCGCCAACCCGACGCAAGAAGATGCGTGCGCGCTCCCACAGACCCAGTGCCAGATTGCGCAGGCTCGGAAGCCGATACGGCGGCAGTTCGAGCATCAGCGGCTGGTAGCCGCTCTTCATCCACACCCGCTTGAATATCCACGCCACCGCCATCGCGCTGACGACACCCGCAACGTAAAGTCCAAACAGGGTCAGGCCACGCAGGCTGAACCAGCCAACGTCGCGTTGCGGCACAAAGGCGCCGATCAGCAGTGCATACACCGGCAGCCGCGCCGAGCACGTCATCAAGGGCGCCACCATGATGGTGGCGAGCCGGTCTTTCCAGTTGGCAATGGTGCGCGTGGCCATGATGCCGGGAATGGCGCAGGCAAAACTTGACAACAGCGGAATAAAGGCCCGTCCCGAAAGTCCGACCTTCCCCATGATGTTATCGAGCAGGAAGGCAGCTCTGGGCAGGTAGCCGGAATCCTCGAGCAACAGGATGAAAAAGAACAGAATCAGAATCTGGGGCAAAAACACCAGCACACCACCGACACCGGCGATCACGCCGTCGACCAGCAGGCTGCGCAAAGGGCCTTCAGCCATGTGTGCCACGGTCCAGTCCGCCAACGCCGCCATGACGCTGCGGATGGCGTCCATCGGCACGTTGGCCCATGCAAAAACCGCCTGAAATATCAGAAACAGCACGGCAGCGAGCAACGCCAAGCCCCACACCGGATGCATCACCACAGCGTCGAGTCGATGCTGGAACCGCCCCGACGTCGACGCTCCCGAGGCGACCAGCGCCAGGATCCGGCGCACTTCGCGTTGCAGGTCGTCGGAGGACGCGCCCAGCGGCGTTACCGAGGTCGGCTGACCCGGCACCGGCAGCGCGAGTTGTCGCTGCAATTGCTCGAGCAGTTGGAGATGCCCGTCGTGCCGGACCGCGACCGTCTGCACCACCGGGCAGCCCAACTCAAGGCCAAGCCGGACGTGGTCGATGTTCAACCCCTGGGCACGTGCCATATCGGCCATGTTCAAGGCAACGAGCATGGGCTTGCCCAGCGCCCTGAGCTCAAGCACCAGGCGCAGATTCATGCGCAAATTGGTGGCGTCGACCACGGCAACGATCAGGTCCGGCGCAGCTTCGCCGACGCGGCGTCCCTCGACCACCTCGAGCATCACCTGCTCATCGGGCGTGGCCGGCGTCAAACTGTAAGCGCCCGGCAAATCAACCACAGTCACGCTTCGCCCATCGGCGAGCCGGGTCAAGCCCGCCTTGCGCTCGACCGTTACACCGGCGTAATTGGCGACTTTCTGGCGCGCACCGGTGAGCAAATTGAACAACGCTGTCTTGCCGCAGTTGGGGTTGCCCACCAACGCGATGCTCTTGAGGGCGGCACTGGCAGAGATTGCGCTCGCTTCGGACATGGGAAGCTCAGGCCGGGCAAACCTCGGTGTGTCTGACCTCTATGCACTGCGCCTCGAGCAGGCGCAAGGCGAACAGGGTCTCGCCGATCTGCACTGCCAGCGGTTCACGCCCGCCCGGGCCGCGGCGCAAGACTCGAACCGGCTCACCGGCGATAAAGCCAAGCTCGCCCAGACGATGCAAGGTTGCAGCGCCGACCTCGCCAGAACGCGCCACCAAGCGCTCGACCAGCGCGTGCGACCCATCGGGTAACTGAGACAAAACCATGAATCCGACCTTCCATTGCGGCGCAAAAACCCCTTGTTCGCGCCCTTCTAAATGAGATTGTATCTCATTTAGAAGGTTTGATGCCTGGAAAAGGTTGATGCAACGCAAGTAATTCCCATTTGTGATAGCAACGTCGGGTTACACTGCACCGTTGGATCAAAATTCAAAATAACAGGCATTGCCCATGGAAACATCGACCCCTCTCGATGAGAGCGGCGCGGACGCGATTGCTGACTTTTCGCAGGCCCATTCGGAAATCATCTCTCATCTGATGGCTTTCAGCGGTCTGCCCATTGCGTTGCAAAGCAGCACCACCCTCGACGCTGCGCGCAAACTTGCCGCAGAGTCGCTGGCCTTCTTTCATGAGACGATCTACGCGCACCACGTCGAGGAGGAGCAACTCCTGTTTCCCGAAGTGCTCTCGAGGGCGGCACGGAGCGCGGAATACCGCCAAATTGCTGCGGCCATTGAGCAGCTCACGCGTGAGCACCGACAGGTAGAAGCCATCTGGTCCGGCCTGGAGCCAGCCTTGAAATTGATTTCTGAAGGCAAGAGCCTCGACATTGACAGCGAGGCCGTGCACACGCTGGTACTGGACTACGGCGCGCACGCCGCTTTCGAGGAAGCAGAGTTCCTGCCGCTATGCCGGGAAATTTTGCGGCGCGACCTGGCCGAGGGCCAATTCGCAACGACGCTCAACGGGCAGCTTGACAAGATACATCCGGCTTAACCGGTGACTTTGCGCACCAGATCACGCCCGGCCATGCGCAGCTTCTGCGCCCGTGTCAGCCGCTGAAAATTGGTCTTCACCGCGCCCTGCGTAAACGCGGTGCGTCGGCTGTAGTCAATCGCAACTTCCACAATGACTGGCTGCCCGGTCTTGGCTGCGGCGTTGGCGCCAGCAATTTGGGACGCGACTGCGCCGTCTTTTTCAATCTTGAGGTAGACCGCGCTGACCGCGTGCGCCACGCTCAGGCGTTACCGGTAGCCATTGTCCGAATGGCTTGTCGGCGCACAATTTTCGCGCCGTGCCGTTTATCGCCTTTAACCGCAAGGACGATTTGCAGTCCGAATTTGTCGCTCGCGCGTTCGGCCTGAAACGAGTCGCTCTGAGCCAGATCTATGTGCCCAGTTCCGAAGGCCAGGTGCGCGCCGTGCTGGCGGGTTGGGGCGTCAGCGTCCTGCCCGAATTACTGGCCAGCGAGTATTTGCGCAGCGGTCGTCTGGTCAACCTCGCCCCCGGACACAGCTTGCCGATTGATCTTTTTTGGCATTGCTGGAATCTCGATTCGGCGGTGCTGGACGCGCTGACGGCGGCACTAACCCGCTCGGCAAGCCAGATCCTGGCTCCAAATTAGAAGAAAAATCTGGCTCTAGCCCTTATGCAATCTGCGCAACACGCTACATAAACAGTAGCGTTTTCAGGCCGTATACAGATTCGGTGCCCGCTCATCGCACCAGCAGCACCGGCACCTTGCAATTTGCCAGCACCTGCGTGGCGACCGAACCCAGCACCAGATTCACCAGGCTGCTGTGACCGTGTGAGCCCATCACAACCAGGTCGAATTTGCCTTCTGTAGCGAAGCGGGCAAGGGTCCCGCCAGCCGGGCCCGACTTCCAGAGGCTGCTGGCATGGATGCCGTGGCGTAACAGGAACCTGGAGACGGGCGTGAGTATCTTGTCGGCCTCGTCCCGGTAATACTGGTCCACAATCGCCTTGCCGACGGCGGCCCGTGCCCGCGGCGGCAGCGGCGGCTGCACCGTCAATACCGCGTAGTCGTTGGCTTGCGTGAACAGGTCTTCATGCGTGGCCAGGTAAGCCAGCATTTTTTTGGTGTAACTGCTGCCATCAACCGCCAGAAGAATTTTCATTGCGCTGCACTCCGTTCGTGACATTGCCTTGGCGCACCGTGCACCGCCGGCAAAACCGCACATCGAGCCACTGCCTGAGCGCCTCAAAAACCGGTTGCGCCTGGAGCTCGTTAAAGATCTCATGGTACAGCGTCTCAAAGCATTGCGCAGTAACCACTTGCTTGGGCGCTGCTGCCGCAAAGGCCCGACTGCCCGCCGGGTTGACCAGGTGGTCAGCGCCGGCATAGAGCAGCAAGGTCGGCACCTGCCAGGTTGATGCCAGTGCCAAGGTTGCTGGCCCGGCCGTGGCGATAAAGCGCGCCAGTCGACCGCAGATCCGGTCATGCACCAGCCGGTCGGCCCGGTAGGCGGCCACCACCGCCGGGTCGTGCGAGAGCCAGGCCGGATCAAGCCCGTTGCCAACGCGCAAATTGGGGGCGATTTTTGGCAGCACCGCAAGCAGCATTTTTTGCGCCGCAGTAAAACCCGCATCCAGTGCCGGTGACGACAAGATGAGGCCGTCAACCGGTCGCAGCTCCAGCGCAACCAGGCGCGCCGCCACCAAACCACCCAGGCTGTGACCGAGCAAAATCAGCGGCGTCTGGTGCCCGAAGCGCGCGCGCGTGCTGTCAATAATGTCAGCCAGGTCATCGAGCAGGCGGGTGTCAGTCGGCAAGCCACCGCGCGCGCCGCCCGACTCGCCATGGCCATGCTGGTCATAGCCCCGCACCGCGAAACCCCAGTCATTCAGGCGTCGCGCCAATTTGTAATAGCGGTCCGCGTGTTCGCCCAGGCCGTGCACGACGATGATGACGCCGCGCAAGGCATCTTCGGCCCCGAGCGGCCAGTCCTGTAGCGCCAGATTGTCGCCATCGACCGCCACGAACGTGGACAAGGTGCTCGGCCCCAGCATCAGGGCACCTGCGCCATGACCTGGGCTACCGCCGCCGTGAGTTTTTTGGCGTAGGGCACATGCAGAAACTCATTGGGGCCGTGCGCATTGCTCTTGGGTCCGAGCACGCCGCACACCATCATCTGCGCCTTGGGAAAGCCGCCTGACAGCAGACCCATCAACGGAATGGTGCCGCCCTGGCCGATGAAACCGCAGGGGGCGCCAAAGTAGTCCAGCGAGGCGCGACTGAGCGCCTGTGCAAACCAGGCCGCCGTGCTGGGCGCGTTCCAGCCGTTGGCGCTGGCTTCACCCTCAAAGCTCACACGCGCCTGATAGGGCGCGTTGTCTTCGAGCAAGGTTTTGAGGTCTGCCACGGCTTGCGCCGCATCCACCAGCGGCGGCAGCCGCAAACTGAGTTTGAACGCCGTGCTGGGGCGCAACACATTGCCCGCATTGGACAGATCTGGCAAGCCTTGCGCCCCGGTGACGCTGAGCGTAGGCAGCCAGCTGCGGTTCAGCAGCGCCTGCAAGGGGTCGGTGGTGGTGGGCAACATGCTTTGCGCTGCACCGCCGCAGTCATGTTGGGCCCAGGGAAAACGCTGGTAAGTCTCAGCCCCCAAAATGGCCGCCGTGGCCTTAGCCTGAGCCAGCCGCTCAGCAGGCACCGCGCAGTGAAACTGGGCCGGCAGCAAGCGACCCGTCGCGCTATCTTCGAGCCGATCAAGCACATGGCGCAGAATGCGAAAACTCGATGGCACCAGGCCGCTGGCATCACCCGAGTGCACACCCTCGGTCAGCACCTCGACCTTGAGCACGCCGCTGGCCATGCCGCGCAGACTGCTGGTCAGCCAGAGCTGGTCGTAGTTGCCTGCGCCTGAATCCAGGCAAATTACCAGGCCGACAGCGCCAAGCCGGGCACGCAAGGCATCAATGTAGGGCAGCAGGTCATAAGAACCACTTTCTTCGCAGGTTTCCACCAGTCCAACGATACGCGGATGCGCCACCTGTTGTGTCTTGAGTGCCTGGATGGCGGCAATGCTGGTGTAGAGGGCGTAGCCATCATCGGCACCGCCGCGACCATAGAGCCTGCCGCCTTCATACTTGGGTGTCCAGGGCCCCAGGTCGCTGCGCCAGCCAGTGAATTCGGGCTGCTTGTCAAGGTGGCCGTACATCAGCACGGTCTGGCTGGAGGCTGCTTGGCCGTTGCCAGCGCTGGCGGCGGCCACTTCAAAAAACAGCAGCGGCGTGCGCCCGGCCAGGCGCACGATCTCGAGGCGCAGGCCGGCTACTTTTTGCGCCTCGACCCAGGCGGCGGCGTTGCGCACCACCGTGTCGATATAGCCGTGCTGCTCCCAGTCCACATCAAACATCGGTGACTTGGCCGGAATCGCAATGTACTCGGTCAATTGATGCACGATGTCGTCGTCCCAGGCCCGGTTGACCTGCCCCAGGGTTTGGGCGGGGTTCAAAATCGATTCGGGAACGCAAGCGTTCATTCAAGGCTCCTTGGGCGTTTCATGCAGGGTTGTGCTTTTGTAACATCATGCTACGCCATTCTATTTGTTTGCCAGCTTAAGGGGCCTCAAAGCCAGGCATGGCACCAGGCCAAGCCAGCCGTGGTGCCGCCAGGCTGGGCGCCCTGTCGTGGCTGGTACTCGCAGCCGACCCAGCCAGCGTAACCCAACTCATCGAGCAGATTGAGCAAGTAGGCATAGTTGAGCTCGCCGCTATCGGGCTCCTGACGCGCCGGCACGCCGGCCACCTGAATGTGGGCAACGTGACCACTCGGCAGGTATTGACGCAGTTTCATGGCCACATCGCCTTCGACAATCTGGCAGTGATACAAGTCCATCTGCACCTTCAGATTGGGCGCGCCGACCGCCGCCAGTGTCGCATGGGCGTGCGCCTGCCGGTTCAAAAAATAGCCCGGCATGTCGCGCTGATTGATCGGCTCAATCAGCACCTCCACGCCATACGGGGCGGCCTGCGCAGCGGCCCAATACAGATTGTCAACATAGCTCGCCTGGGATGCGCTGCGCGCGGCCCCGGAGGGAGACAGTCCGGCCATCACATGGATGCGCGGGCAAGCCAGCGCCTGGGCATAATCGAGCGCCAACAAAACGCTGGCTCTGAATTCAGACTCTTGTCCTGCCAGACAAGCCAGACCCCGTTTGCCAGCGTCCCAGGCCTGTTGTATCGACGCTGCATCGGTGCCACCCGGCGCAGCGTTGAAAAGCACTTGCTGCAAACCATGCACACGCAGACGGGCGGCCAGTTCTTTTGCGTCCCAGGCGTAGGGAAACAAATATTCCACCGCCTTGAAACCATCCCGGGCTGCCGCCTCAAAGCGCGCCAAAAACGGCAGGTCGGCGTACATGAAGGACAAATTGGCGGCAAAACGGGGCATAACGCAACTTGCAAAGAGCCTAACGCGAAAGCGTATAGACCGAGGTGCCGGCCAGCAGATTCGGTGCGAAACGCATGGTCTGCCCGTTTTGAATGCCAAAGCTGTCCAACACCTTCAGGCCGCTTCGCTGCGCCAGAATGGCAAGATCAGCGTGCGTGCCAACGCGAATATTGGGCGTGTCGTACCACTGATAGGGCAGGCGCCGGGTCACCGGCATGCGCCCGCGCAGCACGCTCAGGCGATTGGGCCAATGGGCAAAGTTGGGGAAGGCCACAATGCCGATGCGTCCGACACGAACCGTCTCGCGCAGCATCACCTCGGCGTTGCGCAGGTGCTGCAGGGTATCGATCTGCAACACCACGTCAAACGAGGCATCCTCAAACAGTGTCAGGCCCTGGTCCAGATTGAGCTGAATGACATTGACGCCGCGCTGCACACAGGCGAGCACATTGGCGTCGTCAATCTCGATGCCGTAGCCGCTGCAAGAGCGCGCCTGCTGCAAATGTGCCAGCATGGCTCCATCGCCACAGCCCAGATCGAGCACGCGCGAGCCCGGCGGCACCAATTCAGCGAGCACCAACTGGGTGGCATTGACGGGCTCGCTGGCACTCACGACGAGGCTCCAGACGGTGCCATGATACTATCAAAATAAGAGCGCACTACGCCCATGTAGCGGGCGTCATCGAGCAAAAAAGCATCGTGCCCATGGGGCGCATCAATTTCGGCGTAGCTGACGCAGCAGCGGTTGTGCAGCAGCGCCTGGACGATCTCGCGGCTGCGCTTGGGCGAAAAGCGCCAATCGGTGCTGAAGCTCACCAGCAGGAACTTGGCACTGGCACGCGCGAGCGCCAGACTCAGCTTGCCGCCGTGCGCGCGGGCCGGGTCAAAGTAGTCGAGGGCGCGTGTGATGAGCAGATAGGTGTTGGCGTCAAAGTACTCGGCAAACTTGTCGCCCTGGTGGCGCAGGTAGCCTTCAATCTGAAACTCTGCCTCCAGCGTACTGAAGAGATACTCACCCCCGCTTGCTGCCGCAATCAACTGGCGGCCGAACTTCTCGTTCATGACGTCGTCGCTCAGGTAAGTGATGTGGCCGATCATGCGGGCAATGCGCAGGCCGCGCTTGGGTATGGTGCCGTGCTGGTAAAAATGCCCACCATGAAAATCCGGGTCGGTCTGAATGGCGCGCCGCGCCACCTCATTGAAAGCAATGTTTTCGGCCGTCAAGTTGGGCGCACTGGCAATCACCACGGCGTGGCGCACGCGGCTCGGATACTGCAGCGTCCAACTGAGCGCTTGCATGCCGCCCAGGCTGCCGCCCATCACGGCGGCCAGCGTCTGGATGCCCAGCGCGTCAAGCAGCAGGGCTTGCGAATTGACCCAGTCTTCGACGGTAACGACCGGAAAGTCTGCGCCATAAACTTCGGCGGTGTCGGGGTTGATGTGCATCGGTCCGGTTGAACCAAAGCAGGAGCCCAGGTTGTTCACGCCAATCACAAAGAAGCGGTTCGTATCGAGCGGCTTGCCAGGACCGATCATGTTGTCCCACCAACCCTCTGATTTGTCCTGCCCGGCATAAACGCCCGCCACATGGTGCGAGGCATTGAGGGCGTGGCAGATCAGCACCGCGTTGGACCTGTCCGCATCGAGCTCACCATAGGTCTCAAAACTCAGCGAGTAGTCGCGCAGTGACGCACCGCTTTGCAACGGCAAGGCGGCGGCGAAATGCATGGACTGGGGTGTGGCGAACATCGGGCTGGGGCTCAAGACAAGGCTGGCTGGTTTCACATTGAGTTTAGCTTGCGGCGCGGCGACTGGGTCAGGCGCAACTTCCTGGAGAGAATCTCTATCCCGGCGACTGCCGGTGGCCAGGCTGGCGGACCGGGTAGCACCAGGTACCTAACGAAGACGGGCGATGTGGCTTGCGAGCGCAGGCCAGATTCGTGGTCACCACGCAATAGGCTCACCACGGGCAGTCTTGACGCTGCCACATTCGATGACCTGATCAGCGAACCCACGAGCGTGGGCCGGAGTCCGCAAGCCACACCATCCGGCTGGCGCAAGCCATTATCCTATGCTACTATATTTGTAGCTGCTTGCGCAGACAAATAGAGGGCTAGAGGCCTTTATTCCTACAGACTCCACGGCCACCCAGATTGTCGCGGCAAGCGCAGACGCTTTCCTCTAAGATCAGCCACTTTGCATCTTTCTTGCTGGAGTGATTCTTATGCGTCTTATGTTCAGGTTGATGGCCGCAGCGCTGGCGCTGGGATGGTTTGCGTTCACGCCACTGGCGACCCTGGCGCAGGCACTGCCCGCAGGCATGAGCCGCGTCACTTCGGTTGAGGGGGTGGACGAATACAAGTTGGCCAACGGCTTGCAGGTGCTCCTGATCCAGGACGACAGCAAGCCCACCACCACCGTGAACGTTACCTACCGCGTCGGCAGCCGGCACGAGAACTATGGTGAAACCGGCATGGCGCATTTGCTGGAACACCTGATGTTCAAGGGCTCGCCTCAGCACAAGGAGGTGTGGGCCGAGTTCACCAAACGCGGTTTGCGTGCCAATGGCAGCACCTGGCTTGATCGCACCAATTACCATGCCAGTTTTTCGGCCAATGAAGAAAACCTCGAATGGTATCTGGGCTGGCAGGCCGACGCCATGGTCAACAGCTATATCGCACGCAAGGACCTTGACACCGAAATGACGGTGGTGCGCAACGAAATGGAGATGGGCGAAAACGACGCCGGCGGCATTCTCTTTGAGCGCGTCATCAACGCGGCTTACCAGTGGCACAACTACGGCAAGAGCACGATTGGCGCACGCACCGATGTGGAAGGCGTCAACATTGAGCGCCTGCAACATTTTTACCATACCTACTACCGCCCGGCCAATGCCACGCTGATTGTGTCGGGAAAATTTGACCCGGCCAAGGTGCGCCAGTGGATTGCCCAGTTTTTTGGCCCGCTGCAGAATCCTCCCACGGCACTGCCTGCGCTCTACACGCTCGACCCGGCGCAAGACGGGGAGAAGAGCGTCACGGTACGCCGCGTTGGCGGCACGCCAACCCTCTATGCGCTGTACCACGTGCCGGCCGGTGCCAGCCCGGACTATGCTGCCATTTCTGCTGTGAACCTGGTGCTGGGCGACACGCCCTCCGGGCGGCTGCACACGCGCATCGTGGAAAAACAGTTGGCGGCGCAGGCATTTGCTTTTTCGCAGGGGCTGCAAGACCCCGGCTTCACCCTGATGGGCCTGAGCCTGGCGCCTGGACAAGATGTGGACAAGGCGCGCCAGGCGCTGCTCGACACCATCGAGTCGCTCGTCAGCGAGCCCGTCACGCAAGCCGAACTCGATCGCGCCAAGCTCAAGATCCAGACCCGCTGGGAGTTGCGCTTTACCAACCCCGAGCAAGTCGGTGTGGCTCTGTCGGAGTCGATTGCGATGGGCGACTGGCGGCTGTTTTTTTTGAATCGTGACAAGGTGCGCGATCTGACACTGGCTGACGTCAACCGCGTCGCCAGCAGCTACCTGGTGCGCGACAACCGAACCCTGGGCATCTACCTGCCCAGCGACAAGCCGGTGCGCGCGCCGGCGCCAGCGATGGTCGAGGTCGCGGCGCTGGTGAAAGACTACAAGGGCGACGCCGCTGCCGCACAAACCGAGACCTTTGACGCTGCCCCCGCCAACATTGACAAGCGCACCGAAACCAGCACGCTGGCCAACGGCATGAGGCTGAGCCTGCTCGCCAAGGGCGCGCGTGGCAAGGCAGTGAGCGGCAGCATTGATCTGCATTTTGGCGATGAGAAGAGCTTGTTTGATCTCGACAGTATTGGCGCAGCCAGCGCCGCCATGCTCAACAAAGGCACCAGCAGCCTGACGCGCCAACAAATTCAGGACCGCTTTGATCAGCTCAAGGCGCAGGTCCATTTTGCTGGCGGTGCCTCCGGTGCGCATGTCAGCATCAAGACCACGCGTGACAATTTGCCCGCCGTCATCGCCCTGGTGGCCGAGGTGCTGCGCAACGCCAGTTTTCCGGCCACTGCGCTGGAAGAATACCGGCGTCAGCAGCTCAGCGCCATTGACGAGCAGCGCAAGGACCCGGAGGCGATTGTGCAGACCGAGATGGGCCGTTATGGCAACCCCTACCCGAAGGGCGATGTGCGTTACGCCGCCACTTTTGACGAAATGGTGGCTGACGCCAACCGCTTGACGGTCGAGCAGTTGCAGGCCTTTCACCGCAAGTTTTATGGCGCGCAATTTGCGCAGGCAGCCTTTGTCGGTGACCTCGATCCAGCCGCAACCCGGGCGGCTCTGCGCCAGGCATTTGACGGCTGGAATTCGCCGTCAAGCTACACGCGCGTGGCGAACCCCTTTATTGACGTCAAGCCCGCGCGCCTGGTGTTCAAGACGCCCGACAAACAAAATGCCTATATGCAAGTTGAGCAGGCGGTGAAGCTGAGCGATAACGAGCCCGACTATCCCCTGTTGACATTGGCCAATTTCATGCTTGGTCAAGGCGGCAGTTCGCGACTCTGGGTACGCATCCGCGAAAAAGGCGGCTTGAGCTACGACGTGCGCAGTGGCATTGGCTGGAACAACTACGAGGCCAACAGCGGCTGGACGGCGAGTGCCATCTTCGCGCCGCAAAACCGGGGCAAGGTCGAGGCCGCCTTCAAGGAAGAAATTGAACGCCTGCTAAAAGACGGTTTTACCGACACGGAGTTGGCCAATGCGAAACAGAGCCTGCTCAACTTCCGCCGCCTGTCGCGCGCGCAGGACAGCAACCTGGCGGGCAGCCTGAGCGCCAACCTGAAGCTCGGTCGCACCTTTGCGGTGGCGCAAAAGGTGGATGACGCGATAGCTGCGGCGACGCTCGCGCAAGTGAATGCTGTGGCACGAAAACACTGGCAACCGGCGTCTTTCGTGTTCGGTTTCGGCGGGGATTTCAAGGAATGAAAAACTACCTGTCCCTGGCGGGTCTGGTGCTGCTGGCGGCAGCATCGTCGGCAGTCATGAGCGCCGAAGCAGACGCTCAGCGCTGGAATCTGCTGGACTTGTACGCAACGCAGGCCGACTGGGACAAGGATGCGGCCGGCCTCGATCAGCAGCTCAAAAAGCTGGCAGCTTGTAGCGGCCACTTGGGCGAGTCAAACCAAGGTTTCAAGAGCTGCCTCGATTTGAACGCCGACATTCTTAAACGCTATTACCGCCTGAACAGCTACGCCGCACAAACGCACGATGAAGATACTGGCTTGGCGGCCGGACTGGACTTGAAGCAGCGCGCTGATCTGTTGGGCAATCGGGTCGAAGAGGGTGCCTCCTTTTTGAGCCCGGAGATTTTGCAATTGGGTCGCAGCAAGGTGGATGCGCTGCTCAAGGCCGACAAGGCCAGCGCCATCTACACGCACTGGCTGGACGACATCCTGCGCATGGCACCGCACACGCTGGACAAACAAGGCGAGGCCTTGATCGCCAATTTCAGTCTGGCCACGGGGGCGGCCGGTGCCGTCTATGCCACCCTGTCGGACACCGACCTGCCCTGGCCGAAAGTCAAATTGTCCAGCGGCGAAGAAATTGTGCTGGATCAGGCCGCCTACACCAAGTACCGCGCAGCGGACAAGCGCGCTGATCGTAAGCTGGTCTTTGATGCGTTCTGGGGCAAATGGAAAGAGTTTGAACGCACCTTTGGCGTGACTTTTTACGAGCAACTCAAGCGCGACGCAGCGCTGGCCAAAATCAGGCATTACCCGGACTCGTTGACACAAGCACTCGATGCCAACAATTTGCCCCGGGCCGTCTATGACACGCTGGTCGCGCAGGCCGAGCTCAATCTGCCGACCTTGCATCGCTACTTCAGGCTGCGCGGCAAGCTGCTGGGCGTGACTGACATGCAGTACTACGATATTTATCCGGATCTGGTCTCCAGCAAGCTGCAGTACCCTATCAAGCAAAGCACCGAGTTGATGCTGGAAGCCGTCAAGCCGCTGGGCGAAGACTACGTGCGCGCCCTGCAGCAGGGTACCCAGGGCCGCTGGATGGACGTTTATCCGCGCCCCAAAAAGCGCTCCGGCGCGTACATGAATGGCTCGGCCTATGACGTGCATCCCTACTTGCTGCTCAACCACAATGACGACTACGAGTCGCTCACCACTCTGGCGCACGAGTGGGGCCACGCCATGCACTCCTATCTGTCCATCAGGAATCAGCCGTTTATCAACGCCGAGTACCCGACTTTTATCGCTGAAATTGCCTCGACCACCAACGAAGTTCTGCTGCTTGAGCAGATGCTCAAGATCGCTAAAACTGACGATGAAAGGCTGCTTTGTCTGGGCTCGGCGCTGGAGAATTTGCGCGGAACCTTTTTTCGTCAGGCGATGTTTGCCGCGTTTGAGCGCGACGTCCACGCCAAGGTGGACCAGGGCGAGTCACTGACCGGAGAGGCGCTGACCAAAATCTACGGCGATCTGCTCAAACGCTACCACGGTGACGCGCAGGGCGTGGTCAAAATTGATGAGCGCTACACCGTTGAGTGGGCCTATATCCCGCATTTTTACAACCGCTTCTACGTCTTTCAGTACGCCACGTCGATTTCGGCGGGCAGCCTGTTTGCCAGGGAAATACTCAAGGGCACGCCTGGCGCGCGCGCGCGTTATCTGAATGTTTTGCGCGCCGGGGGCTCGCGTTATCCGTATGAACTGGTGAAGGAGGCAGGTGTGGATCTGGCTTCGCCTGCGCCCTATCAATCGATCGTCGCCGACATGAACCACATCATGGACCAAATCGAGGCGATTCAGGCCAAGCGGCACTGATGCCGTGTTGCACCGGGTGCCAAATCCGCCACAGAGCGTATTGCCTCGGAACGCGTAAAGGGGCGATACTTAGCTGTGCGCGCATGACTTTCACCCCTGTCACAGGAGACCGCAATGGCCACGCTACCCCTGCAATTTAGTTTCAGCACCCACCAGGCGACGTCGGCGCGCCGGGTGCAGGAAGAAGATCCGTTTCTTATCTTGCTCATGGCCGATCTGGGCGGCAGCGCAGCCGCCCGTGCGACGCGGCCGCTGGCTAAGCGCCGACCGCTGCGCATCGACATCGACAACTTCGAGGTCGTCTTCAAGCGTCTGGCACCGCGTCTCGAACTCGCGCTGGACGCCGAGGCGCTGACAATCCAATTTGAGTCCTTCGACGATTTCCATCCTGATCGGCTGTTTGCGCGCCTTGCGCCTTTTGCCGACCTGCGCCAGTTGCGCGCCGAGTTGGCCGATCCGGCACAATTTGAACGGGCCGCAGCCCGGCTTGGCACCAGGCCCCCAGCCACGCCCCAGCCTGCGGCGTCGGCTGAGGCTGGCGCCGCCGACGATATTGAGCGCCTGCTGGGGCGCAAGCCGCTTGGCCAGACGCTGGCCGCTGACCCCGCGCCGGGGCTCAATATTGACGGCTGGCTGCGTCGCGTTGTCGCGCCCCATCTGGTGCCCGACATCGCCCGCGAGCAGGCACAACTGCTGGCCACTGTTGACAGTTCGATTGGCGCCGAGATGCGCCGCGTATTGCATCACCCGGCGTTCCAGGCGCTGGAAGCCAACTGGCGCGGCGTCGAGCACCTGGTGCGCGGGCTTGACCTCGGCGCAACCCTGCAACTGTGGCTACTCGATGTGACGCAGGCGGAACTGGTAGCGGACCTACAGGCGCACGCGGCAGACTTGTCGCAAGCGAGCCTGCATCAGCTCTTGAGCGGGGCGCAGACCGAAGCACCTGACGGCCAGCGCTGGTCACTGCTGGTGAGCGACCTGGCCATCGGCGCCGATCTGGCCGACCTGCAGTTGCTGGCCACGCTGGGTGCCGTGGCCGGGCGCACCGGCGCGCCGCTGCTGGCAGCGGCACAACCGTCGCTGCTCGGCTGCGCCAGCGTCAGCCAACTGACTGAGCCAAAAAACTGGCAACCGGGCGGCGCCGCTGCCTCGGCCTTCTGGCGCGCGCTGCGCCAAAGCCCGGTGGCCGCATGGATCGGACTGGCCCTGCCGCGCGTGCTGGCGCGCCAGCCCTATGGCCAGGACAGCGATCCGGTCAACGCCTTTGCGTTCGAAGAACTGCCGCTGCGCACGCATCAAAGCTACTTGTGGGGCAATCCGGCGTTTTCGCTGGCGCTGCTGGCGGGCCAAGCCTTTATGGAAGCCGGCTGGGGCATGGAACTCGCTGCGGGGCAAGACCTGGAAGACCTGCCCAGCCACATCTACTGCGAAGACGGTGCTACGCAGCAGCAGCCTGCGGCCGAAGTGACTGTTGGGGAATCGGTCGGCGAGGCGATCCTGCGCCAGGGGCCGATGGCGCTGCTGAGCTACCGCCAGCGCAACGCCGCACACTTGCTGCGCTGGCAGTCAATCGCCGAGCCAGCCCGGATCTTGCAGGGCGCCTGGGTGTAGGCGCTGCAGGCTAAATCAGCAAGGGATCCACATCAATCGCCCAGCGCAACAACCCCTTGCCTTCGGGCTGCTGGCGGATACCATGGAGCGCCACCTGCCAGGCCGACAAAAAGCGCTGCAGGGACCGGCGCGACGCACTTTCGATGAGCATCTGGGCGCGCTCCACATTGGCCACGCGCTGGATGCCCAGGGGCACAGCCGGATAGATGGTGATGACTTGCATCAGTGGCGCGGACGCCGTCATGGCCGAGGCGGCGCGGCGGGCCGCCGCCAGGAAGCCCTGCGCGACGTCCTGTGTGCGCGCCTCGGCACGCAGCAGCGCCTGAAAACTGAAAGGCGGCATCCCGGCCTGACGCCGTTCCCGCAGTTGTTGCGCAGCAAATGCCGGGTAGTCATGGTGCTTCAGGGCCTCGAACAGCGGGTGCTGCGGGTGAAAGCTTTGCACCCACATCTCGCTCTGGTGGCTCACCCCGGCGTCGCGTCCTGCCCGACCTGCGGCCTGCAGCAACAGACCAAACAAGCGCTCGCCCGCGCGAAAGTCGCTGGAAAATAGCGCGCCGTCGGCGTCAATCGCCGCCACCAGCGTGATGTGGCGAAAATCGTGGCCCTTGGCAATCATTTGGGTGCCCACCAACACGTCCACTTGACCGGCATGCACCTGCGCCAGGCGGGCTTCAAGTGAGCCCTTGCCTTTGGTGCTGTCGGCGTCAAGCCGGACGATTCGCACCGGCTCGCCCTGCGGCCATTGTGCGGACTCGGAATTGGGGCGACGTAGCGGGGTCAACAGTTCGGCCAGATGTTCTTCCAGGCGCTCGGTACCGCGACCCAGGGTGCCAATGTCAGGGTTGCCGCAAGCCGGACAGGCACGCGGGACGCGCTCGGTCAAGCCGCAGTGGTGGCAGCGCAGCGTGCGATCAATTTTGTGGAAAACGCGATAGGCGCTGCAATTGGGACACTCGCTCTTCCAGTCGCAGTCGCTGCAATGCAGCACCGGGGCATAACCGCGGCGGTTCAAAAACACCAGGCTTTGCTCGCCGCGCGCCACTCGCTGCCCAATGGCCTCCAGCAGGGGCGGTGCAATCACGCAGTTTTTGGGTTGGTGGCGCATGTCCACCCGGCGCACCATGGGCAGTCCGCCACTGCTGCCAGCCACAGCAGGCCCGCTGGCGCCTGCCGCCGACCCCACCAGGGCCAGCCCGACGCGGCTTGGCATTTCCAGGCGCAGATAGCGTCCGCCCTCAGCCGCCGCTCGGCTCTGGTGCCAACTCTCAAGCGACGGGGTGGCCGAGCCGAGCAACACCTTTGCAGCTTGCAGTCTGCCACGGTAAACCGCCAGGTCGCGTGCCGAATAGCGGGCGCCCTCCGTGCTCTTGTAGCTGGGGTCGTGCTCTTCGTCAACAATGATCAGTTTCAGTGCTGGCATGGAGGCAAATACCGCCATGCGGGTGCCAAGCACGATGCGAGCCACGCCACTGTGTGCCGCCAGCCAACTTTTCAGGCGTTGCGCCGACGTCATGCCACTGTGCATTGAAACCAGCGCGCCCTCGCCCCAACGAGAACCCAGGCGCGCCCTGAAACGAGCTTCGAGTTGCGGCGTCAGATTGATCTCGGGCACCATCACCAGCGCTTGGGCAACGGGATCGCTGGCCAGCAAGTGTTCGACACAGCGCAAATAGACTTCGGTTTTGCCGCTGCCGGTCGCGCCAAACAGCAAGAACGGCCCTGGGTTTTGCTTGAATTCGGCAAGCGCGCCCGCCTGTTCCAGAGTCAATGCGACTGGCAGCGGCGCGGCGCTGGTCGGCCGATCCGCCTGGTGTTCGATCGCGTGACGCTTGAGGCGACGCGCCAGTTGCAGCGCGGTCAGATCCCGCAACTGCGGTGGCAACGCGGCCAGTGCCACTTCGCCAATCGAGCGTTGGTAATAATTGGCAGCAAATGTGACCAAATCCCGCCAAGTCGCTGACAGGGGTGCGATCGCGTCCAGGCTGGTGGCAAGCGGGCGCAGCTTGCTGCCACCGTGTGCGTCAAGCCCAGGCTGCGCTGGCGCATCCCAAACGATGCCCAACAACTCACGTCTGCCTAACGGGACTCGCACCAAGGTACCCGGCGCAAGTGTCTGCTCACTCAAGTACGTTAAGGGGCTGATCAACTGGCTGTGTGCCGGGGTGTCAACCAGCACGCGGATAGTGCCCGTCATGTGACAGTCCGGGTTGAAGGCCTTAGTTGATGTGAACTTGCGAAAAGGCTCTTAACTCTTTGATGCATAAACAATTTTGCCAAAGTTCAGGGTTTCTGTGGATAACTTTGTTGATAGCTTCCCGTGACAGGCCCCGAAGCCTTGAAAATCAAGGCTTTCGTCAAATTGCCCATAAAACGGGCAGATTCTAAACTCTTTATAAATCAATAACTTAGCGTCGCTATTTGTTTTGTAGCAGGGTGCCCGCCAAAGATCTTATGTCAGCTCAAGCCGACAGAATTTTGTGCATAAGTCGGACTGCCGGGACTCCATACTGGCGCAAAAGCTGCTAGGCAAAGCGTGCCGACCGGCCACCCGGCAGGATGCTGCGCGAGCGCTCGATGACCCTGGGTATGGGCTCAAGAGCGCATCTTGCGCGAATGCGCATGCACCGCTTGCACCAGGGCCGCCACGTTCTCAGTCGGTGTGTGCTGACTAACGCCGTGGCCCAGGTTGAAAATTTGTGTCGGGCCCGTCCCCTCGCCGGCAAACGGCGTGCCAAAACTTTCCAGCACCTTAATCGCTTCGACCGCAATTTGGGCGGGCGAGGCAAACAACACGTTGGGGTCCATGTTGCCTTGCAGGGCCTTCGTATCGCCCACAATGGCGCGCGCCTTGGCCAGGTTGACGGTCCAGTCCAGCCCCAGCACGTCGCAGTCGAGTGCGCCCATTTCCTGGAGCCACAGACCACCGCCTTTGGTAAAGACAATGCGCGGAATGCGGGCGCCGTTGTGCTCGCGTTTGAGTTGCGCCAATACCCGCGCCGTGTAGGCCAGGCTGAAGGTCTGGAACGCGCCATCAGCCAGCACGCCGCCCCAACTGTCAAAAATCATCACCGCCTGCGCGCCCGCTTCGATTTGCGCGTTGAGGTACAGTGCCACCGAGTCGGCATTGATTTGCAAGATCCGGTGCATCAGGTCCGGGCGGCTGTAGAGCATGGTCTTGACCAGGCGGTAGTCGTCGGAACCCGCCCCTTCCACCATGTAACAGCCCAGCGTCCAGGGGCTGCCCGAGAAACCGATCAGCGGCACCTTGCCATTGAGGGCCTTGCGGATAGAGGTAACGGCGTCGAACACATAACGCAATTTGTCCATATCGGGCACGGCCAACTGGGCCACGGCCGTTTCGTCCTGCACGGGATGTGCAAAGCGCGGCCCTTCGCCCATGGCAAATGACAGCCCCAGACCCATGGCATCGGGCACAGTCAGGATGTCGCTGAACAAAATGGCAGCGTCAATCGGGAAGCGCTCAACCGGCTGCAGCGTCACTTCGGTGGCGTAATCGACGTTGGTGGCCAAGCCCATGAAACTGCCCGCCTTGGCCCGCGTGGCGCGGTACTCCGGCAAAAAGCGCCCGGCCTGGCGCATCATCCAGATCGGGGTGTAATCGGTGGCTTGGCGCAGGCAGGCGCGCAGAAAGGTGTCGTTTTTGAGCGGCGCAAAAGCGCTGGCTTGGGCAAGTGTATTCATGCCTGTTATTGTCGCAGCAACTGCGCGGCCGGAATATGCATCGCCGCATCCAGAAAAGTGCCTTGCTCGGCGTCCAGGTGGCAAGCGAGGCAGTTGCTCCTGCTTTTGATGGCAGCCGACTGCCATTGCGCGGCCGTGATATCGCGGTGTTTCTTGACCCAGTAAGCGGTTTCAGTGATGCGCAGCGGGACTTCGCTTTCCTTGAGCAAACGGGTGATCTTGAAGGACGCCTCGGTCGGGTGGCCATCGGCAGCGTTGGCACGCAGAAACGTCAAAATGGTCGCACTCAGGTCTGAGTCAAGTGCCAGATCCGAACCAAAGTGTTGCGCCTGCCCCGCCATCAGGGCGTTCCAGGAACGACTCGGCAGCAAATTGGGGTGGAACGCCACATGGCAACTGCCGCATTCCTCGCGCCACTGGGCATTATCGGCCAGTTTGGCCCCGACAAACTTGACGTGTGGCCGCTCGACGCCGCTCTCGGCGCGTCCCAAGTGCTGGTCCAGCGGCGCATCAATGGCGTAGTAGAACCAGCCGCCGGCAAATCCGAGCATCAACAGCAGCAGCAGGCCCGCCACCCCCCGGCGCGCACTGGCCACCGGCGCGTCGGCTTGCGCCAGTTTGGTGCCGGTGATCATCGAGCGCGCCAGATTCTCGCGGTGCAGCACGCTCTCGACGACGACGCCCGCAAGGTGCCCAAAGACAAGCAGCAACATCAGCATGGCCGAGAGTTCATGCAGCTTTTTGAACATGCGGCTTTGCAGCAAGCTGGTGGCGCCAGCCAGCAGGCCTTGCTGCTCCTCGGTGCCCAGTGTGAAATAGCCGCTAAACCCCACCACGAGTGTCAACAGCAGCAGCAAATAGATCGCCAGACTACCGCTTGGGTTGTGCCCGATGTGGCGCGCCGCCGTGCCATTGAGCACCGTGCGCAAATAGGCCCAGGCGGCACGCGGCCCGTACCAGAAGGAGCTAAAGCGGGCATAGTGGGTGCCGAGCAAACCCCAGATGACCCGAAAGCCGATCAGAGACATCATCAGGTAACCCAGGAATACATGAATCGAGAGCCAGCGGTCCGACTCGGTGCTGAGCCAGGCGCCCAAAAAACTCAGGGCCAGCGACCAGTGGAACAGGCGCGTCGGCGCGTCCCAAATCAAAATGCGTTGCATCAGCCCAGGCTTCCAGACGATAGGGGCAATTACTGGGGAATCTTGACGCTGTGCTCGTCAAAAATGCCCTTGTCGGCGCCCTTGTGGCAGGCCAGACAGTTGGATGGGCTTTTGACCGAAGCGCGTTGCCATACAGCGGGTGCAATTTCGCCGCTCAGGTGCTTGCGCTTAAACCATTCGCCCTCGGTCACGCGCAGTGGTGCCGTGCTGGCGGTCCAGCGGTTGGAGGCGTGCTTGACCAGAAAATCGGCGATTTCCGCCGCGTCCTGGGGCGACACGGAGGCGTCGGTGCCAAAGTGTTTGTCCAGCCCCTGCATTACTTTTTTCCAGGATGCTGCGGGCAGCAGACCGGGCGGAAATGCCAGATGGCAAGCGCTGCATTCCTGCTGCCATTTTGCGTTGACTTGCGCAGGCAACACCGGACGACCTCGATCTTCACCGCTGTATTTGGCTTGCGCCGGGCTTGCCAGCGCCAGCGCAGCCAGCAGCGCCGACATGGCGCGGGTTTTCAGGTTCATGGCTGCCCCCTATTTGACGGACAACACGTAAGCCATGAAGTCACCTTTTTCCTGCGCTGTGCAAGCGCGCTTGAGGACATCATTGCAGTTGCGTTTGAACCACTTCTCGACATTGGCAGCATCGCTGAAACGCTTCGGATTGGCGCTTGGTGCCAAGGGCAAAATCTCCTTGTTGGTCTTGACGTGCTTGCCGACTGCCTTGGGCGAATCGGTATGACACGAGGCGCAGGCCAAATCGCCCTGCTTGGTGGCATACAGCGTGCGGCCGGCATCGGCAGAAAAATCCTTGAACGCCGGATTTTCCTGCTGGGACGCCGCGCGGTAGGCGTCCTGCACCGGGTTAGCGGCGCTAGAGCACAGCGGAAAGGCCAGCGCCAGACCTGCAACCAGTGCCATCGATTTAAGAAAACGTGTCATCAAGCACTCCTTGTGTTGGCAAAAGACCGTCTTGGCAAAAGACAGTCACAAGGCAAGCTTATCGGCACCAGATTAAGGGCGGCTTAAGGCACTATAAAGTGGCCAGCAAGCTGTGGATTTCTTTCACCGTTAACACCTCGGACAACACAACGGGCGCGCGGCCGTTTTGGTAGAGTACATACACTGGCACCCCGTTGCGCCCGAGCTGGGCCAGCGCAGCGGTAATCGCCGGGTCGCGCCGCGTCCAGTCGGCGCGCAGCAGCGTCACCCGCCTGGCGTCAAAATCGGCTAACACGGCCGCATCGGCCAAGGTGGTTTTTTCGTTGTACTGGCAGGTCACACACCAGGCCGCGCTGAAGTCCACAAACACCGGCACACCGGTTGCCAGCACTTGCTCGACACGGCCTGGCGCCCAGGGCTGCCAACGCGCTGTGCTGGCAGGTGCTCCACTGCGCTCCATCGGTTTGATGACATTTTGGCCAATAGTGGCTGTCAGCGCTGCCAGAATGGCGATGGACAAAATAGCAACTACGACCCGACTGCGGCTGCGCAAAGTCAGTGACCAAAGCACCAGGCTCAACGCCAGCAACAGCGCCAGCAGCGCGCTGGCACCGTCGATACCGCTTTGCTGGCCCAGCACCCATAGCAACCAGACGACGGTGGCAAACATCGGAAATGCCATGGCGTGGCGGAACGTCTCCATCCAGGCACCGGGGCGCGGCAACCAGCGGGTCACGGCCGGGATCAAGCTGGCGACCAGAAAAGGCAGTGCCATGCCGATGCCGATGGTGGCAAAAATCAGCAAGGCTTGCAGCGCGGGCAAGGCCAGTGCCAAACCGAGCGCGGCACCCATAAACGGTGCCGTACAAGGCGAGGCGACTGCCACTGCCAGCACGCCCGAGAAGAAGGCGTTGGCGGTCGGGTTTTTGGCTTCCAGCGTGAGCACGCCGCTGGGCAAAAAATGGCCAAAGTGAAACAAACCGGCCAGGTTCAGGCCCATTACGGTGAACAGCGTTGCCAGCGCCGCCACCACCAGCGGCGATTGCAACTGAAAGCCCCAGCCAAGCTGCTCGCCAGCACTGCGCAAGCCCAGCATCAGCGCACCAAGTGCGACGAAAGAAAGCACCACGCCTGCGCTGTAGGCCAGGCCACTGTTGCGATGGCCGCGCCGGTCGCCGGCGTGGCGGCTAAAGCTCATCAGCTTGATCGCCAGCACCGGAAAAACGCAGGGCATCAGGTTCAGAATCAAGCCGCCCAGCAGCGCACCCGCCAACCCAAACCACAGGCTCAGAGAGGTTGCTGGGGGCAGCGGAGCGCTTGGCGTGCTGGCGCTGCGACCCGCGTCAAATGCAGCCGCTGACGCCTGGGTCGACGCCGGGCTGGAGAGCGCGGGCCATTGGCCTGACACCTTGGCCTGGGTGACAAAGCCCAGACGCTGCCCGTTTTGCTTGGCCACCAGCAGCAGCGGCAGCAAGGTCGGTGTCTGGCTGCGCTGCTCGGCAATCGGCAGTTTGGCCGTCCACACAGCCCCTTGCCAGACCTGCGTCCACGGGCCGGCGCTTTCCACCACCTCTGGCGTTTCCGGGAACAGCTCCAGCGATTGGCCCTGCAGCGCGGCGGGCAGGCCAGTCACGGTTACGTTGAGTTGTTTACCCGCGACTTCAATTTGACTCTCGCCTGGCAAGGTCATCGGCTGGGCCTTGAAACTGGCCTCAAACGCCGCCGCGTGCAGGGCGGTCGAGCCACGCTGCGGCAGATGCAACACAAATTCACCCTCTTGCGGCACGCACTCCTGGCGACACACGAGCCAACTGGCCTTGAGCGCGATCTCAATGTCGGCGTTTGGCAGCGCCGCCCTGAAGTCTGGCCCAACCGTCAAGGGCACCGGCAACAAAACGGTTCCTTCAAAGCCGTAGTTGGCGAGATTGCCAACCGGGATCTTGGTCGGGATCGGCCAGAGAATGGCACCCGCCGCAAGTCCAGCAGGCAATGTCCATTGCAGCGTGATGGGCAAGCCCGAGTCGCCCGGGTTTTTCCAGTAGGTGTGCCATTGCGGCTGATGGGTCAACTGCAAGCCGAGCCATACTTTTTTACCGGGATCGGCACCGTCGGGCGCGTAGGCCACCAGCTCGGCGCGCACCTGATCCGTCGTCACAACTGATGACTTTGGGCTATTTTGAGCGCTAGCCCCCGTGGTTATTGCGCAAGCCGCTATAATATAAATAGCAATCGCAAAGCGCTTGAAAGTTGGATAAGAGATCATTGCAGTGTCGGAGTGTCTGGCAGGCGCAAAGGCCCTGGGTTGCACGGGGTCGTCTGGGGGCGCGCCGCTAGCATCGGGCATTGTCGTCCGGCAGCAAGGACGCCTGAGAAATCACGGCAGGCAGTAGCCGGGGTGCCTTGATGCGAACCTGTTTGTTAACGTTCATGCGGCCAAAGACCACCTCAATGTCCGCGCTGGCGACGCCAAATTGGGTCGCCAGGAAACGCACCATGTGCTCAGTTGCCTTGCCCGCCACCGGTGCCGCCGCCACGCTGATCTTGAGTTGCTTGCCAAATGGCTTGCCGATGGCGTCCTTGCTGGCACTGGGCTTGCCCAGGATATTGAGCACCAGCACGTCGCCGTCCCAAGCGTAAAAGGAGTCGCCGGTGGCGTGCTTGCTGGCGCGGCTCATGCGGTGGCACCGGTTTGGCTTGGTCCATGAACGGGCTTTACATTTGGCCGCCAAGCGTTGGAGGAAAAAACGGACTTCACCATATGGGGATTCTGATTGCTGGATAAAACCATGACGGGACAATTTTGCTGCGTTGCATCAAACAAGAGGCAAATAAAAAAGGATTGCTTTTCTAGTCCATCGGAGGCATAGTGAATTGACAGATCACGTACATTGATACCCTAATTTCTGCGCTGTCTGTCTTGGCGGGCAGCTTTTTCAACCCGGAGCGTAACAGGAGATTATTTATGAACTTGACGATCAGCGGCCATCACCTTGAAGTCACCCCGTCTTTGCGCAATTACGTTACCACCAAGCTTGATCGAATCAAGCGTCATTTTGACCAGGTCGTTGATATCAAGGTTCTGCTCACGGTCGAAAAACAAAAGGAAAAAGAGCTCAGACAACGAGCCGAGTGCAACATTCACGTCAAGGGCACCGACATGTTCGCCGAAAGCTCGCACGCCGATCTGTACGCCGCGGTCGATGAATTGATGGACAAGCTTGATCGCCAGGTGGTGCAGCACAAGAGTCGTATCCAAAGCCATCATCACGATGCGGCCAAACGCCTGATGTAAACCCAGAGGCCCAGCGCCACCCAAGCCGCCCGCTTTGCCGTGCGGCTTTTTTATCTTGATTTGCGCGACAGACTCATGCCACACGAAGCAAGCCGACCCAGATCTCCTCTAGCCCTTTAGGGATGGTCTGCACAACCCCGGCCAAAGCGAGAGTTAGCGGTTAACCAGTTACTCAATGAATCACAAAACGCGATTTCATCGAAATTCTGAGCATATTGGCTCGGATATGACGCCTTTTTGCTGGTTTGACGGGCTATTTCCCGCTTTGCAGACGCATTCATCCCATGGCTCCCTGAATAATTCGCTTTCTGGCCATCCACAAGTTGCCCAGGGCAAACAGTGTTATCAGTTGGGCGGTGTTCTTGGCCAGCCCTTTGTAGCGAACCTTGGTGAAGCCAAACTGGCATTTGAGAACCCTGAAGGGATGTTCCACCTTGGCTCTGACGCTGGCCTTGAGTTGTTCGGCCTGGTCAAGCAAGTTGCCCCAAGGCGAGTTCTTATCCAATGCCCGGCGCTTTCCAGGGCGCATCGCCACATGCCAGTCCACACCGGTCGCTTCCGCGCGCTTGGCTGCACCCTGGTATCCCGCATCAGCGAAGACGACAGACTCTTGTCCGTGCAACAGACCGTGGCCTTGGGTCACGTCGTTGACGTTTGCCGCTGTGCCGATGACGGTGTGCACCAGACCGGAATCTGCATCCACCCCGATATGGGCCTTCATTCCAAAGTGCCACTGATTGCCCTTCTTGGTTTGATGCATCTCCGGATCACGCTCACCGGAGCTGTTCTTGGTGGAGCTCGGTGCGGCAATCAAGGTGGCATCGACTACGGTGCCAGTTTTAAGCAACAGCCCCCTCTTGGTCAGTGTGGCATTGATGGCCGCCATGATCTGCAGGCTCAGGTTGTTGGCTTCAAGAAGGTGACGGAACCTCAGAATGGTGGATTCATCGGGCAGGCGTGTGGCACCGGGATCAAGTCTTGCAAATTCACAGTACAGCGGCGTGTCGTGCAGCGACTCTTCCATCGCCGGATCGGACAGGCCAAACCACTGCTGGAGAAAATGAATACGCAGCATTGTTTCCACGGCAAACGCCGGGCGTCCACCCTTGGCGCCAGCACCACTGGGCGCAAACGGTTGGATCAAGCCAACCAATTCGGTCCAGGGTACAACCAGGTTCATCTCTTCAAGGAACACGCGCTTGCGTGTGCGCTTGGTGACAAGCTCGAATCCGGTCGTGGCAAGGCTGATTTGTTTCATTGCGATATAACGTTTCCCCGAACTCAGCGGTTGGCTGGGTTTTGCAGATGATCCTTAGCTGTCTGCGCAAGCAGCTACAAATATAGTTGTTCAAGATAAGGACTCGCGCCAGCCGGATGATGTGGCTTGCGGACTCCGGCCCACGCTCGCGGGCGCGCTGATCAGGTCATCCAATGTGGCGGCGTCAAAACGAACTTTGGTACGCCGATTCCGTGGTGACCGCGAATCGGGCCTGCGCTCGCAAGCCACATCACCCGCCTTCATTTGGAACTTGGTGCTACCTGCCGCAAAATTGCCGGCTTGACGGCAGCGATGGTGAAGGTGCCAATTAGCGCTTTAGACACAAAGCTGAAGTACATCCATTCAAACTACTAGATCAATAGCCGACGGTAATGAAGACCAGAAGCTGATGTTCGCCGTGGTCACCCGGCGACTGAATGCGGTCTCGCAAAATAGCTATCAATTTTTTCGGCTGACCGACAGTTCCGCAGCTGAGTACGACAGAAACCCATCGTACCGTGCGGTCCGGCTGTGCTCGACCTTGTTCGCTATGTGTATGTGCATGTAAGCGGAGTAACTCTTCCGCGCTATGTGCGCCAGCGCACACAGCAAGCACTGACGACATCTCGACACTCACCGCCGTGATGCACAACGCGAAAACGATAGCGCAACACCCTTGCCTTTGAGCCGACAGTGGGCCGGTCGATCACATCGAGAATTTATTTATTAACTTAAAAGGAAAAAATGTATTTATCTCATGGAAATTCCAGCGTTCGCACTTTGTTCGTGGCCTCGCTGCTGGCCGCTTCACTGGTCGGTTGCGGCGGTGGAGGAGATGGTGGGCTTACCGCTACAGACCCGAGTTCCTACAAATTGGTGTCTGCAGGAGGCGTTGGCCCAGCGCCGGTCAACCTTAGATCAGCCGGTACTTTCACGATTCTGAGCAAAACCGGGATCACCGACGTCTACAAATCTGCCATCGTTGGGGATGTCGGAACCAGCCCCATCACCGGTGCGGCTCTACTCCTCACGTGTGGCGA
This sequence comes from uncultured beta proteobacterium, assembly GCA_963750665.1. Classification (GTDB taxonomy): domain Bacteria; phylum Pseudomonadota; class Gammaproteobacteria; order Burkholderiales; family Burkholderiaceae_C; genus Rhodoferax. Next base: position 406,053 of record CAVVRQ010000028.1, read on the forward strand.
AGTGACGGGGAAAGTTTTCGTCGTCAATGCGGCGGGTCCTCTTCCCTGCGCGATCAATGATGCCACTACGCTGACCGCGGCGGTGCTCGACATGGAAACCGCGTACCTCGACGCTGAGGGACGTGTATCGCCCAATTTCACCGAACTGGGCGCTGGCGAGGTGGGTGGGCTGACCCTCGCTCCTGGACTCTACAAATGGGGCACACCTCTTAAAATATCAACGGATGTCACACTCAAGGGTGGCCCGAACGATGTCTGGATCTTCCAGGTGGCGGGAACCCTGAATCAGGCCAACGGTACGCGGGTGACGCTGGCTGGCGGCGCACAGGCCAAGAACATCTTCTGGCAGGTGGCTGGCGCTGTGACCCTCGGCACGACCGCTCACTTCGAGGGTGTCGTGCTGGGTAAAACGCTGGTCGCCGTGAATACTGGCGCATCGGCGAATAGCAGACTGTTGGCACAGACTGCGGTCACTCTCCAAATGAACGCTATCACACAGCCAGCCCTGTAAGCAAGCACGGCGCGCGCTGGCGGCCAGCACGGGTGAGATAACCCGTTCTGCAGACTTCCATCGCGCGTAGCGCCTGTCAAACTGCATAAAACGCCTCTTGTCTCAACAACGGCGTTTTTTGGTTTGTCACGGAACTCCGTCTCGTAATGGGGTCGCAGTTCGCACAAAGTTCACCCGCTATGTTCGCTACCGAACAGACGTTGCCTCAACCTGAGCCACAGACTGTTACCGAATGTTTGTACCCGTATCATCAAGTCAATAGCAGCCGAATATGCCCGCCAACGATGGTCTCTTGACAGACACCTCTCTTGACCTGCCCCCTGCTGCCATACCAAGCTTGAGTAGGAAGTCCTGGTTGCAAGGTTACTCGATTTCTAAGGGGATTGATGAATCCTGAGTTGCATCGCCAGCGCGCTGGCGATGCAACTCAGCGAACCGAACTGGTGGCATGCGCCCGATGCTGCCGTGCGGTCTGACCTCGTTGTAGTCTTTGCGCCAACTACCTATCACCAAGCGAGCCTGGTGCAGCGTCTCGAACCACTGCTCATTGAGACACTCGTCGCGCAACTTGCCGTTGAAGCTTTCGATGTAGCCGTTCTGCATTGGGCGTCCTGGCTGAATCAGGATGTGTTGAATGCCATGGGTGCTGGCCCATCCCATAAACGCCCGACTGGTGAACTCTGGCCCGTTGTCGGTCCTGACTGCCGCCGGGTAGCCGCGAAACAGCGCAGCACGGTCCAGGATGCGTGTGACGTACTGGCCCGAGATGCCATAGTCCACTGCAATGTCTACGCTCTCTCGTGGCTGAAGTCATCGGCCACGGTCAGGCACTTGATGCGCCGTCCGCAGGACAGGCTGTCGCTTACAAAATCCATGCTCCACACCTCGTTGATTGACTGGGCCAGTTGCAGCGGCACGCGCTCCGATAGGGGGCGCTTGGCCTTCTTGCGTTTGCGCACTGTCAGATTGGCCTCGGTGTACAGGCGATACACGCGCTTGTGATTGACCCCAGGAAACTGGGGATCAAGCATGTCGTGAATGCGCCGGTAGCCAAAGCGCCTTCGCACTTGGGCGATCTCGATGATCTTGTTGCTCAGGCCCACTGTGGCCGCATCCGGCTCTGGCGGATGACGGTAGCTGTCTCGGGATAGCCCCACAAGGCGACACGCTCGGCGTTCGGACATCAGGTGTTCAATCACCATGCGTCCGATCGCTTCGCGTTTGACTTGTGGGGCTAGCGTTTTACCCCGAGGACGCTCTTCAAGGCATGCATGTCCAGGTGGGCTTCGGCCAGTAGCTTCTTGAGCTTGGCGTTCTCGCCCTCGAGTTCTCGCAGCCGTCTGGCATCAGGAACATCCATGCCGCCGAATTTGGCACGCCATTTGTAAAACGAGGCATCGCTGAACCCGCCTTTGCGGCAAAGCTCCTTGACCGGCATGCCAGCCTCGGCCTGCTTGATGAACCCGATGATTTGCTCTTCGGTGAATCTGCTTTTCTTCATATCCGTCATTCTCCATGTTGACGGACTTCCCGGAATTTATGCTGGTACGGCTGGTAGGGGGCAGGTCACTCTAATGGACGAACTCAACAGGGAGGTTTGGTTCGACATTGTGAGAGAAAGAAAAATTACCCAGCGCATGGAGCGGAAATTCGGGTATATCGCGTCGCCTTCCCAGAACACTGTCAACGAACCGGAGTCTAAAGCGACGGAGGCTCTGCCCCCTTTGGGCCAAACGGCGCAATGAGGTTGGTGTCTCCGAAACGATCGATTTGTTGACACTGAAAATGAGGTTCGGGAAGCCATCGTTCTCGGATCTTGAGTGTCAATCAACCGATCCACAAATCAATGTAGTGCGACGCTTGGGTAAGTGGCGTAACGAAAATCGTTGAATTGGACTACCGGGAACCTGCCGGTCGTGGCGGTCGGCTTGCGCTGCAAACGGATCTGTCACCGCGCTGACCCGCGCGCCCGTGTTGGACCCACCATTTGAATTCGGCGCACCCCTCACTTTGTTCGGCTGGTGGATTGGGTGTCCGGGCGTCGGCCCGATTCGCGGTTGCCACAACGCTGGATTGGCAGCCGCTGTGTTGAGGCCAAAATGCTGGCATTCCAGGTGTGCTTGCCCGCGAACGTGGGCCAGAGAACGGATACCCGGTCCGCCGGCCTGGCCGCCGGCAGTCGCCATGGTAAAGATTCTCTCCAGGAAGTTGCGCCTGGCCCGGTCGCCGCGCCGCACACGGATGCCGCTTCTCCACGCACTGGACTGGCAACCCATGGGGCCACACTATGAATCGCACCCCGCAACGCAAGCTGGGCGATCCGCCGAGCGCCTTGCGTGCATAATTCCATCATGATGATGAACCGACTCGCATCCATTCTCCCCGCCACACAAGTACTTGTGCAGGTTGAGGTTTCCAGCAAGAAGCGGGCTTTTGAAGAAGCCGGTCTGCTGTTTGAAAATATTCAGGGCTTGAGTCGGTCACTCGTCACCGACAGCCTGTTCTCCAGGGAGCGCCTGGGTTCCACGGGATTGGGCCATGGTGTTGCCATTCCCCATGGTCGCATCAAGGGGCTCAAGTCGCCCATGGCCGCCGTGTTGCTGTTGGCGCAACCGATCGGCTTTGACGCACCCGACGAGCAACCGGTGCGCCTGCTGATCTTCCTGCTGGTGCCGGAAGCGGCAACGCAAAAGCACCTCGAAATCCTGTCGGAGATTGCCGAAATGCTGAGCGACGCGGATTTGCGGCAAAAGCTCGTGGCGAGCACCGATTCGGCCGCGCTGCATGCGCTCGTTTTGCAGTGGCAATCGGCGCAAACGGCCTGAGAATTTGCTGTGAAACCCACCGTCATCAGCGCCGAAGTCCTGTTTGAAGAGTTCCGCTCCACACTGAAATGGGAGTGGGTGGCGGGACTGGGTGCCTCCGAGCGTCGCTTTGATGAGGCGGCGGTGCGCGAGGCGCGCTCCGGCGCGGATTTGGTCGGCTACCTCAACTATATTCACCCCTATCGGGTGCAGATTCTGGGCCAGCGCGAGATTGCCTACATCACCGCCGGCACGGCGGAAAACTGGGCGCGCCGGATTGCCCGTATTGTCACGCTGGAGCCGCCGGTGCTCATTTTGGCTGATGGGCAAATCGCGCCGGACGATCTGATGCAGATGTGCGAGCGGGCCCAGATCCCCATGTTTTCGACCAAAAGCTCATCCGCTTTTGTCAATGACGTGCTGCGCGCCTATTTGTCCAAGCACTTTGCCGACCGCTGCACGATGCACGGCGTGTTCATGGATATTTTGGGTCTGGGCGTGTTGATTACGGGCGAGTCGGGACTGGGGAAAAGCGAGCTCGGGCTGGAGTTGATCTCGCGCGGCAACGGGCTCGTCGCTGATGACGCGGTGGACCTGTTTCGCATCAACCAGGACACGATCGAGGGTCGCTGTCCGGAACTGCTGATCAATTTGCTGGAAGTCCGGGGCATCGGCCTGCTCGATATCCGCGGCATTTTTGGTGAAACGGCGGTGCGGCGCAAGATGCGCCTCAAATTGATCGTGCATCTGGTGCGACGTGAGACGATGGAGCGCGAGTATGAGCGCATTCCCTATGAGCCGCTGACGCAGGATGTATTGGAAGTGCCGGTGCGCAAAGTGGTGATTCAAGTGGTGGCGGGTCGCAACATCGCGGTGCTGGTGGAAGCGGCGGTGCGCAACACCATCCTGCAGTTGCGCGGCATCGACACCTACCAGGAGTTTGTCGAGCGCCACCGCAAGGCCATGAGCAGCGCTGAATGAGGTGTCGTCAGCGGATTCAGGGCTTCGCCTCAGGCTAGGGCGTCGCCGTCGGCCGATTGGGACAGCACTGGCGCGTGCAATGGGCATAAAGGCTGAGCGCGTGGTCAGCCACCGTAAAGCCCCTTTTCTTGGCCACTGCGTGCTGGCGCTTTTCAATTTCCGAATCGTAAAACTCTTCCACTTTGCCACAATCGAGGCAGACCAGATGATCGTGGTGTTGCCCCTCATTGAGCTCATAGACCGCGCGACCGCTCTCAAAATGACTGCGGATCAGGATGTCGGCCTGCTCGAATTGGGCCAACACCCGATAAACCGTCGCCAGGGCGACGTCTGAATGGTCTTCCAGCAAGACCCGGAAAACGTCTTCCGCCGTCATGTGGCGCTGCGTGCCGGTCTGAAATAGCGCCAGTATTTTTAGCCGCGGCAAGGTGGCTTTGAGTCCGGTACTTTTGAGTTCTTCGATCTTGTTCATGGCGGTGTCTGTCTTGCCAGCGGGCGGTCCGCCCCAGCCTGGACAGTCGGTACAATGAGCCGATCATATCGCCACTCCACACTACTTCCCATGTTTGATTCTTCCCGTCATCGTGTCTGTTTGGGTCTGTTGCTGGCGGCCAGCGTCACTCTGGTGGCCTGTGGCGGACTGAACCATGCCAGCACCCGCATTGCCGGGCTCGTCACACCCTACAAGATTGACATTGTCCAGGGTAATTTTGTGTCCAGGGAGCAGGCCGAGGCGGTTAAACCCGGCATGAGTCGGGCGCAGGTTCGCGACATTCTGGGTACCCCCCTGCTGGCGAGTATCTTCCATGCCGATCGCTGGGATTACGTGTTTACCTTCAAGCGCCAGGGACTTGAACCCCAGGCGCGCAAAGTGAGCGTTTTCTTCAAGGGCGATGCACTCGAGCGCATCCAGGCCGAAGCGCTACCGACGGAGGCCGAGTTTGTCGCATCGCTGGATTCCGGACGCAGCTATGGCAAGATTCCGGTGCTGGAAATGTCCGAAGCAAGCTTGAAGCCGGCCTCTGCCCCGGCCAGGATGGTGGAGTCCAAGCCCGTGAACGCTGCAGCCAAAACTTACCCGCCGCTGGAGTCCGCGGAGCACTGACCATGCGCCACCGGATCGCAATCGCGGGTGCCAGCGGGCGTATGGGGCAGATGCTCATCGATGCGGTCCGCTCGGCTGACGATTGCGAGTTGGTGGGGGCGCTCGATGTGGCAGGCAGCGCCGCCTTGGGGCGCGATGCCACAGCCTTGCTCGGCCAGCCCAGCGGCGTGATGATCACCGCCGACCTGGGCCTTGGGCTGGCGCATGCCCAGACCCTGATTGATTTCACGCGGCCCGAGGGCACCTTGGCGCATCTAGGGGTCTGCCGGGAATTGGGCGTTAAGTTGGTCATTGGCACAACCGGCTTTAGCGCTGCCCAAAAGCTGGAAATTGCGGCGGCAGCGCGTGATATTGCGATCGTGATGGCACCCAATATGAGTGTCGGCGTCAACGTCACGCTGAAGCTGCTCGAAATGGCGGCCAAAGCGCTTGCCACTGGCTATGACATCGAAATTATCGAAGCGCATCACCGGCACAAGGTCGATGCGCCCTCTGGCACAGCCTTGAAGATGGGCGAGGTGATGGCTGCTGCGCTGGGACGCGACCTGAAAGATTGCGCCGTCTATGCCCGCCAGGGCGTCAGCGCTGAGCGTGATCCGTCTTCCATTGGTTTTGCCAGCATCCGGGGTGGCGACATTGTGGGCGACCACACCGTTCTTTTTGCCGGCGTCGGCGAGCGCATTGAAATCAGCCACAAGTCTTCCAGCCGCGCCACTTACGCGCAGGGCAGTCTGCGCGCGGTGCGCTTTCTGGCGGGTCAAAGGAGTGGTTTGTTCGACATGGCCGACGTGCTCGAACTGAAATGAACGCCGCCGACTTGTTCTGGCAGGGCGACGGCGTCACGCGCTCGGTAGCCATGCTGCTGCTGGCCATGTCGGTCGGCAGTTGGGTTGTCATCCTCTGGAAAACATGGCTGCTGCAGCGCGCCAGTGCCGATGTGCTGCGTTGCATCACCGCCTTCTGGCGTTCCGCGTCAATCCAGCAGGCCGTCCAAGAATTAGAGGCTTTTGACCGTGAAGCCCTCGTGCTTCCTATGATATTAGCTACTAAAATTGAAGTAACTGAAACCCTGGCCGGAGCCGGTGACCGGTCGCAGCAACTCACCCGTGTGCTGCGCGATGCCTTGCATGGGTCGCTGGCCAAACTGCAGTACGGCCAGGTGCTACTGGCGACCGTCGGTGCCACGGCGCCCTTTGTTGGTTTGCTCGGCACGGTATGGGGCATTTATCACGCGCTGATCGGCATTGCCCAGGCGGGCCAGGTGACGATCGACAAGATCTCGGGCCCGGTCGGCGAGTCGCTCATCATGACCGCAGGCGGCCTGGCGGTGGCGATTCCGGCGGTGCTGGCCTACAACGTGTTGGGCCGCTCGGTGGCCCGCATCGAAGCCCGGCTGGAAGGCTTTGCACGTGATCTGCGTGCCTTGCTGCTGAGCCAGGCCGCCTTGCCCGTTTGAACCGATTGGGATCCTCATGTCTTTCGGCCGATTAGAGCGCAGCCAGGTCCCGCAGCCCATGAGCGAGATCAATATGACGCCCTTGGTGGACGTGATGCTGGTGCTGGTCGTCATTCTCATCCTCACGGCACCGCTGCTGGCGAGCTCGATCAAGCTCGACCTGCCCCGAAGCGAAGCGGCCCAAGCGGGGGATGCACCCCGGTTTGTCACGCTGGTGGTGGATAAGGCCGGACAGACTTTCCTCAATGAGCAGCCGTTGGCACTGGAGGCCCTGGCGCGTCAATTGTTGCAAACCGCCCAGGTCAACCCGGACACCGAGGTGCAACTGCGTGCCGATGTGACCGTGCCCTATGGGCGCATCGTGCAAGTCATGGGGCTGGCACAAAAAGCCGGGCTGAACCGGATTGGCTTTGTGGCCAACCCAACACCGGATGCGCCTGCGCTGCCGGTGACGGCCGTGAAACCCTAAACTAAAATCGGGCATCAGCGATCTGCGCTGCGCCAGAGTAACTCCACATGCAAGACAAATACAAGCACGCGGCGGTCGAACAAGCCGCACAAAGCCACTGGACCGCGACGGACGCCTATCGCGTGACCGAAGACAGTGGCAAGAAGAAGTTCTACGCCTGCTCCATGCTGCCCTACCCCAGCGGCAAGCTGCACATGGGCCACGTGCGCAATTACACCATCAACGACATGCTGACGCGCTACCTGCGCATGCAGGGCTGGAACGTCTTGATGCCGATGGGCTGGGATGCCTTTGGCTTGCCGGCCGAGAATGCCGCCCTGAAGCACGGCGTGCCCCCCGCTAAATGGACTTACGAAAACATTGCCTACATGAAGGGTCAAATGCAGGCCATGGGCCTGGCGATTGACTGGTCGCGTGAAATCGCCACCTGCGACCCAGGCTACTACAAATGGAACCAGTGGCTGTTTTTGAAGATGCTGGAAAAAGGCATTGCCTACCGCAAGACACAGGTCGTCAATTGGGACCCGGTGGACCAGACCGTGCTGGCCAACGAGCAGGTGATTGACGGCAAAGGCTGGCGCACCGGCGCGCTAGTCGAGAAGCGTGAGATTCCGGGCTACTACCTGAAAATCACCGCCTATGCCGAAGAACTGCTGACGCAGGTGCAGGACGCGCTGCCGGGTTGGCCCGAGCGCGTCAAGCTGATGCAGGAAAACTGGATCGGCAAGAGCGAGGGCGTGCGCTTTGCCTTCCCCCACGACATACGGGACGACGCGGGCGAGCTGATTGGTGACGGGCGCATGTACGTCTTTACCACCCGCGCCGACACCATCAAGGGCGTTACCTTTTGCGCCGTTGCGCCGGAACACCCGCTGGCCGCGCAGGCGGCGCGCCATAACCCGGCGCTGGCCGCTTTCATCGAGGCCTGCAAGCAGGGCGGCAGCACCGAGGCAGAGCTCGCTACGCAAGAAAAAAAAGGCATGGCCACCGGCCTGTTTGTAACCCATCCGCTGACCCAGGAGCAGGTGGCGCTATGGGTCGGCAACTACGTCCTGATGAGCTATGGCGACGGTGCCGTGATGGGTGTGCCGGCGCACGACGAACGCGACTTTGCTTTTGCCAAGAAGTATCGCCTGCTGATCAAGCAGGTGGTGCAGGTTGACGGCGAGCAGTTTGACTATGGCCAGTGGCAAGACTGGTACGCCGACAAGCAGCGTGGCGTGGCGATCAACTCTGGCAGTTTCAGTGGCATGGCGTTCCAGCCAGCGGTGGACGCGGTGCTGCGCAAGTTGCAGGCGGCGGGTCTGGGTGAGGCAAAAACCACCTGGCGTCTGCGCGACTGGGGCGTCAGCCGCCAGCGTTATTGGGGCACGCCGATTCCCATCATTCACTGCCCGGAGCATGGTGCCGTGCCGGTACCCGAATCCGATCTGCCCGTGGTGTTGCCGCAGGATTGCGTGCCCGATGGATCGGGCAACCCGCTGCTCAAGCATGCGGGCTTTCACGCCGGCGTCGTGTGCCCGATCTGTGGCGCAGCGGCGCGGCGCGAAACCGACACCATGGACACCTTTGTCGATAGTTCCTGGTACTTCATGCGCTACTGCGACCCGCAAAACACGCAGGCCATGGTGGCCGAGGGCGCGGCCTACTGGATGCCGATGGACCAATATATCGGCGGCATCGAGCACGCCATCCTGCACCTGCTGTACGCGCGTTTCTGGACCAAGGTGATGCGTGACCTGGGCCTGGTCAAGGTCGATGAGCCCTTTACCAAGCTGCTCACGCAAGGCATGGTGCTCAACCACATCTACTCGCGCAAGACCGAGAGCGGTGCCAAAGACTATTTCTGGCCGGACGACATCGAAAACGTGCTCGATGCAGGCGGCAAGGTGGTCGCCGCAAAGCTGAAAGTCGCCGTCGGCGGCTGGAGCGTCGGCACGTCGATTGACTATGAGGGCATCGGCACCATGTCCAAGTCGAAGAACAACGGCGTCGATCCGCAGGAGCTGATCGAAAAGTATGGGGCCGACACGGCGCGCCTGTACACCATGTTCACGGCACCGCCCGAGGCCACGCTGGAGTGGAACGACGCGGCGGTGGAAGGCAGTTACCGCTTCCTGCGCCGGGTTTGGGCCTTTGGCGGCAAATTGTCCGCTATTGATAAAGTAGCTGCTTACGCAAGTGCTACGGTGGCTGCAGTGCTAAATGACATAAAGCTTGGGAGCAGGGCCAAAACCCTGCGGCGCGAAATTCACAGTGTCCTCAAGCAGGTGGACTACGACTACCAGCGCATGCAATACAACACCGTCGTCTCGGGCGCCATGAAGATGCTCAATGCCCTGGAGGAGATGGCCCCCACGCTCGGCACTGGCGTGTCCTCGCTGCCCCCCGAGGGGGCCCTCGCGGCTAGGGGCGGCCCGTCGCCGCTCGAAACATCTGCCCCCGCGCTCGGCACTGGCGTGTCCTCGCTGCCCCCCGAGGGGGCCCTCGCGGCTAGGGGCGGCCCGTCGCCGCTCGAAACATCTGCCCCCGCGCTCGGCACTGGCGTGTCCTCGCTGCCCCCCGAGGGGGCTGAGGTGGCGCTGGTTGAGGGCTTTGGCATCCTGCTGCGCTGCCTCTACCCGGTGGCGCCGCATATCGCGCACAGCTTGTGGAGCAGTCTGGGTTACGCCAGCGCACTGGGCGACTTGCTTGACGCACCCTGGCCCCAGGTGGATCCCGGCGCGCTGGCACAAGATGAAATTGAACTGGTGCTGCAAATCAACGGCAAGCTGCGCGGTGCCATCGTCGTGCCCGCGACGGCCACCAGGGCAGACATTGAGCGTGCTGCCATCAGCAGTGAAGTTTGTCAGGCGCATGCCAAAGGGGCCGCCATCCGCAAAGTCATCGTGGTGACCGGCCGCCTGGTCAACGTGGTGATCTGAGGCACCCCATGGATCGACGCTCGGCGCTGGTGCGGCTCAGTCAGACGGGTTTGCTCCTATCGGCCCTGGGCGGTTGCGGCTTTAAGCTGCGCGGCAACCAGAACTATGCTTTTCAGAGTCTGGCGATTCTGCCCAACCCAGGCGGCCCGCTGGCCGTTGAATTGCGTCGTTCGATTGGCGCTGCCGTGCCCGTGCTCGCGGCCGGCGCGCCGCTGTCGCAGGCCCAGGTGCTACTCGATCTGCTGCAGGAGCAACGCGAAAAAACCGTGGTTGGCGTCAACAGTTCGGGCCAGGTGCGTGAATTCCAGTTGCGCATCCGGGTCAAGTTCAGGGCCCGCACGGCAGCCGGCAAAGAGCTGATCGCAGAGTCAGAAATTGTGCAGCAGCGCGACATCAGTTTCAATGAATCTGCGGTGCTGGCCAAGGAGGCTGAAGAAGGCCTGCTGTACCGCGACATGCAAACCGACATCGTGCAGCAACTGATGCGCCGCCTGGCCAGCATCAAGTATGCAGATCGCCCCTAACCGGCTCGCAGCGCACCTGCAGCAGGGCCTGCACAGCCTGTACACCGTGCATGGCGACGAAGCGCTGCTGGTTCAGGAAGCAGCCGATGCCATTCGCGCAGCGGCGCGCACGCAAGGCTTTGGCGAGCGCAGCTCGCATACCGTTATAGGGGCGTCTTTCGACTGGGGTGAGGTGCTCGCGGCCGGTGCCTCGCTCAGCCTGTTTGCCGATAAACAATTGCTGGAGTTGCACCTGCCAACCGGCAAACCAGGCAACGCGGGCAGTGCTGCGATACAGCAGTTGGCCGAGCAAGCGCGCGGCAATGCGTCGCTGCTGACGCTGGTCATGCTGCCGCGCCTGGACAAGGCCACGAAGAGCACAGCATGGTTTGCCGCGCTGGAGCGGTTTGGCATCAGTGTGCAGATCGAAGCAGTCGAGCGCAGCGCACTGCCACAATGGATCGCGCAGCGCCTTGGCGCGCAGGGGCAGCGCGTCGCGGCAGGCGAGGAGGGTCAACGAACCTTGCGATTCTTTGCCGACCGGGTGGAAGGCAATTTGCTGGCGGCGCATCAGGAAATCCAGAAACTTGCGCTGTTGTTCCCGCACCAGAGCGAGGTGCCCGAGTCGGCGCTGCTGCGCTACGAGCAGGTTGAGCGGGCGGTGTTCAATGTCGCGCGTTACAACGTATTCAAGCTCTCGGAGGTGGCGCTGACGGGTCAGATGGTTCGCCTGCAGCGCATGCTCGACGGATTGCAAGCCGAGGGCGTTTCAGCCGTGCTGGCCCTTTCCGATCTGGCAAAAAATATCCGCGACCTGAAACACGTCAAGGACGCGCTGGTGTCCGGCCGGCCCTTGCCCATGGCGCTACGCGACCAAGCGGTCTGGGGTTTGCGCGAGCGCCTGTTTGAACGCGTCTTGCCGCGCTTGAGCCCGGCGACGCTGGCGCAGTTGCTGTGGTCGGCGCACGAGGTCGACGGCATCGCCAAAGGCTTGACGCAGCCGGACTGGCCGAGCGACGGCTGGCAAGCGCTGCGGCGGCTCGCCAGCATACTCTGTCAGGCCTGCTCGGACCCGTTGGGGTCCCCGTCAATCATGCGCGGGTAGCTATTATTTGGCGAGCGTTTTGAAGGTTTCACGGGCCGCAGCGACGGTCTCTGAGATGTCTGCAGCGGTGTGCGCGGCACTGACAAAACCGGCCTCATACAGCGCTGGGGCAATGTACACGCCATGGTCGAGCAGGCCGTGAAACAGGTGATTGAAATGCTGACTATTGCTTTTCATGACCTGGCCATAGTTTTGCGGCAAATTGGGCAGCAAATAGAAGCCAAACATGCCGCCTTCGCTGTCGCCGCAAAAAGGCACACCGGCAGCCTGCGCCGCCTGACTCAGTCCGCTGATCAGAGCCTGCGTGGTGCGGCTCAGGCTTTCATAAAAACCGGGCTTGCTGATTTCCCGCAAGGTGGCCAGACCGCACGCCGTCGCGATTGGATTGCCAGACAGTGTGCCGGCCTGATAGACCGGGCCGAGCGGTGCCAACTGCTCCATGACCGCGCGTTTGGCTCCAAAAGCGGCCAGTGGCATGCCGCCACCGATGACCTTGCCCATCACTGTCATGTCGGGCTCGAAGCCCGGAATCTGTCTGGCATAGACACTTTGCGCGCCCCCCAGTGCCACCCTGAAACCGGTCATCACTTCGTCAAACACCAGCAACGCCCCATATTGCGTGCAGAGCTCGCGACAGCGTTTGACAAACGGCACCTGGGCGCGCACAAAGTTCATGTTGCCGCAAATCGGCTCCATCATGACGCAGGCGATCTCGCCACCTTGCATAGCAAAGGCCTCCTCGAGCTGCTCCAGATTGTTGTATTCCAGCACCACGGTGTGCTGCACCACTTCTGGCGGTACGCCCGCGCTGGTCGGGTTGCCAAAGGTCGCCAGGCCCGAGCCGGCCTTGACCAGCAGGGCATCGGCGTGGCCGTGGTAGCAACCCTCGAACTTGATGAATTTGCTGCGCCCGGTGGCACCGCGTGCCAGGCGGATGGCGCTCATGGCTGCCTCGGTGCCGGAGCTGACCAGGCGCACCATGTCCATGGCGGGAAGCAGGCGCAGGATCTCTTCTGCCAACTCAATCTCGCGCTCGGTCGGCGCGCCGTAAGAAAAGCCTTGCAGCACCGCGTCTTGCACTGCCTTGACAACTGCCGGGTGACCGTGCCCGAGGATCATCGGCCCCCAGGAGCCGATGTAGTCGATGTAGCGCTGCTCGTTGGCATCCCAAAAATAGGCCCCTTGGGCGCGTTTGATAAAACGCGGAATACCGCCGACCGCCTTGAAGGCCCTGACGGGTGAATTGACACCGCCGGGGATCACGCGCTTGGCGCGTTGGAACAAGCTGTTGTTACTGTCAGATTGAGGCTTCATGGGCGCAAGGGTCAGTTGAAGAAGGCGAGGACGAAGAAAAGCGGACCAGCGCCGCAGTGCCGTAGCGTACTGTGGCTTCCTACCAACACTCTGGTCTGAGGCAGCATCCCGTGCTGGAACGCGTCAGGATCGCGCTCAAGCAGCCAGCAGGCCCACGTGGCGAGCTTTTGTCTTGCAGCAAGCGCGGCGATCGCCATGGCTGCGTTCGAGTTGAACACCTTCGCACGCAGTGAAACGGGCGCTCGCCATTGATCTTTGGCTATTAGGGAAACCGAGGGGAGGGGCATTGGCAGACCGGTGATCTTATTCAGGCAGAATACGACAACGCGCGGCAGGAAACAGTTTGCTCAGCCGCGCTGACATAATTCATTGATTGCATTCTATTCGAAGGCCCTTTAAGCTGTGAACGAGGAGCATTTTTTTGTGAATACGGCTGGTTCGACTTTCAAGGTCCTGGTGATTGACGACAGCAATACCATCCGTCGTAGTGCCGAGATATTTCTGAAACAGGGTGGGCACGAAGTGATGCTCGCCGAAGACGGGTTTGATGCGCTGGCCAAGGTCAGTGACTACCAGCCGCACCTTATTTTTTGTGACATTTTGATGCCTCGGCTCGATGGCTACCAGACTTGTGCCATTATCAAGCGCAACCCGCGCTTCTCGGCGGTGCCCATCGTAATGCTTTCATCCAAGGACGGCGTGTTTGACAAGGCACGCGGGCGCATGGTTGGAGCGCAGGATTATTTGACAAAACCATTTACCAAAGACCAGTTGCTACAGGCTGTCCAGCAGTTTGGCAAAGTGCCGCAAGGAGAAATTTAATGGCGATCCAAAAAGTGTTGATCGTGGACGACTCAAAAACTGAGTTGCTGTTCATGAGCGATTTATTGCAGAAAAATGGCATGTCGGTGCGAACCGCCGAGGGCGCAGACGAGGCGCTGCGACGCCTTGCTGAGGAAAAACCCGATTTGATCCTGATGGACATTGTGATGCCGGGTCAAAACGGTTTTCAACTGACCCGCTCGATCAATCGCACGCCCGCCTATTCAGACATTCCAATCATCATTTGCACCAGCAAGAATCTGGAAACGGACCGGGTCTGGGGTATGCGGCAAGGGGCACGTGACTACATCACCAAGCCCATTGATGCGGCCGATCTGGTCGCCAAGATCAAGGCGCTGGGTTGAAGGTCCCGACACCGAATGGCTAATCGCGAAGCGCTCCGGGAACTCCAGGCCCGCCTGGCCAGCCGATTACTGGCAGCGCGCGCGGAAGGTGTCTCGGCGTCCTGGCTGGCGGTCAAAGCGGGCGCTGGCAATTACCTGTTTCCGATGGCACAGTCCGGTGAAATATTCCCGCTTCTCCAGGTGCAACACGTGCCGTATTCCCGGCCCTGGTTCATGGGTGTGATCAACCTTCGTGGCGGACTTTTCGGCGTCGTTGATCTGGCCGGTTTTTTGCCTGACGGCTCCCTATCGACCCGCACCGAACAGTCGCTCTCGCAAGCCAGCGTCATCACTTTCAATGCCTCGCTGGAACTCAACTGTGCATTGATGGTCGATGCTTTGGCGGGCCTGCGCAAGCCCGAGGCCTTTGCGCAGCGAATCGACACGCCAGCAGATTGCCCCGCTTATTTTGGTAATCGGTTGATTGACCTCAACGGCGTGCAATGGCAGGAAATCAACCTGCAGGCCTTGTCGCAACTTCCCCAATTTTTGAGCATCAGCGCTTAAGTTTTTACCTAAGGTCTCATCATGTCTGTTGTTGATCAACTAAAACGCTTCTTTAGCAAACAATCACCTGAATCCGAGCGCGATTCGAGTCTGAGTTTGGCCATGCCGGAGGCCATGATGGAGCCGGTGGTCACTGCGCAATTGCCAGACCCAAGTGACAGTGCGGCTGCGACGCCGGCTGCCGCGACGAGTTCCGTGCCCGATTCAGCCAGCACGGGCACCGCCAAACTTGACAATCTCATCGCCCTTCCCGTTCTTGGACGACGGACCGTGGTCCAGCATCAGCGACTGCTGTCGGTGCTGCTGGGTGTCGCGCTGCTCATTCTCGCGGCAGTAACCTTGTTTGCCTTGTCGCGGGCTGATCGCGTGACACGGCAGATTGAGGCCACCGGCAACTCCCTGATGCAGTCGCAGCGTCTGGCGAAATCGGTTTCGCAGGCGCTCGTCGGCGGTGCCTCGGCCTTCCCGGACGTGGCCGAAAGCGCCAGCGTTCTGGCCAAATCGGTACGCGGACTCAAAGATGGGGACAGCCAGTTGCGCCTGAATGCCCTGAGTACGGACTATCAACCGATGCTCGACAAAATTGCGCCCTTGATGGAGCGCGCCGAAAAAAATACCGCAGTCGTCATGGCGCAGCAAAAAATCCTGACCCAGGTCGGCACGGCACTGCGGCTCATCAACCGGCAATCTTCAGATCTGCTGGAAATTGCGGAAACCGTTTCCTCTCTCAAGTTGCAGCAAAATGCGCCGGCACCCGAAATTTCCGCGGCGGGTCAATTGGTGATGTTGACGCAGCGCATTGGCAAGTCTTCCAATGAGTTCTTGACAGTTGAGGGCGTGAGTCCAGAGGCGGTCTTTTTGCTCGGCAAGGATTTGAACTCGTTCAAGGAAATCGCGCAAGGCGTGCTCGACGGCAGCCCCGAGCTGCGCTTGACCGCAAGCAAAGATCCGCAAACACGCGAGCAGCTGCAGGCCCTGATCAAGTTGTTTGAGGAAACCCGCACCCAGGCCGGCGCTATTCTGGGCAATCTTCAGGGTTTGGTCTCGGCCAGAGAGGCGCAAGTTTCCATTGTCGGCGACAGCGAGCCGCTACGTCGAAGCCTGGAGGAGTTACAGCGCGCACTCTCTTCACAAACCGGCGTGGGTGCGGTCGCCCTGCTGCTGTTGATAGGTTCTGCGCTGTTGGTGCTACTTGGCGCTGGCGGCCTGTCCTACGTCCAGCTCCAGGATAGTCGTCAGCGCCAGGAATTGGCGGAGTCGCAACGGCTCGACGCCGAGGATCAAAGGCAGGAGGCGAAACGGGTCAACGACGCCAATCAAGCCGCTATTTTGCGCCTGATGAATGAGCTGCAGACGGTGGCCGAAGGTGATTTGACGCAGGAGGCGACGGTGACCGAAGATATTACCGGTGCCATTGCCGACTCGGTGAATTACACGGTCGAGGAACTGCGTTCGCTGGTGGGCAATGTGCAAAGCACGGTCACGCGAGTGGCCCAGACAACCACCGATGTGGATACAACTTCCACCGAGCTGCTGGCTGCATCCAACGAGCAGCTTCATGAAATTCGGGAAACGGGGCGCTCAGTGGTTGATATGGCCGCTCGAATCAATGAGGTATCAAGTCAGGCACAGGAGTCTGCCGCAGTGGCCAGGCAGTCACTGCAGGCGGCTGAGGTGGGTTTGCAAGCTGTGCAAAACACCATCGGCGGCATGAACTCGATTCGCGACCAGATTCAGGAAACCTCCAAGCGCATCAAGCGCCTGGGCGAATCGTCGCAGGAGATTGGGGAAATCACGGAGTTGATTTCAGACATCACGGAGCAAACCAACGTGCTGGCGCTGAATGCGGCCATTCAGGCCGCCTCGGCTGGTGAAGCCGGTCGAGGCTTCTCGGTGGTGGCCGAAGAGGTGCAACGCCTGGCCGAGCGCTCGGCCGATGCCACGCGCCAGATTTCGGCGCTGGTCAAGGCGATTCAAACCGATACCCAGGATGCGGTCGGCGCCATGGAGCGATCAACGCAGGGTGTGGTCGAGGGCGCCAAGTTGTCGGACAACGCCGGTACCGCCCTAACGGAAATCGACCAGGTATCACGTCGCCTGGCAGAGTTGATCGAGCAAATTTCGCAGTCAACCTCAAGGGAAGCCAAGCTGGCGAACGGGGTGGCTGAGAACATTCAGCACATTTTTGCAGTAACTGAGCAAACCGGCGAAGGGACCCGCTCGACTGCAGCCCAAGTGCGAGAGCTGTCAAAAATGGCCGATGAGTTGCGCCAGTCCGTGTCACGGTTCAAGATTGTCTGAGACGCTTCAAGCTGAACTTGTTCTCTCCAGGAGTGCACCAACCCATGCAAGAAAACGCTGCCGTGACCGGTGCCACTGACCGGGCAATGCACGACCTTGGGCCGCTGGCCTGGGTGCTCGATGAATTGCGCAAATCACTGGACGGTGCGACCAAGGCGTTACGCCGTTTTGTGCGTGACGCGGAAATGGCGCGTGGTTCGGACCTGGCGGCGCTGGATGCCAGCCATTTGCGTATCGCACGCCAACAACTTCATCAGGCGGTTGGCGCACTGGAAATGGTCGGTATGACCGCACCCGCCAAAGTGTTGCGTGCGATGGAGGCGTTGGCGCAACGCTTTGTCCAGCGCCCGGAGCTTTGCAGCATCGACGCTGCCAACAAGGTCGAACATGCCAGCTTTGCCTTGACTGAATATTTGGAAGGCGTGCTCAGGGGCAAGGAAGCGTCGCCAGTCGCGCTGTTTCCGCAATACCGTGACGTCTTGACCCTGGTCGGCAGTGATCGGGTCCACCCAGCGGATTTGTGGTCCTTTGAGTGGCATTGGACCGATGTTGATTTGCCTCAGGAGACCGCAGCGCTTGACTACAGCCCTGGACTCCAACCCCGTCTTGACCGTCTGGTACTCAAGATCGTCAAATCTGCTGACAAAGAGGCGGCAAACGCCATGCGCGGCATCAGTCTGGGTTTTGCGGCGGCCCAACAGGGCTTGCAAGCTCGCGTTTTCTGGAAGATTTGTGCCGCTTATTTTGAAGCCGTTTATTTGGGCTTGTGTCCGCCGGACGTCTATGGCAAGCGGGCTGCGTCCCGAATTCTGCTGCAATACCGATCATTGGCTCAAGCCGAGACGGGCATTTCTGAACGACTGGTTCAGGATTTGCTTTTCTTTTGTGCTCAGGCGGTCCCCAATCCAGTCGCTGAGGCACCAACGCTCGCGGCAGTTCGCGCCGCCTACGCCTTGAACCAAAGCCGTGCAATCGACTATGAAACACCGCAGTTTGGTCGCTATGATCCAGCCTTGTTGGTACAAACACGCAAGCGCATTGCGGCTGCCACCGAGACCTGGTCGGCACTCGCGGGCGGAGACACCAATCGGTTGAAAGTGGCGACTGATCAGTTTGGCCTGGTCAGTGACTCCGTTTTGAAATTGCACCCGGAAAGCAATGATCTGGTGCGCGCGCTGACGCGCGCCATTGAAATGACCGCGCGTTCTGGTGAAGCGCCGCCATCGGCACTGGCCATGGAGGTGGCCACCGTGGTGCTGTATCTTGAGGCTGCGTACGAAGACCTGGACCCGGCTGACTCGCACATGGCTGAGCGCAGCGCCAGTCTTGCCAGACGGCTGGAACATGTCAACGCGGGCGGTCAACCTGAGCCGCTTGAGGGCTGGATGGAAGAACTCTACCGCAGGGTCAGTGATCGTCAGATCATGGGCAGTGTCGTTGACGAGTTGCGAACCACGCTGGGCGTGGTTGAGAAGTCCCTGGACGCCTTCTTTCGCAATCCGCTTGATCGCTTGCCGCTGCATGAGGTGCCCAGTCAACTCGCTCAAATGCGCGGCGTGTTCTCGGTTTTGGGTCTCGATCAAGCCGCCCTGGCCTGCCTGCGCATGCGTGACAGTGTCGAGAAGTTTCTGGTTGATTCTGTTGACGCACTGGCCGCTCGGGTCGGCATTTTTGAGAAATTGGGCAACAGTCTGGGAGCCCTCGGGTTTTTGATTGACATGCTGAGTTACCAGCGCGCGCTGGCAAAAAATCTGTTTGTCTATGACGAGGAGTTGGGTGAATTCAAGCCCTTGATGGGGCGTGAAAAGGGCCCTGAGCTAAGGCCGCCGCCAGACGCTGTTGCCGCGAGCCTGACCGACGTAAATTTGTCCGCGCCGAGCGCACCAGAAGACGCACCGCAGCAAGCAGCGCCGGCGCCGGTTGCCACGGCGCCAGAGGTGCCGAATAAGGCTTCCGACCAGTCGAGCGAGGATGACGATGTCGAGTTAAAGGATATCTTCCTTCAGGAGGCAACGGAAGTGGTTCAGGCCGGGCTGGAAGCGCTGCAGGCCTTGCGCATGGAAGCCGGGGATTTGACGCAACAGACGACCCTCAGACGGGCGTTCCACACGCTAAAAGGCAGTTCCCGCATGGTGGGCCTTAACGAATTTGGCGAGGCGGCCTGGTCAATGGAGCAGGTGCTCAATAGCTGGCTCGCAGAGCAAAAACCGGCCAGCCATGAGTTGATTGCCCTGGCCGACAAGGCGATGCAGGGCTTCGGTCGTTGGGTCGATGACATCGCCAAGGGCGATGATGCGCAGTGGAGCGCGCAGGCATTTCGCGCCGCAGCCGATGCACAGCGCCTAGACAACAAGCAAATTGAGTTGGTGTTACCAGGCCAAGCGGAACCAATGCCCGAGGGGGCTGAGACGGCACAGCCCGATTTTGAAGCAACTCAGATCTTTGACTTCGACGCCACCCCGGATGGGAAAGTTAGCTCTGAATTTGCCAGCGCTGGCACACCAACACAGCCACCAGTCGTCGTTGACCAGCCGCTGGACCTGGTTGACTTTGATTTCGGCGCTGCGACTGTCACGGCCGCAGAGGTCGAGGAAGGAATGGCCCCGGACGAAAAAGTGACCTCGCCGTCCGAACTTGTTTCCCCGCCAATTGCGTCGAGCGATTTTCATTTTGAACCCGAAGCCGCGCCTGAACCCGAAGCCGCATCTGACTCGGTTTCAGAGTCGCAAGTGGCGTCAACGCCCGCGCTGGGCTCGGATCTGGAAGAGCAGGTCAGGGTCATCGGACCCTTGCGCATTGGCATTCCGCTCTACAACGTTTACTTGAATGAGGCCGACGAGCTCTCGCGCCGTTTGCTCACGGAGTTGAGTGAATGGGCCTTGGAATTGGACCGTCCGGTTGCAGACACGACGGTTGCGTTGGCGCATTCCTTGACCGGCTGTTCCGGCACGGTCGGTTTTCTCGCACTGTCCGAATTGGCCCGCGCGCTGGAACACGCCTTGCAGCATGTCAGGCTTCTGGTACAGGGCCGGGCGCAGGATGCTCAGGTATTCCTCGAGACGGCGGAAGACATTCGGCGCCTGCTGCACCAGTTTGCAGCCGGCTTCCTGAAGGAAGCGGATCCTGGCCTGCTGCAGGCCTTGAAAGGCATTATTGATACCGACTTGACATCCGTTGGCGGGATTGGTGAGGACGGATTGAATCCTGAACAGTTGCTGGCACCGGACGTTCTGCCTGAGCGCGAGGCCGAGCCGCGCGCGACGACGAGCGGCGACGGCCGTGCGGCGAGCCCGCCAGAGACGCCTGAAACTGTTGAGCCGTGCGCTGAGTCAGCGCAAACTGAGCGCGCCGATGAGGGCTCCTTGCCCGAGCACGTCTTGGCACCGGAATTGCAAGTTGGTTTTGCGCCGCCGCTGCTGGCCCAAGATGCTGTGGGCGATGCGCCAGATGCACTGGATGTCGATCTATTTCCGGTTTTTGAGGAAGAAGCACTTGAACTGCTGCCGCAGCTTGGCGGTGCGTTGCGACAATGGTGCGCGCGCCCGGATAACGCAAGTGCTCGCGGTGAAGCACTGCGCGTTCTGCATACACTCAAAGGCAGCGGGCGTCTGGCAGGTGCCATGCGCCTGGGCGATATGGCGCACCGCCTGGAGTCTTCAATTGAACACTTGGGCACGCAAGCCGTGCGGGCCAACCAGCTTGAGCCTTTGCTGACCCGTTTTGACGCAATCCAGATTGAGTTTGACCGGCTGCGGGAAACGCCTGAGCAAGCTTTGCATTTGCCCGAAACCAGTGCGGTGGCTGAGGAAACCTCGGACGCATCGCCCGCTGCATCTTTGGCGTTACCGGACGGCGCGACGTTGCCGGTGCCGACACAGGTCGCGCCGCTGGTCACGCCGCCGAGGCCGTTACGCCAATTGTCCCGTCAAACCGTGCGCGTTCGCGCCAGCTTGCTTGACCGCTTGGTCAATCAGGCCGGGGAGGTCATGATATCGCGCTCACGACTGGAGGCACGGCTGGGCCAATTGCGCGGGTCGTTAACCGATTTGACCGGTAATCTGAATCGTTTGCGACAGCAACTACACGATATTGAGCTGCAATCGGAGTCGCAGATGCAGTCGCGCCTGGCGCAGGCCAAAGACACGGCGCAGGGCTTTGATCCGCTTGAGTTTGATCGTTTTACCCGGGTCCAGGAGCTGACCCGGATGATGGCCGAGTCGGTCAGCGACGTCGCCACGGTGCAACGCAACTTGCAGCGCTCGGTGGAGGGCAGTGAGGACGACCTGATTGCCCAGGGTCGTCAGGCGCGCGAGTTGCAGCGCGATTTGCTGCGCACGCAAATGGTGGAGTTTGACAGTATCTCGGAGCGCTTGTACGGCCTGGTGCGGCAGGCCTCCAAGGATGTCGGCAAGCAGGTCAAGCTCGACATCAAGGGCGGCTCACTGGACATGGATCGGGGCGTGCTTGACCGCATGGCACCGGTGTTTGAGCACCTGTTGCGCAACTCGGTGGTGCATGGCATTGAGGCCGCGCAGGCTCGCGCCGATGCGGGCAAGCCCGCTGCCGGCATCATCATGATCGAGCTGCAGCAGCAAAGCAATGAGGTGACGCTGGACTTTAGTGACGATGGTGCCGGTCTGGACCTGGATCTGCTCCGCAAGAAAGCGCGTGCCAGTGGCCAAATCGGAGCCGATGCGGCGTTGACGGATGCAGAGGCCGCGAACCTGATTTTTGTGGCCGGCCTTTCGACAGCGACCCAGGTTACCGAGCTCGCCGGGCGCGGCATTGGGCTCGACGTTGTGCGCGCCGAGGTCAACGCCTTGGGAGGGCGCATCGAAATATCGACCGAGCGCGGTCGGGGAACCACTTTCAAACTGGTCCTGCCCTTGACGACCGCAGTGACGCACGTGGTGATGTTGCGTATGGGCGAGCTGGTCATTGGCGTCTCAGCCAATCTAGTTGAGACGGTGCGCCGGGTCACGCTGGCTGACCTGGAACGAGCGTACCAGACCCAGCGCTTTGAGTTTGATGCTGAACCGGTCCCCTTCTTTTGGGCCGGTGCCCTGTTGCAGGCATCCGGGCGTAGCGGCGACGCTGCCGGCAAGACCCGCTCGGTGGTTGTTTTCCGAAGCGCTGGTCAGCGCATTGCGACCCACGTGGATGAAGTGCTCGGCAACCAGGAAGTGGTGGTCAAAAACCTGGGCCCACAATTATCGCGCCTGCCGGGTTTGACTGGTTTGTCGGTGTTGGCTTCCGGTGCCGTGGTCCTGATTTACAACCCGGTGGCGCTGGCTGCGGTTTATGGCGCGCAGGCCCGCCAGCTCAGTGTCGAGCCAACCCCGCCGGTCAGGGAAACGGATGCTTCGGTGCCGCAGGTGCCGCTGCTGTCGAGCATGGTTCAGGCGCCGCTGGTCATGGTGGTGGATGACTCCATTACCGTGCGCCGTGTGACGCAGCGCCTACTCAAGCGCGAAGGCTTCCGGGTTGTTCTGGCTAATGATGGCTTGCAGGCGCTGGAGCGTTTGCAGGAAGAAAAGCCCGCCGTGGTGCTCTCTGACATTGAAATGCCACGCATGGATGGCTTTGATCTGGCGCGCAATATCCGGGGCGATGCCAAACTGCGAGATATCCCAATCATCATGATCACTTCGCGCATCGCAGAGAAGCACCGCGAACACGCGCGTGAACTTGGGGTGGATCATTACCTCGGCAAACCTTATTCAGAAGACGAATTGATTGGTTTGGTGCGACACTATTGTGCCGCGTTGCTTGAGGACTAAATGAGCCTTTAGCCGTCGTCCAGTCTGAACAAGCAGCTATCATAACTGTAGTTTTCCGGGTTTCACGACAGCGTAGCGCTGGAGCGTCAGGGCACGTGCCTGAGCGTGTGACACGATAGGTTCCGGGTAATTCTGGCCAAGCACCACGCCCGCCGTTTGCAAGGCCGACGGTGCGGCAATCCAGGGCGCATGCAGCGCTTTGCTGGGCAGTTGGGCCAATTGGGGTAGATAGCGGCGAATGAACTTGCCCTCGGGGTCAAGACGCTGGCTTTGACTCACGGGGTTGAAAATCCGGAAATAGGGTTGTGCATCGCAACCGCTGGAGCTGACCCATTGCCAACCGCCGTTATTGGCTGCGACATCAAAATCATTGAGTTTTTCAGCAAAATAGGCTTCACCCCAACGCCAGTCAATACCCAGGTCTTTCACCAGAAAACTGCCCGCCACCATGCGCAAGCGGTTGTGCATGTAGCCGCTCTCGTTGAGCTGTGCCATGGCCGCGTCCACCAGCGGGTAGCCGGTACGACCGGCGCACCAGGCTTTGAACCGGCGCTGAGCGAGTGCGCCCTTTTCCCATTCAATAGCGTCGTATCCGGCCTTGAAGGCACGCTGCGCAACGTGGGGAAAATTCGCCAGAATCTGGAAATAGAAGTCACGCCAGATCAGTTCGCCCAGCCAGGTCGCTGCGCCCCTGCTGCCCACCAGTTGGCGCTGCCGTGCGAGGGCCGCCAACTGCCGGATGGATACGGTACCAAAGCGCAAGTGCACACCCAGGTAGCTCGGGCCCTTGACAGCCGGAAAATCCCGTGTTTCATGATAGCCATCCATGCGTTCAAAGAAGTCTTCGAGAAGTTGTTGACCGCCACGCGCCCCGGTCGGGATCTTGAGTTCAGACAGGTTGGTTTTCTCAAAGCCAAGTACTGCCAAACTTGGCACCGCGTGCTGCAAACCGGCCGGGCATGGTGCCAGTGCCGAGGCGGTCCGCGCGCTCTCGTATGGGCGCAAATGCCCAGGTGTGACGGTTGCCAGCCAGTTGGCCTTGTAGGGCGTGAAAACAGCGTAGGGCGTGCCCGCCTGCGTCAGCAGCTCGCGCGCCTCAAACACCACATGATCCTTGCAGGTGCGCAGCGCAATGCCAAGCTGTGCCAGCGCACCGCGTACTTGGGCGTCGCGCGTAATAGCCTGCGGCTCGTAGTCATTGGCAGCAAATACGGCCTGCACGCTCAGCACGCTGGCGAGGGTCACAATTTCTTCTTGCGCGCGTCCATGGCGCACCATCAGTCCCGCCTTTGGGTGACTACTGAGTTGGCGCAAATCGGCGTCGAGTTCGCACAATGACTCGCGAATGAATTCCACCCGGCGGTCCGCCCGGGGCAGCGCGTCCAGGATGTCGCGATCAAATACAAAAACGCAATACACGCTGCGGCAAGCCTGCAAGGCCAGACTCAGCGCGGCGTTGTCCAGCACACGCAAATCGCGGCGGAACCACATCAATCCCGTGTCAAATTGTTTGTCCATGATGGCCGTTAAAATTAACAAATGCCGCACGATTTTGCACCGACCAACCTGACGAATCATTTCCTGATCGCCATGCCCGGCTTGCAGGACGCCATTTTTTCGCGCAGCGTCGTCTATTTGTGCGAGCACAACGAGCGCGGGGCGCTGGGGCTGATGATCAACAAACCGTGCGACATTGACATGCAACGACTGTTTGAAAAGGTCGAGCTCCCAGCCTGCCGGGCGGACCTCTCTCGAGCGCCGGTCTTTTTGGGCGGGCCGGTTCAAACCGAACGCGGGTTTGTGCTGCATGAGCCCACTTTCGCGCCAGCTGAGCGACCGAGCCAGTCGGTCTATGCCTCCACCCTGACGATCCCCGGGGGCCTGGAGATGACCACGTCCAAGGACGTGCTGGAAGCCCTGTCCACGGGTGCCGGCCCGCGCAAAGTGCTTGTGACCTTGGGCTATGCTGCGTGGGGTGAAGGACAACTGGAATCCGAGATCTCGGAAAACAGTTGGTTGACAGTGCTGGCCAGCAAAGGCGTCATCTTTGACACCCCGGTGGCACAACGCTACGACCAGGCGCTCATGCTGCTGGGATTGGAGTCCTGGATGTTGTCGCCCGATGCGGGGCACGCATGAGCGCCCTGGCCAGCCCGGCCCAACAGCCGCAAGCGATTGCACTTGGGGCTCAATTGCGAACGTTTCTGGCCTTCGATTTTGGTCTCCGGCGCACCGGTTTTGCGGTCGGCAACCGCCTCTTGCGCACGGCCCAACCGCAAGGCACCATTGCAGCCACAGGTGCTCGCCGTTTTGCCGAGATCGAAAAACAGTTGCGAGAGTGGCAGCCCGACGCACTGGTGGTGGGCGTGCCCTTTCACCCGGATGGCGCGGCGCACGAAAACACGGTCCGCGCCCGGCGTTTTGCACGCCAACTGGCAGGCCGTTTCAGGCTGCCCGTGTTTGAGGTGGACGAGCGCTACAGTACGACCGAGGCGCTGTCCGAGCGAGCCAAAGATGCGGACGCCAGGTCGGCCTGTATTATTCTGGAACAATTTTTGAGGAGTAGTGCATGAGCACATTGGTGCTGGACGCCGAGGCTTTGTATGTCGAACTGATGGCGGGGGCTCGAACGCTATGGCGACCCGGCATGCGTCTGGTGGGTGTCACCTCGGGCGGTGCCTGGTTAGCCGAGCGTTTGCAGCGCGACTTGAACTTGACGCAGACGGCTGGCGTGATCTCGTCGTCACTGCACCGAGACGACTATGCGCGTCGCGGCATGACCACGGCGGCGCAGACAAAGATTCCGTTCGACGTGAATGACGCCTCCATATTGTTGTTGGACGACGTCATTTACACCGGACGCACCATCCGTGCGGTGATGAACGAATTGTTCGATTTTGGACGCCCGGCCAGCATCAAGCTTGCGGTGCTGGTGGACCGGGGCGGACGTGAATTGCCGATTCAGGCCGACCTGTGCGCAGCCCGCGTCACCTTGCCCGCCAACCAGTCCTTAACCCTCGCGCATAGCGCCGTCGGAAAATTCACCTTCAACCTGAAGGCACGTTAAGTCATGCAGCAACGCAATCCCCAACTCAACAAGCACGGCGAACTCATCCACCTGCTCTCCACCGAAGGCCTGCCCAAGAGCGTGCTGACCCAGGTGCTCGACACGGCAAGCAATTTCGTCAGTGTCAATGACCGCGAAGTCAAAAAGGTCCCACTGCTGCGGGGCAAGAGCGTGTTCAACCTGTTTTTTGAAAACTCAACTCGCACGCGCACCACCTTTGAGATTGCGGCCAAACGACTCAGTGCCGACGTGATCAATCTCGATATCGCCAAGTCGTCTGCCACCAAAGGCGAAACGCTGCTCGACACCATTGCCAACCTGAGCGCCATGGCGGCCGACCTGTTTGTCGTGCGGCACAGTGAATCGGGCGCCCCCTACCTGATTGCGCAGCACGTGGCACCACACGTGCATGTCATCAACGCCGGTGACGGTCGTCACGCACACCCGACGCAAGGTCTGCTGGACATGTACACGATCCGGCATTTCAAGCGGGATTTCTCCAGACTCACGGTCGCGATAGTGGGCGACGTGCTGCACTCGCGCGTGGCCCGCTCCGATATTCATGCGCTGACCACCCTGGGTTGTCCCGAGGTACGCGTGGTGGGACCCAAGACGCTGGTACCAACGGAAATGGCACCGATGGGGGTGCGCGTTTGCCACACACTTGAAGAAGGCATCCGGGGTGCCGACGTGATCATCATGCTGCGATTGCAAAACGAGCGCATGAGCGGCGCACTGCTGCCCTCCAGTCAGGAGTTTTTCAAGAGCTTCGGCCTGACGCCGCAGCGTCTGCAGTGGGCTCAGCCAGACGCCATCGTGATGCATCCGGGGCCGATCAACCGGGGCGTCGAGATTGACTCTGCCGTGGCCAATGGCGAGCAAAGCGTGATTCTCTCTCAGGTCACTTTTGGTATCGCGGTGCGCATGGCGGCAATGAGTATAGTAGCCGGTAACGAGGTTTGAAATGAAAGAACCAACAAGCACGCTGATCAAAGGCGGCCGGGTCATCGATCCGGCGCGCGGATTTGATGAAATTGCAGACATAGCACTCGCCAATGGGTCCGTACTCGCGATAAAGAACATAGCCAATAATTTTCAGCCTGAGGAGACGATTGATGCCAGCGGTTGCATCGTGGTACCAGGACTAGTAGATTTAGCGGTGCGTTTGCGCGAACCCGGCCATGAACACGAGGGCATGCTTGAATCCGAAATGGCAGCCGCCGTAGCCGGTGGCGTTACCAGCTTGGTGTGCATGCCCGATACCGACCCGGTGCTTGATGAGCCGGGATTGGTCGAGATGCTGCGCTTTCGCGCTGAAAAACTCAAGGGTGCCCGCGTTTATCCGTTGGGTGCCCTGACGCGCGGTCTGGCTGGTGTTTCGCTGGCAGAAATGGTGGAGTTGACCGACGCTGGCTGCATCGCGTTTAGTCAAGCTGAGACGCCGCTGGCCAACACCCAGGTGATGCTGCGCGCGCTCCAATACGCCAGCAGTTTTGGCTATGCAATCTGGCTGCGTCCGCAGGACCTGGATCTGGGTCAGGGTGTGGCCGCCAGTGGTGCCCTGGCGACTCGACTCGGGCTGGCCGGAGTGCCGGTAGCGGCAGAAACCATCGCGTTGCACACGATTTTTGAGCTGATGCGGGCCACCGGTGCGCGCGTGCATTTGTGTCGGCTCAGCAGTGCGGCCGGTGTGGCCTTGGTACGCCAGGCCAAGCGTGATGGCCTTAAAGTGACTTGCGACGTGAGCATTAATTCGCTGCACTTGACGGACGCCGACATCGGCTACTTTGACAGTCGCGCGCGCCTGAATCCGCCGTTGCGCCAGCAGGGTGATCGCGACGCGCTGCGCACCGCATTGGCCGACGGCACGATTGACGCGCTGGTGTCCGATCACACGCCGGTCGCTGAAGATGCCAAGGCGCTACCGTTCGCCGAGAGCGAAGCCGGTGCCACGGGGGTCGAATTGTTGCTGAGCCTAGCCCTCAAATGGAGCGTAACTGGTGGCGCCAGTCTGACACGCGCGCTGCAAGTGATCACTTGCGGCCCAAGCGATGTGCTGGGTCGCGCGCTCGGGCCAAGCCAAGGCCGCGTCGGGCACTTGGTTGAGGGCGGGTTGGCAGATCTCTGCCTATTCGATCCGGCCGCTTACTGGACCGTACAGCCCGACGCGCTGCGCAGCCAGGGCAAGCACACACCGTTTTCCGGTTATGAATTGCCGGGGCGGGTGCGCTGCACCGTCGTTGACGGGCGGGTCGCGTATCAATCGAGCCTGGGCCCCTCCCCCGGGCCTCAGTGAGTTAAGTACGTCTTAGGCGAGGTGCCTCTCCCCGCCTTCATCAAAAGCTCACGTCGGCGGCGCGCGGCAACACGTTCGGGACCTGCCTTTAACGACTCACCCAGCGGATGCGCAGACCAGTAAATATTTTTGCGGAAAATTGTCAAATGATGAAACTTGACGCATAATGTGGCTGTATTGCCGAAAATCGGTTGTACAAGTTTGCGGTGTTTAGTCAGTTTCGCGTCTGCTTTAATTCTTCATTGGTTTGTTGATTGCGGTTTTGGACTCCATCGCGTTTTGAGTCATTTTGAGGAGTCCTTCTATGGGCAACAAACTTTATGTAGGCAATCTGCCTTACACTTTTCGTGACGAAGATCTGCAGCAAGCCTTTGCGGCGCATGGTACTGTCACTAGCGCCAAGGTCATGATGGAACGTGACACCGGTCGTTCCAAAGGCTTCGGCTTTGTGGAAATGGCCAGCGACGCTGAGGCGCAGGCTGCCATCAGTGGCATGAATGGTCAACAGTATGGTGGCCGTGGGCTGGTTGTCAACGAAGCGCGTCCGATGGAAGCTCGCCCACCCCGCAGCGGCGGTGGCGGCGGCTACGGTGGTGGCGCTGGCGGTGGCCGCAGTGGTGGCGGTGGCTACGGCGGTGGCGCTGGTGGCAGTGGCGGCGGCTACGGTGGCGGCGCTGGCGGTGGCCGCAGCGGTGGCAGCGGCGGTTATGGCGGTGGCCGCAGCAGCTACTGAACACCGAAGCGGTTTTTTCCCGCTGGGAAAAAGGGCCTTGATGGCCCTTTTTCTATTACCAGTCGACGCACCGGTGACAAAAAAATGCCCCGGCATGGCGTCCACCCTTTCGACTATTTGGTAGGAGCGGGCAGCAACGTTCCCTTGACATGGCCCCTGAGTTCGATGAAACGCTGGAGATTGTCAAAATCCATCGCGTCTGCGACAAACTTGTCCGTGCCCCGAACCAGTTGCACTGGCTGGTTTGACTTGACCCGTTGCGGATTCATGAAAACGCGCAAGGACTCGCCTCTAAACTCCAGCGGTGGCTGCAACCGGCCCTGCGCATCGATCAGTTGCTCACGCACGACCCGTGCGTCGCCAAACAACTGCAGTTCTGACGCATCCCCATTGATCAACGCATGACTGGCATTCGCCTCGCTGGCGTGGCCGTCCTTTGTGAAGGCGCGAATCCGCACAGAATCAATTTCCAGCGTGTCGTTGTCAGGGTAGTGGCGCGCATCGTTGCCCCGGACTTCGCTCTTGAGTTGCCCGCCAGCATCAAAGGTCCTTACTGAGAAATTGCGCATATGGTAGTCAGGGTCGTGGCCGATCGGCAAGGCTTGCTCGGACAGCATCAGGAGCGGGGTGCTGCGTACCAACCAATAGGTTCCGAGAGCCAACAGACCCATGAGAATCACCGGCAGGTAGAGCGTCAGCCGGTCTGCCAGCGCCTGTAGCAAGCGAATCACGCGTTACTTTCTTCAAGCAACGCGGCGTAGCGGCCGCTGGCGATCAGCAACAGATCACAAAACGCCCTGACAGCACCCTGTCCACCACCAACGTTGGTCACGTAATGTGCCATCGCCCTGACCTCCTGATGGGCATTCGGCGGTGCACAAGCAACTGCGCAGCGACGCATAACCGCCAGATCAGGCCAGTCGTCCCCCATTGCCGCTGCTTGTTGCCAACCCAGACCCAAGGATTGCAGGATTTGCTCTGCAGCTGAGAGCTTGTCCTCAGTATCAAAAGACACCTGCTTGATGCCCAAAGCACCGAGTCGCAAGCGCAAGGGTTTGGAGTCACGACCAGTGATAACGGCCGGCGTAATGCCGACCCGCTGCAGCAACTTGAGACCGTGCCCGTCAAGGGTATTAAAGCGTTTGATGGACTCCCCGTGCTCGGTCAGGACCAAGCCACCGTCCGTCAGAACCCCGTCCACATCGAAGAAAGCAACACGAATGCCATGTGCCCGAAGCAGCAGTTCGGGGGGAAAATTGAGCGTCGGGCGAACCATCAGATCACCTTTGCCCGCATCAGATCATTGCTATTGAGCGCGCCACAGAGTTGACCCTTTGCATTGAGCACCAGCACACTGGTAATGCAGCGCTGTTCCATCAGTTCCACCGCGTCGACCGCAAGGGCATCGACGGCAATGGTGCAGGGGTCCGGATGCATCACTTCGGCCGCCGTGCTCGTTCGCAGGTCGATGCCCTGCTCGACCAAGCGACGCAAATCACCGTCCGTGAAGATGCCCAAAACCCGCGAGCGTGCATCAACAATCGCTGTCGCCCCCAGCCCTTTGGCACTCATCTCACGCATCAGTTCGCTAAAACTGGCCTGCGCCCCAACCTGGGGGACCAGAGCACCACTGCGCATCACATCACCAACCAGGGTCAGCAGCTTGCGTCCGAGTGCACCACCTGGGTGGGAACGGGCGAAATCCTCAACCTTGAACCCGCGCGCGTCGAGCAGAGCCACCGCCAATGCATCGCCCAGCGCAAGCTGGGCCGTGGTACTGGCGGTTGGAGCCAAATTCAGGGGGCAGGCCTCCTTTTCCACGGCGCAATTCAGAAAAACTTCGGCATGGCGAGCCAACGTCGAATCAGCATGACCAACCAACGCGATTAGTGGCGCACCCATGCGCTTTAATACGGGCAGGATCGATGTCAACTCAGCCGATTCGCCACTGTTCGAAATGGCGAGTACCAGATCAACTGATTTGATCATGCCCAGGTCCCCGTGGCTGGCCTCGGCCGGATGCACAAACATGGCAGGCGTGCCAGTGGAAGCCAAAGTGGCGGCAATTTTGCGACCGATATGACCGCTCTTGCCCATGCCCATCACGACCACTCGTCCGCGCACCGCCAACATCATCTGCACGGCCCGGGCAAACGATTGCCCCAAGTGTTTTTTCAGGCCCAGCACGGCAGCGGCCTCGATGTCCAGCGAGTTCTGCGCCAATCGAATGGCACGGCTTGCGTCAAATGCCGGAAACTGAGTGGTTTGAATGGTCATGTCATCATTTTATCGACGCCGTCTGGGCCTTGTTAGTATCCGGGGGTGAGCCCACTTGACCTGACACTCTTTTATTTGCTGGCCGCCGTGATCGGCGTAGTGACCTGCCGCTATTTCAAACTGCCGCCGATGCTCGGTTATCTGGCCGTCGGTGTGGTGATTGGACCGAACGCCCTGGCCTTGGCGCAAAACGCTGATGGCGTGCGTCATTTGGGCGAATTTGGCGTCGTGTTTCTGATGTTTGTGATTGGGCTTGAGTTCAATCTTCCGAAACTTCGGGCGATGCGTAACCATGTCTTCGGCCTGGGGTTTTTCCAAGTCCTGCTGACCATGGCCGGGGCCACGGCGGCCACCTTGACGCTGGGCCTGATATTTCCAGGCGTGTGGGGCATGGGTTGGCAAACCGCGCTGGCACTCTCGTGTGCGTTGGCGATGAGCAGCACGGCGATTGTCGTCAAGCTGATGTCCGAGCGACTGGAGATGGAATCGGAGCACGGTAAACGGGTTATGGGCGTGCTGCTGTTTCAGGATTTGGCTGTGGTCCCGCTATTGGTGTTGATTCCGGCCCTCGGTGCCGCCGCCGACCAGATGCTCCAAACCCTGGCCTTGGCGAGCTTGAAAGCCGTCGCCCTGATTGCGTTGTTGCTGGTCGGTGGACCGCGCGTGATGCGGTTCTGGTTGACTCTGGTGGCGCGGCGCAAGAGCGAGGAATTGTTTGTGCTCAATCTGCTGCTCATTACGCTGAGTTTGGCCTGGCTGACTGAGCTGGCAGGCCTGAGTCTGGCGCTGGGTGCCTTCATCGCAGGCATGCTCATTTCGGAAACCCAATATAAGCAGCAGGTAGAGACCGACATCCGGCCCTTTCATGATGTTCTGCTCGGGCTTTTTTTTATCAGCATTGGCATGATGCTCGATTGGCGTCTGGTGCTTGAGCGTTGGCCGCTCGTGCTACTGTTGGTCACGGCCCCCGTGTTGTTCAAGGCGGCCCTGGTGGCCTTATTGGCGCGCGGCCTGGGTGCCACCGGGGGCGTTTCGCTGCGAACCGGTCTCTACCTGGCACAAGCCGGTGAATTTGGATTTGTATTGCTGACGCTGGCACAATCCAATGCCTTGGTGCCACCCGCCATGCTCAACCCGATTTTGGCCAGCATGGTGCTTTCCATGCTGGCGACGCCCTTCATCATTCTCTACAGCGACCCAATCGTATTGAGACTGGTGAGCAGCGAGTGGATGCAACAATCGCTTCAAATGACCAGCATTGCCCGAAAGTCGATCAATACCAACCGGCACATCATCATTTGCGGCTATGGACGCTGTGGCCAAAATCTGGCGCACCTGCTGGAGCAAGAGGGCATTCCTTATATTGCGCTGGACCTGGATCCGGACCGCGTGCGTCAAGCAACCGCTGCCGGTGACTCGGTCGTGTTTGGCGATGCGGCCAGACTACCGGCGCTGATCGCGGCCGGCTTGGCGCGTGCCAGCGCGGTTGTTCTTACGTATCTCGAAGTACCCAGCGCGTTGAAGGTGTTATCCCACATCCGGGTACACGCACCGCATGTGCCGGTGATCGTTCGTACGCAGGACGACCATGACCTGGAATTATTGCGCCAGGCGGGTGCCACCGAGGTGGTGCCAGAGGCCATCGAAGGCTCATTGATGCTGGCGAGTCATGCATTGGCCCTGGTCGGCGTGCCGATGCGACGTGTGATTCGCATCGTGCGAGACCAGCGCGATGCTCGATACGCCCTGCTGCGCGGCTACTTCCACGGCGCGGACGATGAATCGGCCGATGAACTGCAACAGGAGCGTCTTTCAACGCTAACGCTGCCGCTGGGTTCCAGATCGGTCGGCAAACCATTGAGTAATCTGGCCCAGCTTGCCGCGGACGTGCGCATCGTCAGCCTGCGCCGCAGCGGCGGTCAGGTCATTTCCATCCGCCCGAATGTACCGATTGAAGAGGGCGACACGCTGGTGCTATCTGGGAAAATTGAGGCGCTCGCGCTGGCTGAAAAAGAACTGCTGCGGGCTTGATCTGCCGACCCTCGCAAAGTGCGGGCACAAGGCACAATAGCGACACCTGATCGAAACTTATTTTCATGCAAAACCTCAGTGTTAACCAGTACCTGAAGAATCACATACGTACCGTTCCAGACTGGCCTGCACCAGGCGTCCAGTTTCGCGATATCACACCGCTACTGCAGGATGCCAAGGTATTTCGGATTCTGATCGATGCCTTCGTCCATCGCTACATGGACGCTGGTCTGCGTCCTGATGTGGTGGCCGGACTGGATGCACGTGGCTTCATTCTGGGCTCCGTTGTGGCCTATGAATTGAATCTCGGCTTTGTGCCCATCCGCAAGAAGGGCAAACTACCGTTCACAACGGTTGAAGAAACCTACGAACTGGAATATGGCAGCGCCACGGTTGAGCTGCACACCGACGCCGTCAAAAAGGGGGACCGAGTTTTACTGATCGACGACCTGATTGCCACCGGGGGCACCATGATGGCCGGCATGAAGTTGCTTGAAAAACTCGGCGCGCAAGTCGTAGAGGGGGCGGCTATTGTTGATTTGCCAGAGCTTGGCGGCTCCGACAAGCTTAGGACAGCGGGCCTGTCACTCTTTACCCTGCTCAGTTTTGCTGGCCTTTGAAAGCCATCAATTCAGGTCTCCATACTGGGTGACACTCAAGGGCGAAGTCGGCGCGTCAGTTTGCGCAAGTTGGGTATCTTCAAAATCATCCTGTCGGGGGGCATGGCCGCGTCCCGTTGTCACAACCTTATCCGAGCTGGCCAACGCGCGTTTGAACGCCGCGACTTCGCCCTCTTGCAAAGGCTCATAACGTGGTCCCGACGTCAGCGCTGGGTTCGACCTGGTCGGGGTAACCGGCTTCGGAGTGACTTGCTGTGTCGGCGCGGCTTTCTGCGCTTGCGTCTCAGCCGACAGACCGACAATAACCGGCTCATTGACACGCCAATAGACAGCAGTGACCAGGATGTCATGTTTCGCCTTGGCTGCCTGGGCCATCACGGCTTCGATTTCCGCCAGTCGCGCCGACGCCAGTGTGGTGCCGTGCGCTAAATCCATCATGATCAGGTACTGCCGCCCGCGCGCGTCGAGCGACAGCACTTTGAACTTGTAACTCGCGGCCAGGACACCCGCTCGAATCATCGTGTCTCGCACCACACTGTAGAGAAGTTCACGGCGTTCCAGACGCTCGGTCTTGCGGTTGGCCGCGCGCGTGGCGGGGGACGCCGCCAGCTTCGCGCGAAGCTTGTCGCTACTCAACTGCGGTACCGTTGCGTCGGCATGCCACAAGCCGGAACTCTCAGGTGAAGGGTTTGTCGGGTCATCTTTTTTGCCGCCAAACCAATTGAATAGGGACATTTTCTTCTTTCAGAACGCCGCAATACTACTTGCCAATGCAGAATTTGGAGAATATCACTCCCAGCAGGTCATCTGATGTGAATTCACCAGTTATTTCACTCAACACGTTTTGTGCCAGACGAAGCTCCTCCGCCAGCAAATCAAGCGCTGTCCCAGAGTCAGCCAAGTGGACGGCCGCCTGCCGCAAATGGCCATCCACCCCACGCAAGGCCTGAACGTGTCTCTCGCGTGCCATAAAGACCTTCTCTCCAGTCGGCTGCCAGCCCGCCAATTCAAGCAACCGGTGACGCAAGGAGTCTAAACCGAAGCCGGTTCTTGCAGACACGGTCAAGCCCGTTTGCGGCGACACATCAGGTGCTGCATCGGCTTTGCTCCAGACGTCGACGACGGCTACTTTTGGACCGACTTTTTGACTTATAGCCCTTGCGATTACTGCGTCACTAGCTATATAATCAGTAGCACAAAAGCGGGTTAAATCATGCAAGAACAGGATTGCGTCGGCGCTGGCGATGACGCTCCAGGCGCGCTCCACGCCTATTTTTTCAATCACATCCGCGCTTTCGCGCAGGCCCGCCGTGTCGATCACGTGCAGCGGCACACCGTCCACCTGAAGGGTGTGTTCAAGCGTGTCGCGGGTGGTCCCCGGCAGCGGCGTGACAATTGCCAGATCAACCCGCGCCAGGGCATTGAGCAAGGAAGACTTGCCAGCATTGGGCTGGCCTGCAATCACGACCTTGATGCCCTCGCGCAAGAGGACGCCTTGGTGCACTTTTGTTTGCACCGCCTGCACCGCTTGGCGCAGACTTTGCAGTTGGCCCTGTGCGTCGTCGCGGCGCAAAAAATCGATTTCCTCACCTGGAAAGTCCAGCGTCGCTTCCACCAGCATCCGCAGTTGAATCAGAGCGGAGCGCAACCTCTCAATCTGGTCTGAAAATTCACCTGCCAGCGAACGACTGGCGCTGCGCGCAGCCGCTTCGGTGCTGGCGTCGATCAGATCAGCAATCGCCTCCGCCTGTGTCAGGTCGATCTTGTCATTGAGAAACGCGCGCTGCGAGAACTCCCCTGGGCGCGCCAGACGTAGACCCGCCAACCTGGGTCGAGAAGTAACTGGATCAATATGCGACGCCGCCGCGAGGCAGCGCGCCAGCAGCATCTGCAGCACGACCACACCGCCATGTGCTTGCAGTTCAAGTACATCCTCTCCAGTAAAGGATTTCGGCGCTGGAAAGTAGATGGCCAGACCGTGATCAATCGCCTGCCCCGCGTCATCGAGGAAAGCGCTGTAAGTCGCCACGCGCGGCTGAAGGGTTCGCCCGAGGAGTGCGGGGAACAAGGCCGTCAAACCCTGGCCACTGAGCCGCACAATACCGACCGCAGCGCGACCCGTTGCGCTCGCAATGGCCACGATCGGATCCTGAAGCTGCGCTGCCAAGGCGTCCCCGTCAGGTCAGCATTTAAGGCTAAACGGCACTGAGCGCAGCAATCTATTCAAAACTTGGGCAGATGAAATTGTGGCGGCACACCCATGCGTGTGTTGATAATCCATTGCTGCGCAATGGACAAGATGTTGTTGGTGATCCAGTACAGCACCAAGCCGGCCGGAAAGAAGAAGAACATGATGCTGAAAGCGAGCGGCATAAACCACATCATTTTGGCTTGCATCGGGTCGGGCGGTGCCGGATTCAGTGAGGTCTGGAGCACCGTGGTCAGTGTCATCACGATCGGCAAGATATAAAACGGGTCGGGCGAAGAGAGATCGCGAATCCACATGATCCAGGGCGCATTGCGCATTTCGACACTCGCCAGCAAGACCCAGTACAAGGCAATAAACACCGGGATCTGGATCATGATCGGGAAGCATCCGCCCATTGGATTGACTTTTTCTTCACGGTAGATGCGCATCATTTCTTGCTGCATTTGTTGTGGCTTGTCTTTCAGACGCTCCCGCATTTCAGTCACCTTCGGTGTAACGGACTTCATCTTGGCCATGCTGGCATAGGCTTTGGCATTGAGCCAGTAGAACGCAGCTTTGAGCAGCAGCACGAGCGCCACGATGGACCAGCCCCAGTTACCGATCAAACTCTCCAGTTTGTCAAGCAACCAATACAGCGGCTTGGCCAGAATGGTGAGCCAACCATAATCTTTGACCAGTTCCAGGCCCGGAGCCAACGATTCAAGCATCTTTTCTTCTTGCGGGCCAGCAAAGAATTTGCTCTCAATCGCTTTGCTGCTGCCTGGCGCAATGTGGTCAACCGGCGTAATCATGCCCACGGCATACAAGTTGCTGTCGACTTTGCGCATGAACAACTCGCGTTTGATGCCGTCACCCAATATCCAGGCACTGGCAAAGTAATGTTGCACCATGGCCACGTAGCCGTTTTGCGCGACCGTCTCGATATCAACCTTGTTGTTTTCAATATCCTTGAAATCGACTTTTTGGTATTTCTTGGCCTCTGTGTAAACCGCCGGGCCTGTGAAGGTCGAATAGAACGATGACTCACCTGGGGGTTTGTTTCCATCGCGCACCAGTTGCAGGTACAACTGCGGCGAGACCGTTGCGGGACCAACATTGAACACCTCGTGTTTAACCAGCATCGCGTACGAGCCGCGGGTCAGTGTGATGGTTTTCACCAACTTCACGCCACCGAGTTCGGGTGACTCAAAGCGCACCACCAATTCTTTGTCAGTCTCACCCAGTGTTCGGGCACCTGGAGCGGCCGTCATAGTGGTTTTGTGCGTCGGGAAAGCGTCGCCAGTGGCAGCGCCGATCAAACCAGTCTGCGCCAGATAGATGCGCTCTTTGCTGTCATCTAGCAAAACCAGGTTTTGGTTCTTATCGGCCAGACTGACGTGCTTGACAAACTCGGTTTTGACCAAAGACGCCCCCTCCATGTCGAAAGTCGCTTTAAGAACATCGGTTGTCAGCACCAGCCTGTCATGTGTGGCAGATTGTGCTGCGGGCCGCGTATCTTGCGGGACGACAGGTGCCGACGCACTACCATTGGGGAGCGTCGTGTTTGTCGCGGGCGTAGGCACCGCAGAAATCGGTGTTGGCGCGCTAGCTGCGGGCGTGGCTTTGCTTGTGGTCGGGAAAAATGTCGTCTTGCGGCCGTTATAGAGCTGCCACTGATCCCACAACATGACCATGGAAAAGCCAAAAATCACCCACAAAATGGTGCGACGAATATCGTTCATGGAGACTTCCTTTTCGTGGATGAGGAAATGAGCTCGGTAAAGGACCCGGCTTGATTCTGAGCAACCGCATCTGGCACCGGGTCCAGGCCGCCGTGGCACCAGGGGTGACAGCGTGCCAGACGCCGCAGTGTCAAATAGCTGCCGGTCGCCGCCCCATGCCGATGCAAGGCCTGCAAAGCATAGGCTGAACAGGTGGGCTCGAACCGACAGCATGAGCCCAGCCAGGGGCTTAGCGTTAGCCGATATGCCCTAACCAAGACAATCAAAAGGCGCTTGATCACGTGCCGCTCACGCTTGAATACCGAGCCGACGCGGGCACCGCTGCGTGCGCAAACAGTTGCCGCAATTCCATGCGAACAGCCGACTTGAGCAAGTCTGAGCTGGCGCTTGAAAATTGGCTCCGGCTAAAGCCCGCTCGCAATCGCACTAGGTGTGCAGCCACTGGCAACGTTGTTTCGAAATCGCGACTCATACTATAGATTTGGCGTTTGATGGCGTTACGCGTGACTGCTCGTTTGGCCCAGCGCTTTGGCACCATCGCACCCAGCCAAATATCGCCTGCCATAGCAAGCAATTGATCCGGAGCACGGCCAGGCGTCGATAGACCGACCTTGATTGACAAGGCTCCAATTGGCGCGCAGTGCCAAGCAAAATGAGACGTTCGAGCCAAGACGTTACCAGCCAGAACAGCCTGAAACTGACGTCGCGTTTTCAGTCGCTGCAATTGGAAGCTGGCGGGTCAGGGCGGCGCAGCGCACGCGGGCAAAATTAGACCGACAGACGTTTGCGCCCCTTGGCGCGTCGGGCATTTATGACAGAGCGGCCACCACGGGTCTTCATGCGAACCAAAAACCCGTGCGTGCGAGCTCGATGAATCTTGGAGGGTTGGTAAGTGCGTTTCATTTTGGAAATCCTAAAGGCGTCAACGTCAGCCCGCAAATTTCTAAAAAATCAAGGGGCCACTTTCATTTTCTCCCCAAGCTGAATCAGGGAACCCGCTATTATCGCAAATTTTATTGAGGCCCAACATTTCCTCGTGCCTTGTCACGCCAATCGCTGATCCTGTGATGCAATGCGGGCTTGACTCGCCCTGTGGATAAATGCTTGATAAAATGACCCGTGAAACACGATAATTGTTGAATATCCACAGAATTACATTAAAAATGGTAGCGGGACAAAACGCCAGACCGTCTGGCTTCACTGGCGAGAGCGCCGGACAAAGCTTGTGGCAAACTTGCGTCGATCAGTTAGCGCAGGAGCTTCCAGAACAGCAGTTTAATACTTGGATCAAGCCGCTTTCGGCGCAGGTATCAGACGATTTGTCGCAGATAACGATTTTTGTCGCCAATCGATTCAAACTTGACTGGGTCAGGGCTCAATACAGCAAGCGTATTGCCTTTTTGCTTGAAAAAATTTCCGGCCAATCTGCAAAAGTGGAGTTAGCACTCGCTCCACGGGAAGTCATCGCCAGGAACTATTCACCACAATATTCTGTTGAACCGATCCCGATGGACGATGCCACTGAATTGGGCGAAGAGCCAACTCCGAACGGTCTCAAGAGTCGTCTCAATACAGCCCTTACTTTTGATACATTGGTTGAAGGTAGCGCCAACCGGATGGCGCGCGCGGCAGCGATGCACGTTGCAGGTATGCCAGGACACTTGTATAACCCGCTCTTCATTTACGGCGGCGTCGGCTTGGGCAAGACCCATTTGATGCACGCGGTCGGCAATCTGTTGCTGACCGACAGACCCGCGGCCAAAGTTCTCTACATTCACGCTGAACAATTTGTATCAGATGTGGTTAAAGCCTACCAACGCAAGACGTTTGACGAGTTCAAAGAGCACTATCACTCGCTTGATTTGCTGTTGATCGATGACGTTCAGTTTTTTGCAAACAAGGAGCGCACGCAGGAGGAATTTTTCAATGCTTTTGAAGCGCTCTTGGCCAGAAAGTCGCATATCGTCATGACCAGTGACACCTATCCGAAGGGTTTGGCAGACATCCATGAACGACTCGTGTCGCGCTTTGATTCCGGGCTGACCGTCGCCATCGAGCCCCCCGAGTTGGAAATGCGCGTCGCCATCCTGATTAATAAAGCGCGCGCCGAAGGCATTAACATGCCTGAAGAAGTGGCGTTCTTCGTCGCCAAGAATGTCCGCTCCAACGTGCGCGAACTCGAAGGCGCTTTGCGCAAGATTTTGGCTTATTCCCGCTTCAACCAGAAGGATATTTCAATTTTGCTGGCACGCGAGGCACTACGCGATTTGCTGTCATTGCAGAATCGTCAAATTTCGGTGGAAAACATCCAGAAAACGGTGGCGGACTACTACAAGATCAAGATCGCGGATATGTATTCCAAAAAGCGCCCGGCCAGCATTGCCCGACCGCGCCAGATTGCCATGTACCTGGCCAAGGAACTGACCCAAAAAAGTCTTCCTGAAATCGGTGAATTGTTTGGTGGACGCGACCACACGACCGTTTTGCATGCTGTGCGCAAGATCGGTGGTGAACGCCAGCAAATGACCGAGCTGAATCAGCAACTCCACGTACTGGAGCAGACGCTAAAGGGCTGAAAACGGGTAGAAAAAGGGGAAAATGGCGATATGGATTCCATCCGCTCTTTTCCGTCAGTAAATTGAAAATACTTAACGAGAGGTTGACATGATTGTCCTCAAAGCCACGCAAGACAAAGTTCTATCGGTATTGCAATCGGTCGCGGGCATTGTTGAACGCCGCCACACCCTGCCCATTCTGGCCAATGTGCTGCTTCGCAAGACCGGCCCGACGCTACAACTGACCACCAGCGACCTGGAAATTCAAATTCGCACGGCAGCCGAACTTGACGGCGACATTGGCGATTTCACGACCACTGTGGGCGCGCGCAAGTTAATCGACATCCTGCGCACTATGCCCGCAGATCAAACGGTATCGCTGGAATCAAGCGCAGCCAAATTGATCCTGAAAGGCGGAAAAAGTAAGTTCACGCTGCAGACTATGGCAGCAGAAGATTTTCCGCTAGTGCAAGAAGCAGCTAGTTTTGGCCCCGCCTTTAGTGTCCCCCAGAAGACCCTCAAGGACTTGCTCAGCCAGGTTTCGTTTGCCATGGCGGTGCATGACATTCGCTATTACCTCAACGGAATTTTGTTCGTGGCTGAAGGACCGCAGTTGAGTCTGGTGGCAACTGACGGGCATCGTTTGGCGTTCGCATCCGCTACGCTCGACGTCGAAGTGCCAAAGCAGGAAGTCATTCTGCCGCGCAAGACCGTCATTGAGTTGCAACGGCTACTGTCCGACGTCGAGGGTGCCATTGAAATGCAATTTGCGAACAATCAGGCTAAGTTCAGCTTTGGTGGCATGGAATTTGTTACCAAACTGGTCGAAGGCAAATTCCCCGACTACAACCGGGTGATCCCGAAAAACCACAAGAATTGCATCACGCTGGGTCGCCTCGCATTGCTCGCGACGCTTCAACGCACCGCCATTTTGACCAGCGAAAAGTTCAAGGGAGTCCGTCTCAATGTTGATCCTGGAACCCTGCGCGTGGCCTCCAACAACGCTGAGCAGGAAGAGGCGGTGGACGAACTCGATATTGACTACAGTGGTGACAGCATCGAAATCGGCTTCAACGTAACCTATCTGATCGACGCGCTGAGCAATATGAGCCAGGAAATGGTGAAGTTGGAACTAAGCGACGGCAACAGTTCTGCGTTGTTCACCATTCCCGACAATGCAACTTTTAAGTATGTCGTCATGCCAATGCGAATCTAGTGGTAGCAATTAGCCCGTGATAGGTACTGAAACGCGTTTATTACAAGCGGGACTGTCGGCCTTTGCGCCGGACAAACAAGGCCCGCCCTCAATCCAAAAAAGTTATCTATGACCGAAGAAGAAAAATCCGTTCACCCGCTCGAAAACGGTGAAGGAGCAGTACATGCGGGGGAGGGCACTGCCGACAGTTCGAACTTTCAACCGACCATTGATGCCCATCAGGCGGGGGCTTCCGAGGCTTATGGCGAAGGCTCGATCCAAATTCTGGAGGGCCTGGAAGCGGTACGCAAGCGCCCCGGTATGTACATCGGCGACACCTCCGACGGAACCGGCTTGCACCATCTGGTTTTTGAGGTCGTTGACAACTCGATTGATGAATCGCTGGCCGGACATTGTGATGACATCCTGGTCACCATCCATAGCGACAATTCGGTCAGTGTGGTGGACAATGGACGCGGCATTCCGACCGGCGTCAAGATGGATGACAAGCACGAACCCAAGCGCAGCGCGGCCGAGATCGCCCTGACCGAGCTGCACGCAGGTGGCAAATTCAACCAGAACAGTTACAAGGTCTCGGGTGGGCTGCATGGCGTGGGTGTTAGCTGCGTCAATGCGCTGTCAAAGATGCTGCGCCTGACGGTTCGGCGTGACGGCAAAGTTCATGTACTGGAGTTCTCCAGGGGCTTCGTGCAAAACCGTGTGTTAGAAATGGTTAGCGGCGTTGAAGTTTCCCCGATGAAATTGATTGGACAGACCGAAAAGCGCGGCACCGAGGTGCATTTTTTGCCTGACACCAACATCTTCCAGCAGAACAGCGACTTTCACTACGAGGTATTGGCCAAACGTCTGCGTGAGTTGAGCTTTTTAAACAATGGCGTGCGCATTCGTCTAAAAGACGAACGCACTGGCAAGGAGGATGACTTTTCTGGCGCGGGCGGTGTGCGTGGTTTTGTCAACTTCATAAACAAAGGCAAAACCATTCTCAATCCAAACATCTTTCATGCCCTGGGTGACCGCCAGAGCGACCAGGACACCAACATCGGGGTCGAAGTCGCGATGCAGTGGAACAGCGGCTACAACGAGCAGGTGCTGTGCTTTACCAACAACATCCCGCAGCGCGATGGCGGCACCCACTTGACTGGTCTTCGCGCTGGAATGACGCGTGTCATCAATAAATATATTGACGACAGCGAAATCGCCAAAAAGGCCAAAGTTGAAGTCACCGGCGACGACATGCGTGAAGGGCTGACCTGCGTGCTGAGCGTAAAAGTGCCCGAGCCAAAATTCAGCAGTCAAACCAAAGATAAGCTGGTGAGTTCTGAAGTACGTGGTCCCGTGGAAGACATCGTGAGCAAGCTGCTCTACGACTACCTGCAGGAGCGCCCGGCGGACGCCAAAATTA
Organism: uncultured beta proteobacterium; assembly: GCA_963750665.1. Lineage (GTDB taxonomy): Bacteria > Pseudomonadota > Gammaproteobacteria > Burkholderiales > Burkholderiaceae_C > Rhodoferax. The sequence goes on from CAVVRQ010000028.1 coordinate 449,166, forward strand.
TCGTCGGCAAAATCGTCGAGGCGGCACGTGCCCGGGAAGCAGCGCGCAAAGCACGCGACATGACGCGCCGCAAAGGGGTACTCGACGGCATGGGACTGCCCGGCAAACTCGCTGATTGTCAGGAAAAGGACCCGGCGTTGTGCGAGATATACATCGTCGAAGGGGATTCGGCCGGTGGCTCGGCCAAGCAGGGGCGCGACCGCAAATTCCAGGCCATTCTGCCGCTGCGAGGCAAGATTTTAAACGTCGAAAAAGCGCGCTACGAAAAGCTGCTCACCAGCAACGAAATCTTGACGCTCATCACCGCTCTTGGCACTGGCATTGGCAAGGCAGGAGGCAGCACCGGCAGCGATGACTTCAATGTTGCCAAACTGCGCTACCACCGGATCATCATCATGACTGACGCCGACGTCGATGGTGCTCATATTTGCACGCTGTTGCTCACTTTTTTTTACCGGCAGATGCCCGAACTGGTTGAACGCGGGCACATTTATATTGCCCAGCCACCCTTATACAAGGTCAAGGCGGGCAAAGAAGAGCTTTATCTAAAAGATGCACTGGAGTTGGACCGTTTTCTGTTGCGCATCGCGCTGATCAATGCATCGGTCTATACCGGCGGTGAAACAAACAGCGTGCTCAGCGGCGACACCCTGGCCGAATTCGCGCACAAGCACCAAGTCGCCCAAGCCGTGATTGAACGCTTGCGTATTTTCATGGACGCGCAAGCCCTGCAGGCGATTGCGGACGGCGTGGCGCTCAATCTTGATACCGTCGCCGAGGCGCAAACGGCGGCTACTGCGCTGCAAGCCAAGCTACCCGATGCGCAAGTCGTGGGTGAGTTTGACAGCCACACCGACAAGCCAATTTTGCGAATCAGCCGTCGCCATCATGGCAACCTCAAGAGCAGCGTGCTGACGCAGGATTTTGTGCATGGTGCGGACTACGCTGCCCTGGCGGAAGCGGCCGTCACCTTCAAAGGCCTGCTCGGTCCGGGTGCCAAAGTCACTCGCGGTGAGGGGGATCGCCAAAAAGAAGAGAAAGTGAGCGACTTTCGAGGTGCGATTGCCTGGCTGCTGGCACAAGCCGAGCACGCTACCGCGCGTCAGCGTTACAAAGGCCTGGGTGAAATGAACCCAGCCCAACTCTGGGAGACGACCATGGACCCGAGTGTGCGCCGATTGCTGCGGGTACAAATCGACGACGCGATCGAAACCGACCGGGTCTTTACGATGCTCATGGGTGACGAGGTGGAGCCGCGCCGCGAATTCATCGAAACCAACGCCTTGCGAGCGGGTAATATTGACGTTTGATCGGGCTTTGTAGACAATTTGCTGTCGCAACGGACCTAGCTGCCAATATAGCTCGTCAATTGGGAAATGGTTTGTTCTTGGTCTGCAATGATGTCGTCCAAAATGTCGCGGATTGACAGCATGCCGACGACTTTGTCCCCGTCAACCACAGGTAAGTGACGGATCTTCTTTTGGCTCATGAGGGTCATGCAGGCATTCGTCAAAGTGGTGGGGGCCACCGTGATGACGTTGCGAGTCATGATTTCAGCGACCGCAGTTTCTTTGGAATTCTTGCCCTCGAGCGCAACTTTTCTAGTGTAATCACGCTCGGACACGAGGCCGACCAGTTTGCCATTGTCCATGACGGCCAGGGCACCAACGCCATACTCGGCCAACCGTTGCAGCGCCTCAAAGACGGTAGCCGAAGGGCTGACACGGAAAAATGCGGGATCACGATGCTTTAATAATTCTGAAACGGACTTCATCAAAACTCCAATAAATTTCTTGCGTAAGGTGTGCAGTGTAAACAAACTTTTTTACAACGCAATAGGCGATTTGACTGGCACACAGCATCGGGCTCGGGCAACAGGTCCCCTTTCTTGCGGGCGACCGATGGCGGCCGGTTTAAGATCGACCGGTGCTGCAACCGATTAGGATTAACCATGAGCTACCTGATTTTCGGATTGATCGTCTTTCTGGGCATGCACTCGGTGCGGCTTGTCGCCGAGGACTGGCGCATAAAAACAATAGCGAAAATGGGCGAGTTGCGCTGGAAGGGATCCTATGCGGCAGTGTCGATCATTGGTTTTTGCTTGATTGTGTGGGGCTTTGGCCTAGCGCGACAGCAGCCGGTACAGTTGTGGAGCCCGCCGCTGGGAATGCGCCACCTGGCTTCGGCCTTAACCCTGATTGGGTTCGTGCTGGTAGCAGCGGCCTACGTGCCCGGCAATCGCATCAAGGACCTCGTCCATCATCCCATGCTATTGGGGGTAAAGGTATGGGCGCTGGGGCATTTGCTGGCCAACGGGAACCTTGCCCATGTTTTGTTGTTTGGTTCTTTTTTGATCTGGGCCATTTTTGATTTCAGAGCCGCGCGCCAGCGTGATCGTGCGGATGGCGAGCGCGGTCGCAGTGGTACGGCCGGTGCTACCGGCGTCACCGTGGCTTTGGGTGTGGGGGCCTGGGTCGCCGTCACGCTGTGGCTGCATGGCTGGCTGATCGGCGTGAGACCATTGGGCTAATATCGCGCGGTGGAACAATGAGCATCCGTCACCTTGATGCATTGTTTGATCCGGAATCGGTCGCCGTCATCGGTGCCTCCAAGCGCGCAGGCAGCGTCGGTGCGTTGGTCTGGAGCAAGCTGCTAAGCGGCGGTTACCGAGGCCCATGCTACGCCGTCAATCCCAAGTATCAGAACCTTGGCGGACATCCGGTGGTGGCGCGCGTTGCCAGTCTGCCGGTTGCGCCAGCATTGGCGCTGATCACGACACCACCAGCGAGCGTGCCTACACTGATTGGGGCCTTGGCGGCACTTGGGACGCGTGCGGCAGTGGTCATGACGGCTGACCTGACGACGGCGCAACAACAAGCCATGCTAAAAGCCGCACGACCGCACTTGTTGCGCATACTGGGGCCGAACTGCATCGGACTACAGGTGCCTCACATCGGTCTGAACGCCAGCTTTTCCCCGATTGAGGCACAGCCGGGCGAGTTGGCCTTTGTCTCGCAATCTGGGGCCTTAGTGACCGCCATGCTGGACTGGGCATTGGGGCGAAACATCGGGTTTTCACAGGTCATCGCATTGGGCGAGCATGCTGATGTTGATTTGGGTGACACGCTGGACTACCTGGCCAGTGACGCGAAGACGCGCGCCATTTTGCTGTACGCCCAATCCATCGAGTCACCGCGCAAGTTCATGTCCGCCGCGCGCGCGGCCGCGCGCAACAAGCCGGTGATTATCGTGAAGGCGGGGCGCTCAGCGCACTCACCGAGGGGCGTCTCGTCACCGAACGTGACCATGGCGGAGTCGGACCGGGTGTTTGACGCCGCCATTGGCCGGGCAGGCATGTTGCGGGTCAACACGCTGCAGGAATTGTTCCTGGCCGCCCAAACCCTGTCCCGTTTCCGCGGCAACACCAATGACTCAATCACGATCTTGACCAATGGCGGGGGTGTCGGCGCGATGGCCGCCGATGCCGCAGACCATATCGGGGTGGCACTGTCCGAGCTTAGTGTTACCGCGCGACAAAAGCTTGATGCGGTGCTGCCGCCCAATTGGTCGCACGGTAACCCGGTGAACATTGTCAGCGACGCGCCAATCGAACGCTACAAACAGGCACTGAAAGTGCTGCAAGAAGATCCTGCTACAGGTGCGCTGCTATTCATCCAAACCCCGACGGCGCTGGTGTCCAGCACCGAGATCGCACGTGCGTTGGTGCCGCTGGCACAGCGTGATGCATTCGCACCACCGCGTCTGATGAGTTGCTGGCTGGGCGACAAATCGGTTGCGGCGGCACGTCAACTCTTTCAGGACGCAAACATCGCCAACTTTGACACGCCTGAACAGGCGGTCCGGGCGTTTTCCATGCAGGTGCGTTACCGTCAAAATCAGGCTGAGCTATGCGAAGCACCGCCGAACGCGCTATCGAGTGCAGGACCCGACACGACACGGATCCGGACCTTGGTGCGCGAGGCGTTGGCCGACGGACGGGAAATATTGACAGAGTCTGAAGCCAAAGCGGTCCTTGCTGCCTGTCACATTCCCGTTGTCACGACCCATTGTGTCGGTGCCAATGCCGAAGACGCCGCCCAAGCGGCACGATCCCTGGGCTTCCCGCTGGTGTTGAAGATCCTGTCAACCGATATTTTGCACAAATCAGACGTCGGCGGTGTCGCACTCAATCTACAGGATGAAGCCGAAGTGCGCTCCGCAGCGCAAACCATGCTGGCCCGGGTGCGGCGTCAGCAGCCGCAAGCCGGCATCCACGGCTTTGCGCTGCAGACGATGGTGCGGCGCGCGCACGCTCAGGAATTGATGGTCGGCAGCACCATCGACAGCGTTTTCGGCCCGGTTATTTTGTTTGGTCAAGGTGGCACAGCCGTCGAGATCTTGGCCGACCGGGCCGTCGCCTTGCCACCGCTGAATCGACCACTGGCACGGGCGCTGGTGTCACGCACACGCGTCTCTCGCCTGCTGGCTGCGCGGCGCGACGCGCCAGCCGCCGACGAAGCAGCGTTGCACCAGGTGCTGATGGCGGTGTCGCAACTGCTGGCCGACGTTCCCGAGATTGCCGAGCTCGACATCAATCCGCTGGTCGTCAATTTTGAAGGCGCCCTCGCGCTTGATGCACGCATTCGCCTAAGCGCCAAAACCCCCGCTGGCGCTGCAAATTTTGCCATTTGCCCTTACCCGGTCCACTTGGAAGAAACCCTGCAATGGCAGGGTCAAACTTTGCTCCTGCGCCCGATTCGACCGGAAGATGAGGCGCTGCACATGGCGTTCTTGCAGCAGTTGAGCCCGGAAGATGTACGGATGCGCGTGTTTTACAGCAGGCGCGCAATGGCCCGCAGCGAACTGGCGCGACTGGTTCAAATTGACTATGCGCGTGAAATGGCGTTCGTCGCATTGGCCAATGATGCCCAGGGCCAGTTACAGACCTTGGGTGTTGTGCGTGCGACCGCCGATCCCGACAACATCGAGGCCGAGTTTGGCGTCATCGTCCGGTCTGAGCTCAAGGGCTCTGGTTTGGGGCGCTTGTTGCTACAAAAAATGATTTCTTATCTGCGCGCACAAGGGACACAGCGATTGGTCGCTACCGTGCTGACTTATAACGAACGCATGCTCAGGCTAGCCAAGACAATGGGTTTTGAGGAAGTGCCCGACAGCCAGCTTGAGGCCGACACAAAAGAGATTTGTCTCGCGCTCACTTGATGCCAATGGACCATTGAATCAGGTACTTGGCAACGAAACCACTCATCCCAAACGCGAGTCCCAGAAAAATGACGAAAGTGCCAAATTTACCCGCTTTAGACTCCCAGGCCAAGTGCCCGATGATGAACAGCATATAGAGCATGAAGGCGCCCACGCCAAAGCTTAGGCCAAAGGCGGCAACTTGTTCTTCCGAGTAACCAAACATTCGTGCCGTGCTTTCCACAAAGGTTCGGTTATTTTAGAGCTTGCACCGCATAATGGCCGCTTCGCCATCTTCTGGAGATCATCATGCCGCGCCCAATACTGGATGAATCACACATTCACCCGGCCGTCAGAGAAAAAATTGCCAATCAAGAGCAAAGCATTGTGGGCGAAGTGCTGGCGGCGGTGACCGCCCACTCGGTGGTGGTGGTCGGTATGGGCATGAACCCGTTCCCCAAACAGGCGCGCAAGGCCCTCGAGCGGGCCGGTGTCGCCTACAAATACCTTGAATACGGCAACTATTTCAACCATTGGCGCCGCCGCAACGCCCTAAAAATGTGGACAGGTTGGCCGACTTTCCCAATGGTCTTTGTCAAAGGCGATCTGGTCGGGGGTGCCAGCGACTTGATCAAATTGATTGACAGCGGAGAGTTGAAAAAACAACTGACCTAAAAGCGACACCCCAGTCATTACTGGGTCTATTGCGCAGGATGCACCGGGCCTTTGCCATCAGCCGGACCATGACCAGGACCGCGCTTGGGCCCATGCCGACCCGGCTGGTGCAGCGCTGCGCTGTCAAAGACCTTTTGCTGCTCGGGGGTCAGGGCGGCATAGAACGTCTTGGTCGCTTCACCGCGTTTGTCCATGCCAGCGTTCATATCGGCCATATGCTGCGTGTGCAGCGCCTTCAGCTTGTCAATGCGCTCAGGCGTTGGCAATTTCTCCAACTCGGCAAAGTCAGGGCCCTTTGCCATCATGCCGGCGGGCGCTTGCATCGCCGCCGTGAAGGCGCTCCAGGCACCTTCCTGAGCGGGCGTCAGTTTGAGTTGCGCCTTAAGCGCAGCATGCCGTTTTTCCATCTGAGCCTGCATCCTGGCCGGGTCCATCTTGTCCATGTGATGCCCCGGGCGCTCATGCATAGGGACGCCCGCGCCCATCATGCCAGCGTGATCGCCACAACCCGGCGCTTGTGCCAGCGCCGCAAAACCCGCCGAGGCAAGTAGGCCAGCCAGCAGCATCGGTTTAAGATCTAAATTCATACATCAGTCCTTTGTAAGTCTGACAGCCACAACTTGGCATCAGGTAAAGATGGACTCTGCCTCCGCCATGTATCGACTGCATGACGCAGGCATAAGATTTTGTAAAGTTTCATCAGTGCCAAAAGTGAGACGATTGGCGCTGTCCGGTCAAATTGATTTTCCAAGGGTGTGTCTGCGGCTGCGGCCGACATGGTGCTTGGCGAAGGCCTGGCGACACTGCGACAATGGCATATCCACTCCCGGCCCGGTCGCAAAAAACCTGATGAACTCCTCCGACAAATACCTTGACCACCAACCCGACAACCGGGCCCTGTTGCCGCTGCTGGTCGCGGTCTCGGTTGCGCTGGGCTGGATCCTGTGGCCGTTCTACGGCACCATCATGTGGGGCGCCATCATTGCGCTGCTATTTAGGCCGGTTTATCGCCGCTTGCTGGCGCGACTCAAATGGCACCGTACTCTCGCCGCTTTGTTGACCTTGTTGTTGGTGCTGCTGCTGGTCGTGCTGCCGTTCGCCTTGCTAACTGCGGCACTGGCACGTGAAGCAGCGTTGGTGTATGCACAGGTGCAATCGGGCGAATTAAATCCGGTGCTCTACCTCCATGGAATTTTTGACGCCCTGCCAGTGTGGGTGACGGCACTGCTTGACCGCGTTGGCCTGGTCAACTTTGCCACGCTGCAACGCCGCCTCGCCACGACACTGGCGCAAGGCAGCCAGTTCATTGCAACCCAGGCCTTGGGGGTCGGCCAGATCACCTTTGATTTTGTGGTCGGCATTTTTATCACCTTGTACCTCGCGTTCTTTCTGATTCGAGACGGTGACACCGTCACCCTGGCGGTTCGGCGCGCCATCCCGCTGGCACCCGAGTACAAAAGAGAATTGATTGAAAAGTTCACCACCGTTATCCGCGCCACCGTCAAAGGCAATTTATTGGTCGCCGCCATTCAGGGCGCGCTCGGTGGCATCGCATTTTGGTATCTGGACGTACGCGGTGCCCTGCTGTGGGCGGTGTTGATGGCGTTTTTGTCGCTGCTGCCAGCCGTCGGTGCCGGATTGGTGTGGTTGCCGGTTGCCTTGTACTTCTTCGTCAACGGCGCGATCTGGCAGGGCATCGCCTTGTGTGCCTGGGGCATCCTGGTCATCGGCCTGATCGACAACCTGCTGCGACCAATTCTGGTCGGCAAGGACACGCGCATGCCAGACTATGTCGTGCTGATCACGACGCTGGGCGGCATGGCTGTATTCGGCGTCAATGGTTTTGTCATCGGCCCGACCATTGCGGCGATGTTTATTGCGGTCTGGCACATTTATGTCAGCGCCCGAGACAAGCAGAATTAGCGCATTTGGGTGTAGCGACTACCGGAAATACTCGGCACAGTCCAAGTAGGAGATTTGGTTACTCAATCCAGTATGTTAACTATCATGGCCTTACCAACAGCGTAGGTTAGTTTATTTAATGAACCGACTGGCTGCTGGAACGAAGACAACCCAACATATAGATTTGCAGAGCCTTGCTTCGCTTTTTCGAGTTCTTTGGAAACAATAATAATTTGATTACCATCAACTTTTGATTTTGGCGTAATCTCCCATAGCTGACCGGCCTCCTCTGATTCCATTGAACCCAAGGTTATAAATAAACGTTCAGTTTTCGAAATCACCGGGCCCTCATATGGGATAACTATATCTTGGGATCGGGAGACGTTGGCGGGCAATTTCGGTATAAACTTCCGTGGCAAAATTGTATAAACCGATTCAAATGTATTCCTTGATCTTTTGACATTTAGTTGATACCGATCTGATTTCTGAATATCAAGGGGATACCAAAACCCTTGTTTTTGGAGCTTTTTTGCCGTCATTGGTTGGCCATTTATTGCTACTACTCCTCCTCTTGGATCAACTGGCTGTAATCCTTTGGCGCTAAAGGTGACGGAAGCACTGACATGATCTGAATCAATTCGGTCCGATATAGTAAAGGTAACTTTTACCGGCCCAGTTTCGTCTAAGAATTCAATCGCAATTGAGTTTTGCATAAATCCACCCAAAGAAAAAATCATAAACAAAATTGTGCATTTAGCTAAGATTCTATTATGCATAATTATGGACTAGTATTCAATGTCCATTGGGCGATACCGGTTCCTTGACCGGCCAATGGATTTTCAGTAGAAAGCCCCAACGGAGACTCCACATAATTATAACCAGGACCGGTCTTGTGATAGTTATATAAATATCCGGCAGCATCATGATAAGCCCCATGATAGGCGACAGGCGTTGGCATGTACCATGCGTCAGGTGCCTTACCTTTATTACCCGGGCCCACCATGCCCCCAGTGGGGTTGAGCATGGCACCAAATACCGGATCAATACCCAAATTATCACCAACTATTTTCCCATAACGCAGTTGCCAATTGCTTCCCATAAAATCGCTCTGCGCAGGCAATAACTCATCAATGGGTTCAAGTTTGTTATCGGAGTGGTCAATTCTGTCGATGACCATGGCCCGCTTGGCGCGATAAATATCATACTCATCCTTCACTTGTTCGACGGGACGATTTCGCTCTCTTGCGATGATCTGTAAATTCTTTTCAACGTTGGAGGGATCGTCTTTCGACAACTCAACCATTGCTTGACGCAAAGCGGGATTGTTGGCGCCAGCGAATTGGGAATCCACCAGTTTTTTTCGATATTCGTTGTTAAAGATGTCCGTCTTCGCACCTGGGCACTGAATCACAACAGTCTTTTCAGGTGAGTTTGTTGAGGAAAAGACTTTAGTTGCCAATCGAAAAGGGTATGCTGCCGCGCTAAAGAGGTAGGCACTGGTAATAACTGCAGCCGATCCAGCAAAATTCACAACTTCGCCTGCGATGTGCCCCACCACAACGGCAGCGTCAGCAACAGCACTGGCCGTTGCTACGGCTGCACCTATAACCGCTTTACCCGCAGCCGTGACCGAATCGACGGCTGCCTCTCCCGCCTTGACTGCTCCATGAGCAACAGCTTTGGCTGCTGCCTGCGCAGAAGCCATGGTTGTCCTGGCGGTCTCTTGGGCCGCGTCGCTTGCATCGTTATATAACTTAGCAAACCGGTCACCCCATGACATATTAGCTTTGTCCTTTCTCAAGTTCACTCAAGACTACGGATGTCACTTGGGTTATCAAAGATGCTTTTTCCGAAGCCGTCAACTGGGGACTGAGCAGTATCTCGTGCATGGCGGGGAAGCGGGTATCAAAATCAACACCCAGCATCCAAGCACTGATGACATAGTTCGCCACATCCAGTTCCGCACTCAACCCATAACTCCTGGCCTTGGCACATTGCTCACGAAGGGTCAGTTGACCTTCGGGTGTGTTGATAACCCCTCGGCTATCCGGCACGCTTTCAAGCAGCAAGTCACCAAGACGGCTCCGAAATCTGGAGTCCCCGATTAGGTCCAACTGATGGGAAGTGAGCGTTAGCATTGGCCAATCCAAGTTTTGGAGACTCTGATGGTCCGCTTGTTTTTATCCGTCAGCACAATTTCGGTGACCGGCCCATAGAACGCCTCAATCTGTTGGCTGTCAAGGGCTTTTAGAACATCCACAATCACGCGCGGATCGCAATAGCGAAAAAACAGTTGCTTTCCATTCGGTCCTACGACCGTATTGAATTTTCGAAAATGTCGATAAAGTTGAAAAAACCCGTCGGGCATTCCAAAAATTGGGTCATTTTCAACCACGATCAACAGGCCAACCTGTCTGGCCAGCAACTCTTCAACGGTCCTGGCTACCTCTGTACTGAAATTTTTAAGTCGCCCCAGATACGGTCCGACGTCAGCCAGTTCCACCGCCAGCGTGCCAGCAAAAAGGCATTGAAGCTCGGAAAAAATTTGTCTCGGAATTTTGGCGGCACCGCCCTCAATGCCCGAGCAGTCAATGAGCATGTAGGGCAAAGACTTGCCTGGTTTAGCCAATGTGGACCAAATGTTGATGAACGAGGTCATGGTTTGATGTCAGAATGCCCCGATCAATTAACAGATTTCGCTGAACGGAATGGCCGCCCTTCGCGCCGCCTTCAGTGCATCCGCTTTTTGCGTGCTGGGCTTCTCGATTGGCTTGTGTGGCACCGCCGTCGGGTCTGCCTTATTCAGTGTTTTGGCAGGCGGCGCAGTGGCCGGCAGCGCTTTGTTCTCCGCCCGACCGAGATTGCTGACTCGTCCAGCCCCCTTCGGCGAAGTCGGCGATGGCCCAGCCGCAGGTGGCTTTGCAACCTTGGTTTGCGGCTTGATCAGCACTCTCTCCATCAGATTCATGAACAGGGTCACGCCAGTGACCGCGATGGCTCGGGCCAGATGTTGCGCGGCTGCGTCGAGTTGCCTTTGGTCCAGCGCGGTGACCGTGAAATCAAGAAAACTATGCAGGTCGGCGGCGGCCTCGAAGGCCGCCTCGCTGGGCAAGCCCAGGCTCACCAGAAGCATGCCGCAATCAACACTTTCACGACCGCTGAAGTATTGCGAAATGGCCCAGTTGACCAGCGTGCTGGCCATGATCTTGCGGCTTGACGGTGCCAGCACTTTGCCAAAGACAAAGCGCAGGTCGCCCGGCAACTTGGCGCTGGTGTTGCTCAGCACGGCTTCAAATTTGTCCTTGAGCAACCAGGAAGCGATCTGACGTCCAGAGGTAAGCACGGCGGCGTGAGGCGCTGCTGGCTGTCGCAAATTTTGTGCGCCAGCGCTGGCCTGGTTTGGTAGCTTCACTTTGCCCCTGAACAGCAAATTGAACCAGGTCTCTTTTTCCACCTTGCCGTTGGCGTCAATCACCTGTGCGTTTTGAAGCGCCACGACCGCAGTGCGTGTCTTGTCGCCGAACTGACCATCTTCCAGCAAGCCGGGCGAGGGCTCCAGGCGGGCGTTGAGCAGTTGCTGCAAGCGGCGAACTGACTCGCCGCTGCTGCCCTGTACCAGCACCGTGGCAAATAGCGGCCGACTGGCCAATTGCCAAGGTCTGGGCAAATGCACGGTTTGTCGCTGAGGATTGCCCAGGCAAGCACCCAAAAAATGATCCGCAAATGGAGCGCGTGACGGACAGGGCGCTTGCTCATCCGCTGGTCCTGCTGGTGCCGCAGTGCCAAACACCTCGATGTCCGTTGCGACAAAATGCCCCGCGGGAGGCGGCTTGCCGCCCAGCGGAACCGGAGGTCTTGCGAAAGTCATAGCGGGCAACTCTAGCGCAGATTGTTGAATCAATCAACTGCAATCAGCCCATCGTTAGCTGCGCCACATGAACGCAGACAGAATCGTAAACTCGGGTGCCATGCGCACCCTTTCTGCTCTGATCTGCCTGCTGCTCGCATCGCTGTTGACGGCTTGTGCCGACACACGCTACTACTGGCATGTGCTCGGCGGACATTGGCAGATGATGCTGGCGGCGCGTCCCATCGAGCAGGCGCTGGGCGACCAGCAGCTTGCACCGGCCCTAAAGCAGCGGCTGGCGCTGGCGCAGAAAATTCGCGCCTTTGCCGTGACCGAGCTGGGTTTGCCGGACAACGCCAGTTACCGCCGCTACGCCGATTTGCAGCGGCGCTATGTGGTGTGGAACGTGGTAGCGGCACCGGCCTTTTCGCTGACCCTCAAGCGCTGGTGTTTCCCGGTCGCCGGTTGCGTCAGTTACCGAGGTTATTTTGAGGAGGACCAGGCCCGCGTGCAAGCCCAGACGCTGGCTGCCAGCGGGCTGGAGGTGAGCGTCTATGGCGTACCAGCCTACTCGACGCTGGGCTGGATGAATTGGTCCGGTGGCGACCCGCTGCTCAATACCTTCATCAACTACCAGGAAGGTGAGTTGGCACGGCTGATTTTTCATGAGCTGGCGCATCAAGTCGTGTACGTTCAGGACGACACCGTTTTTAACGAATCATTTGCCACCGCAGTGGAGCGCCTCGGCGCTGAGCGCTGGCTGCGGCTGCAGGGCTCGCCGGACGCTCGGCAAGCGTACAGTGCCTTCGATACCCGGCGCCGACAACTGCGTTCTCTGGCGCTTGACACGCGCCGCCGGCTAACCCAAATTTACGAGTCAAATCATGCGCTAGCCCCCGATAGACAAGCGCAAGCAGCTATGAAACAGATAGCAATGCAAGAGTTTCGCGAGGCCTATGCCCAGCTTAAGGCCAGTTGGGACGGCTACGCGGGCTACGATGCTTGGGTGGTGGGAGCCAACAACGCCTCGCTGGGCGCACAGGCGGCCTACGACGACAAGGTGCCCGCCTTTGAGGCCTTGTTTGTGCGTCAGGGGCGCGATTGGCGTCGGTTCTATGATGCTGTCAAGGAGCTGTCGCTGCGCGCCAAGCCGCAGCGCGAACAAGCTTTGCAAGCAATTCTGATGGAGCCAAGCAAATGACTGACCTGCATATCTCCCGTGCCCACACCCTGGGGCTGGCCAAGGCGCGCAAGATCGCCTTCAAGTGGGCCGAGCAGGTGGAGCGGGAATTCGGCCTGCGCTGCACCTATGAGGAAGGCGACGTGCAGGACGAAGTCTGCTTCACGCGCTCGGGCTTTAATGGCAACTTGCTGGTGAGCAAAGACAGATTTGAACTCAACGCAAAACTGGGTTTTCTGGTGGGCGCGTTCAAGGGCCGCATTGAGAGCGAAATCGTGCAAAACCTCGATCAGTTGCTCTCACCCCGGAACAAGCGGGGTCAGTGAACCCGTCGAAAGCGGCTCTGCGCGCCTGTCGCCCGGCTCACACTGGCCCGGCTTGCGCGAGCTTCTGGCTTTTCCAATAAACGTCGTCGCCGACGCTGCCATCGCTGCGGTAGCGATTGAGCACGCGCGCCAGCACAAACAGCAAGTCGCTCAAGCGGTTGAGGTAGTGGCGCGGCGTGTCCTTGAGTTTGTCTTGCTGCTCCAGCGCCACCACCGCGCGCTCGGCGCGACGCGCCACGGTGCGGCACACATGCGCCAACGACGCGGCGCGCGTGCCTGCAGGCAAAATAAATTCCTGCAAACGCGGCAAGGTCGCATTGTGCTCGGCCAGTGCGGCGTCCAGCGCCAGTACCGCCTCGGGCTTGAGCAGCTCAAAACCGGGGATCGAAAGCTCGCCGCCGAGGTTGAAGAGCTGCTGCTGAATTTCCACCAGCAATTCACGCACACTGCCCGGCATGACTTCGCACAGCAGCACGCCGATGTTCGAATTGAGCTCATCGACATCGCCCATCGCCTGCACGCGCAAGCTGCTTTTGGAAACCCGGGTGTTGTCGCCCAGGCCGGTGCTGCCGTCGTCGCCGGTGCGGGTGGCTATTTGTGTCAGTCGTTGTCCCATCAGAAAGTCCTCTGTTGCTGCACCATTGTGGCAGCAAAATAGCAGGCTGGGCTTGGTCTTAGAATCAGTTCCGCGGGCAACCGCTTGAATTTTTTGAGTCGCAAAACCATTGGAAAATAGTCGCAGCAAAGGAACACCATGCATCACTTCATCAAACACTTTATCTCGCTGGCTTGTCTGACCGGAGTTGTTGCCGTCAGCTCTGCCGCCTGGAGCGCCGAGAAGGTCAATATCGGCATTGTCACCGGCCCGACCTTCGTGCACACCTATGCCGCGCAGAAGTTCAAGGAAGAAGTGGACAAGGCCTTGCCCGGCAAATATGACGTCGTGGTACATCACTCGGCGGCGCTGGGCAGCGAGACCCAGGTGTTGCAGCAGCTCCAGCTCGGCACCGTGCAGATGACGGTCTGCACCACCGGCCCGGTTGAGTCGTTTGTGCCGGAGATCAAGGCGCTCGAAATGCCTTTCCTGTTTACCTCGTACGAAGCGGCCGACAAAGTACTCGATGGCCCGATTGGCACCGACCTGCTAAAACGCTTTGAGAAAGCTGGTCTGGTCGGCATGCACTTCCTCGACAACGGCTTTCGCAACGTGACCAACTCCAAGCATGCCGTCAACGCGCCCGACGACATCAAGGGCATGAAGATCCGCACCATGGAGTCGCCCACTCATCTGGCGATCTGGCGCGCCATCGGTGCCAACCCGACGCCGATGGCCTGGCCGATTACCACCCAGTTGCAGCAAGGCGTGCTGGACGGCCAGGAAAACCCGATCGCGGTGATCTCGGCGGCCAAGCTCAATGAAGTGGGACAGAAATACCTGTCACTGACGCGGCACGTTTATTCGGCACTGGTCATTACCGGCAGCAAAGCCTTTATGGACAAACTGCCCGCCGCTGATCGCAAAGTATTTTTTGATGCCGCGCGCACAGCCTCACTGGCCGGTCGCCACTTCATCCGTGACAACGAAGCGAGCCAGCTCGCCGCCCTGAAAGCCGCTGGCATGCAAGTGGTGGACACACCCAACTACAGCGCGTTTCGCGCCAAAACCGAGCCGATGTATGCCAGTTTGACCGGCGACACCAAGAAAATCGTTGACGAAATCCGCAAGACGTCGAAATAGATGACTGCATTGGCCCGATCCTTGCAACAGCTCAGCGAGCGGGTCAACCGCCTGATGGAGGGCCTGCTGCTGCTTGCCGGCGTGGCCATTGCCATCATCCTGTTTGCGCAGGTGCTGGCGCGCTATCTGGGCGCGTCGCTCAGCTGGTCGGAGGAAGTCGGCCGCTACCTGCTGGTGACCATTACCTTCCTCGGTGCCACCGTGGCCTACAAGCGTGCCAACTTTATCGGTCTGGCTGGTTTTGGCGCGAAGCTGGGGCCGACGATGGAACAGGCCATCGTGCGGCTGCTGCAACTCCTGACGCTGGCCTGCTTTGGCCTGATCACCTGGTTCGGCGTGTTCTACACGCTCAACTCTTGGGAGCAGACTTCAACTGCGGTGCAGATGCCGATGTCGATTCCGCTTTCCGTCATTCCGCTGTCGGGCCTGGTTTTCCTGCTGCATGTGCTGGCGGATATCACCAAGAAGAAGACCGCGCCGTGATCATCATTCTGCTGTTCTGTCTGATGTTCCTGCTGATGGCGCTGGGGCTGCCGATTTCGCTCTCCATCGGCTTGCCCGCCATCGGCCTGATCATGACGCCGGGCGTCTTTCCGGACACGGTGGCCTTCGCCGCGCTGGGGCAAACGGTGGTGCAGCAGCTTTTTTCGGGCGTCGATTCTTTTGATTTGCTGGCCGTGCCGCTGTTCATGCTGGCCGGTGCCATCATGGAAGTGGGCGGCATCTCGCGCCGCCTGATCGACTTTTGCGACAGCCTGGTGGGCTGGGCGCCGGGCGGCCTGGCAGCAGCCTGCATCGTCGCCTCGATGATCATTGCCGGTATCTCGGGCTCGGCCGCAGCCGACACCGCAGCGATCGGCGCGGTGGTTATTCCGGCCATGATCCGGCAAGGCTACCCGGCCGCTTTTGCGGCCGCCGTGGTGGCGGCGGGCGGTGCCATCGGCATCATCATTCCGCCCTCGATTCCGATGGTTATTTTCGGTTTTATGACCAACATTTCGACCTCTCAGCTGTTTGCCGGTGGCATGATGGTCGGTATCCTGATGGGGCTCTCCTTCATGACCGTGGCGGTCTGGATTTCATGGCGGCGCGGCTACGGCATACGGCAAAAATTTTCCGGCAAGCAGGTGCTGCTAACTGGCAAAGCCGCGCTCTGGTCCATCGGTGCGCCCGTGGTCATTCTGGGCGGCATCCTCAGCGGCATTGTCACCGTCACCGAAGCGGCGGCGCTGGCCGTTTTTTACGCTTTGCTCGTCGGCACGGTGATCAACAAGGAGTTGCCCTGGAAAGAATTGCCGGGCTTGATCGTGCGTTCCCAGGTGACGGCTGCTGCCATTTTGTTCATTATCGCCATGGCCAAGATTTTTGGCTGGTTGCTGGCGATGCAGCAAAGCTCGCGCTTGCTCGACGTGTTTGTCAATTCGCTGGCGCTGCCGCCGACCGGGCTGCTGCTGCTGATCATGGCGATGCTGCTGATCGTGGGCTGCGTCATGGAGACCACCGCCGCCCTGCTGCTGGTGGTGCCGGTGCTGGCTTTGTTGACGCCCCAGATGCAGGTCGATCCAGTGCAGTTTGGCGTGCTGGTGGTGGTCAATCTCGCGATTGGCATGATGACTCCGCCGGTGGGGATTTGCCTGTTTGTCAGTTGCGGCATCGCCAACGTGACACTCGGCAAAATCTCGCGCGCCGTCATTCCACTGGTGGTCGTTGCGATGCTCGACCTGCTCATCGCCAGTTTGTGGCCGCCGCTGACAATGTGGCTGCCGACCCTGATTTACCGCTGAAGAATGTGGAGACTGCCAGAATCATGAGCAAACCGACTCAAAACTCGCCACTGGTGCCGGAACTTCATTTGCGCCCGGTTCCGACGGCACTGATCGAAGCTCTAAAGACGCGTTTTGCCGAGCGCTGCGCCACTGCCCTGGTGGTGCGTGAGCAGCACGGACGCGACGAGTCGTCTTTTGACGCGCCGCCGCCTTCGGCCGTGGTGTTTGCCGAAAGCACGCAGGACGTCTCGGATGCGGTTAAGCTGTCCAGTCAGTACAGTGTGCCGGTGATCCCGTTTGGCGTCGGCACCTCGCTCGAAGGTCATTTGCTGGCGGTGCAAGGCGGCATCAGCATCGATTTGAGCCGCATGAACCAGGTGCTCGCCATCAACGCCGAAGACCTGACGGTGACAGTGCAACCCGGTGTGACGCGCAAACAGCTCAACGAAGCGGTCAAGAGCACCGGCCTGTTTTTTCCAATTGACCCGGGCGCCGACGCCACCTTGGGCGGCATGAGCGCCACCCGCGCCAGCGGCACCAACGCCGTGCGTTACGGCACCATGCGCGAGAACGTGCTGGCGCTGCAAGTGGTGACAGCCAGCGGCGAGATCATCCGCACCGGCACGCGCGCCAAGAAGTCGGCCGCGGGCTACGATTTGACGCGCCTGCTGGTGGGCAGCGAGGGCACGCTGGGCGTGATCACCGAAGTCACCGTGAAGCTCTACCCGCTGCCCGAAGCGGTGATGGCAGCCACCTGCTCGTTCGGCAGCCTGGCCGACGCGGTCAACACCACCATCCAGATCATTCAATTGGGTGTGCCCATTGCGCGCTGCGAGCTGCTCGATGCGAACACCGTCCGCATGGTAAACCAGTATTCGCACTTAAGTCTGTGCGAGGGTGCCATGCTGCTGATGGAATTCCACGGCTCACCCGCCAGCGTCAAGGAACAAGTGGCGACGGTACAGGCGATTGCCGACGAACACGAGGGCCAGACTTTTCAGTGGGCCAGCACGCCCGAGGAGCGCAGCCGGCTCTGGACGGCACGCCACAACGCCTATTTTGCCGGCATCCAGTCGCGCCCCGGTTGCCGCGCCATCACCACCGACACCTGCGTGCCGATCTCGCATCTGGCCGACGCGCTGCTGGACTCGGTGACCGAGGCCCAAGCCAGCGGTCTGAGCTACTTTCTGGTCGGCCACGTCGGCGACGGCAACTTCCACATGGCCTACCTGATTGATCCCGAACAGCCGCAAGAGCGCGAGACGGCCGAGCGACTCAACCAGCAACTGGTGCACCGTGCCTTGCGCTTGGGTGGCACCTGCACCGGCGAGCATGGCGTGGGCCTGCACAAGATGGATTTTCTGCTGACCGAGACCGGTGCCGGTGCCGTCAACATGATGCGAAGCATCAAAAAAGCGCTCGATCCAAAAAACATCATGAATCCGGGGAAGATTTTTGTGCTATAACAATAATAGCTGCTTGCGCAGGCTGCACCTGGGCTAGGCGCTTATTTTATCTATAATTGATGGGAAGACAGGCGAACCGACCGATGGACATCGCCTATTTCGATACCCAGCGCCTGCTGTCAGCGCTGCCGCTTTTTTCTGACCTGTCAACGCCTGAGCGCGAGCGCTTGGCCTTGGGCTGCCAGCTCAAGCGTCTGGCCCGCGGCGAGTTGTGTTTTCGGGTGGGCGATGCCTGTGAAGCCTTCTATATCGTGGTTTCGGGCCAAATCAGACTGTATGTCGCGTCGGCTGCGGGTCAGGAGAAGGTGATCGAGATTATCAGCCCGGGCCACAGTTTCGCCGAAGCCTTGGTGTTTCTCGGGCAGCCGCACATCGTCAACGCGCAGTCGCTCTCGGACAGCCTGCTGATCAGCGTTGGCAAACAAGCGGTGCTGGCCGAAGTCGCGCGCGACCCGCGTTTCGCGCTGCGCATGCTGGCAGGCATTTCGCGGCGCTTGCACCGCCTGATTCAGGACGTTGAGGGTTACGCGCTGCACAGCGGCATCCAGCGGCTGATTGGCTACCTGCTGCGCGATGTTGAAAGCGAAGCCGATGGCCGTCTGGGCCACCACTGCATCACCGTCAAGCTGCCGGCCAGCAAGGCTACCATTGCGTCCCGCCTGTCGCTCACACCAGAATATTTTTCACACGTGCTGCATGAACTTGAAACACAGGGCTTGATCCAGATTGACAAGCGCGAGATTCGCATACCTGACGTCGCCCAGTTGGCCCAATTCGGTTCACATTAACCCCGTCACGACCCAATTGGCGTGATTCTTAAGCCATATTAAGTTAATCCCAGCGCGTCCGCTTTACAGTTCTTTGCATCAACTTGATGGAGAGATTCATGACGCAAATTGTTCGACGCGTGACGCAAGCAGCCTGGGCCTTGGCCTGCCTGCTGATGCTGGGGCTGGCCAGCCCGACGTGGGCGGCCAATCCGGTTGCCGCTCTCAAGTCAGCGGCTGATACCGCGATTGGCCAAAAGTGCCTCAGTTGCCACGGTCCGGCATTGGAGCCGGGAATCTACGGCGAATGGAAGAACAGCGCCCACGCGGCCAACCAGGTGGACTGCTATGACTGCCACAAGCTCAAAGCCGGGGAAAAAGGCGCATTCCTGCACAACGGCTTCTCGATTCATGTCATCGTGACGCCAAAAACTTGTGCCAACTGCCACCAGGCCGAGGTCGAGCAACAACAGCGCTCGCACCACGCCAAAGCCGGCAATATTCTGGCCTCGGTGGACAACCTGCTGGGTGAGGTGATCGGTGGCCCGGCCGCCGTCAACGCCGGTTGCAAACAGTGCCACGGCAGCACCGTTGAGCTTGACGCCACTGGCAAACCAACACCCCAGACCTGGCCCAATACCGGCATTGGCCGCAAGAACGTGGACGGCTCCTTGGGCTCGTGCTCGGCCTGCCACGCGCGGCACAGTTTCTCGTCGGCCCAGGCGCGCACACCCGACACCTGCGGCAAATGCCACATGGGGCCGGACCATCCGCAGATTGAGATCTACAACGAGTCCAAGCACGGCATTCTGTATCGCGCCAACGTCGGCAAGATGAACCTGAATTCCAGGAGCTGGGTGGCCGGGGTTGATTACAGCGCCGCGCCGACCTGTGCCACCTGCCACATGAGCGCCACACGCGACCAGAAAGTCACGCATGATGTGGGTGAGCGCATTTCGTGGACTTTGCGACCCGCCGTTTCGACCAAACTGAACATGATTCGGCTGGCCAATGGCGACGAGTTTGACCAGCCCGAGGGCCTTGTCCTGCCCAAGGTCGGGGACGCCGTCAAAGGCTCCAAGGTGGTGGAGATTCTGGCCTGGGATCAACGCCGGGACAAGATGAAAGACGTCTGTAGCGCCTGCCACAGCGGCAACACGGTGGACGGTCACTACAAGCAGTTCGACGATGTGGTCGATCTGTACAACGACAAATACGCCAAGCCGATTGCCGCCATTATGAAAGAGCTTGAAGACAAGGGCTACCTGACGCATCAGCCGATGGACGCCAAGATCAAGTGGACCTGGTTCGAGATCTGGCACCACGAGGGCCGCCGCGCGCGCCATGGTGCCTCCATGAATGGGCCGGACTACACCTGGTGGCATGGTATTTACGAAGTCAGCCAGCACACCTATTTCAAGTGGATTCCAGAGCTCAAGGAAGTGGTGCGGCAGAAGGACGGCAACGAAGCTTTTGCCAACGCACTGCTGGACAAATACTTCAAACCGGTGGCCGGCCATGACTGGTTCTTCAACGGCATGGGCAAGGATGCGATTGAAAAAGTGCGCAAAGGCTATGAAGAGCGGTATGGCAAAGGCACGATGAAATAAGTGCAGTCCCAATGCCTTGGGCGACGGCTCTTCCACAAGCGAAGGGCCGTTTTTTCGCAGAAAGACGACGTGACGTTGAATCAGTTCATGTGACAATATGCATATTTATATGTGTATAATTCTCAAGCATGAACTTTACTTGGGACGAAGCCAAACGCCAAGCCAACCTAAAAAAACACGGCCTTGACTTCGCCGACGCTGCCAAGGTTTTCAGCGGCCCCTTGGCGTTGTTTGAAGATCAGCGCGAAAACTGCGGTGAACAACGCATGATCGGCATCGGGCTGCTGGACTATCTGGTGATACTGATCGTTCCTCTCGAATCAGATGAAAACATCCGCATCATCTCCATGCGAAAGGCAGACAGCGATGAAACAGACCTCTTCTACAAAAACGCCGGTTACTTTTGACGACGACGCGCCAAAACTGACGCAAGCGGACTTTGACAGTGCCAAGCTGCGCCTGGCAGGCCGCGATGTCAACCGTGCCGAGTGGCAAAAAGGCGCCTTGATTTACAAAATCAGGTTGTATCGCCCGTCCATTCTGCGCAGGCAGCTACAAATATCAGAGCAAAATCAGCGGCGCGCCTGCTTCTGCCGCCGCACCCGCCCCAGCCCGAACAGCGCCACCAGACCCGACAGCAGGAGCATGCCCCATTCGGACAGCGTGGGGATGGGCGTCACCGCGCCAACGGGCTGCGGTGCCGCGTTGATGGTGACGCTGGCCGTCACTTGCGGCGCCGCGCTGTAGCCGTTACCCGCCGCCTGATTCGCAGTGAGGTTGCAGACACCGACGCCGACATAGGTCAGCTGCGTGCCCACCACGGTGCAGATGCTGGCCGCGCTGGTCGTGGCAAAAGTCACCGGGTTACCCGATGCGCCGCCGCTGGCGGTCAAGGTGACCGGCGCTGCGCCCAGCACCACCGGCGTTGCCGGTGCAAAACCAGTGATGGCTTGCGGCAACGCTGCGACTGCTGCCGTGGCGCTGGAGCAGGCTTCAACCCCCGGCGAGAGCCCGGTCAAGGCCTTGGGCGTCACGCAATAGAACAAATACTTGCCCACATCCGCCGCCAGCGCGGTGTAAGTTTTGTTGGCGCCACCGGTGGTACCACTGGCCACATCGGTGTTGTCTCCGGTAGTGTTAACACTGGCGTCGGTGGAGCGCACAAAGCGGTAAGTTGAGCCGCTGCCACTCACGTCCTGCGCATCGCTGTCGGCATCGGCATAAACATAAGCGCCGGTGAGTACCTGGCCAAACTGGGCCGTGCCGGTGATAGTTAAGGCCGTTGCCGTGGGCACAACATTGGCCGATGGTGCGCCCAATAAGTCAAAAGCGGCCAAGGACTGTCCGCTACGCACGAGGCGAACAAAGCTGGTGCCCGACGTGAGGTCGGCGCTGGTGCTGCCATCGTTGAAGACGACGATCCACGCGCCGGCCGGAAAGGACGCAATACTGGTTGAGCTCCACACGCCACCGTTGTTATAGCTGTCGCCCGTGATTGGTGTGTTGGGGAAGGCCACCGCGTCAATGGCAGGGCTGCTGGTGTCGATTTTGACGATCGACTCCAGCTCTTTCACGTTGGGCAAACGCCAGTCGCTAAAGCCCTTGTAGTTGGCGGCGTTCGCTTGTTTGGCTCTGGTCAGCGCCGTAGGCCAATCGACCGGCACGGCGCTGCCACCGGCGCAGGCAGCACCCGTCAGACCGTAGGTGCATTGATCCCACACCAGGCCAGTGGTGGTGTCGGTCACGGTGCCGTCGGCAGCATTCACCGTCAGGGCCGCCCAGGCGGGCGCGGTGCTGATGAGCGCGGCGGCCAGCAGCAGTTTGCTTGGATTCAAAGACACGGTAAGTCTCCCAGGTTGAATTTGGATGAAAAGGCTGAGCGCGGCCTTCCAGATGGGCAAATGGCGGTGGTGTGCCATGGCGCGTCAGGGTATTGCCAAAGGACCAATCACTGTCCGCTACGCACGAGGCGAACATAGTTGGTGAACCTCGTGTCGTCGGCGACGGAGCTGCCATAGGAAAAGTCGACGACCAACGCTTTGGCCGGATCGGGGTGATACGGGTCGTTGGTCGAGTGGAAGTAGGGTTGCGTTGCTGGAAAGTAGTTGCTGTCGATGCTGGGGCTTTGGCCATCGTAGTGGACGATGGACAGCAGCTCGCGCCGCGTCGGCAGGCGCCAGCCGGTGTTGAAACCGCAACGGCCTTGTGCGTTTTCGGCGTTGGGCAGGGTGGTGCGGGCGTATGTGGTCCACTCGCCTTGCCCGCTGTAGAGCGACCAGATGAGGTTGGTGACGTTGTCCTTGGTGCAGGCCCAGGCTGCGGGTCTGGCCGGGCTGGCGCTGGTGTCGGCGGCAGCGGCACAGTTGAGGGTGCCGTCCATGCAGACCTTGGTGAAGTCGAACCCGGCCGCGCCGCCGCCCACTTTGGTAAGCGTGCCCGACACGGTGGATGCAGGATCGCGCCCAAAGCGGCCGTCCTGGCGCGGGCGGGCTGATGCATCGCCGGTGGTGGTGGCGTCGCAGGCGACCATGGCGCTGCCATTGTTGCACTGGGTTTGGCCGGTGTCGTTGAGCAAGCCGGTGGGGCCGCCGAGGGCATCAAAAGGAGCCAAAGACTGTCCGCTGCGCACGAGGCGAACATAGTTGGTATCCGACTTGCGGAAGGCCCAGGTGTCGCCGCGGTTGAAGCCGACGATCCACGCGCTACTCGTGTCAGGCGCATAGGTGGTCGATGTCCAGGTGAAACCCAAGCCCCAACTGTCACCACTGATGGGGGTGTTGGGAAACGCGGTGGCATCAATGGCGGCCTGGCCTGCGGTGTAGGTATCGAGCTTGTTAATGGACTCCAGCTCGTTCTTGTTGGGCACGCGCCAGTCGCTAAAGCCCTTGTAGCTCGCGGCGTTGGCCTCAACCGCCGCAGTCAAGGCCGCCGACCAGGTGCCGGTCGGCGCTGTCCAGGAACCTAAAGCGGGTGTCGTGACGGTAGCGCAGTCCGACCCACTTTTGCCATAAACGCATTGATCCCACAGCAAGCCGGTCGTTGCGTCGGACACCGTGCCGTTGCCATTGACGGTGAAGGGGGCGGCGGCCCAGGCGGGCAAGGCCAGGCTGGCCAACAAGACCCAGGTGGCGGTGAGTATCCAGCGGCGGCAAGCAGTCTGGGTAGGGGTTGGCAACAATGCTTTCATGGCTCAGGCTTCTCAAAAGTGAAAAATCGAAAGGGCTATTTGTTTTTGTGGGAGCGTCGGCAGGCGTGAATGCATCGCCAGATCCATCGCAGCCTTCCAGACCGGCAAGTGGCGGTAATGGGCCATGGCGCTGAGAATTGGCAACACATCAAAAGGACAAAATCACTGTCCGCTTCGCACGAGGCGAACAAAGTAGGTAACCGTCTTGGCGTAGGTGAGGGTGTTGCCGTTGCTGAAGCCGACGAGCCACGCGTTACTCGGGTTAGGCGCGTAGGTGTCGCTGCTCCAGTACCAGCTGCTTTGGGTGGCAGGCAAGTAGCTGGCATCGATGGACGGGTTGCTGCCATCGTTCAGCACGATGCCTAGTAGCTCTCGCCGGGTCGGCAGACGCCAGTCATTGGCCGTTTCACCACACAGGTCGACAAGGTTGAGCGCTGCGATGTAGGCATCGGTGTTGCAGGGGCCCACGGTGCCGCCACAGGTCGCAGCACCCGCATTGCTACCCCAGGCGTAGGTCCAGGTTTTGTCTTGCAGGCCCGAGGCTGGGGTGGCCGTTGTTTTAACCTCCCAGATCAGGTTGGTCACGTTGTCTTTCACGCAGCGCGGGGTGGTAGCGGGCACGGCAGGCGAGCCGGTGAGCGCTATGACATTGCCACTGGCATCCAGCGGCGTGAAATCAAAACCCGCTGCACCGCCGCCCACTTTGGTGGGGCTGGCCACATCGCGGCCAAAACGGCCGTCCTGGCGCGGGCGCACGCCCGCATCACCGGTGGTGGCCGCATCACACACACCTGCAAGGTCCGAGGCGTTGTAACACTGGGTTTGGCCGGTGTCGTTGAGCAGGCCGGTGGGGCCGGCGGCCTGGACCGCCTGGGCCGTACTGTTGCAGAACATGCACAGAGCCGCTGTGAGGCCCAGCAGGGAGCGAGTGGCAGACAGGCGCGAAAAAGTAAGCAAGGTGGACATGAGTTCAGGCTCCAGAATGAAAAAACCGCCCGACGCTAAAAAGCGCGGGGCGGCTGGGTTGGCAGGGTAGCAGTTGATGCGAGCGTCTTGTGGGAGTGCCGGGAGGCACGATGTGGCACGATTTCGCGGCTGCCGCCGCTCCCACAGAAGAGCGGAAAACCTATTGGCTTGGCTTGGCTTGGCTTGGCTTGGCTTGGCTTGGCTTGGCTTGGCTTGGCTTGGCTTGGCTTGGCTTGGCTTGGCTTGGCAACACGGTACTTGATTCCCTTGAACGCGGTGTGGTTTATTTTGTGCCGAATAGTAACAGGCGTTAGCGCGGCGGCGGCCGTGGCGCGCTACTTTTTTTTGAGACGCTGTGGGAGGGTCGCCAGGGGCATCCAATTTGCTACAAATATAATAGCTGCTTGCGCATACCAGTCGGTGGCTACAGGCCTAAAAGACCCTCTATTTCCGGTGAAAACAACGCTGCCACGGCGTCTCGCCCGGCGGCAACGCGGCCATCGCCCTGGCCAGCCGTCATTCCATCGCGCGCAGAAAATTCTCCAGCGTCTGGACATCCTCGACATTGAAGCAGCGCACTTTGGCCCCGCGGCTGGCGGCAGTATGCTGGTTATAGGTTGTGAGCAAATGCTTGGGGCCGATTTCGACCAGGGTATCAACACCGTCGTCAATCAGGGTATTGACGCAATCCTCCCAGCGCACCGGCTTGTAAACATGCTCCTTGAGCAGCTGGCGGATGTCATCGCTTTCGGTGAAGTAGCTGCCAGTCACATTGCTCAGCACTTTTTTGCTTGCTGTTCCCAGCGGGACCTCGCGCAGCACTTCCAGTAATTGCTCGCCAGCGCCTTTGAGCAGACTGGTATGAAAAGGGCCGCTGACATTCAGAAACGTCGTCGCCGTGGCGCCGCGTTGCCGGGCCAGCTCGGCGGCCCGCTCCACCGGCGCGTTGTAGCCAGCCACGATGATTTGCTGCGGGCAGTTGAAGTTGGAGCATTCGATCAAGCCCAGGATTGCCGCGTCCGCCACAATTTGCTGCACCACGGGTCGCTCCAGGCCGGTAATCCAGCACATCTTGCCCAGGCCCTGCGGCACGGCGTTTTGCATGCACAGGCCGCGCTGCTGCACCAGCTTGACGCTGTCTTCGAAGCGCAACACCCCGGCATAGACCAGCGCCGCGTATTCGCCCAGGCTGAAGCCGCCACAGATGGTGGCGCTAAAACCATATTGCTCTACCACTTTCAAGAGCGCCAGCGAGGTGGTGTGAATGGTCGGCTGGGCGTTTTCGGTCTTCAGCAGCTCGGACTCCGGCCCGTCGCGGCAGAGGCGGCGCAGGTCCATGCCCATGACCTGGTTGGCCTGCTCGAACACCGCAGCGGCCTGCGCGTAACGCTCGGCCAGCGCCATGCCCATACCGACATAATGGGTTCCCTGCCCGGGAAACACAAACGCAAATCTAGCCATCCCCGATCTCCAGCAAAGTCGGTGCCAACTGTCACAAGCGAAGCGCCGAGACGGCACTGGAAAGCGCCGTCTTTCCTTTGCTGAACTGGGCGCGGTATTTGTCCAGGCGCTGCAGGTCATACAGGTAATTCACCATCATGCCGTAAGACTGGCGCAGTCCCTTGGCGGAGCGGTCGCCGCCCCAGTTGATGCGCTCAATGCGGGCACCGTTGCCCAAGTGGAAACGTGCCACCGGATCCAGTGGCTTGTCACCCCGCACTGCCACGCCCAGGTAGTGGGCGGCGCAGCGCAGCAGCAGCAGGCGCAACGGGGATTTCTGGTCGAGCGTCAGGGCCTGCTCGGCACCTGCCAGCAACTGCGCAGCGCTCACGGGTGTGCCGCCCAGTGTGGCAGCCAGTGCGGCACGGGTCTTGTCGTCGAGCCGGTCGAGCATCGCCTGGGCGTGCTGGCCGAGCCAGGTGCGAAAGCCGGGCATCGGCGAGAGCGTGGCAAAAGTCTTGAGGCGGGGGAACTCACCCTTCAGGGTTTCAACCACGCGCTTGATCAGCGAGTCACCGAAACTCACACCATGCAGTCCGCCCTGCGTGCTGCTGATCGAATAAAAAACAGCGGTGCTGGCTTTGTCCAGATCGGCCGCAGCGGCCGCCTCATCGAGCAAGGGCGCGATTGTTGCAGGTAGCTCGTCGAGCAAGGCCACTTCGACAAAAATCAGGGGTTCGTTGGGCAACTGGGGATGAAAAAAGCCGTAGCAGCGGCGATCCGAATCGAGCCGGTTTTTCAGGTCGCTCCAGCCATGAATATCGTGCACCGCCTCGTAGTCAATCAGCTTTTCAACCAGCGAGGCGGGTGAATCCCAACTGATGCGGCGCAACTCCAGAAACGCCACATCAAACCAGGTTGAAAACAGGCCCAGCAGTTCGGCGTCGAGCGCGAGCAAGCGCGGCTCGGTCTTCAGGTGCGGCAACAGCTTTGAACGCAGCCTGACGAGAAAGCCAAGGCCGTCAGGGAACGCTGCAAAACGCTGTAACAAAGTCGCGCGCGGCGACAGCAAGGCCCGGCGCAAGCCGATTTCGGCCTGTCCTGCCCCCGGCGTATGCTGGGCCGCATCATATTGACCGCGCGCCGCCTGCACCAACTTTGAGTCGGGCGCGAATTGCTCGCTCATCAACAGCCAGCAGTCGCGCTGCTGGGCCGGCGTGGCGGCGCCGTACCAGCGCGCAAAGTCCTGCGCGCGGCGACCGCCTTCAACTTCGCTGACCTGGGGATCGAGCACCGCCTGCAATTCGCCCAGCACGCGGCGCAACAGACGCGGCGACAAGGCTTCGTCCCCGCGTCGCAGCATGGCCGCCAGACGTTGTTGGGTAAAGCGTTCATGCGTTGCAGCGGCAGCCTCCACTGGTACCGAAACATCAGGCGTGACAGCATGTTTAGGTTCGGTCGGGACCTGCGATGACGCCGCAAATGCAGTGCGCGGGCTCGCGTGCGGCGCAACGCCGACCGGCTCCAGGGCCATTCTGCGCATTGGCCCGGCGGCGGGCAACAACAGCGAAGCGCTGCGCGTGATCCATTCGGGTGTATTCATGCTAAAAAACTCACAACAGGGACAATTGACTTGCTATTTGCGCCATCGCATTCGTAGGCTGCCGGCACATTATGAAAGGTATAGTATCGCCATCCAAGCTCAAGGCCTTGCAGCTTTCGCCTATTTTGTTGCAAATTGCGCCAATTTTTTGCGATTACATCTACCCATTTCTTGTTGACAGCCTCTCATGCGCCCAGTGAGCTCGACGGTCCCCATGTCCTTTGTGCAGAATATGCTGCAGGGCGCGCGGCGCTTGCTCTCGCCCGCAGCGGTCGATGCGCTGACGCTCGGGGCGGGCATTGCACCCACCCTGCTTGAGCAACGCGGCGCGCGGGTGACGCGGGAGCAATTCGTTCGGCTCTACGAGATCATTGCGCTGGCCATCGGCTGCGAGATGCTCGGGCTTTGGTCGCGCCCGATTCGCGCGGGCACACTCAAATACCTGGGCCTGAGCCTGCTCGATGCCCCCTCGGTTCTGGTGGCAATGTACCGTTTTACCCGATTCTGGAACCTGTTGCTGGATGACTACTCGCTGAATTTGTCACGCAGGAATCAGCAAGTGACGATTGCCCTGCAAGCAGCCAACGCAGCCACGGTGCCCACCATCTTCGGCCACGAGCTGATGGTCAAGCTGATCCACGGCGTGGCCTGCTGGTTGGTCGGACGTGAGCTACCGATTGAGCAGGTCGGTTTCGGCTTTCCGCGCCCCGAGCAGTTCACCGAGTACGCCGCGCTATTTCCGTGGCCGGTGAGTTTTGATCAGCCCTGTACCTCGCTGAGCTTCTCGGAACACCTGCTGCGGCAGGGTTTCCATCGAACCAAAGCCGAGTTGATCAGGTTTGTCAATCGCGCACCTGACGACTGGATCTTTGTCACGTTCGATCACGGCTCAACCAGCGCACGCCTGCGCCACTACCTGTCAGACGCGACGCACGCCACCCAGACGCTGGAGCAAGCCGCCGCAGCGCTATTCATGTCCACGCGCACCTTGTCGAGAAAACTCGCCAAGGATGCCAGTAGCTTTCAAAAAATCAAGGATGAGATTCGCCGCGACTTGGCGATTGAACATCTGGTCAAAACCAGCGAGCCGATTGACCAGATCGCCGCCCTGGCCGGTTTTGACAACACCACGGCGTTCCAGCGTGCGTTCCGCGGCTGGAGTGGCAGCACACCGGGGGCCTATCGGCGCCGGGTCAACTACAACTGAACGTCTTCGGCAATCGCATTGGCCAGGTAGTCGATCTTCTTTTGCATGTCCTGCTCGGTGTCCGCAAAGCGCTCGGCGATGGCATGAAAATCATCCTGGATTTCGATGAAAACATCGACCATGTCGGGATCGAAATGCGTGGCACGGCCCTGAAAAATGATGGCCACGGCCTGATCATGCGGCAGGCTGGCCCGATAGACACGCTCCGAGATCAGGGCGTCATAAACATCGGCAATCGCCAGCAGGCGCGCCGAAAGCGGAATTTTCTCTTCCGACAAACCCTGCGGATAGCCAGAGCCATCCCATTTTTCATGGTGCGAGAGAGCGAGTTCTTTGACCGTTTTCAATAAGTCGGCCTGATAGCCCAGGATTTTCTCAGCCTGCTCGATGGCATCGCGTGCCAGCGTCGTATGGGTCTTGATGATTTCGAACTCTGCTGCGGTCAGTCTGGCGGGTTTGAGCAGAATGCGGTCTGGAATGCCGATGGACCCGATGTCGTGCATCTGCACGGATTGCAGCAGGATCCGGATATACGACTCTTTTAGGTCGTCTTTAAAACGTGGATGCTGGCCGAGTTTTTGCGTCAATGTCTTGACGTACTGCTCCACCCGCAAAATATGCTTTCCTGTATCCGCGCTGCGGGTGCCGACCAGGGTGACGACGGCAAACGCTGCGACGGCCATGGCGGCCAGCAGGGGATCTGCGTCAATCGGCGGCGCTCGGTCAGTAGATTTGGTGCTCATAGGTCCAACGTTCATGTGGGTGTCATGGCCCTCATGTTAGCGCGAGTCGGCCTCGGATCAAATGGATTTTCAACTGGTGTGTCAATATTTGTCACGTCTGCCTTGGTACCAGATGAAAACAAAAAGCAGGCGGCACGCGAGCATTCGCCACGACGGACCTGCGCCCAAGGGCAAGGCCGGTCGCGCGTCGTGCCGCGCGAACTCAGTGGCTGGCGGCCCGCAGCAGTTTGTCCACCAGGCCGTTGAGCTCGTCGAGCGAGCCAAACTGGATGCTGACTTCCCCCATCTCCTCCAGGCGGCCCGCGCGCTTGACGCGTTTCTTGACGCGCACTTCGACTGCGGCGGTCAATAAATCGGATAACTCCTCTTCCACGCGTTTCATGTCGCGCGACTTTTCTTTTTTTGGCTTGGCCGAGGTCAGAGTGAACTCTGCGCTGAGTTTCCTGGCCAGGCGCTCGGCTTCGCGCACCGACATCTTTTTGGCACTGATCTGGGTTGCCGCAGTGATTTGCGTGGCGCGGTCGAGCACCAGCAAGGCGCGCGCATGACCCATGTCGAGGTCGCCCGCCATCAGCATGGTTTGCACCGGCTCGGCCAGATTCAACAGGCGCAGCAGGTTGCTGGTGGCACTGCGCGAGCGCCCCACCGCCTGCGCCGCCTGTTCGTGGGTATGACCAAACTCTTTCACCAGACGTTGCACCCCTTGCGCTTCTTCCAGAGCATTGAGGTCTTCGCGCTGAATATTCTCAATCAGGGCCATCGCGGCAGCGTCTTCGTTGGGCACATCGCGCACCAGCACCGGCACGCGGTCCAGGCCAGCGAGTTTGGCGGCCCGAACACGCCGCTCACCGGCGATGATTTCAAACTTGCCCTGATTCACGCCGTCCTTGAGCTGGCGCACCAGAATCGGCTGCATGATGCCTTGCGCCTTGATCGACTCGGCCAGTTCATACAAGGCCCCTTCGTCCATGCGCGTGCGGGGCTGGTATTGGCCTGGCACCAACTCGGTCAGCGGCAAGGACGACGGCAATCCTGGATCGACCGGCTGACCGGTTAGCGCGTCAAGCCTTGCGCCCTCAGTCACTTTGGGTCCAAGCAAGGCTTCCAGGCCGCGGCCCAGACCTTTTGGTTTTTTGCTTACCATGATTTGCTTTCCTTCAAGGATCTTTAATTGCTATTATTTATGTAGCTACTTACGCAATACAGACGGTGGCTAGAGGCTAATTTTGTATATATGGTGGTGATAGACAGGCGCCGGACCGGTCGGCTCAAAGCCTGTCAATGCGCGCGACCATCTCCTGGGCGAATGCGACAAACGCCTGTGCTCCCTTGCTGGCCGGGTCAAACACCACGCCTGGCACACCGTAACTCGGTGCTTCTGCGAGCCGCACATTGCGTGGAATCACGGTGTTGAAAACCTTTTCGCCAAAGTGTGCCTTGAGCTGCTCGCTGACCTGCTGTTGCAGCGTGATGCGCGGGTCAAACATGACGCGCAGCAAGCCGATGATGGCCAAGTCCTGGTTCAGATTGGCGTGCACCTGCTTGATGGTGTTGACCAGGTCGGTCAGCCCCTCCAGCGCAAAGTACTCGCATTGCATCGGCACGATGACACCGTGCGCGCAGCACAGGCCGTTTAGCGTCAACATCGACAAGCTCGGCGGGCAGTCGATCAGGATGAAGTCGTAGTCTTTTTCAACCTCGGCCAGGGCCTGCTTAAGCCGCTTTTCACGCCGCTCCAGGTCCACCATCTCGACTTCGGCGCCGGCCAATTCCCGGTTGGCACCCAGAATGTCATAGCTGCAGGCTGCGGCCACCAGCTTGTCACTGGTCACCCGCGCTTCGGCCACACTCGCGGATTCAAGCAGCACGTCATAAACCGTCAGCGCCAACTGACGCTTTTCGACGCCCGATCCCATCGTCGCATTGCCCTGCGGATCCAGATCAACCATCAACACGCGCTGACCAACTTTGGCCAGACCAGCGGCCAGATTGACGGTGGTGGTGGTCTTGCCGACGCCGCCCTTTTGGTTCGCGACACAGAAAATTTTGGCCATGAATGGGTTACCTGAAGGGGTTGCGATACGGAGTGGGAAGCTGGTGTTTCACGTGAAACAATTGTGGTCGATTGCTGAACCCTTAGCGCGACAAGGCTAGTTTGACGCCAAAGGCTAGAAGGAAGATACCTGCCAGCTTTTCCAGCGTGCGCGAAATCATCGGGTTGGCACGCATGCGAGCAGCCAGAAAGTGCGTCAGCACGACCACTGTCAAACCGTAGGCAAAAGTCAGGCAGGCAATGGTCAGCGCCATGACGCCAAAGGTCAACAAGCCCTGATGCTGGGCCGGATCGACAAACAAAGGAAAAAAAGCCATGTAAAACACAATCGCTTTGGGATTGAGCAAGGTGATGGAAAGTGCCTGACGCAAATAGTGATGCGCCTTGATATGCAAGATCGGTCCGCCGCCCGGCTTGGCCAAAAGCATCTTGGCTCCCAACCAGGCCAGATAGGCGGCGCCCAGCCACTGCACGGCATGGAAGGCCGTTGGGTAGGCCGCAAGCAAGGCCGCAACGCCGGCGACCGCCAACCACATCAGCACTTGGTCGCCCACAATCACGCCCACGGTCGCTGCCAAGCCGCCGGCTACGCCGCCCTTGCCGGTGGAGGTGATCAAGGCAAGGTTGCCGGGTCCGGGGATCAGCAAAAAAACCAGAAACGGCAACAACAAAAGCGCCATAGTCCGCGATACCAAACATGCTCGACTTCCTTCGGGATGAAGGGGGGAGTTTAGGCTAAGTTGTAGGCGGGGTTTGGCGCAGCCAAAGCAGGCAGCGCTCGGCGCCCAGACCGGGCACCTGCAGAGGTTCCACGTGAAACACTTCTACCGTATCAGGCAGTGCAGCTATTTCCTCGGCGGGGTGCTTGCCCTTCATGGCAAGCCACACACCCTGGGCTGCCAGCGCGCCGACTGACAAGCCAACAAAATCGGGCAATGAGGCAAACGCGCGCGCGCAGATGACGCTGTATGGCCGACTCAAGCTCTCGACGCGCGCATGCAGGCCGTGCAAGTTGGGTCGCTTCAATGCCGCCGCCACCTGCTCAATAAAGGCCGCTTTCTTTGCCACCGCATCGACGCAATCCACCACAACCTCAGGACACGCAATGGCAATCACGACACCCGGCAAACCAGCACCAGAGCCCACATCGAGTACGCGCCAGACTGTCGAGACTTCTGGCGCTGGCCGCATGGCTGCCAACTGTTGGCGCAGCGGCTCAATCAGGGCCAGGCTGTCGAGCAAGTGATGCGTCAGCATATCGGCTGGGTCACGCACGGCAGTCAGGTTATAGACCTTGTTCCATTTTTGCAGCAAGCTCAGGTAAGCCAGCAGGTCGTCGATTTGCCGCTGCTCCAGCGTCAGCCCGAGTTGGCGCGCGCCCTCTCGCAGGCTCGACTCCAGATCAGGCGTCAAGGCAGCGCCCCCGCCGCAGCGTCCGCAGAATTGGCTGGATCAGCAAGCCTTTTACTTTTTTTCAGGTGCACCAATAACAAGGAAATAGCCGCCGGTGTCATGCCAGAAATGCGCGAAGCCTGGCCCAGTGTTTCCGGCCTCAGCTGGCTGAGCCGCTGGCGCGCCTCAATGCTCAAAGCCGGCACCTGAAAATAATCCAGACCAGCGGGAAGCCGCAGGTTCTCATAATGCGCCGCGCGACCGACCTCCTCTTTTTGACGCTCAATATAGCCCGCATAACGCGACACCACTTCCACCTGCTCGATCACCGTTGCCATGAATGCCGCTTCGTCAGACCGCTCCAGCCCTGTTTCACGTGAAACATTTGCATCCAATTCGGCGCTGGCGTACTTACCGTCGCTCAGTGACATCAGGTCGGCATAGCTGACGTTCGGGCGCCGCAACAGGTCGGCCAGACTGTATTCGTGCTCAATCACCTGGCCCAGCACGCGCTCAGACTCGGCTGCTGCCAGATTCTGCGGACTCACCCAGATCGAGCGCAAACGCTCTGTTTCACGTGAAACAGCGTCACGCTTGCGGCAAAAGGCATCCCAGCGCGCATCATCCACCAGCCCCAGCTTGCGACCGGTTTCGGTCAGGCGCGCATCCGCATTGTCCTCGCGCAACTGCAGCCGGTACTCGGCCCGGCTGGTAAACATGCGGTAGGGCTCCGTCACGCCCCTGGTAATCAGATCGTCCACCAGCACACCCAGATAGGCCTCATCGCGACCCGGCAGCCAGGCGTCTTGCGTCCATCGGCTCCGGGCACCCGCCTGCAAGGCGGCATTGACACCCGCAAACAGACCTTGCGCAGCAGCCTCTTCGTAACCCGTTGTACCATTAATTTGCCCCGCAAAAAACAGGCCGCCGATGGCTTTGGTCTCAAAGCTGCTCTTGAGCTGTTGCGGATCAAAGTAGTCGTACTCAATGGCGTAACCGGGTCGCAAAATGTGGGCCTGCTCCAGTCCCGCCATGGATCGCACCAAGGCATACTGAATGTCGAAGGGCAAACTGGTTGAAATGCCATTCGGGTAATACTCGTGCGTGGTCAAGCCTTCGGGCTCCAGGAAAATCTGGTGGCTGTCCTTGTCGGCAAAGCGCTGGATCTTGTCTTCCACGCTCGGGCAATAGCGCGGACCAACCCCTTCGATCAAACCCGTGAACAGCGGGCTGCGGTCCAGACCGCCGCGAATGATGTCGTGCGTGCGGGCATTGGTGTGAGTCATCCAGCAAGACATTTGCCGTGGGTGTTGCTCGGCCCGCCCCATGAAGCCAAACACTGGCAACAGCGGGCTCATGCCGCCGGGCATGCCGTCACCGGGCTGTTCAATACACTTGCTGAAATCGATGGAACGGCCATCCAGACGCGGTGGCGTGCCGGTTTTCAGGCGCCCCTGCGGCAACTTCAATTCCTTCAAACGGGCGCTCAAACTGACCGCCGGTGGGTCGCCCGCGCGACCCGCCGCATAGTGATTCAGCCCAACATGAATCTTGCCGTCCAGAAAAGTACCGGCTGTCAGCACCACCGTGCGGGAATGAAACTTGATTCCGACCTGGGTGATCGCACCCACCACGCGGTCGCCCTGCATCATCAAGTCATCAACCGCCTGTTGAAACAGCCACAGGTTGGGTTGATTTTCCAGGCGCCGCCGAATCGCCGCCTTGTACAAAATGCGGTCCGCCTGGGCGCGCGTGGCACGCACCGCCGCACCTTTGGAGGAATTGAGAATCCGGAATTGGATGCCGCCCTCGTCGGTTGCTGCTGCCATGGCCCCGCCCAGTGCGTCCACCTCTTTGACCAGGTGGCCCTTGCCGATGCCGCCGATGGACGGGTTGCAGCTCATCTGCCCCAAGGTCTCAATGTTGTGGCTGAGCAGCAGCGTCTTGCAGCCCATGCGCGCGGCCGCCAGCGCCGCTTCGGTGCCGGCGTGACCGCCGCCGACAACAATGACGTCGAAATTCTGTGGGTAGAGCATGGGTCCGTCGGAGGGTTGGAGAAAATTTGTCAAGGCTGATTTTATCTGAAGCCATATCTGGCTCTAGCCCTTTACCATCAAGCGCGAATAGCTATTATTTTCATAGTGTTTTAGACCCCTTCCCCTAGCGGTAGAATTTGGCACAGCCGGATGCCCCGCTTGCGATTAAGCTCGGGCTGCCAAGTTGTCGCCTCTTTTCAAGAAAGCCCCTTATGAGCGCCACCTCCCCGCACCCGATCGACCCGGCAGACCCTCTGCGCCAGGAGTTGGAGGCCACGCTCGGGCTCCAGCGTGCCGCCTACTTTGCCCACCCCGTGCCCAGTTTGGACGAGCGGCGCGCCGACCTGCGCCAATTGCAGCGCTTCATCCGCGACAACCGCGAAGCCCTGCTGCAAGCCGTCAACGCCGACTATGGCAACCGCTCGCGCCACGAAACCCTGTTCACTGAAATCTTCACCGTCATCGACGGTGTCGATCACGTCCTCAAGCACCTCAAGAAATGGATGCGCCCGCAGCGCCGCAGCGTCGATCTGCGCAACTTCTTTGGCGCCGGCAACCGGGTCACGCCACAGCCCCTGGGTGTGGTTGGCGCCATCGTGCCGTGGAATTTTCCCATCAACCTGAGCTTCACAGGGCTGATCTACACGTTTGCGGCGGGCAACCGCGCGATGGTCAAAATGTCGGAGAACTCGCGTCACCTGGCACAACTGCTGATCGACAAAATTCCGGCATATTTTCCGCGCGACAAGCTGGCTTTTTTTGACGAAACCGGTGGCGTCGGCATCGAGTTTTCCAAACTCAAATTTGATCACCTGCTGTTTACCGGTTCCGGCCCAACCGGCCGCTCCGTCATGACCGCTGCGGCGCAGAACCTGTGCCCGGTCACGCTCGAGATGGGCGGCAAATCACCCGCCATCGTGTGCGAGGATTTCCCGCTAAAAACCGCTGCCGAGCGGCTGTTGTTTGTCAAACTGCTCAACGCCGGCCAAATTTGCACCACCGTCGATCATCTCTACCTGCCGGCGGGCAAGACCGCGGAATTTGTCACTCTGGCCAAGGGCATCGTGGCGCAACGCTACCCGACGCTGGACTCGCCCGACTACACTTCCATCATCGATGAGCGCGCCTTTGCACGGCTGACGCAGGCCCTCGACGAGGCCGAGGCGACCGGTGCCACCCTGGTGCAACTCATTCCCGGTAAAAAGTGGGACGCAGCCAGTCGCAAGATTGCGCCGCACCTGGTCCTCAACCCGCCACCAAACAGCATTTTGCGCACGCGGGAGGTCTTTGGACCGATCCTGCCGGTGCTGGAATACAGCAGCCTGGAAGAACCGATTGCCGCCATCAACGCCGGTCCGCGCCCGCTCGCGCTCTACCCCTTCAGCAACGACCAAGTCGTCATCGCCATGCTGCTCGAGCGCGTCATGTCCGGCGGCGTCAGCGTCAACGACGCGCTGTTTCATGTCGCCCAGCATGACCTGCCCTTTGGCGGCGTCGGCGAGAGCGGCATGGGCCACTACCACGGCTACGAAGGTTTTGTGACCTTCTCCAAGATGCGTCCGGTTTTTTACCAAGCCCGTTGGAGCGCCGTCAAATTCCTGTGGCCCCCCTACGGCAACTTTGCCACCAAGTATCTTAACTTCCTCACCCGTTAGAGCCTTTGTACGGAGCCAGCAAGATGAAAACCCAGAAAATCAAGTACCCCGGCATCCCCAACGTGATCCACGGCAACGGCGCGGTCGCCTACGTCATGAACCATGTCTGCGGCGGCGTCATTGGTTACCCGATCACACCCTCGACCGAAATCGCCGAAATTTACGAAGCCTTCCGGGCTGAGGGTGGCATCAATGTCTGGGGCAAGCACCCGTTTTTCTTCGGCCCGGAAGGTGAACACTCGGCGCAGAGCGGCGCACTCGGGGCGGCGCTGACCGGCGGCCAATTCATTTCCAACGCCTCGTCGAGTCAGGGCATTTTGTACGCGCTCGAATCGCATTACGTCACCGTCGGCAAGAAGGTGGGGGGCTTTGTGCTGCAAGTCGCCGCGCGGGTGGTGTCCAGGCATTCTCTCAACGTGATGGCCGGCCATGACGACGTTTATGCGCTGCTGTCGGCTGGCTACACCATCCTGTTTGGTGCCAACCCACAAGAGGCTGCTGACCTGGCAGCGATTGCGTACCGTGTCGCCTCGCTGTCGCTGATTCCAGTGGCCAACGCCATGGACGGCTTTGCCACCAGCCACATGCTGTGCGAGGCACTGCTGCCCGAGCCCGAACTGCTGGCCGAATACCTGGGCGACCCGGCCGGGCGCATCAAGGCACCCACGCTGGCGCAGGAGATGCTCTACGGTGCCAAGGGTCGCGTGGCTCAGTTGCAGCAGTATTTATTGCGCCACGAGGCCGATCTGAGCGAGGCCCAACTCGCCGAGCTGCAAAGCTACTTGGTGACCCATGCCGCCAAAATCGAACCGGACAAGGCCGGCAAACTGCTCGTCCAAACGCTGGCTTGGCTGCCTGAAGAATTGCACGCGCAGTGGCAGCGTCAATGGGTCAACGCCTTCGAGAAGGGCACACGCCAATTGGTGCCCGCGCTGGTGGATGTGAATAACCCGGGGCTTACCGGCGCGGTGCAAAATCAACCCGACTTTCAGGCCGGCGCGGTCGATCACCGCACCCATTTCACCAGCGCCGTGCCGGCCCTGGTGCGCCAGGCGATGAGTGAGTACGCACTGCTAACCGGGCGCTGCTACACGCCGATTCAAAGCTTCCTGTGTGACGATGCCGAAACCGTGATGGTCGGCCTGGGCTCGGTCACCGACGACGTGGAAGCGGTGGTGAGTCATCTGCGCGGCCTGGGTCAGAAGGTTGGTCTAATCGCCGTCAAATTGTTGCAGCCCTTTCCCGAAGCTGAGTTGGTGGCCGCACTGCAAGGCAAAAAGGCCGTCACGGTGCTGGAGCGCTCGGACCAGACCGCACTCACCAGTCTGGTCACGCAGGCCCTGTTCAAAGCGCGCGAAAACGCCGTGCAGATGCGTCATGCCGGCATCACCGCCATGAAGACCAGCCCAATGTTGACGACGGCGATTTTTGGTCTCGGTGGGCATGACCTGCAGCCGCGCCATTTGATTGCTGCATTCAAGTACATGCAGGATGGCAAGCTGGCACCGCTGATCTATCTGGGCTCCCAGTTCTTCTCGACAAGCGCGGCACCGCGTGTGGCGGAGATGCAGGCTCGCCTGAAGCTTGCCTACCCTGAAACCAAGTTGATGGCACTGGAAACCGAGCCCAACCCGAAGTTGCTGCCCGATGCCGCGTTTCGGGTGCGCTTTCACTCGATCGGTGGTTATGGCACCATCGCCTCGGGCAAACTGCTGACCGATATTCTGGCCGGCGTGCTCAACATGCACTCCAAATCGGCCCCCAAATACGGCTCCGAAAAGAGCGGGGCCCCCACCAACTACTACATCACGCTGAGCCCGGAGCCGGTCAAGATCACCAATGCCGAGTTGGAGGACGTGGAAGTCGTGGTTTCGCCCGACCACCGGGTATTTCGCCACACCAATCCGCTGCTTGGGCTGGTGGCAGGCGGTACCTTTATTCTGCAAGCGAGCGTCACGCCTGAAGAGGTCTGGCAAGAATTGCCAAGCCAGGCGCGCAAAACCATCGTTGAGAAGAAGATCCGTTTTTTCATCATTGATGCCTTCGCGGTCGCCAAGAAACATGCACCTGCGCCGGAGTTGGCGACTCGTATGATGGGTATTGCCTTTATTGGCGCTGTTGCCGGGCACGTCAATCAGGTCTCGGCCGGTGCCGCCCCGGAAGTCATCCTGGAAAAAGTTCGCCAGCAAATCGCCAAGAAGTTCGGCGGCAAGGGCGACGCGGTGATTGACGGCAATATGGCAGTCATCCGGGAGGGCGTTGAGGCGACGCAACCGGTCGATTACGAATCCGCCGCTTTTGCCCGACTCAATATCCAGGGCGATCCAATTTTCATCCGCGATGTCTCCGTGTCGGCTTCGATGTGCCAGAGCGAAGGCGCATCGGCTTGCGCGGGTTTATTTGACCGCGAATATTACGACGACATAGTCCTAAACCCGTTTCGCGAAGGTGCCATTGCTGAAGCACCGGTGCTGCCCGGCACGGGCCTGTTTATGCCGGCGGGTAGCGCGAGCGTCAAGGACAAAGGTTTGTTTCGTCGCACAGTGCCCGAGTTCAAGGCCGAACTGTGTACCGGTTGCATGGAGTGTGCGCTGGTATGCCCCGACGGGGCCATCCCGAACAGCGTGCATGAGATTCACGAGCTGTTGCTCGCAGGAGTCGCTCAACTGGACATCCCGCCGACCCAGCGCGAAGCGATGCGCAGCCAGGTCTATGCGCTCGCTGAGTCCTTGCGTGAGAGTTACCGCCAAAGCAAGCAGGTGCGGCCGTTCCATGAAATGGTCGCCGAGGCGGCGACCAATCTGGAGACTGACAACGTCAGCTCGCTGCGCAACTTCAGCAAGCTGGTCGAGGTTCTGGCGGTCTATCCGGTGGCGCGCACCAGGCCTTTCTTTGACGCCATGGAAAAGGCCAAAGCGGGCAGTGGGGGGCTTTACGCCGTCAATATTGACCCGTGGAAATGTACCGGTTGCCTGGAATGCGTGGAAGTCTGTGGCCCTGGCGCGCTGGTCCAGCGCGAGCAGGACGGTGCGCTGCTGCAAACCCTGCAGCAGCGTTTTGCTTTCATGAGCAAGACGCCCAACACGCCGGCGCGCTTTGTCGCTGACGCGATCAAGCCCGGCGGGGAGATCAAGCGAGTGCTACTCGACCGCGCCAATTACTACAGCACCACCGGTGGGCACGGTGCCTGCCGCGGCTGCGGCGAGGTGACAGCCACCCGGCTGTTCATGGCCACCAACCACGCCATCAGCGACAAGCGGCAACGCGATCACATTCGCGAGTTGGAGAGTTTGATTGGCCGCATGAAGGACAAGCAGGCCTTGCTTGCCAACTCTGACGTGCCTCGCCAGCAACGCCTTGGCGCGCTGCTCAGTACGCTCGAGCGCAGGCTCTATTTATGTGAGAGCGGACCCACCGGTAACGGCCCGTCCGGCACGGTGGTGGCCAATTCCACGGGCTGCAGCAGTGTTTATGCATCGACCTTTCCCTTCAACGCGTTCAAAGACCCGTGGGTCAACAGCCTGTTTCAGGATGCACAACCTTTGGCCAAGGGAATTTTTGAGGGTATTGCGGCCCAGACCGTCGGCGACGTGCGCGCACTGCGTCTGGCCAAGTTGGAGCTGGCAGATGCGTACGACCCGGCCACCCATGATCAAGCGTTGCGCATGCTGTCGTGGGAGCAGTTCAGCGTGGCCGAGTTGGGCTTGATGCCGACCGTGATCACCATCGGCGGCGATGGTGCCACCTATGACATCGGCTTTGGCGCACTGTCGCGCATCCTGATGAGTGGCACACCTATGAAGATTTTGGTGCTCAACACCGGCTCTTATTCGAATACCGGTGGCCAGGCATCCACCTCCAGCTTTATTGGTCAGGATTCCGACCTGGCCCGCTTTGGCAGCACGGCCAGTGGCAAGCACGAGTCGCGCAAGGAACTTGGCCTGATCGCGGCCTTCCACTCTAAGGTTTTCGTCTGCGCCACCAGCACCGCGCTGCAAGGGCATTTTCTCAAGAACACGATGGAGTGCCTGTCGTATTGCGATGGGCCCGCGTTGCTCGATGTATATACCCCCTGCCAAGGTGAACACGGTATCGCTGACGCGGCGTCCAACCAGCGCTCCCATCTGGCGGTTGAGAGTCGCATGAACCCGGTGTTTGTGCATGACCCGCGCCGCGGCAATACCTTGCACGACTGGTTCTCGCTTGAAGGCAACCCGGAGCCTGAGAAAACCTGGGCCAGCACGACGCTGGAATACCTCGACGACGCGGGGCAGCTCAAGCTACTCGCTACCGCGCTGACACCCGCTCACTTTGCCTTGGGCGAGATTCGCTTCAAGAAGCAGTTTCACAAGCTCGGGGCGCAAGATGTCGATGCCGTGCCGGTTGAGGTCTTTGTCGAACTGCCAAAAGCAGAACGTCAAAACAAGACGGCGTTTATCTGGTCGACCGATGTCAACAAACATCTGATCAAGATCGGGGTCGCCGAGGCCATCGTGGCGCTGGTGGAAGAGCGGCGCAAGTACTGGCATTTGCTGCAATACCTGGACGGCCAGCATGTGGCCCAAATGAATGAGAGCCATCGCGTCGGTATGGCCGCGCTGCAGGCGCGATACCTTGATTCGGTGACCCAGCGCGACACATCACTCGACTCCTTTGCGCGAGCCATGTCGGAGCTGGCCGCCGCCAGCAAGACGCCAGTCGGCGGTGCGCGCGTGATTCCGATCCTGGCGCAAGTTCCAGACGCTGGCAGCGCTGGGGTCGCAGCAGCCAGCAGCGCAGCGGTGGCGATGGCCGAAGCACTGGTTACTTACGACCTTGCCGATCAAGTGAAATGCACTGACTGCAAGACCTGCTACCAGGACCTGCCCGAATTGTTCGAGAAGACCCGCATCGTGGTTAACGGCGAATCGCGCGACGTCGGGCAGTTGATCGCTGGCGCCCAGGAGCACGTCAAAGTCACGCCCGAGCTCAAGACCCGCATCAAACGGGTGGCCGCCAATTGCGACGCGGAGATTATTTCGTGAGTGCCGCTAAGCTGATTCCCGCGAGCGGCGACGAGCTGGAGCGCTACCTGAGCGCGAGCGGCACGCTCGACGCATCGCGCTCGCAAATCGACGCACTGGAGAAGACCCAAGCGGTTGAGACTTTTCACCGCCAAATGGCGCTGTTGCGCCGGCGCCTGCTCAGTGAGCCGCAGGCGTTCCGAGACATCTTCATCGCTGATGGCAGCGAGGCCATGATCTGGGAGTTCCAGCAAGAGGATCTCGGACCCGAATTCGTGCGCACGCTGTGGGCCTTGATGCTGCGCGACGACGACACCAGCAAAGTGCTGATGCGCTTTGTCTGGAACGTGCCCCTCAAACTGAAACGCAAGTTTGTGCGCGCCCTTGACGCGCATCTGTCAGAGCGCTACCCGATGTTCAAGGGCTTGTCAGACAACTGGCCCGCCGAAAACTCGATCCCACCCTACATGCGCGACCCGCTGGAGCGCTCGCAAGACTTTGGTCTGGTCAACCAGGGTTACCTGGGTTATATGAGCCAGGGCTTTAGCGCGCGCGAGGTCGAGATGTTTGTCTGGCTGGAAGCGCTGCGCGACAAGCAGTGTGAAGACAAACCCTGCGAAATCGGTCTGCACGTGGTGGGCCAGGCCGAGCCCAAAGGTGGCTGCCCGGTCAAGATTCATATCCCGCAAATGCTCGAGCTGCTGGGCACCGGGCGTTTTCGTCAAGCCATGGAGCTGATCGAAAACTGCAACCCGTTGCCCAACGTGACCGGTCGTGTCTGTCCACAGGAGCTGCAGTGCCAGGGGGTTTGCACGCACAACAAGCAGCCGATCGAGATCGGCCAGATCGAGTGGTATCTGCCGCAGCGCGAAAAGATGGTCAATGCCGACGGCATTGCGGCGCGCTTTGCCAATCGGCCCGACCCCTGGGCCAAAGCTGAGAAGCCGCCGGTCGCCGTGGTGGGCTCGGGCCCGGCCGGGTTGATCAATGCCTACTTACTCACCTCCGAGGGCTTCCCGGTGACGGTCTTCGAAGCCTTCCACGCCCTGGGCGGCGTGCTGCGCTATGGCATTCCAGAGTTTCGCCTGCCCAACGACCTGATCGACGACGTGGTGGGCAAGATCAAGCTGCTCGGCGGCAAGTTTGTGGCCAATTTTGTGGTCGGCAAGACCGCCACACTGGAAGACCTCAAGCAGGCTGGTTTCTGGAAGATATTCGTCGGCACCGGTGCGGGACTGCCGCGCTTCATGAATGTGCCGGGTGAGCATTTGCTCAACGTTATGTCGGCCAATGAGTTCCTGACTCGCGTCAACCTGATGCAGGGCCTGCACGCGGATTACGAGACACCGCTGCCTGAAACGCAGGGCAAGCGCATCATCGTCATTGGTGGTGGCAACACCGCGATGGATGCGGCACGCACGGCGCGGCGCCTGGGTGGGCTGGTGACCATCGTCTATCGCCGCACCCAAGCCGAAATGCCGGTGCGGGTGGAAGAACTGCACCATGCCTTCGAGGAAGGCATTGAACTCAAGGAGTTGCGCGGCCCACGCGAATTCATCGGCGACGACAAAACCCATTTTGTCACCCACACGCTGATGGATGTCATCGCTCTGGGTGCGCCCGATGCCTCTGGTCGGCGCAGCCCGGTGGCCACCGGAGAGTCCGAGTCGATGGCCGTCGATCTGGTAATCATGGCGCTGGGCAACACGCCCAACCCGATCATCAAAGACTCCGAGCCCAGCCTCAAGACCACCAAATGGGGCACGATCGATGTGGCTACTGGCTCGCAGCAGACCTCGCTGGCCGGGGTTTATTCGGGCGGTGACGCGGCGCGCGGTGGCTCCACCGCGATCCGCGCCGCTGGCGACGGCCAAGCCGCGGCGCGCGAGATTGTCGGCAATATTGACCTCACGGCCGAGCAGATCAGCAGCATGGTGCGCGCCGCTGGCCACTACACCGAACTGGCGGGCGCAACGCAAACCATTGTTGAAAAGATCCCTCTGGCCGACGGCATCGTCGAGTTCATCGTGCATTCGCCGCTGGTGGCTGCAGCCGCCCAGGCCGGTCAGTTCGTTCGCGTGTTGCCGTGGGAAAAAGGCGAGCTCATCCCGCTCACGCTGGCCGACTGGGATGCCCAGGCCGGCACCGTCTGCTTGGTGGTGCAAGGCATGGGTGCGAGCAGCATGACGATTAACAAGATGATCGTTGGCGACGCGTTCACCGGTATTGCTGGCCCGCTGGGTCGGCCCAGCGATCTGCACCGCTATG
This sequence comes from uncultured beta proteobacterium, assembly GCA_963750665.1. Taxonomy (GTDB): domain Bacteria; phylum Pseudomonadota; class Gammaproteobacteria; order Burkholderiales; family Burkholderiaceae_C; genus Rhodoferax. Next base: position 493,195 of record CAVVRQ010000028.1, read on the forward strand.
AAGGACAGCAGACGGTGGTGTTCACCGCGGGTGGCCTGGGGCTGCCGCCGGTCTATCCGATCATGCGTGCCCATCTGCGCCTGGGCAACCACGTCACGCTGATTGCCGGTTTCCGCAATTCCGACCTGCTGTTCTGGGTCCAGGACGGCGAGCGTGTGGCCCGGCTGCAAGCCGAATTCCCTGACCTGCTCGACGTAATCTACACGAGCAACGACGGCAGCTTTGGCAGCAAGGGCTTTGTCACAACCCCGCTTGAAGCGATGCTGAAGAACAAGCAAAGCAGCCAGGGCCGAAAAATTGCCGAAGTTGTCACCATCGGCCCGCCACTGATGATGCGAGCGGTCAGCGACCTGACCAAACCCTATGGTGTCAAGACCGTGGCCAGCCTGAACTCGATCATGGTCGATGCCACCGGCATGTGCGGTGCCTGCATGGTGCCGGTCACCATTGACGGCAAGATGGTGCGCAAGCACGCCTGCGTCGATGGCCCCGAGCTCGACAGCCACATCATCGACTGGGACAAATTCCTGCCGCGCTTTAACCAGTTCAAAGTGCAGGAGCAGGCCAGCCAGGTCACGCACGGGTTTGCTTGAGGGGTAAGGCAGCTAGAGTTTCTCGTTGGCGACAAGCCGTTCTGATTGACCCACATTTTTTTTGCCTTTCACAAGAGGAATCACGGTATGACAACAAGTCGGTCAGGCGGCCGGATTTTGGTGGATCAACTGAAGGTACACGGTGTCCGGCACGTCTTTTGTGTACCTGGCGAGAGCTTCCTGGCGGTGCTGGATGCGTTTTACGATGTGCCGTCGATTGAAGTCACAGTCTGTCGCCAGGAGGGTGGCGCGGCCATGATGGCCGAGGCCCAGGGCAAACTCACCGGGCAACCCGGCATCTGCTTTGTGACCCGGGCGCCCGGCGCCACCAATGCGTCGGCTGGCATTCACATCGCCCGACAGGACTCCACGCCGATGATTCTCTTTGTTGGTCAGGTTGAACGCAGCGCCCGCGAGCGCGAGGCGTTCCAGGAGCTGGATTACCGGGCGGTGTTTGGCAAGCTCGCCAAATGGGTGACCGAAATCGATGACTTGCGCCGCCTGCCCGAACTGGTGTCACGAGCATTTCATGTCGCGACATCCGGACGCCCCGGCCCGGTGGTCATTGCCTTGCCCGAGGACTTGCTGACCGAGGTCATGTTGACGGCCGATGTAGATGCCGCCGCACGTCCGCGCATATTGCCCTACCAGGTGGTCGAAACCGCACCTGGCTCGCAGCCCATGGCCGAATTGCAGCAGCGACTTGCAGCCGCGCAGCGCCCGGTGATGATTCTGGGGGGTAGCCGTTGGTCGGCCACTGCGGTGCAGCACATCACCTCGTTTGCCGAACACTATCAACTGCCGGTGGTTTGCTCGTTCAGACGGCAAATGCTCTTTTCGGCAGATCATTCCTGTTATGCCGGAGACCTGGGTCTGGGTCCAAATCCCAAGTTGCTCCAGCGTGTACAGGAAGCCGATCTGGTGCTGCTGATCGGAGGCCGTTTTTCTGAAGTGCCATCGCAAGGCTACAGCGTGATGGAGATTCCCGCGCCCCGGCAAACTCTGGTGCATGTCCATCCGGATCCGGACGAACTTGGACGCGTCTACCGGGCCGACCTGCCGATTCATGCCTCGCCCGCGGCTTTTGCCCAGGCCGCAGCGGCACTGGTGGCACCAAAAACTCCGCCATGGAGCCAATCGGCAAAAGCAGGGCATGAAGACTATGTTCGATGGAGCAACCCGGGCTCGATCCATATCCCCGGCGGCCTGCAGATGGGCGAGGTCATGCAGCATCTGCGTCAAGTCTTGCCAGCCGACACCATCATGTGCAACGGCGCAGGCAACTTTGCGATCTGGGTGCATCGCTTCTGGCCCTTTCGCCACTACGCAAGCCAGCTTGCCCCGACCAGCGGCTCCATGGGTTACGGCCTGCCCGCTGGCGTCGGCGCCAAACGCCTGTGGCCCGAGCGCAGTGTGGTGGTATTTGCCGGGGATGGCGATTTTCTTATGCATGGGCAGGAACTCGCGACTGCCGTGCAATACCAGTTGCCGATCCTGATCATTCTGCTCGACAACGGCATGTACGGGACGATCCGCATGCATCAGGAGCGCAACTACCCGGCGCGCGTCGTCGCCACCGGATTGAAAAACCCCGACTTTGCCGCTTACGCCCTGGCTTTTGGTGCCCACGGCGAACGCGTCAGCGACACCGCTTGCTTCGCCCCGGCGCTACAGCGCGCGCTGGCCAGCGGCAAGCCGGCGCTGCTGCACTGCCTGATCGACCCGCAAGCCATCACACCCACTGCCACGCTGGACGGTTTGCGCCAACAGGCCCTGCGCGCGTGATGTTCCACAGTGTGAGTTATGCCCATCATGCGTGCCCATCTGCGCCTGGGCAACCACGTCACGCTGATTGCCGGTTTCCGCAATTCCGACCTGCTGTTCTGGGTCCAGGACGGCGAGCGTGTGGCCCGGCTGCAAGCCGAATTCCCTGACTTGCTCTATGTCATCTACACCAGCAACGACGGCAGCTTTTGGAGCCAAGGCGCGTCGAAGGCCCCGAGCTCGACAGCCATATCATCGACTGGGACAAATTCCTGCCGCGCTTTAACCAGTTCAAAGCCCAGGAGCACGAGGGTCGGGTGCCGCACGGCTTTGCTTAAAGTCGTGCAGCGACGACCCACCCTGGGGACGCGTCCAGGGTCGTGCTCTGGTGCCGCGCGACCGATCGGTTTTTACGATAACTTTACGCTTGCTTGAGGCGAGCGATGTGCCAATCCAATTAGACTGTGATGATGAGCCAAAACTTGTTAATGATCGAAGATGACGCCCGTCTGGCGCAGATGGTGAGCGAGTATCTTGGGCAAAACGGGTTTGTCGTCAACCATGCCGGCGACGGTCAGAGCGGCTTGCATGAGCTTGAGACGCGCGCGCCCGATCTGGTCATCCTCGATCTGATGCTGCCCGATATGGATGGACTCGAAGTGTGTCGGCGCATCCGCGCCCTGTCGGCCACGCTGGCTCAGACGCCGGTGCTGATGCTGACGGCCAAGGGTGATCCGATGGACCGCATCATCGGTCTCGAAATGGGGGCTGATGACTACTTGCCCAAACCGTTCGAGCCGCGCGAATTGCTGGCACGTATCCGCGCCGTGTTGCGCCGACGCGTCGAGGGCGCGCCTGCTGGCAGCAAACAACTGCGTTTTGGCACGCTCGAAATTGACCGTGATGCGCGCACCGTCAGCGTAGCAGGTCAGCTCTGCGACTTGACCTCGTACCAGTTTGACCTGCTGGTGACCCTGGCCGAGCGCGCCGGGCGTGTGCTGACGCGCGACCAGATCATGGAGGCGGTGCGCGGGCGCGAGCTCGACGCGTTCGACCGCTCGATCGACGTCCATATGGGACGCATCCGCGCCGCCATCGAGATCGATGCCAAAGACCCGAAACGCATTCTCACGGTGCGCGGCGTCGGCTATGTTTTTGCGCGCCAGCAAGACTAAGTCCTGGTCCTGAGCATGTTGTTGAGTCGGCTGTATGTACGCATCTGGCTGGCCGTGTTGCTGGCCGTAGCGGTGCTGACCTTGTTGGTCGGCTGGGCCTGGCGGCTGGCGGCGGAGCCCCCGCTGCGCGAAGTGATCATTCGCAACGAGGCCGGCCAGATCATTGGCAATGGCCACTCCAGCAGGCGGCGTCCGCCCGGTGGCGGTTTTCGCCTGCCTCCCGAAGGCGAGTATGAGGCACAGGTGCCTTCCTTTGGCCTGCAGCGGCAAAAGAGCGGCGACCCGGAATATGTGATCATGATGCGCGATGGGCAACTGGTGCATATGCAACTGCCTCGGCCGCCGCCTTCACTCTGGAATCGTGCCCCGTTCGGGTTCTTCTGGACCCTGGCACTGGTCGGCATTGCGGTGGCGCTGGCCACTTATCCGATCATCCGTAAACTCACGCGGCGTCTGGAGCAGCTGCAAAACGGGGTTGAGACATGGGGCGCGGGCGACTTGTCGTTTCGGGTCGCCGAGACCGGCAGCGACGAGGTGGCCTTTCTGGCCAAGCGCTTTAACCATGCTGCCGAGCGCGTCCAGAGTCTGGTCAATTCGCAGGAGGCCCTGCTGACCTCGCAAAAATCCCTGCTGGCCAATGCCTCGCATGAGCTGCGCTCACCCTTGACGCGCATTCGCATGGGGCTTGAGCTCATGCCCACACCCGCCGCCACAATGCCACCCGTGGCATCGTCATTTAGCTGGCGCAACGAGATCTCCCACAACATTACCGAGCTTGATGCCTTGATTGAAGAAATTCTGCTGGCAAGCCGGCTCGACGCGCGCGAAGCCGACCTCGGAACGGTCGAGTCGGTTGACCTGATTGGCTTGCTGGCCGAAGAGTGTTCGCGTGTCAATGCCGAATTCGACGTCGATGTACAACTGGTTAACGACCCGGCGCAACCAGACGGGGCTGGCGTGAGCGCCTCTGACTTGCCGGCGCAGGGGGTGGCCAAATTGCTGCGCCGGGCGGTGCGTAACCTGCTGGAAAATGCGCGCCGTCATGCCGCCGGCGAAATCACCGTCACGCTTGTGCGAAGCGCCGACCAGGCCGTCATCCGCGTCTGCGACCGGGGTCCGGGCGTGCCGCCCGAGTTGCAGCAGCGCATCTTTGAGCCTTTTTACCGCCTGCCCGGTGCCACCGAGCGTGACGGTGGGGTGGGACTGGGTTTGGCCCTGGTTAAATCGATCACCCAGCGTCATGGCGGGACGGTCCACTGTGAAAATCGTCCTGAGGGGGGTGCCTGTTTTGTCATCCAACTGCCGCTGCCAAGCGAAAAATCGCGCTGAGTTGCAAAAACGCAACATTTTTCGCGAAACGCGGCTCAATATCCCCCAAATGGGGGATAGCGCAATAAGCCGTGGCTGGCTAAAGTCGCCTTAGTCGCTGTCACAGTGCATGCGTTGGGCGCAACCCGCTAGCGGGTTGGGCGGTCAGGCATAAATTGATTCCAATTTCCAACGACGTTCCTTCGGGAACCTTTCAAAGCCACCCTCGGGTGGCTTTTTTTTAGGTCAACTTGGTCTGTGGCCGCCGTTCCAACTGCGCAACACGCTATAAACATTGCAGCACAACGCGGGCACTGATATCGGCCAGGCAACGCGTGTGTCCGAGCGGGCAGACGCGCGCAAAGCAGGGCGCACAGTCCAGCGGCGGCTGGTAGCTGGCATCGTTCTTGAGCCACAACACGCGCGCCCGGTCGTTGAGCGGCGGCGTGTGCAAGGGGCTGCTGGAGCCAAAGAGAGCGACCTGTGCGACGCCCAGAGCGGCCGCAACATGCATCAGGCCCGAGTCGTTGCTAATGACGTTTTTGGCCGCCGCCAGTGCAGCGAAGGCCTGCTCCAGCGACGTTTTCCCGGCTAAATTGAGGCATTTGCCCGGCTGTAGAGTATTCACCGCAAGGGCGATCTCCTGGCACAAAGCAAACTCTTTGGCAGATCCCAACAGGACGACGGGCAAGGCCAGCAGCCGAGCCAGTTCGGCAAAACGACTGGCGGGCCAGCGCTTGGCGGGGCCAAACTCGGCACCCGGTGCGAACACGTCATAACGGCCAGGCTGCAAACCCAGGGCGGTTAGCGTGGCATGCAAGGACTGCTCCGGCAGGCGCAAGGTCGGGCGCTCGTTGGCCAGACCGGTCTCGCCGCTTAGCGCCGAATAAAGTGCCAGCATCGGCGCCCGTTTGCCTTTGGGCGGATTCTTCAACCGATGCGTGAGCAGCCCAAAGCGGGCCTCGCCCAGGTAGCCCACGCGCTTGGGGATGCGCGCCAGAAAGGGCAGCAAGGCGCTCTTGAGGGAATTGGGGCAAATGTAGGCACTGTCAAAGCGGCCTGCCATCTGCTGCGCCAAACGACGCCGCGCCCGCAATTGCAAGCCACCATGGGCAAACGGAAATTCAATCACCTCGGCGACTTGCGGCATGAGCCGATAGACCGGTGCCACCCACGGCAAGGCACCGACCGTGAGCCGCTCGCCGCGCACGTGCAGTCGGCGCAACAGCGGCTCGGTCATCACCGCGTCGCCAATCCACTGCGGCGCGATGATCAATGAATTGGAATCTGACCCCAATTGTTTAGTGATGACTTTCGAAATGCTCGCCGGTTTTAAGTTTATAAAGCGTGCCGCAGTAAGGGCACTTGGCCTCGCCACTGTGGGCGACGTCCAGATAAACCCTGGGGTGGTTATTCCAGAGTTTCATGTCCGCCGTGGGGCTGGGGCAATACACGCCCCCTTGGCGGTTCAGGTCTTTGGCGAGGATTTCAATGACTGCGGTTTTCATGGGTCTATACCTTGGCCAACCAGTGGCCATATTTTGGGTTGCGTCCGTTTACGATGTCAAAAAAGGCGCTCTGGATTTTCTCGGTGAGGGGACCCCGAGAGCCATTACCGAGCTCGATCCGGTCCAACTCGCGAATCGGCGTTACCTCGGCCGCGGTGCCGGTGAAAAAAGCTTCGTCGCAAATGTAAATTTCGTCGCGCGTGATGCGCTTTTCCACCACGTCCAGGCCAAGGTCCTTGGCGATATGAAAGATCGTGTTGCGGGTGATGCCGTTGAGCGCACCGGAGGAGAGATCGGGCGTATAGACGACGCCGTTCCTGACGACAAAAATATTTTCTCCCGGACCTTCCGAGACAAAACCAGAGCAGTCGAGCAGCAGCGCTTCGTCGTAGCCGTCGTCCGTGACTTCGAGATTGGCCAGAATCGAATTGCTGTAATTGCTCACCGCCTTGGCCTGCGTCATGGTGATGTTGACGTGGTGCCGCGTGAAGCTGCTGGTTTTGACGCGGATGCCGCGCTTCAAGCCCTCATCGCCCAAATAGGCGCCCCAGGGCCAGGCGGCGATCATCAGGTGGATGGTATTGCCCTTGGGGCTGACGCCCAGCTTCTTGTCGCCAATCCAGCTCAAGGGCCGGATGTAACCGCCCGCCAGCTTGTTGGCGCGCACCACGGCCCGCTGTGCGTCGCTCACCTCTTCCTTGGAAAACGGAATCTTCATGCGCATGATTTTGGCGCTATTGAAGAGTCGTTCGGTGTGATCCTGCAGCCTGAAAATGGCCGTGCCACCGAGCGCGTCGTAGGCTCGCACGCCCTCGAAAACACCGCAGCCGTAATGCAGCGTGTGCGTGAGCACATGGATCTTGGCGTCGCGCCACTCGACCATCTGGCCATCCATCCAGATTTTGCCGTCGCGGTCCGACATGGAAGGAGTTTGAGGACTCATAGGTAATTCCTTAAAAACGCGATTTTACGAGTTCAATCGGGCCTCAGGCGACAGCGCTGTGACAGGTCCGCTCTCTGGCACTGGCCAGCGCACGGTAACGGACAAACCACCTAGTTGTTGCGAACGATCGATCTGCAGGGTGGCCCCAAAAACCGCCGCGATGCGCCGCACAATCGACCAGCCCAGGCCACTGCCCGGCTGCTCGTTGCCCAGCACGCGAAAAAACCGCTCACCCAGACGCGCCATTTCAGGTTCCGTCATGCCCGGGCCGCTGTCCTCGACGCGCAACAGCGTTTGTCCGGATTCAAGCGCCACGCTGACGCAGACCCTGGCCTGATCCGGGCTGTAGCGCAGCGCGTTGTCAATCAGATTGCGCACCAGCACACCGATTAGAGTTTCGTCACCCGCAACCGGCCCTGGCGCGTCGGCATCAAGTTCGAGTTCCTGCTGACGCGCCAGTGCGGTGGGTGCCAGGTTGGCTGCAACGCGGCGTGCCAGCGCACTCAGGTCGAGCCGGGCCACCGTTGCGCCCGAAGTGCTGGGTGCTGCTTCCAGCCGCGCCAGCGTCAGCAATTGCTCCACCAGGCGGGTTGCTCGGTCACATCCCGCCAGCGTGGCAAGCAGGGCGTGTTCCCGTTGCGCGTTGTCGTCGCCGGCGCCAAGCGCGACCTGCGCCTGGGCCCGGATGGCGGCAATCGGTGTGCGCAACTCGTGCGCTGCGTCAGCCGTAAAACGGCGTTCCGAAATCATCATCTGCTCTATGCGCTGAAACAAGGTATTGAGGGCTTGCACCATGGGCTGCATCTCGCGCGGCAGTTGCGCCAGTACCAGGGGTTCAAGTGCCTGCGGCGTTCGGTGTTCCAGCAATTGACCCAACTGGCGCAACGGCGTAAGACCCTGATGCACTGCCCACCACCCGACCAGCGCCAACAGCGGCAGCGCCAAAATCAGGGGCAGTAAAACACCTTGCAGCACGGCCCACAAAATGGCATCGCGCGACTCGGTTTGCTCACCCACATAGATCTGCACATCGCTCTCGGTGCCGCGCGCTGCAAAAACACGCCATTGGTCATCATGCCCCAGTTGCACGCTGGAGAACCCTGACGTCTGGCGCGACATTGGCGTGCTGCCGGTATTGCTCGAGTGCAGCACCAAGCGCCCTTCATGAAACACCTGAAACGCCACCCTGGGCTCGTATTCGTGCAGCGAAGGAGCTTTTAGCGCCTGGTCGCTCTCGTGTTCTACGCCTTGCTGCATGATTAGCAAAGCTGCAGCCTGTGCCAAATGGCCATCGAGCAATTCATCGAGTTCGTGACTGGTATCAAACCAGATCGTCGCAGCAGCACCCAGCCAGACCAGCATCAACAAGGCCAGCAGCGGTGCCAGCAGCCGGGCTTGCAAAGACTTCAGTCGGCGCAGCGGCATTATTGGGTCACCATGCGTCGCTGCAAGGTGTAGCCGATGCCACGCACGGTCTGAATCAGGTCGGGCCCCAGCTTGCGCCGCAGATGGTGAATGTGAACTTCAATCGCATTACTCTCCACTTCATTGCCCCAACTGTAGAGCTGCTGCTCAAGTTGCTCACGTGACATCACGCGGCCTGCGTTGAGCATCAGCGCGTGCAACAGATCGAATTCACGGGTCGACAGCGGCACCTCCTGCCCGCTCAGGCTGGCCTGCCGCGCGGATGGGTTGAGCAGCACGGCTCCAGCTTGCAGCGTGTCCTGCAACTGCCCGGCCGCGCGCCGCACCAGCGAACGCAGACGCGCGCCCAGTTCGTTGAGGTCCACCGGCTTGATGACGTAGTCGTCAGCGCCCAGGTCAAGGCCGCAGATACGGTCCGAGATGGCGTCACGCGCAGTCAGCACCAGTACCGGGGTAGTGATTTTGCGCGAGCGCACCGACTGCAACACGTCCATGCCATCGCGCAGCGGCAGCCCGAGGTCGAGCACCGCAGCGGCGTAGTCCCCACTGGCCAATTCGCGCTCCGCTGCCAGGCCGTCGCGCACCCAGTCCACCTGAAAGCCGAGTTGGCGCAGACCCGCACGCAGCCCGTCGCCCAACATGGTGTCATCTTCAGCCAGCAAGATACGCATCAAAAATCTCCAGCACGGGGTTAAGTTTCAGTCTGCCCTGCGGCAGCGCTGATTCCAGTGATGGTAGGGAGCTTGAATTAAGCATTTCTTAACTGGCGATTCTGCCAAACGCGGTATTGATCAGCTTAAACCCCGCACCACTTCCATGGCCTGCTCGACCCGCTCCACAGCGTGGATGCTAAGGCCTTCAAAGTCTTTACTTTTCAGGTTCTTCGGCATATTGGCTTTGGGCACCAGCGCCACGCTAAAGCCCAGCTTGGCGGCCTCCTTCAAGCGTTCCTGGCCGCGCGGGGCCGGGCGCACTTCACCCGCCAGGCCAACTTCGCCAAAAGCAAAAAAGCCCTTGGGCAGCGCTTTGCCGCGCAAGCTCGATGTAATCGCCAACAACACCGCCAGGTCGGCCGCGGGCTCGGAGATTTTTACCCCGCCCACGGCATTCACAAACACATCCTGATCCATGCAGGCCACCCCCGCGTGCCGGTGCAACACGGCCAGCAACATCGCCAGGCGGTCTTTGTCCAGGCCGACACTCAAACGCCGGGGCGACGCGCCGCCGCTGTCCACCAGGGCTTGAATCTCCACTAGCATCGGGCGTGTGCCCTCCAGCGTGACCATGACGCAACTACCGGGGACCGGATCGGCATGCTGGCTCAGAAAAATGGCGCTCGGGTTACTGACACCTTTCAGACCTTTTTCTGTCATGGCGAAGACGCCAATCTCGTTGACCGCGCCAAAGCGGTTTTTGATGGCGCGCACCAATCTAAAGCTGCTGTGCGTGTCGCCCTCGAAGTAAAGCACGGTATCAACCATGTGTTCCAGCACACGCGGGCCGGCCAGCGTGCCGTCTTTGGTGACGTGGCCAACCAGAACGATACAGACGCCAGTGGACTTGGCGGCGCGCGTCAGGTGCGCGGCGCATTCACGCACCTGCGCCACCGAGCCGGGGGCCGAGGTGAGTTGGTCCGAATAGACGGTCTGGATCGAGTCGATCACCGCAATGTCAGGCTGTGTGGCTTCGAGCGTCGCCAGAATCCGGTCGAGCCCGATTTCGGCCAGCACCCGCACCTGGGAATGACCGAGGCCGAGGCGGCGCGAGCGCAGCGCGATTTGCGCGCCGCTTTCTTCACCCGTGACATACAAGGTGTTCTGGCCGCTGCGTTGCAGCGAATCGAGCGCCTGTAGCAGCAGGGTTGACTTGCCAATGCCGGGGTCACCGCCAATCAGCACCACACCGCCCTCGACGATGCCGCCACCGAGCACGCGGTCGAGTTCCTCGTGACCGGTGGGCGTGCGCGCCATATCGACCGCATCGATGTCGCCCAGAATCGCCACCTCGGCGCTTTTGGCCAGTGACGCAAATCGGTTTTTGGTTGGCACCGCGCTCTCGGCAACGAATTCGATCAGCGTGTTCCAAGCATGGCAATGCTGGCATTTGCCCTGCCACTTGGGGCTACTGCCGCCGCAGTCGGAGCAAACGTAAACGGTCTTTTCTTTTGCCATGCATTAATGTTACTGTATAAAACAGCAGGTTGCTACCACTGCACCAGCTCAATCTGGCCCTGCTTGGTGGCAACAATTGCTTGCACCTGCGCGCGAGGTAGCAAAGTGGGCCGCAAGCCCTGCGGAAATACAACGCGCTGCATTTCTTCGCCCGATTGGGTGCTCAGCACATGCAGGACATTAGACATATCGAGCGCAAACAGTTGCTCGCCTTGGGTCACCAACTCGGCCATCAGCGGGCCCCAGTTGGTCGCAGATTGGCCGTAGTTGGTGGTTTGATGACGCCAGCGCACCTGCCCCGTGTTGATGTCGATGGCATAAACCCAGCCGGTGGGCGACCATAGATACGCGCTGTCCCCCGCCACATGATGCGAGTTAATAAAGTTGCCTGCCTTGAAGCGCCAAATTACCGTGCCATCGGCAATGGAAATGCCATATAGCATCTCGGTGTAGCTGCCCGCCACCAGCAAATGGCCCTTGACGTACATCTGGCGCAGGTACTGCCACTCGTGGCTGCGGTCGAGCTGCCACTTGAGGCGTCCATCGCCGGTTGCCAGGGCATACAAAATTCCATTGCCAGGGCCAAAAAAAGCGGTGTCGTCAGCGACAGCGGGCGCATACGAGGTCAAGGTGTCGGGTGTGCCTGCGAAGCGCCAGCGCACGCTGCCGTCAACATTGTCGAGCGCCAGCAGCGCATGCCCGTCACCGACGTAGGTCACGGCGGGCGTCACCAGGGGCGCGCCGGACTGAATCGTCGCCGGATGGTGCCACTGCAATTGACCTTGTTCGAGTTGCCAGGCGCCCAGCCCAGCCAGCCCGCCGACAATCACCCGAGGCCCTGCCACGCGCGGTCGGAACACCGCCGCGCTGGCCAGACCGTGCGGCACTCGCCAAAGCGGCTGGTCCTGAGCGGGGTCGATGCGTCCCAAGCCGCGATCACCACAGAACAGAATCTGTCCCTGGTGCTGCGCCAAGGGTGCCAAGCTACTGTTGCCGCTGACCCAATGCCGCAGGACGGCGGGCGTGCGCCTGGTGCTGGCGACGCTTGGTGTGCCGGGAAGTATCCCGGCGACAGCCATGGCCGCCAACAAGTGGCGACGTGAAATGATGGAAGCTGAGGCAGGCCTCAATCGCACTTGGCTCCTTGCTTGATCCAGAGCGACAGAATGGTCGTGTTCGGGTGGTCGCGTGGCTCAGACGGCGCGATACCCGGCGGCATGCGGTCCTCGGCCAGGTGCTGCCACAGGAAACTCAATTCGGGTTTGCCGGGCACGACAATTTTGGTCGCCTTGTCCACGCCTTTGGCCACGGAGTCGGCGCCCAGCATAACTCCCGCAAAGGTGCGCAAATTCAACTCATGGAAACTCGGCGGCTCCTGGTTGGAGTTATGGCAGGCGGTGCAAGCCGGTGTGTTTGGGCCAAAGGCATTGTCCGAGGTGAACAAGGGCAGCACGTTCTTGGCAAAGTTCTCGTCGTCCTTGGCACCGGCAGCGATCCAGTTCTTGACTGCGGTGAAGGCCGGTGTGGCGTTGGGCAGGTAAAAACTCGCGCCCAGGGGCATGCGATTGTTGCGCAGGCGGCGCACCAGCACGTCGCGCTTGGGATCGGTGCCGGGCACAAACAGAGCCCGCTTGGGCTCCTCCGTCGAACCGGCAAGCAGGCCCTTGCAGGTGGAAAGATCAAGGCCGCGGTAGCTCTTGCCCGGGTCACTGCCGTTGTGACACGTGACGCAAGCAACGCCTGGGCCAAAGGCATTGGGCGTGCTCATAAATGTGTTGATATAGCGGTAGCTGATGGGTACGCCGCGCTTGACGATCAACTCTTGCACGGTGCCATCGTCAGCGCTGTTGGCTTTGAGCTTGCCGTCCTTGACATCCTGCGCGAGTTGGCCGGCCAGGGAGCGCGGCTGTTGCGCTTGGGCCTGCGCTGTGGACGCAAAGCTCAGCGCCAGCACCGCTGCCAGCCAACTTAGTTGCCACAGTGGGCGCTTGCTTTGAATAAATGTAAACATTTGTCGTTCCCTTGATCAATGACAAGAGTTGAATCTATTCCGGTCACCGAGGCGGCGCTATTGGTGTTTTCGATCTCAGAATGTAACCTTGTTTGCAGGGAGTAACGATTGGTATCACCCGCGCGTCGTGCGGCGCCTCGTGCAATTCAAAAGGACACTATTCATTACGTAGCGTACTGCGCATGTTTAACGGGGGCTGGAGGTCAAAATGACGTATAAAAGAAGCGGGGTGCGCTGGCCCCGGCTGCAGCCTGCTGTGGGAGAGCAGCCTTGAACGGCCTGAGCAGCGCCGAGGCGGTCGAGCGCCTCAAGCAGGATGGTCCCAACGCTTTGCCTGGCGACCAGCCGCGAACGCTGCTGAAGATCGCCTTTGAGACCTTGCGCGAGCCGATGTTCGCGCTATTGCTGGTGGCGGGCGCGCTCTACCTGGTGCTGGGTGATCTGCAGGAAGGACTGATTCTGTTTGGCCTGGTGCTGGTGGTGCTGGCACTGACGCTGTATCAGGAGGGCAAGACCGAGCGCGCGCTGCAATCCCTGCGTGAGCTCAGCAGCCCGCGCGCGCTCGTGCTGCGCGACGGCGCACCCTTGCGCATCGCGGGTAGCGAGGTGGTGCGCGGCGACATCCTGATCCTGGCTGAGGGCGACCGCATCGCGGCCGACGCGCAACTGGTCAGCGGCACTGAGGTGCAGGTCGATGAGTCGCTCCTGACGGGCGAGCCGGTCCCGGTGGACAAGCTGCCCAACGCTGCGGACGACGCCGCGCAAGCGTCTTTGTTTTCGGGCACGCTGCTGGTCAAGGGGCATGGCAATGCATGCGTCACCGCCACCGGCGCGCGCAGCGAAATCGGCCGCATTGGCGCGGCGCTGCAGACCCTCACCAGCGAGTCCTCGCCGCTCAAGAAGCAGACCGCCCGACTGGTCAAGGTGCTGGCGTTGATCGCGCTGGGTGCGAGTCTGTTTATGCTCGTTGCTTTTGGCCTGATCCGTGGCGACTGGCTGGCCGCCTTGCTGGCCGGCATTGCGTTGGCCATGGCCTTGCTGCCGCAAGAATTCACGGTGGTGTTGACCGTGATACCCGCTTTGGGTGCCTGGCGATTGTCAAAACAAAATGTGCTCACGCGGCGCATCGCGGCGATTGAAACGCTGGGTGCCACCTCGGTGCTGTGTGTGGATAAAACCGGCACGCTGACCGAAAACCGCATGACGGTGGCCGCGCTCTACGCCGAGACCTCGGGCGACGCTGCGGGCGCGGTGCAGGGCCACAGCCTGGCCATTGATTACGCCAGCAGCACCGAACTGCCGGAAAGCTTTCACGCGCTGGTGGAGTTTTCCATTCTGGCCAGCGTGACCGAGCCGTTTGACCCCATGGAAAAGGCCTTTCACCGACTTGGAACGCACTTTCTGAAAGACACCGAGCATCTGCACCACGACTGGAGCCTGAAGCAGGAGTATGGCCTGACGCCAGAACTGCGCGCCATGTCGCACGTCTGGAAGGCGGTGGCCGGCGAAGCGCACGTGGTGGCGGCCAAAGGCGCACCGGAGGCCATCATCGATTTGTGCCATCTCGACGCCCCCGCACAAGAGCGCATTGCCAAAGCGGTGGACGCCATGGCAGCGCAGGGCCTGCGCGTCCTGGGTGTGGCCAGAGCCAACTTTGAAGGGGAAAATTGGCCGGCCATTGAGCACGACTTTGAATTTCAGTTTATTGGGCTGCTGGGCCTGGCAGACCCGCTGCGCGCCGAAATACCCGAGGCGGTGGCACAGTGCCGCACGGCCGGGATTCGGGTGCTGATGATTACCGGCGATTACCCGGCCACCGCCAGCGCCATTGCCGCGCAGGCGGGGCTGGGGCCAATTGAAACTGCACCTGTTTCAAACCCCGTCAAACAGGCGCTGTTGACGGGCGACGACCTGGCTGCGATGAGCGACAGCGAACTGCAGACGCGCTTGCAAACGGTGCGAATTTGCGCGCGCATTGCGCCAGCGCAAAAGCTGCGCATTGTGCAAGCGCTCAAAGCCGACGGCGCGGTGGTGGCCATGACCGGCGATGGCGTCAACGATGCGCCCGCGCTCAAGGCGGCTCATGTCGGTGTCGCCATGGGTGGGCGCGGCACCGACGTCGCGCGCGAGGCCGCCTCGCTGGTGCTGCTCGACGACAACTTTGCTTCCATCGTTGGCGCGGTGCGGCTGGGGCGGCGCATTTTTGACAATTTGCGCAAATCCATGTCTTACATCCTGGCCGTGCATGTGCCCATCGCCGGTATGGCTTTATTGCCGGTGCTGCTGGGCTGGCCGGTCGCGCTATTTCCGCTGCACATCGCTTTTCTGGAACTGGTGATCGACCCGGCCTGCTCGATGGTGTTCGAGAACGAGCCGCCGGAGGCGGATTTGATGCAACGCCCGCCGCGCGATGTCAACACGCCTCTATTTGCCGGCGTGACGCTGCTGCTGGCGCTGCTGCAAGGGCTGGGTGCCCTGGCCGTGGTGCTGGCAGCCACGTTTTGGGGTGCCCAGCATTTGACCGAGGGCGCGGCGCGCGCGTTTTCTTTTGCCACGCTGGTCTGCACCAACCTGGCGCTGATCTTTTCCAACCGCAGCCGGGCCGGTTCACTCTGGGCCAGCTTGTGGGTGCCCAATCGCACGCTTTGGATCGTGGTGGGCGTCGCGTTGAGCCTGTTGGCGCTGGCCCTCTACATTCCCTGGCTGGCGCGTCTGTTTGTGTTTGAACCTCTGCCCCTGCTTTATTTAGCGGCGGCGCTAGGCCTGGGCCTGACCAGCGTGCTGTGGTTTGAGGCGGTCAAACTGGCACAGCGTTTGAAATCAGCTTCTTGACGCACTTGGGCCAACCAGCCAAAATGGTGCCACAATGGAACCTACATCCATTTTGGAGCCGTTATGCCAAACCTTTCTGTCAAAGACGTCCCGGAAGCTTGGGCACAGGCCCTGCGCGAGCGCGCGGCGCGCAACCACCGTTCGCTGCAAGGTGAGTTGATGGCGCTGATCCAACTCGCGGTTGAGCCGCAAGTGGGCACAAGCGACCAGAACTCAGCACAACGCCGCAGCACCGTCGTCGGTTTTGACCGTTTCGGGAGCCCGATTCGCCGGCAAGGCTGGAAAACTGTAGAGCAGGTGGTAGCAGAACTCAAAGCCAGATACCCCGACGGGCCGCCTCCCGGTCAGTGCTCAAGCATTGACTTGATTCGAGAAGACCGGGATAGCCGATGAGCAGTGCCCCGACCACCTCGCCAACTTTGTCAGTGACCCCAACTTTATACGTTGCCGAGCCGCCTGCGCTGTATCTGGTGCGGCCCCCTTTGGTGGTCGACTGCAGTGCGCTGGCAGGCATCGTTTTTCAGGAATCATGGCAGTCCAAAGCGCAACAAAGCATTGCCGGGCAAACCTTGCATGCGCCCAGCCTGCTTCCTTACGAGTTGACCAGCGTCACGCTGAAAAAGCTGCGCCAAGGCGAGACCCACGCCACCGACGGGCTGGCACAGGCGCTCGACATGGACATTGAGCTACACGAGATCAATGCTCAGGAAGTGTTTGAACTGGCCCAACGCTACCGGCTCAGCGCTTACGACGCGTCGTACCTCTGGCTGGCCGCTGAACTGAAGTGCCCGTTGGCGACCTTTGATGAAAAACTGGCCACCGCGGCGACGGCGCACTTGAGCCAACTGCCCTGATTTCCTGGTGGCGCTTCAACCGTCTTGAATCGCCGCGTTGGCCGCCAGTTGCGCGCGCAGGGTTTCCACTTCGTCGAGCAACTGCAGTACCAATGCGGCCCCGGGCAGGTTGACGCCCAGGTCGCGCTGCAGGCGCCAGGCGACGCTGGCGTGGCGCACCTGCAAACTGGTAAAGCGCCAGCGATCCGGCGCACTGCCGACCTCTGGCGCAATGACGCCTTCGCGCATCAGAGCCAGGATAAAGTCACTCTGGATGGCGCAACTGCGGCTCAACTCTTCAACACTGATATCAGTTTGATGCTCCAGGATGTAGCCGTTCAATCGTTGCTGCGAGTTAGTGCTGCTCATGACGGTGCTCCCAGATTGGTGCGCGGGTTGAAGGCCTTGAACTGCTCGGCCATGCTGCGATAAAACGCCTGTGCCGCCTCGCTGTCGGCGCCGGGCAAGGCAATTTTCAGGACAAAATAAAAGTCCCCGGGCGCACGTGCCGGAATGCCTCGTCCCTTGAGCCGCAGCTTGCGGCCTTCAACCGAGCCAGCCGGAATCTTCAGTTCCACAAAGCCGATGGGCGTTGGGACATTGATTTGCGCGCCCAGCGCCGCTTCCCACGGCGTCACCGGCAAATCCAGATAAACATCGTGTTTGTCAACGCGGTAATGCGCATGCGCCCTGAACTCGATTTCCAGATACAGATCCCCCGCTGGACCCTGCCCGATGCCGGGTCCGCCCTGGCCGGCCAGCCGAATATGTTGCCCGGCGCGTACGCCGCGCGGAATGGTGAATTCAATCTCATGCTCGCGCGTGCCGACATGACCCTGCGCGTCAAGCTCGGGCACTTGCAGCGTGACGCGCCGCGTCGCACCCCGGTAAGCGTCTTCCAGATCAATCTGTATCTTGGCGTGCCGGTCCTGCCCCTGCGCATGAAAGTCGGCGCGCCCCTCGTGGTCGGCGCGGGCGTTGGCAAAGCCACGGCGAAAAAGCGACTCGAAGAAGTCGCTATGTTCAGCCGCGTCACGCTCTGAAAACCCTGGCCCCGAAGTCTCGAAACCCTGGTCCCAGTTTGGTGGCGGGCGAAACTCCTGGCCGTCCTTCCAGTTGGCACCGAGTTGATCGTAAGCGGCGCGCTTTTCCGGGTCCCTGAGCACTTCGTAGGCTTCGCCCACTTCCTTGAAGCGCGCCTCCGCGTCGGCCACCTTGCTCACGTCAGGGTGGTATTTGCGGGCCAGGGTTCGGTGCGCGCGTTTGATCTCGTCCTGCGTGGCACTGCGGGCCAGGCCCATGATCTGGTAATAGTCTTTGAACTCCACCTGAACCCCCGGCAAAACGCTTACTGTACACCCCGGGTCGGCACACGTGCTGCTAGCGCACACATCAGCTCATAGCCGACTGTGCCGGCGGATTGTGCAACCTCGTCAATGTCCAGCACCTGGCCGTTGGCGGCACGGCCCCAGAGTGTGGCCACGCTGCCGATACCAGCGTCGGGAAGCGCAGTCAGGTCCACCGTCAGCAGGTCCATGCTGACGCGTCCCAGCGTGCGGGTGCGCACGCCGTTCACCAGCACCGGCGTGCCGGTCGGGCAAACGCGCGGGTAGCCGTCGGCGTAGCCACAGGCCACAACGCCGATGCGGGTCGCCTCTTTTGCCACAAAGTTGGAGCCGTATCCGACTGTAGCCCCCGTTGATAGTGATTGTGTAGCTATTATATTTGCACTGAGGGTCATGCCAGGCTGCAACGCCCAATCGGCCGCGCTGTGTTGCGGGAAGTCCGGCGAACTGCCATAAATGGCAATGCCGGGGCGCACCCAGTCAGAGGCAACAACGCTCGCCGGTTGGGTGCCGGTGTGTGCGCCAGACAGCGCGTGGCGCAGTGTCGCGGCGCTGTTGCTCAGGCTGCGTTCACCCGGCAAGTCGCGCGTCGTGGCCGCAAAAACCGCCATCTGCTCGGCCACCCCGCGCGCGCCGTCAGCGTCACTGAAATGTGTCATCAATGATATTTCGTCGACTTGCGGCAGCGCATTCAGGCGCGTCCAGGCCGACCGGTAGCACTGCGGCGTAAAGCCCAGCCGATTCATGCCGGAATTCATTTTCAAAAACACCCGTTGCCCCACATGGGTCTTGTGGGCCGCCAACATATCAATCTGCTCGTCGCAATGCACCGTGTGCCACAGCTCCAGGCGCGAACACAGCTCCAGGTCGCGCGGCTCGAACACGCCTTCGAGCAACAACACCGGGCCGCGCCAGCCCAGCGCGCGCACCCGCTGCGCTTCTTCGAGATCGAGCAGGGCAAAGCCATCAGCGGCGCGCAAGCCCTCGAACACCCGCTCAATGCCATGGCCATAGGCATTGGCCTTGACGAGGGCCCAGACCCGCGCGTCTGGTGCTGCCTGCCGGGCGCGCGCGAGATTGTGACGCAGCGCCTGCGTGTGGATGGTGGCTTGAATCGGGCGCGGCATGGCACTGTGGGTGTGGAAGATTGAGGATTGGATTTTGACACTTCGCAGGCGTGCTATAAACCCGTACCTTTCGGAGACCGACCACAAAACCCTTCGTGTCAGTGCCACTGATGCGCGCCTGCAATCAATGAAACGCGGTTTTTTTACCATCATGGCAGCGCAGTTCTTCAGCTCGCTGGCCGACAACGCATTGTTTGTGACCGCCGTTCAATTGCTCAGAAGCAGCCACGCACCCGAGTGGCAACAGGCCGCGCTGGTGCCGCTGTTTGCGCTGTTTTACGTGATTCTGGCGCCCTTTGTTGGTGCCTTTGCCGACTCCATGCCCAAGGGCAAAGTGATGCTGGTCAGCAACTTCATCAAAGTGCTGGGCTGCCTGTTCATGCTGTTTGGCAGCCACCCCCTCATGTCGTACGCGCTGGTCGGCCTGGGTGCGGCCGCGTATTCACCCGCCAAGTACGGCATCCTGACCGAATTGTTGCCGGCCTCGCAATTGGTCAAAGCCAACGGCTGGATAGAAGGCCTGACGATCGGCTCAATTATTCTGGGTGTCTTGCTGGGCGGTCAACTGGTCGGTCCGGTCTTTGCGCCGATGCTGCTGGCGTGTGATTTTCCGATGTTGGATACCGGCATTGACAGCGCGCCGGACGCCGCCATCAGCGTGCTGATCTTTGTCTATCTGCTGGCCGCCTGGTTTAACATGCATATTCCCCTGACCGGCGTCGCGCTGCGCCCAATGCCGCAGCGCATCATCTCGCTGCTGCCTGATTTCTGGACCTGCAATGTCCGCTTGTGGCGCGACAAGCTGGGCCAGATTTCGCTCGCTGCCACCACGCTCACCTGGGGCGTGGCGGGCAATCTGCGTTTCATCGTGCTGGCCTGGGCCGCTGCGGCGCTGGGCTACTCGGTGACGCAGGCCTCGGCTCTGCAAGGCGTGGTGGCGATTGGCATGGCAGTCGGCGCGGTGCTGGCGTCCATCAAGATGCGCCTGGAAGACGGCCCGAGGGTGATCACGCTGGGCATTGGCATGGGCCTGCTGATCATTTTGCTGATCTTTATTACCAATGTCTGGGTGGCAGCGCCATTTCTGATTTTGCTGGGCGCCATCGGCGGCTTTCTGGTGGTGCCGATGAACGCCTTGTTGCAGCACCGCGGGCACAACTTGATGGGTTCGGGCCGCTCCATTGCGGTACAAAATTTTAACGAGCAGGCCTGCATTCTGGGGCTCGGCGCGGCCTACAGCCTGTCCACCGGACTGGGGCTGCCCACCTTTACGGCCATCACGCTGTTTGGCCTGGTGATCGCCGGTTTTATGTGGCTGATCCGGCGCTGGCATGCACACAATTGCCGGCACCACCACGCCGAGGTCGAGCACCTGCTGACCATTGCCCGCAACGACAAAGTCGAGGGTTGATGCAACATCGCGCGCTGGCGGCGGCGGCGCTGGTTCTCAATGCGCTGGTCTGGGGCGTCTCGTGGTGGCCGTTTCGTGCGCTGCAAAGCCAGGGCTTGCACCCGCTCTGGGCCACCGCCTTCATCTATGTGTTTGCGCTGGTTTGCTTAACCGCCGTCGCGCCGCACGCCTGGCGCGGCTTCATGCGCCACCCCGGCTTGTGGTGGCTGGTGCTGGCCGCCGGGCTGACCAATGTCGGCTTCAACTGGGCTGTCACGGTTGGCGACGTGGTGCGTGCCGTGCTGCTTTTTTACCTGATGCCGGCCTGGGTCGTGCTGCTGGCCTGGCCACTGCTGGGCGAGCGACCCAGCTTTGGTTCGTTGTTGCGCCTGGCGCTGGCGCTGGCCGGTTTGGTAATCGTACTCAAGACGCCCGCATCGCCCTGGCCGGTGCCAGACAGTCTGTCCGATGCGCTGGCGCTCATGGGCGGCCTGAGCTTTGCCCTGACCAACATCCTGCTGCGCAAGTTCAACCAGACCCCGAGTGCTTCGCGCATGCTGGCGATGTTTGGCGGCGGTGCCGTCATGGCCAGCGCGGCTGCGGTGCTGGGCCTGGGCTTGGGGCTGGTGACGCCGATCCCGCTGCCGCACTGGAACTGGACCGCTCTGGTGCTGCTGATCAGCCTGGCCTTTCTGGCCGGCAACCTGGCGCTGCAATACGGTGCCGCCCACCTGCGGGCCAGCACCACCTCGCTCATCATGCTGTCCGAGGTGGTGTTTGCCAGCGTCTCATCGGTGCTGCTGGGCACCGGTGAGTTGTCGCTACGCACGCTGCTGGGCGGCGCTTTGATTCTGCTGGCCTCGCTGCTGTCGGTGCTGCCGTTTGGCAAGGGAAGGCGTCCAATGCAAAGAGATGATCGATAAGAAAGGACCGGCATGAATTCTCGCAAAGCCATCGACGGGCTGGCTGTTACCTGCATGATTGTGCTATGCATGATTTGGGGGCTGCAGCAAAGCGTGCTCAAGCTGGCCGCCACCGACGTCGCCCCCATCCTGCAACTGGCCTTGCGCTCGGGCGTGGCAGCGCTGCTGGTCGCGCTGCTGATGCTCTGGCGCAAAGAAAGCATCTCGCTGGCCGACGGCACCTGGCGCGCCGGGCTGCTGGTGGGCCTTCTATTTGCATTTGAGTTTTTGCTGGTGGGCGAGGGCTTGCGCTACACCTATGCCTCGCACGCCGTTGTGTTCTTGTACACCGCGCCCATTTTTGCGGCCATCGGCCTGCACTTCAGACTGCCCGCCGAGCGCTTGAACACCTTGCAGTGGCTCGGCATTGCGTTGGCATTTGCGGGCGTGGTCGTGACATTTTTTTGGCGCAGCGCAACGCCTGCCACGGCGGGTTCGCCCAGCAACGTGCTGCTGGGCGATGCGTTGGCACTGCTCGGCGGTGTCGCCTGGGCGGCTACGACCGTGGTGCTGCGCTGCTCCTCGCTGGCCAACGCGTCGGCCTCACGTACGCTGCTCTATCAATTGGTGGCGGCCTTTGTGCTGCTGTTGCTGGCCGCGCTGGCCAGCGGACAGACGACCATCAACGCCACGCCGCTGTTTTGGGGCAGTTTGCTGTTTCAGTCAGTCATTGTTTCGTTTGCCAGCTTTCTGCTCTGGTTCTGGTTGCTGCGGCACTACCTGGCGTCACGGCTGGGTGTCTTCTCGTTCATGACGCCCCTGTTTGGCGTGGCCTTCGGCATGTGGCTGCTGGGTGAGCCGCTGGAGCCGAGCTTTCTGGCCGGTGCCCTGCTGGTTCTGGCTGGCGTCATGCTGGTGAGCAGCCACGGCTGGTTCAACAAGACTTTTCGAGCTTGAGCCGCAGCGCCGGTTTCATCAGTTGCCTTTGAGAGTGTAAGAGCCATCCTTGCCCCATTTGATGGTGGCGTCCAGAAATACTGCCTTCAGCGCTGGCTTGTAGAGCTTGACCATGTCCAAGGCTTCGCCACTGCGCGAGCCGGCACCGCAAAAGAAAATGATCTGTTTGTCTTGCGGCAACTTGTCGATATTTTTCTCCAGCGTGCTCACCGGCATATTGATGGCACCCTTGAAGGTGCCGGCGGCCACTTCGGCTGGCTCGCGGACATCGATCAGGTACACGCTGTCAGGTGCTTCCTTGTAAATTCGCTCAAATGAGGCCACAGAAATCGTGCCAGCCTCTTTGCCAGCTTCAATGACGGGTGCTTGGGTGGCTGCTGCGGCCCCCGCAGCGCCAGCCGCCGTGGGGCCCGGGCCATAGGCTTTTACCCAGGCAGGGTAGCCTTCAGGCACCAGCTTGACGTTGCTATAGCCCAGCTTGCGCGCCTTGAGCGCCGAATTGTTGCTCAGCACGCAGGCCAAGCCGTCACAGTAGAAGTAAAGTGGGGCCGCCCGGTCCGCCGGGAGCGTTTTCGGGGCCAATGTGTCGAACTCGGAGTCCGGCAGACTGATGGCACCTGGAATATGGCCCAGGTCGTATTTGCGCGCCTTGGGCCGCGAGTCCAGCAAGGTCATCGGGGCCTTTTCGTCGATCAGTTTTTTGATGTAGGCCACGCTGACTGCCGCGAGGTTACCGCCCGCCACCCAGCCCGGAAAACCCTCGGCAAAAACCCGAACGTTGCTATAGCCGAGCCGGTCCGCCTTGGCGGCGGAACTGTGGCTGAGTATGCAGTCGTAGCCTTCGCAATAGAACACCAGCAGCATGGACTTGTCCTGCGGCAACAGCGTCGGTGCCAGCTTGTCAAAATTCGTATCCGGAATGTTGATGGCCGTCGGGATGTGACCCAGGTCGTACTTGCGCGCCGTTGGGCGCGCGTCGATCAGCATGACGCTGTCGAGCTTGGGCACGACGGCCTGCTTTTTCACGAATTCAAGATCGACGAGCTTGCTGTACCAGCCGGGGCCCGGGTTGGTGGGCGAATACCCGGCAGCAGGCGCACTTGCGGCGACTGACACGGCTGGTTGACCCAGTACGGGTGCCATGACCAAGGCCGACAACAGGGCTGCCAGCAGGGGGAAGTACTTTGTTTTCAAGATGAACTCCTGTTTGAATGATCTGACAATGCAATCACTGCGCGCCGGCGACTGCCTGCTGCGCTGTGACCGGACCTGACGAGCGGCGCTCGAACCAGGAGCCGACGTAGAACACGCCGATCAGACTGAGCGCCATAACGGCCAGCACAACCGGTTCAGTCACGCCATAAGCGTCGGTGAACGTGTCGCCTTCGATGATCGAACCCATCGCCATCATCTTGCCCAGCGCCGGCCCGAACACCGCCGCGAATGTCGCTGTGCCGACCAGCAAGCCGACCATGAACACCAGCGCGTCGGCGCGGCCCGAGGCCAGACCGGCCACCGAGGTGCCGGGGCAATAGCCGCCGATGGCAAAGCCGGCACCCACCAGTGCACCGCCCACAGCAGATGCCATCACCAGCGCCTGCGGCACGGCCACCGAGTCGGGCTTGAGTAAACCGGCGACGCGCAGCAGCCACAGGCCCAATGCGGCCACCACAATCGCCGTGAACATGACCTTGAAAACCGACCAGTCCGTCAGTTTGAATTGGGCGGTCAGCTTTAGCGGGCTACCAAAACCGGCGTTCTCCAGAACGAAACCAAACAGCAGGCCGCAAATCAGGCCGGAAAGCATGCCGTTGCTATGCAGGGGAAACATGTCAGACTCCTCGCACGACGCGGCTGACGATCAGCCCGGCCGCAAAAAACAATGCCAAAAACACAAAGGCGGCGATGCCCAGCGTCGCCGCGCCAGACAGGCCCAGCCCACTGGTGCAACCGCCCGCCACGCGCGCGCCAAAGCCGGCCAGCACGCCACCCGCCAACGCCCGGACCAAGCGTGGCGCGGTGCCGACGCTGCGCGCCCCATCCAGCTGCAACCGAAAGCGCCCGGCCAGAAAAGCCGCCGCCAGCGCACCGATGAACACACCGAGAACTTCCCAGGTCATCCAGGAGCCGATCGGGTTGCCGTCGGCGACCTTGGCACCGAGGTAGGCATTGGCTTTGGTCGCCTCAGGGGCAAGCGTCAAACCGGTCGCCGCGACCACATCGGTAAAGGCCCCGCTGGCCCCCAGGCCGTGGCCAGACAGCACAAACGTGAGCAGCAGCACCAGCCCGAGTGCTGTGCCCGCCGCCAGCGGCGGCCAGAAAGCTTTGACGGCACGCCTGCCGTCGGTGGTTGGGGTGTTCATGGTCGACAGCCTTTGCAGCAATTTGAATATCAGCTACAAGTGGCCGGTGCGTCGCCGTCCTTGGCTCCCTTGATCAGGAAAGCCTTGATGTCAGCGGCCAGGTCCTGGTCAGGCACATCGGCGAACTTCTCGGCCGCCTTGTTGGCAGACTTGATGCTGGCGCGGTACGCCTTGCTGATGTACTTGCTGAGCGCATCCTTGCCCTTGGCGTGCTTGTCGGTCAGCAGGTAGGCGCTCCAGTCTGCCTTGGTCTTGGTGCTCGGGTTGATTGACCCGATGGGCGAGGCCACATGGCAGGAAGTGCAGACACTGCGGTAATAGACGCGGCCGCGCTTCCAGTCGGCGTCATAGGCCTGCGCAGAAAATGATGCAGCCAGCAGCGCAAACAGTGCAGCGGCGGTGAGGGACTTTGTATATTTCATGATGAAGACTCCTAAAAAAATGTTGCTGATAAACCGGCGTTGTCAATCGATCTCTTCCCAGCCGGTGATCATGGCCTTGACCTGGGAGCTCAGGCGATGCCCGGTCGTGGCCAGGTAAAGGTGAGAAATCAGAAATGCCAGCATCAGGAAAGCGCCTGCGGTGTGGACCACGGCGACCCATTGCAGCGGCAGTGCGCCCAGGCCCCAGGCGGACCAGTCGGCATAAAACAGATACAGCCAGCCGCTGAACCACATCAAGGGGCTGAGCAGCGTCAGGATGGCCAGATAGGTCAGCCGCTGCAACGGGTTGTGCTTTTGACTGGCGCTCGGGCGAAACGGATGCGGCTCATGCTTGAAGATGCCCGAGGAGTAATAGTGCGCGATGGCCAGTACATTCCTGGTCGTCGGGATGTAGTGGCGCCACTCGCCCGTGGTCACGTGCCAGAAAATGGCAAAAATCCACAGCCCCACCAGCGACCAGATGGCCGTGGTGTGATAGCTGACCGCTTTCTGAAAGCCAAAATTGACATAGCTTCCATGAATCTCAAACCCGGTGAGCATCAGGAAAATGATCAGGGCGGCCTGCCCCCAGTGCCAGAAGCGCTCAAATCCCTTGAAAAGATAGACCCGCTTAGTCATTTTGTGTCTCCTTGAATCCTGGTCCTTGAGCGCAAGCGCATGGCACCGTGCGCCAGCACCCCCAACAGCGTCAGCCACACCAGGCCCCAGCCCAGCCGGTCCACCCAGACATTGGCGTCACGCCCGGGGATATAAACGCCTTCGATGCCAGCGAGGCGGCCGTTCTTGGCATGGCATTGCACGCAACCCAGCGCTTTTTCCTTGGGTGCCACCATGTGCGTGATGGGCCAGTCCATCTGCGTTGTGATGAATTCAAACTTGCCAGAATACGGCGCGCCAGACACCTTCATGCCGGCCTGGATAGCCTTGTTCCACTCCAGGTTCTTCCAGTAGCCGGTGTCATCATTGCCGGCGGTGTGGGGCGTGATCAGCGTTTTGTTGACGCTGTCATAAGGCTGCTTGCCGCCAAATCGCTTGATCGGCCAGATCATCGACTTGCCGTCCGTCGGGCTGCCGCTGAGCGTGTTGATGTGGGTCACGCCATTGCCCTTTTCGATCTTGTCGGTGAGCAAGGTGTAGTTCACCTGCCCGTTGAACCAGACATAGGTCGGTTTGACGTTTTCGGCCAGCACGAAGTCGCCTTTTCGGGATTCATAGATGAGACGCCCCTTGGCATCTTTCTTTTCGATTTGCTTGCCATTGGCATCGCGCTTGCCGGCGGTTGACCAGTCCCAGTTCATTTTGGTCGCGATGCCCCCGCGTGCGAACTCGGGAATGTGGCAGGTCTGGCAGGCCAGCTTGGCGCTATGCTGATTCAGGCGTTCGTCGGTCTTGTGTGGACTGTTGCCATGACAGGAGGCGCAAGTGGCCGGGTTGCCGCTGTCAACGGCACCACGCACGCGCGCCCCTTTGTCGTCCTTGGCGGTTACGGCGTAGCGGCTACCGGCCACGTCGTGGCTGGATGTTTTGTGGCAGGTCGCGCAGCTAAAGTCCAGCCCCGAGGCGTCCATGTGGACATCCAGTGCCTTGTCCGGCGCGGCCATGGAACTGTCCAGATCGCCGTGCTTGACGCCGTCACCGCCACCACCGTTAAAGTGGCAGGCACCACAGGTGTCGCGGCTGGTTTTGCCAACCTTTTGCGCAATCTTGCTCAGATCAATGGCTTTGAGTATCTTGCCGGAGCCGGGCGGAAATTCGGTGTCCTGCGTCACCACGTTGCCAGCCAGACCCGAGGGCTTTTTGTAGTTGCCTGTGGTGTCGTGGCAGACCAGGCAGTCCACGTTTTCTTCTGACTTGAAATCGAAGGTGGCGTCTTTCCAGCCGTAGCCGATATGGCAACTGTTGCAGGCGGCTTCATTGGAAGCGACGGAGATGCAAAAATTGTTGACGACAGTCTTTTTGCCCAGCATCTGGCCGGTCGCCGGGTTGCGATACTCCCACGTCCAGTGCTTGGTGCGGTGAATCTGGCCAGCCGCCTCGGTGTGGCAAGTCAGGCAGGCTCGTGTGACCTCGGGACCGGACTTGAACTCACGCTGCAGCTCCTTGAACTTGGTGTGGTCGGCGGTGGTGCTGAGCTTGAGCGGTTTGGGCTCCTGCGCCCCCGCCAACCCAGGGCTGGCCACGCTCGCCCACCCGGCCAAACAGGCCAATAAGGTGATGCGCTTGAACTTGGGTGTCATGAGCAGACTCTCTAATGTTGTATTTGAATATGTGCATTTGCTTATTTAGTATTGTGGGCTTCTGGCAGAAACAAGCTTTGATAAATGTCAACAGTTATTAGTGAACACGCCCTAATGGGCACTAGGCGCGTCAACGCACGGTTTGCGCAAGCGTGCGAAACTTGCTCGCATTACTCAACGATTGGAGCCCCCATGAGCACTGTTTATGACTTTGAAGCCTTGCAAATCAATGGCAAGGCGGTTTCCCTGAGCCAATTCAAAGGCAAGGTGCTGCTGATCGTCAACACCGCCAGTGCTTGCGGCTTCACACCGCAGTTTGCGGGACTGGAAGAACTTCATGCGACCTATGGCAAAAAGGGCCTGGTCGTGCTGGGTTTTCCGTGCAACCAGTTTGGCGCGCAGGACTCGGGCAGCAACGGCGAGATCGCCGAGTTTTGCCAACTCAACTACGGCGTGAGCTTTCCCATGATGGCCAAGATTGACGTCAATGGCGCGCAGGCGCACCCGCTCTACCAATGGCTGACAGCACAGGCGCCCGGCCTGCTGGGCAGCAAAGCGATCAAGTGGAACTTCACCAAATTTCTGGTCGGCAAGGATGGTGCCGTGCTCAAGCGCTATGCGCCCACCGATACGCCAGAGAGCTTGACCGAAGACGTTGAAGCGGCGCTGCGCGGCGTCATCGCGTAGCCGCCGGTGCAAGGAACATGCAGGGCTCGAACCAGGGCGGCGGTCTCACTTCAAAAAGCAGGACTATGTATGCCAGCGCACAGATGAAGTGGCGCTGATTACCTAGGATTGGCCCGCTATGAGTCGATGACTCGTTGGCGAACAAATCCGTTCAACTTTTTAAGGAAAACCATCATGAACAAAAATCAAATTCAAGGCACTGTTAAAGATCTCGCCGGCAAAGTCCAGGAGGGAGCCGGGAAATTGGTTGGCAACAAGGAGCAAGAAGCCAAGGGCATCCACAAGCAAGTCAGTGGCAAAGCAGAAAAGCGGCTGGGAGATGCCAAGGAAATCGTCAAGGATGCAAAAAACGCCGTCAGCGACGCCGTTCACCATCGCTAAAAACGTCTTGCCATTTAAGGCCTCCAGCGGCACTGCTTTCTTGGTATTGCCGCGCTATTCCCACGTGAAGGCCGCTCGAGGGCAAGAGGAAGAGGGCAAAGTCCTCTGGATTGGGTGGCATTGCGATGTGCCACCCGACCAGCGCGGATGGGGTGCGCATTGCGAAGGCCTACCCGACTATGGAAAACAGGTCAAACGCTGCCAGCTGTTCGTTGCTCAGAATTACTGCTAGCCTGGAGAGGCTGAACGTAGCTCATGTCACTGGTCATCACGTGCCCAAAGGCAAAGCCTAGAATAAACTGCATAACCGACCAGTTAGGGGACAACACTGAGCCCCCCGGGGAATCATCATCATCGCTGAGGGTTTGGAAATGCTCGCGCATGGCCTGCAATTCCTTGAGCATGCTCCGATGTTCTGCCGCATGTCGCTTCAGATCGCCGTAGCCGATCCGAGCGAGGAGTCGTTCCTCGTAGACGAAATGAGTACGCAGAAGCGCAAACAGCGTGTCGGTGCAGATTCTCAGTTCCCCAACCCGTACACCAGCGCGCCAACTTTCGTAAATCTCCGCCCCAAATTCATATATTTCCTTATGCTGGGCATCGATTTCAGGATGTCCAACCGAGAGGTGATCTCCCCACTTGATTAGCTGATTGATGGATTGGTCCTGCAACTGGGTTCGACCGATAATTTCCTGGTTGGTACTAGACATGATGGGCTCTCCGAGTTTTATTTGCGATTCCCAATATTCTTAGCACTGGGGCGTGAGCTATGTGCCATAAGGCTGCGGTTTTCCAATCTTATACCGATCGCGCTTGACGCCCGGTGCGCCTTTGGTTGAATGAGGCGTCACACTGCTGTTGTTGTGCCACTGGAAGCAATGACCGGGATCTGGCAGTCAATCTGAATTTCTGTAATTCCACCTGCGCTGCAGACTCGTCCTTCGCGGGAAACAGATTTGTTGCGTCAACAAAGGATGCCGCCAGCAGAGCTTGGCGTATGGGACCGCGCCGATTTAGTTACGACATAGCTTCGTTTTCTGGGCATTTGACAGTATGAGGCGGGGGCCTATATGTCAAGCTAAGCCACCACGAGCGTCACCCAATCAAGTTAGACACCCCGCTGGCCACGTGACCGGAGGGCACGTGCTGCGAGGCAGCATCGACGTGCCCGGTCTGATCGTCAAAGAAAAAATCGGGCTCAAACTCGCGCAGGAATTCCCCCTTGCGCAGGCCGCCCAGGAACATCGCTTCATCCACCTCGATATGCCAGTTCATTAGCGTGCGGATGGCGCGCTCGTGCGCTGGGGCGCTGCGCGCGGTCACCAGCGCGGTGCGGATGCGGATGCTCGGCGTGCCAGCCTGCTGCAAGCGCTGCAAGGCCGCCAGCAAGGGCTTGAATGGGCCGGCCAGTAACGGCTGCTGCGCCTTGTCTGACTCGTGTTTTTGAAACGCTTGCAGGCCCTGCGCCTGATAGACGCGCTCGGCTTCGTCGCTGAACAAGACCGCATCACCGTCAAAGGCAATGCGGATCTCGGACGGGTGGGCCTCACTGGCGTGCGCCGACTGCGGATAGACCTGCGCCGCGGGCACGCCAGCGGCCAGCGCCGCACGCACATCACTCAAGTGCGCACTCAGGAACAGGTTGGCGTGCAAGGGTTTCAGATAGCGCCAGGGCGGCTCGCCACGCGTGAAACTGCCGCGCTCGATCGCCAGGCCGTAATGCTGGGCCGAGCGAAACACCCGCATGCCAGACACCGGGTCGTTGCGCGACAGGATGACCACCTCGACCGGGTGCTCGTTACCGCCCAAAGCGACGTCGTTAAACGCCAGCAGCTTCTTGACCAGCGAAAACGCCACGCCGGGTTTGGCCGGAATATCGAGGCGCTCCAATTGCAGCGCCATGTAGGCGCGATCATCGCCTTGCTCGAAGACCTGGTTTTCTTCCTCAAAATCAAACAGGGCGCGGCTGGAGATCGCCACCACCAGCTTGCCTTCAAGCGAAGCGCTCATGACTGCAAAAACATCTGGTACACCGGGTTGGCGGTTTCTTCGACGTAGGAGTAACCCAGGCTTGCGAGAAACTGTGCGAACGCCGGGTTGTCGGCCTCCGGCACCTGCAAACCGACCAGAATGCGGCCATAATCCGCGCCCTGGTTGCGGTAGTGAAACAAGGAGATATTCCAGCCCGGGCGCAGCAGGCTCAAAAATTTCAGCAGCGCGCCGGGCCGCTCCGGAAAAACAAAGCGCAGCAAGCGCTCATCCCGCGCCAGCTTCGAATGACCGCCGACCATGTGGCGGATGTGTTCCTTGGCCAGCTCGTCGTGGGTCAAATCCAGCGCCGCAAAACCGTGCTTGCCAAAGTTGGCGGCGATCTTGCTCGATTCGCCTTTGCCGTGCGTCGTCAGGCCAACAAACACATGCGCCTGCGCGGCCTCACTGATGCGGTAGTTGAACTCGGTGACGTTGCGTGCGCCACCCGGCAGCGCCCCGACCACCTCGCAAAAGCGTCGGAAACTGCCGCGCTCCTCGGGAATCGTGACCGCAAACAGTGCTTCGCGTTCTTCGCCCACCTCGGCGCGCTCGGCGACAAAGCGCAGGCGGTCGAAGTTCATATTGGCGCCGCACAGAATGGCAACGTAGGTTTCGCCCCGGGTTTTGTGCGTGGCGACATACTGCTTGATGGCGGCGACCGCCAGCGCGCCGGCCGGCTCGACAATGCTGCGCGTATCGACAAAAACATCCTTGATGGCGGCGCACACCGCGTCAGTATCAACCAGCACGAATTCATCAACCAGCTTGCGCGAGATCCGGAAGGTCTCCTCGCCCACCAGCTTCACGGCCGTGCCGTCTGAGAACAAACCGACATCGTTCAAGGAGACGCGTTTGCCGAGCGTCACCGACTGCGCCATCGCATCCGAGTCACTCATCTGCACGCCAATCACCTTGATCTCGGGGCGCACCGCCTTGATGTAGTTGGCCACACCCGAGATCAGACCGCCGCCGCCGATGGCCACAAACACGGCGTCGAGCCGGCCCTGGTGCTGGCGCAAAATTTCCATGGCGATCGTGCCCTGGCCGGCGATCACGTCCGGGTCGTCAAATGGATGGACAAAGCTCAGGCCCTGCTGCTTTTCGAGTTCCAGCGAGTGCGCGTAGGCGTCGGAATAACTGTCGCCAAACAGCACCACCTCACCGCCAAAGCCACGCACTGCATCAATCTTGAGCTGCGGCGTGGTGGTGGGCATGACGATGACGGCGCGCGCGCCCAGCCGCTGCGCGCTGAGCGCCACGCCCTGCGCATGGTTGCCCGCCGAGGCGCAAATCACGCCCTGCTTGAGTTGCCCGGGGCTTAGCCGCGCCATCTTGTTGTAGGCGCCGCGCAGCTTGAAGCTGTGCACCGCTTGCTGGTCCTCGCGTTTGAGCAGCAGCGAGTTGTGCAGACGCTGGCTCAAGGCGCGGGCGGGCTCCAGCGCCGACTCCACAGCGACGTCATAAACGCGGGCAGTCAGGATTTTTTTCAGGTAGTCGGCGGGGCTGAGTTGTTGGGTCTTCATGCTGGGCTTCTGGATTAGCCGATGATAAACGCCCGGCTGGGCGACAATTCTCGTCTGCAAACTGACTCGGAAATCACTTTATGGATTGCACTGTTAGCTGGACTGGCGCTCTGGCCACACGCTCGGGCATGGGTTTTGTGGCCGAAACCGGCAGCGGTCACACGCTCATGATGGACGGCGCACCGGATGCGGCCACGCCGGAAAACGGCGGCCTGAATCTGGCACCGCGACCGCTCGAACTGCTGCTCGCGGGTGCCGGGGGCTGCACCGCCTATGACGTGGTGCTGATCCTCAAGCGTGGCCGCCACGATGTGCGCGGCTGCAGCGTCCGGCTCGACGCCGAGCGCGCCGAGACCGACCCCAAGGTGTTCACCACGATCAATATGCACTTTATCGTGTCGGGCAAAGGCATCCCGGCAGCGGCTGTGCAGCGCGCCATTGCCCTGAGCCACGAAAAATACTGCTCCGCCAGCGTCATGCTGGGCCAGACTGCGGCCATCAGCACCAGTTTCGAGCTGATCGAAGTCTGAGCTTCGCAGATAGCCGCAAAACATGTAGCGGCGTGCAGAGCGTGGCCTATGACGTTACGATGCGCACCTATGGAGCAATCACCCGACCACCTTGCCGCGGCCGCTCTGCCCCCCGTGCGTGCGATCACCTTGAGCCATCCCAGGCGCTGGCTGGCGCTGGCGTGGCGCGACCTGATGGCATGCGGCTGGATCAGTTGGGCGCACGGCCTGGTGGTGGCGCTGGGTGGGCTGGCCATTGCGCTGCTGGCGCGTGATCGGTTTTGGTTGCTGGCGGGCGCCTTTCCGGGCTTTCTGCTGGTGGCACCGATCCTGGCGACCAGCCTGTACGCCCTCAGCCGGGCGCGCGAACGCGGCGAAGATCCCGGTGCCGGTGTGGTGTTGAAGACCTGGTTGAACTGGCAGGACCGTCATGTCAACAAGTGGGGCAACGACTATTGGTGCCTGGCGCAGTTTGGCGCCTTGCTGGCGCTGGCGGGCACCGGCTGGGTGCTGACCTCTGCCGCCCTCATCACACTGCTGGCGCCGGCTCCCATCCACACCTGGGCCGATTTTCTGCGGCACGTGGTGCTGGCCAAAGACGGGTACCTGCTTGAACTCTGGCTGACCCTGGGCGGCGTCATGGCGGCGCCGATCTTTGCTTCCACGGTGGTCGCCGTGCCTTTGCTGCTGGACCGGCGCGTCACGCTCAAGCAGGCGGTTCTCACCAGCTGGCTGTCGGTGCTGGCCAACCCGGTGCCGATGGCACTCTGGGCGCTGCTGCTGTTCGGCCTGACACTACTGGGTATGTGCCTGGCCTTGCTCGGCCTGATCTTGGCGCTGCCTCTTTTGGGTCACGCCAGCTGGCACGCCTATCGCGACCTGGTGGACAGTTCAGCGCTGCCGCTGCGGGAGGGCAGTTGAATTGAGCCAGAGCGGTCTAAACCCGGTGCGCCACGGTCGTCATAACCCGAGCGGCGGCTGTCATGAGGTGGCTCTGCAGATGCGCTTCGACCTGGTTTTCGGTCTCTACAACAAAGCCCAGACTGACTGCGTCACCCAGTCGCCCCGCCAGCATGGCATCGCGGTTTGCCGCCTGACCAGTGCCGACGTCGTGCGTCATCCGCTGGTGGCACGCATTGTCGACGCGTACGATACCCCTGGCGCATCCAGCAACCCGGCGCGCGACGACGCAAAAGCGGATACAGCGCGCCGCCCGGCACGACCCTCATCCGCAAGAAAGACCGGCCAAACTTGAAAACGCTATTGAATTGATAGCTTCTTACGGATATTGCACGGGCGCTGCAGGCAAATTTGATCCAAAAACCAATGCCGACCAAGCTGACATTTTCCCTGCAGTTCGCCAAGTTCGGCGACCTGGCGGCCCACCGCGCCGCCCTGCCTCGCCACAAGGTGGCTCAGTGGATTCGCCACGCGCTAGTGGGTGACGGCGAGATCACGCTGCGCATCGTCGGCGCTGACCTGGTGCTCTGCGCCCCGGTGGTGGCGCACGAGGCGCGGCAGCAGGGCATAGCACTGCAAGCTCACTATGCTCACTTGATCGTTCATGGAACGCTGCACGCTCAGGGCTGGGATCATGACCTGGCCGAGGACGCGCAAGTGATGGAAATGCGCGAGGCCGACATTCTGACGGGCCTCGGGTTCGGCAATCCTTATTGATCGCGCGCGGTCGCCGGGGTGATCCGCAGGGGGATCGTCACCGGACCATCATTGACCAGATGCACCTGCATGTCCGCGCCAAACTCACCGGTTTGCACGACAGCATGCGCCAAGCGCGCCTTGGTCACAAAGTAATCAAAGAGCCGACGGCCAACATCGGGACTTGCCGCGGCACTGAAACCCGGCCGATTGCCACCCGAGGCATCGGCGGCGAGCGTGAACTGGCTCACGATGAGCAGGCCCCCGGCGCCACCCTGGCCGTCCATGTCCTGAACGCTGCGATTCATCTTGCCCGCGTCGTCGCTGAAGATGCGCAGCTTGAGCGTCTTGGCAAGCATCTTGTCGGCCTGCGCTTCGCTGTCGCCTTGCTCTGCGCACAATAGCAGCAACAGACCTGCGTCGATTTTGCCGCTTACGCGGCCCGCAATTTCGACGCGCGCTCGACGGACCCGCTGCAATACTGCAATCATGCTTTGGCCAGGAAGTTCATATCAGGCCCAAATTCACCCACCCTTAAGGCCAGGTTTCGGGTCCCGGGACGGATAATACTTCTGGTGCCAAAGCGCGGACCGCGACCAGGGTTCCGAAAGGCCTACGTACGGCGCTAGCGTGGCGCCGCATCAACAGATCACTGGGCCAGGATCCACCCGACGACATTCTTGATTTCGGCTGCGTCTGTGCTGGCGATCACTTTGTGTTCCTGCTCTGAACCGTCCTTTGCCTTGACCTTGGGTGCTTTGGTCACTATGTCGACTAGTTTGGCTTCGGCGTCGGCGTTGCCCTTCCACTTCGCAGCAATCTTTTGGAACGACGAGGCGGACTTGTCTTTGTCGACGGCATGGCACATCAGGCATCCACTCTTCTTGGCCAAAGCGGCGGCCGCGTCGGCGTTAACGGCGGCCAGCGATGCGGCCGAGAATGTAGTCAGCGTGAGACTGGTGGCAGTGAGCCCGATCAGTCGGATGGTTGTGGAAAGTTTCATTGCTAAGTTCCCTATGTAGGCCGCTCA
Organism: uncultured beta proteobacterium; assembly: GCA_963750665.1. GTDB lineage: Bacteria > Pseudomonadota > Gammaproteobacteria > Burkholderiales > Burkholderiaceae_C > Rhodoferax. The sequence goes on from CAVVRQ010000028.1 coordinate 528,340, forward strand.
CCGTGGTTTGCGGACGAGTGACAAATTGGCTTCAACGTCGCCAACCGGTTCCGCAAATTTGCTACGCCGGGGTGACGGGCAACAAATCCTTCAGACCAGTTGACTGCACGCATTGTCGGTAAATTCCAGGTCTTGGCCAGCAAGACTTTGAAATAGTCTGATTTGCGTCAATTTGCTCGTAAAAAATTCTATCCTCTTACAAAATTGCAGTGACGATGATCAAATCTACTTGCAAGTGTGTTTTCGTATGAATTATGTACACAATTAATGTACACTTCATAGGCGTCACCTTTTTTTATATACATAGAGAACAATTTTTTTGTTCACTTGATATAAACGAATAGTTTTTTTGTACTTCAAGCTATTCGCAATGACATTTCCAAACATAAAAATTCTAGTAATTCGTAACTAACATATTGATTTTAAAAGCTTTTTATTGGAACACAAGGTGTTGGCACGGCGATTGCCAGAACACTCCTGAAGACAAGAGGTGATTAAATGAACATTCAGTCAAGCATTTTGGTTGTGGACGACCAAGAAGTTGTTCAGCGCAGCTATGTGCGGTCACTCACCGGCGAACACTGCAAGGTTCAGGTCGACGTATAAACGGATAGGCCGTTCAACCGCACGAGCCGCAGTATCGCACCCTGGAACAGGCTTCGAACCCCATGCAAACCCGAGACCTCCTGCCCGCGTGGCAGGTTCACCATGAAAAAAAGCACCGTCCAGAAGGGTGATGTTCGGTGGGAAGGCTGTGCTGGGCGCAGCCTAGCCCTGCAGCGAGTCAGAGTTGCCGCCTCACCCAATCACCAACTGATGCACTGATCAACCTCGTAATCGGGGGCCGGTTGTTCGGCCAGATCCCAATCCGGATCGCATTGCACCCCGTCATCCCCTCGGTGATGAACGCAATCAGCCGCATCTGCCCGCCACAGATGGGGCACAAGAGCGGGAAGTCTCAATCAGTTGGGGACAGAGCTGGTTCGCCGCGCGTAACTGCGGTCTGTCCCGCAAGGTCTCAGGAATCAGGCGATGAGCACGGCCCAAAGGTAATGGGCTGGGCGCTTGGGTTGTACGGGCTCGGGCGTGGGCATGACTGGGTTCGCTGCGCTGCTTGGCGCAGCGGTACACCAAGGCGGTGCCCTCTTTGCGCAGACGTTCCATGGCAAAGGGTGGACGGACGCAATACCGCAGCAGCCGCTCCAATGCTGCGCTGGCAGCCTTGTCACTCCTACATTGATAGCTTGTTGCGCACATTCCACGGTGGCTGCAGCCCGATTTGGCTTATAGATTCCCAGCAGGAGACTCAGCCGTGAGTAACTTCGCCAGCATCCTCACGCGAAATAATGCGCGCCAGCACGCTCGCCATCGTTGCGCGGGCCGTGGCCATATCAAAGTCGGTTTGCAGGCCCATCCAGAACTCCGCGCTGGTGCCAAAGTACTTGGCCATGCGCAGCGCGGTATCCACCGTCACAGCGCGGCGCTCCCGCACGATGTCATTGATGCGCGGCGCGGGCACTTGCAGCGCCATCGCCAGCGCGTGGGCGGTCATTCCCATGGGCTGCAAAAACTCTTCGCGCAGCACCTCGCCGGGGTGAATCGGGCGCCTTCCGTTGATGCGCATGCTGTGCTGACCCTTGCGGTCACGCTTCAAAGCCTCAAGCTTTGCTTCCACGGATCCTGGCACTGCCTCTTTTGGGTCACGCCAGCTGGCACGCCTATCGCGACCTGGTGGACAGTTCAGCGCTGCCGCTGCGGGAGGGCAGTTGAATTGAGCCAGAGCGGTCTAAACCCGGTGCGCCACGGTCGTCATCACCCGGGCCGCGGCTGTCATTAGGCTTTTCACCACGGCGGGTAGCGCCACCGCACCGGCTTTGTTGGCCTCCAGCGCATGGCGCGCCTCATCGTCCTTCATCTGCGCCACGATGGCGCGCGAGGCCTGGTCATTGGCGGGCAGCCGGGCGAGGTGGCTCTGCAGATGCGCTTCCACCTGGTTTTCGGTCTCCACGACAAAGCCCAGACTGACTGCGTCACCCAGTCGCCCCGCCAGCAAACCCAGTCCAAAAGCCGCGCCATACCACAGGGGATTGAGCAGTGACGGGCGTGCGCCGAGCTCGTCCAGACGTTGCTTGGTCCACGCCAGATGATCAGTTTCTTCGGCGCTGGCCCTTGTGTAATGGTCTTTAAGCGCTTCGTTATTTGTAGCAAATGCCTGCCCCGTGTAAAGCGCCTGGGCACATACCTCGCCGACATGGTTGACGCGCATCAAGGCACCCGACTGTGCTTTTTCAGTGGCGCTGAGTTCGGTTGCTTCACTGGCTAATGTCGGGCAGGGACGGCTCGCGCGCGGCGTGGCGAACAGGGTGCGCAGCGCGGCGTCAGCCATGATCAGAAAACGGTCGCTCGAACGCATTGACATGCTGCAATCTCTTTCAGAGGCTTGGAAATTCTTGTATGGTGTGATGCGCATCCTACATTACTTGTTACAGTATGCGCTGCTGGACGCGCATCGTGCCCCAGCGATCTGAAGAATCACCCAAATGAAACTACCCGCCGTTCGCCTGGCCTTGGTCGCCACCGCATCAATCTATTTTTGTTTCGGCACGCAAGCCGCCTCCGTCGCACCGGTTGCGGCTGAGCACGGCATGGTCGTGACTGCCCAGCACCTGGCGACCCAGGTTGGCGTTGACATCCTCAAGCAAGGGGGCAATGCCGTTGACGCCGCCGTCGCCGTCGGCTACGCCTTGGCCGTGGTCTACCCGGCAGCGGGCAATCTGGGGGGTGGCGGCTTCATGACCTTGCAACTGGCCGATGGGCGCAGGACCTTTCTGGACTTCCGTGAAAAAGCGCCCTTGGCCGCCAGCGCCAACATGTATCTGGACACCAGTGGCAACGTGGTCAAAGGCCTGAGCACGCGCGGCTACCTGGCCGCCGGTGTGCCGGGCTCGGTGGCCGGCTTGGAACTGGCACGCGCCAAATATGGCACGCTGCCGCGAGCGGCTTTGATGGCGCCCGCCATCCGCTTCGCGCAGCAGGGTTTTGTGCTGAATCAGGGCGATGTGGATATCCTGCAAACGGCAACTGCCGATTTTGCCAAGGACGCGCCGTCCGCCGCCATCTTTCTAAACCAGGGCAAACCATTCCAGGCCGGCCAGAAACTGGTGCAAAAGGACTTGGCCAGGTCGCTGCGTCTGATCAGTCAGCGCGGCGCCGACGGCTTTTACAAAGGTGCTCTTGGCCGGGCGCTGGTGGCGGCCAGCACGGCGGGTAAAGGCATCATCACGCAGGCTGACCTGGACCAGTACACGGTGCGTGAAATGGCTCCGGTGGAATGCGATTACCGTGGCTACCACATCGTCTCGGCACCGCCGCCCAGCTCGGGTGGCGTGGTGATCTGCGAGATCTTGAATGTGCTCGAAGGCTACCCGCTCAAGGACCTGGGTTTTCGTTCCGCGCAGGCCGTGCACTACCAGATTGAAGCCATGCGCCACGCTTATGTGGATCGCAACAGCTACCTCGGCGACCCGGAGTTTGTGAAAAACCCGCTGGCACGTTTGCTCGACAAGGCTTATGCGGCCAGCATTCGCGCGGCGATCAACCCAGCCAGGGCCGGTGTGTCAGAAGACCTGAAACCGGGCGTTGCGCCACACGAAGGCAGCAACACCACGCATTACTCCATTGTCGACAAGTTTGGCAATGCGGTGGCTGTCACGTACACACTCAATGACTGGTTTGGCGCCAAGGTCACGGCAGCGGGGACCGGAGTGCTGCTGAATAACGAAATGGACGATTTCACGGTCAAAGTCGGTGTGCCCAACTTGTATGGTCTGGTGCAGGGTGAGGCCAACGCGATCGCCCCGGGCAAACGGCCGCTGAGTTCCATGAGCCCGACCCTCATCACGCAAGACGGCAAGCCGGTGATGGTGCTGGGCACGCCGGGCGGCAGCCGCATCATCACGGCGGTCACGCACACCATTCTCAACGTCATCGACTATGGCATGAATGTGCAGGAAGCCGTCGATGCGCCACGTTTTCACCAGCAGTGGCTACCCGACCTGACCAACGTCGATAACTTCGCCATCAGCCCGGATGCGCGCAAGATTCTGCTGGAGATGGGACACAAGCTGGGCGCTGCGCAGCCCGGCGGTCACATGGCGGCAATCCTGGTGGGTGCCCCGGCGCTGGGCGGCAAACCGGTCGCTAACAATCGCTTTTATGGTGCCAACGATCCGCGCCGCAACAGCGGGCTGGCCCTCGGGTATTGAGGCTCGCGCTCGCGCTGGCGCTGCCCGTTACACCTTCGCCGTCTCTGCCGTCAGCACCGGCCCCGTGCCGCTGAAGCGGTCCAGCGCCAGATAAATCACCGGCGTGATAAACAGCGTGATGGCTTGTGAAAAGACCAGGCCGCCGACCACCGCCAGACCCAACGGCTGGCGCAACTCGGCACCAGCGCCCAGGCCTATGGCAATCGGCAGCGCGCCCATCAATGCCGCCATGGTGGTCATCATGATCGGGCGAAAGCGCAGGATGCAGGCCTCGCGAATGGCTTGTGCCGGTGGCATACCCTGATGGCGCTGCGCATCAAGCGCAAAGTCAATCATCATGATGGCGTTCTTCTTCACGATGCCGACCAGCATCACAATGCCGATGGTGGCAATCAGCGTCAAATCCTGACCAAACAGCATCAAGGTGGCCAGAGCGCCGACTGCGGCTGAGGGCAAACCAGCGATGATGGTGATCGGGTGGATGTAGCTCTCGTAGAGCACCCCGAGCAAAGTGTAAATGACCAGCAGCGCGGCGATGATCAACACCAGCTGGCTGCCCTGGGAAGTCTTGAACACGGCGGCGTCACCGCCGTAGCTGGTGATGATGGAAGAGGGCATCTGAAGGGCCGCGCGTGCCGCGTCAATCTTGGCCGTGGCCGCCCCCAAAGCGGCACCGGGTGCCAGGTTGAAGGATACCGTGACGGCTTGCAACTGCCCCACGTGGTTGATGGCGGTAGGGCCCAAGGTCCGCTCAACCGTGGTGAAGTTGGAGATGGGCACCAGCGCGCCGGTGTTGGCGCGCACATAAATGCCGCCCAGCGCACGCTCGTCCTGCTTGGCGTCGGCCTGCACCTCCATGATCACCTGATAGCTGTCGGTGGGCAGGTAGATGGTAGAGACCTGGCGCTCGCCAAAGGCGCTATAAAGCGCGGTGCGGATGGCATCGATCGAGACGCCCAGCTTGTTGGCGCTGTCGCGGTCAATCTTGAGCTGAGCCTGCAAACCGCGTAATTGCGCATCGCTCGTCACATCGCGAAACAGCGGATCAGCAGCCAGCCGATCCTGCAGTCTGGTGGCCCAGCTGCTCAACTCATCGGCGCGCACGCTTTGCAGGATGTATTGGTACTGGGCCTTGCTGGAGCGCCCGCCGAGTTGCAGGTTTTGCACCGGGCGCATGAAGACGCTAATGCCCGCCACCTCGCGCAGTTTGCGGCGCAAGCCTTCAACCACTTTCTTCATGGGCTGGCGCTGATTGGCGGCTTTCAGAGCAACAAACATGCGCCCGGTGTTTTGCGCGCCAAAGCCGCCGTTGAAGGAGCTCACCGCCGCCACGTTGGCGTCAACCCGGATGATGGCGGCCGCGCGCTCCTGCAAGCGCACCATCTCGGGAAACGAAGTGTCTTCAGCGGCTTCGGTAGAAATCTGAATCTGCCCGATGTCTTCTTCCGGGAAAAACCCCTTGGGAATGATATTGACCAGCCACACCGTGCCCACCAGCGTCGCCAGTGCCAGCAGCAGCATCAGGTTGCGGTGACCCAGCGCGATGTCGAGCAGCCGGGTGTAGCCGGCCAGCAAACGATCAAAACCGCGTGCGAAGGAGCGCACCACGGCACCGGGCGGTTTCTTGTGAGTCTCATCGGTCAGAAAGCGGCTGGCCAGCATCGGTACCAGCGTCAGCGAGACAAAGGCCGAGACGATAATGGCCAGACCCACCACCACCGCAAACTCGTGGAATAACAGGCCAATCACGCCGGGCATGAAGAAGATCGGGATGAACACTGCGATCAGCGAGGTCGAGATTGAAATAATGGTAAACCCAACTTCACGCGCGCCTTTGAGTGCCGCCGGAAACGGTGCCTCGCCATTTTCCACATGGCGCATGATGTTCTCCAGCACCACGATGGCGTCGTCCACCACCAGTCCCACGGCGAGCGTCAGTCCCAGCAGCGAGATGTTGTCCAGGCTATACGAAAAACCCCACAGCAGCGCCACCGCGCCGATCAGCGACACCGGCAGCGACAGCATCGGGATCATGGTGGCCACAAAACGCCGCAGAAACAGAAAGATCACCAGCACCACCAGGGCGATCGTGCCCAGCAGCGTCAGCGACACATCGTGCAAGGCTTCACGCACGGAAACCGAGCGATCCAGAAACGGCGTCAATTTGACCGATTGCGGCATCTGACTTTGCAGATTGGGCAAGGCGCGGTGAATGGCATCCACCACGCTCACGGTGTTGGCACCGGGCTGGCGCTGCACCGCCAGCGTAATCGAGTTTTCGCCATTGAAGGTGGCCCAGCTCTTGAGCGTTTCCAGCGAGTCCTCCACCTGCGCCACTTCTTTCAATCGCACCGGGTTGCCGCCCCGGTTGCTGACGATCAAATCGGCAAAATCAGCCGCGTTGCGCAGTTGCCGATTGGCCTGCAGCATCAGGCTCTGGCGCGGTCCGTCAAACGTGCCGACCGGGGTATTGACGTTGGCAGCGCGCAGCACGGCACTCAATTCGTCCAGCCCGATGTTGCGCAGCGCCAGCGCCTCCGGGTGCACGCTGACGCGCACGGCATAGCGTTTCGAGCCGTACACATTGACCTGTGCGACGCCATCAATGGTCGACAAGGTGGGCGAAATCAGGTGCTCGGCAAAGTCCTGCAGATCGGACGGCGCCAGCGATGGCGATGTCATGGCAATCAGCAGCACCGGTGCATCGGCCGGGTTGACTTTGCGGTAGGCGGGTGTGGCCGTCATGTCCTGCGGCAGGGAGCGCTGCGCGCGCAACAACGCGGCTTGCACATCGACTGCTGCCGCATCCACATTGCGCCCCTCGTCAAATTCAAGCGTCAGCGAGGTGCGCCCGAGCGTGCTGGTCGAGCTGATGGTCTTGAGCCCCGGCACGGTCTGAAACTGCTTCTCCAGTGGCAAGGCGACCGAGCTGGCCATGGTTTCCGGGTTGGCCCCAGGCAAAGCGGCAAATACATTGATGACGGGCGTGTCATAGCTGGGCAGCGCCGCCACCGGGATGCTGCGCAAACCAATCACCCCAGCCAGCACAATGGCCAGGTTAAGCAACACCGTCATCACCGGGCGACGGATGAACAGTTCAGAAAAGTTCATGACGCGCTCGCACTGTGCGCTGGACGCGAGGCACCGTTGTTGGGATTGGACGAGCGCTCCAACACCGGCGTATTGGGGCGCAGATTCTGTTTGCCATCAAGCACGATCGACTCGCCCGCCTTGACCCCGGTGACCGCCGCCTCGTCACCCTGCGCCTGGACCAATTGCACCGGCCGCATGACGGCCTTGCCAGACTGCACCACATAGACCATCGGGCCGCGTGCGTTGGGAATGATCGCCGCCTGCGGAATCACCACCGCGCCCTTCAGGACACTGACGGTTTGTGAGATGTCAACAAACGCGCCCGGCCAGAGCTTGCCCTGCGGGTTCTCAAAGATCGCCTTGACTTTGACTGAGCCCGATGCGGCGTCAACCGCGTTATCGACAAACTGCAAGCGCCCGATAAAGCTGGCACCCCCGTCGGCAAGCGTCGCCTTGACCGGCGTCCCCCCGTTTTTCAGCGCCGACAGCGTCTCGGCGAGCGTGCGTTGCGGCAGGCTGAAGCCAACCGCAATCGGATCGAGCTGCGTGATCGTGACCAAGCTTGTCACGTTGGCCTGCACCAGGCTGCCCGGCGAGACATTGACCGCGCCGGTTCGCCCCGCGCTCGGCGCGCTGATGCGAGCATAGGAGACCGCAACCCGGGCGGCATCAATTGCGGCCTGGTCAGCAGCCAGGCTGGCTTGAGTTGACTCAAGCTGGGTTTGCGCCGTATCCACTGCGCCCTGTGAGACAAAATTTTGCGCCAGCAATTGGCGCGCGCGCGCCAACTGGCGCTGCGCGTCGGTCGCCGCGGCAGTGTCTTTCGCCAATTGAGCCCGTGCCTTGGCCAGATTGGCCTCGTCGGTGCGTGCGTCCAGCGTGAACAGCGGCTCGCCGACCTTGATAAATTGACCGTCGCGAATATGCACCTTGCTGACGACGCTGGTGACCTGGGATTTGATGTCCACACTGGCCAAGGGCACGACGGTGCCGGTGGCGTTCTGCAACACCGGGAAATCGCGCTGCACGGCACGTGCACTGGTGATACTGACGGCTGGCATCGCGCTGGCGGCAGGACTGGCGGGCGCACTGCTTGCGGCCCCGGGCGCTGGCGCGTCCGGCTTGGCGCTGCAGGCACCCAACGCGAGTGCCACCATTCCACTGGTGAGGGTCAAAAAGAGGTGTCTGGCATTCATGCGGGTGTTCACTGCTGCAGCCTTACTGCGGATTCGATGATCGGGGTGCCATGATAAGGCTTGTGGTGCCCTGCGGCAGCTAACCCAAGCCACCCATCTGGCACTGGCCACACTCTGGTACAAAATAGCGCCATGACCCTGACTGAACTCAAGTACATCGTGGCCGTGGCGCGTGAGCGTCACTTTGGCAAAGCGGCAGACGCGTGCTTTGTGTCGCAACCGACCCTGTCGGTGGCGGTCAAGAAGCTCGAAGAAGAACTCGATGTCAAGCTCTTTGAGCGCAGCGCCACGGAAGTGACCGTCACGCCCCTGGGCGAAGAAATCGTGCGTCAGGCGCAGGGCGTCTTGGAGCAGGCCGAGGCCATCAAGCAGACCGCCAAGCGCGGCAAAGACCCGCTGAACGGGCCGCTCACGCTGGGCATTATTTACACGATCGGCCCGTATTTGCTGCCGGATTTGGTCCGTCAGATGATCAACCGCACACCGCAAATGCCACTCATGCTGCAGGAAAACTTCACCGTCAAACTGCTCGAAATGCTGCGCGTCGGCGAGATTGATTGCGCCATTCTGGCTGAGCCTTTTCCAGACGCCGGGCTGGCCATTGCCCCGCTCTACGACGAGCCCTTCATGGCCGTCGTTCCCTTCCATCATGCGCTGGCCAGCAGGCAGCAAGTGAGTAGCGAAGAGCTGAAAAACGAGACCTTGCTGCTGCTTGGCAGTGGTCACTGCTTTCGTGACCACGTGCTCGATGTGTGCCCGGAGTTTGCGCGCTTCTCCAGCAACGCCGCCGGCATGCGCAAGAGCTTCGAAGGCTCCTCGCTGGAGACCATCAAGCACATGGTGGCCGCTGGTATGGGCGTCACGCTGGTGCCGCGTTTGAGCGTGCCAAAGGAAGCGCTGTCGCCCAAACCACGTGGCAAGCGCGATGCAGAGCCGTACGTCAAATACCTCGCCGTCAGCGACAAGGCGGGCGGCGCACCACCCCGGCGCCGCGTGGTGCTGGCCTGGCGGCGCAGCTTCACGCGCTACGAAGCCATCGCCGCGCTGCGCAACGCCGTCTACGCCTGTGAGCTGCCCGGTGTGCAGCGCCTGTCCTGATCTATAATTTATGCTGTTTTCTCCCCTAGCCCCCGTCCACACTGCGCAAGCAGCTATAAACCCGATAGCTATTTGGCACTCTGCCGTTGCCCTCACCATCCTGTGAATTCAACTTTGCCACTGGCGCCCTCGCCGCTTGCAGCCCGCCTGGCGCGCTACCTCGACCTGATTCGCTGGAATCGTCCGGCCGGCTGGCTGCTGCTGTTATGGCCGACCTTGAGCGCCTTGTGGGTGGCCGCCGGAGGTTTCCCGGGCTGGCATTTGTTGAGCGTCTTTAGCCTGGGCACGATCCTGATGCGCAGCGCCGGTTGCTGCGTCAACGACGTCGCCGATCGCGACTTTGACCGCCACGTCAAACGCACGGCGCAGCGTCCGGTCACGACCGGGGCGGTGTCGGTGCCAGAAGCGCTGGGCTTGGGCGCGTCGCTCGCGCTGCTGGCCTTTGCGCTGGTGCTCACAACCAATGCCAGCACGGTGGCCTGGTCGTTCGTGGCGTTGGCGCTGGCACTGGTTTACCCCTTTACCAAACGCTGGCTCTCGATGCCGCAGGCGGTGCTGGGCGTAGCCTTCAGTTTTGGCATTCCGATGGCGTTTTCTGCCGTGCGCGGCGGCGCGCCGTGGAGCCTGTTTGCCGACTCGGGAATCTTGAGCCTGGCCACGCTACAGGCCAGCGTGCCGCTGCAGGCCTGGGTCTTGCTGCTGGGCAACCTGTTCTGGGTACTGGCCTATGACACCGAATACGCCATGGTGGACCGCGACGACGACCTGCGCCTGGGGCTCAAGACTTCGGCCATCACACTCGGGCGACTCGATGTTGCGGCGATTCTGCTGTGCTATCTGGTTTATATTGTCATTTGGGATGTAGCACTTATGCAGCCTGCGCAAAGTGCTCTGTTAAACATAGCATTTGCGCTCGCCTTTGGACAGGTTGCGTGGCATTACATGCTGATTCGCGGGCGCTCGCGCGAGGGCTGCTTCAAGGCTTTTCGGCTGAACCATTGGCTCGGTTTCACCCTGTTTGCGGGAATTGTGAGCAGCTACGCGCTGAAGTAGTCCGATCATGCAACCGGGTCGATTGTGGGTCAGCAAGGTCGGCGAGCGCCTGCCGGTTTTCAGGCTGCAGGCGAGCTAACGCGGGCAGGTCCAGCGCGTCGGCTATGATGCTTCCCATGGCGTCCGGCGAGGGGCATCGCCGCGGTTTCAAGGAGACAAATGAGTGCGTCACCATTTCAAAACGTCGTGGCCAGCCTGATCATGCGATTCATAAACGCCATTACATTCGTCGACCTTCCGATCCGCAAGAAATTCCAGATCTTTTCTGGCGGCGTGCTGTTCTGGTTCGTCGTGTTGTTTCTGATTGCCGTGGGCACCTTGCTCAGCATCAACGGCAAGTCGGCATTGATTGTCGGTACGCTGCTGCCCCAGGGTCGGGTCGTTCAAACCATCGACACCGAATTGCGCGCCCTGCGCGGCGAGCTCGATGCCCCAACTGGCCCGTCCGAGGCCACTGGCCCGACGCGCAGCTTCGACCTTGCCAAGAAGCGCATCACCGCGGTCAACAGTTCTCTTGGCGCGCTTGACCTCGGCGGCATCGGCGCGGAATCGGTGGGCGAGCAGGCGCGCGTCCTGGTCTCGGCCCTGGCCGCTGTCACGCAACGCTTCAATGGCATGACTGAGCGCCCAGGCGCGGCCACAGATGCTAATCTGGACGGGCTTCGGGCCGCCGTATCGGAGGCGATTGTGGCCTCTGACAACCTGTCAGGGGTGATCGCAAAGCTGAGCATCACGACCAACGAGCGGATCGGCACCCTGGTGCGCTACGCGCTGGGCTTGGCCGTGGCCGTGCTGGTGCTCGCCGCCGGGTTGCAGTTGCTGTTCACGAAATGGATTGCCAATTCGATCGCCGATCCGGTGGGCTCGATCATCGACCAGATTCATACGCTAGGCACCGGGGATGTGGACCTTTCCAACAAGATCCTGATCACGTCCAAGGACGACATCGGCGTCTTGTCGACCGAGTTCAACCACCTGATGGAATCGATCCACAAGATGACGATGTTCAAGCGGGTGATCGAGGAAGACGACAGCCTGGACGACGTCTATTCACGCCTGGGCAAGGTGTTCCACGAGGTTGGGATCCATGAGTACATGATCTACGACGTACCCACCGGTGGCAGCAAGATGAAGGCGGTTTATCCGCAGTTGCTGCCCGAGCAGCGCATTGCCTGCGACGTCGCGATCCTCGACAACTGCAACCTGTGCAAGGCCAAGAAGACCGCGCACACGATTTCGTCGACGGCTTACCCGGATCGCTGCAAGATGTTCGTGCGCGGGCACGAGCGCGAGCACGTGTGCCTGCCGATGCTGGTAGGAGGCAATGCCGGTGGGGTGGTGCAGTTCATGTTCGAAAAGCCCGGTAACGACCGCGATGCTGTCGATGTCATCCACAAAAAGGTGCTCGAAGCCAGCCAGTACGTCAAGGAGTCGCAGTCGGTGATCGAGGCCAAACGCCTGATGGGAACCTTGCGCGACTCGGCCCTCAACGATTCGCTCACCGGCTTGCGCAACCGCCGTTTCCTGCAGGAGTACGCCGAGAGTCTGGTCGCCGGGGCGCTGCGCCGCGGCAAATGCACGGCCCTGGTCATGTGCGACATCGATTACTTCAAGCAGGTCAACGACACGCACGGACACACGACGGGCGACGCGATTCTCAAGGAAACTGCGACCATTATCGGCAAGAGCATACGCGCGGCCGATCTCCTGATCCGCTTTGGCGGCGAGGAGTTTCTCGCCGTTCTGCTCGATGTCACTGAAGGCGAGTCGATCGCGATCGCGGAGAAGATCCGGCAAAACGTCGAAAAGGCCAAGTTCAAGCTGCCCGAGGGCATCCTGCAAAAGACCATCAGCCTGGGCGTGAGCGAATTCCCGACCGATACCAAGATGTTCTGGCAAGCTATCAAGTTCGCCGACGTCGCTCTGTACAAGGCCAAGGAAAGCGGGCGCAACCGTTCGATCCGGTTTGCGCCCGAAATGTGGACCGGCGGGGAGCACTTCTAGCCATTGGCGCGGCTGGACGGCTGCGAAGTTCCAGACCAGCTACGTCGGCGCAATGTTATAGACACCGCGCCTTGATTTCCTGCGGCACAGCAATCGCCGTGATGCGGTCCGGCTCGCCCGGCGGGTGGATGCAAAAGGCGCGCGTCTCAACGCCCTCACACAGCAGATCGTCGCCGCGTTTAATCACGTGGCGGAACATGAAGGCCTTGTTGCGCCACTCCTGAATGCTGGTGTGAATTTGCAGCGTCTCGCCATAGGTAGCGGGGCGCATGAACCTGACCTGAATTTCCAGCAAAGGGTCGCCGATGATGCCGGTGGTCTTGACCAGCTCGCGCCAGGGCGGCACGCCGCACTGCATGAAGTAGTTCAGCGACGAGGCGTCCATCCACTTGGCAAAGTTGGGAAAAAAGACGATGCCCGCGGGGTCGCAGTCGCCAAACATCACGTTAACTTCATAGATGACGGTGCGGCTCATGGTCGGCCAATCAGCTGCCGCTGACGCGCAGCACCAGCGCCATGGCCGAATCCCCGGCTGCGCAACCGCCAAACAGGCCGACGCCACCGCCGCGCAGCGCCAGCTCCTCGATCAGTTCGATCACGCTGCGCAAACCCGTCGGGCCCTGCGGATGGCCCCAAATTAAAGAGCAGCCATAATTGTTCATCTTCTCCAGCGGGAAGCCGGTCTCGCGCGCAAAAGCGATGTCGTTGACGGCAAACGGGTTGTGCGTCTTGACCGCATCGACGTCCTTGATCGTTAACCCGGCGTATTTGAGTGCCGCCTGCGAGGCCGGTGCAACTGCCATTGGCATGTGACCCTTGGCCACGCGCGCCTGACCAAAGCCGAGCAGTTCCACGACAATTTTTGGATTGGTCGCCACTTCGCGTGCAAACTCGCGCGAGGTGACGATCATGCCGGCGTTGCCATCTGCCGGATGCGTCTGCCCGCCAAATGTCACTGTGCCTGTGGGCAGCACGGTTTTGAGCTTGGCCAGGCCGGCCGCAGTGGTGGCAAAGATGCCGTCATCGCTGGCAAGCAGCCCGCTTTGCTTGCGAAAGCCGGCATCGGTGATCGGGATGTCGATCATGTAGCGCTTCTGAAACGCGCGCTCGTTGGCGATGGCGTCCTGGTACTGGGCGTAGCGCGCCAGCGCGACATCGTGCTGCTCAGCCGTGCCCACGCCGAATTTGGCCGCCACGTTCTCCGCCGTTTCGAGCATGGAATTTTTGGCGTAGGGATCGCGTCCAAAATTGTCCAGCACCCAGCGCTCGGTGTGGCCGCTGCCGCCCGGCGCCGTGGCATCCGGGTAATAGACGATCGGGCCATTGGAGCAGCGATCCGTGGTGATGAGCAAAGCGCATGTCGACGAGCCATCGGCCACCTGGGCCGCGGCCATTTGCAGTACGCGCGCGCTGGTGGCACAAGCCTGCTGCACGGTGGGCCCGGCCAAATTTTCCAGACCCATCAAGCCGGTTACATAGGGCAGGCCGTAGAAGCTGCCGAGCTGCGGATTGGTGTGGCCCAAAAGGCCCATGTCAATTTTCTCGGTCGGGAAATGCCGGGCCTCTAACGCCTGCTTGCCAATGTTCGCAGCGAGTCGCAGACTGTTCAGGTGGGCGATCGGGCCTTGCCATTTCGCGAAAGGCGTGGACCAGTATTGGCCGTACGGAATGAATGCGTTGGTCATGGGGTTCTCCTAAAATTAATGTGAAAGAGCATTGTCATCGCGAGCATTGCGCGGCGATCCATGCCCGCCTGCGTCGTGGCATCGAACTGCGTTGTGGGGATTGATGCATTTCTATTCGTTTTCATTTTTGGCCCCACTCTATCCCCCCACCCCTTTCCCGCCCCGCCGGGCGGAACAGGGGAGCCTTATTTGGCCATGTCTTTAAAGTCAAGCAGTGCTTGGTCATGGTCTCTTGCAAGGTCGTCAGCAACTTTGTCTTAACGTGCCTCTCGAGCGGGTACTTCAGGGCTTTGACAACGCGACAAAATTGGCCGTTAGCTCCCTCTTCCGCCCGGTGGGGCGGGAGAGGGCGGGGGGTGTGAGTGGGGCCAAAATTGAAAACGAATAAAAACAATTGAATTCCTGCAACCCAGTTCGATGCCACAGCCGATGCCATACGTAGGTTATTGGGGGTTGTTGGAATGGGTCTGCTTGGTCCACACATGCATGGACTTCAACGGCTTTGTTCGCCTTGCCATTGGGCAAAACTCGATTCGGTCAGAGCCAGCTTCTTTAACAGCGGTGCGGGCTGCCAGTATTGAGGGTCGAGCGTTTTTTGGAACTCGATGATCTTGTCGTAGATCACTTTGAGCCCGACCGTGTCGGCGTAAAACATCGGGCCGCCGCGATAACGCGGGAAACCGTAACCGGCGGTATAGACCACGTCGATGTCGCTGGCACGCCGCGCAACGCCTTCTTCGAGCAGAAACGCGCCTTCGTTGATCATCGCGAAGAGGCAGCGCTCGACAATTTCCTGCGCGCCGGGCTTGCGCTGCGCAATCTTCAGGCGCTGGCCTTCCGCGTGCAGCATAGCGATCACTTCCGGGTCGGGCGTGCGTTTGCGCTCGGCGCCGTCATAGCGGTAATAGCCGCGCCCGGCCTTTTGGCCGATCCAGCCGCGCTCGGTCAGCAGCGCCGAAGGGCGGTAAAAGCCCGGATCGTCGGGCAGCAGGTGCGCGCGCGCCACCCGGGTCAAATGACCGATGTCGATACCGGCCAGGTCATATACGGCAAGGATGCCCATCGCCATGCCCCACGCTTCCAGCGCACTGTCCACTTCCTGCGGCGTGGCGCCTTCGAGCACGCAATGTTCGGCTTCGCGCCCATAGGGATCCATCATGCGGTTGCCGATGAAGCCGTAGCTGACCTTGGCGACCACGCCGGTCTTCTTGATGCGCTTGGCGATTTCCAGCGCCGTGACCACCACGTCCGGCGCGGTCTTGCTGCACTGGACGATCTCAAGCAACTGCATGACATTGGCCGGGCTGAAAAAATGCAGGCCGATCACGTCCTCGGGGCGCTGCGTGACGGCGGCGATCTCGTCGATGTCAAGCGTCGAAGTGTTGGTGCCGAGGATTGCGCCCGCTTTGGCAACGCCATCGAGCCTGGCAAAAATTTCTTTTTTGAGAGCGAGGTTCTCGAACACCGCTTCGATGATGACATCAGCCTGACCCAGCGCGGCGTAATCCAGCGTCGGCGTGATCAGCGCCAGGCGCTGGTCGCGTTGCTCAGGCGTCAGGCTGCCGCGCGACACCGAGCGCTCGTAGTTCTTGCCAATCGTGGCCAGTCCGCGCTCCAGATTGGCCTGCGCGGTATCGAGCATCGTTACGGGAATACCGGCGTTGGCAAAACACATCGCGATGCCCCCGCCCATGGTGCCCGCACCAACAATTCCCAGATGGGTGACCGAGCGTGGCTTGACGCTGGCGGGCAGGCCGGGGAGTTTGCGCACGTCGCGCTCGGCATAAAACAAGTGGCGCAGAGCGCGCGCCTCAGTCGTCTGTTCCAGTTGGGCTGACAGGGCGCTCTCAATCTGCAGCCCCTCGTCAAAAGGCTTTTCGGTGGCCGCCTGGACGGCATCGAGCAGGGCCAGTGGCGACTGCCGGTTGCGCATCGTCCTGGCCACCAAGGCGCGTTTGGCCGCCAGCAATTGAGTCGCCTGTTTCGCGCCACGAACCAGCCGCTCGCGAGTCCGGCGCGGCCCCGCCCCTTTTGCGATGAGTTCATTAGCAAAAGCCATCGCCGCCGGCAGCAGTTCATCCGCAGAGACTCGATCAACAAGTCCGGCCTCAAGCGCTTCGGCAGCAGGCAGTGGCTTGCCCGAGAGCATCATGTCGAGCGCCAGCTCAAGCGGCACCAGACGCGGCAAACGCTGGGTGCCACCGGCCCCAGGAATAATGCCAAGCGACAGTTCGGGCAGACCCAAGCGTGCGCCCTCATCCGCCACCCGGTAGTGGCAGGCCAGCGCAATCTCGGTGCCGCCACCCAGCGACGTGCCCTGCACGGCCGCAATCACCGGCAACGGGCTGTCCTCAATCAGGCGCAGCACCTCGTGGTAACCGGGCTCTTTGATGCCAGTGTCGAACTCCTTGAGATCGGCCCCTGCGACAAAGGTCTTGCCAGCGCAGGCCAGCACGATAGCCTTTACCCCGGATTGGTCGCGCAGTTCCGTGAAGACCTGTTTGAGCCCGGCGCGCACGGCCTGGTTGACGGCATTCACCGGCGGACTGTCGATCATCACGACGGCGACAGCGCTGGAAAGGGAATAACTGACAACACTGCTCACACTTTTCTCCTTGGTTCAGATTGCGGCGGGTTGGGATCGGGCCGACAGCGTGTGTGCGGCGCGCCCCAGACCCAAATAGGACTCGATGACTTTGGGGTCGTCGGCGAGCTCGGCGGCCGGGCCTTCGAGCGCGATTTCGCCAACTTCGAGCACGTAGCCATAGTCGGCCACTTGCAAGGCGGCGCGCGCGTTCTGCTCAACCAGCAGGATTGAAACGCCGGTCTGCCTGAGCTCCGCGATGACACGGAAGATTTCTTTCACGATCAGCGGTGCCAGACCCAGGCTTGGCTCATCGAGCAGCAGCAGCCGGGGCTTGGCCATCAGCGCACGACCCAGCGCCAGCATCTGGCGTTCGCCGCCCGAGAGCGTGCCGGCTAACTGCTGGCAGCGTTCCTTCAGGCGCGGGAAGATATTGAAAACCTGTTCCATGGTCTGCGCCTGGTCGCGATGCCCCATCCGGTGGCGCATGAACGCGCCCAGAGCCAGGTTGTCGGTCACGCTCATGTCGCCAAACAGCGCACGCGACTCCGGCACCAGACTCATGCCCTGGGCGACCAACTGCTCGACCTCGATCTGCGGTTGCACCTGGCCCAGGAAGCGGATCTCGCCGCAATCCCTTGGCAGCAAGCCCATGATGGCACTCAACAGCGTGGTTTTGCCAGCGCCGTTGGGGCCGATCACGGTGACGATGCGCCCCGCACCCACCGTCAGCTTGGCGTGGTGCAGCGCCTCGACCTTGCCGTAGGAGACACACAGGTCGGTGACTTCAAGAACCGGTGTCTGCTCGCCTTGCATTTAGACCACTCCACCCAGATAGGCTTCGAGTACCGCCGGGTTCTTCTGAACTTCCTCGGGCAGGCCGTGGGCAATCTTCTCGCCAAATTCCATCACCACCACGCGGTCCGCCAGACCCATGACAAAGTCCATGTCGTGCTCGACCAGCAGGATGCCCATGCCCTCGTCCTTGAGCTTGCGCAACAGTTTGGCCAGGGATTGCTTCTCCCGGTAACGCAGACCGGCGGCGGGTTCGTCCAGCAGTAGCAGGCAGGGGTCGGCCGCCAGTGCCCGGGCAATCTCGACGGTGCGTTGCTGACCCAGCGCCAGACTGCCAGCGGGCGCGAACATACTGTGCTCCAGGCCGACGCGTTCAATCTGGCGCGCCGCCTCCGCCAGCAGGGATGCTTCCTCGCTGCGTTCCAGGCGCAGCGCCGCTGCCAGCACGCCCTTGCGGCCACGCAGGTGGGCACCAATCGCCACATTCTCCAGCACACTCATGCCCGGCAGCAAGCGCACTTGCTGGAAGGTACGGCTCATGCCGCGCTGCGCAATGGCGCGGGCGCTCAAGTGGTCAACAAGTTCGCCCAGGAAGCGAATCTGGCCATCGCTGACAACATCCACACCGGAAATACAGTTGAACAGGGTGCTCTTGCCGGCGCCATTGGGACCGATCAGGGCCATCACCTCACCGGCGCGCACCGTCAGGCTCATGTTGTTGTTGGCCACCAGACCGCCAAAGCGCTTGAACACGCCTGCAACATCAAGGATATCGCGCCCGACTGGCGGCCGCGCCTTCTGTGCCAAAGAAGCAGCTTGCGCGACCCGGCGCTGTGCTTGGACACCTGGCGGCAACAGGCCCGCGAGGATCGGCCAGAGCCCGTCGCGGGCGCGTTGCAGCACCAGCACCATCATGATGCCAAACACAATCATTTCAAAATTGCCCGACGCGCCGAAGATCCGCGGCAGCAAATCTTGCAACCACTGTTTCAAAATGGTAATGAGGCCGGCACCCAGCACCGCCCCCCAGACATTGGCAGCACCGCCCACCACGGCCATGAACAAGTATTCGATGCCGCCGGGCAAGCCAAACGGCGTGGGGTTGACGAAGCGTTGCAGGTGTGCGTACAGCCAGCCGGAAATCGAGGCGAACAGTGCGGCAATCAAAAAGATCACCATCTTCGAGCGCGCGGTATCGACACCCATTGCTTCGGCCATGACCGTGCCGCCCTTGAGTGCGCGGATGGCGCGGCCCTCGCGCGAGTCGAGCAGGTTTTGCGTCATCCAAAGCGCCGCCAGCAGCATCAGCCAGATGACGTAATAAAAAGCGCGGCCGCCCTTAAGTTCATAGCCAAACAGTTGCGCGGCGGGAATGCCGGAAATGCCGGTGTGCCCGCCCAGAAAACCGAGGTTGCCGAACAGGAAGTAGAGGCTGATGCCCCAGGCAATGGTGCCCAGCGGCAGGTAGTGCCCCGACAGGCGCAGCGTCAGGGCACCGAGAATCCAGGCGACGCCGCCAGTCACCAGCAGCCCGGCAATCAAGCCCAGCCAGGGGGAGCCGCCCAGCCAGGCCAGCCAAACGGGCAGGTCGGTCGCCGTACTCAGGTAAGCGCTGGCGTAGGCACCCAATCCAACGAAGGCGGCCTGACCAAAGGACGTGAGCCCGCCGACTCCGGTGAGCAGCACCAGGCCCAGCGTCACCAGCGCTGCAAGGCCGATGTAGTTAAGCAGCGTGACGTGAAATTCTGACAAGACCAATGGTCCCAGGCCGAGCAAAACGACAAACACAGCAAGCAAGACGCGCGGCTTGAGGCTCATGCTTCGTCCTCGACCTGGTGCGTGGTCAGCGAGCGCCACAGCAACACCGGGATGATCAGGGTGAAGACGATGACTTCCTTGAATGCGGAGGCCCAGAACGAAGAATACGATTCGAGCAGGCCTACCAGCAGGGCACCGACTGCCGCCACCGGGTAGCTCGCCATGCCGCCAACGATGGCACCGACGAAGCCCTTGAGTCCGATCAGAAACCCGGTGTCATAGTAGATGGTGGTGAGCGGCGCGATCAGGATGCCCGAGACCACACCAATCAGGGCCGCCAGCAGAAACGAAAGTTTGCCAGCCATGACGGTGGAGATGCCCATCAAGCGCGCGCCGGTACGATTCATGGCAGTGGCCCGCAGCGCCTTGCCATACAGTGTGCGGCCAAAAAACAGGTAAAGAACCACGATTAGCGTAATCGAGACGCCTAGCACCCACAGCGTTTGTCCGTTGATGACGATGCCCCCAAGATCGTAACTGGCATCAGAGAACGCCGGCGTGCGGGAACCCTCCGCGCCGAAAAACAGCAAGCCGAGCCCGACCAGCACCAAATGCACGGCGACGGCAACGATCAGCAGCACCAGAACCGAAGCCTCGGCCAGCGGCTGAAACGCCAGCCGGTAGATCATGGGCCCCAAGGGCACGACCAGCAACAAGGTGAGGAGGATCTGTAGCGGCATCGCCATCTGCGCCGGCCTGAGCACAAGCGTGGCGGCACCCACCAGTAAAGGGTAGAGCAGGTTCCAGCCAAGGATTCTTGGCAGGTGCTGGTAGTCACGCTTCTTGAGCGCCTGGATTAGTTCGATCAGCGCCACGCTGAGACCCACCCCCAGCAGCAGCCACAGCGTCCCCGGCGTGCGCCCGGCCTGCAAACCCGCCAATGTCAAGGCACCCAAAGCGACAAACTCCCCTTGCGGAATAAATATCACCCGGGTCACGACAAACACCAGCACCAGCGCCAGCGCCAGCAAAGCGTAGATGGCGGCATTGCCCAGTCCGTCCTGCGCCAGCAGCAGCGCGATTTGCAAATCCATGGCCGAGTTTAGGCCGACGCGGGCCGCAGGATAACCCTGGCGCCCGGGGTGGCGGCGTGCAAACGCTCGACCAGATCGGCGCGGCGTGTCAGCACGGCGCGCTGGTTGATATAACCCTTGTCGGTAATTTCACCGGCGTCAATCGAGGGTGGCTCCTCCATCAACCAGGCTCGCTCCGCCGCCATGGAACTGCCGCTGCCGGACGCCAGTTGCACCAGACCAGAGCGAACGTGTGCCAGCACGCGCGCATCAGCCAGCACCTGCGTCAGAGGAAGGTCCGTGGCCAGCTCCGGGCACAGGCTGCGACAACCGGCGGGATTGGCAAAAATGAGGAAGCCCACGCCGTCGCGGTCATGGCCGGTCACCACGATGTCCTGTGCCACCGGTGCCAACACGGAAAGTGCATCAACGCGCAAAGCACCAACATGTACCCAGATGCCACTCGTCAGTTTGAAATCTTCGGCGATACGCCCGTCGAACTCGATGCCTTTGGCGTGGTCGAGCGGATCGGCAAAGCGTCCGGCGTCGCCCATCAGGTAGAAGCCCTCTTCGTCAAACGCCGCCTTGGTTAGCTCAGGCTGTTTCCAGTAGCCGGGCATGACGTTGGGGCCACGCACGCGCAGCTCCATCTTGGTGGCGTTGGGCACCAGCTTGATCTCGCAGCCCGGTGCCGGCAATCCGATCACGCCGGCATGGTCAATTTTGAAGTGCACATTGGTGACCATCGGCGAGGTTTCCGTAGCACCCCAGGCCGAGAGCATGGTGGTGGCGTGGCCACGCGCCCTGACGGAGAGCGCTTCCAGGCGTTGCCACGAGTTCTGAGGCAGGGCCGCGGCGGCGTAAAAGATCATGTCCAGATTGGCAAAGAAGCGCCGGCAAAGGGCATCGTCCTTTTCCAGATACGCAATCAGCATGTCAAAGCCGCGCGGCACGTTGAAATACATCGTCGGCGAAATTTCGCGCAAATTGGCGACAGTTTTTTCTATCAAGCCGGGGGCTGGTTTGCCTTCATCGATGTAGATCGAACCGCCATTCCTCAGGATCATGTTGAAGTTGTGGTTGCCGCCGAAGGTGTGATTCCAGGGCAGCCAGTCCACCACCACCGGGGGCCGATCTTCGAGGAAAGGCCAGTTCTGGATGATCGCCTGCTGGTTCGAACAAAGCATGCGCTGGGTATTGATGACGCCTTTGGGAATGCCGGTGGAACCCGAGGTAAACAGGATCTTGGCAATCGTATCTGGACCGACGTCGGCGTAGGCCTGGTCCACCGTCAACCCAGCCGTGGTTGCCAGCAGTTGACTCAACGGCAGAATAGACAAACCTTCTTGCTCTGCCCCGCTATCGGTCACCACCTGCGCACCATGCAGGTCTACCGCGCGCAGGGCCGCTGCAAATTTTGCACCGTCACAAGCGTAGATCAAGCCGGGGTTGAGCAGGTCGAGAATGCTGCGCAGCTTGACGTGATCTTTCGACATCACGGAGTACGCGGGAGACACCGGGGCCACCGGCACGCCAACGTGCATCGCTCCCAGCGTCAGCAGGGCATGGTTGATACTGTTGTCCGACAGGATCACCAGCGGCCGCGCGGCGCTGAGCTGCCGCTGCAGCAAGGCCGCACCAATGGCGCGCACTGTCAATAAGGCTTGCGCATAAGTCACCTTGCGCCAGCCCTCACCCTGGCGTTCAGCCAGAAAAAGCCTGCTGGGTGCCGCCCGCGCCCAATGTTCCAGATACTCCCCAAGACAGCGCGCATAGCTGCTCAGGGCGCGCGGGCAGCGCAACAAAACACTGCCGTCCGCGCGCGTTTCGGAAAGCACGGCGGCGCTCGCAAAACCCTTCAAGAAACCGTCTTCTGCTTGCATTTTTGTCTCCATCCAGTGTCTATCAGCTTATTTTTTGTCCGTCGCTCGCGCGACTTTTGTGGTGTGCAGAATACCAAGCAAAAACTAACTTGTCAAGCATCTGTCAAAAAGTTAGTTAATCCGATAGAATCCAAGCTGAGAGTTGCCGCTCACTCAAATTGGCTTGTGCCAACCCAGCCGAGGAAACCATGCAACGATTAAACGATGCAGCACGGGATTCAGCAAGCCATTCGCTGGAAACTGCGGTGCTGCAGTTCGCCAGCCAACATCCGCAGTTCGGCCAAGCCAAAGTGGCCGACACCTTGACTGCCGGCGGTCAGGCCATATCGCCATCGGGCGTTCGTTACATCTGGAAGAAACACAATCTGGAGACGGCCTACAAGCGACTCAAGGCACTGCAGCAATTGCCTGCCCCCGGTGACGGGACATTGACTGTCCGTCAGTTGGCCATCCTCAAGCGCGGCGACCTGTCGCGCAAGCTGACGCGCATGTCGCGCGCGACACTCGGCAATGACACCCTTGTGCCGAACGAACGGCGGGACCAAATCCTCAAAGCCGCAGCCGCACTGTTTGTCAAGCAAGGATACGCTGGCACTTCTATTCGTGACATCGCGCAGCAAGTCGGACTACTGGCAGGCTCGGTCTATCACCATTTTCCGAGCAAGGAAGATCTCTTTGTCGCCATTCATCAAGAAGGCTTCAGACAGCTTGTCATTGCCAGCGAAAGCGCCATCCATAACCAGGCCGATCCGTGGCAGCGTCTGGAGCTGGCGTGCGCCGTGCATATCGAATCGGCGGTCGCCGGCGATGCCATCGCGCGCATCACCGCCGTCGGCCTATTCGCCATTCACGAGAATCGGCTGCAAAAACGACTGGAAAAAGACCGCAAGAAATATGACCAGTTCTTTCGCAAGCTCGTGGCAGACCTGAATATACCCCGCAACAGAAACCGGTCGATCTTCCGGCTGGCTCTGCTAGGGGCGATTAACTGGGCGCTGGTCTGGTACAAACCGGGCCACGCCACGCCGCAGGAAATTGTCCGCGATCTGATGCAGATCTTTCGGGGCAGCTCTACTTAAGCAGCTTCCAGTCGCCGCTTTCAACCGTGGCCATGATGGCGGCGCGGCCATCGAAACCGTTGTGATCCGTGGCCGACATGTTGAACACACCATGCACGCCCGGCAGCTCCTTGACATTCTCCAGCGCATCACGCAGGGCAACACGGAACTCGGGCGTTCCGGGTTTGGCCTTTTTCATCGCCTCAGGCACCGCGCGGTCAAGCAACAGGTAGGCATCCCAGCCATGGCCGCCGAAAGTGGAGCGACTGTTGGCACCATGCGCGCCTTCATAGCGTTTGATGTACTCCAGCGCTGGCTTCTTGGACGGATGACTGTCAGCCAGCTGTTCAGCCAGCAGCATCGGGCCGACCGGAAAAATCGTGCCCTCGACATTCTTGCCGCCAACACGCAAGAAGTCGCGATTGGCGATGCCATGCGTCTGGTAAAACTTGCCCTTGTAGCCGCGCTCGATGAGCGTCGCCTGAGGCAGCACCGCCGGCGTGCCAGAGCCTGCAATCAGCACGGCATCGGGTTTGGCGGCGATCAGCTTGAGCGCCTGCCCGGTCACACTGGTGTCATTACGCTGGAAGCGCTCCACCGCTGTGAGCTTGATCCCCTTCGCGTCGGCGGCGCTCTGCATGGCCTTGAGCCAGAGCTCGCCGTAGGGATCGGCGTAGCCAATGAACCCGATGGTTTTGACGTTATGGCTGGCCATGTGCGCCGCAATCGCAATCGCCATCTGGTTGAAATTTTGCGGCGTAATAAACACCCACGCCGCCTTGTCTGGCGAGGGCGCAAACGGTGCCATCGAAATCTGCGGCGTTTTGGTTTCAAACGCCACTTCAAGAATGGCAATCGAAGTCGGCGTCGCAGTCGAGCCGATGATGGCATCGACCTTGTCCTCCCCGGTCAGCTTGCGCGCGTTCTTGACTGCTGTGCTTGGATCGGTGGCATCGTCGAGCACAACGTACTTGACCTTTTCACCCCCAATTGTCTGGGGTAGCAGTGCCATTGTCTGCTTCTCGGGTATGCCCAACGACGCCGCCGGACCCGTGGCCGAAACGCTGACGCCGATGGTAATATCGGCCCAGGCCGAACCGAGCGCCAGACCCAATGTCAGGGCTGGCAGCAGTGCTAATTTCTTCAGTTTCATGTGGTCTCCAATGTTATTGATGTGCTGCTCGCGTGTAGGGCAATTGCCAGGCGCCGCAGCGACCGCGCAATTCTAGGCTCGGGCGATTTGATGTCAAACGGTTTCGACCCGGGTCGATTAATATTCGCGTCTCAACCCTTCTCAAGGAACAGCCATGAAGCTCTATTATTCGCCCGGCGCCTGCTCGCTTTCACCCCACATCGCCCTGCAGGAATCCGGTCTGGCGTTCGAGGCCATCGCCGCGCCCACCAAGACACACAAGCTCGCCGACGGCACCGATTACTACACCATCAACCCGCTCGGCTATGTGCCGCTGCTGGTGCTTGACGATGGCACCCAACTGCGCGAAGGCCCGGCCATCGTGCAATACATTGCCGATCAGGCACCGGAGAAACAACTCGCTCCGGCCAACGGCACGTATGCGCGCTACAAGCTCCAGGAGTGGCTCAACTTCATCGGTACGGAGTTGCACAAGGGTTTTTCACCCCTGTTCACCCCCGGTATGCCCGAAGAAGCCAAAACCATAGCCAGGGCCCGACTGAACTCGCGCCTGCAATGGGTGGATGGCGAGTTGGCCAAGTCTGCTTACCTGATGGGCGAGCGCTTTACGGTTGCCGACGGCTACCTGTTTGTCGTCGCCGGCTGGGGCAAACACGTGGGCATCGACATTGCGCCACTGACCCAATTGAGCGCTTTCATGGCCCGGGTCGCGGCGCGTCCTGCCGTGCAGGCGGCCTTGCGCGCTGAAGGGCTGCTCAAGTAAGCCACGGGCGGCCGAAACTTCCTCGCCAAACCTTGATCAATGTCAGAACCACGTCAGATTGTCGGGTAAAGCCATACTTAGGTTCTTGACCATTTCGCGCTGCAGGAGCCCAATACGCCTGTGTATTTTGTTTTGTTTTGTTCCACTTTTTCAATGGAGTTTTCTCATGTTCAAACCTGCTCTAACCGTCGTCGCCGCCACAGTCATGCTGGCATTTGCACCGGCCCACGCCGCCGTGGATGCCGCGGCTGCTCAAGCTTTGTTCAAGGAGAGCAAGTGCACCACATGCCACGCGCCTGACAAAACCAAGACCGGCCCCTCGCTCAAAAGTATCTCCGCAGAACTCAAGGGCAAAGCCGATGCGCAAGACAAGATAGTCAAACAAATCACCACCGGCCCCAAGTTCAAGGACGGTAGCGCCGAGCACCCGAAAATGACCGCAAAGGATCCGAAAGACATCAAGAATCTGGCTGACTGGATCCTGACCCACTAGGGTAAACCCGTCCCAGCATGGGTGGGCCGGTTTGTCCCCGGTCCGTTCATTTTTTTGCGGTGCATACCCCATGCGTGCTGGCGTTGGCAGCTTGCCTTCGCTTCGTCCCCAACCCGCAATCGTTTGTCTCCAAGGTGCCACGCCGTGCGTCGCGCCGCTCTATCTTGCAAAATCTGACCATGCGAATTAAAGCACTCCCCCTGCGCTGGTGGCTTGTCTGGCTTCTTAGCGCGCTCCTGAGCCTTCCCTCCATGGCTGCCAGCAAGGCGGCACCGGCGCCCGCGACGGCTCCCGCCGCGGCGCCGGCTGCACCCCCCATCCTGGACAACGCCACCTGCCTGACCTGCCACGATGGCAAAAAAGGCAAGCTTGAAGTCCCCGCTGCGGACGGCAAAACGCGGGCGCTGCGCAGCATCGCGCGCGACAAATTTGGTGAAGGTGTGCATGCCAACATGGAATGCGTCGCCTGCCACACTGATATTGCGGACAACGCCGCTAGCGGCAACGCCCACGTTAAAGACCCTGCCGTTGCGTTGAAGAAAGTCGATTGCGCCGGGTGTCACGAAGAGCTGTGGCAACAGACTGTGAAGCGCGGCAAAGAGAGCGAACGCCCGCGCCTTGGCGTGGTAGCCAAGAACATCGAGGCCTATCGCAAGTCATTCCACGCCCGCCCGAACGCCGACGACAAGACCAAACCGAATGCCGTTTGCGACGAATGCCACGACACGCACAGCTTTAATGTACCGACCAAAGATTCGCCCCAGCACAACCAATGGCGCCTGGGCATCCCCGCCGTCTGTGGTGCCACTTGCCACACAGATCAACTTGAAGCTTACCTTACATCGGTGCACGGCAAGGAAATCAGCAAGAAGCTGCTCGCCCAGGCCGCCGTTTGCTCGGATTGCCACACCGCGCACTCCATTAGCGCCACTTCGGGCAACGCCTTCAAGCTGATGGTTTCATCGAACTGCGGCAACTGCCACGTCGAGAAACTCGAAACCTACAAAGACACCTTCCACGGCCAGGTCAGCACACTGGGCTATAACTTTACGGCCAAGTGCTACAACTGCCACGGTAGCCACGAAATACAGCGCGTCGATGATCCCAAGTCAATGGTCCATCCGGCCAACCGGATGAAGACTTGCCACCAGTGCCACGATTCCGCCAAAGGCCTGCCTGACGTGCCGGCCGGCTTTGCCAGTTATCAGCCACACGGCAACGGCCATGATTTTGCCCGTTACCCGCAGATCTGGATCGCCTGGCAAATCATGGTGCAGTTGCTGGTGGGTACCTTCGGCTTCTTCTGGCTGCACACGCTTCTCTGGTTCTACCGTGAGTGGAAGGAACGTCAAAAACGTGACGGCCAGTCGCATATCAAGCCCAATTCCGTACCCGGGCACGTGGAAGGCAAGCACATCCAGCGCTTTAGCCGCATCTGGCGCTTGGCGCACATCACGTTTGCGCTGAGTCTTATGGTCCTCACGCTGACCGGCATGCCCCTGTTCTACTCGGGCGTATCCTGGGCACCGAAACTCATGGAAGCGTTCGGTGGTCTGCACAATGCAGGCATCATCCACCGCGTGGCGGCCGTCATTTTCGCCGGCGTGTTCCTGTTGCACCTGGTCTATGTCACGTTCCGGATCGCCCGCAACTGGAAGACCTTCCAGTTCTTCGGCCCGAATTCGTTGATCCCCAACCTGCAGGACGGCAAGGATATGCTCGCCATGTTCAAGTGGTTCTTTGGGCAGGGTCCGCGTCCCATATTTGACCGTTGGACTTATTGGGAAAAGTTCGACTATTGGGCACCGTTCTGGGGGGTTACCATCATTGGCGTGAGCGGCCTCATGATGTGGCTGCCGGGCTTCTTCGGTGCCTTCCTGCCAGGCTGGATCTTTAACGTCGCAGCCATCTTCCACGGTGAAGAAGCGTTCCTGGCGGTGGTCTTCCTGTTCACGGTGCATTTCTTCAACAACCACTTCCGCCCCGACAAGTTCCCGCTGGAAGTGGTGATGTTCACCGGCACCTTCTCGATCGAGGAGTTCAAGCATGACCACGGCGTCGAATACCAGCGCCTGGTGGACAGCGGCGAGCTTGAGAAATACCTGGTGGATCCCCCAACGCCGGCCCAACTGACGGCATCGAAGATCCTTGGCTTCACGCTGATTGCGATTGGCCTGGCGCTGCTGACCATGGTGGCCATCGGCTTCTTTACCAGCCATTAAGCGCTGGCACCAGGCGGGCTTAAAAAAGCTCGCTTGGACGCATCGCCAGTTCACTCAAACGCCCGTCTATCAACCGTAAGCGGCTATTTATTTAATAGCTGTTTGCGCTTGCGGGACGGGCGCTACTGCTTTAAAAGCAGGTCATAGTCAGGTTAAACGACAGCTCTAAATTGAGTCTTCGTCGTCGCCTCATTGAGCACGCGTAAAGGTGGTGTAAATCAGCCCGGTTGGCCCGTCGAATAGCCAGCCTTGCTTTAAAATCATCGCTCCTGATTGACCCGCTTAAGCCATTGAACTCCACTGCCAAACTCACTTTTTCCAGGCTTGGCTGCAACCGGGGCGGACGCCAGCTTTTTAGCGGTGTGGATTGCGTTGTGGCCGGCGGCAGTTGGCTTTATGTGGCTGGCGCCAACGGCGTGGGCAAGACCAGTTTGTTGCGCATGGTGTGCGGGCTCGCGCCAATCGACGCCGGACAAATTCTTTGGAATGACATATCGATCCAGGCGCAGCACGACGCCTATCGACAAGACCTGAGTTACCTCGGTCACCTCAATGCGTTGCAGGAATCCATGACGGTGCAAGACAACTTGCGCTTTACCACGGCGCTGACCGGTTATGCCCCCAGTAGCGCGCAGATCCAGGAGGTGCTCGCGCGCTTTGGCGTGCGCGGTCGCGAGCAACAACTGGTGCGTCATTTGTCGCAAGGTCAAAAGCGACGGGTCGCACTCTCTCGCCTGGCCTTGAGTTCGTCCCGCTTGTGGATACTGGACGAACCCTTTGTAGCCATGGACGAAGCTGGTGTGCGCATGCTGGCCGATCTTGTTGCAACGCACCTGCAGCGGGGTGGCCTGGCGGTGCTCACCAGTCACCAGCAAGTACCCATTGGCAACATCCCGGCCCAGTTGCTGGAGCTGGTGATATGAAGCAGCTTGAACTCCAGCCACTCGGCCTGGCAGCGGTGCTGCTGGCGGCGCTGCGGCGCGAGCTCGCCTTGGCCATGCGCCAAAAAGGCGAGGTCTTGACGCCGCTGGTTTTCTTCGTCGTCATCGCCAGCCTGTTTCCACTGGGCGTCGGACCAGAATCGGCCTTGCTGTTGCGTATGGCTCCGGGCGTGCTTTGGGTCAGCGCTTTGCTGGCTGCCATGCTGTCCTTGCAACGCATGTTTGCGATGGACTATGTGGATGGATCGCTGGAACAAATGGTGCTCTCAGCCACGCCACTCGGGATGCTGGTCGCGGCCAAGGCCTTGTCGCACTTCCTGCTCTCGGGTCTGCCACTGGTGCTGATGGCACCCGTGCTGGGCTTGCAGTTCGGCCTGGAGGGTCGCGCGCTGGGCCTGCTCATGCTGACTTTGTTGCTCGGCACGCCCACCCTGAGCCTGATCGGCAGTATCGGCGCCGCCCTGACATTGGGCGTACGCGGCGCGGGGGTATTGCTATCGCTTTTGATCCTGCCCCTGTATATTCCAGTGCTGATTTTTGGTGCCGGTGCGGTCGAAGCCGACGCCGCCGGACTGGGGATTGGCGGCCACTTGTCACTGCTGGCAGCACTGCTGGTGCTCTCCGCTTTTTTTGCACCGTTGGCCACCACTACCGCTTTAAGGATTTCCCTGGAATGAATAATCGTGTGATTCACTGGTTCAAGTTTGCCGCGCCGCAAAATTTCTATTTTCTGGCCGGTCGCATGTGGCCCTGGTTCGCTGCCCTGGCCACTGCGTTGACCCTCGTGGGCCTGTGGATTTCATTCTTTGTGGCACCCACGGATGCGCAGCAGGGCGAGGGCTATCGCATCATCTTTGTGCATGTGCCCGCTTCACAGATGTCCATGTTTATCTACCTGGTGATGGCCGCCTGGGCGGGCTTTGGCCTGGCCTTCAACACCCGGCTTTCAGGCATGATGGCCTCGGCCTTGGCGCCCACCGGTGCCTTGTTTGCTTTTTTATCGCTGGTGACCGGCTCGCTCTGGGGCAAGCCGATGTGGGGTACCTGGTGGGTTTGGGATGCGCGCCTGACGTCTGAGTTGATCCTGCTCTTCTTGTATTTGGGCTTTCTGGCGCTGCAATCGAGCATTGACGACCCGCGCCGCGCCGACAAGGCCTGCGCCGTTCTGGCCCTGGTGGGCGTGGTCAACGTACCCATCATCTATTTTTCCGTCAAGTGGTGGAACACGCTGCACCAGGGTGCTTCGGTGTCACTCACCAAGTCGCCCACCATGGCCAGCACCATGCTGTGGGGCATGTTGATCATGGTGGTGGCCTTCTGGATGTACGCCATCGCCATTGCGCTGGTGCGCGTGCGCAACATCATCCTGGAACGCGAACGTCATACGGAGTGGGTCAAAAATGCATTGGAATAGTGTTTCCGAGTTTTTCGCCATGGGCGGTTACGCCTTTTACGTCTGGGGCAGCTTTGGCTTGACTGGCCTGGTTGCACTGTTTGAAGTGCTGTTGCTGCGCAAGCAGCGTCAAGCGATTCTGCGCGACCTGCGCAATGAACGCTTATCAGAAGGAGTCTCCGCATGAAACCTAGACACAAACGTGCCGCCATCATCGTCGGCGGCCTGGCCGCCATCGGCGTGGCGGCCTACCTGGTGCTCAATGCATTCCAGAGCAACCTGGTGTTTTTCTTTACACCGACGCAGGTTGCCAAGGGTGAGGCGCCCAAAAACCGCACCTTCCGTATCGGCGGCCTGGTCAAGGACGGCAGCGTCAAGCGTGACAACCTCACGGTCAACTTTGTCGTCACCGACAACGCCCGCGACATGAGCGTTGCCTACACCGGCATCCTGCCCGATCTGTTTCGCGAAGGCAAAGGCGTCGTGGCGCAAGGCAAGCTGGCCGACGACGGCAAATTTACCGCCTCTGAAGTGCTGGCCAAACACGATGAAAACTACATGCCGCCGGAAGCCCAGAGCGCCATGGACCAGGCCCAGGTCCAAAAAACCAGCAAAACGCTCAAATAAGCAGGAGAACCACAATGATCCCAGAACTTGGCCATTTTTGTCTGATTCTTGCCCTATTTGTGGCACTGGCGCTGGGCACTTTAAGTGTCATTGGCGGCCAGCAGGGCCGCAGCGACTGGATGGCGCTGGCGCGACCCGGCGCACAGGCACTCTGGCTACTGACCGCCATTTCATTTTTGTGCCTGGCCTACGCTTTTTTGAGCAATGACTTCTCGGTGCTCTACGTCACGCAGCACTCCAACTCCAAGCTGCCTGACATCTACCGTTTTGCCGCCGTCTGGGGCGGCCACGAAGGCTCCCTGTTGCTGTGGTTGCTGATGCTGTGCTCCTGGATGATGGCCGTGTCTATTTTTTCGCGCCAGTTGCCCGATGTAATGGTGTCGAGGGTGCTGGGCGTGCTGGGGCTGGTGGCGGTGGGCTTCCTGCTGTTCATGTTGCTCACGTCCAATCCGTTTGCCCGCTTGAGCGACGTGCCGGCCAATGGCCAGGATCTAAATCCGATGCTGCAAGACCCCGGTCTGGTGTTTCACCCGCCGATGCTCTACATGGGTTACGTTGGCATGGCGGTGCCGTTTGCGTTCTCGATCGCAGCGCTGCTCAATGGCCGACTGGACGCTGCTTGGGCACGCTGGTCGCGCCCCTGGGCCACGGCCGCCTGGATTTGCCTGACCATCGGCATTGGCATGGGTTCGGAGTGGGCTTATTACGTACTCGGTTGGGGCGGCTGGTGGTTTTGGGACCCGGTGGAAAATGCGTCATTTTTGCCTTGGCTGGTCGGCACAGCACTGATCCATTCGCTCGCCGTCACCGAAAAACGAGGCCTGTTCCGTAACTGGATCATCATGCTGGCCATAATCGCCTTCTCGCTCAGCTTGCTGGGGACCTTCCTGGTGCGCTCGGGGGTTTTGACCTCGGTCCATGCTTTTGCCACGGACCCCAAGCGCGGCGTCTTTATCCTGCTGTTTTTGGCGGTGGTGGTCGGTGGCTCGCTCGCCTTGTTTGCCGTGCGCGCGGGCAAGGTGCAGTCTGGCGGCAAATTTACGCTGGTGTCACGCGAAACGCTATTGCTGGTCAACAACGTGTTGCTCACCACCGCCGCCGCCGCTGTGTTACTTGGCACCCTGTACCCGTTGATTGTTGATGCGCTCAACCTAGGCAAGCTGTCGGTCGGGCCCCCTTATTTCAACTCGGTGTTTGTGCCCATCATGGTCCCGGCGTTGTTTTTCATGGTTATCGGCACCTACGCACGCTGGAAGACCGACAGTGTTGCCGGGTTGACCAAAATCCTGTCGCCGGTCGCTATCGTCTCGGTGCTGCTCGGTTGCACGGCGCCGCTGCTGGCTGGCAAATGGTCGGCCTTGGTGGCCTTGGGTTTGACGCTGGTCTTCTGGATTGTGCTGGGCTCGGCGCTGCAAATCTACCGTCAACTCAAAAACACCAGCAACTGGCGCGCGACGCCCATTTCTTACTGGGGCATGCATGTGGCGCATGTCGGCATTGCCGTGTTTGTGGTTGGTGTCAGCATGGTCATGGGCTATGAAACCGAAAAAGACGTGCGCATGGTCATTGGCGACACGGTCTCGGTGGGTGGTTATACCTTCCGCATGACCGGCATCCGCTCCGAACCCGGTCCCAACTACACGGCCGATGTGGGCGATGTCGAATTGATCAAGGACGGCAAATTGCAGCGCGTCCTGCATCCCGAGAAGCGGACTTATTTCTCGTCTTCGATGCCCATGACACAGGCCGCCATCGACACCGGCCTGACGCGCGACGTGTACGTTTCGCTGGGCGAGCGGCTCGAAGGCGGTGACGGCAACGCCTGGGCGGTGCGCGTGTATCACAAACCCTTTGTCAGTTGGATCTGGGCTGGCTGCCTGTTCATGGCCCTGGGCGGTGCGATGGCCGTGCTGGACCGACGTTATCGCCGGAAAACGGCGCCCAGTGCGGCCGGTATCCGGGGTCTCACAGCATGAAAAAAGCGCTCATTCCGCTGGGTATTTTTATTGTCCTGGTGGTGTTTTTAGCCATCGGTCTGACGCGCGACCCGCGCGAAATCCCATCACCGTTAATCGGCAAGGCGGCGCCGGTGTTTAGCGCGCCTAATTTGCAGACGCCCGACCAGCAGTTTTCGTCCAAAGACATGCTGGGCCAAGTCTGGTTGCTCAACACCTGGGCCTCCTGGTGCGTGGCGTGCCGACAAGAGCATCCGATCCTGGTCGAGTTCGCGAAGACCAAGACACTGCCCGTGATTGGGCTCGATTACAAGGACAAAGATGGCGACGGCTTGAAATGGCTGGCGCGCCTGGGCAATCCGTACGATCTCTCGGTCGCCGACCGGGATGGCCGCATCGGCATTGATTTTGGCGTCTATGGTGTGCCCGAGAGCTTTTTGATCGACAAACTGGGCATCATTCGCTACAAGCAGATCGGCCCGATCACCGAAGAAGCCTTGCGCGACAAAATCCTGCCGTTGGTTCGGGAGTTGCAAAAGTCATGAAAATTCTATTGGCTTTTTTGTTGGCGCTGCAGTGCGCCATGACGTCTTATGCGGGTGAGGCCGTGCCACTGGCCGAGGACCCGGTCATCGAACAACGCATGATTACCATTTCGGAAGAGTTGCGCTGCCTGGTATGCCAGAACGAGTCGCTTGCTTCCTCGCGTGCCGACCTGGCGCAGGATTTGCGCCGCGAAGTGCGCGAACTGATCAAGGCGCATAAAACCGACCAGGAAATCAGGGAATATCTGGTGGCCCGTTATGGCGACTTTGTGCTTTACCGCCCGGCTTTGAAACCGCTTAACTATCTGCTCTGGTTTGGGCCCTTCCTGTTGTTACTGGGTGCCTTTGTGGTTCTGGTGCGGCTGGTGCGGCGCAACCAGCGCAGCGCTGCTGCAACCCAACTTGACCCAGCCCAGCGCGAGAAAGCGCAATCCCTTCTCCAAGATCCGGAACTCCACTCATGACTGTCTTCATTTCAATTGCGGCGCTGCTGACACTCCTGGCAATCGCCTGGGTGATACGCCCCCTGCTGTGGCCTGCGGCACAAGGCGGGGTCTCAAGCCAGGGCGTCAACACCGCCATCTACCGCGACCAACTGGTCGCATTGGAGCGCGATCTGGCACGCGGCACGCTCAGCCAGACCGACTACGAGGCGACCAAGGATGAAGTACAACTGCGCCTTCTCGACGATACGGCAGAACCCTTGGTAGCCGCGCCGATCGGGCACAAATACTTCTGGAACGGGCAACGCACCGCCGTCGTCATCGCATTGCTTTTTTCATCTGGCGCGGCCGGCCTGTACGGCGTGCTTGGCACGCCAGCGGCCATCAACCGGGTCGCCAGCCACTCCCTCGACGACGACCAGGTGGCACGCATGGTCAACGCCTTGGCCGACAAATTAAAGGCCAACCCCAACGACCCCAAGGGCTGGGCTATGTTGGCACGTTCCTACAAAGTGATGGGGCGTCTTGACGAAGCCGAGCAAGCCTTTGGCAAAGCCGGTGATTTGGTCAACCAAGACCCTAATCTGCTGGTTGACTACGCCGACCTGCTGGCGGTTCGGGCCAACAACAACATTGAGGGCCGACCGTTGGAACTGGTCAACAAGGCCTTGAGCCTGGATCCGCAACATCCGATGGGACTCATGATGTCGGGTGTGGCGGCTTTTCGTCGCAATGATTTCAAGAGCGCTATTGTGCAGTGGGAAAAGCTACTGACGCTGCTCGAACCCGGCTCACCCGACGCCCAACAAGTTGCCAGCGACATCGCCAACGCCCGCACCAAGGCGGGCCTGCCAGGCTCAGGCCAGACGGCGGCCAACTCCAGCTCGACGAATAGCGAGTCCGGCAAATTGCCGCCTGTTGACCCCGCGGCGGCGGCGGCCATGACACCCGAACAAATCAGCCAAATGGTTGACCGTCTGGCCGCCCGCTTAAAGACCAATCCGGCTGACCTGCCCGGTTGGGCACGACTGGCCCGCGCCTACAAATCGCTGGGTCGGCTGGCTGAGGCCGAGCAAGCTTTTGCCAAGACTGGCAAGTTGCTTGACACCGATGCCGACCTCCTGACGCAATACGCCGACCTGCTCGCCACACGCGCCAACAACATTGAAGGTCGTCCGCTGACACTCGTCAACAAGGCGCTGGCCGTCAACCCCAAACACCCTGTGGCCCTGATGATGGCGGGCACAGCCGCATACCGCCGCACCGACTACGCGCAGGCCATTGCGCATTGGGAAACCGTTCTCACGGTTCTCGAGCCCGGCTCCAGTGACGCCAACCAAGTACGCGCCGAAATTGCCGATGCCCGTGCCAAAGCCGGCGTGGGCCAACTAGGCAAAACCAAGCCCTGAACCACCACTCTTTTAAGGATCGATCATGAAACATTTTTTCTCTCTTTTGCTGTTGGTCACTAGCATCACATTTGGCATTTCTCCAACCGTGGCGGCCAGCACGGTTGTCAAGGGCGAAGTACTGGAGGTCAAGGAAGTTCCAAATTACACTTATCTGCTGCTTAAGACCGGGAGCGGGGAAGTCTGGACCGCCGTCAGCGCCGCGCCGGTCAAAAAAGGCACCACAGTCAGCGTTGAGAACGCCGAGCAGATGGACAATTTTGAAAGCAAGGCGCTGAAGAAGACCTTTCCAATAATATTTTTTGGCCGCTTGGCTGCTGCGGCACCCG
Organism: uncultured beta proteobacterium; assembly: GCA_963750665.1. Classification (GTDB taxonomy): domain Bacteria; phylum Pseudomonadota; class Gammaproteobacteria; order Burkholderiales; family Burkholderiaceae_C; genus Rhodoferax. The sequence goes on from CAVVRQ010000028.1 coordinate 564,158, forward strand.
GTGCTGCCGCAGCACAAGCGAGCGCCGCGCATACTGGCGTTGCAAAAGCCGACTTTAGTGGTGACGTCAAAGTCTCCAAGGCCACCGGTCCGCAGGCCCGCACGGTGGCCGAAATCATCAGCCAGAGGGCCGCACTGAAAGACAAACCCGTCTTGCTGCACGCCCGCGTGGTGAAGTACAGCGCCTCTATCATGGGAAAAAACTGGCTCCATCTACGCGACGGCACGGGCACCGCAGCCGATGACACGCATGACTTGCTGGCCACTAGCGGCGATGCCGCGAAGGTGGGTGACGTCGTGCTGATCAAAGGTACGGTCCGTCTAGACAAGGACTTCGGTTCGGGCTACGCCTACAAGGTGCTGATCGAAGATGCCAAGTTGCAAAAATAGGCTGGTTGACTTGACGCGCGGGGACAGGGCCTGCTGCGAACTGGATCAGAACGCCACCAGGGACTATTTAATAGCCAACTGCAAGCGATGTCAGGCGGCGATGTAGGGGTGAATCTGATCAACCGTTGATTTGAATCAATAAGGGTTTGCCCGCTGCCGTTGTGAAACAGCCGATTTTTAATGCTGGCGCACTCGGCCAGTCAGCGAGCCTCCATAGAATGTCGCTCGGCAAGTGGCTAGTCCAGGACCGTACGTTGCGCCGTGAGGCATCCTCACACGAAACAAGTCGCAACGCATGTCAGCCGTAGTCATCGCAGCCACGTTATGTTATTTCAAGCAATTCAACTTTAAGGAAACTCTCATGAAACGTTTACTCCTCGCACTCGTCGCCGCCGTTGCGGTCTCCGCCCCCGCCCTGGCCGATGAAGCCATGGCCAAGGCCAAGAAATGCTCCACTTGCCATGCCCTGGACAAGACCAAGGTCGGCCCCAGCTACAAGGCCATGGCCACCAAATACGCTGGCAACAAGGATGCCGCCGCCAAACTGGAAGCTGTCATTCTCAAAGGTGGCAAAGGCTCTTTTGGCGACACGCCAATGCCCCCAAGTCCTAATGTCAGCGCACAAGAAGCCAAGCAATTAACGGCCTGGATCCTGTCTGTGAAATAAGAGCAACCGCAACCGGCGTCTGCCCGCAAAGCAGCGCACAGGAAGAAGCCCGCTGTTGCGGGCTTTTTTATGCACAGGCCACTCATGACTAGAGCCGGTCAGACAGCACAAGACGAGTTCGCAGACTTGGTTCTGAGCCTATAATTAAGCGCCAGGTTTTCGGCGCAAACAGCCTGTCAAAATGGAAGTTGCGGCTGGCAGGTGGGTTCAATTAATCTGTGAGATTTTCCATGAATAAGTCAATTTTGAGTTTGACAGTCTTATCACTGGCGTTATTGGGTTGCGGAGAGAAGAAAGAGGCTGGCGTCGAAGTGCCCAAGACGACGAAGGCCGATCTTGTTGCAGGCAAGGCGCTGGCCGATAAAACTTGCAAGGCCTGTCACGGCGCCAACGGCGGCAGTGTGGCACCAGCCATCCCGCACCTGGCAGCTCAGCGCGAGCGTTACCTGGTCGCGTCGCTCAACGAATACAAGAACGGCAAACGAACCCACGCTGCACTGCGTGACATTGCTACCCAGATGAGCGAAGCCGACATGCTCAATGTGGCTGCTTACTTCGCCAGCCTGCCGGCGGTGCCAAACAGTACCTTGGCTGATGTCAAACACACTTCACCCTACGAAAAAGGCAAGGCGCTGGCAGTTGAATGTGCCAAGTGTCATGGCGAAGACGGCAACGCCAAAACACCGGGAACACCGACACTGGCTGGCCAGCAACCGCATTACCTGGTGGCGGCCATCCTTGAATATCACCGCGATGACCGCAAGGTCACCTCGATGAAGAGCATCACACGCGATTCTGACCGGCTTGATCTGGAAAGTCTGGCCTTGTACTATTCGGCTCAGACACCAGTCCAGCGCGCGCTGCCGACGCGCGGCGATGCGGCTGCCGGTCAACCGCTGAGCGCCATGTGTGGCGGTTGCCACGGTGCCAACGGCGTCAGCGTGGATTCGGCCACACCCAGCCTGGCCGGCCAGGACGCGCAATACCTCGTCAGTGCCACCAAGTCCTATCGGACGACACGACAAAACTGGGGCATGCAACGCTATGTCTCAAATCTGAGCGACAAGGACATTGACAACATTGTGGCTTATTACGCCGCCCAGCAGCCCAAGGTTGGCAACCAGATCGCCAGTTCGACGCAGGAGTTGGCGGCCAAATGCGACCGCTGCCACGACCAGGACAACGCCGCTGCACCAGCACCCAGGATGAAGGGGCAGGACAAAGACTATCTGGTCATGGCCTTGCGCAGTTACCGCGATGGCAAGCGCGAAAGCACCACCATGCACAACATGAGCTTTCCATACAGCAATGCCGTCATCGAAGGCCTTGCCTCCTGGTACGCCAGCCAGACTGACAAGTAACGCCGCCCCCGGATCGCGCGCCCCACAACGCAAGCCGCGTGGCGGTGGCCGATCCGCTAAAGACCTTTGTGCTGTTTATGGCTCTAGCGCCCATGCTACTTGCGTGAGGCGCTATTTATTTTCTAGTAGTTTCTGACTTCCTGAGGCACCAGGATGAAGGTTTGTCTCGAGCACCCGGCATCTGTCCCGTCACCGTGCCTTTTCGTGCGAGCGGCCTTGCGAATCAGGTCCGCAAGGACCGACTTCTTGTTAGATCCAAAACCGCCCGACGACGGTCGCGTCAGGCAGCGCTCGTTCAACCCACCGTGATGTCTTCTTCACCATGCCGCCTGGCAACGGCTTCGGGTGTGCCAGAGAACCAAAGTTGATACATGGAAGCGAGCCACATGAAGGCAAAACTCAAGCCTTGAATCAGGCCCGCCCCCATGGTAACGAGAGCAAACGGATGGTAAACCTTGACCATGTACCATGAGCTGATATCAAGCGCAATACACAGGAACGGCAAACCCATGACCGTCACTTTAGCCCAAACCGGACGGATATAGGCGTGGCCAAAAATCGTGCCCATCAGGTAGAAAATGAACGTCAGACCAAACAAGTGAATGTGCGAAACTCGCACCAGCGTGAACACATCGGTACCTGTGTCCTGCTCGGTCATCTTCTTCAAATTATCCAGGCCACTCAAGCTGGCCAGATGCGGGTTGCTGCCGTCGTGGCAGCTTATACAGCGCTTCTCAAGAATCGGGCGAGCGGTGCTCTCGTATTTGTCTTTGTCAGCGCCTTTTTGCACCCATTCCACCAGCACGCCCATCTCGTCTGGGGGCAGCATGTTGGACATCGGGCCGCGCAGCGCCGATTCCAGTCGTGAACCCTTGCCACTGCCGGTATAAGCGACAACCAAATCTTCATAGGTCATGTTGTTCGGATTACCGTCGCGTCCGGAATAGGTATGGAACAAATAAAGCGCGCCAAAAAGATAGCCCATGCCAAGCACGCACAGCACGCAGGTGTACATGACACGCATACTGATTGGCAACTCCGAAAAATGCAAATAGTGGCGATGCAGGGGGGTAGTACTCATAATCGATCCGTAACAAGGTTGTGCAAAGTGTTCTGGAGCCGGGTTTTTCCAGCGCTAATGCCAATTTTCTATTTTTTCAACGGGACCAGGGGCAGAATCATGTAAGCTAGGCCACGCGCTTTCTTCTGCGAATAGTGGGCAGCCAATCCGGTAATCAGTTCCTCGTCCAGATTCTCCGACATCACGGCCATTTCTTTGCTCTTGCGCTCCCCCTTTTTGTAAGCCAGCATGACCCGCTCCAGATAATCTGCGCGCTGCGAAGCCAAGGACGGCGTACGCGGGTCCGTACTGTTGCCATTGACGCCGTGGCAACGGTCACACCGCTCGGCCCACTCTGACACCCCCATCGGTTTGATGACTTGCGGTGCTTTGGGGCTCTGGCTGGCGTAATAGGCAGCCAGATTCTTGGCTGAGGCATCGTCCACCGCAGTTGCCGGACCTTTCATGGTCGCATTCTTGCGTGAACCATCTTTGTAAGCCAGCATCGCAGCGGCAAAATATTGCGCATCCTGCCCAGCCAGGCTCGGGTTGGCCGGATTGTTGCTCACTCCGCCTTCGCCGTGGCAGCCCGAGCAACTGGCTGCGGCCGTTTTGCCAGCAGCCGCGTTGCCAGCGGACGGCGTTTTGGCCTTGTCGGGTGTTTGCAACGCATAGTAAAGCGCAATATTGTTGATGTCTGCCTCAGACAAGTCCGAGACCAAGGCCTTCATCATGTCGTGCTTGCGTTCACCACCCTTGTAGGCATTGATCGCTCCGACAAAATACTTTTGGTCCATCCCGATCAAGCTGGGCATTCCAGCGGTCTTGCTGACGCCAGTCTCGCCGTGACAGCCACCGCAGGCTGCCGCCTCCGCTTTGCCCGCACTGATCGCATTCGGCTTGGCCGCACCGGCCTTGGTCGGCGCGGGTGCCGGTTGAGGGTCAGCCGGATCCTGGCTGGCATAGTAAGCCGACACATGCATGATGGCATCATCATTCATGTACTTGACCGTATTGGACATAGTCGTATGCGCGCGCTTGCCAGCCTGGTAATTCTTGAGTTCAAGATGCAGATAGACTGGTCGCTGTCCGGCGATATTTGGCACCCCTTTCTGCGTGCTGATGCCATTGATGCCGTGGCAACTGGCACACATGGTAAGCGCAACCTGTTTGCCCAGTGCCACATCCTGCGGCGTTTCGTAAAGGACCTTGTAATCCATTGGGTTGGCGCTAGCGCCAGCAGTGACGGTCTGGGCTGAGGCCGCTGTCGCCAGCACAGCGCCGAGCAAGGCAGCGCCGAACAGCCTGGGTAATACACTTTGGGCTCTTCTTTTCATCAGCAATTCCTCAAACAATGTTTCCCAAACCACAAACTCGTTCAAAAAAAATTTTAACATGGCTTATCCCGGCGACCGGTCGCAGTCAGCGGCCGTTAGGGCTACTTTTTCGGCCCCGTGCTTTCGGTAAACATGTAAATAACTGCCGCGCGCATTTCAACATCGCTCAGGTCCGCCACGCCGCCTCGCGCGGGCATGGCACCACGGCCGTGAATACCCGACGCAATCACCTTCTCCAACCCCTTGCTGACACGTCCGACCCAGGCCTCCCGATCGCCAATTCTTGGCGCGCCGTCTTTGCCGCTCGTATGGCAATCGCCGCACTTCGCCTTTACCACCTGCTCCCCGGTGCGAAGCACGCTGGCCGCCTCTTGGCTAACCGGTTCAACCCAGTTACCACCTGACTGATTGACCATGTAAGTAATGGCGCGCTCGAGTTCCGCGCTACTCAAGTTGGCACTGCCACCGTGCGCCGGCATATTGCGGATGCCCTGCAGGGCATGCTGCGTCAAACTGCTGAGCCCTTGCTCCCGACGTTTGGCCCAGGCATTCTTGTCCCCAATCAGCGGCGCACCGCTGCTGGCCAGTTTATGGCAGGCGGAACACACCTCGAGCACAACAGCTTCGCCGCTACGTTCAGCGCCGTGCGCGATCGGAATCAGGAGGGCAAACGGTATGGCAAGAACAACGAAGGCGCTCCGAGCGAGTCGCTTTGTCAGCCACCATACCAATCCCTGGGTTGATAAATTTCCAACGATTTTCATGACTTCCGCCTTGATCAAGAATTAACAATTCGTATGCGCAAATCCAGCGCCTGGAAACCGCACCACGGCAGCGATAGCGGTCACCCCAAGCTGTCCACACCCTGTTTCTCGTCAGTCGCCGTTTGACTATAGCCCAAATCGACCACGCTTCCCGGTGCCAAGAAACCCCGGGAATACCCTATCACCCGTTTGAACCGAAAAATTGATCCAGGACAAGTTCTCGACCTGGCAACCCCTTGACAATGGTTGCCAACTGCACAAGAAGCAGGGGACGGTGCGAAGACTTGAACCGCTATCGGCTCCCTATCGAGACCGAGCAAATGCCTTCCCACTTTGACCATTTAAGGCGACGACAGGAAAGGCAACCATGCCCAAACATATATTTCGGCTTCTGGCTTTAATTTTTGGCCTCGCTGCGGTCGCCATCATTGCAGCGCCGTATCTCACGGCAGATTCCTTTTACCGATTTGGACATTACCGCGCCAACTCAGTCCCTGAAATCGCGGCCAAGGTCCCGGTCCATCAAACAGCAAAATATTGCCAAGACTGCCATGATGAACGCCACGCACAGTGGTCGGCTGGCAGTCACAAGTCGGTAAACTGCGAAGTTTGCCACGGTGCGGCCCTAGGTCACCCAAAAAATGGAAAACTACCCATTCCAAAGGACACGGCCAAGCTGTGCACGCTCTGCCACGAGAAGATGCCCGGCCGACCGCTGACCCAACCACAAATTGAAGTCGCTGCTCATTCAGGCGCTCAGCAATGCATTGTTTGCCACAACCCGCACTCGCCCAAAATTAGCGCCGTTGCCGCAGCCAAAGTGACGGGTGACGAAGCGGCCGGAAAGGCCGCCGCCGCCGCTTGCGCCGGTTGTCACGGCGCGCAAGGTGTTAGCCCGAACGACACCTGGCCAAATCTGGCGGGTCAGAACGCGGCCTACCTGACTCGTATTCTGACCGCCTACAAATCAGGCACGCAGAAAGACGTGGCCATGTCACCCTTGGCGGAGGACCTCAGTGCTGAGGACATCCAGAACCTGGCGGCCTATTTCGCCGGCCTGAGTTGCAACGCCACACCCAACACCAAACCGGTTGGCAATGTGGCCGCTGGCAAGGAACTGGCCCAAAACTGCGCAGCTTGCCATGGCGCGACAGGTGCGGGCGCTAATCCCGCCTGGCCAAGACTGGCGGCCCAGAAACCGGGCTACCTGGTTAACGCGCTCAAAGCATTTCGGGCTGGTTTGCGCAAAGACCCCATGATGTCGGGCGCAGCCAAGAATTTGAGCGACGCCAACATTGCAGACCTGGCCGCGTTCTACGCGACGCAGAGCTGCCAATCCACCAAATAAGGCAAGGCGCATGACCATGAATAACAGCGATTTAAAACCTGTACAACCCGCCCGGCGCGCGTTCCTGGGCAAACTCAGTGAAGCAGCGGCCTGTGCCGGTGTGGCGGCCGTCGGTGTCTCGACCCTGGGGGTGATCCCGGCGGCTGCGGCAAAGCCGGAAAGCGCGCCCGCTGGTGGTTCGACCACAGGTGCCTCTTTTCCCACCAAAGACTACGACTGGACCAAACACAAATGGGGCTTTGCCGTTGATGCCACGAAATGCATCGGCTGCCTGCGTTGCGTCGAGGCCTGTAAAACCGAAAACGACGTTCCGCACAACGCGCACCAGTTCCGCACCTGGGTTGAGCGCTATGTTCAACTTGAGGGGGACCCGGAAGTCCACATCGACAGCCAGTCGGACCCGGTCAATATTGCCGCGTCCGGCTCCGAAAAGGAGTTCCGTTTTGCCAACCGCTACAAGGATGCCAAGGTTGAAAAGGCCTTCTTTGTTCCCAAGTTGTGCAACCAATGCAGCAACCCATCTTGCGTTCAGGTGTGCCCAACGGGTGCCACCTACCGCACCAAGGACGGCGTGGTGCTGATCGACCCAACCTACTGCATCGGTTGCCGCTACTGTGTTCAAGCCTGTCCCTACGGCGTGCGCTACTTCAATGAAGACAAGGGCATCGCCGATAAATGCAACTGGTGCTACCACCGCATCACCAAGGGCATGAACCCGGCGTGTGTGGATGTCTGTCCGGTCGGTGCGCGCATCTTCGGCGACCAAAATGACAAACAAAGCCCCGTCAGTTTGTTTATTCGCAACAACCGGGTCTCGGTACTCAGGGCCGATACCGGCAACCATCCCAATACGTTTTATGTCGGTATCGACAAAGAGGTGAACTAATGGAAGCGCTCATTAATTTTGCTCCTTACACGGGCTGGGTTTATCCCAATGAAACGGTTTTTGAGTGGTCCGTCCTGATTGCTGTCTATCCGTATATAACAGGATTGGTGGCGGGCGCATTTACCGTCTCCAGCCTATACCAGGTTTTTGGCTTCGAACGCCTGAAACCGGTTGCGCACCTGGCCTTACTCACCTCTTTCAGTTTTATGGTCTTTGTGCCGCTGCCCTTGCTGATTCACCTTGGGCATGCAGAACGTGCTTTCAATGCCACCATTACGCCGCATCTTTCCTCGGCCATGGCGATGTTCGGTTTCTTTGCCAGTTTCTACGTCTTTCTTTTGTTGCTGGAAATCTGGTTTGCTTACCGACCTTTTATTGTCGATCAGGCGCAAAAGAAGACCGGTTTGCTGGGCCGGTTTTATAAGGTTCTTACGTTGGGCTCGTATGACGTATCTGAAAAGACGCTGGCGTGGGATAAAAAATGGATTTTTGCCTTGGCTTGTATCGGTATTCCAGGTGCCCATGGTCTGCATGGTTACGTCGGCTTCATGTATGGTTCGGTCAAGGCGCGTGAATGGTGGTCATCCGACCTGATGCCGGTGATTTTTCTATTTTCAGCCATCATTTCCGGTGTTTCGCTGCTCGCAGTGCTGTATGTGGTCACCTGCAAATGGCGCAGGATTCCCGTTGAGTTGCCCTGCCTCAAGACACTGGCTTACACCATCTGGTCATTCATCATGGTGGCCTTTGTGCTTGAATCCCTTGAATTTGGTAGTATGGTTTATAAAGGCCGCGAAGGCATCGACATGATCATGCAGTACGTGACCGGCCCGTTAATGGTGCCTTATTTCGTCCTGCAGTTTGCAATTGGTGCCGTTACGCCCTTGCTGTGGTTGTCTTACATGATCTGGCGCGGCACCACTGGGCGCGCACTGGTGATTGGTGTCGTTGTCAGCGCCTGCCTGGTGCTGTTCTCGGTCTTCATGATGCGCTGGAACGTTGTGATCGGCGGGCAGGAAATATCAAAAACCGGCAAAGGCCTGCTCAGCTATCAATTGCCCTTCTTTGGCAAAGAAGGTGCCCTGGTTGGCATCCTGATCGTGCTGGCGCCGTTTGGCTTGTTGGCCGCGATTCATCGGTTTTTCCCGATATGGAGTGAGCAGACCACCCATTCCAACCACGTCTAAGGGGCACCCGCCACGTAACCAGGCTGGGCTACCTAGTTTTCCGTGAAAAATGTGCCACGAACGATTTCGGCCCACCTCAATTTTTATGTAGTTTTGGTTTTAAATGGTCGGAAAAAAAGACCCTTCTAGTCGTCTTGTCAATGGATAAAGTTGTTAATAACTTAGTTGTGAAAGTTAACTTATCCACAAAATATTTAAATCTTTGAAATTAACCAACTTTTTACGACAAACCAGAAGCTTAGTTGGCCACATCACCCAAACATTGCCAAGGTTTTGATTTTGGCTGAAAATTTCTCCTTGTCCACAAAAATTGGGGTGCTCTATCTACTACTACTATATTAAATTAGAAGATTAGTTGAATGAGACAATGAAATAATTCATTTCAATAAGTCTTTTTGCTCGCGACAGGTAATTGCAAGGGCAAGGGGTCATGATCAGCCGAATGCAAGAGGAGATAAATATGAGAGTCGATCTACAGCCCAAGCGTCACTATCCGTCCAAGCCCGCTGATGTGTACCTTTTTGCTACCTGTCTGGTGGATCAGTTCACGCCCGAGGCGGGCCTTGATACGGTGCGCTTGCTTGAGCGCGAAGGCATTCGGGTACATTACCTGGAGCAACAGACCTGCTGTGGACAACCGGCGCACAGCAGCGGCTTCCCGGATGAGGCGCGTGCGGTGGCACTACAGCAACTCAGCCTGTTTGTGGAACCTTGGCCGGTGGTGGTCCCATCAGGGTCCTGCGGCGGCATGATTCGTCTGCATTACCCGCACTTGTTTGCCGATGACCCACTGCTGTATGCCAAGGCACTTGAATTGTCAGCGCGGGTTTATGAACTCAGTGAATTCTTGGTGCATGTGGTGAAGTTTGATCAATCTGATCTGGGAGCGCCTTGTACGGTGGCACTGCATACCTCATGTCACGCGCGGCGTGAAATGGGTTCCCACGAAACCAGTGTTGCTCTGCTTGGCGGTCTGCTTCAGGTCAAGGTGGTGGAGCAGGCGCGGATTGAAGAATGCTGCGGTTTTGGCGGAACCTTTGCCATGCGTTACCCCGATATTTCAGAAGCCATCGTCACCGACAAGGTCGCGGCCATCAGAGACACTGGCGCCGAGCGCGTGGTGAGTGCTGATTGTGGTTGTCTGCTCAACATTACCGGGCGTGCGGCCAAACAGGATGAACTGGCGGGTTGCGCCCAGCCCACGCTGCCCGGTGAGCATCTGGCGAGCTTTCTGTGGCGGCGTACCACCGGGGTGAGCGTATGAACACCGCCGTGAACGCCTCTGCCAGTGCGCGCGACAGCATTCTGCAACGTTTGCGCGCCACGCCAATCGCTGAAACACCGTCGCTGCCCGATGTCAAAGCCTGGTTTGATGCGCACCGCCGCAACGAAGATTCGACGCAGCGCGTTGCGCGCTTGCGCGCCGCACTGGAAGCGGTGAAGACTGAAGTGCATGACGTCAGCACCACTGACTGGCTTGAGGTGTTGACGCGCATCACCACTGCCAAGGGTCTGCGCAAACTGCTGATCGGCACCGACACGCCGCATGGTGCCGCGCTGGAAGCGCATCACCCTGAGAATCTGGCGCTGATCCGCTATACCGATGCCATCGACTCCTGGCGCGATGTTTTATTTAATGAAATTGATGCCTCGCTGACCCTGGCGCGCAGCGCCATTGCCGAGTTTGGCAGTCTGATTTTGTGGCCCACGCCGTCGGAGCCGCGTCTGATGTCGCTGGTGCCATCGGTGCACTTCGTGCTGCTGGATGTCGCCACCATCCACTCCAATTTTCATTCAGCCATCACGACCGAAGGCTGGAAAGACGGCCTGCCAACCAACGCTCTGCTGATCTGTGGCCCGTCAAAAACGGCGGATATTCAGCAGACCCTGGCCTACGGTGCGCATGGGCCGCGCGAACTGGTAGTGCTGCTGCGCCACCCGCAAGGAGCCCCCGCATGAGCCAGGTCATCAAAATTCACCCGATGGAAGACTTCAAGGAGCGCACGCGGGGCATTCTCAATAATCCGGGGCAACGCAAGAATTTCCGCGGTGCCATGGATTTTTTGCAAGCCAAACGCCGCGCCCAGTTTCCGGACCAGGATGAGCTGCAGGGCTTGCGCGATCTGGGTTCCGCCATCCGTCGCTACAGTCTGGCCCATTTGCCGCGTCTGTTGGAGCAGCTGGAGACCAAGCTGACTGCCAACGGCATCCAGGTGCATTGGGCGCAAACGCCAGATGAAGCCAACGCCATCGCGCTGGGCATTGCCCAGCGGGTCGGAGCCAAGCACATCATTAAAGGCAAGTCGATGGTGAGCGAGGAGGTGGGTTTCAACCACGCCATGGAGGCGGCGGGCATCGAAGCCTTTGAGTCCGATATGGGCGAGTACATCGTGCAGCTTGCCGGTGAGAAACCGTCGCACATCATCATGCCGGCGATCCACAAGACCAAGCAGGAAATTGCCAAATTGTTTGCCGAAGAAATTCCAGGTGTGGCTTACACCGAAGATGTGGATGCGCTGATCCGCATTGGCCGCAAAGTGCTGCGGCGCAAGTTTGCCGATGCCGACATCGGTCTGTCTGGCGTGAACTTCTGTGTGGCTGAAACCGGCACCCTGTGTTTGGTCGAGAACGAAGGCAACGGGCGCATGTGTACCACCGTGCCACGGGTTCACATTGCCATTACGGGCATCGAGAAGGTGGTGGAAAGGCTAGAACATGTACCTCCGCTCTACAGCCTGCTGTCACGCTCGGCTACCGGCCAGGCCGTCACTACTTATTTCAACCTGATCAGCGGCCCGCGCAAGCCAGCCGAAAAAGATGGGCCGGATGAAGTGCATCTGATTTTGCTCGACAACGGGCGCACCCAGGCCTATGCCGACGCGGAGTTGCGGGAGACGCTGAAATGCATCCGTTGCGGGGCCTGCATGAACCATTGCCCGGTCTATGCGCGAATCGGGGGCCACGCCTATGGGACCGTCTATCCAGGGCCGATTGGCGCGATTGTGTCGCCGCATATGCTGGGCCTGGAGGCCACTTATCCGCTCGCGTTTGCATCAACCCTTTGTGGCGCGTGTGTCGAAGTCTGCCCGGTGAAGATTCCCATCGTCGATATTCTGGTGCGACTGCGCAACCAAGCGCAAGCACGCCCTGACAGCGAAGAGGCCAGCTTGCGCGGCAGTGGCTCAGCGCGCACGGTCTCGGGCACGGCGGTCTGGAGTGTCTGGGCGCAGGTGTACAGCAAATTGGGGCTTTACAAGCTGGCCTCCTGGTTCATGAGCCGGGGCCGCGCCTTGTCGCCGACCGATCAAGGGGCCTGGACGCGCAGTCGCACGCCTCTGGTCCCTGCGCCCAGACGCCTGCGTGACCTGCTGAAAGATCGAAAAAAGTGAGCGCCGTTATTGACGTGTCACCTGAGATCCAGCGGCCCAACCGCCGATTGCCGGCCGGGCTGTTTGGCTTGACAAGCGATTTCCGATCTGGTCAATAAGTAGCTGTTGTATTAACTTTTGCAATGTCGCGCATGATCTCGCTCACGTCCCGACCGACACCCCGGTATCCGGTAAAACGCCCCGCTTCGTTAAACATCGGCTCGCCACTGACCTGGAAATACTGACGCACACCGGCGTCATTGATGCGGCTGAAAACAAAATCCAGAAATGGCCGCCGCGCTGCCACGTTGGCTTTGAGCACGGCGCGCTCGGCTTCATTCCAGCGCGTCGCTTGTTCCTGCGTGACTTCACCGAGCAAGCCATCCATCGGGATGCCCAGCATCTCCAGCACCGGGCCATAGACCTTGCTGAAGTGTCCGCTCGCATCCTGCTCCCAGTACCAGTCGGAGGCCAGTTCGGTGAGGCGGCGAAAACGCGCCTCGCTGTCACGCAATTCGGCGGTGCGCTCCAGCACCGTTTGCTCCAGAACCAGGTTGTAGTCGGCGAGCTTTTTGTACAACAAACGCACTTCGAGCATGTTGTGAATGCGCGTCTTGACTTCCACCAGGTCAAACGGTTTGGCAATGAAGTCCTTGGCACCCGAGGCCAGCGCGCGCAATTTGTGGCCCGGTTGCGCGGTGATGACCAGAATCGGGACATAGCCTTCAGCGTCAAGTTCCTTGAGCCCCTGCATCACTGCAAAGCCGTCCATGCCGGGCATTTGCAGATCGAGCAGAATCAAGTCGTATTGGTTCACACGATGCAGTTCGCAAACCGCAAACGGATCCATGGTTGAGGTCAAGTGTTGATAGCCTGCGTCGCGCAGCATTTGCTCCAGCAGCAGCACATTGGCTTGCTGATCGTCAACGATCAGAATTTTGGCGTTAAGGATGTCGTCGTTGCTGATCATCACAGGTCTCCTGTTACAAGGACGGTGTCCGCTTCGGTTTTTGAAAATTCAAGCGCCACGTCAAGCACCTCCATAAACTCGTTGACCCGGATAGGCTTGGTGAGATAGCGCAAAAAGCCCGCCGCCAGGCCTTTTTCGATATCGCGCGGCATGGCGTTGGCACTGATGGCGACCACCGGGATGTGCCGGGTGGCGGGGTCATCGCGCAGGATCTTCAAGGCCTGCAGGCCGCTGATGCCGGGCAAATTGATGTCCATCAGAATCACTTCAGGCTGATGAATGCGCGCCAGTGCAATGCCGCGCAGGCCGTCCTCGGCACTTAACAAGCGCATATCCGGACGGCGCGCGATGAGTTGCTTGACCAGCTCCATATTAGCCTGGTTGTCTTCCACATAAAGTAGCGTGCGCAGCGGCGCACCGGTCTCGACCCGGGCCAGCAACTGGGCCAACGGCTCATCCGCAGCAACAAATTGCGGCGCCGCCACCAGATTCAGCTCAAACCAGAACACACTGCCCGTGCCAACGATGCTGTGAACGCAAATTTGGCCGTCCATCAATTCCACCAGCCGCTTGCTCACCACCAGGCCGATGCCGGTACCTTCCTCGGCACCCACCTCTTGCCCGAGCCGGTTGAAGGGTTGAAACAATTGGGCCACTTTCTCAGCCGATAGCCCCTCGCCGGTATCGCGCACATTGATGCGCAGACGCTGCGCGGCAACCGACTTGCAACTCACTTCAACGGTACCACCGGCGCGGTTGTACTTGATGGCGTTGGAGAGCAGATTCACGATCACCTGCTTGACACGGGTGCGATCGGCGTTGACAAAGCAAGGGCCGTCGAAGTGCGGGAAGCTGATGCGGATGCCATTCTTTTGCGCCAGCGGCTCGATCATCGCCTGGCAATCCAGCAACACGTCAGGCAGCGCAATCGGCTCCATCGAGAGCGACAGCTTGCCGGACTCGATCAAGGCCAGATCCAGGATCTCGTTGATCAATTCCAGCAGGTACCAGCCGCCGTGCAGAATCTGGTCGATGCTGGCCTTTTGCATGGCGGTGGGCGGCGGTTCACCCGATTCCATCAGTTGCGCAAAACCCAGGATCGCATTGAGCGGCGAGCGCAACTCATGGCTCATGCTCGACAGAAACTCGGATTTGGCGAGGTTGGCCTTGTCCGCCGCTTGGCGCGCGCTCTCCAGTTCAATGTTCTTGTCGCGCAGCGCCTGGTCGAGCACCGCGCGCTCGGCCTCGACGCGCTCGCGCGCAGTGTTGTCGGTGCCGATCAACAAATAGCCAATGATCGCGTCCTGCGCGTCGCGCAACGCCGTGACCGATACCACGGCCGGGAAGCGGCTACCATCCTTGCGAATGTAAGTCAGCTCATAGATGTCCTCGATGCCGCGCGAGGCCTTGAACACCAGGGCCTCGAAGCCCGGCGTAATCGGTGTGGCGAGTTCCTGGCTCAAGGCTTTGGCACGGGCGATCACCTCCTGTGGATCAGAAATGTCGGCCGGTGTGATTTTGTTCATCACATCAGCGGCCGCATAGCCGAGCATGCGCTCGGCACCGACGTTAAAAATCTGGATCACGCCCTTGGCGTCGGTGGCAATGCTGGAAAAATTGGCGCTGTTGAAAATGGCACTTTGCAGCGCCCCGGCTTTGAGCATGGCCTCTTCGGCCTGCTTGCGCGCAGTGGTATCACGCAAGATGCCAGTAAAGTAACGCTCGCCGCCCAGCCACATCTCGCTGACCGCCATTTCCATCGGGAAAACATGGCCGTCCTGGCGGCGGCCCAGCACCTCGCGCCCGAGGCCGACCGCACGCGCCTCATCGCTGGCGCTGTAGTACTCGAGCGACCCGTTGCGCTGGTCCTGATCGAGTTCGGGAATCAGCAGGCTGAAATTTTGCCCGGCCAGCTCGGTTGCGCGATAGCCAAACATCCGTTCGGCTGCCGGATTCACGGTTTTGATCAGGCCCCCACGCGCATAGATCGTGATGATGCCGTCCACCACGGTATTGAGAACCGTCTGAATTAGGGCGGTACTGTCGCGCAGAGCCTGTTGTGCGGCATATTCCTGGGTCACATCGCGAAACACCAGCACGGCACCAATCACCTGCGCATCACGGTCGCGAATCGGTGCGCAACTGTCGGCAATGTCGCACTCGCCGCCATCGCGGGCAACCACAACCGTGTGGTTAGCCAGGCCGTGCACCGTGCCTTGTGCCAGTGTTTCGGCCACCGGAACGATGGCAGTTTGACGGGTTTCCTTGTTGATGATGCGAAAAACCTCATCCACCGGGTGGCCTCTGGCTTGCACTTGAGTCCAGCCGGTGAGCCGCTCCGCCAGCGGGTTGAGCAGTGTCACGCGTGCCGCCGCATCGGTGGCGATGACGGCGTCGCCAATCGAGTGCAGCGTCACCGTCAGCTGCTCTTCGCTCTGGCGCAAGGTCAGGTTAACCTGCTGCAGTTGCTGATTGGTTTGCGCCTGAATTTCGATCAAATGCTGGCGCTCGGCTTCCACCAGCTTGCGTGCGGTGTTGTCGGTGCCAATCAACAAGTAGCCAATGATGGTGCCGTGCGCGTCTCGCAGTGCTGTGACCGAGACGATGGCCGGGAAGCGGCTGCCATCCTTGCGGATATAGGTCAGCTCGTAGATGTCTTCGATGCCGCGCGAGGCTTTGAACACCAGAGCTTCGAAGCCCGGCTCAATCGGAGTCTCGAGCTCGGCGCTCAAGGCCTTGGCACGTGTAATGAGTTCTTGCGGATCAGAGATATCGGCCGGCGTGATCTGGTTCAGCACGTCAACCGCGGCGTAGCCCAGCATGCGCTCGGCGCCGACGTTAAAAATCTGGATTACGCCTTTCTCATCAGTGGCAATGCTGGAGAAGTTGGCACTGTTGAGGATGGCATTCTGCAACGCGCCGGTGATCAGCAAGGCTTCCTGGCGTTGCAGTTCGGGCATGCCCTGCAGCGAGCCGGTGGCGGCCTTGGCAAGGTTTGAATCTAAGACATTTTCGGGCATGACGAATCTCTGTTAGAGCGCGAAGGAAGGATGGATCGCGTAGCCGAAGCTGCGGTTCATCATGCCTAAAGAAAGCGCCGCGTTCCGTGCGCTGGCGAACACAATAAGAAGACGAAGGTGCTGCTGCTTCATGTTAGCGCCGGGTCACCGGAGGCATCGGCTGGCGCTGGTGCGCATCACTCAGTAGCCGGGCGCATTCCTTTTTGACCACGCCATAGCATTCGCACACACGCCGCTCCAGACCGGCACGGTCCAGCACCGTGATATGACCGCGCCGGTAGCGGATGCACTGCGCCTGTTGCAAATGCCCGGCGGCCTCGGTAATGCCTTCGCGGCGCACGCCGATCATGCTGGCAATGAGCTCTTGCGTCATGGTCAATTCACCTGATGGCAGGCGGTCCAGCGTGGCCAGCAGCCAGCGGCACAGTTGCTGCTCGACCGAATGATGCCGGTTGCAGACCGCCGTCTGCGCCATCTGCGTCATCAGCGCCTGGGTGTAGCGCAGCAGCAGGCGCATCATGACGCCAGCGCGATGGAACTCATCGAGCAACAGGTGGCTCTTGAGGCGGTACCCGCTGCCACCGGTTTGCACGGTAGCGCGGCTGGTCGTGCTGTTGCCGCCCATAAAAAGCGAGACGCCAATCATGCCTTCGTTGCCGACACCAGCGATCTCGGTCGAGGCGCCATCCTCGGTCAGGTAGTGCAGCGAGACGATGGCGCTGGTCGGAAAATAGACGTGCTGCAACTGGCTGCCCGATTCATACAGCACCTCGCCCAGCGGCATTGCCACGCACTCCAGGTCGGCTGCGAGGCGTTCGAACTCTGGCGTGGGCAGGGCAGCGAGCAGGTGGTTTTGATTGGGATCGGGCAGATTATCCATGTGCGGTCTCTGACGGACCGCCAAAACGGCATGAACGTCTCGCTGCAAGGATACACGCTTTGCACGACCCATGGCCACCGGGCGGCAAACAAACAGGCAGAATCGGCGCATGACAACGCCGCCCATTCCAGCACCGGCCAAGCCCCTGAGCGGCCCGCAAATGGCGCTGCGCAAGCTGGGCTTGCTGCGCGACATTGATCTGGCGTTGCACCTGCCGCCGCGCTATGAAGACGAGACCGCATCGTCAAACTGTGCGACGCCCGCGCTGGCGAAATGACGCAGATTGAAGGCTGCTTTCGCGCCTGCGAGGTGCGCCTGTCAGGGCGGCGCCAGCTGGTGGTGACGCTCGACGACGCTTGCGGCAACTGCACGCTGCGCTTTTTTGCCTTCTACCCGGCGCAGCAAAAGGCATTGGCGGTGGGTCAGCAGATTCGCGCGCACGGCGAGATCAAAGGCAAACCCATGAACTGGCAAATGATGCACCCGGCGCTGCACCCGGCGGGCACTGCGCTGGCGCAGGCGCTAACCCCGGCTTACCCGAGGGTGGCCGGTTTACCGCAAAGCTACTTGCGCCGCGTCGTGCAGAGCGCACTGGCGCGCGCCACGCTGAGCGACACCTTGCCTGCCGATTATTTATGCCAAATCGGCCTGCAGCCCAGGTGTAACCTGCGTGAAGCACTATTATTTTTGCATAACCCGGCGTCCGATGTGGCGCTCGCCACGCGCCAGGATCAGACTCACCCGGCGTGGCAAAGGCGCAAGGCAGAGGAACTGATGGCGCAGCAGCTGTCGCAACTCAGAGCCAAGCGCGAGCCAAGCCGCCACGCGGGCACTGAGCGAGCGACTATTGGCGGCGCTGCCGTTCCAGCTGACTGCGGCGCAACGTCGCGTCTGTGCAGAAATCGCGCAGGACCTGGCGCGTGCAGTGCCGATGCACCGTCTGCTGCAAGGCGACATGGGCTCCGGCAAAACCGTCGTAGCGGGATTGGCAGCGGAGGTCTGCATCGAGGCCGGTCTGGTGGTGGGCACCCATGCCGTCATTCAGGACAAGGTTCAGTTCGAAAGTCTGGCGCTGGCGGTGATTGACGAGCAGCACCGCTTTGGCGTGGCACAGCGGCTGGCGCTGCGCAACAAACTCAGCGCGGCGCAGCAGGAGCCACATTTGTTGATGATGACCGCCACCGAAGCGCTCGATCTGCGCAATGCCACCCGAACCCACGCCCAGCTCAGTGCGGCATTGCAAGGCAAGCAATCGAGAGACGGCACAGCAGTGTGCGTCGGCCTGCTGCACTCGCGCATGGCCGTGGCCGAGAAGAAAGCGGTGATGGCCGCGTTCAGCATTGGCCAAATGGGTGTGCTGGTCAGCACTACGGTGATTGAAGTCGGCGTCGATGTGCCCAACGCCAGCCTGATAGTGATTGAACACGCGGAACGCTTTGGCCTGTCGCAGTCGCACCAGTTGCGTGGTCGGGTCGGGCGCGGAGCGACCTGGGGAATCGCGGCCCAGGCGAGTTTCTCGGCGCGCGCCAGACCGGCGCTGCTGCTCGATCAACACCCGGAGCTGGCCGCACAACACCGGCAGCGCTGGCTCGGCGGCAAGGAGGAATTCCTGAAAGCTTAGGGTCAGGCGCGTCAGAGACGACGGCCTTGAATCAGCCTCAGCAGAATCATCACCACAGCGATGACCAGCAAAATGTGAATGAAGCCGCCCATGGTGTAAGAGGTGACAAACCCCAGCAGCCACAGGATGATCAGGACGACGGCAATGGTTGAAAGCATTTTGGCTCCTTGCACCACAAAAGTGGCAATTGAAAAATCTGACGGTGCAGCACCGACTGGGGGTCATGCTAGGGCCCAATCTAGCTTTCTTCTGTGCGTTGGCAGACACAGACGCTGTATTTTTGCCGTCAGCCCTGCATCAATTTGGCCAGCCGCACGCCCGCAGGCGAGTGTTCCGCCACAACCTTCAGCAGGACCACCAAGGCTGGCCCCAGAAACAGGCCCCAGATACCCCACAGCGCCCCCCAGAACACCAAACCAATGAACACCGTCGCCGAGTTCATTTTTGACGCGCGCCCCTGCAGCCAGGCCGACACCAGGGTGCCCACCAAGGTGGACAGCAACACCAGAAAACTCGCCATGCCCAGCGCCGCCCCAAGCGTCTCGTGCGCCAGGAAGGTCTCCGCTGCGCCCAAGCCAGTGAGCAGCGCCATGCCAAGATAAGGCACCACGTGCAGCAGCGCGGCGGTAACACCCCAGCCCGCTGCATCGGGCAGGCTGGCCATGGAGAAGGCGGCCCACACCGCCACGCCAATCAAGCTGTTGGTCACCAGCAGGACGCCGATATAAATGTGAATCTGGTGCGCCGATTCGAGCAACGCCGCTTGTGCGCGCAGATGCACCTCGGGCTGATAGCCCCACAGGCCAAGAAAGCGCGCTGCCAGGGTCTTGCCCCCCAACAGCACGAAGAACGCGATAAACAGAATCATGCCGAGGTTGCCTGCCAGGCCGAGCAGGACACTCGAACCCGACACCGCTGTCACGCGCAAGGCAACGGCCGCGCCATCGGTAATGTTGTTGTTGGGTTTTGTTTCGAGCGCAGCAGTGGCGCTGGCAACGGCTGCGGCGCGCCGTCTGGAGTGCACCAGTGCCTTGTCCGCCATCAGCTGGTCTGCGGCGCGATCAAGTTGCTGCAAGGCGCTGCGTGCGCGCGTCAGAACCGACTCGGCCCCGGGTTCTCGCTCCCCCATCTGCTGCGCTACCATGCTGATCATTTCCGGCACCCGTTCGGCGACGCGCACCAGTTGTGCGCCGAAGACGACGGCGCCCGCTGCCAACGTACCGACCACCAGCAGCAGCGTCAGCACAGCGGCGGCTACCGGGCTGCGCAGCCACACTTCCAGACGCAGCGTCAGTGGCATTACCAGCATCGCCAGCATCAGTCCGGCGGCGAGTGGGATCAGGAAGCGCTGCCCCCACCACAACGCGGCAATCACCGCCAGTGTGGCAATGACCTTGGTGGCGCCGCTGGAGCGCACGGGCGTCGGCGGCTCGACGCCGCCGACTACACCGGAGACTTCACCGGAGACTTGATCGCAGCGCCCGGATTCAGTCATAACGACCGCTTCAAGGACGAACGGCGATCTCGTTCTTGACCGACTTCACGCCCTTGACGCCACGGGCGATGGCCTCGGCGGTGTTCCGCTCGACCGAGTTCTTGGCAAAACCCGACAGCATGACGGTGCCATTGAGCGTTTCGACGCGGATGCTGGCAGCATCAACCTGTTTGTTTTCAACAAAACGTGACTTGATCAAGGTGGTAATGCCGGTGTCGTCAACGTAGGCACCTACCGTTTCCTGGCCGCGATTGACGGCGCAGCCTGGGGCGGTGAGTAAGACAACTGCCGTCATGGCGGCGATGAGCGTAGTGCGAATGAACATGATAGGTCTCCAGATAAGGTTGATGAATGCCAGGCCGCTGCACAAATGCATCAGGCCGGTAAGCCAACTCTAGAGGTTCAAAGAGCTGCCGTCAGTGCGCTGGCGCACCAAGTCGGGCAACTCAAAAAGATGGTCCTATGCGCGCCAGCGCACGGACTGGATCGAACCATTCAACTAAGCTGATCAGCAGTCGTAGCACGCTAGCCCATGGAGGCCGATACGACCTGTCCGCAGCGCTGGTCTGATCCGCCGGTTGCTCCTGTTTGTTGTTGGAACCTGATCAAGTCCGGATCACTGCCCACGCTGGCGTGGGTCGTCCTCGTTAGTCAAATCAAAGGAACCATCATGAAGTACTCGCAATTATTGGTCGCAGCGGCGACAACGCTCGCCTTGAGTGGCTGTTTTTCTTTTCCCGCAGGCCCGGCCGGCCCGCAAGGCGCAACCGGTGAAACCGGCGCCACCGGTTATACCGGTGCCAAGGGAAGCACTGGGGCAACCGGTTACACCGGGGCCACCGGTTACACGGGTGCCACCGGCAGTACCGGTGCCACCGGCGGCGCAGGCGCAACGGGCGACACGGGTGCGACTGGCTATACCGGGGCAACTGGCAACACCGGTGCCACGGGACGCACCGGCGCCAAGGGGGCCACAACGGGCGAAACCATCGTCGTCGTCCCGGCCCGATAAATGGGTCCAGGGGCATGCGCCCCTGACCTCATTTGACGGGAACGACCGTGACGCTCTGGCGCAGCACGCCACCCTCGGCAACACTGCCTTCGACATGGCCCTGACCCGCCATGCGCGCTTCGCAATCGCTGCGGTCGCTGCCCTGATGCGCCGCACAGCGCTGACGTGCATTGTCCTGATAGTCGACCGGCGCACTTTTCAGGTCACCCCGCTTGGCGGCGGCCAGCGCGTTACGCGCCTCGCGGCGACAGGTAGCAGCGTCCTGGTTTGATTGACCGCTGTTGCAAACCGCCAGGTCCTGCCGGAAGCGTGCTTGCGCCTCAGAGACGGCGCTGGGCGTTGCAGCGAATGCGGCCGATGCGCACAGCAAGCCGACGGCGGCCAAGGCCAGTGGGTGGAGGGGGAATGCAGAGATTTTCATGACAGATCCTTCTAAAGTGTCAAAGCCAAAGGCTAAACGCAAATCTCCCCGGCGTCTGTACGTTTGCGCACGGAGTCGCAGGCGATCCATGCGCAAAATGGTCGGCAGCCCCGATTCATCAAGCCTTTAGTGAATTGAAAAATGGATGTACACCCAACTTGCCATACTGCCATGACGCCGCGCCACATTCTCAAATGGAGCGCGCTCGCCTTGCTGACGCCAATCGCGATCGCAATTCTTTACATCGCCCTGTTCGGCTGGACCTGGTTGCGTACCCCGATCGAACGCATGGCACTTGAGAAAACCGGTCGCGTGTTGCTGATCAAGGGTGACCTTGATGTACGCCTGGGCTGGCCTTGGCCGCGCCTGCAGGCCAATGCTGTCAGCTTCGCCAATCCGCCTTGGGCGCGTGAAAGGCAGATGCTGAGCGCCGACGCAATCGAGATGACGCTCGATTTGCCAAGCCTGTTGCGCGGCAAACTGGTTGTTCCCGAACTGCGGCTGGTGCATCCGGTGCTGTTGCTGGAACAAGGCGGCGAGGGTCGCAAGAGCTGGCTCCTGGACCGCAACCAGCAAGACGAGAACGCGCAGATCGAGGTTGACCATTTGACCCTGATTGACGGCTTGGTTGGTTACGATGATGTCGCGCAAAAGACCCGTATCCGGGCCCAACTCGCAAGCAGCAACGCGTCAACCGGTGCCAGCGCCGAGGACGGTCTGGTCTTTAGCGCCGACGGACAATTCAAGGGCTTGGCGTTCGAAGCCCATGGCAACAGTGGCTCGGTGCTGACGCTGCGCGACGAGCGCACGCCTTATCCTTTGAGCATTGCCGCCAGCGTCGGTCATACCAGCCTGCAGGCCAAGGGTAGCGTGACCGGCGTGCTCACTTTCTCCGCTGTTGATATGCGCCTGGCGCTGCGCGGCGACAACCTGGCGCAACTCTATCCTTGGCTCGGGATCGCGTTTCCGGCAACGCCCGCTTATGCCACCGAGGGGCACCTGCTGCACAGCGGCCGCGTCTGGCGCTACGAACAGTTCTCGGGCCATGTGGGCGCCAGCGATATCGCCGGCTCGGGTCAAATCGATCTGGCCGGGAAGCGCCCCAAACTGAGCGCCGAATTGACCTCCAACGTGCTCGATCTGGCAGACCTTGGACCCATGATTGGCGTCCGCCCGGGCAGCCTGCAAGCCGCCAAACAAGCCGCTCCCGTGCCCGCTCAGGCCGCGACGCCCGTGCGCGCGCGCCTGCTGCCCGATCAGCCTTTCAAGACGGATCGCTGGAACAGCGTGGACGCCGAAGTCAAGCTGCGTGCCAAATCGATTCGTCGCGCCAAGGAACTGCCGCTGGAAAATCTCACCACCCATCTGAGCTTGCAGGATTCCGTGCTCAAGCTCGACCCACTCAAATTCGGCCTGGCCGGTGGCGAACTCGATGCGGTGATTGCGCTCGACGGGCGTGCTGATCCGATGCAGACCAAAGCTCAAGTCAGGGCAAAGAAGATTCTGCTGCCCAGGTTGTTCCCCACCTTGACGCTGAACAAAACCAGTGTCGGCCAGGTCAACGGCCAATTCGACCTGAGCGGGTCGGGCAACTCGGTGGCTCGCATGTTGGCCAGCGCCCAGGGCAAAGCCGGTCTGGTGGTCTCCGGCGGTGAAGTCAGCAAGCTGATGATGGAGCAAGCCGGTCTGCATTTATGGGAAATCCTGCAACTCAAGCTGAGCGGGGACCGACTCGTCAAGCTGCGTTGCGTGGTGGCCGACTTCGACATCAAGGATGGCAAAATGCAGGCCAATGCGCTGGTCTTCGACACCCAGGTGACCACGCTTATTGGCGTTGGCAGTATCGATCTGGGCCAGGAGCGACTCGACCTGACCTTCAACCAAAAGACCAAGAAGACCAGTCCGCTGGCTCTGCGCAGCCCGATTTATGTGCGCGGCAGCTTTGCCCGGCCCGAGGTCGGAGTCGATAAGCTGCGCATGGCCGAGCGTGCGCTGGGCGCATTGGCGCTGGGTGTCGTCAACCCGTTTCTGCTGCTGATACCCTTGATCGACGCCGGTCCGGGCCAGGACAGCGATTGCGGTCAACTGGTGCGCGACGCCCGTGCTTTGCCGCGCGCGGCCATCGCAATCACAGGAGCCAAGAAATGAATAAGCTGGAAATCGCCAGACCGGGACGTTGCATCGCAGGCATCTTTTTGACGCTCTGTCTGGCTGCTTGCGCCACCTTGCCTGACGCTGACGCGCTGATTGCCCGCCATGCCGGGCAAACCGCCAGTTTCGAGAATGCGCGCGGCGCGCTCTCCAGGCAAAAAAGTGCGGCCATCCTGGCGCAGCTCAAACGCAAATCGGGCGACATTGACATTCTGGAAAAACAGATTGCGCTGGAACAATCGGCGGTCGC
This sequence comes from uncultured beta proteobacterium, assembly GCA_963750665.1. Classification (GTDB taxonomy): domain Bacteria; phylum Pseudomonadota; class Gammaproteobacteria; order Burkholderiales; family Burkholderiaceae_C; genus Rhodoferax. The sequence goes on from CAVVRQ010000028.1 coordinate 588,345, forward strand.
AAGCCCGCTGATTGTGGGCAACAAGGTCACCCTGCTGCAGGATGGCGCCGCCACCTATGCGGCGATGTTTGCGGCCATCGGCCAAGCGCGCGACCACATCAACCTGGAGTCTTACATCATCGAGGATGATGCGATTGGCAAGCAGTTTGCCGATCTGCTGCTGGCGCAGCAGGGCCGTGGCGTGCAGGTCAACATCATCTACGACAGCGTGGGCGGGCTGCATACGCCCAAAGCGTTCTTTGATCGGCTCAGGCAGGGTGGCATCGCGGTACTCGAATTCAATCCGGTTAATCCGCTCAAGACCCAGACGCCCTGGCTGCTCAATAACCGCGACCATCGCAAGATCCTGATTGTGGACGGCCGCACGGCCTTTATCGGCGGCATCAATATCAGCAGCGTCTATGCGTCGGGGTCACTGATTCATCGCAGCAAAGCGCCAGCAGCGCCGAAGACAAACTCGGTCGCCTGGCGAGACACGGACTTGCAGCTCGAAGGACCGGAGGTGGCCGAATTGCAAAAGCTGTTTATGAGCACCTGGGAGAAGCAGCGCGGCAAGGCTTTGGCGGCGAAAGAATATTTCCCAAAGTTGACAGCGCAAGGCGAGCAAATCGTGCGCGCCATTGGCAGCACCTCCGATGATCCCTACAGCCTGATCTATCTGACCTTGCTGTCGGCGATTGGCAATGCCGAGCAACAGGTGTATCTGACCAATGCCTATTTTGTGCCGGACCCCCAATTGCTCAAAGCACTCACTGACGCTGCCGCGCGCGGCGTTGATGTGCGGCTGATCCTGCCCAGCCACTCGGATTCGGAACTGGTGTTTCAGGCCGGGCGCTCGCATTACGCTGGCCTGCTCGAAGGCGGCGTCAAACTCTATGAGCGCAAGGGTGCGTTGCTGCATTCAAAAACAGCCGTGATTGACGGCGTCTGGTCAACGGTCGGGTCAACCAATCTGGACTGGCGCAGCTTCCTCGACAACGACGAGGTTAACGCCGTTGTTCTGGGGCGCGAATTCGCGCAACGAATGCAAGCCGTGTTTGCCCAGGACCAAGCCGCCTCGGAGCAGATTGATTTGCGCAGCTGGCAGCAGCGACCGCTTCATTTGCGGGTGAAAGAACTGCTGGCGCGCGTCTGGGAGCGTCTGCTGTAGAGCGCGTGAGCGCTGGCGAAGCCTATTTGCGCCCCAGTACCAGCAGGAACACGCCCAACACAATTGCGCCGCCGCTCACCAGCAGCGGCACGTTGACGCGTTCCTTCTCTTGCACCTTGAGCTCCAGCGGACCGATTTTCATGCCCGTGGTTTCCTTGGTGTAGCTGAAGCCGCCGTAGGCCAGACCCAGGCCACCGGCGGCAATGAGGAGAATGCCGATCAGTTTTGAGATGTTCATGGCTGTCTTTCTGTTAAAAATAGGGACAAGTTTTCAAGCACTGCCTGCACCGCCAGGTTGGCTGCGACCACGCCCCCATAAGCGTCTTCGCTGCGGGACGGTTCAATCGCTTCGAACTCACGCGAACTCAATACGCGGCGCGTCTTGTCATCCACCAGCGTGGCGCGCAGCGTAAAGCGCACGCGGCTCGGGCTGGCCTGGAACTCGTGTTGCAGGCGGATGATTTCGGTGTCGAGTCGCACGTCGCCCGAGGCGGCACCTGGCGTCAAGACGACAGCACGAAAGGCACCGCTTCTTTGGATAGCAGCGACCAGCAGCGGCCCGAGCATACGCGCCGGGGGGTCAACCCATTCGCTGTGCGCGAAGCGGCTGAGCTGATGGGGCTCGCGGACATAGATGATGTGCGGCCCGTCAAAGCCAGCAGCGGCGTGCGGTGGGTTGATCACCAGGGTTAGCTTGGCCCCCGTATTCTGGGTTGATACCGGTATCATTTGCGATCTTGCGGGTGCGCTGTCGTCGAGCGAATAGAAACCCGTCGGTGGTGTGGTTGTGGGCTGCAGCACACTGCAGGCTGACAACGCCAGAAGGCATGGGCCGATGACCAACAGTCGGCGCATCGATGGGATATTGATGCTTATCATGGTTTTGTTCCTTTTTCGCCAGGGCCATCCGGCAACGGCGGGTGACCAAAGAGCAGCCCGCGCGGATCCCGCGTGGTCTGATCGCTCAGGCGGCGCAATGAGGTGCTCAAGGTGCTCAACTCACCCAGCAGGCGCTCAAGTTCGGGCAGTGTTTCGACGCTAAAGCGTTTGACATCGCCACCCACGGCATCGACCGCCTTGCCTGCTCTGACGCTGGTTTTGGCGACCTCATTGCCCATCTTGGCGACTGCATCCGCACTGCTGCCGATGCGGTCAACGACGGCACCCATTTGCGCCGTGACCTGTGCGCTGTTTTGCAGCGTACGCTCGGCATTGCGGATGCCGCTGTCGATGGTCTCCTTGCGCGCGGCAATGGTGCGCGCGACGCTGGCGATGTCCGCCAGCGCGCTCTTGAAGGCGGCCCGGTTGTCGTCGCTGAGAATGGCGTTGATGCTGTTGGAGGTGCTGTCAAGCTTGGCCAGCACACTGGTGAGCACGTTTTCCAGCCGCGCGCTCAGTGAGGGCTTGGTGCGAATCACCGGATACAGGTTTGGCGCTATCGCCTCCAGGGCTGGCGAATCCTTGGCGCCGCCGCTGAGTTCGACGTAGGCGATGCCGGTGAGCCCCTGCGTTTTCAGAATCGCCACGGTATCAACTTTGATGGGCGTGCCTTGCTCAATGGCAAAGAGCAGGTTAACGCGCTGCGGGTTGAGCGCATCAAGCGTAATCGCCCGGACTTTACCCACATCAACCCCGTTGTACTTGACCGGTGCATTCAAGTTGAGCCCTGCCACTGATTCATCTTCGGTGGCCATGTAGAGTTCGTACTTCTTTTGCCAGGCGCCGCCGGAGGCGAGCCACAGCACGCCCATGATCAGCAACGCGCCCAGAATCAGCACGAAGCCCCCGACTAAAGAATAGTTGACTTTGGTTTCCACGCTGCCTCCTGCGCTGTTTCAGCTTGCTTCAATCTGGAGCGATGCTGCTCTTGTTGCTGCGCCGCCCGGGCGCGCGGACCGTCAAAAAAGGATCGGACCACAGGCTCGTCCAGGCGCGCCAGTTCGGCCATCGATCCAATGCCTTGAACCTTGCCATCGGCCAGTACCGCGACGCGGTCCGCCACACGCCAAAGCAGATCAAGATCATGCGTAATCATGATGATGGTCAGACCAAACAGGTCGCGCAGCTTGAGGACCAGTTCATCGACGCCAGACGCACTGGCCGGGTCAAGACCGGCCGTCGGTTCATCCAGGAAAAGTAGTTCCGGGTCGAGCACCAGTGCGCGCGCCAGCGAGGCGCGTTTCATCATGCCGCCACTGAGCTCGGCCGGGTATTGCGCGCCGACCTCGGGTGCCAGATCAACCAGGGCGAGCTTCGCCGCAGCCGCCTCATCAATCAGGCGATCATTCAAGCTGCTGTGCTCGTGCAAGGGCAGGCCGATGTTCTCAAGTACAGTAAGCGAGCTGAACAGGCCGCCGTGCTGAAACATCACGCCCCAGCGCTTACGCAGTGCCAATGCCGCCTGATCGGTGATATTGAGCAGGTCAACGCCGAGGACCCGGATTGCCCCTGAGTTGGGGCGTTGCAACAGGATCATTTCGCGCAACAGCGTCGATTTGCCCGAGCCGCTGCCGCCGATGACGGCAAAGACTTCGGCGCGGTGCACCCCCAGGTTAATGCCAGCGTGCACAACATGCTCACCGAAGCGCGTGCAAACCTTGCGCATCTCAACCACCACCTCCGGCGTGTGCCTGGTTTCACCCTTGCCGCGCATGTCAGAGATCCAGTACGCTGAAGGCAATGGAGAACAGGGCGTCGGCCACGATCACCAGAAAGATCGACTGGACCACGCTGCGTGTGGTTTGCCGACCCACGCTATCGGCACCGCCCTTGGTGCGAAAGCCCTGAAAGCAGCCGACCACCGCAATGATTCCCGCGAACACCGGCGCCTTGCCAATGCCAACCAGATAGGAGGTGATGCTGACGGCCTTTGACAAGCGCTCCACAAAGTCGCCAAAGCCAACGCCGAGCTGCGCGCGCGCCATGACCATGCCGCCCAGTACGCCCATCAGGTCCGCGAAAACGGTCAGCAGTGGCAACGCAATCACCAGCGCGATGATCTTGGGCAGCACCAACAGTTCCAGCGGCACGATGCCCAGCGTGCGCATGGCATCAATTTCCTCCGTCACTGCCATGGTGCCGATCTGCGCAGCATAGGCCGAGCCCGAGCGTCCGGCGATGATGATGGCCGTCATCAACGGCGCGAACTCGCGCAGCATCGACAGCCCAACCAGGTCGGCGACAAAGATATTGGCACCGTATTGCCGGAGCTGGTCAGCGCCCTGGTAAGCCACAACGATTCCGAGCAGGAACGACAGCAGGCCAACGATGGGCAGCGCGTCAAAGCCGGAACTGCGGATGTTGTACAGAATCGGGCGCCAACGGATGCGCGAGGGTTGCGCCAGCGATCTGGCAGCAGCGAGTGCCGTCTCGCCAATGAAACCAAGCAACGCGAGGGCTTGCCCCAAGGCGGTTGCCGCGCTCTGACCCACATTTTCAAGTACGCCTGAACGCTTGCTGGCAAGAGGTGCCAGCGCACCAGTGGCGCCAGCTGGTGCGGTTTTGACGGCGGTGGCGGCGACGGGATTCATGGATGAGTTGAAGACTACGTGAATCTATTTTTCGCGTATGTACGCGAGCGCACAGAAGCGCTTGCGCCAGATAGCAACAATTCACCTCACATTGAAGCAGGCAGTTGAATGCTCGCGACGGCCAAGTGAAGGTCGCCGCAGAAGTCATCTTTTTGGAGAAACTTGTTATGAAAACCAGATTTGCCACGCTTGTCCTGAGTAGCGCCATGGCAGGCATGCTGACCGGCCTTGTACTGGGTTGCAGCCAGTCTTCGGACGCTGTCGGTGCGCCGCCAGCGGCGACGACCATCGGCACCGAAATCGATGACAGCGTCATCAGCACCCGTGTCAAATCGGAATTGCTCGCCGATCCGGACGTCAAGGGTTTTGATTTCAAGATTGCCACGCGCAAGGGCGAGGTGCAATTGAGCGGTTTTGTTGACAACCAGTCGCAGATTGAGCGTGCGCTCGCGGTGACGCAGGCAGTGCCAGGCGTCAAGGGCATTGACAACAAAGTCAGCTTGAAGGCGGCGCCGACGACGCTCGGGAACAAGGTTGATGACAGTATTTTGACGACTCAGGTCAAGGCAGCGCTGTTGGCTGAGGCCAGCATCAAGAGCCTGGACATTGCGGTTGTCACGCGGCAGAGTGTGGTTCAGCTCAGCGGTTTCGTCAATAACCAGACCCAGGTCGAGCGTGCCATCGAAGTGGCTCATGGTGTTGCAGGCGTGAGCAGCGTCAGCAACGAAATGAGCATCAAGAAATAAGTGCGGCAGAGATTCCTGTCGTTTCAATTCATCCACCTATTTAAGGAAAAGCAAATGAAGAAATTGAATATCAATGGCATCGCTCTGGCGATCGGTCTGGCTTTCAGTGTTGGTGCCATGGCACAAGGCATGACCCAGGACCAATACAAGTCCGGCAAGAGCGTGATTGCCGCTGAATACAAGATTGCCAAGGGCGCGTGCGCGTCTTTGTCGGGCAACGCCAACGATATCTGCAAGGCCCAGGCCAGTGGCAAGGCCAAGGTCGATGCGGCGGAGCTGTCCGCAAAGTACCTGCCCTCAGAGAATGCCAACTACAAGCTTCGGGTGGCCCGCGCCGAGGCCGATTATCTGGTTGCCAAACAAAGATGCGACGACAGTGCCGGCAATACCAAGGACGTTTGCATCAAGGAAGCCAAGGCGGCAGCGGTTGCGGCCAAGGCCGATGCCAAGGCACAAAAGACCAGTGCAGCCGCACATTTGTCGGCTGATGAAAAGACTGTCAAGGCGCAAATCGACGCGGCCGACGAGTTTACCAAAACCCAATCAAAGGCCAAACAGCAAAGTGCCGATGCACGAGACGATGCTGCCGTTGACAAACGCGCGGCTAACTACACGGTAGCCAAAGAAAAATGTAATGCGCTGGCCGGTGATGCCAAGGGCAATTGCCTCAAGGATGCGAGCGCTCGCTTTGGCAAATCCTGAGCTCGCAAGTGACACGGGTGCTGATTCCCTATTAACCAGCTTTTCAACATGAAGGAAACATTATGAAGACCATTCGTCAATATTCAAGCACTGCGGTTGCCGCAGTGGCCCTGATCCTGCTGGCGGGCTGCGCCGGCATGACTCACCAGGAAAAAGGCACCGCAACCGGTGCCGTGCTCGGTGGCGTTGTTGGTAGTGCCACCGGTGGTGGCCTGGTCGGCACCGCTGCGGGCGCAGCCGTTGGCGGCGTCATCGGACACGAGGTGACAAAAAAACCTTAGTGCCTCGCTGCACCGCTCGACTGGCGCTTCGGCACCAGTTGTCGTTTTGGGTCAACCCGATGTGCCCATGCTGCCCGCACAGGGCAAGGCAATCACAAAGCAACTCATGGGAGTCAGCCCGGGCCAGTGCAGCGCCTCACCCGGGCGCAGCAGCTGGGCTCCCCATTGCGCTGTCGCTGTCAAGGCGCCACTCTCGCTGGAACGCAGCAGGATGAAGCGCATGCTGTGAGTGCCGCGCGTCAGCGTCAATTCGGCCCGCGGCCAATCCGAGGGCAGGCAGGGTGTGAATGACAGCTGCTGTGCGCCTAGCCGCAAGCCGAATATCGACTCGATGGCGGCGCGGTGCATCCAGCCCGCCGCTCCGGTGTACCAGCTCCAACCGCCACGTCCGACATAAGGCGGCTGGCTATAGACGTCACCGGCCACGACATAAGGTTCCAGGCCATAGACCGGACCGCGCTGAGGGTGAATGGCGCGGTGTGCCGGACTCAGGTAGGTGAAGTAACGGTAAGCCAAATCGCCAGCCGCGCTTGCGCCTGGCTCGCTGCTGGCCAATTCGGCCTGTGCCATCAAAGCCCAGACGCCAGCGTGCGAATACTGGCCGCCGTTTTCACGCACCCCCGGCGGATAAGCCTGGATATAGCCAGCGCTCGGCACCGCATGGACCAGCGGTGGATCGAGCAATTTAATCAGTCCGGCCGCATGATCGACCAGGTGCTCTTCCACCGCCGTCAGCGCCAGGCGTTGCAGGTGCTTTGGGGCCACTTCGGAAAGCACGCTCCAGGCTTGTGCAATCAAGTCGATGCTGGCCTCCGGGTTGGCGTGCGAGCCCAATACCTGCCCGTCGTCAAAAAAGGCGCGTCGGAACCATTGCCCGTCCCATGCCGCGTCGCTCAAAGCGGTCTTCCAGCCCAGTGCGGCGTTCTCCCAGTGCAGTGCGCGGCTCGCGTCGCCACGCAAGCGCGCCAGTGGTGCGAAATCGGCCACCAGCTGACACAGGAACCAGCCCAGCCACACCGACTCGCCTCGACCGGCATAGCCCACGCGATTCATGCCGTCATTCCAGTCACCGCTACCCATCAGGGGCAAGCCATGCACGCCCACCGCCAAGCTGCCATCAATGGTCCGCGCGGCATGCTCGTAAACCGTCGCCTCCAGCGCACTCACACGGGGCGTGTCATACGCGTCTTCGGCGCCGACTGGAATGGCAGCGCCTTCGATAAATGGCACGCGCTCATCAAGCAGCGCGGTGTCGCCCGTGGCGCACAGGTAGTGCTGCGTGGCATACGCCAGCCACAGCCGGTCATCAGAAAAGTGCGTGCGTACACCAGCACCGGTGGGTGCGTGCCACCAGTGCTGCACGTCTCCCTCGGGGAACTGGCGCGAAGCCGCCAGCACGATTTGGGCGCGCAGCATCTCCGGCGCGGCCCAGACCAGCGCCATCGCATCCTGCAACTGATCGCGAAAGCCAGTGGCACCACCAGCCTGATAAAAGCCGGCCTTGGCCCATAAGCGGGATACCACCGTCTGGTACAGCAGCCAGCGATTGACCAGCGCGTCAAACAGGGGATCGGGTGTCTGGACCGTGGTCGCGCCCAGCAGTTGATCCCAATGACTGCGTACCTGTGCCAGGCGCTGCTCGGCAGGGGTAGCGGCGCACAGCGTGACGAGTTGGCGGGCCGCGTCGGGGCTTTCTGCATAGCCCAGCAGAAAAACCCGCTCCAGCGTATCGCCGCCGTTCAATGTGACACGGGTGGACAAGGCCGCGCAGGGGTCAAGTCCGCTACCCTGGCTTTTTCCAAAATAGTCGGGCAACACCAGACGCCCTCGCGCGTCAAACAGTTCGCGCCGGTCGCAGGTCCAGTCTTCTTCCTCAGCTTCGGAATTAGCCAGCCCAAAAAAGGCAGTGCCGTCCCCAAAACCGGCGGATCGTTCGCGTTGCGTGCAGAGCAGGGCGGTGAGCTGTTGTCCGGCCAGGCGTTGCTTGAATAGCGCGGTGTGCACCGTACTGCGATCAGATCGGTTGGCACCCATCATCCATTCCGCGATCCCAACCACTCGCAAATGCCGCGTGCGATGACCGCCGTTCATGATTCTCAAGCGAACTTGTTTCACCGAAGACATGGCGTCAACACACCACAAGGCATTGATCGTCAAATCGCCGCGCTGGTGGCTGATCGTGCTGTAGCCTTGCCCGTGTGATACGCGATAAGCCACCATCTCGTCGCCCAACGTGCCGGGCGCAACGTTCCATACTTCCCGGGTTTTGCTGTCTTGCAGCAGGAACCACTCAGAGGCCGGGTCGGCCACCGGGTCATTAGACCAGGCCGTAAGTTGCATCAAGCGGCTGTTTAGCGCCCAACTGTAACCACCCCCCGCCTCCGAAAGCAAGGTGCCGAATGCCGGGTTGGCCAGCACATTGATCCAGGGTCGCGGTGCGCGCAACTCAGTGGAAATCTCAAACCCGAACTCACCTGAGGCGCTGTCAAATTTGCCTACTGGAACAGATTCTTGCACTTGCTCGCCCGAAGCCAGTGCCGGGGCATGAGTGGAGGTCTCGTGCCTTTGATCCAAGGCCAGTTCATGCTGCGCTGACCATTCCTGCACATGATGCAGCAGAGGGCGCCCATCGGCGTGCAATCGTACGCAAGCCTTGGCCTGCAGCGTACTGAGCTCATCGCTGGAGAGCTCCTGCGCGCGTAGCAGGTGAAATGCGGTGGCGTTGGGGTCTACTGGCGGCGACTTTTCACCGCTGCGACTGACGTAGCGCTCGCGCAGCGCTGCAATTTCACGCTGTAGCGCCATCAGATAGGAGGCAGGCTCCGTGTTCACCACGACCAGGTCGCAGCCGATGCCACCCCAGGCCCAGAGCGACAAGGCCTGTACCAGCGAGCGCAGCAGCCCCAACCCCTGCGGCACGCCGACCGACACCAGAATCAGCGGTCTATCGCCCGAAATGCCGAAACGCCAAAGCAGGCGTTGGTCGCAGACCGGGGTTGGCGCGCCTGAAGCCGACATCGCCCTGGCCTGCGGCCGTGTCAGACCAAGGACCAGAGCGGTCGTCAAGGTTTGGATGGTCGCGAAGTTATCGGCGCTCATGCGCAGCGCACGCAAACGAATTCCGGTCAAGGTGGCGGACATCAGGGAGGCACGTTGCACATGGCTGGGTTGGCGGTATTTGTCGATCACGGCATGCAGCGTATCCCGGTTGTCGCTCGCGGCAGTGGCAAAGGTCAGCCGTACATGGGTATTGGGCGCTATGCGCAGCCGCGCAGCCAGCACGCAGACCGGGTCGAGCCCCGTCACCAGATCAGGCTCTGGCTGCGGCGACTGTGCGCCGTCCGCGCCGTCCTTTGTCGGCAGCAAGGGCTCGAGCAAGGCCAGCGGCCGACTCGCTCCCTGATTGCGGCCCAACCAGCGTTGTCGGTCAGTCTGACAACTGAGGCTGACAAGCTGCGGGTCGCTATCGGCCAGGAAATGACCCGCCAGCAGGCCCTGTTCCGTAGCCAGTCGGGGGGTACGCTCAAAAATCAGCGCCTGGTGCTCGGCCTGCCACTGGGCGCGTACAAACAGGTTGGTGAAGGCTGGGTGTGCTTCATCGGCACGCGCGGGTGTCAGCGTCACTTCAAAGGCCGACAGCAGCTCGATGTCCATGGTGCGACTACTCAGGTTGCGCAGTTCAACCTGCCGGAACTCGATGTCGTCTTCTGGACTGACCCACACCGTGATGTTGCTCTGCAGCTCGGGCCAGATAGCCTCAAAGCAGACGCGATCCGCGTGGAACAAGCTGCGATAGTGCGCGGCCGAGTCGGGCGCCGGATGCTGCGTCATCGACACCAGCGGCGCGCGCGGCAAGCGGCGCACGTAGAAGAAGCTGCCGAAAGCGTCACGCAAGGCATCATCGCGCCAACGCGTAATGCCAGTCTGTCCCCAGCGGCTCCAGCCAGCGCCATTGGCGCGCACGGTCACGCTATAGCGCCCGTTTGAAAGCAAGTGGGTGGGCTCCAGCGCCGTGCCACCCGGCAGTACTTCACGCAGCATTCTGGGTGGGTGTCGGCGCTCCGGTGCTTGCACTGCGGTCCCCGCTGTCGGTGCGTACAGCAGGGATATCTCGCGCGGCACGCGCTCGTGCAGCAGCGAGCTGACCGCCTCAATTTGCGCGTTGGCCATGCCCCAGCCCTGTGCCACGCCTCCCAGCAAGACATTGGCCAGCGCCACAATGCTCATGCCCTGGTGGTGTGCCATGAAGGTGTGCACCGGTGTCACCAGGGCGCTGCCAGCCTGGCGCGCTGGCGAAAAGTCGAGCGCCTCAATGAAGCCGTAGCGCGAGCGCGCGCCCAGCGTTTGCAGCGAGGCAAAATTGCGGCACGCGGGCTGCGCCGCAATCTGGGCCGCCAGTGCTGTTGCATATGGCGCAATCACCAATTCATCAGTGGGTGTTCGACGCAGGGCCAAACGTGGCACCCCTTGGGGGGCGTACTGGTAGGCCAGCGTGTCGTCGCTGCCGGCATAGGCGGACTCCGAAATGCCCCAGGGCACCCCCTGCGCTTTGGCATAGGCGATTTGCTCAACCAGCGCCGCCTCGACGGCCTCGCGCAGCACGCTGCCTTGCGGCTCATCCAGAACCAGACTGGGCATCAGGTACTCAAACATGGAACCTGACCAGGAACGCAGGCCGGCGTTGGCACCAACGGCAAAGAACAGGCGCCCCAAGGAGGCCCAATGGCGCACCGGCGCATCACCTTTGGCGATCGCCAGCAAACTGGTCAGGCGCGACTCGGAGACCAGCAAATCATAAAAGCTCGCGTCAAGTTGCTGCTCAGCGACGCGATAGCCAATGTGAAACAAATGCCGCTTGCGGTCATACAGAAAGCCGAAGTCTGCTTGCAGCGCCAGTTGCTCGAATGCGCGGGCCAATGCCTGCAGGCGCGGCGCTGCTGGCTGCGCTCCCGGCTGGCGGAGTGGTTCATCTGCCTTGGCAGAACGCAAGGTGGCGCGCAGGTCGGAAAGGCACCATTTGAGTTCTTCGCGCATGGTCGGTGCCAGCTTGCTGCGCTGCGCCAGCAGGGGTGCCAGGCGCAGGCGTGCGGCAGCGATGGCGCGCTGCGTTGCGCCACCATCCTGCGGCGCGTGGGCCAGGACCAGACAGGCCTGGGCCACCGCCAGCAAATGGCCACTGAAATTGCCGCTGTCCACAGTGGACACGTACATCGGCAACAGCGCCGCGCGCGTTTGCGTGTCATACCAGTTCAGAAAGTGACCGCAGTGCCGCTGCAGCGTGAGCAGCGTCGCCAGCGTGGACTCCATCCGGTCAAGGAACTCGTGGGTCCCAATCCAGCCAAACTGGCGGGCACAGGCGACGCTGAGCAGGTACAGGCCAATGTTGGTGGGCGAGGTACGGTGTGCCAGCATGCCGTGCGGCGTGGTCTGCAAATTGTCCGGTGGCAGATGGTTGTCTGCCGCGCTCACACAGTGTTCAAAAAAGCGCCAGGTATCGCGCGCAATGCCCGCCAGGTAAGCTTGATCCGGCGGCGACAAAGGCACTTGTTGACCGCCCGGGTGCGTGCGACTCACAAACCAGATCAGTACCGGTGAGACCGCCCACAACAGACACAGCACGATGGTCAATAACGGAAAGGGTGTGGCCAGGGCAAGCAGGCCAACAAGTAGCGCCAGAGCCACAAGCGGCAAGCTCCAATGCACACGCAGCAAGGCCTTGAGGCTGGTCTTGGCAGACGCCTGTGCCGCTTGCGCCGTGGTCCACTGCAAAAGGTGACGGCGGCTGATTACCATGCGGTAGAGCGCCCGCCCTACCGCGTCGATCGACAGCAGGGCCTGCTGCAGCAACAGTGCCAGATGCCACAGCCCGCCGCACAGGGCGCGTGCCAGCTCGATGGCCGCTTCCCGGTAAAAATGAAGTTTCGCAACGCTCACGCGGCTGGGCAGCAAGCCGGCGACCGCCCCCATCAATGGACCTGCCGAAAATGCCGCCAACAGCAGGACCAGCGTCACGCCAGGCGGCAGCACAGCCGTGCCAAGTGACAACAGCAACAGGGCCAAAGACATGGGTGCCACCAGTGAGCGACGCAGGTTATCAAACACTTTCCAGCGATTGATGGTGCGCATCGGATAGCGTTTGGGGTTCAGCAGAAAGGGCAGCAACTGCCAGTCGCCGCGCGTCCAGCGATGCACCCGTGATGCGGCCACATCGGCGTGAAAGGGCGCCTCTTCAATCACCGCAATGTCGGTCACGGTGGCGCAGCGAGCCAATGAGCCTTCGAGCAAATCATGACTCAACACCTGGTCTTCCGGCAAACGGCCAGACAAGACCGCGTGGATGGCCTGAATGTTGAGCAAGCCCTTGCCGGTGAAGGTTCCTTCGCCGAACAGGTCTTGATAAACCTCCGAGCTGGCGGCACTATAGGGGTCAATGCCGCACTGCCCGGCAAACAACCAGTGGTAAAGCGTGAAATCCCGGCTGGCCGGCAGCGGCGTGGCCACGCGCGGTTGCAGAATGGCATAACCCGCGACGACCCGGCGCGCGCTGGCGTCGAGTTGCGGCTGGTTGCGTGGATGGGCTGCCACGCTGACCAGTTCGCGCAAGCGACCAGGCGGGAGTTGCGTGTCACTGTCAAGCGTCACAAGGTAGCGGGTGTTGGCGGCCAGTCGCGATTCAGCGCCGAGTTCGAGGAATACGCCCGACGCGCCAGTCGCCAACACCGCCACCAATCGTTCGAGCTTGCCGCGCTTGCGTTCCCAACCAATCCAGCGCTGCTCGGTCGCGCTGAAAAGTCGCTCACGGTGCAGCAAGATGAAGCGCGGCGGCGCGCCAGCCTGGTCCGCTTCGTTGGGATAGCGCAGGTTGAGTTCGTGAATTTGTTGTCTTGCGCCCAGCAGCAGCGCGTCGTCTGTGGCCAGCGTTGGCGCATCAGCATCGACCCAGTCACTGAGCAAAGCAAACTGGGCATGGCGCTCCGGGTTGGCGAGATGGTGCAATTCCAAACGCCGCACCATCTCGCTGGTCGATGCAGCACTGCTGAGCATGGCTGGAATGACCACCAGCACGCGGTGCTCAAGCGGTATGCCGGTGACCAAAGCAAAACGGGGCAAATGCCGCGGCCGTGCCGACTCGCTGATCAGCCGGTTGATCACCGCCACCACGGCCTCGGATGCCGGAAAAATCAGCAACGCCGCCAGCACCAGCGCCAGCCAGCCGGGTGCGCCGCCGGTACCAAGCCCCACGCCGTTGGCAAGCATCATCCAGGCCACCAGGCCGATGCTTACAAGCAGCACCGAGCCGAGATAGACGGGCGTGGCCCAGTCGCCAGTAATCTGGCGTTCGTGCAGGCCCAACCGCGCGGTAAGTGTCGCTCGCCCCTTGCCGCAAAGCCAGTGGTCGGCCAGCGCCATCGTGTGCTCGTTGGCCTTGCCTGCGTGCATGAGTTTGAGCAATACCTGGGCCACCGCGACTTCGCTTTGGTTACTGCGCTTGGCCAAGGCTTCGATGCCATGCAGTGTTTCATCCCGTGTGACCCCGTCTTCGGCCTCAAACACTTGCGAAGACAACATCAGACGCATCAGCGGGCTGCTGCGGGCGACCAAATCCGGCCAGTCAGCGTCGCCAATGGCGCGCAGCGACGTGACGGCGTTGCTAACGCTCAGGTTATCGGCCGCCTGATCGGCATTTTGTTGCGTCTGTGCGGTCGCCAGGTCGGGCAACTCCTGGTGCAACCAGTCGTGATAGTGCGCGGGATAGCCGTCATCGCCGGTCGTTCGGCGGTCTTGCAGACGTTGTGCCATCTGCGCCAAAAAGACCCGGCTGACGCCGCGCTGGCGCAGCGGGTCAAGCAACTGGTCGAGCGCTTGCACGCTGTAGCTATCGGTCTGATCGCAGCACAGGTTGGCCAGTTGGCGGGCTGCCTTGTTGGTGGCGATTCGCTCAGCCAAGCGACGCAGGTTTTCGATCAGGACGACGCGCAAGGTGGTCGGCAGCGCCCACATCTCGCTCAGATTGAGTTCTCTTGCCTGCTGGTAGGCGTTCAAAAACTCCAGCAATAAGTTTTCATCAAAAGCGCCATCGGTGTGCGCGACAAAGGCCCAGGCCACACCATAGACACGGGGCAGACCAGCCAGCGGTTCGTCTTGCAGCAACGGCAGAGCATGAAAATAGCTGCGCGGTAAGCCGTCATGGATTTCTTTGAGCTGCGCCTCAATCAGGTGAAAGTTGTCAAGCAGCCATTCCGCCGCCGGACTGATGTCATAGCCGGTACTGGCTTGCAGGCCAATGTAGCGGTGTGCTTCACGCAACGTGAATATATTTTGTCGCAGGCGCGGGAAGAAGGTGGCCGCGAACGGGCTCGCCCGCGTGGCACGATGGGTTGCGGCCAGGCTGCGACCATGTTGGGCAAATCGTTGCGCTCCAAAGATCTCGGACCGCACCGGCGACAGCACCGGGCCACGCCCACCGTCGAGCATGTCGAGCAGCGCCGGCGGCGCGTGCGCGAGCAGTCGCCGCAGCCTGCCTTGTGACATGGACTACAAGACCAGCGACAGGGCACCCATCAGCAGCGTCAGCAGCAGCAGGGTCGTTACAAAGCGGGTTGCTATAAATCCGTGCAGCGTGTGTGCCATCCGCTGCACCGTCTGCAGGCGAGCGTGATCGCCTTGACACAGGGTCAGGTGCGCTCCGAGCGCCGCCAGTTCCAATGGCGAGGTGTCAGCGCTAGCGCCAAAGGACGCCGTGCTCCAGCGTGGTCTGAAGAGGACAGTGGTTTTCATAAACTGAGTTCGCAGGTGGCCGGCACCCGTTGCTTGATGCCGGCCAAATTACTTCCTTGCGCCAACGGCCGCTTAAGCGGCTGACTGGTGCCTGTTCAGGGACGAATGGCGATTTCGTTCTTGACCGTCTTCACGCCATTGACGCCGCGTGCGATTTGCTCGGCCATGTTGCGCTCGTGCGCGCTCTTGGCAAAGCCTGAAAGCATGACGGTTCCCTTGAGCGTCTCGACCCGAATGCTGGTGGCAGCCACATCTTTGTCTTCGGCAAAGCGCGCCTTGATTTGCGTGGTAATGGTTGTGTCATCAATGTAAGCGCCCACAGTTTCCTGGCCGCGACTGACCGCGCAGCCCGCAGTTGCAAGCAAAACAAGCGCCGTCATGGCGGCGACGAGAGGGGTACGGATTTTCATGATAGATCTCCAGTTAAGGTGGATGGGGGATTGAAGTTGACTGGGTAGTGACCGGCCCCACTACCCGTGGGCGGGATCGATGCAGGGACGGGTCAGCGGGTCGCGCTGACTTCGACCTCCACACGCCGATCCGGCTGCAAGCAGGCGATCAGCGTTTTGCTCTTTTTGGTGCCGTGGCAATCTTTGGCTTGGGTAACGGGTGCCGAACCATCAACGCCACGAGCCGAGATCTTGTTGGCCGGAATGCCCGATTTCACCAGGTAGGCTTTGACCGCTTCGGCGCGGCGCTCAGAGAGTTTCTGGTTGTAGGCGTGCGAGCCAATTCGGTCCGTGTGACCGGTGACCGTAATGAGATCAAAGCGGGTGCCATTCAAATCAGCAGCCAATTTGTTGAGATCTTGCTGGCCTGCGGGCCTGAGGGTCGATTGATTGAAGTCAAAGAGGGAATCAGCAGAAAAAGTGACTTTGGTCGGCGCTGCGGCGACGGGCGGTGGTGCGGGAGCCACCAGCACGGGTGGCGGCACATACTGCGGCTGCGGTGCAGCAACGGCAGGTGCCAGCGCGACCGGCTCCGGTGCGGCTTCGCGCACGACCGGCGTTGGCGACCTGCTGCCAAACTGATAGACCAGGCCGAGCGAGGCCATGTCAACATCGCCTTTGTTGCCCACCGCGTCATTGATGCGGTAGCGCTCCAGTTCGGCACGCAACACCAGTGCGTCATTGAAGGCATATTCGAGGCCGAGACCCACTTTCATATTGGTATCACGTTTGGTCGGGTTGCCATCGAGAACGTGGACGAATCCGGTGCCGACAAAGGAGTCGCTGGCCTGCGCGTAATTGACGCCGACCCGACCCAGTGCCCTAAAGCTTTTTGTGATCGGCAATGTCCCGACCAGATCCAAATTAAGGCCACGGAGTTTGATATTTCCTTTGAGCGTGCCGGCCGGAACCGTCGTCGCATCAAAACTGAACTCGCCCAGATCAAAGTAGCCGCCTTCCATGGCGAGCATCTGGTTGAATCGATAGCCACCATAGACTTTGTAGCCACTGGCACGGTCAGCGGCGGTGATGGAAGACATGCTCGCCCCGATACTGCTCAATCCTTGGCTGATCCTGAAGTCATCGATCGAAGCCCGTGTTTGACCCACGTTGGCCCCGAGGTACCAACCGGCATCATCGGCCGTCGCGAACGGACTGGCACCGATGGCCAATGCGAGCAGACTGAGTTGGCCGCAAGCAAGCGCAATTTTTGTTTTTGCTGATTTCATGTTTTTTCTCCAGAAGGACTCACCGTTGACTGTGCAAACATTGCGAAACGGCGAGGGTTGTTGAAAGTTGAGCCCAGTTAAATATTGGGGGTAGCCAAATAAGCGGCCATGTCAGCCAAGTTTTGCGTCGTGAATTTGCCTTTGTACGACGCCATCGAGCCGACCGAAGCGATGGCACTGCTGATGGCAGTGGGTGAGTTGGCACCATTCAAGATTTTGAGCGAACTAGGCGGGGTACCGTGACAGGCGCCGCAAGTATTGGCAATGTAAAGGGCTTTGCCAGCAACTGCTGAAGTCACGCGGCGGTGTCACAGGTGGTGTCACAGGCGGTGTCACAGGTGGTGTCACGGGCGGTGTCACGGGCGGTGTCACGGGTGGTGTCACGGGTGGTGTCACGGGCGGTGTCACGGGTGGTGTCACGGGTGGTGTCACAGGTGGTGTCACAGGTGGTGTCACAGGCGGTGTCACAGGCGGTGTCACAGGAGGCGTCACGGTTGTCGCGGGAGGTGTCACGGGCGAATTGATGACGGTATTGACCATGGTCACTGAGGCACCAAGGGACAAAGCTCTTCCGTCCAGGCGCACGACCGTCGTATTGCCTGCGGTCGAAAAGGCAGCGCCCGCCTGCGAAATGATGGTGCCCACCATGGTGCCGCCGCCAGCCGCGTTGATGGTGGCAAAGCTGCCGACTTGCCAAAATACATTCTTGGCCTGAGCGCCGCCCGTCAGAATGACGCTTTGCGGAAATGCCGCACCGGGGCCCCCGACTGTCAAGGACTGGGCCATCTGGAAGACCCAGACGGAATTCGCATCTCCGTGCGCATCAAGGGTCAGATTGCCGCCCTCGATACGGAACGAGCCCGACGCAGACGTATAGACGCCGGGCGCGAGGGTCAAATTGGCCAGATTGGCACCGGGGTTGACGCCGGCCGGCATGGCTGCCAACGCAATATAAGCGGACTGCGCATCCAGACGGGCCTGGGTTGCGTTGGCACACGAAGCCGTATTGGGACCGGCCGAAGTGGGACCGGTGGTTGAATGGGTGCAGCTGTAGATCTTTCCACTCACGGCGCCGATGTTGGCCGGCGTTTGGGTATAGATGTCGCCAGCCGCATCGTGGAATCCGGTAATGGAAGTTGGACCAGTTGCGATGGTCCCGATGTTGCCGTTGACCAGGGTCAGCGTGCCCGTGTTGGTCATGCCCGCAGACCCACCGAAGGTGGCGTACGGGGCGACCGATCCAAGCACTGGGGCCGTGGCCGGCGCATTGGCGAGAATGTTGCTATCGCCCGAACCGGACAGAGTGCCCAGAATCGTTTCTCGACCGCCGCCGCAGGCGACCAAGCCCGCGCTCAGAGTGAGGGCCGTGAACCACGGCAATACTCTGGTGTAACTCTTAAATTTTTTCATTTCATTTTCCTCTTGAAACAGTGCAAAAAAATATCGATGGAATCGACCAACCCCGTCGGTGCAAACGCTGTCGTTGAGCACCATTGCTGGTGCTCAATTCATGACGGTGCTGAGTATTTCCTCACGCCCCGGTCGGGTCTGTACGGTGGCGAACATTGGTGACTTTTATTTTTCTAATCAGGCTTAACCGTGCCTGCAACGGGATGACGACTTTGCACAAAGCGCAACAGACCGGTCAGCACAATCAGCCAGGATTGGGTCGTCATCCCGGCGCTCGCTGCAGACCAGATTTTCGGCAACAACCGGACCCATAGCGTCGGTGTCAGGAGAGGGCGCCAGGGTCGAGTCCACGTCAGAACAGCGCCCAGGGCGAAGGCGCCCAGAACCAAGCCAAAGGGGTGACGCTGCGCGAGCGGTCGCAAGGCTGCTCTTGCGGCTTCGAAGGCAAGTTCGCCGACCACGCGCCAGGGATGCACGCTCCACCATTGGCGCACCGCTTCAACCGGCGCGTTGGCGCCCGGCCTTGTGTTCAGATTGTTCAACCACGACCAGACCGAAGGGACGGATGATGTTTTTTGTGAGCTTGCGCCAGGCGCAGAAACTTCGCGCAGGGCCAGGCGCAGCCGCTCACGCGACAGAACCAGCCGTTCTGCAGGTGTGGGCAAGGGCGGGCTCATGGGGAGCTCGCTTCGCGCCACATCGCCAGGTCGGCCTTTAGTTGCTCGCGCACCCGTTCCAGGATTGCACGATCAGGCTTCGACCGTGCGGCAAACAGGCACCCGACCCCTAGCGCCAACGGCACTAGCGGCACCATGATCAAGCTCACTGGCGCCTGCGCCGCAGCCAACGGCATGAGCGCCCACAACAACAACGCGACGCCAGTCAAAATACAGGCCACCAGACAGCAAAACAGGGCAATTGCCAGCAGCAACGCACGGCGTCGCCAAACATTTGACCAATTGGCGAAC
This sequence comes from uncultured beta proteobacterium, assembly GCA_963750665.1. Lineage (GTDB taxonomy): Bacteria > Pseudomonadota > Gammaproteobacteria > Burkholderiales > Burkholderiaceae_C > Rhodoferax. The sequence continues at coordinate 607,588 of CAVVRQ010000028.1, forward strand.
TCAGTCGTCAGCAGCGTACCATAGGCTTGGGCGTGATCCGCCAGCAGCTGCGGCCTGCTGGCGATCAAATGAAGCAGCGCGTGCATCAACTGACATTCGACTGCGTTTTAGCTGCGCGAACCGGCACGGCTGATCAGACTGATCAGCGCCATCAAGGCGGCACCGGTTGCCGCCGCAAACAGGATCGACTTGACGGGTTCATCTTTGATGTAGTTAACGGCGATGTCTGAGGCATGCTCGGCCTTCAGACGCAAATCGCGCGAGGTATCGCGCACTTGATCAACCCCACGCTGGGCCAGCGCACTGACTTGATCGGCCGCCTGGGCTGCCTGATCGACCAGGCGGGTCGCCTGGTCAGAAGATTTGCTGTTAAACATATGAGTTCCTTTGTGGCAAAGCGCCAAAAAAACGATTCGCAAACGGTGTGCCTGCGATCAGCCAAGTGTGAGCTTGGAGAGGTTTTGTGGCGATAGGCCGATGCAGCGCCGCCGCGTCGGGCGTTGGCGCGGCGCCGCGTAGGAAGTTGCCGACAAGCAACTCAATGCGATAGCGGCAACTTCATTTCGATTGAGGTTCCTTGACCGGGTGCCGACAGCACGGCCAGCGTGCCCGCTTCGGCCTCAACCCGGTAGCGCATGCCCATCAGACCATAGGCAGAACCGGCTGGCAGCCGGGTGTCAAAGCCGACACCATTGTCACGCACCGAGACCGCCGCCTGCGCCTCGCTTGGGGCCATGCTGAGCCAGACCTTGGATGCCTGGGCGTACTTGGCGATGTTGGTAATCGCTTCCTGTACCAGGCGATAGACCACCAGCTCTGCGCTTGGCTTCAGGGCCACCGGCGCGAGCGTGCATTGAACGTCGATACCCGACTGCTCGGAGAACTCGCGCGCCAGGATTTCAAGCGTTGCCACCAAGCCCAGGTTGCTCAAGGCCGAGGGTCGCAGGTCTTCGATAATGCGCCGACCCAGGGCAATGCCACTATTGAGCGTTGCCACCAGATGGGCCAGCAATTCGAGCACCTCGGGGGCCTTGTCACCCAGGCGCGACTTGATGCGGGCGGCGTCGAGTTTGGCTGAGGTGAGCAAGGCACCCAGGTCATCGTGCAGGTTGCGCGCCAGCCGGTGGCGCTCGTCTTCGCGTGCCATTTGCAAATGCTGTGCCAATTCGGTCAATTGTCGCGTGCGCGCCATGACCTCGGTTTCGAGTCGGCCACGCTCGACCTGAATCAGTTTGGCCGAATCAATTTCGTTCATTGCGCTCCTTTCGCCCAATATGTGGGATCATGCGCCATGCAGCGCTGTGAAAAACCATGATCCGAATTGCCATTGTTGACGACCACGCCATGGTGCGCGCCGGTCTGCGCCAATTCTTCGCCGACCAGAGCGACTTTCAGGTTGTTGCCGAGGCCGCCAATGGGCGCGCCGCGATTGACATCGTGCGCCAGGGCGAGGTCGATGTGATGGTGATGGATATTTCCATGCCGGACTTTAGCGGTGTCGATGCTTTGCTTGCCATCCGGGCGCGCTCGCCCGACCTGCCAATCCTGATTCTGAGCGCTTTCCCGGACGAGTACTATGCCACCACGTTGCTGCGCCAGGGGGCGAGCGGCTATTTGAACAAGGACTGCGATCCGGAAGAAATTGTCAAGGCCATACGAACCGTGCATCGCGGTCGCAGATACATCTCTGCCGCCACGGCCGAGCGATTGGCCGATGGTTTGAGCGGTACTGGCGACAAGCCTCTTCATGAGCAATTGTCGGAGCGCGAACTGCAGGTATTCCTGCGACTTGCCAAGGGCGAGACCATTGGCCACATGGCTGTCAGCATGTCACTCAGCGTGAAGACGGTAAGCACGTACCGCACGCGTGTCATGGAAAAAATGCAACTCGCATCGAACAGCGACCTGACCTATTACGCGCTCAAAAAAGGCTTGATCCAGTAGCCGGGTCACAGCGCTCAGGTGGCCGCTCGGGCACCATCGGCTGCGCCGCGCAGGCTTCGCCCGGCCGCCAGCTCGCCACAGTACGCAAGCAGCGCATCGATTTCGTTGGACTTGTCAAAGACCCTGGCTGCGCCGAGTTCGAGGCATTTGCGCCGGACATCTGCGGTCGCATAGTTGCTTAGCACCACCAGGGTGTGCCCGTGTGCCAGCGTGCTTGCGGCCCGCAGTACACCCAGGCCGGATCCGCTCTTGAGAAAAATGTCAACGATCACCAGATCAGCCTGGTCGCCCTGCTGCGACAGCCACTGCACCGCTGTCAACTCGTTGTCCGCCGTGCCCATCACCTGGACCGGCGCGAGTTCTTCCAGCGTAGCGATCAGACTCTCGCGAATGACCGGGTTGTCTTCGACCAGATAGGTCTTGAGATGATCCATGACGCGATTCTGCTTGATTATTTCGAGCGCGACCATCGGGCGCTGGCCCTGCTGCCTGTCAGAAATGTCCTACAGCATCCCATCTTCGCTCGGCTGCCGTGTCGGCGTGAAGCGTCCTTGTAGGACATCTACTACTCTGCTTCGCGGCCCTGTCTGCTGTGCAGCCTGGCATCCGCGTTTGATACTCGGTTCAGTTCGCGAATTCCACGGTCTAACAAGGACAGCGGTAGCGACTACTTTTCAAAGGACAGATTCATGAAAACATTTTTTCGCTCCGCCTTGGCCGCGGCTGCTTTGGCCATTGCCGCACAAGCCAGCGCACAGATCACTTTTTACGAGCACGACGGGTTTCAGGGCCGCTCTTTCACGACGTCTAGGCAGGTTGGCAACTTTGAGCGTTTTGGCTTCAATGATCGCGCGTCGTCGGTCGTTGTGGCGAGCCAGCGCTGGGAAGTGTGCGAAGACAACCGCTTTGAAGGGCGCTGCGTGATCTTGCGCCCGGGCCAGTATTCCTCGCTCGGGGCGATGGGCCTGAACGACCGCGTCTCATCGGTGCGCGTCGTGAGCCGCAATGCGCGCATTGAGGATGACCGCTATGCACCACCGCCAGTGTCCGTTTATGACCCCCGTCGGCGCAACAATGAACGGCTTTTTGAAGCCGATGTAACGTCCGTGCGCGCTGTGGTCGGTCCACCCGAACAGCGCTGCTGGGTGGAACGTCAAGAAGTGGCACAAGACAGTAACAATTCCAATGTGCCCGGTGCCATCGCCGGTGCCCTGATTGGCGGCATACTCGGTCATCAGGTTGGCGGCGGCACGGGCAAGGACATTGCCACCGTCGGCGGTGCCATCGCCGGGGGCGCCATTGGTGCCCAGGCCGGTCGCAATGGTCAACCGCAAGCAACGCGCTCGCAAGACGTGCAGCGTTGCAGAGAGGTGCCGAGCCAGGCGCGGCCCGAGCTGTGGGACGTGAGCTACACCTTCCGCGGTCAGGAGCATCGGGTGCAGATGACGACGCCGCCCGCAGCCACGATCACCGTCAACCGCCTGGGTGAACCGCGGGTTTAAGAAGCGCAATATCTGTCGAATTGGGGCGACCCGGCGAGGTCGCCCTTTTTTTGGCTGACTGGCGCTGGCTGTCGGTTCAAATGCATGCATGAAAACAAGCGCTAGCCCGTGTTGAATCTGCGTAAGCAGCTACTAATGTAATAGCAATTTGGACTCCTGACCGGTCGTGCATGGCGATTGCCCAGGCCCATGGATCGACGAACCATCCGACAAACGGTGCGAGAATGCCAGCACAAAGTTATGGAGGTATCGCATGTCCAGTTCAAGCCAGCTCTTCGCACGGCGCACGTAACAGCGTGCCGCATTTTATGAACGACCCAGCCGCAAGCGCGGCGCATGTGATGCGCCGTCGGGCCGAAGATCTGGCCCGTGAAAGAATGGCCCAGTTGCCCCAGAGTCTGCAAGCCTTGTCACCGCAGGCGATGCAGCAACTGATGCACGAACTGCAAGTGCATCAGATCGAGCTTGAGATGCAAAACGACGAGCTGCGCCGCTCCCAGCGAGAGCTCGAAGCCGCGCGCGCACGCTACTTTGACCTGTACGATCTGGCCCCGATCGGCTACCTCACGGTTGGTGAGAGTGGGCTGGTGCTGGAAGCCAATTTGAGCGCCGCGACCTTGCTGGGTGTCTCGCGCAGCGAACTGGTCAGGCGTCCCGTCACACGCTTTATCGTCAAGGCGCAACAAGACGTGTACTACCAATGCCGCAAACAGCTCGTCGAAACCGGCTGCGCGCAGACTTGCGAGTTGCAGGTACTGCAAAGTGCCGGGACTGCGCTCTGGGTCCGGCTCAATGTCAGCGCGGCGCAGACCAGCGATGGCGGCTCCGTGCTGCGCGTCACGCTGGACGATATCTCGGAGCGCAGATTTCTGGATCAGGCCTTGCAGGAGTCCAACCGTCAGCTTGAGCAGGCCGTGCAAATTGCCGACAAAGCCAATCATGCCAAATCGGATTTTCTCTCAGGCATGAGCCACGAGCTGCGCTCCCCGTTGAATGCCATTCTGGGCTTTGCGCAACTCATGCAATTGGGCACGCCCGCGCTCACCCCGAGCCAGCAGGCCAGCCTCAGCCAGATTCTCAGCGGGGGCTGGTATTTGTTGTCACTCATCAACGAGATACTCGACCTGGCCCTGATCGAGTCGGGCAAACTCGCGCTGGCACTGGAACCGGTGTCGCTGGCCGAAAAGCTGATTCATTGTCAGGACATGATTGAGCCGCTAGCGCAAAAGAACGACGTCCACATCAGCATCGCAGGCTTTGACACACCCTGCTTTGTCGAGGCCGACCGTACCCGCTTGAAGCAGGTGATTGTCAATCTGCTGACCAACGCGATCAAATACAACCACATCGGCGGCAGCGTCGAGGTGAGCTGGGATGCGAGCGCCGGGGGGCGCGTGCGCGTCAATGTGCGCGACAAAGGCCCTGGCCTGAGCGCCGAAAAGCTGGCCCAACTGTTTCAACCCTTCAACCGCCTCGGACAAGACAGCGGCAGCCAGGAAGGCACCGGCATTGGCCTGGTGGTGTGCAAGCGTCTGGTGGAAATGATGGGCGGCTCGATTGGCGCAGAAAGCACGGTTGGCGTGGGTAGCGTGTTCTGGTTTGAGCTGAACCGGGCGGAGGCACCGACCGAGACGGCCGTAACCGGCGCCGCGACCGCCCCTTCGTCAAGCGTACCACTACCAGACGATGCGCAACTGCGCACGCTGCTGTACGTGGAAGACAACCAGGCCAACGTAGCGCTGGTTGAGCAACTCCTGGTGCGGCGGCCCCATCTGCGTCTATTGCGGGCAGGCAACGGCACCGGCGGCGTCGCGCTGGCACGCATGCATCTGCCCGACGTGATCCTGATGGACATCAATTTACCCGGCATCACCGGTTTTCAGGCGCTAAGACTTCTGCAGGAAGACCCTGCCACGCAACACATCCCGGTGCTGGCGCTGAGCGCCAATGCCATGCCGCACGACATCGCAAAAGGTCTGACCGCAGGCTTCTTGCGCTACCTTACAAAACCGATCAAGGTCGATGAATTCATGGCCGTGCTTGATATGGCGCTGGATCAATCGCTCAAGCCGCGCTGAATCATGGCCGACTGGAGCGTCCGCGGCCGCCCTCACTTCATCTTTTTGATTTCTTCTTCAACCTCTTTGGCGCCTTTGGCATAGAGCTTGGCTTCATCCGGAGCCAGCTCGTGAAGCAACCTGAGAAACTCCCCGGCGTGGACCCGCTCCTCGTCGGCAATTTCCATGAGCACCGTCACCGCCAGCTTGTTGTCGGTGGACTCGGCCAATTGGGTGTACATCTGAGTGGCCTCATATTCCGAGGCAACCATGAAGCGAATCGCTCTGACGAGTTCCGCGTCGGTTAGCTTGCGGCTGTGCGCCAAGCCTGAAAAGGGTGATCCAAAATCCGGCATGTTGATGCTCCTTGGTAATTTGATTTAACTTGATGTTAAGAAATAACCCTGCATTCTTCTGTGCGTTTGCGCACAAAAAAGGCGCGCCCAAGCAGGCGTGCCAAAATACATGCAACGCGCTGGATGGTTTTGCCCCCGGCGGACCCGTCGCGTGACTGTCATGAAACCTGTGGAAACCAAACTGACCGGAAAGCTGGCCGTGGTACTGGTGCTCAAAATCGCCGTGCTGCTGGCGTTGTGGTGGGGTTTTGTGCGCGAACAACAAGTGCTGGTTGACGCCGATAGCGTTGCCGCCCAGCTACTGCAAGGCGCTGCCACGCCAGCCCAAGGACCCAAGCCATGATTTCCGAACAACTGGTCGATTTGTCGCGGCTGCAATTTGCCGTCACCGCGCTTTACCATTTCCTGTTTGTGCCCCTGACCATCGGCATGGTCTGGCTGCTGGTGATCATGGAGAGCGTCTATGTGATGACCGGCAATGTAGTCTGGAAGGACATGACGCGTTTTTGGGGCAAGCTGTTTGGCATCAACTTCGCGCTCGGGGTCACCACCGGCATCACGCTGGAATTTCAGTTTGGCACCAACTGGGCCTATTACTCGCACTACGTGGGTGACATCTTTGGCGCGCCGCTGGCGATCGAGGGCATGATGGCCTTCTTTCTCGAGTCCACCATGATCGGGCTGTTCTTTTTTGGCTGGGAGCGCTTGTCCAAACGCCAGCACCTGCTGGTCACCCTGTTGCTGGCCATTGCTTCCAACCTGAGCGCGCTGTGGATCCTGATTGCCAACGGCTGGATGCAAAGCCCGGTCGGCGCGGAATTCAACTACCAGACCATGCGCATGGAAATGACCAACTTCTGGACCATTGTGTTCAACCCCGACGCGCAAGCCAAGTTCGTGCACACGGTATCGGCGGGTTACCTGACTGGTGCCATGTTTGTGCTGTCGATCTCGAGCTGGTATTTGTTAAAGAAGCGTGATGTGGAGTTTGCCAAGCGCAGCTTTCGTGTGGCGGCAGCCTTTGGTCTGGCCTCGGCCCTGAGCGTGATCGTGCTGGGCGACGAATCGGGCTATACCGTGGGCGAGTCGCAGCAGACCAAACTGGCGGCGATGGAAGCGATGTGGGAGACGAAACCGGCGCCTGCGGGCCTGACCGTGATGGCCAGCATCAACGAGGCGGCCCAAAAAAACGACTGGGAAATTGAGATTCCCTGGGTCATGGGGCTGATTGGCACGCGCTCGCTGACCAAGCAAATCCCGGGCATTCACGACATCAAGGCCAAAAACCGGGCGCGCATCCTGCGCGGCGTGGTGGCCGTCAATGCGCTGGAAACTCTGCGTGCCAAGCGTGATGACGGGGTGGCCAAAGAAGTGTTTGAGCGCCACAAGGCCGACCTCGGCTTTGGCCTGTTGCTCAAGAAATATGTGACGGACGTGAATCAGGCCACGCCTGAGATCATCGAGCGCGCGGTCAACGACACGGTGCCACGCGTGACCCCCATGTTCTGGGGCTTTCGCATCATGGTCGGCCTGGCTTTTGCCATGCTGGCCTTGTTTGGCCTGGCTTTCTGGAGCACCATCGATTCGGCCAACATGCAAAAGCCGTGGCTGCTCAAAGCGGCATTGTGGATGTTGCCCGCGCCCTGGATTGCCTGTGAGCTGGGCTGGTTTGTGGCCGAATATGGCCGCCAGCCCTGGACCATTTACGGCGTGCTACCGACCCACCTGAGTGTCTCGACCCTGAGTGTCAACAACCTCTATGGGTCACTGGCGGGCTTCATCGCGTTTTATACCGCCTTGCTGGTGGTGGAGATGTTTCTGATGGTCAAGTTTGCGCGCCTGGGGCCGGGTAGCCTGGGCAGCGGGCGCTACCAGAACGAACCCGTGCTGCACAGCACATCAGCGCAGGCCTGAGGAGAATGCAATGCTTGACTATGCAACGCTCAAGATCATCTGGTGGCTCTTGATTGGCGTGCTGCTGATCGGTTTTGCCATCATGGACGGCCACGACATGGGCGTGGGCACGCTGCTGCCTTTTGTTGGCCGCAGCGACGTGGAGCGCCGGGTGGTGATCAACACCGTCGGGCCGCACTGGGAGGGCAACCAGGTCTGGTTCATCACCGGGGGTGGCGCGCTGTTTGCGGCCTGGCCGCTGGTCTATGCGGCCGCGTTCAGCGGTTTTTACTGGGCCATGCTGGTGGTGCTATGGGCTTTGTTTTTGCGCCCGGTCGGTTTTGACTACCGCAGCAAGATCCACAACGCCCGCTGGCGCAGCGCCTGGGACTGGGGCCTGTTCGTCGGGGCCGCCGTGCCGCCACTGATTTTTGGCGTGGCGTTTGGCAATTTGTTGCAGGGCGTGCCGTTCCAGTTTGACAACTACCTGGCCTCAAGCTACAGCGGCAGTTTCTGGCAGTTGCTCAACCCATTTGCACTGCTCGCCGGGGTTCTCAGCAGCGCCATGATCACGATGCATGGCGGTGTTTATCTGGCGCACCGCACCGAAGGCGTGATTCAGGCGCGCGCCATCAAGGGCGCGGTTGGCGCGGCGGCTGTCATGCTGCTGGCGTTTGTTGCTGCCGGTGTATGGCTGCAATTTATCGAGGGCTATCGCATCACGTCCGTCGTGGACCCGGCTGCGTTGCCCGATCCCATGAACAAGACGGTGCTACGCGAGGCCGGTGCCTGGATGGCCAACTATGGCCACCAGCCTCTGCTGTGGGCCTTACCAGCCCTTGGCGTGCTGGGCGCGCTGCTGGCGATTGTGCAGTTGCTCTTGCGCCGCACGCTGCTGGCCTTTGTCTGTTCGGCGCTGGCGCTGCTGGGCGTGATCGGCACGGCCGGTGCCTCGATGTTCCCGTTCATCATGCCCTCGAGTTCCATGCCCTCGGCCAGCCTGACGGTGTGGGACAGCGTGTCGAGCCAGTTGACGCTGGGCCTCATGCTGGGGGCTACACTGATTTTCATGCCCTTGATCGTTTTCTATACCGCCTGGGCTTACCGCGTGATGCGCGGCAAGGTAACGGCCGCCTACGTGGCCGAAAACGAGCACGGGGCTTATTGAAAGGACATGACATGTGGTACTTTGCCTGGATCCTGGGAGTGAGTTTTGCCGTGTTGCTGGCGATCCTGAATGCGATGTGGGGCGAAAACGAGGAGGCCCGAGCGCAGGCGCACCGGGCCGATGATTGACTCAATCGACGCGTGGGCCAAGCATATTGCGCGCGACCACCCACCGATCAAACTCCTCGGCGCTCACCGCACCGAGAGCCAGCGCCGCCGCGCGCAGCGTGCTGCCGTACTCATGGGCGTGCCTGGCAATCTGCGCGGCACGCTCATAGCCGATATGCGGCGTCAGGGCCGTCACCAGCATCAGTGAGCTTTGCAGCAACGCCTCAACCCGCGCCGCGTTGACCGTGATGCCCGCCACGCAGTGCTGGGTAAAACTGCGTATCGCATCGCTCAGCAGACGCAGGCTGTCGAGTGTGTCCAGGATGATCAGCGGCTTATAGACGTTGAGCTCGAAATGCCCCTGGCTGGCGGCAAAACCAATCGCGGCATCGTGGCCCAGCACCTGGGCGCAGACCATGGTGAGCGCCTCAACCTGGGTCGGGTTCACCTTGCCGGGCATGATCGAACTGCCGGGCTCATTCTCTGGCAATTGCAGCTCACCCAGCCCGGCGCGCGGCCCGCTGCCCATCAAGCGAATGTCGTTGGCGATCTTGGTCAAGGCTATGGCCAGCATTTTCAGACTGGCATGGAAAGCCACCAGCGCCTCGTGGCCAGCCATGGCCGCAAACAGATTGCTCGCCTGCACCAGCGGCAGGTCGAGTTGCTCGGCCAGCAAGGCCGCCACGCGCGCGCCAAACTCCGAGTGGGTATTCAGGCCGGTGCCGACCGCAGTGCCGCCAATCGCCAGCGCATGCACTGCTGGCAGCGCCTGTATCAAGCTCAGCTGGCACAGGGCGAGTTGCGCCGCATAGCCGCCAAACTCCTGGCCCAGCGTCACCGGTGTCGCATCCTGCAAATGGGTGCGGCCAATTTTTACCACGGCATCGAATGCCCGTGCCTTGACGGCCAGCGCGTTGCGCAATTCGTGCAGCGCGGGCAGCAAGCCCAATTTGGCCTGCAGCGCCACGGCAATATGCATGGCGCTTGGGAAAACGTCGTTGGACGACTGACCCAGGTTGACATCGTCATTGGGGTGAATTTTTTGCGCGGCAGCGCCGCCATCGCCGAGCGCACGCGCTGCCAGGCTGGCGACCACCTCGTTGACATTCATATTGCTTTGGGTGCCGGAGCCGGTCTGCCAAACGCAGAGCGGAAACTCGGCATCAAACTCGCCCACCGCCACGCGCCGCGCAGCCTCGGCGATAGCCTGCGACTTGCCAGCATCGAGCAACTGTAGGTCGCGATTGACCTTGGCCGCCGCCCATTTGACCCAGGCCAGCGCATGAATCACCGCCAGCGGCATGCGCTGCTCGCCAATCGCAAAAAAGCGCAGGCTGCGCGCCGTCTGCGCCCCCCACAAGGCGCTGGCAGGCACCTCGATCGGGCCAAAACTGTCGGATTCGGTGCGTGTGTCAGTCATGGCTATCGCCTCGTTTATTCATGACTGACTCCTGTTAACGTGGCTTTGAAAATAGGGCAAGCGAGACTGAGCCCGATCAAGCGCCAGGCCCGCAATCCATGCAACGCTCGATCAGTGCCGGACCGATGTGCAACTGATGGTTGAGATCGCGCAGTGCGGTGCGCAGGCCTTCTTCGATCACCGGATGGTAGAAAGGCATGTCCAGCATGCCCGACACTGTCATGCGCTGTTGCACCGCCCAGGCCAGCAGATGGCCGATGTGCTCAGCAGCAGGGCCGAACATTTCCGCCCCCAGGAACAAGCCGCTGCCTTGCTCGGCATAGACTTTCAGAATCCCTTTGTTGCGCAGCATGACCCGGCTGCGCCCCTGGTCCTCGAAGGACACGACGCCCTCGGCGAAGCGGTCCTTGAAGTGCTGGTTGAGTTGTTTCAGGTTGTGTCCCACCGTCGTAATTTGCGGCTCGGTGAAGACCACTGCGAGTGGCGTGCGGCGCAAGCCGGGTTGTATATCGGGATAGCGTCCGGCATTCTCACCGGCGATGCGACCCTGATCGGCGGCTTCGTGCAACAGGGGAATGTCGTTGCTGGCGTCGCCGGCAATAAAGATTGAGCTGTTGCCGCACTGCAGCGTGACGCGATCAAATACCGGCACGCCGCGTTCGTTCAACTGCAAGCCGGTGTTCTCCAACGCCAGTCCGGCCAGATCAGGTGCACGGCCGGTGGCCGCCAGCACATAGTCGAATTGCTCAGTCTGCCAGGCCCCGTCCCGATGCCGGTAGTGGACGTCGACCCCAGCGGCGGTTTCTCTGACCGACTTCACCTGCGCCGATGCGTCCAGATAAAACTCTTCGTTGAAGGCCTTGTCGGCATAGTCGCGAATGACCGGGTCATGAATGCCGGCAATACCGCCGCCGACACCGAACACCTTGACCTTCACGCCCAGGCGGCTCATGGCCTGGGCCAGTTCCATGCCCAGCACGCCGGGACCGAACACCGCCAGACTGGCCGGCAAGGTGGCCAAGTCGAATACGTTTTCATTGGTCAGCAAACGCGCGCTCTGTTCTTTCAGCACTGGCGGCAACACGGGAATGCTGCCGGTGGCAATCACGATGCGCTTGGCGTGAATCAACTGGCCCTGCTCCGTCGCCAGCGTATTGGCATCTTGAAAGCTGACCTTGGCTGCTAAGCGCTCGCCTGGCGCAAAGGCATCAACCGTCTCCAGCACGAATCCGACAAAGCGGTCGCGTTCGCGCTGCACGCGCGCCATCACCGCCGCGCCGTCCACCGTGACGCCTTGTACCTGCACGCCAAACGGCTCAGTATGGCGCGCCTGGTGCGCCGCTTGCGCGGCGGCAATCAGTAGTTTGCTCGGCATGCAACCGACGCGCGCGCAAGTCGTCCCGTAGGCGCCACCTTCGATCAACAAAACAGAATCGGTCTGGGCGCGGGCGGCCCGGTAGGCGCCCATACCTGCAGTACCGGCACCCACAATGGCGACATCGACGTGAATGGGTTTCATGGCAGCTATGATCACGACGCTGATAAGCTACTTTGCCAACCAGGTTGCCAGTTCGTCAGCGCCGCCGATGTGTTGACCATCGATATACACCTGGGGTGTGGTGCCGCGTCCAGTCACCGCTTGCAGCGAGCTGTAGCTGATGCCGTGGCTGCCGAGGTCGATTTCTTCAAATCGAAGACCCTTGTCGCCCAGCATCTTGCGGGCGCGCGCGCAGTGCAGGCAGCCGGGTTTGCCGAAGAAAGTGATGCGCGGCGGGGGAATCGCCTTGGGGTTGATGTAGTTCAGCATGGTGTCGGCGTCCGACACCTTGAACGGGTCGCCCGGCTCCTCCGGCTCGATGAACATTTTTTCAATCAGTCCATCTTTCACCAGCATCGAATAGCGCCAGCTGCGCTTGCCCATGCCGATCTCCGACTTGTCCACCAGCAGGCCCATGCCGGCGCTGAATTCAGCGTTTCCATCGGGCAGGAAGTCGATGCTTTCGGCGTGCTGCTCTGCCGCCCAGGTTTCCATGACAAAGGGGTCGTTGACTGCCAGACAGACCACGCTGTCAACCCGATTGGCCTTGAGCACGCTTGCCAGTTCGTTGAAACGCGGTAGATGCCGACTGGAGCAGGTCGGCGTGAAAGCACCGGGCAGCGCGAACAGCACCACCGTCTTGCCTTTGAACAAGGTATCGCTGTTTACTTTCTGCCATTCACCATTGACCCGAATCGGGAACGTGACATTGGGGACTCTCTGACCTTCGCGTGATTTCAGCATGGTTTACTTTCTTGGGTGAATTGGAATATTCAAATTTTGGGGATCCGAATCCGACTGACCATCAAGGCCCCGGAGAGTGCAAACAACAACACCAGTGGGTGCAAGGTATAGCCCGCAAATCTGACTGCACCGAACCAAAGTGCCTGACCCAAAGCAGCTTGCGTGGCAGCAACAAACAGCACAAAAACGAGTACCAGTGAGGTCGGGATGGGCGTGCCCTCAAAGTATTTAACTTTATCCTGGCCCAGTGAGAGCGCCTCAGCCGTCACGTTGTAGCGCGCCAGTCGAGACACGCCGCAGGCTACAAAACAGGTCAGGACGATGCGGTCATACAGTCCGTTCATACCGCAACCATAGGCGATCAAGGCCGGGGCAACACCAAAGGAAATGATGTCGGCAAGTGAGTCAAGCTCGCGTCCCAAGACCGAAGTCTTTTGTCGCCAACGTGCAATGCGCCCGTCCAGCACGTCAAAAACCAAGGCCGCCAGCACCAGTGCACAGGCAAAATAGACATGAATGATGGCACCTTCTTTCAGGTAGGTCATCATCGAAAACATGGCACCCATGCCGCACACGGCGTTGGCCAGCGTGAACCAGTCGGCCAGGTGAAACTCCCGGATCATCGCGAACGGCTTTTGCATGATGGCTATCTTGCCCGTCGCGTTGCCGACTTTAGTTCTTGCCGAACTGGGTTTTGGCAGTTGCCACGCAGCCGGTCTTCGCATCGCCTGCCAGGGCATCGCACTTTTCAATGGCCACCTTGTAGTTGGCATCGTTCTTGTCTGTAGAGGCTTCTTTCTTGGCTTCGCCAATCTTCTTGCCCAGCTTGGCATCGGCCAGTGCCTTGACCTCTATTGCTTTGGCTTCCTTCACGCAAACGTCCTTGGCGTTACCGGCCTGGTCGTCGCATTTCTCCTTGGCGACGGCATAAGCCGATTTGGCCTTGGCTTCAAGCACCTTGGTCTGGTCAGCGGCTTTGCCGGTGTAGCTGTATTCCAGCTCGGCACGTGCCACTGATTCCTTGGCCTTGGCTTCTTGCACGCAGACGTCCTTGGCGTTGGCTTTCATGGCGTCGCAAGCCTTCTTGTCAACTTTGTAGTCGGCGCTGATGCGCGTCTTGTCGGCCTTGTATTGGTCCTTGGTGAGGGTTGCGGCCTGTGCCACCGAGAATGACAGCAGGGCGGCAGCAATGAGAGAAGCCTTGAAATTGAAAGATGTGTTCATAAGAATTTTTTTGAATGTAGTGAAATGAAAATGTGCGGCTTTCGCCGCTTTCCTGGACACACACCCAACAACTGCGTGCAATGTGTGGCAAGTGCTGACGTTACGTAACCCAATTCGGGTGGTCTGTGCGCTAGCGAACCAAAGACTGTGTCGGGCCCTTTTTGCAAACCGTGAAGATGCCCAAAGCGAGCAAGAGGCCGTGATCGCCCGGGAGGTGCAACTGATTAACCACTTTGGCGCTTGTACTTTTGTGCGTTAACGCACAGACCACTCGGTTTCGTGGCATAGACAATTGGCGCACGATACATCGGTTCACGGCAGTGATCGATGTCAGCCCGGCCGATTGGCCCATGTTGGAAAGACGGTGAAACTTGATGAAAAAAAAGAACGCACACACTGAATTGCCGTCACCATCGCCAGAGCGATTGCCACCCCTGCCGATACCGCCATCACCACCGCCAGGGCCGCTGCCCATGCCATTGCCGATGCGTGTCTTGGTGACTTGATGAGGTCGGACGCTCAAGCCCCTGGCAGTATGTATTTTCGTGGTGTGGGCACGGCTGCACCACCGGCGCGCTACACCAAGGCCGAATGCCTGGATGCGTTCCAGAACTCGGAATGGTTCGGGCGGCTTGGTGCGCGCGCGCATATTCTCGCCCGCACCGTGCTGCAACGGGACAACGGCATCGAGGCACGCCGCCTCGCCGTGGATTCGTTGGACGAAGTTTTCCAGATTGACCCGAACACGCTGGCCAAGCGTTTTCTCGCCCACGCACCCTCGCTTGCCGCCGCCGCTGGTCAACGTGCGCTGGACCAATCCGCTTTGACGGCGCTTGATATCGACGCGGTGGTGGTCAGCACCTGCACCGGCTACCTGTGCCCTGGGTTGTCCGGCTACGTGATTGAGCGCCTGGGGCTGCGCGCTGACGTGCAGGCCTTTGATCTGGTTGGGCAGGGCTGTGCGGCAGCGCTGCCCAACCTGCAACTCGCCGGCGCCTTGCTGAGGGGCAGCGCCTGTGCGCATGTGCTGTCAATTTGTGTCGAGGTCAGCAGTGCGGCGATGTACCTCGACAACGATCCCGGCGTGCTGATTAGCGCCTGCCTGTTTGGTGATGGCGCCGGGGCAGCGGTGGTGTCACGCCAACCCCATGCGACAGGTCGTCGCATGGAGTGGACCGACAGCACCTCATTGATCAACCCGGCCGAGCGAAAAGCGCTGATGTTCGAGCAGCGCGATGGCATGTTGCGCAACGTTTTGAGCCGCGCGGTCCCCGGCCTTGCGGCGGACTACGCACATCAGGTGTTGAAGACTGTGCTGGGGCGTGCGGGTTTGGGCAAGGCGGATGTCAACACGTGGGTCATGCACGCCGGTGGCCGCGATGTGTTGTTGGCGCTTGAGCGCGAACTGGGGCTTGGGCCCCAGGACTTGCGCTACAGCGCAGCCATGCTGTATGAATACGGCAACCTGTCGAGCGCGTTTGTCTACTTTGTGCTGGAAGCGGCGCTGGCCGATCACGCGCCCGATGGCTGGTGGTGGCTCTCTTCGTTTGGTGCCGGCTTCAGCTGCCATGGCGCCTTGCTGAAGGTCGGTGCATGATGCCCAGAGTGGTTGCCGCCGAAGCCCTTGATGGCTTATCCCAGGATGACCCCGGCGCCATTCGATCACGCCGGGATCTGCGGCGGGTTCACCGGGCCATGGGCACCCGCAGGATCATCCTGCGCGCATTGAAGGCCATGAAGCTGGCACGCCTTGAGGTTGAGCCTTTGCGTGTGCTTGAAATCGGCGCTGGCGATGGCAGCCTGATGCTCGCAGTGGCTCAAGCCCTCCCCAGCACCTGGCCCAAGGTGGCGCTGACCCTGCTGGACCGACAGGCCTTGGCCACCCCTGCCACGGTGGCCAGTTACCTGTCGGTTGGCTGGACGGTAATGACAGAAGTGGGCGATGTATTGGACTGGGCGGCTGGCGTCACCCCTACGCCGCCGGTGGACGCACCCCAGCGCTGGGACTTGATAGTGGCGAACTTGTTCTTGCACCATTTTGAAGGCAATCAACTTGACCGATTGATGCAAGCCATTGCTCAAAAAACCGATCGCCTGCTGGCCTGCGAGCCCCGTCGCGACTGGCTGGCGCTGGCGGGTAGCCACCTGACCGGGGTGATTGGCGCCAATGCTGTCACCCGTGAGGATGCGGTGCTCAGTGTGCATGCCGGTTTTAACGGCCAAGAACTCAGCGCAATGTGGACAGAACACAGCGAACCCTGGCGAATTCAGGAGTACGCCGCCGGTCTTTTCAGCCATTGTTTTTGTGCGGAGCGCATGGGAGTTGCCGCATGAAAATAGAATTTGATGCGGTCATCATTGGCGGCGGACCTGCCGGGTCGTCGGCGGCCATCATGCTGGCGCGCAGTGGTTGGTCGGTCGCACTGATTGAGAAGCAGAATTTTCCGCGCCGAAAGGTGTGCGGCGAATGCATCGCGGCCAGTAACCTGCCTTTGTTGCAGGCCCTGGGGATCGGCCCCAAGTTTGAACAGGCGGCCGGCCCGGAGTTGCGTCAAGTGGCCCTGATGCACGGCGCGCGCAAAGTGGTGACCGCTTTGCCGGCTGCCACGCATGAGAAATACCTGTGGGGCCGCGCTTTGGGTCGGGAGACACTCGACACGCTGCTCATCGATCAGGCCCGCTTGTCAGGCGTGCAGGTCATGCAACCCTGGTCTGCATTGCGCATCACAGGCACCTGCGGCCACTGGCGATGCGATGTTCGCGCCGCAGAGGCCGGGACGCTGCTGACGCTGCGCGCGGCGGTGCTGATTGATGCGCATGGCTCCTGGGAGCCACTGCCCTCTGCGCGGGCGAACCGCAGCCGCGTTCACCGTGCCTCTGATTTGTTAGCCTTCAAGGCTAACTTTAGCCAGGCACGCCTGCCCAAGGGCCTGCTGCCGGTGCTGGCATTCAGGGGCGGCTATGGTGGCATGGTCAGGGCCGACGGCGGCATCACCACGCTGGCTTGCTGCATCCGCCGCGATCAGCTTGAAGCCAGTCGGCGCACCGCCCCCGGCCTGAGTGCTGGGGAGGTGATTGAGAGGCTGCTTAAAGAACAGTGTGCCGGGGTCAAAACTGCCTTGCAGGGAGCCACCCGTGAGGGCGCCTGGCTGGCCGCCGGTCCACTGGACACTGGCATCCACCTGAGACCGGGCGATGACATGTTCCGCATTGGCAATGCCGCCGGCGAGGCTCATCCCATCATTGGCGAAGGCATGAGCATGGCGCTGCAATCGGCCTGGCTGCTTTGCACACAGTTGCTCCATAGCGCGCCGGGGCCGGGCTTGTCAGACCCGGTCTGGCAACGCGAGCTTGCGCGCAGTTATGCGGCGCAGTGGCGTTTGGCCTTTGCCGCACGTTTGCGACTTGCCGCCGTGTTCGGGCATGTGGCCATGCGACCCTGGCTGACGAAGCCCATGCTGGTGCTGCTACAGCGCTGGCCCGCATTGCTGACCCTGGCTGCAGGTTGGGGTGGCAAGGCACGTTGTGCCGCCGACCCGGTCGCCATCGACATTCAAAACGGATTCTGTGACCACGCCATGAGGCAACCAGGGGCATGACATGACGACAACCTATCAACACCTTCGCACGATTTTGGCAAAAGAGTACAAGCTCGACCCCGACCTATTGACGCTGGATGCAACGCTTGAAGCGCTTGGCATTGACTCGCTCGGTGTGGCTGAACTGCTGTTCAACGTGGAGGACGAATTCCATATCACCCTGTCACCCGACGCGGTGCAATTGCTGACCCTGGGCGATGTGGTGCGCTTCATTGATGAACTCATCCTGGCGCAACACGGCAGTACCGCCCTGCCTGACGCACCCTTGGCACCCGGTTTGCGGGCCACATGAGACGCGTCGCAGTCACCGGTATGGGTGTGGTGTCGCCGCTCGGTTGCACGCTGGCCGACGTCTATGCCAACGCAGCGAGCGGTTGCTCGGGCATACGCCGCCTGGAGCTGCCGTTTGCGCAGCGGCTGAACGCGCCACTGGCAGCGACCGTCGCGTTTGACGGGGCAACCCATTTTGAGCCGCCCAGGTTGCGCATGCTGGACCGCTCCAGCCAGTTTGCGCTGGTGGCCGCACGGCAGGCATTTACCGATGCACACTGTGTCTGGGATTTGATTGACAGAAGTCGGGTGGGTACTTTTGTCGGCACCGGCATGGGCGGTTCGCAATCCAACGACGACGGTTACCAGACGCTTTACGGCGAGGATTCAGACCGCATCAAGCCGTTCACTGTGTTAATGGGCATGCACAACGCCAGTGCCGCGTGGATCGCCATCGAGTACCAACTGTCAGGCCCCAGCCTGACGTATTCAACCGCTTGCTCATCGTCTGCCGTGGCGATCGGTGAGGCCTGGCTGCGGGTTGCCAATGGCAGTCTTGACATGGCGATTGCCGGTGGGGCCGAGGCGCCTCTGTCGTTTGGCTCGATGAAGGCCTGGGAGGCGCTGCACACTCTGGCCGTGATCGATGCCCATGACCCGTCCGCCTCATGCAAACCGTTCTCAAGAAACCGTAGCGGCATGGTGCTGGGCGAAGGCGCCGCCATGCTGGTGCTCGAACCCTGGGCCAGCGCCGTGGCGCGCGGTGCCACGATTCACGGCGAGGTTTTAGGGTATGGGTTGACCACAGACGTCGGTCACATCACCCGACCCAGCGTGGAGGGTCAGGCGACAGCCATGCGGGCAGCACTGCAGTCGGCATCCCTTGAGGCCTCGGCGATTGATGCCATCAATGCGCACGGCACCGGCACATTGGCCAACGACGCGGTGGAAACTGCGGCGATCAAGGCGGTATTTGGGGCGCGGGCCTGTGCCATCCCCATCAGTGCGACCAAGGCGATGCACGGGCACCTGCTGGGTGCGGCAGCCGCGCTTGAAAGCGTGTTGTCGCTGCTGGCGCTGCAGCACGCTGTGGTGCTGCCAACCATGCACCTGCAAGATCCAGACCCTGATTGTGATCTTGACTATGTACCAAACCTGACCCGCAACCATGTTGCGGTCAGGACCATGTTGTCGAATTCATTTGCTTTTGGTGGCACAAACGCAGTTCTGGTTTTGAAGAGAGCTTGCTAGTGCGCCTTGTGGTGGGCTTATGTTGCCCGCCGCACAGACGCTGGCGCCAGCCGCTTGTATGGTGGAAGCCTTCACAGTCAAAGGAGATCCTCATGAGTCAATACCAGATAGCAGTTATTGTCGGCAGCCTTCGTCGCGACTCGTTCAATCGCAAGCTGGCCGACGCCATTGCGAAATTGGCGCCTTCAGGGTTCTCTTTCAAGCAGCTACAAATCGGCGACTTGCCGCTTTACAACCAGGACGACGATGCCAACCAGGCAGAGTCGGTCAAGCGCCTGAAAGGCGAGCTCATGGCGGCCCAAGGCTTTTTGTTTGTTACCGCCGAATACAACCGCTCGATCCCTGGCGTTCTCAAGAACGCGATTGACCACGCCTCGCGCCCATATGGGCAGAGCGCCTGGAGCGGCAAACCAGCCGGCGTGTTGGGCGTTTCAGTGGGTGCCACCGGTACCGCCCTCGCGCAACAGCATTTGCGCAATGTGCTGGCGTATCTGGACGTGCCGACGCTGGGCCAGCCCGAGGCATTCATTCAGACCAAGGACGGATTGTTCGACGCGGCCGGCAACATCGGCCCCGACAGCAAGAAGTTCCTGCAAAGTTGGGTTGATCAATACGTTAGCTGGGTGAAAAAACACACGGCCTGATGCCGTGATGGGAACTTGCCATGAAAAATTTTCCGATTGTTTGCGTCGGTGGTTCGGCCGGCGGCCTTGATGCCTACATCCGGCTGCTGAAAAACCTGCCCAAGGACATGGGGGTGGCGATTGTCATCGTCAACCACATCACCATGATGCCGACGCGATTGCATGAAGTGCTGCCGCGGTTCAGCAAGATGCCGGTGGAACTGATCAAGGAAGATTTGCAGATCGAGCCGAACCATGTCTACATCATCCCGGCTAACCGCGATTTGCACGTCGATGGCGAAGCATTCCAGCTCAAACCGATCTCCAAACCGCGCGGCTGGCCCGATGTGATCACGGTCTTCTTGAAGTCCCTCACCGACTATTGGGACGGAAAATTGATTGCCGTGATTGTTTCGGGTTATGACGGTGACGGCGCCGCGGCACTGTGCGGCATCAAGGAAGTGGGCGGCATCACGATCGCGCAAAAACCTGACACGGCGGGTCAGCCCGATATGCCTGAAAGCGCCATTGACAGCGGCTGCATTGATTTTGTGCTGTCACCTGAGGCAATCGCGAAAGAGATTGTGCACATTGCACAGAGTGAGGTAATTTAGCCTTGTAGCCACCGTATAATGTGCTTAAACAGCTATTACTTCAATAGCACGGTGGGCGCAAATGTCGCCACCGCAGGAACTCGATCACCGTGATGCACAATGCCAGCCAGGCCGTGCCCGAGGCAAAGCCGGCGATGATGTCGCTCGCAAAATGCACACTCAGGAACAGCCGGCTGGCGCCGACCGTGAAGGCCGTCGCCAGCGCCGCAAGCAGCGCCGGCAAATGCCAGCGCTGCGGCAGCAGCCGCAGCGCCAGGTAGGCCAGCATGCCATAAGCCACCACAGCGCCGGAGCTGTGGCCGCTCGGGAAGCTGAATCCTTCAGCGAGCACGAAGCTGTCCGGATGCAGCGGACGAACGCGGCCGAAGATCTGCTTGAGGGTCTGGTTGAGCAAGCCATTGCCCGCCAGCGCGACCACCCAGCCGAGTGCGAGCCAGCGCCGACCCAGGGTGATGAGCAAAAGCGCCATGACGATGCACAGGCCGGTGAGCGTGGCAGTGTCTGCGAGGTGCGTGAGCGTGGCAAACACTTGCAACGCCGCTTTCGGCAGGCTGATGCGCAATGCGTCGGTGAGCGCCTGGTCGGCCCGAGACAGCGCCTCTCCCGCAGCGAGCTGCCAAGCGAGCCAGGCGAAGACCCCGGCGCCCGCCAGGACGCTGGCGCAGCCGGCCATGACGCGCCGGCCTGCGAAAAGCGTCGGCGAAATAGCCTGCTGCCTGCGGGCCTCGGTGTAGCGTCGCAGGATCCACCAGCAGGCGCAAGTTGCTGCCAGTAGCAGCGCCAGCAGCACGAAGAAAAGTGGCAGCCCGCGCTGACCGACCCAAAGAGGCCACGACGTGACAATTTCCCCATCAGCGCTCATCGGCCACTCCTTGCCCGCGCGCCGGATTGACCTCGGTGACGGTCATACGAACGAACGCGTGGGCCGTGGCTAGGTAGTCCCAGCGCCCGATCAAGCAGCGTCCCTCAGGCGCATCGCAACCCCAACGCACCAGGTTGACCGAATTCGCGATGTCGTCGCGCAAGCGCGACGACACGGCGGTGCCGGCCTGCACCGCCCACATCGGGCGCGCCAGGTCCGGCAACGCCAGCACGAAGGGCAGGTGAATGTGTCCGCCCATCACCAGGTCGGCGCCGGCGGCGGCCCAGCGCCGCAATGCAGCGGCGTGCCCGCGCAGAAGATTGTGTCCTTCCCCGGCGCGCCGCACTGCAACGGGTTGATGGACCACCACCACGCGCAACTGCCCGGGACCTGCTACAGCCAAACGCCTGGCCACCCGGTCGATCTGCACCTGGGACACCTCGCCGTTCTTGTGCCGGTACCCATGGTCCCGCGCAGCAACAGCCAGAACATCGACATCGTTCCAATCGGGCGCAGCGTCACCGCCGCCAGACAGCTCTGGTCGAGCGCAGCCGCCTCCGGCAGACCGACCTGCTCGAGCTGCAGCCGGTTGTTGCCGACAAACAGCGTCGGCGTCAGCAGCTCGCGCGCGTTGGCACCAAGCTCGATGCGAAGCCGCAAATGACGGTGCCGGCCTAGCATGGTGATCAAAGCGGAGCCAAACGCGACAAACCGACTGCGGCCAAAACGCGCCTTATAGGCCTCGCGGTCCTGGAGCATCTCAGGGTAGAGACCCAGGCTCGCATTGACAAGAAACAGGCGTTCGTTGATCAAGCCGACCTGCACCGGCACGGGCAGCGCAGTCAGCGTGGCTTGTGCCGCCGCCGCGACGTCAGTGGGAATACCGTGCGTCCTGGCAAAGTAGTTGAAGGTGCCTTGCGGCAGCACGCCCAAGGCGCAGCCTTGCAGGTGCGCGGCCTGCGCCACCGCATTGATGGTGCCATCGCCGCCCACGGCAACAATGGCAGTACGTCGGGCGCAAGCCGTCGCAGCGGCCCGATGTGCGGCCCTCGCCAGTTCATCGGGGCGGGTGAACAGCAGTTCACCGGTTCTCCCATTCGCCTTCAACGTCTCTTCGATCACCTGACGTGTCATATCAGAATCGTTGCGACCCGCCGCAGCATTGATGATGAACAGCAGCCGCGCCGTGGGGTCAATTTCCGGAGCGCGCGACGATTGGGGTACTGAGCCGGGCAAAGAGGCGGTGGGCGGAGTTGACATGGCGGTGTGCCGGCCAGTTTACTATCCGACACAGTGACAAAAGGCTTGTTATGGTGGGTGGTTATTGGCACTCCACGACTCCCGGCCAGATGCATCGGCGCAGACAACCTGCTCCGCAAGAACTCCATCAGCGGCGGATCAGGCGACCAAGCACAAAGCCCGCGACCACAGCCATCCCGAGGGCCTTCAGTGGGTTCGCTGAAACGTAACTGCGGGTATCCGCCACCAGTTGCTTCTGTGAGGCGCTTATGCTTTCACCTTGTTCGGTCAGCCAGTCGACCGTCGGAGCGGCGGCGCCAGCCGCCTTGTCCACCGCCTGGTGCGCCATTGCTGCGACCTGGTCGATCGCCGGCTTGGCTTTGCTCGCCGCCTCGTCCGCGGCCCCGGCAATTGAATTGACTACTGCGTGTGCACTCAAAGAGGCCCTGTTCACGGCGCCCTCCGTGTTATGCACTATTCCAGAAGTCGAGGGAGTGTTGTCGTGTGCGATGGTTTCCATGTGATTCTCCTATAGTGTGAACAAAAAAAAAGGACGTTCGCGTGCCGTGCCCTACATCAATGCGCCGACCGCGTCGCTGATCCCGACTGGCGGCTCGGCACCGCAGGCTTGTCGCCCAGTGACGGCATCGGTACGCGCGATCCATGCCGGTTGGCGTAGACCCAGGTATATTCGGCGCCGAACAGGAAAATCTGCGCGGAGTAGTAGACCCATGCAATCAGCACCACGAGCGAGCCCGCCGCACCGAATCCGGACGCCAGGCTGCTTTTGCCAAGATACAAGCCGATCAGCACTTTGCCGATGGTAAACAGCAGCGCCGTCACTGCGGCACCGGTCCAGACATCGCGCCAGGAGATGTTTGCGCGCGGCATGATTTTGTAGATCATCGCAAAAAGCAGTGTGAAGATGCCCAAAGAGACCGCAAAGTTGAGGATCTCGAGGAACACGTCCCATCCTTCAAACCAGCCTCCCCACCACTTGCCCAGGGCTGCGAGGGCCGCGCTCACGACCAGCGATACGGTCAGCATGAAGCCCAGGCCGAGCACCAGCCCGAACGACAGCAGACGCGTGCGCAACAAATGCCAGATGCCCGACTCCGCCTGCGGTGCCGCCACGCGCCAGATACGGTCCAGCGCACTTTGCAACTCTGCGAAGATCGCGGTCGCTCCGAGAAGCAGGAGGACAATGCCGCCAATGGTAGCGGCCACGCCCGTGACCGGTTCACGCGCGGCTTTTAGAATTCCTTCCACCGCCAGCGCGCCATCCACACCCACTATTCCGCGCAACTGCGCGACGATCTCTCCCTGCGCTGATTGCTGCCCGAATACCATTCCCGCCAACGCGATCACGATGATGAGCAGCGGCGCGAGTGAAAAAAGTGTGTAGTAAGAAAGGGCGGCGCCCATGCTCGGGGCATAGTCATCCAGCCAGGCCTTGACGGCGTCCTTGATCATCTGCCACTGCTGGCTTGACCAGTTTCCGTGGGGCAGCGTCGCCCACGGCTCCACGGCCGCCTGCTTCTGCGCAGCGTTCTGCGGCTGCGCTATGAGGAGCGGAGCCGCGACTTGGCCTCGTTTAAGAGCCGCCATTGCGGCGCCGAGCAATGGCAGCAGGATCTGGACCGTCTTCAGCACTCCCATAAGGTTTCCGCGCGCTACTGGGCGGGAGGACTGCGCTCGCGGCTTAGATCTGGGCCTGACGGCAAAGTACCCAACGGCGGCAGCGGCGGTGATCACCCCGCCGATCACAAAGGGCGACGTCGCCAGCCGGCGCCCCTTTAACTTCAACGCCTGCGCCTGCGCGAGGATGCTCGCCGTGGAGGCGGCAACACGCGCCTCCGCAAGCTCTAGTTCCGCCGGAGTGTTACTCATGGCTCGGTGTGGACACTGACTTCAAGCCGAGCTGGCGCCGCGTTGCACTAAACCGGAGATCCTGCCTGCGCTTGATGGCCAGAAACAAGAGGCCGCCAGCGCCAGCGAAATTTAGCAGCGCCACGAGCAATAGCGACAAGATCCAGTCGGAAATCGATAAGACGGCTGCGCCGACACCAAATCCGAACATCAGCCACGGTCAAAGTCGGCCCATCAGCAGCAGCACGATGATGATGATCACTACCAAGCCAAGGCCGCCGCTCGGGCCGTAGCCCCAGCTTCGGCTGTGCGGCCAGGTTGGAACTGCACCAATCAGCATCAGAATCAAAACAATCAACAGGATGGTTCCCAAGCTCATGGCGTTCTCCTTGAGTAGCTAGTTAATTGCATTCAGTTCGCGGGCGCGGAAGCAGCAGGCATCACGATCACTGTGGTGCCGGCGCCCGTTTTGCCAGTGGCGCCAGTGTTGCCATCAGTGCCCTGGTTGCCGGTCGCGCCGGTGGCACCCATGCCGCCAGTCGCACCAGTCGGACCAGCGGGCCCGGGCACCGGCACAGCCACCGGTGCGGCAGGTACCGTGACGACGGTCGGGCGGTCACAAGCACCCAGACTTAGAGTGGCGAGCAGCGCCGAAATCAGTAGCGTATATTTCATTTGAAATCCTTGAAGAGTCAATAAATCGTGGGCCGACAGCCGGACTGCCGGAACTCACCACGCAGGCAGCTTAGCTATACGCCAGCGTGGGTTCTGTGCGCTGGCCCACAGAGCAAGCAGATAGTGGACAGGCGCATGCATGAGCGTCAGCACGCCAGGCGCTGAGTACCGCCGCCGGGTCGAGACCCAGACTGGCCGCCGGGCTGCATTGCCCGAGCCAGGCATTGGGCTGTGCAAACCAGTTGGCCACGTCCCACGCGTCGTCGTTTGAACTCAACTCCGCGAGGATCAGGCTGAGCCCGGGTTTGAGCGTCATGTCCAGCGGGTTGAACTGGAACAACGGCAGCCAGGTCTGCGATTGCCACTCAAAACAGATCACTTTCCGTTTGGCAATCCAGCTTGCCAGCGGCGTGATGTCGCAGCCACAGCGGTGCTTGAACACTTGAACCAGTTCCTGTGCCCGCGCCAGCCCGCCGCTGTCGCGATAGGAATCGAGCAGGGCGATGAATTGCTGATCGGTGCCAGCTGGCTGCGTCCATTGCGGTTCGCGGCCGACGACTTCAGACCGATGGCTCATCATCGATCGGTCCGTCGACCGCGCAGAGCGGGAAGCGAGGGCGTTTTGCATGGAGTCTCCAGGATGAAAAGGGCGTGCACCACAACACGAGATGGCCCGACCTTAAGGGACGACGCGGCCAGCGGTCTGTGCGCTAGCGAACCAACCCTGCCGCGCCTGGCCGATAAACTCGCCCTCACTCACACGCAACTCATGCCACTCAATTTCATGCCCTACTGGACCCTGCTCAGGCAGATCGCCAGCTCCTGGCTGGATGACTACGTGCCGAGCATGGGGGCGGCGCTGGCTTTCTACACCCTCTTCTCGCTGGCACCACTGCTGCTTATTGTGATTTCAGTGGCCGGGCTGGTCTTTGGTGAAGAGGCGGCGCGCGGCCAGATTACTGCCCAACTGGGTTCGCTGATGGGCGAGCGCGGCGCCAGTGCGGTGCAGGATTTATTGGCCAGCGTGGCCAAGCCAGCCGAAGGAAGCTTCGCCACGGCACTCGGCCTGGTGCTGCTGTTCATCGGCGCCACTACCGTATTTGGCGAGTTGCAGGACTCGCTCGACCGGATCTGGCGCGTGCCGGCCCGCGCGCCAAGTGGCGGCTGGTTTGGCTTGGTGCGCTCGCGTCTGCTCTCGTTTGGCATGATTCTCGCAATTGGCTTCCTGCTGATCGTCTCGCTCGTCGTCAGCACCGCCCTGGCAAGCACCGGGCGCTGGCTGGAGCCGGTCTTTGGTGGCTGGTATGTGGTCGCGCTGGTGACCAATGCGGTGGGCAGCTTCGCCCTGGTGGCGGCGATGTTTGCGTTGATTTACAAGGTCATGCCGCGCGTGGGCGTGCAGTGGCGCGACGTCTGGATCGGCGCCCTGTTCACCGCCCTGCTGTTCAACCTCGGCAAGTGGCTGATTGGTCTCTACGTGGGGCGCAGCGGCGTGATCTCGGGCTTTGGCGCCGCCGGCTCGCTGGTGGTCGTCTTGCTGTGGGTCTATTACTCGGCGCAGATCTTTCTGATTGGCGCAGAATTCACCTGGGTTTATGCCAACGCATTTGGATCAAGACAAACAATTGACCCTTTAATGCCCGTGCAACCTGCGTAAATAGCTATATATTGGATAGCACATTAATAGTTGGTATGGAGTTGTCGCGCGAAACCCAGAATGGCATCGAACAGGGCACGCTGGGTCTCTTTGAAACAGGCTCCGTGTACAAAGCTCTGGTCGATCATGCGTTCCAGACGCTGCGCCGTGACCGGCTTGCTCGATGGCGGCGCAAAAAGGCACCAAGGCCGTGCCCCGCACTGCGCGCAGGTCTGTCCCGCAAAACCTCAACAAACTATCTTTTTGATAGCTGCTTGCGCAAGTGCAGCGGGTGCTTGAGGGCTAAATGACTCCATTATTTAGCAAGTAATCCGGTTTTCAACTTGCCACCACCACCCGGTTACGACCGCTGCTCTTGGCTTCATAGAGCGCCTTGTCGGCCGCCAACAGCAGAGACTCCACGGTACTGCCGTGTGCCGGAAACTGTGCCAAGCCGATGGAAATGGTGACCACTCCAACGTCCTTGCCAGCAGGACGCAGCACCAGTTGTTCAACCTGTTGGCGCACGCGCTGCGCACGCTCGAGTGCCAGCGGGGCAGTGATGTCAGCCAGGACGATGGTGAACTCTTCGCCACCATAGCGCGCTGCCACGTCGCTGCCACGCGTCTGGCTCTGCAAGACCTGCGCCACTTCGCGCAGCACCTCGTCGCCAACCTCATGCCCGTACTTATCGTTAAATAGCTTGAAGTGGTCAATGTCAATCATCATCAGCGCCAGACCATCGTAGTCGCCCTTGGTTTGCTGGCGCACCGCGCGCAGCATTTCGCTTCTGGAGGATTCATCGAAAAAGCGACGGTTGTATAAGCCCGTCAGTACGTCACGTATCGAGGCTTGGCGCAGTGATTCGCGCAGCTTCAGGTTGCCGATGGACAAACCAACCTGCTCCAGCGCAAAGCGTCGGCTACCCTCGAATTCCAGACTCTCCTGCGGGTCGCTCGCCACATCCGCTTCCAGCACCACAATGCCCAATAATTCACCGTAGGCCAGCAGTGGCAGGCACTGGATGTTGTTGTTGTTGTGTTCACTCGCGTAGTCGGATTGCAGATGCGCACAGGAGGCAGATCCGGTCTCGAAGGGTTGCACAAAGGGCTGCCTGAGACGCGCGGCCCAACAATCGTTGGGCTCAAAGAATTCGACAAATGATTTCTCGCCCCAAATAAACGCCTGGCGCAACTGATCCTGGTCGGCCACCGTCGTCAGGTACATGGAGCCGTTGGCAGCCCGCATCAAAGGTGGCAGACGCTGCTTGAGCAAGCCCACGGCTTCTTTCATGTCAACGCAAGACTGCAAAAAGCGGCTCAGCTCGGACAATCCTTGCACCTGCGCATTGCGGCCAGCGGCCGCCGCCAACAGCCGCGACAACTCGACATTGCGCTCATCCACCTCCTGTTCGGCTTGGTCTCGCTGGACTGCAGCGTTGCGAAAACGTTGAATCAGGCCGCCAAGCAATAGCAAGTTGACCAAAATTGACACGCCAAGAACCAGGTAATAATTTCTTATTTCCTGTTCAATTGCGGCCTGCAGCAGATTTGCCCGACTCACCTGAGCCGTTCCCAAGCCACGCAACGCGCTGCGCACCGCATTCATGGTCTGATTGCTGGTGTCCGCCAGTATCGATTCGACCGCTTCACTGGCACGTCCTTCACTTTTCATGCTCACCGCATGGTCAAGGTCTTGCAGCTTGGCGGCAATGGCCTTGTCCAGAGCATCGAGCGGCGCGAGGGCCGATGCATCCTGGCTCAGGGCACTACCCAGTGCGGCACGCGACTGCCGCATTTGGGCCAGCGCCGTGTAATAGGGCTGCAGATAGGGGGCACGTCCGCTGAGCAGAAAACCGCGCTGGCCGGTTTCAGCGTCGAGCATTTGACTCATCATGTCATTCAAGGCCCGGTTGACGAGCAAAGAATGGGCGATGACGTCGCGCGAGTCGGCCAGGCGCGACAGACTGCGCTGCGTCAGAAAGGCGGTGGCAAAGATGGCTAGAACCAGTAGCACCCAGATGGCCGAAGTCAACTTCCTGAAGCTACCCTTTTGATAGGGTCTTGCGTGCAACATCGGCGACTCCTGTGTTTATTTGCCAGGCGTTGCGAGCGCGGACAAATTCAACTGCGCCAGACAACTGCTACTCGCAGCCGGGCCGCGCAAGCTGTTGCAGCGCCAACTTGCCTCGGCCTGTCGGGCGCTGGCCTGATGCCGTAACTCGCTCTGCTGCACTGCTTCGTGCACGACATGATGAAAGGCCAGCAGCAGGCCCAGGATGATCAAAGTTGCCAGCAGCCCAGACCAGACGGGAGAGCGCAGGCCATGCGGCAACGTGTGCCACCACTGCCGCAGGTCGCGCGCCAGCGCGTCGAAGCCGTCGCTTTGCTGGTTTGACAGGGTGAAGCTCGGGGAGATGTGGTTCATAGACTGGCTTCCAATTCGGCCCACGGTGTGCGGACAACACCAGGCCAATGTACAAGTGACGTCAGCCGAGTTCTGTGCGCTGGACAACATTGCCTGAGGTGGACAAGCCACGAGGCGCCCGTGTTGGTGCTATGAGTCGGTCGCGCCGCTCGTTCCAGTCTTGCAGCCAGACGGGCAGCTCTTTGGCTGGCATCGGCCTGCCAATGAAAAAGCCTTGCGCCAGGTCGCAGCCCTGTTGCTGGACAAAATTCCAGTCAGCACGGTCTTCAACGCCTTCGGCCACGGTTTCCATCTTGAGTTGCCGCGCCAACCCCAGACTGGCATCGAACATGGCACGCTGGGTCTCGTTGGAGCAGGCGCCATGCACAAAGCTCTGGTCGATCTTGAGCTCATCAAAGGGGATGTTGCGTAGCTGCGTCAGAGAAGAATTGCCAGTGCCAAAATCATCAATGGAGAGGCGAAAACAATTCAGGCGCAGGCGCGTCAGAATCTCAAGCGGCACGCGTGGATCGTTCATCAAGCGGCTTTCGGTTACCTCCAGCACCAGCGACTTCGGCGGCACACCGGCCAGTTTCGTGAGATTGACGACGTAGCCCAGAAAATCGAGCGAGACCAGGTTATCCATCGACAAGTTGACGGCCAGGCGCAGCGGCACGTGGGCGTCTTGCCACGCTCTCGCCTGCGCCAGCGCATTCATCAGTACGCTGCGGGTCAAATGGTCAATCAATTCATATTTCTCGGTGAGACCAACGAACTGGTCGGGCATGATCAGTCCCTCTTTCGGGTGCAGCCAACGTACTAGCGTCTCAACGCCCACCAATTCGCCAGTAGCGACTGCCACTTTGGGTTGGTAGTAGTTGACCAGTTCGCCGTTGTCCAGGGCGACGCGCAACTCTTCGGCGCTGAACGGCGCTCTGCAGTCTGAATCAAGCGCTGTGGAAGCGGGTAGCCACCGGTCGATCATGCGCGCCAGGCGCTGCGCGGTGACCGGCTTGCTCAAACACCCCAGCACCGCAATTTTGTACGCCCGCACCAGTTTTTCGACCGATTGCAGCATCCTCTCATCTTCGCCGCTGACCAGGATTAGCGCACCCGTAAACTGGTGGGCAACCAGGTGGCGCACAAACTCCACGCCATCCATATGCGGCATATTGATGTCCAGCAGGATCAGGTCGGGTCGCGCATCGGGCTGATCAAGCAGCGCCAGTGCCGCCAACCCGTTGTCGCAGAGCGCCACCGCCTTGTGACCCAGATTTTTCAGGATGCGATCAAGCAGGCGCAACATGAATGAGTCATCGTCGAGGATCAACAGCTTGAGATCAGATTGTTTTACCATGACAGCCGTTTGACACTTAAATTTGGGTTCAATAGGCGCCCAGAAAGGCGTCAACACTCGTCATTTCCAGCTCAAATTGCGGCAACAGGGTGGTCAGCTTGGCCACATCTTGGTCCTGACCGGCTTGTTCGATGGCAGCGCACAACGCACCCAGCGCCAGCGCACCGACAGAGCGCGCCGACGATTTGAGTTTGTGTGCCAGAGCGACCGCTGACTTGGCTTGTCCCTGGCCGCAGGCCACGCGCAATTGCAAAGCAATGTTGCCTGCGTCGAGGCGAAAGTCGCTCAGAAACTCGCGCATGACCGCCTCGTCATGACCAATCAGGGCACCGAGCACGCGCACGTCCACTGCAGCGCCAGAAGTTGGCGCTGCAGTCATCTCCGTGATGATCGGCACGGAGGCGACGACGGGCAGCCATTTGTCGAGCATCGCCTTGAGTTCAATCAGCTGTACCGGCTTACACAGGTAGTCGTCCATGCCGCAAGCCATGCAGCGTTCGGCCTCGCCTTTGAGGGCATTGGCCGTGAAGGCGATGATCGGTATGCGCGTCTTGCCGGCTTCGGCGGCACGAATTGCCCTGGCCAACTCGTAGCCGTCCATCTTTGGCATATGCAGGTCGGCGAACAGGATGCCGTAATCGCCGCTTTGCCAGCGCGTCAAGGCGTCCAGACCATTGGTTGCGATGTCCGTTGTGCATCCGAGCAACATGAGCTGTTGAACAATGACCTTTTGGTTGTACTCATTGTCTTCGGCCACCAGAATCAGGTTGCCGTTTAGGCGCGCTACTTCGCGCGGAATGGGCACAGGCGTCGCCTTGACCACCCGCAGCAAATCTTCTCGCTCAGGTGGCTGAGCCCGATCCGCAGCAATCGCCACGGCGTACGCGAGTGTCTTGCGCGACAGCAAATTGCGATCCACCAGCACCAGATCGTGGCCCTGCCGACGCGGCCGCTGTCGCTGACCCCGTCCAATCAGCAGGAAATGCAGTTCCTGTCCGGGATGCGTGCTGGCCGCATCGCGCAATTGATCCAGCATGGGCTGAGCCTCGGCCGCATCCAAGATCACGATGCTCAAGCCAAGCGGGTGGCTGTCCATCCATTGCCTGGCGTCGGCCAGATTGTCCGCCCGTTCAACCACCGCTTTGTCATAGGTCAAATAGGTGGCTACATCGGTGGTCAGGCGGTCCGGACCAGCCAGCACCAGGCAGCGCAGCCCGGCGACCGGACTGGACTCGAGGGCTGGCTCGAGCGCCTGGCTTGTCGCGGCGCTTTGACCGTTAAATGCAGGCATGAGCCAAAACGGCAGATAGACACTAAAGATCGAGCCATTGCCGGCCTCGCTTTGCACCGAAATCCTGCCGCCCATGATCCGCACCAATTGACTTGAAATAGCAAGTCCCAGTCCGGTACCGCCGAACTTTCGTGTGGTCGATGTGTCGGCCTGGGTAAAGGCGGTGAACAATTTGGCGCGCGTCGTCTCATCCATGCCGATTCCGTCGTCGATTACCTGCAGTTCGATCACGACTCGCTCTTCGTGGCACTCGCTCTTCGTGGCACTCGCTCAACAGCGCGCGCACCGACACCTGACCGGCTCGGTCTGGCCTGCTTGAAAACTTGATGGCGTTGCTGACCAAATTGATCAGTATCTGGCGCAATCGACCGGGGTCACCGATCAAAAGCGGTGGTGTCGCGGGTTCGATAAAGAAAGTCAATTCGACATTCTTCTTCGTCGCCATATGGCGCATGCTGTCGCAGGCGGCCTCCACGACTTCTGGCACCGACATGGCGATCGCTTCAATCTCCAGTTTGTTGGCCTCGATTTTGGAGAAGTCGAGGATGTCGTTGATCACCGTCAGCAGCGCAAACGCGGAGTCATGGATGATGCTGGTCATCTCCCTTTGCGGGCCGTTCAGGCTGCTCTGCTGCAGGACGTCAATCATGCCAATGACGCCGTTCATGGGCGTGCGGATTTCGTGGCTCATGGTGGCCAGGAATTCCGACTTGGCGAGATTGGCCTCTTCCGCGGCTGACTTGGCGATCTCCAGTTCGGCGTTTCTTTCCTGCAGAAGCAGATCCAGGCGCTTGCGCTCGGTCACGTCGCGCGCAGCCACAATGACGCCCTGAAGCTGCCAGTCCCGGTTGTAAAAAGTGCTGGCGTTGAGCGACACTGCCGTTTCCTTGCCGTCCTTGGCGCGTGCGGTGAGCTCGAAGTCGGCGACCTTCTTTTTGCTCAACACCAGCTTGATGCCATCTTCGGCCCGCTGGGAATCAGTAAAGTAATCTTTGAACGGCGCGCCAATCAGCAGCTCACGCTCATAGCCGCTGAGTATTTCCATCTCATGGTTGACGTCGGTAATGAGACCGGTGGCATCCGTTGTTATCAGCGCGTCAATATTGGATTCGATCAGGGAGCGCGTATAGAACTGCTGCTGGTGCAAACTTTGATCAAGTTTCTTTTGTGCCGCCTGAGCCAGCTTGCGTTCACTGATATCGCGCAGGATTCCGGTAAAGAAACGCTGCCCGCTGAGCCACATTTCATTGCCGGCGAGCTCCATTGGGAAGACGCTGCCGTCTTTGCGCCGCGCCAGCACTTCGCGCGTGAGACCGGTATGACTCGACTGC
Source organism: uncultured beta proteobacterium (assembly GCA_963750665.1). Classification (GTDB taxonomy): domain Bacteria; phylum Pseudomonadota; class Gammaproteobacteria; order Burkholderiales; family Burkholderiaceae_C; genus Rhodoferax. The sequence continues at coordinate 640,563 of CAVVRQ010000028.1, forward strand.
TCGCCCGTCTCCTCGGTTTCGAAAAGCCGGTGCCACTGATCCTGATCGGGATCAGGCGACAGGCGACTCGACAGATTCTGCCCAACCAACTCGGCAGCTTTGTAGCCAAACATTTGCTCAGCAGCCGGATTGACAGTTTGAATGATGCCGTTACTTGCCCGGAAAGTGATCACGCCATCAACCACCGTATTGAGGATCGTTTGAACCAGCGCGGCGCTGTCTCGCAACGCCTGTTGCGTCGCATAGTCTTCAGTGACGTCGCGGAACACCAGCACCGCACCAATCACCTGGGCTTCCAGATCGCGGATGGGCGCACAACTGTCGGCGATCGCGCGTTCATTGCCGGCACGGGAAACCAGGATAGTGTGATTGGCCAGAGCCTGTACCGTGCCTTGCGCCAAAGCCTGGCTGACCGGGACCGGCACGAGTTCACGGCTGTCCTGGTTGATGATGTGAAAAACCTCGTCGATCGGGTGGCCCAGCGCTTGCGCCGGCGTCCAGCCAGTCAGTTGGGCGGCCAGGGGATTGAGCAGTGTGACCCGCCCCTTGGCGTCGGTGGCGATCACACCGTCGCCAATCGAGTTGAGCGTCACGGCAAGCTTTTGCTCGCTCATCTGCAAGGTCTGGTTGGCCTGTTGCAGTTTTTGATTCATTTCCTGTTGTAGCGCAAGCACTCGCTGTGTTTCCAGGTGCACCAGGTTCTTCAGATGCTGCTGCGCCTGCCGAAAGATCAAATAGGCGAAGGCCAGTGAGAACACCAGCGCAAACAGGCTGGCGGCGACGATGATCGCAAACAAGTAGCGCAGGTTTTGCTGGAACTCGGCGTCATGCTGATCGCGCGCGGCTTCTTCGATCTGGATGAAGCTCGCCATCTCGGAACGGATCGAATCCATCAGGCGCTTGCCGCGCTCGCCACTCACCGCAGCCAATACGGCCGTCACCTCCTGGCGACGGCGCAGGTCAATCACCTCGGCCAGTTCCGCCAGCTTGGCATCCATCAGAGGAGCCATGGCGTCCAGGTGTTGGCGCGCAGCCGCGCTTGCGGTTGAGCGACGCAGCGCCTCCAGCTCGCCTCTGACGCTCTCAAGTGCTGCCAGGTAAGGTTGCAGAAAGTCTTCCTTGCCCGTCAACAGGTAGCCACGCTGTCCGGTCTCGGCGTCTTTCAGTGCGGAAAGCAAGTCCACTGCATTGTTCAGGATTTTATTGCTGTGACCTCGCCCCTGAGCCGATGCCTCCATGTGGCGAAAGGCAAAGAAGGACGCGGCTGTACCCAACATCACCAGCAGCAGCGCCACAGATAGCCAGGAAGCCGTTTTCCAGGTCGCTTTCATGAAGTACTCGTCTTTCGTTTGTTCAGGGCAAGGCAAACAATGGCCAGACTATCCGGTGGACGGTAGTTCAGGCCGCGTCACACCTGATAGCCGGTTGGCGTGAGTCAGAATAGTGACGAAAGCAGGTGCCGTCAGTTCGTTGACGCACATAGTGAGCTCACTGCCAGCCAAAAACCTGTTTGGCGGAGCGGGTCTCCGGCAGCACATAGACAATGCCGTTGCTGCGTTTGAAAGCCGGACCGACGACTTTTCTGAAGAACTCGGCGGGCACATTGATACAGCCGTAAGAAATTCGTTTGTCCTCGGCCGTGGGCGTTGCCAGACGTTCGGCGCGGCGCTCCTGGGGGTTGCTGGTAATCACCGGATGCAATGAGATGGCCGCGTCGTAGTCCACCCAGAGCATCGCCTTGCCATGAAGATTGCGGTCCATGGCGGCGACAAAGCGCCCGGCCGGGGTGGTTCGCTCTTCGGGTCGGATGCTGGCCAGCGTTCTGCTGCCAATACCGGGTACCGAGTCATCACCGACGGCCAAGCCGAGCAGCGCAGGTGCCACACCGCGCAATCGGCCGTCTGGAAAAAAGACAAATACCTTGGCTTCTCGCTTGTCAACAATGACAAACGGCAAACCGCGATTGTCGGCAGATTGAAGCACCCAACCAGCAACCTGACGCACGTCCTGTGAAGCCGACACCTGCTCCAGGTTGAGCGGCTTGGCGCTTCGCGTTGCCGACGGAGCTGCTTGCAGGCTGGTTGCCAGTAGGCCAAGGCACAGGCCCCTGACCACGGTCCGCGTCACTAAACGCCTGGCCATCTGCCGCGCCCTCGACAGTTCCACCATCAGTTGCGGTCTTGCTTGCGGGGCCGGTGGGGCGTCACGTATATCTCTGGCACGGCCACGACCGGCGCAGCCACCGGGACGGGCTGCTCGATGACCGGCGGCGCTTCAATCGGTGCCACAGCCAGCACAACCGGCGGTGCGACGGTCAATAGTTCGGGCGGCAGCGGCGCCAAGACGACCGGCCGCCAACCAGGTGGGGACGTGACCGGCGGCACAATGGGCAACTCAAGTGGCGTCTCTGGCACCACAACCGGTGGTGGGACGACAACGGGTGGCGGCACCACGACCGGTGGCGGCACCACGACCGGCGGCGGCACCACGACCGGCGGCGGCACCACGACCGGCGGCGGCACCACGACCGGCGGCGGCACCACGACCGGCGGCGGCACCACGACCGGCGGCGGCACCACGACCGGCGGCGGCACCACGACCGGTGGCGGCACCACGACCGGTGGGGGGACAACGACCGGTGGGGGCACCACGACCGGCGGCGGCACCACGACCGGCGGCGGCACCACGACCGGCGGCGGCACCACGACCGGTGGCGGCACCACGACCGGTGGGGGGACAACGACCGGTGGGGGGACAACGACTGGTGGGGGGACAACGACTGGTGGGGGCACCACAACCGGCGGTGCTGTAATCATACCGGTGGTCCTTGCCACAATATTGCCACAGCAAGAAACGGGCAGCGCATAGCGATTTGCCTCCGGACCGGCGAGGGTATAGCCAGTATAGGTAATGGTCTTGCCCGTGCCTTGTGCCGCCGTGTCGAAATTGGCGCTGCTGCCTGGGCCGGCAACCAGCGTCACGCCAGCCGGGTTACCCTGCAAGGTCGTCAGCGTGGTGGCGGTGCTGCCATCGTAAGTCTTGTCGCCCACAGCGAATACCAGCATGTGTTGCGTCAGCGTGGCACCTTCGGTCAGGGTGAAGTGCGGCAAATAGTCGGTCGCCTGGGTATAGGAGACCGGGTTGTAGTTGAGGGTGACCGGTGCGACTGTAACGACCGCACGGGGCGCCGCAGGTGCAAAGATCACAGTGCCGCCGGCAACGCCCGGACCGGTGCCACCGTAACCGGCGTTAAGTACCAGTCCGGTGGGCAGGCCGAGACTTTGTGAGGGAATGCTGCTGCTACGGGTCAGCGTGATTGGGGCGCTGATGTTGACATCGTTGGCGGCACAGAGACTGACGTTGCCGTCGGTTGTGGTCAGTGCAGCACGCAGGTTTACATCGTTCCCGGCACTCACAAGCACACTGCCATTGACCGTGGTGATGGCCGCATTCACGTTGGCGTCGCGACCGCAGCACACTACAAAATTGCCATTCGTGGCGGTCACGGCAGCGTTTACATTGACATCGCGCGCGGCATTCAAGGTCAGCGTCGTGGTGCTGGGCGTGGCCGTCCAACTGACGGCCTGGTTGACGTTGATGTCGCCATTGCCCGGTGTCGCAGTGTTCAGTCGGGTCACAGGTGGTGTTCCGGCGACGACTCCATTGGGACCGGTGTTGGTGCTGATCACGACGCTGTTGGTGACGAGCAAGGCAGACAGGGTGGCACCGCTGATGTTGTCGGTGGCGCCGCTGCCAATCGTGAAGTCCTGCGGGTCAATCAGCCAGGTACCGGTCAGCCCCGAGCGTGCTGCGGTAGTCACTTTGGCGTCGCTCGCGACATTCACCTGGGCTGCCGAGGTTTCGATGAAGCCGCCGTTACCGCCAGTGGGTGCCGACGCATCCAGCGTACCGCTCACATGGAGCGTTCCGCTTTGCATGTCGCCCAGTAGTTTGATGGAGCCGTTACGGTTTTGCAGCGTCTGTGCCTGGATTACGCCGGTATTGTTGACGGCGCTTTGCAACAAGTCGCCAGCCGCCTGCGCAGTCAACAAGACTTGACCGCCATCGGCCCGGATCAGGCCGCCGTTTTGCACCAGCGCCTTGACCGCACCGGTGTTGATTGCCACATTGAGCAGACCGTCACCCGCCACGTCAAGCGTCATGGCGGTGCCGGCCGCAAGGACCACGCTGCCGAGTTGCGCGGAAATCACGCCCTGGTTGCTGACGCTGGCACCCAGCAGCGCAACGTAGCCGCCTTCGGCGTTGATGCTGCCCTGATTCAGCACGGTGCCGGGGCCAGCATCGACAAATTGATAGTGGCCACGCATCAAATCAGCGTCGCTGAGGTTCAGCGTGGAGGCGACCAGGCCGGCGACATTGACTGACGCACCGCGGCCAAACAAAATGCCGTTGGGGTTGATCAAAAAGACCTTGCCATTGGCCGTCAAGCTACCCAGGATGCTCGACGGGTCCGCGCCCAGTACGCGGTTGAGCGCCACCGAATTGCTATTGGGCTGATTGAAGCGAACCGCCTCACCGGCGGCGATATTGAAACTTTGCCAGTTCAGCGCCACGTTTTGCGTGGACTGGTTGATGACCGTGCTGGTGGCACTGCTGCTGATGCTGGCAGCGCCCGCTGCAACAACGCCGCCGGTTGGCAAGGCATGAACGTTGGCGGCAAAAGATAGCGCCACCGAAAGGGCCAACGCCTGCAGCGCAAAGCGTGAGCCAGCAACACTGGCGACAGCCGTCGATGATGCCTTTTTGCCAGCGCTCTTGGCATGCTCGGAGGCAGCCACGAAGGTGCCAGTGGTGTCATTCCAGATAGATTGATAAGTACAGTTCATGGGGTTACTCCAATTTGTTCAAATGTTGCGGGTCGGGCGGCAGGCGCCTAGAAATATTTCACAGCCTGAATCCAGAACCGACCCGACGCGTCGGGCGCAGACGTGGCTGCTTCATCACCGACCTTGAAAGCGTAATAGGCACGCAGCATAAAGTTGTTGGCCTCCGACCAGTGCAAACCCACGCCAGCACCACTGAGTGTTCGGCGGTTCGCTCCGGCCTGCCAGGGGTTCCTGTTCAGCGTCACGCTGCCGGTATCAATGAAACCAATTAACTGCATTTGCCCAGGCAGGCTTTCGGAAAATTTGGGCAATTGCAGGCGCGCTTCCAGGTTGAGGACGTAGCCCTGGTCAGCAAAGGCCTCACCTTCCGGATAGGCGCGCACGCCGTACATGCCACCGAGCTCCATCTTCTCTGAAACATCGAGGTTCTTTGAGGCGAGCTGGCCGCTCAGGGCGGCAGACAACGAGAGGCTATTGGTCACCGGCTGCAAGCGTGCTGCGCTGAAAGCCAGCTTGTTGAAGCGGCCGTTGGTTTGCGCCGTGACGGCATCAAGGGCCAGGGCGGCTGGTGTTTGCAGGTCGATGTTGCCGCTGCTCCAGGCCAGCGCAAAGGTGCTCAGACCACCGCCGGAAGGATCGCGCTGGTCGCCATTGAGACTGGCGATGAGCACCTGCGCGGCCTTATCGGTGACGCTGGCGGTGCTATCCACCTCGTCGCGGAATTTCTTGGCCTCCAAAGTGATGCCGCCGTACAGGTTGCTGTTGCGAGAACGCAGCAGCGGATAGCTGCCATAAAGGCTGGCAACCTGGGCCGTGCCATGCGCGCCGAGACTCTCGAATTCCTGCCCCAGTTGATAGCGCAGGGCGCTGTAAGCGACGCCGGCTTTGGCTTTGCCAAACTGCATCTGGTAGGAGCCGCGCAGATAGTTCAAGCCGGAACCTGAAGTCAATGCCCGCAGGCTTGCGACATCGCCAAAACCCAGTGGTTCATTGAAGTTGACGGTGGCACCAAGGCGGTTCGCGCCGGTGTAACGGTTGCCGGCGTTGTCGGCGTCGATGCTGCCGTCAATGCGTGCGCCTGGAGTGAGCTCGACGACTAAGTCGGAACTGCCCGGGTTGGTACCAGGTACCAGGGTTGATCGAACCTTGACCCCCGGCAAGTCCGACAGTAGCAGCAGACGGTTTTCCAGCGGTACCAAAAGCACTGCATCACCACTGTCAATGCCGCCCAGCAAGCTGTGCGCGAGTCCATTGGAAATTTTGCTTTGGTTGTTCAGTGTGATGCGGCCGTATTCGCCTTCGATCACGGTAATCAGCACCACACCGTCCTTGACCTCCTGCGCGGGCAGGTAGGCTTGGGCTACAAAATAGCCATTGCGATGGTAATAAGCTGCAATCCTGGCGGCCATGGCGCGCAAGTCAGTCAGAGAGAGCTCGCCGCCCGCTGCAAATCCGGTTTGTGCCAGCAAGTCGGCTTCCGCGTAGGCTTTTGCGCCGGTGACCAGCAGGCGGTTGACGATGATTTTGGCACGATCCGTATCAGCCGACGCTTCGCTGGCGACTGGTTTGACCTCGATCCTTGGCATTGTGCTTTGCTGGATCGGGGGCGGTGGAATTTGCTGCATCTGGCTGCCAGCACTGAGCGGCGGTGCAGCGAAGACAAGGGGACTGAGGGCCAGCAGCGTGCAGGGCAAGAATTTAGGACTCAACATAGCTTCTTTCGAGAAAAAGCGACAAAATAATGCCGCTTGTGGATATCTTGTACGAGCGATGCCCTCTTTGTCCGTGCGCTGGCGCACACAACGCAGTGGCTCCTTGCATTCCAGCAAAAACGAGAACAGCGAATCATTTCGGAACGACCGGTTAAACTCACAGCTTGATCATTCTTCATCTGTTTTTGTTTCTTCATGTCTGTTTCTTCCGCAGGTCATCAGCCTGGTCCGTTGCCCGTCTCCTTTGAAATTAAAAGCGCCCAGTTGCCCCTGGTTTCGCTGCTCCTCAAGAGCAACGATTGGGAACGCCTGGCCGCTGATTTGCGGCAGCAGTTTGGTGTTGCTGGAGAGAGCCCGGAATTTTTTGACCACGACGCCTTGATGATCGATTTTTCGCATTTGCCGATCAACACGCAGGAGCCTGACTGGACAGATTTGCTAGCGTTGTTGCGCTCCTGTGGCATGGTGCCGGTGGCGCTGCGCGGCGCTAGTGCGGCTTGGACTGAGGCGGCATTGGCGCTGGGTCTGGTTGAGACGCCCGCTGCAGTGCCGCGCGGGCGACCGAGCGTGGCTCTTCCGGTGTTGACCCAAGTGGTGTTGCCAGAAGAATTGAAGCCCGTGGCCCCCGAGCTGGCACATGAATCACGCGGCTCAGCAGCGCTGGTGGTGGACAAGCCAGTGCGCTCGGGACAGAAGATTTATGCCCGTGGCACTGATTTGGTCTTGCTGGCGATGGTCAACGCCGGTGCCGAAGTGGTGGCGGATGGCAACATTCACGTCTATGCCCCACTACGCGGCAAGGCCATGGCGGGTGCCAGTGGCAACACCCAGGCGCGCATATTTTCCTTGTGCCTCGAGCCCGAGCTGGTCTCCATTGCGGGTGTTTACCGTACCAGTGAAAGCCCGTTGCCGACGGAGGTTTACGCCAAGGCTGCGCAAGTGCGTTTGAGTGACGATGGGCAGGACAAGCTGCTGTTTGAAGCTTTGAATCCCTGAAGCCGCACCGATAAGGCGGCGGCAAGCCCGTCGCTGGTGCGGCAATCCGAATCTGACTAAACGTGAAAGAACCCTCTCCCATGGCAAAAATTATTGTGGTGACTTCTGGCAAGGGCGGCGTCGGTAAAACGACCACCAGCGCCAGTTTTGCAACTGGTTTGGCGTTGCGCGGCCACAAGACGGCGGTGATTGATTTTGACGTCGGCCTGCGTAACCTGGACTTGATCATGGGTTGCGAGCGCCGTGTCGTTTATGACCTGATCAACGTGATTCACGGTGAAGCCAATCTCAATCAGGCTTTGATCAAGGATAAGCAGTGTGAAAACCTGTTTGTGCTGGCCGCTTCTCAAACGCGCGATAAGGACGCCTTGACGCAGACTGGCGTCGAAAAAGTGTTGGCTGATCTGGCCTCGATGGAGTTTGAGTTCATCGTCTGCGACTCACCGGCTGGCATTGAAACCGGCGCGTTGATGGCGATGTATTTTGCGGACGAAGCGCTGGTAGTGACCAACCCGGAAGTGTCTTCCGTGCGCGACTCGGACCGCATTCTGGGGATCCTGGCAAGCAAGACAAAACGGGCGATTGAGGGCCTGCCGCCGATCAAGGAGCATCTGCTCATCACCCGTTACAACCCGGCCCGGGTGAACCAGGGCCAGATGCTGTCGCTGGAAGACATTCAGGACATTTTGCGCATCAAATTGTTGGGTGTCATTCCCGAGAGTGAGTCGGTGCTGCAGGCCTCCAACCAGGGCGTGCCCGCCGTGCATCTCAAAGGCAGCGATGTCTCTGAGGCCTACCAGGACCTGGTCGATCGTTTTCTGGGGCAAGACAAGCCGATGCGCTTTACCGACGCGCCCAGGCCGGGGCTGCTCAGGCGGCTCTTCGGGAGCAAGTAAGGCCATGTCATTTTTTTCATTTTTTCTCGGTGAAAAAAAGAAGTCTGCCAGCGTCGCCAAGGAAAGACTGCAAATCATACTGGCGCATGAGCGCAGCGGCCGCAACGCCGCTGAACCCGACTACTTGCCAGACCTGCAGCGCGAGTTGATCGCGCTCATCAGCCGCTACGTCAAGATCGATCCGGCCGACATCAAGGTGCACCTGGAGCGCCAGGACAATCTTGAGGTGCTCGAAGTCAAGATCGAGTTGCCCGACAAGCGCTGAGTCGTCCCAGTACCAGCCGCAGCCGTCGGCCACCAGACCCGGGTATGCTTGCAATTTATGTATTCGCAACATTTTGGCCTGCAGCAGGATCCATTTTCGATCGCGCCTGACCCGCGTTATCTGTTCCTGAGCGAGCGCCACCGGGAGGCGTTGGCGCACCTGCTGTATGGTGTAGCGGGCGCGCAGCAAGGCAGCAGCGGTCGCGGCGGCGGTTTTGTGCTGCTAACGGGCGATATTGGCACTGGCAAGACAACCGTTTGCCGCTGCTTTCTGGAGCAAATACCGGCGCACTGCCATGTGGCTTACATCTTCAACCCGAAACTCACGGTAACCGAGTTGTTGCAGTCGATTTGCGAGGAGTTCCACATCGCTGTGGTAGCCGCAGTGACCGGTGCGACCACGCTCAAAAACTACATCGACGCGCTGAATGCGTTTTTGCTCGCGCGTCACGCAGCAGCAGAAAGCTGCCTGCTCATCATTGACGAGGCGCAAAATCTTGAGTCCGACGTGCTGGAGCAGTTGCGCCTGCTTACGAATCTGGAAACCAGTGAGCGCAAGCTATTGCAAATTGTGCTCATTGGCCAGCCCGAACTGCGTCAGATGCTGGCGCGCCCGGAACTGGAGCAGCTCGCGCAGCGAGTCATTGCGCGTTTTCATCTGGATGCCTTGAGCGAAGCCGAGAGCACGCAATATATTGCGCACCGGCTCGCCGTCGCCGGTCACCACGGCCCGCTGCCGTTTGACAAACACGCGCTCAAGCGCATCCACCGCCTGGCCCGCGGTGTGCCACGCCGCATCAACCTGCTGTGCGGGCGCGCGCTGCTCGGGGCGTGGGCCAACGGCCTGCAGCGTGTGGATAGTAAAGTAGTGGAGAAGGCAGCCGCAGAAGTGTTTGGCACGGAGCCTGCGCGCGCACCCAACGCCTGGTCGTGGCCCGGAAACTACGCGCTGGGTGCTCTGGCTGTGTCGGCTGCGGCCATGCTGATCGGTTGGGCGCTCTGGAGCGATTGGAACAAACCGACCGCGTCCGCACCGGCGAAGCCGTCCGTGCCGCCGGTCGCGGCCGCGTCAGTTGCTCAGCGCGCGTCGATCGCCAGCCCAGCGGCACCCGCGATGACTGAGGTACCTTCGGGCGGCCAGGCGCGCTTGGCCATGCCGCTTGAATCAGTAGAGTCGCTGCTGACGCAACTGCCAACCGACGCCAATGCCGCCTGGCGCGGACTGGCACCCCTGTGGCGGCTGCCCGCCAGCCCGGATGCAGCGGGCATTGACCCCTGTCTGAAGGCTGCGGCACAGCGCTTGCTGTGTTATCGCGCCAGCAATCTCACGCTGCCGATGCTGCGCCAGTTGGATCGTCCCGGCATCCTGAGCTTGAAAGCGGCAAACGACGCGCCGCGTTACGCGGTGCTGGTCGGGCTCACGGAGCGCAGCGCCACGCTGCGCGTAAGCAACGAGCTGCATCACGTCGCTTTGGTGGCGTTGGCGCGGCTGTGGCGCGGCGACTTCGCCACCTATTGGCGCGCGCCGCCCGGCTACAGCGCAGAATTGCGCAATGGCAGCGGCGGAGCAGCCGTTGAGCAGCTCGCACGGCAGTTGAGCCAATTCGACGGGAGCCCACTGTCCAGCGCCGCGGCGGGTCCGCAAATTCTCGATGCCGACCTGCGTGAGCGGGTGCGCGCATTTCAGCGCGCCCAGGGACTCAAGCCTGACGGACAACCCGGCCCCATGACCTTTATGCAACTGGAGCGCGCCACGGGTTCCGATGAGCCGCGCCTGCGCACCCAATAGCAGCACACCATGTCTTATATTCTTGATGCCCTGAAACGCGCAGATGCCGAGCGCCAGCGCGGCGCTGTGCCTGGCCTGCATGCGCAGCAATTGGCGACGCCGCGAACTGCACAGGCTTCCAACGGGCGTCGTCGGCTTTGGCTTGGCTTTGCCTTGGCGCTTGTGCCGGGCGTTGGCGCGACGCTGTGGTGGCGCTGGCAAGCCTCAGTGCCAGTCATTGCGCCAATCGCCATTGCACCGGTGGCGCAGGCACCGAGGCCAGCGGTTACACCGGTCTTGTCGCCTGCGATGGCACCGGCCGCCACGTCGCCACCGCTGGCTGCATCGGCACCGGTTGCCAAATTGGCACCGGTCGCGGCGGCCCGTGCCGTTGTGCCTCCAACGCCGACCCAGGCAAAGCCATCTGCCAAGCTGGCATCAGCGGCTATTCAGATGCCAGCTGTCGTCCCCTTGCTGAGTGAGCTGGCGCAGGAGATTCGCAGTCAGGTTCCGGCGCTGGCCATCACGGGTGCGGTGTATTCCGGCAACCCCGGGCAGCGCTTGTTGCTGGTCAACAACCAGGTGCTGACGCAGGGCAGTCAAGTCGCCGCGGAACTGACGCTGCTGGAGATTGGCGAACACAGTTCCGTGTTTGAGTTTCGTGGCAACCGATTTCGGCTCATGCACTAGCCAATGACCGTCAGCATGCTACTTATAATATAGCTGTTTCAGCACGTAATACAAGCGTTGCAGCCGAAATTCATAAAAATCTCTGGGCTCGGCCACTAATCCGCCTTGACGGCCAGTACCGGGCACGAGACGGTTAGCAGAATCTCCTGCGCGACACTGCCCATGATGAGTTTGCCGACCGCCGTGCGTTTGCGCAGGCCAATCACCAGCACCGAGATCTTCAGCGAGTCCACCAGATCCACCACTTCTTCGACCACAGTTTTGCCACGCACGAACTGCTTGAACTCGGCCTCCAGGCCACAGTCAGCCAGCAAGGCCTCGACGCGCTCAACGTCCTGTACGTCGGCCATCGACCGGTCTTCCTGTTTGCCACCCGGACTGGTGTTCACCACCACCAGACGTTCCTGGCGACGCTTGGCAATTTCGATTCCTTTTTTCAGTGCGGCTTGCCCTTCCGGACGCGGCACATAAGCGACAAGTATGGTCATGCTTTTTCTCCTTCGGTTAGAAGATCCATTGTATGAGTTTGCGGCAACTCAAAATATCCCGAACGCCGCACCCAAGGCAAAACAGGCACGGCAGATGGTGCGTGGCACGGCATGCCGGATCAAGTCCGGCAGGACAACGGTATTTCTGCAATTTCCGCTTTACTCAGCGCTGAATTGTGCGCAGCCGTACCGCCGCCTCACGCAGGCAGGCGGCGGTGGTGTCCCAGCCCAGGCAGGCGTCGGTCACCGAGACGCCATAGCGCAGGTCTTTTGGATCGGCCAGTTTTTGATTGCCTTCAAACAGATTGGACTCGATCATCACGCCTTTGAGGGCGCGGTTGCCATCGGCAACCTGGTGCACCACGTCTTTCAGCACCAGCGTCTGCAGGGCGTGATTTTTGCGCGAGTTGGCATGGCTGCAATCAACCACGATATTGACCGGCAACCCTGCCGCCACCAGCGCCGCTTCGGCCTCCGACACCGCCACCGAATCGTAGTTGGGCACGGCACCGCCACGCAGAATCAGATGCCCAAACGCGTTGCCGCGCGTTTGCGTCAGCGCCACCTGACCATTGCCGTTGATGCCCAGAAACGCGTGCGGTTGCGCCGCCGACAGCATGCCGTTGAGGGCGACGTCCAGATTGCCGTCAGTGCCGTTCTTGAAGCCGACCGGGCTCGACAGGCCGCTGGCCAGCTCCCGATGCGTCTGACTCTCGGTGGTGCGCGCGCCAATCGCGCTCCAGGCAATCAGATCGCCCAGGTACTGCGGCGTGATCGGATCCAGCGCCTCGGTACCGCAGGGCAGACCCAGGTCGTTGAGGTCCACCAGCAACTGGCGCGCGCTGTGCAGCCCGGCCTCGATGTCAAACGAATCGTCCATGTGCGGGTCGTTGATCAGGCCTTTCCAGCCGACCGTGGTGCGGGGTTTTTCGAAATAGACGCGCATCACGATGAAGAGTTGATCGCAGAGTTCATCAGCCAGTGCCTTCAGGCGCCGCGCGTAGTCCATGGCGGCGCTGATGTCGTGGATCGAGCACGGCCCCACCACCACCAGCATACGTGTGTCCTGGCCCAGCAGAATGTTGGCCACGCTGCGGCGTGCGCTGCTCACGGTGCGCGTGGCCTGCTCGCTGGCCGGCACTTGGTCGTGCAATTGCGCCGGTGGCAGCAGGGTCTGCTGCGACAGCACGTTCAGGTTTTCAAGCGCGTTCGGGAAAGTCATGGTGGGTTCAATCTGGAATATGTAAGAAATAGGGCTCCAGCCCCCGTGCAATATGCGCAAGCAGCTACAAATTGTGTAGTGAGTTGGAAGGCACCGAAGGCTGAGCCGTCCGTTGTTTTCAGGAAACTACCTCAAACTTCAAGGTGCTTGGCTTCACCTCTTTTTGGTTGATGTGCACGTGCGCCATGCCGTTTTCCAGGTCGGCACTCATTTGCAGAGCATCATGAATCTGGCTGCCGTTCAGAAAGCCACTGGCCCGGTGATCATGGCAAAACAGCTTAAAGCGCTGGCCGCCGTTGAACACCACGTCCACTGTGGCCGCGATCACCGGCTGCACCGGATGACCCTGGACGCTGATATCCCAGTGCGGTTTTGACGCGCCCCCGCTGTAGCCGACATCAATACCGAGACTTTGGACCGGTCGCCCCTTGCAGGTCCCGAAGGCATGCCCGCCGGAGATGACCAGTGTGCTTCGGCGGGCGTTGCTCGCCACGGCCGTCATCAATTGTTTGGGGCGGCGCGTTTCGACCAGCAGTCCAGGGAACGTGGCCGCGTGCGAGCGCACGTGCACCAGGCTGCCACTGCCGGCGTCCGCCATCTCCTGGCCGCCGTCCGTTGCAATCCCGACATGCGTGATGGTGCCTGGCGGGAAACCGCTGCAGGTGTCACGGAACAGCAGAATGTCACCAGCTTGCTGGTGCTGCACGAGAGAACCGACCTCGTCCCCCGCGAGTGAGTCGGCGAACCAGATTCCGGGCGCAAAGTGCAAGCCCAGTTTGCGGTAGTAGGGCGGCGACAAAACCAGCGGCAGTGTGCCCATCCTGCCCAAGCCATGCTCGAAACTCCAGCGCACGAACGAGGCACAGTAGGGGCTCATGCCATAACGGGCATCTGAAAACCGCTTGTCTCTCCACGATTTGGCCGCCTCAACGACGGGATTGGCAGAATTTGAGGTCGCGCTAAATTTGGGCATCGGGCGTCTCTGCCAAGCCAGTGGGACAGGCTGCGATGATTCAGATGTATTGGTCCGGACCGACCTGTTTCCAGTTGACTCTGAATGAATTGTTGCCATGAGAAGCTCCGCTGCGACGATCTAATACGAAGTTGATGCTATCAAGTTCTATAGCTATTGGCAAAGCGCCTGATCCAGCACTTCAATCCAGTGGCGCACCGGCGTGGCGCTGGCGCTTTGCAGATGCGTGATGCAGCCCATATTGGCCGAGATGATCAGATCCGGCGCCGTATCGCCAAAAGTGGTGCTCAGGTGGGCCAGCTTGCGATCACGCAATTGGTGCGCGATGTCCGGGTTGATGACCGAATAAGTTCCCGCCGAGCCGCAGCACAGGTGCGCTTCGCCGCCATTGAGCCGGATATTGAAACCCAGCGCGGTGAGGTATTGCTCAATCCCGCCACGCAACTGTTGACCATGCTGCAGGCTGCACGGCGGGTGAAAAGCCAGCTTCAGTGGCGAGGCCGCGACTTTGCCGCGCAATTTCTCGCTCAGCTCGGGCAGCCATTCGCTCAGGTCCTGGGTCAGCGCGCTGATGCGCGCCGCCTTCGCGGCATAAACGGGGTCATCTTGCAGAAAGTGGCCATATTCCTTGACCGTCACGCCACAGCCCGAAGCATTCATCAGGATCGCCTCAACCGGCGCGGCGCCCGTTGTGCCCTCGATATAAGGCCACCAGGCGTCAATATTGGCGCGCATCTGCGCTTTGCCGCCGTCCTGGTCGTTGAGGTGAAATTTGACCGCGCCGCAGCAGCCCGCCTTGGGTGCGATCAGGCACTGGACGCCAGCGGCATCCAGCACGCGGGCCGTGGCGTGGTTGATGTTGGGTGCCATGGCTGGTTGCACGCAGCCTGCCAGCAGCAGCACCTTGCGCGCGTGCGCACGGCTGGGCTGGGCACCCGCCGCCTGCCGGGCCGGGACCTTGGCCTTGAGCGCGTCCGGCAGCAGCGGGCGAACCATTTGGCCGAGTGCCATGGCCGGGGCAAACAGTGGCGACGGCAGGCCCTCTTTCAAGGCCCAGCGCAGGCCGCGCTCGGTCAGTGGACGCGGCACTTTGGCCTCCACCAGCTTGCGCCCAATGTCAAGCAGGTGACCATATTGCACGCCGCTCGGGCAGGTGCTCTCGCAGTTGCGGCAGGTCAGGCAGCGGTCCAGGTGCAGTTGCGTCTTGCGCGTCGGCGCAGCACCTTCGAGCACCTGCTTGATCAGGTAGATGCGTCCGCGTGGGCTGTCGAGTTCGTCGCCCAGCAATTGGTAGGTCGGGCAGGTGGCGGTGCAAAAACCGCAGTGCACGCATTTGCGCAGAATGGCCTCAGCCGCCAGGCCGTCGGCGCTGCTCTGGTACTCAGGGGCGAGGTGGGTTTGCATCGGCGTACAGGCGGCCAGGGTTAAAGATGCCGGCCGGGTCGAACTCGGCCTTGAGCCGCTGGTGAATTCCCAGCAGGGTCCCATTCAATGGACTAAATCGGGCCCCAGCCGCCGTATCACTTGCGTGAGCAGCTATAAATAATGTAGCTGTTCCGGCGTGCTCAGCGGCCACCTGGCGCACGGTGGCTTGTGCTGAGCGGGGTGCCCAGAGCCAGCGCAGACCACCGTGCCACTCGATCAACTGCGGGTAGGGCAAGTCCAGCACCGGCGCGGTCTGGGGCAGGCTCAAGCGCCACAGGTCCAGTGGCGCGGCGCAGTCGGGCGGGCAAAAGAAGGGCAAGCGCAAATCACGGCAGGCTTGCCAGTCAGACGCCGCCTGCGCGTTCGCAATGCGCTTGCCAGGCACATCCTGCTGCATCGTCTGGCAAGCCGCATCGACTGCCGCTGCGGCACCGCGCAAGCGCACAAAGAGCAAGGACGGGCCACCTGGCGCGCTGTCGTCCTGCACCCAGCAACTGGCGTTCAGCGGCAAGGGCTGCGCACCCCAGCGCTGCAGCTGGGCCAGCGCGCGCGCCTGATCGAGTTCAAAGACCAGCGTCGCCTCGGCCGGGGCAACGGGCAACACCTTGAGCGAAATCTCGGTCAACACGCCCAGCATGCCCATGGCCCCCACCATCAGGCGCGAGACGTCGTAGCCCGCCACGTTCTTGATCACCTGGCCACCAAATGTGAGATGCTCACCACGGCCATTGATGAGCTTGACGCCCAGCACATAGTCGCGCACCGCGCCCACGCTGGCGCGCGCCGGACCGCTCAAACCGCAGGCCACCATGCCGCCAACCGTGGCGGCGCCGACTGGACTCGACGACGGTGCCGGCGCGTCACTGCTGCTGATTTGAAAATGCGGCGGCTCAAACGCCAGACATTGGCCTTGTTCTGCCAATGTGGCTTCCAGCTCGGCCAGCGGCATGCCTGCGCGCGCGGTCACTACCAGTTCGCTCGGCTCGTAACTGATGAGGCCGCGCAAGCCGCTCACATCGAGCAGCTCACCGGCCGGCGACTCGCCATAAAAGTCTTTGGAGCCGCCCGCGCGGATGCGCAGTGGCATGCGCGCGGCGCTGGCGGCCCGGATGCGATCAGTGATTTCTTGCAGCAACGAAGGGAACATTGACATAGCCCGAATGTTAAGGGATAGACACATCGCCACAATCCACAAAGAAATTCACCGGCAGGCCGGGCACTTCGACGCGCATTGAAAACACGCAGCCCGAGCGCGGGTAGGCGGCCAGCTCGGCGGCGCTGGCGTGCTGGCGTGCGCTGGTAATGAAAAGGGTGCGCAGGTCGGCGCCTCCAAAACAGGGCATGGTGGGGCACAGCGCGGGCGTGGCAAATTCGGCCAGCAGGCGGCCGCCGGGGTCGAGTTTGCAAATGCGCCCGCCCTGGTACATGGCGACGTAGTAATTGCCCTGCACATCTACCGCCGCCCCGTCGGGGCGACCGCCATAGCGCGCCAAACCGGGTGCACCGGCCTGCGGGGCGGAGGCAGCAAAGGTCCAGTCTGGCGGCCGGGCGGAAAATTGATGGAACAGGCGCTGGCGCGTCAGGCGCGCCGTTGCCAGTTCAAAGTCCCACGCCTGCAGCGCGTGGCTGGGCGTATCGGCCCAATACAGCGTGCCCGCGTCGGGGCTCCAGGCGAGTGCGTTGGCGGTGCTGGCGGGCAGGGTGCACTGATCAAGCTGGCGCTCGACCAGCGGTGCGCCGGGGTGGCGCGCATCAAGCGAATACAAGACG
Organism: uncultured beta proteobacterium; assembly: GCA_963750665.1. GTDB lineage: Bacteria > Pseudomonadota > Gammaproteobacteria > Burkholderiales > Burkholderiaceae_C > Rhodoferax. The sequence continues at coordinate 657,614 of CAVVRQ010000028.1, forward strand.
GCGTTGCGCGCCATGCGGGTTTCGTCCAGCGTGCCAATCCAGAAGCGCCCCTGCGCATCGCATTTGCCGTCGTTGGCGCGTTGCAGGGCGGGGTCATAGTCGAGCGTGGCGATCCGTTGCAGCGCCCCACCCCAGGTGTGGGCGCGAAAAACGCCGTGCCGCAGCGCAATCACCAGGCCCCCGCGCGCGGCCGGTGCGATGCAACCCGGCGCCGAGGGCATGCTCCAGCTTTGCAGCGCACCCGTCTCGACGGAGCTGCGCAAAATCTTCTGCCCGACAATATCCACCCAGTACAGCATCTGCTCGTGCGGCTGCCAAAAAGGCGACTCGCCCAGCGCATCGGGTTCGCTGCTGACGCAGCGCCAATTGACGGGTTCCAGACTCATTCAAGGTGCTCCGTTTTTTTTGTCCTCAGGCGGCAAAGTGTCGCACGCGGCGGGAGCAGCACGGTAGCCTGAACGCAAGCGACAGTCCTTTCGGGTAAACCCGTATGACAATGAAGCGGATTTGCCCCACAGTTGGGCGCTCCGCGCGCTGCGGGCACGAGCAAAGGACACATCATGGCAACACCCAAACTGATTCTCGATTACGTCTACGATTTTGAGGCTTCGCAGCCGGACAAGGTCTATCTGACCCAACCCGTCGGCGCCGGAGACGTCAAGGACTACACCTGGGCACAAACGCTGGATCAGGCGCGGCGCATGGCGGCGCATCTGCAAAGCCTCAAGTTCGAGCGCGGCGCGCGCGTGGCCATCTTGTCCAAGAACTGCGCTCACTGCTTCATGGCTGAGCTGGCGATCTGGATGGCGGGCTACACCACGGTGGCAATTTTTGCCACCGAGACGGCAGCCACCGTGCGCTTTGTGCTGGAACACAGCGAAGCCAGCCTGCTGTTTGTCGGCAAACTCGACATCTGGGCGCAACAGGCCCCGGGGGTGCCCTCCGGTCTGCCCTGCATTGCATTCCCGCTGGCGCCGAGCACGGATTTTGACAAATGGGATGCGGTCATCGGGCGCACCTCGCCGTTGACGGGCCGTCCCGAGCGTGCGCCGACCGACATGGCGATGCTGATCTATACCTCGGGCTCAACCGGACAGCCCAAGGGCGCGATGATTACTTTTGAGGCCATCACGCGCGCTGCCGAGGGCATCGCCAAGGATGCCAGTGCAAAAAGTGGCAACCTGCCGGAAAACCGCATGCTGTCCTACCTGCCGCTGGCGCACAGTTTTGAGCGCTCGTGGGTCGAGGCGATGTCGATGGTGGACGGCCACACGCAAATCTATTTTGCCGAGTCGCTGGAGACATTCGTGCAGGACTTGCAGCGTGCCCGCCCGACCTTCTTTATCTCGGTGCCGCGCCTGTGGCTCAAGTTTCAGCAGGGCGTGTTTGCCAAGATGCCACCGAAGAAACTTGATCGCCTGCTTGGCATTCCGCTGCTGGGCCGACTGGTGGCGCACAAGGTGCTCAAGGGTCTTGGCCTGAACCATGTGCGCGTGGCTGGCAGCGGCTCGGCACCGATTCCGGCCGAACTGATCAGCTGGTACCGGCGCCTGGGCTTGAACCTGCTTGAAGGCTACGGCATGACCGAGGACAACTCCTACTCGCATACCTCGAGCGAGCAGTTCAACGCACCCGGCTATGTCGGCGTGGCGCTGCCGGGCGTGCAGGTGCGCATCAGCCCGGAGGGCGAGATTTTGATCAAGTCACCCGGGCAGTTCAGCGGCTACTACAAGCAGCCGGAATTGACGGCCGCTTCGTTCACCGAAGACGGCTTCTTTCACACTGGTGACCTCGGCGAGCAGCGCCCCGACGGCCTGCTCAAGATCACCGGGCGCGCCAAGGAGCTGTTCAAGACCGCCAAGGGCAAGTATGTAGCACCGGCGCCCATCGAGAACCTGCTCAACGCCAACCCGATGATTGAGTTGTCGATGGTGTCCGGCGTCGGCGAGCCCGCTGCCTACGCCATGGTGGTGCTGGCCGAGAGCCTGCGCCCGCAGTTGGCAGACCCGGCGGTGCGCGACCGGGTGCAGGCGGAGCTGGGCCAGTTGCTCGGCTCGGTCAACAGTCAACTGGCTGAATATGAGCATTTGCGCATGATTGTGGTGGCGCGCGAACCCTGGTCGATTGAAAACGGTTGCCTCACGCCGACCATGAAGATCAAGCGCAGCCGCATCGAAGCGGCGGTGGCGGCGCAGGTCGAGACCTGGTACGCCAGCCGCGACGCGGTGTATTGGGCCGCATGAGCGCGCCTGAGCTAATCCGCCACGGCGGCGACCGCGTTGCCGAGGCGCTGCTGGCGCACGGCGTGCGGCGCATTTTTACCCTGTGCGGCGGCCATATCTCGCCGATCCTGAGCGCGGCCAAGGCGCGCGGTATGCGCATTGTCGATGTGCGTGACGAAGCCACGGCGGTCTTTGCGGCCGACGCCACGGCGCGCCTGTCGGGTCTGCCAGGCGTGGCAGCGGTGACGGCCGGTCCGGGCATCAGCAACACCATCACGGCGCTGAAGAACGCGCAACTGGCGCAGTCACCGGTGATTCTGCTCGGTGGTGCCGCGCCGACGGCACTGCAGGGGCGTGGCGCCTTGCAGGACATCGACCAACGCCCGCTGGTGGCACCGCATGTCAAGTTGTTCAAGAAGATCACCCGTGTCTGCGATCTTGGCCCTGCCGTGGACGAGGCTTTTGCAGTGGCGCAGGCCGGTGTGCCGGGGCCGGTGTTCATTGAGTGCCCGGTCGATCTGCTGTACGACGAGGCATCGATCCGCCAGTGGTATGCCGACGCGGCGGGCAAAGGCCGCTCCATGGCGGACCGGTTGCTGCGTTTTTATTTGCAGCGGCACGTCAAAAAGATGTTTCAGGGCAGTCAGGAGCCTGGCGTGATCCAGGTGCGCGCGGTGACACCGCCGCGCGCCAGCGACGCCAGTCTGCAAGCGGCATTGGCGGCGCTGGCCAAGGCCGAGCGGCCACTGCTGGTGATTGGCAGCCAGGCGCTGGTGCTCTCACCGCAAGCCGCGCGACTGGCCGAAGCCGTGGCCAGTCTGGGCATCCCGGTCTATCTGTCGGGCATGGCGCGCGGCCTGCTCGGGCGCGATCACCCGTTGCAGATGCGTCACCAGCGTCGCAGCGCCCTGCGCGAGGCCGATTGCGTGCTGCTGGCCGGTGTGCCGTGCGACTTTCGGCTGGACTACGGCAAACACGTGCGGCGCAGCGCCACGCTGATTGCCGCCAACCGCAGCGCCAAGGATGCGCGGCTGAATCGCAAACCTGATATTGCGGCGATTGGCGACGCGGGTCTTTTCTTGCAGGCGCTGGGGCAGGCCCAGCCCGCCAGCGGCGCTGCGAGTTCAAGCCGCGCCGACTGGATTGCCACGCTGCGCGGCCGCGACGCCGTGCGCGAGTCTGAGATCGACCTGCAAGCGCAGGCCAACGGCGAGTTTGTCAACCCGATCGCGCTGTTTCGTACGCTGGAGCAAGGCTTGGGCGACAACGCCCTACTGGTGGCCGACGGCGGCGATTTTGTGGCCACGGCGTCCTACGTGCTGCACCCGCGCACGCCATTGAGCTGGCTCGATCCGGGTGCCTTTGGCACGCTCGGCGTGGGCGCGGGTTTTGCGCTGGGCGCGGCGCTGGAGCGAGCGGACAGCGAAGTCTGGATCATCTTTGGCGACGGCGCCTGCGGCTACGGTCTGGTCGAGTTTGACACCTTTGTGCGCCACGGCATCCCGGTGATTGCGCTGGTGGGCAACGACGCCGGTTGGACGCAGATCGCGCGCGAGCAGGTCAAGATGCTGCACGATGACGTCGCCACCGTGCTGGCGCGCACCGACTACCACGCGGTGGCGGCTGGTTTTGGTGCCGAAGGCATTCTGGTGAAAACCCTGGCCGAACTCCCCGCCGCCCTGACCCATGCCCGCGCCCTGGCGCGCAGCGGCAAAGCCGTGTTGATCAACGTCTGGCTCGACAAGACCGCGTTTCGCGAAGGGTCCTTGTCGATGTAGCCGTGTAGCAGCTAGCCCATTGGGGTGCGCTTCAAATGGAGAGCCATGGGGAGCCAGCCCAGTGCGTTGACAAGCGGTATTGAGGTGCGGCGCGGCGACGGGGTCAGGCGCGAGCGGTTTTGGGGTGCAAACACGCGCGGGAATAGTGAAACGGTATGCCAAACTTGTTGGGCGCACGCCTTGCACTCCAAAGCCCGGTCACCTGACCCAATCACCACGCCCGAGGCGTGTTTGACGGATCCATCAAGCCATCTCTCAAATGCTGTTTCAACTAAATTTGATAGCTTCTTACGCAGACAGATATTGGTCTAGAGGACATTTTCTTAAAGAATTCACGGTTATCACACGGTCGAGGCAGGGTGATTGGGTCAGGTGACCGGGCTTTGGGGCCGAAGGCGCGCGAGCAGGAAGTTTGCGTACGAGTAAGCTGGCCCCGCGCGTGTTTTGGCTCCAAAACCGCATGCGCCTGGCCCAGTCGCCCTGCCGTGCGCAAAGGGGCAATGCCAGAACACACCACTTTGACTCACACCCTGCCCGTTTGCCTGGCCTGCCTCCTGATGGACAATGCGAAGCTAACCAGGAGCATTCGATGAGCGGCATTCTTGTCATTTACTCAACCACCGACGGCCACACGCCGCGCATCTGCGAGCGTCTGCGCCAGGTCATGGTGCAGCAGGGGCAGGCGGTGACGGTGCTGCCCATCGCGCAGGCCGAGGCGCTGGATCTACCAGCTTTTGACAAGATCGTCATTGGCGCGAGCATCCGCTACGGCAAACACCAGCCCCAGGTGGCGGCGTTCATTGCGCGCCATCAGACGCTGCTCGAGAGCAAGCCCAACGCCTTCTTCACGGTCAACATTGTGGCGCGCAAGCCGGAAAAAAACCGGCCCGAGACCAACCCCTATCTGCTCAAGTTTTTGCGCCAGATCAGTTGGAAACCCAAATTGCTGGGTGTCTTTGCGGGCAAGCTCGACTACCCGCGCTACGGCTTTTTTGACCGCCTCATGATCCGCTTCATCATGCTCATGACAAGCGGGCCCACTGACCCCAAGGCGGTGATCGAGTTCACCGACTGGCAACAGGTGGAAACCTTTGCGCAACAGGTTTGCGAGCTGCGCTGAAAGGCAGCCCAACAGCGGATGCTCGTTTCGTGTCCATCACGCCCCCAAATCCGTCAGTCCCGACATTCCCGGCACTGTTGCCCTTGTTGGCGCAGCACCAACATGACCGCCACGCGCTGGTGCAGTTGCTGCGCGAATTTCAGGCGCTACACGGCTGGCTGCCGCGCGCGGCGATGAGCCAGATGGCCACGGCGCTGGGACTGACCCTGGCGCAGGTGGAAGGCGTTGCGGGGGCTTATCGTTTCTTTTATGCGCAATCGGTTGGCGCTTACCGGGTGCTGTTTAGCGACAACATCACCGACCGGCTGCTCGGCAGCGAGGGCATGCGAGAGCACCTGTGCCGTCTGCTTGGCGTAAAACTCAATGAGATGCGCGGCGACGGCCGCGTCAGTGTCGCCACCACCTCCTGCACCGGTCTGTGTGACCAGGGCCCGGCCGTACTCATCAACCAGCAGCAGGTGCTGACGCGCCTGAGCTCGGAGCGCATCGAGCAGATGACCGCGCTGATCGAGCAGCAGGTGCCAGTGGCGCAGTGGCCCGCCGAGTGGTCACGCGTGGACGATCAGATCCGGCGTGCCGATATCAAGCTCGGCACCCAGCCGGCACCGGGCGCGAGTTTGGCTGCGGCGATGCTGCGCGGGCCGCAGGGCGTGATCGACGAGGTTCAGCGCGCCGGGCTGCGCGGTTGCGGTGGTGCCGGTTACGCCACCGCCAGCAAGTGGCAGCTTTGCCGCGACGCGCCGGGCAGCGCGCACTACGTGGTGTGCAACGCCGACGAGGGCGAGCCCGGCACCTTCAAGGACCGGGTGCTGCTCAGCCGCTGCGCCGACAGCGTGATCGAAGGCATGACGATTGCGGCACTGGCGGTGGGTGCCGGCCGCGGATTCATCTATTTGCGCGGCGAATACCGCTATCTGCTGGAGCATTTGCAAACCGTGCTGCAGCAGCGGCGTGAGCAAGGCTTGCTGGGCGACTCGATTCAGGGCCAGGGCGGATTCAATTTTGACATCGAGATTCATGTCGGTGCCGGTGCCTACGTCTGCGGTGAAGAGTCGGCGCTGATCGAGTCGCTCGAAGGCCGACGCGGCACACCGCGCATTCGGCCGCCGTTTCCGGTGCAGCGCGGCTATCTGGGCCAGCCAACCACGGTCAACAACGTGGAAAGCTTTTGCGCCGTGACCCACATCGTGCTGCAAGGCGGCGCCTGGTGGGCCGCCATTGGTACGGCGCAGTCCAGCGGAACCAAGATTCACTCGGTGTCGGGCGACTGTGCGCGCCCTGGTCTGTACGAATACCCGTACGGCACGCGCATCGGCCACATCCTGGAAGCTTGCGGCGCGCGCGATACGCAGGCGGTGCAGGTCGGTGGGCCGTCGGGCGTTTGCCTGTCGGCCGGCGAGTTTGGTCGCCATATCGGCTTTGAGGACGTGCCCACGGCGGGCGCCTTCATGGTGTTTGACCGCTCCCGCGACATGTTTGAAGTGGTGCGCAACTTTGCGCAATTTTTCGCGCACGAGAGCTGTGGCTTCTGCACCCCGTGTCGCGTCGGCACCGAGTTGGTGTTGCGCCGCCTGGACAAGCTGCTCCGCGGCCATGGCTCGAGCCAGGACCTCGACGAACTGCTGGAGTTGGACCAGCTCATGCACGCCACCACCCACTGTGGCCTGGGCGCCGCAGCCTGCAATCCGCTGCGCGATTGCCTGGGCAAGTTCCGACCGGCCTTTGAGCGCCACTTGAAGTCCTTGCATTTTGTGCCGGGTTTCGATCTCGACGCGGAGTTGTCGCAAGCGCGCCTGGCGACCGGGCGTGATGACCGTGGCGCGCACCTGGAAACCCTGCTATGAACCGCTTCACACTGGACGGCCAGGTGGTCGAATTTGAACCCGGCGACAGTGTGTTGCAAGCCGCCACGCGCGCCGGACGTTACATCCCGCACCTGTGCTGGCACCCGGGGCTGCCGGCACACGGCTCGTGCCGGCTGTGCAGCGTTGTGGTCAATGGCCGCGTTGCTGCTGCCTGCACTTTGCTGGCCAGCGCCGGCCAAAACGTCGAGAGCCAAACCGAAAGCTTGCGCAACCAGCGTCGCACCCTGCTGCAGATGCTGTTTGTGGAGGGCAACCACTTTTGCCCGTCCTGCGAGAAAAGTGGCAACTGTCGGCTGCAAGCCACGGCTTACGAAGCCGGCATGACCGGACCCCACTTCGAAGAGTTTTACCCGAATCGTCCGGTGGATGCCAGTCACCCCGAGATGCTGCTCGATTTGAACCGCTGCATTTTGTGTGAGCTGTGCGTGCGTGCCAGCCGCGAGCTCGATGGCAAGGCGGTGTTTGCCATCGGTGGCCATGGCATCAACGCGCACCTGCTGGTCAACAGCGCCAGCGGGCACCTGGCCGATAGCAGCCTGGCCGCCAGCGACCATGCCGCGCGCATTTGCCCGGTCGGTGCGCTGCTGCCCAAGCGCCGGGGCTTTGCGGTCCCGATTGGCGCGCGTCGCTTTGATCGCAAACCGGTGTCGCAAGACGAGGAGGGCGCGCCATGACGCCGCTCGACAGCGTGCCACTGCCGCTGCACGCGCCGCGCAAGCTCAAGTTGGCCACGGTGTCGCTGGCGGGCTGCTTTGGCTGCCATATGTCCCTGCTTGATATGGACGAAGCTTTGCTGCAACTGCTCGACGCGGTTGAATTCGACCGTTCCCCGCTGACCGACATCAAAGCCATTGGCCGCTGTGACATTGGCCTGGTTGAGGGCGGGCTGTGCAACACCGAGAACGTGCAGGTGCTGCGCGATTTCCGGGCGCACTGCAAGACGCTGGTGGCGGTCGGCGCCTGCGCCATCAACGGCGGCTTGCCCGCGCAGCGCAATCAGCGCGACGTCGGGCAAATGCTGCGCGATGTCTATTGCAGGCAAACCGGTATTGATAGCGGCAGCCAGGTCCCGAACGACCCCGAGCTGCCGCTACCCCTGAACCGCGTGCATCCGATTCACGAGTTGGTACATGTGGACTATTTTCTGCCCGGCTGCCCGCCCTCGGCGCAGGCCATCGGGTTTTTCCTGGGCGAGTTGCTGGCCGGGCGCACGCCGCAGCTCGGGCCCGAGCTGATTCGCTATGACTGAGCCAACAATCGAAGCTTGACGCACGGTAGGGCGACTGGGTCAGCCGCATGCGGTTTTGGAGCCAAAATAACCCTGCCTCGACCGTGTGGGTAACCGTGAATTCTGTAGACAAAAAGACTGCTAGCCCTCTAGCTGTATGCGCAAGCAGCTACAAATACAGTAGTACCTATAACGACTTGCGCCAGCCGGACGATGTGGCTTGCGGACTCCCGCCCACGCTCGCGAGCCACATCACCCGCCTTCGTTAGGTACTTGGTGCTCGATGGCTCCAGAAGACGCGATCAATACTGTGGTTTTGGGTGGCAGCGGGCGGCGTATTGGGCCCCGCCTCATACGCGCTTCGCTTTGCGAAATCGGCGAGTCCCAATACGCCACCCGCTGCTGCCAGCGCCATTGGTTCGCCCTGCATGAATACCCCATGCCGACCACCGTGCTGGCCGACTCAGGTCGGTGTAGCGCTCAGCGCAGCGGCATAAAGGAGGAGCCCCTCGGGCGGGGGACAGCCGCGGAGCTGAGTGCTGCATCGGCCTGAGTCATCAAGAGTCGTTCGCGGACAAATTCCCAATGACTCCTCCCGCTGCAACCGGGTCTGTCACCCCGCAGACCCCCGCGAGCGTGGTCCAGAGAACGGATACCCGGTCCGCCATCCTGGCCACCGGCACTCCACTATGAATCGCACCCTAGCGGAATCGGCCGCCATGCGCTTGCGCTAAACTGCGCAGCCACAAGCAACCCGAAGTTCACGCCAGAGGAACGGGGTCGAGCGAACCAGGGGAATTGTTCATCATGTCATTTGCTGCCACTGCGACTCACGCCGCCTGCTGCGACCTCAAACCGGCCGGTCTGCTGCCTTGTGCCGAGCATTGGTATGTGGTCCACACCAAGCCGCGCCAGGAACAGCGCGCGCAGTTCAATTTGGCGCAGCAGGGCTACGCCTGCTACTTGCCCCTGCTGGCCACCGAAAAGCTGTGCCGCGGCGCGCTCACGCTGGTGCACGAGCCGCTGTTTAGCCGTTACCTGTTTATCCGGCTCGACGCCAGCCATTCCGGCCAGAGCTGGGGGCCGATCCGCTCCACGCTGGGGGTGCAGGGTCTGGTCAGCTTTGGCAATCAGCCTGCCAAGGTGAATGACGATCTGATTGAAGCTCTGCAATGCCACAGCGCGCGCCAGCAGGAGCGGCCGCTGCGCCTGTTTCAGGCGGGCGAGCGGGTGCAAGTCAAAGACGGGCCGTTTGCTGGCCTGGAAGCCATTTACCAGATGACCCAAGGTGAAGGTCGGGCCCAGGTGTTGATCGAACTGTTGAGCAAGCCCTGCCGGCTCAGCATCGCACCAGCGAGCCTGCGCAAGCTCGCCGGCTTCGCCCTGGCCGCCGCGCCTTCAAGTTCGGGTATCAAATCAGCCTCCAGCCCCCGTCAAGCCTACGCAACAAGCTACTGAAACAATAGTGTTCAGAGAGACTGGCCCGGTGCCTCTGTGTCTGCGTACTAGGCTTTCAGGAATTCGGCCTTGCTGCCGAGCCAGCGCTGCAGATGTTGCGCGGCCAGTGCTGGGTGTTGATCAAGCATGACAGGCGCAAGCTCGCGCGCCCAGGTCAGCAGCGCGCTGTCCGTGGTCAGGTCGGCAAAGCGCAGCAGCGCCGCACCCGACTGGCGCGCGCCCAGAAACTCCCCGGGTCCGCGGATGGCCAGATCGCGCCGCGCGATCTCAAACCCGTCATTCGTCTCCAACATGGCCTTGAGGCGTGCGCGCGCCGTCTCGCCCAGGCGCGGTGCGTCGCCGGTGGCATACAACAAGACGCAGGCCGATGCCGCTGCCCCGCGCCCGACACGCCCGCGCAACTGATGCAACTGCGACAAACCAAAGCGCTCGGCGTGCTCGATCACCATCAGGCTGGCGTTGGGCACATCGACGCCGACTTCAATCACCGTGGTGCTCACCAGCACACCCATCTGGCCGCTGCTGAAAGCGGCCATCACGGCTTGCTTGTCGGCTGTCGGCATGCGCGAGTGCAGCAGGCCGATGCGCACCGGCGTGCCATCTTGCATCCGCTGGCCTTGCAGGGCGGCGCTGAGCTGGGCGTGGGTCTGCGTGGCGTTGCGCAAATCCAGCGCTTCACTCTCTTCGATCAAGGGGCAGACCCAATAGACCTGGCGCCCGAGTGCGAGCTGCGCGCTGATGCGCGCGATCACCTCCGCGCGCCGCGCCTCGCTGACCAGCTTGGTGACTACCGGCGTGCGCCCGGGCGGCAGCTCATCGAGGGTTGAGACGTCCAGGTCGGCGTAATAGCTCATCGCCAGCGTGCGCGGAATCGGTGTCGCCGTCATCATCAGCAAGTGCGGCTCCAACGGCGCGTCGCCCAGCTTGTTGCGCAGCGCCAGCCGCTGCGCCACGCCAAAGCGATGTTGCTCGTCAATCACGGCCAGCGCCAGTTTGCGGAACTGCACGCGCTCCTGAATGATGGCATGCGTGCCGACCACCAGTGCGGCTTCACCGCTGGCGATGAGCGCGAGCATCTCGCGGCGCTCCTTGGGTTTTTGGCTGCCGATGAGCCACGCCGTGCGGATGCCCAGCGGTGCCAGCCAGGCCACCAGCTTGACAAAGTGCTGCTGCGCCAGAATTTCGGTCGGTGCCATCAACGCGCATTGCCAACCGGCTTCGATGCAGATGGCCGCAGCCAGCGCTGCCACCACGGTCTTGCCCGATCCGACGTCGCCTTGCAACAAGCGGTGCATCGGCAGCGCACGCGCCAGATCTTGTCTGATCTCCTGCACGACGCGGCGCTGCGCGTGGGTCAGGGCAAAAGGCAGCGCCGCCAGCAGCCGCTCGCTCAGTGTGCTCGGCAGCTTGCGGCTGACACTCGGTCTGGCCGCGTCGTCCGGCCCCCAGTCGGCCAGCGCGCGCAGCACCGGGGCACGCAGTTGCGCGCGCTCGCGTTTGGCCTGCTGTTGCGAGAGTTGCTGCGCCAGCAACTCTTCCGCCTTGAGCCGCTGCCAGGCCGGGTGGCTGTGGTCGTGCAAAGTGGCAAGCGCCACGTCGGGCTTGGGGTTATGCAAAAATAATAGCGCATCGCGCAGGTTCCACCTTGGCTGTAGGCCAATTTCTTGTAAATACTCGGGGAGCAGCGTGTCGCCCAATTCGCAGCGCGCCAGCGCCGCCTGCACGGCGCGGCGCAAGTAGCTCTGCGGCAAGCCTGCCACGCTCGGGTAAACCGGGGTCAGCGCCAGCGGCAGCGCTGCGCCCGCCGGATGCAGGCTCGGGTGCATCATTTGCCAGCCCGTCGGCCCGGCCTTGATTTCGCCGTGTGCGCGAATGCTCTGGCCGACTGCCAGCGCCTTTTGCTGTGCCGGGTAAAAGGCAAAGAAACGCAGCGTGCAGCTGTCGCTGCCGTCGTCCAGCGTGACCACCAACTGGCGCCGCCCCGACAGCCGCACGTCGCAGGCGCAGACGCGGCCTTCGATCTGGGTCATTGCACCGGCCTGCGCGTCACACAGTCTGACGACGCGGGTCTCGTCTTCATAGCGCAGCGGCAGGTGCAGCGCCAGATCGATGTCGCGCAGCAAGCCGAGTTTGCGCAGCGCCTTTTGCGCGCCACTCAGGGGCTTAGCGCTGGGGGCTGCGGGCGCGTTCGTCATGCGCCGATTCTGCCTGTTTGCCGAGCCACAGCAGCAACTGCTGCGTGACCGCCGGACTGCTGAGCAAGGCCATGTGGCTGGTGCGGTAGGCAATCCATTGCGCATCTTTGGCAAACGCCAGACGGCGCTGTGGGTCGTCGTGCTGGCCCAGGGCACTATTTAAGGGCACCAGGCCGTCGCCCAGCAGGCGCTCGCTGAGTGCGCTGCGCTTGGCGGCGGTGGTGGCTGCCACGCAATAGCACGCCACGGCCTCGGGCAAGGGCACGGGCTCGCGCCGGTCCGGCTGGCGGCGAAAGCGGTCGTGGCCCTGCCAGTCGGCGTCCAGCAAATGGCCGTAGCGCAGATCGGTGATGCCCGCGCTGCGCAGTTGCGCCAATTTGGCAAACGGTCTGGAATAGGGCGTGCTGCCCAGGATCTCGTCAAGCCAGTTGCCCGCCCGCTCCAAGGGCGCGCCATGCTGCGGCGTGCCCAGAAAGATGATGTTCTTCAAGTAGCGCGGCCAGCGCAGGCCGCTCTGCTGCGCGTAATAGAGGGCGCTGCGCGTCACCAGGCCGCCCATGCTATGGGCCAGCACCGTGATCTCCTGAATGGCGACGGGCCAATGTGCCAGCAGTTGCTCCAGTTGCGCGGCCAGCTCGTGGCCGTTTTGTGAGGTGTGCAGGCCGGTGTTGTAGCGCAGGTATATCGGGCTGTAGCCCAGTGTTTGTGCCAGGGCTGTGCCGTGGTCCAGCAGCCAGGCCTCTGAGGCGGCCCCGGATTCGGCGCCGGCACCCGCTGGACTCGCCTGCTCGGGTGGCCTGACCTGCGTGCGCCACTGCAGATCATTCATGCACAGGCCATGAATCAGCAGCAAGACCTTACGGCCGGCAGCGGGAATGGGTGCCAGCGTCGGCCAGTTAAGTGCCACATCCCGGTAACGCAGCGTCATGGGCGTGGCCAGTGGGCTGTGGCTGGCGGCCAGCCGGTCGCCCAGAACGCCATTGAGGGCGGCCAGCACCGCCTCGCGCTCGGGCGTGTCAGGTGCCTGGTCTTCCACCGCCGCCAACAAGGGCTGCAACTTGGCTAAGGCCGTGTCAAGTCCCTTGCCAACCCATTGCGTGACCGTGCGCACGCTTTGGTAAATCAGCCCGGTCAGGCCCCGCGTTTGACCCGGGGTGGGGCCGGCCGGAGCGCCCAGACTGCGCCAGACGGCTTGATGCACGCCCTCAACGATGCGGCTCACGCCCAGCGTAGCCTGGGTTGCCAGTTGCGCGGCAGCCCGCAGGTCCGAGGCGCGCAGATGCTGGAGCGGTTTTTTGCGGGCGGTTTGGCGCATGGGGGCTATGCTACACATAATCAACAAGGCAAGCAGGGGCAATGTCGTTTTTGCCCCGCGCGGCAAACCGGCCCGCCATTTGCTTCTTGTAGCAACTTGTTGCAGCCCCACAACGAAATCGCCCGGTTTGGAAAGGTTTACGTGCTTTTCCTTTGCCAAGCCGCGCGGCCTCTGGTCCAATAAACCCAACTTCCTGAAAAAGGAGGTTGGCCCGGGGCCCGAAACAATTCAAACCGGCGCCCTCTGTTTAACCTTGGAGTAATTTAATATGAAAAAATCCCTCGTAGCCCTGGCTGCCCTGGCTGTGGTCGGCGCTGCTTCAGCGCAATCCTCCGTGACTCTATTTGGCGTGGTTGACGCCACTGTGATGTATGGCAGCGGCGATGTTTCCAACAAGACCCAATTGGGCAATTCTGGCTACAACAGCAGCCGTTTGGGCTTTAGAGGTGTTGAAGACCTCGGCGGCGGCCTGAAGGCTTCGTTCCATCTGGAAGCTGGCGTTGCCAACGACAATGGCGCTGGCGCCAACACCAACGTCAACAACCAGGCAACCGGCGGCACTGGCGGTGGCGGTCTGACTTTTAATCGTCGTTCTACCGTCAGCCTGATGGGTAATTTTGGTGAAATCCGTCTGGGCCGTGATTACACGCCTCAGTTCTGGAGCGAAACTGTTTATGATCCGTTTGGCACCAATGGCGTTGGTACGACCCGTACCCTTGGCCCAGGTGGTGTGACGGCGGTTCGTGCGTCCAACAGCCTGGGTTACCTCTCGCCAAAGATGAGCGGTTTTGGCGTTTGGGCCCAGTATTACCTGGGTGAAAACGCGAGCAATGCTGGCAACGCAGGCGACGGCGGTGCGCTTCGCTTGACCTATGACCAAGGTCCTCTGAGCGCTGCAGTTGCTTTCAGTTCAACGAACGTGGCTTCCGGCGTGGACCTGAAGTCCACCAACCTGGGCATTTCCTATAACCTGGGCATGGCAACCTTGTCAGGCCTGCTGACCAAAGAGGCTAGAGATGGTTGGGCGGATGATGCCAATGGTTACCTGATTGGCGCTCTGGTCCCAATGGGCCCGGGTACCATTCGTGTTTCTTTCTCCGGCATCAAACAGGGTGATGCCAAGACCGACCAGTTTGCTCTTGGTTATGTGTATGACCTGAGCAAGCGTACCGCTGTTTATGGCACCTTTGCTACTGTGAACAACGGTGGTGGTATGGCTTCGGCACTGAACGGTGCGGTAACCTCAGTCAATGGTTCGTCCAACGGCTTTGACCTGGGCATCCGCCACTCGTTCTAATCCAGCGCTGACGCAAGTCAGTTAAAGGTTAAACACACAAACCCCGTCCGGGTAACCTGGCGGGGTTTTTTAATGGCCGGCGAATCAGCTCAGCAGCTCTACCAGTCGGCGCAAGGCGTACTGCACGCTGGCCGCCCGCACCGTCGCGCGCTCACCGGTGAAATGCTGCACTTCAGTGAGGATCAGGCCCGGCTTGGCAAAACCAAAGCACACGGTGCCGACCGGCTTGGCCGCGCTGCCACCGCTCGGGCCCGCCACGCCCGTGACGGACACCGCCACCTGTGCCTGCGAGCGGGTCAGCGCACCCTGCGCCATGGCGCGTGCCACCGACTCGCTGACGGCGCCATCGCGCAGCAGCAGGGCAGCGTCAACCCCCAGTAGCTCGGTCTTGGATTCATTCGAGTAGCTCACAAAACCGCGTTCGAACCAGGCGCTCGAACCCGCCCGATCAGTGCAGGCAGCCGCGATCAAGCCGCCGGTGCAGCTCTCGGCAGTGACCAGCTTCCATCCATTATTTATAAGCAAATCAGCCACAGGCCCAGACAGATCCTGCTCAAGCTGCTTCTGTATTAATAGTGATCTGCTCATCACGCGTGTCTCCAAAGCGCTATCACCAGCAGCACGCAAGCGGCTGCCACCAGGTCGTCGAGCATGATGCCCAAACCGGCTTTGCGCCAGGCGGCCGGGTCGCAAGCAGGCGTGACGTCATGAAACAGTTGATCCGCCCAGCCCACCGGACCGGGCTTGACGGCGTCAAAAAAACGAAACAGCGCAAAGGCTGCCAACTGGCCCCAAAAGCCCGTCGGCATGACCAGCCAGAGCACCAGCCAGAAAGCCGCAATCTCGTCCCACACAATGCTGCCGGGATCGAACACGCGCATATGCCGGGCCGTGACGCTGCAAGCCCACCACCCTACTGGCAGCGCGACGGCAATCAACAGGGCCCAGCCTGCGTCGTTCATCCAGGGCTGCATGAGGATGAATGCCAGCCAGGCCCAGAGCGTGCCGGTTGTGCCCGGTGCCAGCGGGCTCAGGCCGGAGCCAAAGCCCAGGGCGATCCAATGCGCCGGGTGGCAGAACATGAAGCGGGCGCTGGCGCGCACGGGGCCGAGCACTGTCGGGTCAAGGGGCTTAAGGTCAAGCATGCTGCCATTATCACGGCAGGATCTGCGCAGCGACGCGTGTTTGCACCCCAAAACCGCACGCGCCTGACCCGGTCGCCGCGCCGTACGCTGACGCCGCTTGTCAACGCAATGGACTAGCTCCCCGGGGTACTCCACTTGGAGTCGCACCCCGAGTCGGCGGCGTGGGTGCGTCGCTTGGACAAGTTAAACTGCCATGCAAATACGGTAGCAAAACGCTTGGAAATTAATAGGCTCGGCAGTATGAAATTGCTCATGATCGACAACTATGACAGCTTTACCTACAACATCGTGCAGTACCTGGGCGAGTTGGGGGCCGAGGTGACGGTGACGCGCAATGACGAGATCACGCTCGATGAGCTCGACGCACGGCTGGCCAGTGGTCAACTTGACCGGCTGGTGGTTTCACCCGGACCGTGTTCGCCAGCGCAAGCCGGCATTTCGGTCGCGGCGATTCAACATTTTGCGGGCAGGCTGCCGATTTTGGGCGTCTGCCTGGGTCACCAGGCTATTGGGGCGGCCTTTGGCGGCAACATCATCCGGGCGCAGCAGCTCATGCACGGCAAGACCAGCACGATCACGACCACGCAAGAGGGGCTGTTCGCCGGCTTGCCAGCACAGTTCACGGTCAACCGTTATCACTCGCTCTCGATCGAGCGCGCCACCTGTCCGGCCTGCCTCAAAATAACTGCCTGGGTCGAAGACGGCGAGATCATGGGCATCCGGCACACCACGCTGGATATTGAAGGCGTGCAATTTCATCCGGAGAGTATCCTGACTGAGCATGGCCACGCGCTGCTGAAGAATTTTCTCGCGCCGCGACGCCTGCACGCTGCCTGATTCAACTTGCGACAGGTGCCGACCCTGGCGTCTGCCGCGCACGTGCCAACGCCACATACCAGTCCAGGCAGCCCGGATTGGCCATGGCTTCGCGGTTGAGGACTTTCTCAATTGGCTGGCCGAGCAGCAACTTCTTGATCGGCAGCTCCTGCTTTTTGCCTGACAGCGTGCGCGGAATCTCGGCCACCTGAAAAATCTCGTTGGGCACGAAACGTGGCGACAGCGCGCTCTTGATGGCCTCCACCAGTTTGATGCGCAGCGCATCGTCCAGCGCCACGCCGTTACGCAGCACCACAAACAGCGGCATGTAACTCTCGCGCCCCAGGTATTCCAGATCGACCACCAGCGAGTCCAGCACTTCGGGCAACGCCTCGACCGCGCTGTAGAGTTCGCTGGTGCCCATGCGCATACCGTGGCGGTTGATAGTGGCGTCACTGCGGCCATAGATGATGCAGCCGCCAACGGGCGTGATCCTGAGCCAGTCGCCATGGCGCCAGACGCCGGGCCAGGTGTCGAAGTAGCTGGCCAGGTAGCGCTGCTGGCCGACATCGCCCCACAGATACAGCGGCATGCTCGGGATCGACCGGGCGCAGACCAGCTCGCCCACTTCATCGATCACCGGCTCGCCCTGCTCGCTCCAGGCCTCGACCGCGCAGCCAAGCAGGCGGCATTGCATTTCACCAGGAGTCAGCGGCAATTCACGATTGCCACCGATGAAAGCGCCACAAAAATCGGTGCCGCCCGAGATATTGCACCACCAGATATCAGGCGTGCCTATCTTGGCAAATTGTCGGGTGCCCCAGGCTTGTGTTTCGGGACTCAGGGGCGAGCCGGTGCTGCCCAACGCGCGGATGCGGCTGAGGTCGCCGCAGTCGCTCAACTCCACACCGGCTTTCTGGCAATTGGCATAAAAGGCGGCACCGGCCCCAAAAAAAGTTACGCCCAGCTCGGCTGCAAAGCGCCACAGCGTGGACCAGTCGGGCGCCAGTTTATTGCCCGCCGCATCCACGCTGCGTCCGCCCGGGCTGCCGTCAAAAATACAGCAGGTGGTGCCGCTGAGCAGGCCGCTGACTTGCGCGTTCCACATCACCCAGCCAGTGGTGCTGTACCAGTGGTAGCGCTCGCCCAGCGTGTTGGGCTCGTAACTGCAGCCGATGTCGTTGTGCAGGTTTTTCAGAGCCAGCGCCACCAGCATGGTGCCGCCATGGCCGTGCACAATCGGCTTGGGCAGGCCCGTGGTGCCACTCGAATAGACCACCCACAGCGGATGGTCAAAGGCTAGCCAAAGCGGCTCGAACGCCTCCGTTTGTACGTCATTTTTGCCTGTAGCCATCGTGAAATCTGCGCGACTAGCTACTGTTTTTATAGTGTTTGTGGCCAGCCTCAGATTGCTTTGCACGATCAGATGCGCCACCGTCGGCAGCGCCGCGCACAACTCGACCAGCACGTCGCGGCGGTCCAATTCGCGACCGCCATAGCTGACGCCGTCGCAGGCAATCAGCACCTTGGGTTCGATTTGACGGAAGCGGTCCAGCACAGCGTGGGTGCCCATGTCGGGTGCGCAAATGCTCCACACCCCGCCGATGCTCACCGTGGCCAGAAACGCCACCATCGCCTCTGGGCTGTTGGACAAATAGGCGGCGACCCGGTCGCCCGGCTGCACCCCGTGCGCCTGCAAGTGCAGCGCCAGCGAGGCCACCTGACGGCGCAGCTCGGCCAGCTCAATTGCCGGGCCGGTGCGCTGCCCAGTGTGGTCTCGTTGTGGCTGAGGATGGCCGGCAAGCCCGCCGCATCGGCCGCTGCCACGTGGCGCAAGACCTGTTGGGCGTAGTTGACGCGGGCGCCGACAAACCAGTGGGTGTTGGGCATCGCGGCACCATCACACACCAGGCTGTGCGGTGTTGGCGACTGCAGGTTAAAGTAGTCCCAGATACTTTGCCAGTAGGCGTCCAGATCCGTCACCGACCAGCGCCACAGCGCGTCGTACGAATCAAACGACAGGCCACGCTGTTCACGCAACCAGTTCTGGTAAAGACGAATCTGGGGCACGCAGGGCGGCTTGAAGGCTTGAGACATGGCCCGAGATTAATCCAGATTTGACTACAAGAACAATAGCGCTTGACGCCTGTTTGACACTAACCGTCTTCATCGTTGCTTATAGTGCAAGCTGTTTGTCCATCTGGAATCACGATGCGTATCTGGAAACAGGAAATCTCGGTCGAAATGCTCACGGCCGCCAACCACCTGCGCGGCGTTACCAGCGGCTGGGTCACCGGCACGGCACGCCCGGTGCATCTGGGGCGCATCGGCAAATCGACTTGTGCAATGACGCTGGCGAATTGACCTGCGTGTCGCGCATCACGATGGCGGTGCCGGCCCCGCGAGAGGCCGAGACTTCATGACAAATTGCGCTGTAGCCCCCGTCCAGTCTGCACAAGTCGCTATTGAATCACAGTGTCGGCACACCGCTCAGATAACCCACAGCGGCATTTTTCTTGTTGTTCCAGGTGGCGTTGATAAGCGGATCGACACCTGCCTTGATGACTGAGTGGATCGAAGCCCAGTCACCCGCGTGCTGGAAGTTGCCCAGGATGTAGGCAAAACCGTTGACGTTGTCCACCGCCTGCAAACCAGTGGATTCCGCACCGGCTGGCACCGACAGGATGCGCGAAAGTTTTTTGCTGTCAACGTTGTAGGCCCACAGAAAGTTGTTGACGTGCATGCCGGAGTCTTCGCCGATGAACAAGGTGCGCAGTTTTTCGGAAAACTTGAGGTTGTCTGGATTGGCGACTTTATCGACATTGGCGGTGTTCCCCACGGCATCGGGGGCGGCCAGGTCTTCCCCCACCAAGGCGGGAACGGCGGCCATGACGGTCGGCACCCAATCGCTGCCAATGGCGCCGCCAGCCATGTCCTTCTGACCGGCTGACAGTTTGATTTCGTAGGTGGCACCGGCAGAGAGGGCACCCACTTGGATGTCACCGGTCTTGTCCGACATGCTTTTTTGAAGGTACGACATGGCGATGTACGCTACCTTGTCCTTGCGGTTGAGCGCCACGCCCTCCATCTTGGTGAATTCCATGGAGCCACCGCGTACGGCAGCGTAGCGATGCGATTCCAGGAAGGCCGCCGCTTTTTCCTGCCCGGCAGTGAACCTGACCCACTCGGTTGCCCCGTTGAAGGCGATTTTGGTATAGCTCGCATCCAGCGGATCGGCCTTCTTGACGGTGACGATGTCGCTGGCCTTCAGGGTATCGGCCAGGGCCTTGATTTCAGCGCTGGTGGCGCTGCCCAGCTTGATCCAGGTGAGCGTGGCGGCACCGCCCGCAGTGGCCGAGCTCTGGGTCCATCTGGCCACGTACAGACTGCCCGCACTCAGGTCCTTTTCCTTGTCGGCGATGAACATGAAAAGGCCGGTGTTGGTGCCGTCATCGCCCATCAGCACAGTCTTGTTGTCGGGGCATACTTCGACCAGTTCGCGGGCAATGCGGCCCAGGCAATAGTGCTTGACGATAGAGGCCGTGCCATCGGGCTTGACCGTGACTTCGGGCACGTGGCCGTAGTGATAGGGGTTGGCCTTGTTTGCATCGCCAAAGAGGTTCTGACTGAAGGCCTGGAACATGGTGTTGCTGGCAATGTTCGCGGCGTCAGGCTCGTACTCCTCGCTCGACAGGTGGGTGTTCCAGGGCGACAGGCTGGCGGCGCAGGTGATCCACAGGCCGTGAACGGGCTTGGTGTCCACATTGAAATGCTTGACGGCCTTGAGCGCGCCGCTGCTCTTGTCCTGGTCCAGGGTGGTTACGCTGATGGGCGAGGGCAATTTCCCGTACATGCTCGCACCGGCATTGTTGAGCGTCTTGTATTCGTACTGCGTCACCAGAAACAGCGCATTGCCTGTGACGCCTGCCACCGTCGGGCTGGCCAGGGCAATCAGGGAATTGCCATCCGGACAATCAGAGTAGAACGGCTCGGGCGCGCTGCCCGACGTGTCCATGATCGGATTGCCGTTGATGTCGTAGTAGGCACCGGCAATCACATTGGCGCTGCCGTTCTTGAGTGTGTCGCCGGTCTTGTACAGGGTGTTGTAGGTCAGGGACTGGTTCTTTGTGCTCGCATCGGAGTAGCTGATCTTGGCGCTGGCGCTCGTGAAATTGACGGCACGTTGCGCGTCGGTCATGGTGGCCGGCATGCCGACGAATTCGACACCGGTGACGGTCAGGGCTGGCGCGGCGTCGCTGCCACCGCAAGCGGTCAAACCCAACCCGCCCAGCCCCAGGGTGGCGACGCCGCCGAGTGCGCCTTTGAGCACCTGGCGACGTTGCAGATGCACAGATGTCTTCGCCTGGTCTGCAGGCTGGCCGAGCGAGGTGGAGGTGAACGAAAAATCAGTTGACATGAAGACTCCTTGGGTTGAAAAGTCGTCAGCTTAAGAACGGCGTGTGACAGCATGACGGCGCTTTCATGACGATTCCGTGAAACAGCACGCAAGCTGCTCCGAACATATTGGCAAAATACAACTCCAGCCCTTGCAGAATATGCGCAAAGTTGATAGCGGGCATTGATGGACAATTAGCACCTTCATTGATTAGGAGCGATCACGATGCCAGGCAGAAACCAAATAACGCCGCAGGAAGCGCTGTTGCGCACGATCGAGCACCGCGAAATTTTTCATGATGAAATGTTGCAGATCGTGCGTCAAATCATGAATGGCGAATGGTCGCCGGTCATGATCGCGGCGCTGATTACCGGTCTGCGCGTCAAAAAAGAGACGATCGGCGAAATCACCGCTGCGGCACAGGTGATGCGCGAGTTTTCCACCAAGGTCAACGTGCTTGACAAAACCAACTTGGTGGATATTGTCGGTACCGGTGGTGACGGTGCCAACACGTTCAATATCTCGACCTGTGCCATGTTTGTGGCGGCCGCAGCCGGTGCCAGGGTCAGCAAACACGGCGGCAGGAGCGTCAGCAGCAAGAGCGGCAGCGCCGACGTGATGGAGGCGCTTGGTGTCAACATCAACCTGACGCCCGCAGCGATTGCGCAGTGCATTGAGCAGGTGGGCGTCGGCTTCATGTTCGCCCCGAACCACCACCCGGCCATGAAAAGCGTGGCGCCGGTGCGCAAGGAGCTGGGCGTCAAAACCATTTTCAATCTGCTTGGTCCGCTGACCAACCCGGCCGGTGCTCCCAATATCCTGATGGGGGTGTTTCACCCCGATCTGGTGGGTATTCAGGTGCGCGCCCTGCAACGCCTGGGTGCCGAGCACGCGCTGGTGGTGTATGGCAAGGACGGCATGGACGAAATCTCGCTCGGCGCTGCCACACTGGTGGGCGAACTTAAGGGCGGTGCCGTCACCGAGTATGAGATTCACCCGGAAGATTTTGGTCTCGTGATGGCCAGCAACCGCGCTTTCAAGGTGGAGACCCCGGCGCAATCCAGGACCATGCTGCTCGGGGTGCTGGACAACGTGGCCGGTCCGGCCAAGGAGATCGTGGCGCTCAATGCAGGCGTGGCGCTGTATGCCGCGAATGTGGTGAATTCGATGGCCGAGGGCATCGTCAAGGCGCGTGCTGCGATTGAATCAGGCGCGGCCAAGGCCCGGTTGACGCAACTGGTGGCACTCTCCGGGGAACTCAAAGAGGTGGCCAAGTGAGCGATATTCTGAGCCAGATTGTGGCCGTCAAGCGCGCCGAGATTGCGGCCGCAGCCAAGCGCAAACCGCTGGCGGCGATGCGTGCTGACGCCGAAAGTCGCGTCCTGACGCGCGATTTTGTGGCGGCCTTGCGCGCCAGAATAGCCGCCGGACGACCGGCGGTGATTGCCGAGATCAAGAAAGCCAGTCCATCCAAAGGTGTTTTACGCGAGGACTTTATTGCGGCGGATATTGCCCAGAGCTATGCGGAAAATGGCGCCGCGTGTTTGTCAGTGCTCACTGACGTTCAGTTTTTTCAGGGGTGTGTGGATTATCTCAAGCAAGCGCGCGCGTCTTGCCACCTGCCTGTGCTGCGAAAAGACTTCATGGTGGATGCGTATCAAATTTATGAGTCGCGCGCCATTGGGGCGGATGCTGTGCTGCTGATTGCCGCGATTCTGGATGATGCCAACATGCAGGAGTTCGAGGCGATTGCCAGCAGTCTGGATATGGCGGTATTGGTGGAAGTCCACGACGCGACCGAACTGGCGCGCGCCTTGAAGCTCAAGACACCGCTGCTTGGCATCAACAACCGCAACCTCAAGACCTTTGAGGTATCGCTCGACACCACGCTGGCACTGATGCGTGAACTGCCGCGCGATCGCCTGCTGGTGTGCGAGAGCGGCATCCACAGTCGTGACGATGTGCTGCGCATGGGCGCGGCGGGGGTCAATGCGTTTCTGGTGGGCGAGGCCTTTATGCGCGCCGCCGATCCTGGGCAAGCGTTGACCGAGCTGTTTGGCTGAGTCTGCGGTGGCTGACTCACCCTCTGCTGACTTAGTGCCGGACCAGTTGCAATGGGCTGATCCGGCGGCCTGGCCGGTGGCACCGGGTTGGCAGGGTACGGTGGAGCAGTTCTTCAAATCCGATACCGGGCGTGGTCTTCTGGCCTTCCTGCAACAGCGACTGGCCGCGGGTGCCAGCATATTTCCGCCGCAGCCGCTGCGTGCGCTGGCGCTGACGCCGCCTGCATCGGTTCGCGTCGTGATCCTGGGCCAGGACCCTTATCACGGGCGGGGCCAGGCCGAAGGTTTGGCTTTCTCGGTCGCCCCGGGCGTGCCGCTACCGCCCTCGCTGCGCAATATCTTCAAGGAACTCGCGCGTGATCTGGGTGCGCCGCCCCCCCCGTTTCCGAACCCCGGCGGCAGCCTGGTGCGCTGGGCACGCCAGGGTGCCTTGTTGCTCAACACCTGTTTGACGGTTGAGGAAGGCTGCCCCGCCAGTCACGCCGGACGTGGCTGGGAGTTGTTGACTGACTCGGTTATCAAGGCCGTTTCCGACGATGCCCGGCATGTTGTTTTCATGCTTTGGGGTAGTCACGCCCAGAGCAAGCGAGCACTGATCGATGGCTCGCGCCACTTGATTCTGACTGCCAATCATCCATCGCCCCTTTCCGCGCTGCGCCCACCGGTGCCATTCATCGGTTGTGGACATTTCTCCAGCGCGCGAGCCTGGCGCGACCAACATCGGGTCGCGAAATGAAATAACTGCAGGTTGGAACAAAAAGCGGCGTTTTGCCAAAATGGCACACCGCCTGCAGCCTCGTGGTCGAACTTCATGGCATAATCTGAGGTTCACCTAGGAGAGGTGGCCGAGTGGTTAATGGCAGCAGACTGTAAATCTGCCCTCTTACGAGTACGATGGTTCGAATCCATCCCTCTCCACCAGTGAAATGGATTTTTTGGTTGGAGAGCGGCGTAGTAATTGAGATAGAGAGCGAGCCCTGGGGCGTTTTGGGGTTGACTGGTTCAGCTTCGATGCGGGAGTAGTTCAATGGTAGAACCCTAGCCTTCCAAGCTAATGACGCGGGTTCGATTCCCGTCTCCCGCTCCAAGGTCGTCGAGCGGCCGGTGCCGATAGAGAATGGTTTGAAATTGCAGTTTAGCCCATTTGGCTCAGTGGCAGAGCACTCCCTTGGTAAGGGAGAGGTCCCGGGTCCGATTCCCGGAATGGGCACCAGGATTTTTTTGTGGTAGTTCTTCACTTTTCGGAGCTGTGAAAATGGGAAAAGAAAAATTTGCGCGAACCAAGCCGCACGTCAACGTCGGCACCATCGGTCACGTCGATCACGGCAAGACCACGCTGACAGCGGCCATCACAATGGTGATGGCGGCCAAATTTGGCGGCACCGTCAAGGCCTACGACCAGATTGACGCCGCGCCGGAAGAAAAAGCGCGCGGCATCACCATCAACACCGCGCACGTCGAGTACGAGACCGAAAAGCGTCACTACGCCCACGTGGACTGCCCCGGCCACGCCGACTACGTCAAGAACATGATCACCGGTGCAGCGCAGATGGACGGTGCCATCCTGGTCGTCTCCGCCGCTGACGGCCCGATGCCGCAAACGCGCGAACACATCCTGCTGGCGCGCCAGGTGGGCGTACCCTACATCATCGTCTACCTGAACAAATGCGACATGGTCGATGACGCCGAACTGCTCGAACTCGTCGAAATGGAAGTGCGCGAGCTCTTGGACAAATACGAATTTCCGGGTGACACCACCCCGATCATCCACGGCTCGGCCAAACTCGCCATGGAAGGCGACAAGAGCGAAATGGGCGAAGGCTCCATCCTCAAGCTCGCCGACGCCCTGGACAGCTACATCCCGCTGCCCGTGCGCGCCATCGACGGCGCCTTCCTGATGCCCGTCGAAGACGTCTTCTCGATCTCCGGTCGCGGCACGGTGGTCACCGGCCGGGTTGAGCGCGGCGTCGTCAAAGTCGGCGAAGAAATCGAAATTGTCGGCATTCACGACACCCAGAAAACCATCTGCACCGGCGTTGAAATGTTCAGGAAACTGCTCGACCAGGGCCAGGCCGGCGACAACATCGGCGTACTGCTGCGCGGCACCAAACGCGAAGAAGTTGAGCGCGGCCAAGTGCTGTGCAAACCCGGCTCGATCAAGCCGCACACCCAGTTTGTCGGCGAAATCTACGTCCTCTCCAAAGACGAAGGCGGCCGCCACACCCCGTTCTTCAACAACTACCGCCCGCAGTTCTACTTCCGCACCACCGACGTAACCGGTGCCATCGAACTGCCAGAAGGCAAGGAAATGGTCATGCCCGGCGACAACGTCTCCATCACGGTCAAGCTGATCAACCCGATCGCGATGGAAGAAGGCCTGCGATTTGCTATCCGTGAAGGTGGCAAGACGGTGGGTGCCGGTGTGGTGGCCAAGGTGATTGCCTGAGACATTGGGGGACAGACCAAAGCTACACGCAGTGAGCGTGCTCTGTCCTCAACTGATTAAACGAATTGAAAGAGTGATTAGTTAGGGGCGTAGCTCAATTGGCAGAGCGTCGGTCTCCAAAACCGAAGGTTGATGGTTCGATTCCTTCCGCCCCTGCCACCTGCCAACGAATCGCAGGTGCATCCCAGGCCCGCTGTGCAAATGGCGGTGTTCAGCGTCTCGGGGGAGCTGAGTTAGATTTGACATAGATGAAGCGTGAGATAAAGAAAAATGGCCACCACACAAGTTGAAACTGTCAGTACCGGCGTCGATAAGGCCAAGCTCGCCGCCGCTGTGGCGCTGGTGATCGCTGCCCTGGCCGCCTACTACGTTTTGAGCAAACAGGGCTCGCTCGTGCAATGGGGTGCGTTGTTGCTGGGCTTGGCGGTGGCAGTCGTGGTGTTTTTTACCTCTGAACCCGGCAAAGCGCTGTACGCGTTTGGCCGGGATGCTTGGCGCGAAGTGAAAAAGGTGGTCTGGCCGTCGCGTAAAGAGGCGATTCAAATGACCACCTATGTCTTTGGTTTTGCGCTGCTGATGGCCCTTTTCCTCTGGCTCACCGACAAGACGCTTGAGTGGTTGTTTTACGACCTGATTTTGGGGTGGAAGAAATAATGAATGATGTTTTAGACACCCCATCGACTGAGACCCCGTTGGCGGCGGCCCAGGTGTTGGCCACAGCGTCTGCCAATCCGGATCTGCGCTGGTATGTGGTGCATGCTTATTCGGGTATGGAAAAAGCCGTTGAGCGCAACATCATCGAGCGTATCAAGCGCTCCGGCATGGAGCATAAATTTGGCCGCATCCTGGTTCCGATGGAGGAAGTGGTCGAGATCAAGAACGGTCAGAAAAAAACCACGGAACGCAAGTTTTTTCCGGGTTACGTGCTAGTCGAAATGGTCATGGATGACGATACCTGGCACTTGATCAAGCACACCAATAAAGTCACGGGCTTTGTCGGCGGCGCCAAAACCCGCCCATCCCCAATTTCCGAGGCCGAGGTCTTGAAGATTGTCAATCAGATGCAGGAAGGCACAGAAAAGCCGCGGCACAAGGTTGAATTCGTCGTGGGTGAGTTTGTTCGCGTCAAAGATGGCCCGTTCACTGATTTCAATGGCTCGGTGGAAGACGTCAATTACGAGAAAAGCAAGGTTCGCGTGGCCGTCACAATTTTTGGCCGCGCGACGCCGGTCGAGCTTGAGTTTTCGCAGATTGAGAAAACTTGAAACCTGAAACATCGTGGGACAGAGCAAGAAACGCGTAGCGTTTTTGCTCTGTCCCCAACCAGTCGTCGGATGTTGGATGTTTGCCAGCACTGTCGTCAACTGAAAGTTCGTGTTCTCCGACTCGGCACGAATAATATTAAAGAGTCGTTAACCCCGGGGAGCTCGGGCCTGCAAAACTAAGTGCAGGGCTCGGGTGTTATGACCCGCAAGGAGAAAAAAATGGCAAAGAAAATTGTCGGTTTTGTCAAGCTGCAAGTGCCAGCAGGCAAGGCCAATCCGTCGCCACCGATCGGCCCGGCGTTGGGCCAGCGCGGCTTGAATATTATGGAGTTCTGCAAGGCCTTCAACGCGCAGACCCAAGGTATCGAGCCGGGTTTGCCGCTGCCAGTGGTGATCACGGCGTTTGCTGACAAGAGCTTCACCTTTATTATCAAATCACCGCCGTCTTCTATCCTAATCAAGAAGGCAGCCAAAATTGACAAGGGTTCGGCAACGCCGCAGTCGCTCAAGGTTGGCAAGGTGACGCGCGCCCAGCTCGAAGAGATCGCCAAAACCAAGATGAAAGACCTGACCGCTGCCGACATGGACGCAGCCGTGCGAACCATTGCCGGCTCGGCCCGCTCGATGGGTGTGAATGTGGAGGGCGTCTAAATGACTCAATTAACCAAAAAGCAAAAGTCCTTGCAGGGCAAGGTCGACAGCAACAAGCTATATCAGCTGGTGGACGCCCTGGGCATCGTCAAAGACTGCGCGACAGCCAAGTTCGATGAGTCCATCGACGTGGCAGTGCAACTCGGCATTGATGCCAAGAAATCCGATCAAGTGGTGCGCGGCGCCGTCGTGCTGCCCAATGGCAGCGGCAAGACCAAGCGCGTGGCCGTCTTCGCGCAAGGTGCCAAGGCCGAAGAAGCCAAGGCAGCCGGTGCTGACATTGTGGGCATGGATGATTTGGCTGCCAGGATCAAGGCCGGTGACATGCCTTTTGATGTTGTCATTGCGGCACCCGATGCGATGCGCGTGGTTGGCACTTTGGGCCAGATTCTGGGGCCGCGCGGCTTGATGCCCAACCCCAAGGTGGGCACCGTGACCCCTGATGTGGCAACCGCCGTGAAGAACGCCAAGGCCGGCCAAGTGCAGTTCCGGGTCGACAAGGCCGGCATTGTTCACTCCACGATCGGTCGTCGCTCGTTTGACGCAGACAAGCTAAAGGGCAATCTGATCGCGCTGGTGGAAGCCTTGACTAAGGCGAAACCCGCTGCCAGCAAAGGCATCTATTTAAAGAAGATGGCAATCTCAAGCACCATGGGTGTGGGGGTCCGGGTGGACCTGCAAAGCGTTAGCGCATAGGCGCTGGAATTTGAGCCGCTTGCAAGAGCGGCTCAATGTGGTGGGCTGTTGTTGCCGCAAGGCTTCAGCAGGTCATCCAAGACCGTTGGCGTGCCAGCCGTTCTGGTTGGCACTTAATCACGCGGCACGGGGTCAGTCCCAGTGCCTCGAGCCAACGCAGATGGCGATCCCGCTGCGGAAGGAATTTTATTTTCGGAAACAGTTGGTCGCTGCAATGTGGCGTGTCTGAAGGCCTTGAGCTAACAGACACATTTTGAAGGAGTAAACCTTGAGTCTTAATCGCAGTGAGAAAGAAGCGGTCATCAGTGATGTGACCAGCCTCGCCGCAAAAGCTCAAACGCTCGTGATGGCGGAGTACCGCGGTATCACGGTCGCTGATATGACCAAATTGCGTGCTACGGCGCGCAGCAATGGCGTTAGTCTGAGTGTCTTGAAAAACACCCTGGCACGCCGTGCTGTGACTGGTAGCGACTTCGACGTCGTGTCCGACCTGATGACCGGCCCGCTGATCTATAGCTTTTCCAATGATGCAGTGGCTGCCGCGCGAGTGGTGGCTGACTTCGCGAAAACCAACGAAAAACTGGTGATTCGCGGCGGCGCATACGGTGGGAAAGCGCTGGACGTGAACGGCGTGAAGCAACTCGCAAGCATTCCTTCCAAGGAAGTTTTGCTGGCACAGTTGCTGGGCTTGATGCAGTCCCCGATTTCACGCATAGCCCGTGTGCTGGCGGCAATCGCGGAGAAAAACGGCGCCAGTGCAGCAGCAGTCGCACCGGCCGAGGCAGTTGCGGCTTGATAGCCCGCTGCATGTGGTAACCAACTAATTAGGAAATGAAAATGGCATTCGATAAAGACGCATTTTTGACCGCCCTGGACAGCATGACGGTCATGGAACTCAACGACCTGGTGAAAGCCATCGAAGAAAAATTTGGCGTAAGCGCTGCGGCAATGTCCGCACCGGCCTCTGGTGGCGGTGCTGTGGCCGCTGTGGCTGAAGAGAAGACCGAGTTCAACGTCGTTCTGCTTGAAGCGGGCGCGGCCAAGGTCTCTGTCATCAAGGCGGTCCGCGAAATCACCGGTCTGGGCCTCAAGGAAGCCAAGGATCTGGTGGACGGTGCTCCGAAAAACGTCAAGGAAGGTATTTCAAAGGCCGATGCTGAAGCCGCCTTGAAGAAACTTCTGGACGCTGGCGCCAAGGCCGAACTCAAATAATTGAGTTCGGAAAAAGGCTGGGTGCTCGCGGCGAGCCCCAGCCTTTGGCGCTTTCAAGAGCGCACTAAAAAGCAGATGACCGGTCTGTTTTTTAGTGTCTTCTGACCCCGACTGCAGAAGATGCCTTGGTTCGGGCTGCACGCAATGTGCCGCCGTCCGCCAATGATTGGTAGTGGCCAATCACCAAGAATTGATGCCCCCAGGATTCCTTAGTCTTTGCCCGGAGATCTCATGGCCTATACATACACAGAACGCAAGCGGATTCGCAAAAATTTTGGAAGCCGCGACAGCGTCCTCAAAATCCCCTATCTGCTGCAAATGCAAAAGGATGCCTATACGGCTTTCCTGCAGGCCGACGTGCCCCCAAAAAAGCGCACCCGCGAGGGGCTGCAAGCCGCTTTTGAGGCCGCCTTCCCGATCATCTCGCACAACGGGTTTGTCGAGATGAAATATCTCGAATACAACCTGGCGAAACCCGGCTTTGATGTGCGTGAATGCCAGACCCGCGGTCTGACTTTCGCCTCCGCGGTGCGTGCCAAGGTGCAGCTGTTCATCTATGACCGCGAATCATCGACCTCGCAAAACAAGGTGATCAAGGAAGTCAAGGAACAGGAAGTCTATATGGGGGAAGTGCCCTTGATGACCAACAAGGGTTCCTTCATCATCAATGGGACCGAGCGCGTGATCGTCTCGCAGTTGCACCGTTCACCGGGCGTCTTTTTTGAGCACGACAAGGGCAAGACCCACAGTTCGGGCAAGCTGCTGTTTTCTGCACGCATTATTCCTTACCGTGGCTCCTGGCTCGATTTTGAGTTCGACCCGAAGGACATTCTTTACTTCCGAGTGGATCGCCGCCGCAAGATGCCGGTCACGATTCTGCTCAAGGCGATCGGTCTGAACCAGGAATCGATCCTCGCCAACTTCTTTGTCAATGACAACTACCGACTGATGGACAGTGGTGCGCAGATGGAATTTGTGGCCGAGCGCCTGCGCGGTGAAGTCGCCCGCTTCGATATCACGGACAAGAGCGGCAAGGTGGTCGTGACCAAAGACAAACGAGTTACTGCGCGCCACACCCGTGAACTGGAGCAATCTGGCACGACGCATATCGGTGTGCCAGAGGATTTTCTGCTCGGTCGCGTGGTAGCGCGCAATATCGTTGATGCGCAAAGTGGTGAAATCCTGGCCAAAGCAAATGAGGAACTGACAGAACTGCTGCTAAAGAAATTACGTTTGGCTGGCGTGCAGGATTTGCCGTGTATCTACACCAATGAGCTCGATCAGGGTGCCTACATTTCAAATACGCTGCGCAGCGACGAAACAGCCGATGAGTTTGCCGCCCGCGTTGCCATCTATCGCATGATGCGCCCGGGTGAGCCACCCACCGAGGACGCTGTGCAGGCCCTTTTCCAGCGTTTGTTCTACAACCCCGATACCTACGATTTGTCGCGCGTCGGTCGCATGAAATTCAATGCCAAGATGGGTCGCGCCGAATCGACCGGTCCCATGGTGTTGACCAATGAAGATATCCTGGCGGTTGTCAAGATCTTGGTCGATTTGCGCAATGGCCACGGCGAAGTGGACGATATTGACCATTTGGGTAATCGTCGCGTGCGTTGTGTCGGCGAGTTGGCGGAGAACCAGTATCGCACCGGTCTGGCGCGCATTGAGAAAGCCGTCAAAGAGCGGCTGGGTCAGGCTGAACAAGAGCCGCTCATGCCGCACGACTTGATCAACAGCAAGCCGATTTCAGCCGCGTTGAAAGAATTTTTTGGTGCTTCGCAGTTGTCGCAGTTCATGGACCAGACCAATCCATTGTCGGAGATCACGCACAAGCGTCGTGTTTCGGCACTTGGCCCGGGTGGTCTGACGCGCGAGCGCGCGGGCTTCGAAGTGCGTGACGTACACGTCACGCATTACGGTCGGGTTTGCCCGATTGAAACTCCGGAAGGCCCCAACATCGGCCTGATCAACTCACTGGCCTTGTATGCGCGGCTCAATGACTACGGCTTTATTGAGACACCGTACCGTCGTGTGGTCAATAGCCGGGTCACGCTGGACATTGATTATTTGTCCGCGATTGAGGAAGGCAAGTACGTCATCGCCCAGGCCAACGCAAGCCTCGATAAAGAAGGGCGGCTGACCGGCGAGATGATCTCTGCGCGCGAAGCGGGGGAAACGATTTTTGTTGGGCCCGAGCGCATCCAGTACATGGATGTCTCACCGGCCCAGATTGTCTCGGTCGCCGCCTCGCTGGTGCCCTTCCTGGAGCATGACGACGCGAACCGCGCCCTGATGGGCGCGAACATGTCACGTCAAGCTGTTCCCATCCTGCGCCCAGAAAAGCCAATGGTCGGTACCGGTATTGAGCGTGTCGCAGCGATTGACTCGGGTACGGTCGTGACAGCCACCCGGGGCGGCGTTGTCGATTACGTTGACGCGACCCGCGTGGTGATTCGGGTCAACGACAGCGAGGCGCAGGCAGGCGAAGTGGGTGTCGATATTTACAACTTGATCAAATACCAGCGCTCCAACCAGAACACCAATATTCATCAACGCCCGATCGTCAAGAAGGGCGATCAACTGGCCAAGGGTGACGTGATCGCTGACGGCGCTTCCACTGACCTGGGTGAGCTTGCACTAGGCCAAAACATGCTGGTTGCGTTCATGACCTGGAATGGCTACAACTTTGAAGATTCGATCCTGATCAGTGAGCGCGTGGTGGCGGACGACCGCTATACCTCGATCCATATCGAGGAGCTGGTGGTCATGGCGCGTGACACCAAACTCGGCTGCGAAGAAATTACGCGCGACATTCCAAATTTGAGTGAACAACAGCTCAATCGACTCGACGAGTCAGGCATTATTTTTGTCGGTGCCGAAGTTCAACCCGGTGATACGCTGGTAGGCAAAGTTACGCCCAAAGGCGAAACCACCCTGACACCGGAAGAGAAGTTGCTGCGCGCCATCTTTGGCGAAAAGGCGAGCGATGTCAAAGACACCTCGTTGCGCGTCGATCAGGGCTCGCAAGGCACTGTGATCGATGTTCAGGTCTTCACGCGCGAAGGTATTGTGCGTGACAAGAGGGCACAACAAATTATTGATGACGAACTCAAACGTTTCCGGCTCGACCTGAATGATCAACTGCGTCTGGTGGAGGCCGATGCATTTGACCGCATCGAAAAATTGTTACTTGGCAAGTCGGCCAACGGTGGCCCGCAAAAGCTTGGCAAAGGCAGCAAGATCGACAAAGCCTATTTGGCCTCAGTTGACAAGTTCCATTGGTTCGATATCCGTCCGGCTGACGATGAAGTTGCCAATCAACTCGAAAGCATCAAGAATTCGATGGAGCAGACCCGCCACAGCTTTGATCTCGCCTTTGAAGAAAAGCGCAAGAAATTGACTCAGGGCGACGAACTGCCGGCCGGTGTGTTAAAAATGGTCAAGGTTTATCTGGCGGTAAAACGTCACTTGCAACCGGGTGACAAGATGGCCGGGCGGCATGGTAACAAGGGCGTCGTGTCGAAGATCGTGCCAGTTGAAGACATGCCGTTCATGGCAGATGGGACACCCTGCGACATTGTGCTCAATCCACTGGGCGTGCCCTCACGGATGAATATCGGGCAGGTGCTCGAAGTCCATCTGGGCTGGGCTGCCAAAGGCATTGGCCAGCGCATTGGCGACCTGTTGCATGCTGAGGCCAAGGTGGCCGAACTGCGCAGGTTCCTCGAAGAGCTCTACAACGGCACCGGGCGCAAAGAGAACCTCACCCAGCTCAATGATGATCAGTTGCTCGAAATGGCCGAAAACCTGAAGTCGGGGGTGCCCTTTGCAACGCCAGTGTTTGACGGTGCGTCGGAAGAAGAAATTCGCAGCATGCTGAAAATGGCTTATCCGGACGAGGTCGTCAAGCAAAAAGGCTTGACGCCAGCGCGCACGCAGGCTTACCTGTTTGACGGTCGATCCGGTGACCCATTCGAGCGGCCAACCACCATCGGCTACATGCACTATCTGAAGTTGCACCATTTGGTGGACGACAAGATGCATGCTCGTTCCACCGGCCCCTACAGCCTGGTGACGCAGCAGCCTTTAGGCGGCAAGGCGCAGTTCGGCGGTCAGCGCTTTGGCGAGATGGAGGTCTGGGCGCTCGAAGCCTATGGCGCTGCCTACACCCTGCAGGAGATGCTGACTGTCAAATCAGACGACGTGCAAGGCCGTACCAAGGTGTACGAAAGCATTGTCAAAGGTGAACACTCTATCGAAGCCGGCATGCCGGAATCATTCAACGTCCTGGTCAAGGAAATTCGTTCCCTTGGCATTGACATTGAACTCGAGCGTAACTAAGCACGAACAAGCAAAGGATTCAAAATGAAATCATTACTCGACCTGTTCAAGCAATTCACGCCCGATGAGCATTTCGATGCCATCAAGATTGGCATGGCTTCGCCAGAAAAAATCCGTTCCTGGTCCTTCGGCGAAGTCAAAAAGCCTGAAACGATCAACTATCGCACCTTCAAGCCCGAGCGTGACGGGCTGTTTTGCGCCAAGATATTCGGCCCCATCAAGGACTATGAATGCCTGTGCGGCAAATACAAGCGCCTCAAGCATCGCGGTGTGATTTGCGAGAAGTGCGGCGTTGAGGTAACGCAAACCAAAGTACGGCGCGAGCGCATGGGTCACATTGACCTGGCCGCCCCTTGTGCCCACATCTGGTTCCTGAAGTCACTGCCCAGCCGTCTGGGTCTGGTGCTCGACATGACCTTGCGCGACATCGAGCGCGTGCTCTACTTTGAAGCTTACGTGGTCACTGACCCTGGCATGACGCCGCTGAAGAAATTCAGCATCATGTCGGAGGATGATTTTGATGCGAAGTTCAAGGAGTATGGTGACGAGTTCCAGGCCAAAATGGGCGCTGAAGGTATCAAGGATCTGCTGCAAAGCATTGACATCGAAGGCTCGATTGAGAAGCTGCGCAATGATCCCACGGGCTCCGAGCTGAAAATCAAGAAGAACACGAAGCGCCTCAAACTGCTCGAAGCGTTCAGAAAATCCGGCATCAAGCCCGAGTGGATGGTGCTCGACGTACTGCCGGTGTTGCCGCCCGACTTGCGCCCGCTCGTTCCGCTGGACGGTGGTCGTTTTGCTACCTCGGACCTCAACGACTTGTATCGGCGTGTCATCAACCGCAACAGCCGCTTGCGCCGTCTGCTGGAACTCAAGGCACCCGAAATCATTGCCCGCAACGAGAAACGCATGTTGCAAGAAGCGGTGGACTCCTTGTTGGACAACGGTCGTCGCGGCAAAGCCATGACCGGTGCCAACAAGCGCGCGCTCAAGTCGCTGGCCGACATGATCAAGGGCAAGAGCGGTCGCTTCCGGCAGAACTTGCTGGGCAAGCGGGTGGACTATTCGGGCCGCTCTGTCATTACGGTTGGACCGACCCTCAAGTTGCACCAGTGTGGCCTGCCCAAGCTCATGGCGCTTGAGTTGTTCAAGCCGTTTATCTTTGCCCGCCTGGAAACCATGGGCATTGCCACCACCATCAAGGCCGCCAAGAAGGAAGTCGAATCCGGCACGCCGGTGGTGTGGGACATTTTGGCCGAGGTGATCCGTGAGCACCCGGTGATGCTCAACCGGGCCCCGACCCTGCACCGCCTGGGTATTCAGGCGTTTGAGCCGATCCTGATTGAAGGCAAGGCACTACAGCTCCATCCGCTGGTTTGCGCGGCCTTCAACGCAGACTTTGACGGTGACCAGATGGCCGTGCACGTGCCTTTGTCGGTGGAGGCTCAAATGGAATGCCGCACCCTGATGCTGGCCTCCAACAATGTGCTGTTCCCTTCCAATGGCGAACCTTCCATCGTGCCCTCACAAGACGTGGTGCTGGGTTTGTACTACACGACCCGTGAGCGTATCAATGGCAAGGGCGAAGGCCTCATCTTTTCCGATATCGGTGAAGTGCAGCGCGCATTCGACGGCGGCGAAGTCGAAATGGGCGCGCGCATCAATGTGCGCCTGACGGAATACACCAAAAACAAACAAAGCGGCGAATTGTTGCCGGCAACCAAGCTTTGGGAAACCACTGCGGGTCGTGCCCTGTTGTCTGAGATTTTGCCTAAAGGCCTGCCGTTTGAGTACATCAACAAGGCCTTGAAGAAGAAAGAAATTTCGAAGCTGATCAACGCCTCTTTCCGCAAATGCGGGCTCAAGGAAACGGTCGTGTTCGCCGACAAACTGTTGCAATACGGGTTCCGCCTGGCGACCAAGGCAGGCATCTCGATTTGCATCGATGACATGTTGGTCCCAACCGAAAAGCAGGGCATCATTGATCACGCCGAAAAAGAGGTCAAGGAGATTGCGCAACAATACACCTCGGGTCTGGTCACGGGCGGTGAACGCTACAACAAGGTCGTCGATATTTGGGGCAAAGCCGGTGACGATGTAGCCAAGGCGATGATGGGCCAGTTGTCTAAAGTCATGGTGACGGACCGGCATGGCAAGCAGGTACAGCAGGAGTCTTTCAATTCCATCTACATGATGGCAGACTCCGGTGCCCGGGGCTCACCTGCGCAGATCCGCCAGGTCGCGGGCATGCGCGGCCTGATGGCCAAACCCGACGGCTCCATCATCGAGACCCCGATTACCGCAAATTTCCGCGAAGGCCTGAACGTGCTGGAATACTTCATTTCCACCCACGGCGCGCGCAAGGGCCTGGCTGACACGGCCTTGAAGACGGCCAACTCGGGCTACCTGACGCGCCGTCTGGTCGATGTCACGCAAGATCTGGTGGTCACTGAGCAAGACTGCGGCACGCATGGTGGTTATTTGATGCGCGCCATCGTCGAAGGCGGCGAAGTCATCGAATCGCTGCGCGACCGCATACTCGGGCGCACGGTTGCAGACGATGTACTGCATCCAGAAAACCGGGGCATGCTGGCTACGGCCGGCACCATGCTGGACGAGGACATGATTGAGGAACTGGAAGCGGCCGGTGTTGATGAAGTCAAAGTGCGGACCGCGCTTACTTGCGAAACCCGTTTCGGCATCTGCGCCAAATGCTATGGCCGCGATCTGGGTCGGGGTGGCTTGGTGAACGGTGGCGAAGCCGTTGGTGTGATTGCCGCGCAATCGATTGGCGAACCCGGCACGCAGTTGACCATGCGCACCTTCCACATTGGCGGGGCTGCGTCGCGCGCAGCAATCGCTTCCAGCGTGGATGCCAAATCCAACGGAACAATTGGCTTTAACGCCACCATGCGCTATGTAACCAATGGCAAGCGCGAATTGGTGGTGATTTCCCGCTCCGGTGAAATCGTCATCCATGATGAGCATGGTCGAGAGCGCGAGCGGCACAAAGTCCCGTACGGTGCCGTGCTGGCCGTGAAGGCGGATCAAAGCATCAAGGCTGGCACCATCCTCGCCAACTGGGATCCGCTGACTCGCCCCATCATCACCGAGTTTGCGGGCAGGGCACAGTTTGAGAATGTCGAGGAAGGTCTGACCGTGGCCAAACAGGTGGACGAAGTCACCGGTCTGTCCACCATGGTGGTGATCGATCCAAAGCATCGTGGCTCGGCCAAAGTTATCCGCCCGCTCGTCAAATTGGTAGATGCGGCCGGAAATGAAGTGAAAATTCCTGGCACCGACCACTCCGTGACAATTGGCTTCCCGGTCGGCGCACTGGTGCAGGTACGGGCAGGTCAGGACGTCAGCCCGGGTGAGGTACTCGCCCGGATTCCGATTGAAGGTCAAAAAACGCGCGATATCACGGGCGGTTTGCCACGGGTCGCCGAGTTGTTCGAGGCCCGCTCACCCAAGGACGCAGGCATCTTGGCTGAGATGACTGGCACCGTGTCGTTTGGCAAAGAGACCAAAGGCAAGATCCGCCTGCAGATCACCGATCCAGACGGCGCGGTCTGGGAAGAGCTTGTGGCCAAAGAAAAAAATATCATCGTGCACGAAGGCCAGGTCGTCAACAAGGGCGAAAGCGTGGTGGACGGCCCGGCCGACCCGCAAGACATCTTGCGACTGCTCGGATCGGAAGAACTGGCGCGCTACATCGTTGATGAGGTGCAGGACGTCTATCGCTTGCAGGGCGTGAAAATCAACGACAAGCACATCGAAGTGATTGTGCGCCAGATGTTGCGCCGGGTGCTGGTTGAGAACGCGGGCGACTCCAACTACATCAATGGCGAACAAGTGGAGCGCTCGGAGATACTCAACACCAATGACGCCCTGCGTGCCGAGGGCAAGATCCCGGCCCGCTTTACCAATTTGTTGCTGGGCATTACCAAAGCCTCCTTGTCGACCGACAGTTTCATCAGCGCGGCTTCCTTCCAGGAAACCACCCGCGTCTTGACAGAAGCGTCCATCATGGGCAAGCGCGACGAGCTGCGTGGCTTGAAGGAAAATGTCATTGTGGGTCGTCTGATTCCGGCCGGCACGGGTCTGGCCTATCATGAAGCGCGAAAAGTCCGGGAGAACATGGACGATGCCGAGCGCCGTGCCATTGCCGAGGCGGAGGCTGCCGAACTGGCCGAGCAGGCTGAAGTTAGCTCGTCGAGTGAGGTGCCGCTGGCTGAACAAGACCACGACGCCCTGAAGTGACCGCGTCCTGGTCACACTTGTGACCGGGGTCTCAGCATGCGTTCTCGAACCGCTGTAAAGACTGGATTTACAGCATAGTTTGCACGCCTGTGACAAAGCAAGAAATCGAGTTGTGGCAACAGTTACAGGCGGCGTCCGCCGTGCTGCTGGCCATCCGTCAAGGGGTTTCGGCAACAGCCGGGCTCAACGCTGTTCCC
Source organism: uncultured beta proteobacterium (assembly GCA_963750665.1). Lineage (GTDB taxonomy): Bacteria > Pseudomonadota > Gammaproteobacteria > Burkholderiales > Burkholderiaceae_C > Rhodoferax. The sequence continues at coordinate 695,586 of CAVVRQ010000028.1, forward strand.
GCCAAAATCAGGCCCGGCGTGCAGGCCTTGACATTTCATGTGCTGCGCTCACTTGGGCGGGCGCAGGCGCTGCGCCAATTGTTGGCGCGTCGCGTCCCTTCGCCGGTTGCCGATGCACTGTTATGCACGGCGCTAGCACTGGCGTGGCAAGACCAGGAGGCACCCTATCCGGTGTTTACGCTGGTCAATCAGACGGTCGAAGCTGCCAAAAGAAACCCTGCCACGCGCGGACAGGCAAACTTTATCAATGCCTGTCTGCGCCGATTTTTGCGCGAGCGAGACAGCCTGGTGGCCTTGACCAGTCAGGATCCGCAAGCGCTCTGGAACCATCCCAATTGGTGGCTGAAGCGTCTGCAGCAGGATTGGCCTGAGCAATGGCAAGCGATGCTGGCGGCCAACAACCGGCAGCCACCCATGACGCTGCGGGTGAACATTAGGCGTTGCGCGGTCTCAAGCTATTTGCACCGGTTGACCGAGACTGGCATCCGGGCCACTGCGGCCGGACAGTGGGGCGTCACACTGCAAGAGGCCAAACCCGTCCTGCAAATAGCGGGTTTTGCCGAAGGCCAGGTATCGGTCCAGGATGCCGGTGCACAACTTGCCGCCGGCCTGTTGTTGTCTGGTCTGCAATCAGCCGCGCCCCTGCGGATACTGGACGCCTGCGCCGCTCCAGGCGGCAAAACCGCGCACTTGCTGGAACTGGCAGACTGCAGGGTCACGGCCCTGGATATTGACGCCGAGCGCTGCACGCGAATTAAGGAAAATCTGGATCGGCTTGGGTTGACGGCGGAGGTCCTGGTGGCAGACGCGGCGAATGCGGCTTCCTGGTGGGATGGTCAGCCGTTTGATGCCATCTTGCTCGATGCCCCGTGTTCAGCCTCAGGCGTTGTACGCCGTCATCCCGACGTGCGCTGGTTGCGGCGCGAGTCGGATATTGAGCCCCTGGTCAAGACACAGGCCAAACTGCTCAAGGCGCTTTGGCCTTTGCTGAAGTCGGGCGGCAGGCTGCTGTACTGCACCTGCTCAGTGCTGAAAGCTGAGGGGCAAGACCAGGTACAAACGTTTCTTGCGAACAACACCGAAGCGACGTTGCTGCCTTCACCCGGCCATTTGTTGCCACATAACGCCCCAAGTGACCCGCCAGTCCCGGACAATCTGACTTGTGACCATGACGGCTTTTATTACGCATTGCTGGAGAAGCGCCAAGCCCAAGTTGATCGGGCTAATGACCTGCGCTTGTCTGGTGTGGGGTCAATCCCAGTTGGCGCGCGCGCAATCCCCGGCAACGGAGATAACCCTTTTCAAAGTTGAGCGGGTGGATGAGGCCGTCCTGTTAACTGCAACGATAAAATTTGAGTTGGCTACGGCCATAGAGGAGGCGCTGCAAAAGGGTATTCCCATGATATTCCTGGCGCAAGCCGAGGTGTTGCGTGAACGTTGGTACTGGACCAACAAGCAAGTCGCAAGTGCCGAGCGTCATATGCGACTGGCCTACCAACCGTTAACCCGGCGCTGGCGACTCAATGTGGGCTCAGGCGTCATCAGCAGCAGCAGTCTGGGCTTGGCCTTGAATCAGTATTTTGAGTCCTTGCCGGAGGCGCTGGCCGCAGTCCAACGCTTGTCACGCTGGAAAATTGCCGATGTCGCTGACCTGGATGGGGGGCAAAATCATCTGGTCGAATTCCGTTTTCGCCTGGATCTGGCACAGTTGCCGCGCCCGTTCCAAATTGGCACCTTGGGCCAATCGGACTGGAATATCTCGGTCTCATCGAGCCAAGCCTTGGTGCTGGAGAACACCCGGTGAGCGATGCCGGTGCTGCGGCGACGCGATCCAATCGCCTTGCCCAGCGCAGTTCACGCGCCTTGCGTTGGACCGTCGGTGCCGGTCTGGCTGCGACAGTCGCAATCGGCTTGGTGCTCTTGTTTCTGCTAACCCAGGCGACCACCAATCGCGACTTGTACGAGCGCAATTATTCGCGCTTGTTTGTACTTAATGTGGTGGTAGCGGGCCTGCTGCTGGCGGCCATCGTATGGATCGCTTACCGGCTGATCAGACGCCTGCGCCAAGGCAAGTTTGGCAGTCGCCTGTTGGTCAAATTGGCGGCCATCTTTGCGTTAGCGGGATTTGCCCCAGGCGTTCTGATCTACGTGGTGTCGTACCAGTTCGTGTCGCGTTCGATTGAGAGTTGGTTCGATGTCAAGGTCGAGGGCGCGCTCGATGCCGGCCTCAATCTCGGACGCGTCACGTTGGAGGCGTTGTCCAACGAATTAACCAGCAAGGCGCGTGCGGCGGCGGTTCAACTGGCCGATACCTCCGACCTCAGCGCCGCGCTGGCGATGGAGCGCGTGCGTGAGCAGGTTGGCTCGAGTGACCTGATACTCTGGAGCGCCTCAGGGCAGTTGCTCGCGGCGACCGGGCAAGCTCGCTACCAGCTCAACCCGGAGCGTCCCAGCCAACAGCAATTTCGCAGTGCCCGTGGACAGCGCTCTGTCACCTGGATTGACGGACTGGATGAGGCGTCACCGGGTGAGCTGGGGAATGCGCGTATCAAGGCATTGGTCCTGGTTTCGAGCAACAGCGTTGGATTACTGGGTGCGCCACGCTTTCTATTGGTCACGCAAACCTTACCAACGACGCTGGTCGCCAATGCGCTCGCGGTCACGCAAGCCAATCGCGAGTACCAGGAACGCGCGTTGGCGCGCGAGGGCTTGCGCCGAATGTATATTGGGACTTTGACGCTGAGCCTGTTTCTCGCTGTCTTTGGCGCCGTATTGCTTGCCGTCCTGCTGGGTAACCAGATTGCACGCCCGCTGCTCTTGCTGGCCGACGGCGTACGCCAGGTAACGGCCGGTGATCTGACGCCAAAGGCGTCACTGCGCGGACACGATGAACTCGATGGCTTGACCCGCTCATTTGCGGACATGACGCAGCAGCTCTTTGATGCCCGCCTAGCCGTGCAAACCAGCATGATGCAAGTGGATGCGGCGCGCGCCAATTTGCAGACCATTCTGGACAACCTGACCGCCGGCGTCATCGTGCTTGATGCGCAAGGGGGCATTATCTCGTCCAATCCAGGCGCGACCCGGATTCTGCGGGTTCCGCTGGCATCCATGGTGGGACAGCGCCTGGCTGAAATCCAGGGCCTCGAGAACTTTGGCGAAAACGTGCAAGCCCGCTTTGAAGCCTTCTTGACCTTGCGCAGCGAACATGGACTTGACCACTGGCAGCAGTCATTTGAACTCGGCAATGCAAACCCGGAGCGAGTGGCCAAGCCAATGCGGGATGCAATTGTCTTAGTAGCACGTGGCGCAGAACTGCCGGGCGCTGCACGTCTATTGGTGTTTGATGATATTTCAGAGATCGTGTCGGCACAACGCTCTCAGGCCTGGGGTGAAGTGGCGCGCCGACTGGCCCACGAGATCAAGAACCCGTTGACTCCCATCCAGTTGTCGGCTGAACGCCTGGCGATGAAGCTGACTGGAAAATTGGCAGCACCAGAACAGACCTTGCTTACCAAGTCGGTCAAGACCATCGTCGATCAGGTCGATGCCATGAAGCGACTCGTCAACGAGTTCCGGGACTACGCCCGATTGCCCGCAGCTGAGCTCAAGGCGATTGATCTGAATGCATTGGTGTCTGAAGTATGGCATCTGTACGACAACGAGACCTTGCCAGCCCCGGTTCGGATGGAGCTTGACTTGCATGCACCCCCGGTTCAGGGAGATGCGCAGCAATTGCGCCAAGTGATACACAACCTGGTCCAGAATGCGCAAGATGCCATGGAGTCGAGAGGCCATGGCGACATCGATCACAGTGTGACGATCAAGACCCAATGGCTGGAAAGTGCCGGGCGGGTTCGACTGAGTGTGCTCGACTGTGGCACCGGGTTCCCGAAGGACATCCTTAAGCGCGCGTTTGAACCGTACGTCACCACCAAGACCAAGGGGACCGGGTTGGGTTTGGCCGTGGTCAAAAAGATTGGCGATGAACATGGTGCCAGCGTTGATATTACCAACCGGGTTGTGGACGGTAAAGTAGTGGGCGCTCAAGTGTCGTTATCATTCGTCCTGAAGAAGGTTGTACCGGTTAACCGGACGACGTCAGCATATCCAGGGGACGCACTTTAATCATGGCAAATATATTGGTGGTTGATGACGAGCTCGGCATCCGCGATCTTTTGTGGGAAATCCTCAACGACGAAGGGCATAGCGTCGAAGTTGCAGAAAACGCAGCGCAAGCCCGCGCCGCTCGTTTGCGCGAGCGACCCGATCTGGTTTTGCTCGATATCTGGATGCCAGATACCGATGGCGTGACGCTTCTCAAGGAGTGGTCAGCCATGGGCGCGCTCACCATGCCTGTCATTATGATGAGCGGACACGCAACCATAGACACTGCGGTGGAGGCGACCAAGATTGGCGCTTTGGCGTTCCTCGAAAAACCTATTACCCTGCAAAAACTGCTTAAAGCGGTTGAGCAAGGTTTGGCGCGCGGCGTGATCCGTAAGCCGACACCCCCCCCCATGGCGACAGCGATCCCGCAGACGGCGGATGTCTTGAACCTGCAAGGTCAACCCGATGCCGTTGCGCCACCAATCGGGCCGCAAGCGCTGCAAAGCTTTTTGCTCGACAAGCCGTTACGGGAGTCCCGCGACGAATTTGAAAAGGCCTACTTCGAATACCACCTTGCCAAAGAAAACGGCTCCATGACCCGGGTTGCCGAAAAGACCGGACTGGAGCGCACGCACCTCTATCGCAAGCTTAAACAGTTGGGCGTTGACCTGACGCGCGGCAAGCGCGTTGCGCCTTAAAGCCGCTATAATTTGGCGGGTTGGCCCGGTAGCTCAGTCGGTAGAGCAGAGGACTGAAAATCCTTGTGTCGGTGGTTCGATTCCGCCCCAGGCCACCAAACCATTTAACGCAAGCCCGCTACATAACCAATAGCGGGTTTCTCATTCCACGCTCACGCTAACGTGGTAGCCATGTTGTTTTAGCAGGGCATGCTTCTTGGCTTCAGCCAAATCGGCGGTTGCCATCTCTTCAATCATCTGGTCGAGCGTGATCTCTGGCACCCATCCGAGCTTTTGTTTGGCTTTGCTGGGGTCGCCGAGCAGGGTTTGCACTTCGGTCGGGCGGAAGTAGCGCGGGTCGATTTTGATGATGGCCTGGTCGCGCCAGTAGCCAATTTCATCAACGCCCTCGCCTTGCCATTTGATCTGCATGCCCAGCACGGCGGCCGTCTTCTCGATAAACTGGCGCACGCTGTATTGCACGCCGGTGGCAATCACATAGTCTTCGGGCTGCTCTTGCTGCAGCATGAGCCACTGCATGCGCACGTAGTCTTTGGCGTGACCCCAGTCGCGCCGGGCGTCGATGTTGCCCATGTAAAGGCAATTTTCCAGACCCAGGCAAATATTGGCCAGGCCGCGCGTGATCTTGCGCGTGACGAAGGTTTCGCCCCGGCGCGGGCTTTCGTGGTTGAACAAGATGCCATTGCAGGCATACAGGCCATATGCTTCACGGTAGTTGACGGTGATCCAGTAGGCGTAGAGCTTGGCGGCGGCGTAGGGGCTGCGCGGGTAAAACGGGGTGCTTTCCTTTTGAGGGGTTTGCTGCACCAGGCCGTAGAGCTCGCTGGTACTGGCCTGGTAGTAACGGGTTTTTTTCTCCAGCCCCAGGATGCGGATGGCTTCGAGCAGGCGCAGGCTGCCCATGCCGTCAACGTCGGCGGTGTATTCGGGGCTCTCAAAGCTGACCGCTACGTGGCTTTGCGCGCCCAGGTTGTAGATTTCGTCGGGCTGGGTTTCTTGCACGATGCGCACCAGGTTGCTGGTGTCGGTGAGGTCGCCGTAGTGCAGCTTGAAGTTGGCGTTGTCAATGTGCGGATCCTGGTAGAGGTGGTCCACGCGCTGGGTGTTGAACGAGCTGGCGCGGCGCTTGATGCCGTGCACGGTGTAGCCTTTTTCCAGCAGCAGTTCGGCAAGATAGCTGCCGTCCTGGCCGGTGATGCCGGTGATGAGTGCGGCTTTCGGGATCGTCAGAGGATGTGTTTTGTCGGTCATAAAGTTATTGTATTGATTTTGCACCGCAGAGCCTGCAACACCCCACGCGCTGAATTCCCGAGCAAAATGCGTTAGTATTGCAGCCCGCCCCAAGATATAGCCGGACAGTCTGTCGCCATGCAATGGCAAGTGCTGTTCTTAACTGATTAAAGGAATCTCCATGAGCGCAATTGCTGAAAACGTCCAGACTGAAATGCCTGGCCCCCTGATCTTTACCGACAGTGCGGCCGCCAAAGTGGCCGACCTGATCGCCGAAGAAGGCAATCCGGAGCTCAAGCTGCGTGTTTTTGTCCAGGGCGGGGGCTGTTCGGGATTTCAGTATGGTTTCACTTTTGATGAAGTCACCAATGAAGACGACACCACGATGACCAAGAATGGCGTCTCGCTGCTCATTGACGCGATGAGCTATCAATACCTGGTGGGGGCCGAAATTGATTACAAAGAGGACCTGGAAGGCTCGCAGTTCGTCATCAAGAACCCGAACGCCACCACAACCTGTGGCTGCGGCTCAAGCTTCGCGGCTTAGTCACGCGGCGTTGCTTGCCGACTGATCCCCGGGCTCAGGCCGGGTAGATGGCGCCCAACACGCGTGCGCCACGGGCACCGGTTATTTTTTGCAGTGGCAGCGGTTCGCGCAGCACTGTTTTGCGTGCCAGCCATGCGAACGCAGTCGCTTCCACTTGCAGGGCTGGCAGCGCGTGGCGATCGGAGCAGTTGATTGGCAGTGCCGGCAACGACGCTCGCAGGCGCGCCATCAGGTGCGTATTGAACGCCCCGCCGCCACAAACAATTAGTTCTTTGCTATTATTACAGTAGCTCTTCACGCAGTCTGCACAAGTTCTGGCAGTCAATTCTGCCAAAGTGGCCTGGATGTCCGCCGGGCTCATTAACGGCAATCCAGATAGTCTTTCAGCCAGCCAGCTCGGGTTGAACAGGTCGCGTCCGGTGCTCTTGGGTGGCGCCTGCCGGAAGAAAGGCTCGGCCAGCAGGGCGGCCAGCAGGTCAGCATTGACCCGTCCACTGGCTGCCCAGGCACCGGCTGCGTCAAAGCGCTGGCCGTGTTGCTGCTGACACCAATGGTCGAGCAGGACGTTGCCCGGGCCGCAGTCAAAACCCAGGACGTCAGCGCCCAAGTCGGGCCCGACTACCGTCAGGTTGGCCATGCCGCCGAGGTTGAGTACGCCCACTTTGTCGCCGGGGTGCCCGAATGCCGCTCGATGGAAAAGTGGCACCAGTGGCGCGCCCTGGCCGCCGGCGGCCACATCGCGGCTGCGAAAGTCTGCCACCACGCTGATACCGGTCAACTCTGCCAAGCGTGCTGGGTTGTTGAGTTGCAGGGTATAGCCGATACCGTCAAAGGCTTGCGGCCGATGGCGCACCGTCTGGCCGTGGGCACCGATGGCAGTCACATCCCGGGCGCAGCGCCCGGCCTTTTCAAGCAACTCTGCAACGACCTTGGCATAGAGGGCGACCAGGCCATTGGCGGCCAGCGCAGCGCGGTGCAGTTCATTGGGGCCCGGGCAATTGAGAGTCAGCAATTCTTCGCTCAAAGCCGACGACAGAGGCTGGCTGGCATGCGCCAGAATAGTGATTCCATGCCCAGAAAAATCGACCAGAACCCCATCGACCCCGTCCAGCGAGGTACCCGACATCAGGCCGACAAAGAGTTCAGGCACGCGGCGTGTGGCCCAGCGCGGCTACTGGGCGCTGGTTTGCTGAATCGAAGCCGCAGCCGCCAGGGCAACCCGGTTTTCGGACGCCAGCCGGGTAAAAACGGGCCTTGCAGCGGCCGACACCGGAATGGTTTCGTTGTCGCGGGCAATCGTCAACGGGTCGCGATAAACGCCGTTGATGCGGTACTCAAAATGCAAATGCGGCCCGGTCGCCCAGCCGGTGGAACCGACGGCGCCGATATTTTGGCCCTGGCTGACGTTCTCTCCCTTGCGCACATTGATGTGGCTCAGGTGGGCGTAGACCGTCTTGTAATTGTTGCGATGCTTGAGGATGATGACATTCCCATAGCCGTTTTGGGCGCCGGCAAAGTCAACCACGGCGTCACCCACGCTGCGCACCGGGGTACCGGTTGGGGCACCGTAATCGACGCCTTGATGCGCCCGCATCACTTGCAAAATCGGGTGCAAACGCATCTTGAAACCACTCGTGACGCGAGAGAAGGCCACAGGCGAGGCCAGGAAGGCGCGGCGCAGGCTTTGACCGTCCAGGCTGTAATAGCCACCTTTGCTGCGCGCGACGGAACCGGGCGCGCCAGTGGCTGCCTGACCGCCAGCCGCCTCAGGATCCTGGAACCACATGGCCTGGAAGGGCTTGCCCTTGTTGACAAACTCCACACTTAGAATTCGCCCGCTGCGCAGTGGCTCGCCGTCGCCTTCAAGCGTCTCATAGACGATGGAAAAGCGGTCGCCCTTGCGCAACGCGCGATGAAAATCAATGTCGCTGGCAAAAATCTCAGCCACCTGGGTGGCCACACTGTCAGGGATTTTGGCCTCATCCGTGGCGGCAAAGAGCGAGGTCTCGATGCGCCCGCTGGCCAGTCGCGCGGAAGCGACCAGCGCTGCAGATTCAATGCGCGACTGAAAACCCTGCGCCGATTTTTCTACCACCAGCCGTTTGAAAGTGCCGTCGTTGTCGCTGCTCCAGCGCGCGCTGAGTTTGAGCAAGGTGTTGCGTTCGCTCGCCTCGGTGCTGACGTTGCGACCGCTACGTCCCAGCAAGACCTGACGCGCCGACCGGTCAGCGCGCAAGAAAGCGGCTGCCGCCGGGTCGTCAATGCCCAGTCGCTTGAGCAGCGTATCAGCCGTATCGCTGGCACGGGTGACTTCAGAGCGGAACAATTTGAGTGCCTGGACATCGAGTTCAGCCGGTGCCTTGAGCGCCAGCGGTTGTACCAACTCAAACACTTGGCGCACGGGCAGGTCAGCCGCATCGGGTGCCAAAGCAGCCAGCGCGAAAGCGCCGCCGCCGCCGCCGAGCAACAGGGCGGTCAACAGGGCGGTGAGCCGCCCAGGGTGGCGACGAACGGTCTGGCTGGCATAAGATGACAAGGCGTTTCCAGCGTGAAGCAGACGATTGATCAAAACAACGATTCCTGGTGGGGGTTGCTATGTTGGCAACCGAACAGACAAAAAGGGCACTCAAGCCGGAAGAATTAAAATCAGCGGCATGAGAAGTTGCGAAGTATAGCTTCGCCCCAAAACCCAGCCCCCGGGAAAACCCTTATGAATCTGGCTCCGCCTCCCAAATTTGTCGTCACCGAGGGTGTCCGGAAGGCGCTCGCCGTGACTTTGCGCGGCTGTGACGAGCTGATTCCGCAAGACGACTGGATCAAAAAGCTGGCGCGCGCCGAGGCCACTGGAAAGCCGTTGCGCATCAAGCTTGGGCTCGATCCGACCGCGCCCGATATTCACATCGGCCACACTGTGGTGCTCAACAAGATGCGCCAGTTGCAGGACCTGGGCCACACGGTGATCTTTCTGATTGGCGACTTCACGAGCCTGATTGGCGACCCCTCCGGGCGCAACAGCACGCGTCCGCCGCTCACGCGTGAGCAGATCGAAGTCAACGCCCAGACCTATTACCGGCAGGCCTCGATGGTGCTGGACCCAAGCAAAACCGAGATTCGCTACAACAGCGAATGGGGCGACACGCTGGGCTCACGCGGCATGATTCAGCTGGCCGCGCGCTACACCGTGGCGCGCATGATGGAGCGCAACGATTTTCATGACCGTTTCAAGGCCGGCACACCGATTAGCGTGCATGAATTTCTTTATCCGCTGATGCAGGGCTATGACTCGGTGGCACTCAAAAGCGATCTGGAACTCGGCGGCACGGATCAGAAATTCAACTTGTTAGTGGGCCGTCACTTACAGACAGAATACGGCCAGGAGCCGCAATGCATCCTGACCATGCCGCTGCTGGAAGGCCTGGACGGGGTCGAGAAAATGTCCAAGAGCAAGGGCAACTACATCGGCATCAGTGAAGATGCCAACACCATGTTTGCCAAGGTCTTGAGTATTTCGGATGTGCTGATGTGGCGCTGGTACACCTTGCTGAGTTTCCAGAGCGAGGCCGCGATTGCCGTTTTGAAGGCCGAGGTGGACGCCGGACGCAATCCGAAAGACGCCAAGGTGGCGCTGGCCAAGGAGATCACTGCGCGCTTTCACAACGCGGCTGCGGCGGATGCCGCCGAGCAGGACTTCATCCGGCGCAGCCAGGGCGGCGTGCCCGACCAGATTGCCGAACTGGATTTGCCCTTGGGCGAAGCGGGCACCCCAGTGGGCATCGGCGCTTTGCTCAAAATGGCAGGGCTGGCGGCCTCCACTGGCGAAGGCAACCGCCTGCTTGACGGTGGCGGCGTTCGCATCGACTCCAGCGTGGTGAGCGACAAAGGCCTCAAGCTTGGCGCTGGCACTTATGTGTTACAGGTCGGCAAGCGCAAATTTGCCAAAGTAACTTTGGGTTAAGGCCTATGCAATTTGTGCCCCTGCGATTTTTGACGCCGCCGCGCCTGCTCTGGGCCTCAGTTGCCGTGGCCCTGATCACCATCACGCTCAAGACCTGGGCCTGGTACATCACCGATTCGGTTGGTTTGCTATCGGACGCGATGGAGTCGCTGGTGAACCTGGCCAGCGCCATCTTTGCCCTGCTGATGGTCACCATCGCGCAGCGCCCGGCTGACGAGGAGCACCCTTACGGGCATCACAAGGCCGAGTATTTCTCCAGCGGCTTTGAAGGCGTGCTGATCATTGCTGCAGCCATCGGTATTGTCTGGACGGCGGTGCTGCGCCTGATCGAGCCGCAACCGATCCAGCAGGTCGGCTGGGGGCTGGCTTTGTCTATCATCAGCTCGGCGCTCAACGGCTTGCTGGCCTGGGTCATGTTTGGCGCCGCCAAGATCCACCGCTCGATTGCACTGGACGCGGATGCGCGGCACCTGGTGACCGATGTCTGGACCTCGGTCGGCGTGGTGATCGGCATCGCTGCGGTGGCCATGACGGGCTGGCTCTGGCTGGACCCAGTGGTGGCGATCGGTGTGGCGCTGAATATTCTGTGGGAGGGCGCGCACCTGATGTGGCGCTCCTCGCAAGGCCTGATGGACGAGGCGGTCGAGCCCGATGTGCTGCGCCAGATCCAGAAGACGCTGGAAGAGTTTGCGCACCCCACCATCCGCTTTGACCACGTCGCCACACGCCGCTCCGGCCAGCGTCGCTTTGTTGATCTGCACATGCACATGCCCGCAGGCTGGTCGCTCGGGCGCGCGGCGGCCGTGCGCACCAGCGTCGAGCAGGCGCTGATGAGCGCCGTGCCGGGACTGCGCGCCACCATCCAGTTGCTGCCGAGCGACGTGGAAGCGCATTTTGACGATACGCGCGACCTCTTATGACGGCGCGGCCGCTTTCACTCCAGTCCTTCTTCCACCAGTTCCGCCGCCCTTAGCAGGGCCCGCGCCTTGGCTTCCGTTTCACGCCATTCCAGCTCGGGCACGCTATCGGCCACGATGCCCGCTGCCGCCTGCACGTAGAGCGCTTGGTCCTTGATGATGCCGGTGCGAATCGCAATGGCCACGTCCATGTCACCCGCATAGCTCAGGTAACCGCAAGCACCACCGTAAAGGCCGCGCTTGGTCGGCTCCAGCTGGTCGATCAACTCCATCGCATGCACCTTGGGCGCGCCGGTCAGCGTGCCGGCCGGGAAGGTGGCGCGCAGCACATCCATGCTGCCCAGCGGCGCTCCATCCGGTCCATCGATGAGCGTGCCTTCGACGTTGCTGACAATGTGCATGACATGGCTGTAGCGCTCAACGCTGAAGGCGTCCGTCACTTTGACACTGCCGATTTTCGCAATGCGGCCAATGTCGTTGCGCGCCAGATCAATCAGCATGACATGCTCGGCACGCTCTTTGGGGTCGTTGATCAGCTCCACTTCGGCCGCCTTGTCTGTCTCGAGCGTGGCACCGCGCGGACGCGTTCCCGCCAAGGGGCGGATGGTGATTCTTTGCTCGGTCCGTCCTTCGGACCTAAGCTGTTCCTGGCGCACCAAAATCTCGGGGCTGGCACCGACCACCTGAAAATCACCAAAGTGGTAGTAATACATGTAGGGGCTGGGATTGAGGGAGCGCAGCGCGCGGTAGAGGCTCAAGGGTGACTCGGTGTAACGCTTTTTGATGCGCTGGCCGACCTGCACCTGCATGAAGTCGCCCCCGGCGATGAGCGCCTTGGCGCGCTCGACCGCGGCCAGGAAGTCGGCTTTGGCAAAGTCGCGTTCAGCCGGGTAGCTCTGCGTTGGCAACACCGGCGGCGCGCTGACTGAATACTTGAGCTGCTCCTTGAGTTCACGCAGGCGTCGCCTGGCGCTGGCATAAGCCTCCGGCCGCGCCGGGTCGGCATAGACGATCAGATACAGCTTGCCCGACAGGTTGTCGATGACCGCCAGTTCCTCGCATTGCAGCAACAAAATATCCGGGCAGCCGAGCGTGTCGGGTGGACAGGTTTTTTCCAGCTTCTTCTCGATGTGGCGCACCGTGTCGTAGCCAAAGTAGCCCGCCAGACCGCCGCAGAAACGCGGCAGACCCGGTCGCAGCGCCACCTTGAAGCGTCTCTGGTAGTCGCTGATGAAGTCCAGCGGGTTGCGCTGCGAGGTTTCCACCACCACGCCATCGGTCAGCACCTCGGTCTTGACCTCAGCACCGAATCCCGAGCAACGCAGCAACGTGCGCGCGGGCAGCCCGATAAAACTGTAGCGACCAAAGCGCTCACCCCCCACCACCGATTCAAGCAGAAAACTGTAGGGCCCTGTCCCTTTGGCATAGGCCAGCTTGAGATACAGCGACAAAGGCGTCTCCAGATCGGCAAAGGCTTCGAGCATCAGCGGAATGCGGTTGTAGCCTTGGGCACTGAGGCTTTTGAATTCAAGTTCGGAGATCACGGCGGGGGCGTCTTTCCATCAGGTTAGGGCGGCGGGTGCCTGGGACATTTTGCCTCAAGCGCACGTCGTTCCCTATCGGAAACCCTATTGCGTGCTGGCGCAAATGCCGCCAGAATTCACAGCTTCAAAATAGCACGCTCGTGCCATTAACCGGAGAAACCATGAAATTTTCTAAATACCTGGCATCGGCCGTGCTCGCCTGCCTCTTTGCGTGCAACACGCTGGCCGCGACGCTTGAAGTCAATGGGGTCAAGTTCCCTGACAGTGTGGATCTGAATGGCAGCAAGCTGCAACTCAACGGGGCGGGCACGCGTTACAAAGCCATTTTCAAGGTCTATGCGGCGGGTCTGTACCTGAGCAAGAAGGCCGCAACGCCAGAGGAAGTGCTAAACCAGTCCGGCCCAAAACGTCTGAGCGTGACCATGCTGCGCACGATTGACTCGCGCGAACTGGGTAAGCTGCTGACGCGCGGCATGGAAGACAACATGGGCAAAGCCGCCATGTCCAAGCTGGTGCCCGGCCTGATCCGTATGGGTGAAATCTTCGCTGCGCAAAAGCCCCTGGTGGCCGGTGATAGTTTCATGATCGAGTGGGTGCCTGGCACAGGCTCGGTCATCACGGTCAAGGGCGTGGTGCAGGGCGAAGCGTTCAAGGAGGCTGAATTCTTCAAGGCGCTGATGATGATCTGGCTCGGGCCGGTTCCGGCCGACCATCTGCTCAAGGAGGCGCTGCTGGGTTCCGTGAAATAGTCTAAGTTGAGGCTTGCGCTGAGTGGCCCGGAGCCGGGCCTTTGTCGGCACAAGCGCGTCACTTGACCAATTGATTGAGCTGGATGATGGGCATCAGCACTGCCAGCACGATCAGCATCACGATCACGCCCATGGCCACGATCAGCAGCGGCTCGAGCAGCGTGGCGAGTTGCATGGCGCGGCGCTGCACTTCGGTGCTGAGTTGTTTGGCGGCCCGACCGAGCATGGTGGGCAACTGGCCGGTCTGTTCTCCCAAGCGCGCAAACATGGCCAGCAAGCCGGGAAATCGCTTTTTTTGCGCCAGCGCGGCGGCCAGCGGGGCGCCCTCGCGCACCAGCACCAGCGCCTCCAGCGCGTCTTTGTGCAGGGCGCGGTTGGAGAGCGTGTCGGCCGCCGCCTGCAGCGCCTTGAGGATCGGCACGCCAGCCGCAGCGAGCATCGCCAGCGTGCTGGCAAAACGCGCGGTGTTGTAACTGCGCGCGAGCTTGCCCAGGATCGGCAAGTTCAGCCAGGCGGCGTCAAACTTTTCACGAAATACGGGCCTGGCCAAGGCCAGTCGAGCGCCAAAAGCTAACAAAATAATAGCAATCAAGAGCAACCAGCCCCAACTGCGCACAAAACTGCTGGTGCTGATCATGATTACCGTGAGCAGCGGCAAGGCGTGCTTGCTGCCGGCAAAGACATGCGCCACCTGCGGCACGACGTAGGTCACCAAGAACAGCACGATGACCACCGCCACCAGCGAAACGATGGCCGGATACAGTGCCGCGCCGATCAGTTTGGCCTTGAGCGCCTGCTGCTCCTCCAGGTCGTCGGCCAGGCGCTCAAGCACCAGACCGAGGTTGCCGCTTTGCTCGCCCGCGCCAATAACGGCGATGAAGATGGGCGAGAACTCGCGCGGATGCTGCGCCAGCGCCTTGGCAAAGGTTGAGCCGCCATTGACCTCGGAGCGCAATGTAGCCAGCAAGTGGTGTTCGCTCTCACGCTCGGCCTCGTCAGACAGGGATGTCAAGGCCCGCTCGAGCGACAGGCCCGATGACACCAGGCCGGCGAGTTGGCGCGTCCAGATCGCCAGGCCGGTAGCACGAAAGACACGACGCTGGTAGCGGCTGCCGGTGCCCGCAGCGCCGCTGGTCGGGTCGCCTTCGGCACTGACCGCCTCCACTTTCATCGGCACCAGGGCCTGGCCGCGCAGCAGGCTGCGCGCCGACTTGGTCGAGTCGGCCTCGATCACGCCCTTGCGGCTTTGCCCGTCGGCGCTGAGCGCCTCAAATGAATAGACCGGCATGGCGCAGCTTTGCCTAATCTCTTGTCACGCGCAGCAGTTCTTCGCGCGAGGTCAGGCCGTTGGCTACCAGGCGCTCGCCGTCGTCGCGCATCAGCGTCATGCCGCCTTTGAGCGCCGCAGCCCGAATCTCGGCTTCCGAAGCACGGTTGTGAATCTGCGCGCGGATGGCGTCATCCGTCAGCAGCAGTTCAAACACACCGCTGCGCCCGCTATAGCCCGTTTGGCCGCACGCTGAGCAACCCGCACCGTGGCAGGACCGGCACAGCTTGCGCAGCAGCCGCTGCGCCAATACCCCGAGCAGCGATGAGCTCAGCAGGAACGGCTCGACCCCCATGTCGGTCAGGCGCGTAACGGCGCTGGCGGCGTCGTTGGTGTGGATGGTGGCGAGCACCAGGTGGCCCGTGAGCGAAGCCTGGATGGCAATCTGCGCGGTCTCGAAGTCGCGGATTTCGCCGATGATGATGATGTCCGGGTCCTGCCGCAAAATGGCACGCAGCGCCTTGGCAAAGCTCAGGTCTATCTTGGCGTTGACCTGGGTCTGGCCGACACCGGGGAACTCGTACTCGATCGGGTCTTCCACCGTCATGATGTTGCTGTGCCCGGCGTCCAGCCGACCCATGGCGGCATACAGCGTGGTGGTCTTGCCCGAACCGGTCGGGCCGGTCACCAGGATGATGCCGTGCGGCTGCGTCACCAGGTGCTCAAAGCGCTGCAACACATCGCCCTGCATGCCCAGTGCTTCCAGGCTCAAGCGGCCTTCGGATTTATCCAGCAGGCGCAGCACCGCGCGCTCACCGTGGGCACTGGGCAGGGTGCTGACGCGCACATCCACCGCGCGTGTGCCGATGCGCAGCGAGATGCGGCCGTCCTGCGGCAGGCGCCGCTCGGCAATGTCGAGGTCGGCCATGATCTTCAGGCGCGAAATCAGCGCCGCGTGCAGCGCGCGGTTGGGCTGCACCACTTCGCGCAAGCTGCCATCGACACGAAAGCGCACGCTCGAGTGGCGCTCATACGGTTCGATGTGGATGTCGCTGGCGCCGTCGCGCGCGGCTTGCGTCAGGAGCGCGTTGAGCATGCGGATGATGGGCGCGTCGTCCGAGGTCTCCAGCAAGTCCTCAATCGCCGGCAAGTCCTGCATCATGCGTGACAGGTCGGCGTCGCTCTCGACTTCGCTGACCACCGCCGCGGCGCTCGATTCGCCTTGCGCGTAAGCGGCGCTGATGCGCTGGATCAGCACCTCGCTGCTTTGCGTCTGCACGGCTCGCACGGCGTACTTGCGCATCACTTCGCTCACGGCGCTGGCATTTGAGCCGGGATGCACGCACAAGCTCAAATCGCCCGCCGCGTCTTCCTCCAGCAGGAGTTGATGGGTGCGAGCAAACGCATAGGGCAGCGGATAGCGCATGGCAGGCCGGTGCGCCGCGTCAGGGCTTCGTCTTGGCGGCTGGCACGGGCATTTGTGCTGCCTCGTTAATCGGCACGACCTGGCTCGACAATGGCTGCGCCTGCTGCATGCCCGAGCGCATCAGGTCGTAGCGGTCCATCGACAGGCGCGTCGAAGCCTGCGCGTCGCGCACCACCACCGGGCGCAAGAAGACCATCAGGTTGGTCTTCTTGCGGCTGCGCGTTTCACTCTTGAACAGGTTGCCAAAAAACGGCACGTCACCGATCCCCGGCACCTTGTCCTGGTTGCCGGAAAACTCGTCTTGCAGCAAGCCGCCCAGCACCACAATGGCACCATCTTCGACCAGCACGTTGGACTCGATGGTGCGCTTGTTGGTCGTTGGGCCATTGGTGGCATTGACGGTGGAGGCCTGCACGCTCGAGACTTCCTGGTAGATCGTCATTTTGACGGTACCGTTTTCGCTGATTTGCGGCTTGACCTTGAGCGTCAGCCCACATCCTTGCGCTCGATCGTCTGGAACGGGTTGACGGAGCCGCCGCTGCTGCCGCTGGCACCCGTGTTGGTGAACTGACCGGTGACAAACGGCACGTTCTGGCCGATCACGATCTTTGGCTTCTTCGTTGTCGAGTGTCAGCAGATTGGGCGTCGAGAGCACATTGCCGCTGCCGCTGTACTTTCCAGAAAATGCGCCAGAAAACCGAGCACGTAAACGCCGTTGGTCTGATGCGCCGCACCAAGATTGAAGACCGGTCGCCGGCGCCACCGTGCCGCTGGCGACCCAAGGCCAGGTTGATGATGTTTTTGACCGCGGCGCCAAAGTTGGTACCCAGCAGGCCGATCACGCCGTCGCCGGCCTGACCCAAAGGCGCCCTGCCACTGGATACCGAACTCAGCCGCCCGATCGGTGTTCACTTCGACAATCAGACTCTCGACCAGCACCTGGGCGCGTCGTTCGTCGAGCCTGTCGATGACGGCGCGCAACTGGCGGTATTGCGGCTCGGGTGCCGTGATGATGAGCGAATTGGTGCTGGCGTCGGCCTGCACCTGGCCGCCGGTTGAGGATGCGCTCGATGCAGTGGCGACGGCGATGGCACCGGCCGCGGGCGTCCCGGTTGGCGCCGCAGCGGCGGGTGTCTGGCCGCTCATGGCCGCGCGCAGCGTCACCGCCAGTTTGGTGGCGTCGGCATTCTTCAGATAGACCACATGAATGTTGCCCGCCGCGCCGTTTTGGCCGTTTTCGCCGGGCTGGTCGAGCTTGTCCACGAGCGATTTCACGAGCGCCACGCGGGCCGGGTTGGCGGCCCGCAGAATCAGCGTATTGGAGCGCGGTTCGGCCACCAGAATGGTCTTGAAGGAGGTGTCGGCCTGGCCCGGCGCACTGCCCGCGCTGGCGGACTCGACCAGCCGCAACACCAGCGGTGCGAGATCCACGGCGATGGCGTGCTTGAGCGGAAGAATCTCGACATCGGTGGCGTTCGAGATATCAACGGCGGCGATGATGCGCGCCAGGCGGCGCAGGTTGTCGGCGTAGTCCGTGATGATGAGCGAATTGGTGCCGGGGTTGACGTTGATGGTGTTGTTCGGGCTGATCAGCGGGCGCAGCACCGCCACCAGGTTGTTGGCCAATTCGAAATTGAGCTTGAAGATTTGCGTTGTGATCTGGTTGCTGCCCCCGACCCTGTCTTCACTCACCGTGACAGCAGCGCTTTGCAGCTTGGCATCGGCCTCGGGCACCACCTTGTACAAGCCACCCGACTCGACCATGGTGTAGCCCTGCAGACGCAGCGCGGCCAGAAACTGGTTCATGGCAATCGTGCGACTGACCGGCTTGTCGGTCACCAGCGTCAGGGTGCCTTTGACGCGCGGATCGACCACCACGTTAAAGCCGGTGATGACGCCCATGGTGCGCGCCACCGATTCAATCTCGGCGTTGCTGAAGTTCAGCGTGACCGGTTCGCCGCGCTTTGCGGTGGTCGCGGTCTGAGCCTCAGAATTTATACAAAATAAGGCTGTAGCCCCCGTCAATACTGCGCAAACAGCTATTGAAAAAATAGCGTTCCTGGACTGGAAGAAAAGCCGGTGTTGCATACAGATTCAACCTATTTTGATGAGGGAGCGCTCGCCGTCGCGCCGTCCAATGATGTTGAGCAGATTGGACAAGGCGTCGAGCCGGTCCGGCGCTGCGCTGGCCACGCCTTCAAAGCGCAAGCGGTTGCCCACCCATTGGCCGGTGCCCGACAATTGTAGGTCGCCCGCAAGCGTGCTAAGCGCAAACGCAGGTGCGTTGCCACCACTGAGCACGACGCGGTAGCTGCCCATCGGCTTGAGCGTGGACAGGCGTGACGAAATCTGCAGCGCATCGAGCTGCACCTGGCCTTCCAGCAGCAGGCGCCCACTGGCCCACTGCAGCACCAGCGAGCGGCTTGACAGCGCCAACTGGCCCTCCAGTTGCAGCGTGTTCCAGGGTGTGCCCAACCCGCGCAGCCACAGCGTCGGCCACTGCGACTGGCTGTCCGAGAGCAGCACACGAGCACCGCCCCAGCGCGGCTGCACTTGCATCTGCCAGGCGTGCTGCATACAGCAGTCGGCGTTCAATGCCAGGTGCAGGCCGTTCCAGCTCGGGCGCAGTTGCCAGTTCAGGCGCCCGGGCAAACTGGCGGCATCGGTGCTGCCTGCGCCGCCGCTGAGCGTGAGCCGGGCTGAGCCGTTCCAGACACTGCCGCGCGCGTCGTCGAGCAACAGGCGCCCGGCCAGGTTCTGCTGCACCAGCTCGGTGAGCCAACGCGCCGGCGCGTTGAGCAGCAGCGTCAGCAGCAAGCCGACCAAGACGCCAAACAGCGCCCAGCCCCAGGGCGAGCGCTTGTGGGCGGTCGATTGGCGGGGCGCACTGAAAATGCTCATCTCCCTTAGTTTGCGCTCAGCGTCAAGACCAGGCTGCCGTCCCAGCTCGGGGCGGCGCTGGTGGGGCCGCTGGCCGCCGTGGCGCTGCGCGTCAGGCGCGCCTGCGACGGCACCGCGTGTGCGGTCAGCCGCACTTGCGCCAGCCACTGGGCCAGCGCGTCGGGCGAGACGCCCTTGAGCGTGAGCGTCGCCTGCTCGCCAACCAGCGCCAGCCTGGCGCCCGCGCCCAACTGCGTCAGAGACGCCTCCAGCAGACGCCGAGCCTCATCCGGGGCGATGCGCGGTTGGCCCTGCAAGGCCTTCGCCTGGGCTTGCAAACTTTGCATTTGCTGCAGTTGGGCACCGAGTTCGGCGCGTTGGCGCTGCGCCGCCATCAAAGTCGCACGCGCCGGCGCGATTGCCAGCCACCACAGCAGCGCCAGCGATACCAGCAACGCCGCTGCCAGCAAGGCGCGCCGTTCACGCTGGGAGGCGGCGCGCCAACGCGCTTGCAACAGGTCCACCAGTTTCATCAATCAGATCCCGCCTTGATCAGCAAGGCAGTCGCCTCCAGGCTGGCGCTGTAGCCTTGGGTCTTCAGATTGAGGGAGAGTGCAGCGGCTTCTTGCTGGCTCAGCGTCAAGCCCTTCATGCGCAGCTCACCGGGTATAAATTCGATAGCGGTAGGCATAGAATTGACGGGGGCAACAGCCATAAAAGCACTTGCCATGCGGTCCAGATCGCGCGCTGATGGCAGGCCGCTGGCGTGCTGCAGCGCGGCCACTTCCTTGGCCATCTGAAGCGGCGCGTCCACCACCACCAGCACCTTGGGGAAGGTGCTCGTGAGCACGCTGCGAATCGCTTGCCGCTGCGCGTTGAGTTGGGACTTTTCTTTCCAGGCCCAGGCGTTCAAGCCCAGCAGATTGATGGCCAGCAGCGCCAGCGCAGCCAGCCGCGCGGCGCGCCAGCGCGGTGCCTGCAGCAGGGCGGCCAGCGCCTGCTGCCAGCGCTTCCAGGCTCTGGCCCCTTGTGAGTTGGCAAAATCAAATTGCGCCAGGTCCCAGCCTGACTGGGCAGCCTGCAACTGGCGCTGCGCGCTTTGCTGCAAGGTGACGCTGCGTTGAAAGAAGTGCTCGGCCAGCGCGGCCACGGCAGGCTCGGCCACCACACGCTGGTCGGCCGGCCAGTTCAGCATGGCCACACTGGCGGCAGACAGCGGCCAGAGCGCGACGCTGCCTTGCGCCAGGCACACCAATTGCGCCGCACCGGGGTCACCCGTGACATACAGCGTGTCGCTCAGCGCGTCGGGTTCAAACTCGGGCACGATGCGGCGCACCGGGCGCCCGGACTGTTCCAGCGCCTGCAGCGCGGCGCGCAGCCAGGCGCGCTCGCACACCGCCACCCAGACCGGTGCATCGGCGCTGGGCTGCGGCTCGATGGCAAAGTGCAGTTGGCCGGTATCGTCCAGCACACGCTCTTCGAGCAGGCCATCGAGTACGGCACGCAAACGCGCCGCGCCACCATCCTGGAAGAGGCCGCGGCCCAGCGTTCCCTTGGGCAACTGCACCTGGTGCCACGACAGATGGCGCGCGGCGACCACCGCCACCACTTCACCGCCGGCCTTGTCGGGCAAGGGCAACAAGGCCAGTGGCGCGCGTGACTGCTCGCCCAGCGTGAGGCCATCGCCCGAGAGAACATAGTCGTACAGGGTGGCTGCGTCCGTGGGCTCGGCGGGGAGTGAAACGATCAGCGTGGTCATGGGCAGATTTCGGGCGAGCGTCATTGTAGAGCGACCGGTGTGCTGGCCACGCCCTGTTGGCGCCACAAGGTCTTCACTGCCAGACCATCGCGCTGCACCACCGATTGCTGTTGCACTGCGGTCTGCTCCAGGCGGAGCTGGCCACGCACTTCAAAGAAGCGCGAAGACACGCTGTGCTGCGCATCGACGAACTTGGCGCTGCTATTGCTGCTCAATTTGCTGGCGTCCGCGAGCGTGCTCAGGTGCATCAGGTTGCGCGCATCGACCAGGCGCTGCGCGTCGGCCCGGTCGAACGCCTCGATGCAGGCGTAGATCACTTCCACTGGCGCCGTGTTCAGGTTCACCGGCGTGCGCACCGGCAGCACCGTGATGAAGGGGCGCAACACGGCGATGCTGGTGGCAGGCAAGCCAAGCCAGCTCAATTGTTCAACGGTTTGCGGCAACAGCGGCGCGGTGCCAGCGGCCACCGGGGCACTTGCGGCGGGCAAACTGCCGCCGCCGGCGCTCTGCGCCAAGCGCAGGTTTTCTGCCACCAGCGTGAGCTCACCCTGCGGCAGGTTGAGCAGTTCAAAGAGCCGGGTAAAAGCGATTTGACTCGTTCTGTCGATGGCACCCGCCAGCACCAGGTTGGTCACGTTCAGGCGCGACTGCAAATCGATGATCTGGCCCGACAGAAAGGCGTCTTGCGAAGCGTCGGCTTCGAGCGTGTCGCTGCGGTCGGCGGCCAAAAAGGTGGACAGCCGGGCCGCCTCCAGCGGCACCGCCCAGGGTTCGGCCAAATGGTCGGCGCCGCCCTTGCGCGCATCTTCGCGCAAAATCAGGCGCGCCCAGTCCAGCGCCCCAGTGAGCACCCAGGCCGACTGGACGCGCGCACGCTCAGCCGTTTCGACCTCGACCCCGCGCCACTGCTGCCACAGCGTGGCTGAGGCCAGCGTCGCTACCAGCACCACCGTCAGCATGGCAGTCAGGATGGCAGCACCGCGCTGGGTCTTCCTGTTCTTCATTTGCCACCGCCCACGGTGGCGTGCACCCAGTCGCGCGTGAGCACGCCGCTGACGGCCTGCCCCGGTGCCAGCGTCAGCAGCAAGCGAACGCCATCCGGAATCTGGTTGGCCGGTTCGGCTGCTACGCCCACCGGTGTGCCGACGCTGGAAAGCGGGTTGCTCCAGGCGTTGTTGCGATAATAAAAAATCTGCCACTGCTCCAACGCGGCAATGCGTACCTCGCGCGCGCGCGCCTCGTCACCCGGGTTTTGCGCCCACGCGCCGGCCTGTTGCCACGCCAATTGCAGGGCCTCGCGCGTTGTCAGCGGCGGCGACTGCCAGCGCAGCCATTGGCCGGCGCCGTCCACGCTGCGCTGCGTCCAGGCCACCACGCGCAGGCCTGCGCCCGCCGCGCCAGTGCCCTGGCGCAGGATGCGCAGTGCGCGGCCGTCCCAGTCAATACTGGCGCTGCCCGGCTGGCTGGCCATCGAATCCAGGTCAACGCCCCATTGCGCCAGACCGGCCTGCAAGGCCAGCACCTGATCGGCATGCTCGCGCATCTGCGTCTGCGCGCGCGTCATGCCGTCCAGACCGCGCCAGCTCAAGGCCGCCATGAGCGCCATCAGGCTGATGGCGATCAGCAGCTCGATCAGCGTGAATCCCTTGCCACGGCGCGGCGGCTGTCGGCGCGACATCAATAACGTCCCACCACAGTCGAGAGGCGCAGCACGCTGTCCTCGCCCTTCAACACCTGGGCATCGACACGCCGAAAGTTCGGATTCGGTGTGGGCCGCACCGCCAGCACCACATTAAACAACTGGCCGGCCTGCTCGCAGGCCAGGTTGCTGTCGCCGACGTCGGGCATTTGCTTGGCCAGACGCGCCTTGACCAATTCGTTTTCGGCACAGGTCTGGCCCAGCAACAGGTCACTCTGCCGCTCGGCGTTGCGCGTCAGCGCGGCAGTGGCTTGCAAGCCAGCCATCAGCGCAATCGCCACAATGCCCAGCGCGACCAGCACTTCGACCAGCGTAAAGCCGCGCCCACGACGCTGGTTGACGCATGGGGACACACCCATCTTCAGGGCACCAGCGCTTGGACACTGAACGGGCGCACGCCGTCACTGGCCAGGCGCACGCTTTTGCCGGGCTGGCTGCCCGATACCAGCGTCACGGCCTGCGCTTCGATGATTGGCTCGGGTCCCAGCAGCAGCACCGTGGCCGCGTCGACGTGCGTGTCTGCATCGAGCCATTGCGTCGGCAAATCCGCCGATGCGGATTCTGTCGCCGGCAGTCCTTCAAAGCGAAAGCCGTCGGGCGTGGCCCGCCAGCGCACCGGCAGGCCGCTGACGCGGGAGCGCGCGCGCGCTGACTCAAGCAGGGCCGCCAGCCGATCCGCGTCGCGCTCAAGTTGCACCTGGCTCGTGTCGCGCAGCGCAAACCCGACACCGGCCGAGGCCAGAGCCACAATGGCCACGACCACCAGCAGCTCCAGCAGCGTGAAGCCGCCGTGCTTAGGGTTGCCAGCTACCAATATCTGCATCCTTGCCCTCGCCGCCGGGCTGGCCGTCGGCACCGAGAGACATCACATCGACTTCGCCCTTGACACCCGGGTTGATATAGACGTAGGGCTTGCCCCAGGGGTCATTGGGCAGCAGGTCAAGGTAGCGCTTCCAGTTGGGCGGCACCGGCGCGGTAGAGGGCTTGGTCAGCAACGCCTGCAGGCCCTGTTCGGCGCTGGGATAGCGCTGGTTGTCCAGGCGGTAGAGCTTGAGGGCCTGCATCAGGTTGTTGACGTCGGTCTTGGCGGCGGTGACACGCGCGTCATCGGCGCGCTCCAGCACATTGGGCACGATGAGTGCCGCCAGCACACCAATGATCAACAGCACGACCATCAGTTCGATCAAGGTAAAACCGCTCTGGATTCGGCGGCGCAGGCTTCGAGAAATTTTTTTCATGGGATTGGATCACTTTAGTGTCGGGTGCGCTTCAATGATAATCCACCCATGCAGACTCAAACGCTTTCCCTCTGGCGGCTGCGCATCGTCACCTTTTTGATTGCCGCACTGGCGGCCGCCAGCGCGGCCTATTGGGTTCTCAAGTGGCGCGCCACGACGCCGCCCAGCCCGGGCGCTGCGCTGGCCTATGCCAGCCCCGTCATGGCGGATCCGCGCGCGCTGGCACGCCTGCTGGGCGGCGGTCAGACCCAAATAACGGCCACGCTGGCGCTCAGTCAGGCAAGCCGTTTCAAGCTGATGGGGGTCGTGGCCGATCTGGCCAGAGGCGGCTATGCCCTGATTGCCATCGACGGCAAGCCCGCCCGGCCGTACCACGTGGGCAGTCGGCTCACTGAAAGTCTGGTCTTGCACTCGGTGGCAAGACGCAGCGCAGCCTTGGCCACCAGCCTGGACGCGCCAGCGACGGTGACACTGGAATTGCCAAAGCTGGGCCCGCCG
Source organism: uncultured beta proteobacterium (assembly GCA_963750665.1). GTDB lineage: Bacteria > Pseudomonadota > Gammaproteobacteria > Burkholderiales > Burkholderiaceae_C > Rhodoferax. The sequence continues at coordinate 720,103 of CAVVRQ010000028.1, forward strand.
TAAGGCGATATTGCTGTGTCGGGAACACAGCGAAAATGCCGAACGCGAGGTATCTGAAGGAAGCAGGACCATGTCAACCACGCCGACGCCCCCAAACAGCAGCGCAAGAATGCCAACTTGGTTCATACCCCACGGGGGCGGCCCTTGTTTTTTTATGGACTGGAGCCCACCCGATGCCTGGACCCGCATGGCCGATTTTTTGAAGAATTTGGCCTCAACTTTGCCGCGCACGCCCAGAGCCATTGTCATGGTGTCAGCGCATTGGTTGGCGCCGCATTTCGCCGTGACCAGCGGTGCGCACCCGGAGCTTATTTACGACTATCACGGTTTTCCAGCCCATACCTACGAACTGAAGTACCCGGCATCGGGTGAACCCGCGCTGGCGGATCAGATCGTCAAGACGCTGAGCGCCGCAGGGATAGCCAGCGCCTGCGATGCGCAGCGCGGCTTTGATCACGGTATGTTCATTCCGCTCAAACTGATCTTTCCTGAGGCCAACATACCGGTGGTGCAACTCTCGCTGCACACCTCGCTGGACCCGCTGCGGCACCTGGAGGCCGGCCGTGCGCTTGAATGTCTGCGCAGGCAGGACGTGCTGATCATTGGCAGCGGCATGAGTTTTCATAATATGCGGGCCTATGGCAATGCACAATTCAGCCCTGTTTCCGATGCCTTCGATGTGTGGCTGACCGGGGCCGTTGAATCCAGTGCGCAGGAACGTTCTCGTCTGCTTGCGAGCTGGGAACAGGCGCCGGGTGCCCGGCAATGCCATCCGCCGCGTGCGCAGGAACACCTGATTCCACTGATGACCGTTGCTGGTGCTGCCGGCAGTGATGTTGGTCGCAAGCTGTTCTCGGATCGGGTCATGGAGACGACGCTGTCGGCATTTTGCTTTGGCTGAAGTCTGCGCCAGGCGGCACGCTCCGGTCATGCGCCAGCCTGACGGTGGCTTGCGCCGAGCTCAGTCGAGCTTGACGCGCATCGCATCGATCACGGTCTTGTAGTCGCGCTGGCCAAAAATGGCGCTGCCGGCGACGAAGGTATCGGCCCCGGCGTCGGCGACGCGGCGGATGTTGTCCACCTTGATGCCGCCATCAACTTCCAGGCGAATGTCCTTGCCGCAGGCCGTGATGCGGCGCCGCACCACTTCGATCTTGCGCAGCGCCGAGTCGATGAAACTCTGGCCGCCAAAGCCGGGGTTGACGCTCATGATGAGGATCAGATCGATGTCTTCCATCACCCAGTCCAGCACATCCAGTGGCTCGGCCGGGTTAAACACCAGACCACACTGGCAACCCCTGGCTTTGATGGCCTGAATGCTGCGGTGCACGTGGCCTGAGGCATCCGGGTGGAAGCTGATCAGGTCCGCGCCGGCGTCGGCAAAGGCGCTGGCCAGCGCATCGACCGGTTGCACCATCAGATGCACGTCGATTGGCACCGCCAGCCCGGCCGCAGTTTTGGCATGCGGTTTCAAGGCACGGCAAATCATCGGGCCGAACGTGAGGTTGGGCACGTAATGGTTGTCCATCACGTCAAAATGGATCCAGTCGGCGCCAGCGGCGATGACGTCTTTGAGTTCCTCGCCCAGGCGGGCAAAGTCAGCCGATAGAAGCGATGGGGCGATGCGGTAGGTCATGGGCGGAGTTTAATGTGGGAAAGCGGATAGCATTGCAGCATGTCAAAGTACCAATTTCGCGTTGAAGTCGAGCCGCGCTATCTGGCCAACCAGTCAGCGCCGCTGCAAGGGCTTTATGTTTTTGCCTATACCATCACCATCAGCAACACCGGCAAGATCGCGGCCCAGCTGATTTCGCGCACCTGGAACGTGAACGACGCCAACGGCCACACCGAGCGTGTCAAGGGCCTGGGCGTGGTCGGGCAGCAGCCGCTGCTCAAGCCCGGTGAAGCCTTTGAATACACCAGCGGCACGCGCCTGCGCACGCCCACCGGCACCATGCACGGCAGCTTCTTTTGCGTTGCCGAGGACGGTGAGAAGTTTGACGTCGATGTGCCGATGTTTGTGCTCGATGGCTTGAGTGCGGGCGACGCGAACCGCACCCTGCATTGATGCTGCGGCGCACGACCCCAAGGGCTGATTTGCCAGCCCTGCTGGCCGCGTTGGATCCGCAGGCGGCGCAGGTCGAGCGCCATTTGTGGCTGATTGCCCTGTTTGACTGGCTGCGCGGCGACTGCAGCTCGGTCGCGGCCAGTCTTGCGCGCATGGAGCTGCTGCTCGACGCGCTGCAAGCCGACGCCGCTGCGCGGCTGAGATGGCAGACCTGGTGGCGAACGCTGGTGAACAGCATTGACGCGACTGCTTTGCTGGCAGACTTTGGCTTCTCTTCGCGCAGTGCCTTTATCAGCGAATTTTTTGAACGGCTGCGCCTGAAACTGTTACCCGACACGCCCGAGACGGCAGACGCCTCCGCGCTGTTTTCTCTGGTGCTGTGCGACCGCTTTGATGCCCAGTGGCTGGCAGCGCTTGATGAAGTCAACCTGGCACGTATTCAGGCCATGTTGCAGCCGCCAGAGTCGGCGCCGGCTGAGCCTGCGCGGCCCGCCTTGTCGCGTTGGCAGGCGACACTGATGGAGGCCGTCACTTTTTGCACCACTCAGGTCCGGGCCGCTGGCTTCACGCCAGAGTTGCGCCAGCGCATGAGCGCACCAGCGCGCGAGGCCGCAGCCTTTCATTGCCTGGTGCAGGACTTTGAAACCCTGCGCGATGTCTATCTGGCGTCTCCGGCTGAAGACAGCGAACAGCGCCAGGCGGCGCTGCAAATGTTTCGCGAACGGCTGGAAGCCTGCCGCAGTGCGGCGGCAACGGTCTATACGCATCTGGACGCGCATGGCATCTCGGTCAACCTGGTGTTTCAGTTGCGCCAGTTGCGCGAGCGCGTGCTGCGCATCCGGGCTTTGCTGGATTGCCTGATGTCGGTCCACCCGGCGGCCGAGCACGGCGCGCCTGTTGTCGCAGCTGGTGCTGGTCGGTCAGGAGCGGCGCAGCCTGCGTGCGCTGATCGACTCCAACACCTCGCTGCTGGCCGCCAAAGTGGCCGAGCGCAGCTCGGAGAGCGGCGAGCATTACATCACCCGCACGCGTTCTGAATATTGGGCCATGCTGCGCGATGCCGCCGGCGGTGGCGCCGTCATGTCGCTCACCACACTGGTCAAGTTCATGGTGCTCTCGATTGGTCTGTCGGCCTTCTGGAGCGGGCTGTTTGCCGGGCTGAACTACGCGCTGAGCTTTGTCCTGATCCAGTTGCTGCACTGGACCGTGGCCACCAAGCAGCCGGCCATGACGGCACCGGCCATGGCGGCCAAGCTCAAGGAGCTTGGCGCGCCTGGCGCGATTGATCTCTTTGTCGATGAGGTGACGCATCTGGTGCGCTCGCAAGTTGCCGCTGTCATCGGCAATTTGGCCCTGGTGGCACCGTGTGTGGTGTTGCTCAGCGCGGCACTCTGGTTCGCTTTCGGTGCGCCGATGATTGGCGGAAAGGAAGCCGAGCACGTGCTGCAGTCCCTCACCTTGCTCGGCCCGACCGCGCTGTTTGCCGCACTGACGGGCGTGCTGCTGTTTGCGTCGAGCATCATCGCCGGTTGGGTCGAGAACTGGTTTGCGCTGCACCGCCTGAGCTCGGCCCTGCGCTACAACCCGAGAATCACGGCCGCCCTGGGCGTGGCACGTGCGGCGCGCTGGTCAGGCTTCATGCACGACAATATTTCGGGCCTGGCGGCCAACGTGTCGCTTGGGCTGATGCTCGGTCTGATCCCGGCCTTTGCAGCATTTTTTGGCCTGGCGCTGGAAGTGCGGCACGTGACGCTGTCTACCGGACAACTGGCGGCGGCGGCCGCAACACTTGGCCTGGAGGTGCTCAGGCAACCGGCGTTCTGGTGGTGCCTGGCAGGCATCGTGGTGACGGGCGTGCTCAACGTTGGCGTGAGTTTTTACTTTGCATTCAGGCTGGCCCTGCGCGCCCACAATGTCAGCGGCGTGGACCGCTCGCGCATCCGCAAGGCGATTGCTGCGCGCTGGCGCAGCCAGCCATTGAGTTTCTTCTGGCCCGCCAAAGAAGACCCGGCTCCAGGCGCGCCCAGGCAGGAGGTGTCGCATGGGTGAATTTGAACTGATCGAGCGCTATTTCAAACGCCCCTCGCGCGCCGCCTCTGGCGTGGCGCTGGGCATTGGCGACGATTGCGCGTTGCTGCAGACTGCGCCGGACAAGCAGTTGGCTGTTTCTTGTGACATGCTGGTTGAAGGCCGTCACTTCCTCTCCACGGTGGACCCGTTTCGGCTCGGTCACAAAGCGCTGGCGGTGAACCTGAGCGACCTGGCCGCCAGTGGTGCCAAACCGCTGGCGTTCACACTGGCGCTGGCGCTGCCACGCGCCGACGCGGCCTGGCTGAGCGCATTTTCGCAAGGCCTGTTCGCGCTTGCCGACGCCCACGCTTGCGAGTTGATTGGCGGCGACACGACGCAAGGACCGCTCAATATCTGCATCACGGTATTTGGCGAAGTGCCGCTGCTGGACGGCAGATCGCAGGCGCTGCTGCGCTCGGGTGCCAGGGCGGGTGACGACCTCTATGTCAGCGGCAACCTGGGCGATGCCCGGCTCGCGCTCGAAGTCTTTCGCGGCACCCTGTCCGTGCCCGCAGCGGTGTTTGCAGCTGCGCGGCTGCGCATGGAACAACCCACGCCACGGGTCGCGCTGGGCATGGCCTTGCGCGGCATTGCCGACGCGGCGATTGATGTCAGTGACGGGCTTCTCGGCGACCTTCGCCACATCCTGGCGCGCTCCGGCGTGGGGGCCACGGTGGATGCCGATATCGCTACTCAATTAATAGCTGCTTACGCAGATCAGACGGGGGCTGGAGGTCAATTTGACCTGAATATTTCAGCTTCGCACTGGCGCAGGCTGGCGCTCGCTGGCGGCGACGATTATGAGCTGCTGTTCAGCGCACCGGTGGCGCGGCGCGAGGCAGTGGCCGAGGCCGCGCGCGCCAGCCAGACCGCAGTCACGCGCATCGGCCGCATCGAGGCTGAGCCGGGCCTGCGCCTGCTGGACCGCGCCGGCCAGCCGCTGCCCGACAACTATGCCTCGTTCGATCATTTCGCCTGAGGCTGCGTTTCAATACGATCCGCTGTCGATGTTGCCAAGCGCTGCAACGTAAAGACCGGGGTGACGTTTGATGCCAAGGCAAAGCCGGGCAAGTTGCGCGTGGTGGCAGACTAGCAGGGTGTAGCGCTACAGGATACAATCAAGCATGGTTAAGTCGTTCAAACATAAAGGACTGCAAGCGTTCTTTGAGCGTGGCATCAAGGCAGGCATTCGACCAGATCATGCGCCCAAGCTGGGCCGCTTGCTGGCACGACTGGATGCCGCTGCTAGTGCGGCCGATATGAACATGCCGGGCTGGGGCTTTCACCCCTTGTCAGATGATTTGAAAGGCCATTGGGCCGTGTCAGTCAATGGCAACTGGCGAATGACTTTCACGTTTGAAGGCACAGACGCTGTGCTGGTTGATTACCTGGATTACCACTGAGAGGCACACTATGATCCGCATGTTTAACCCACCCCACCCTGGCCTGACGCTGCGTGATGACGTGCTGCCTGCGCTGGGGCTTGGTGTGACGCAAGCCGCCCAACAACTGGGCGTGTCGCGAGTGGCTTTGTCTCGCGTGATCAATGGCCGTGCAGCTATTTCGCCCGATATGGCCCTGCGCATTGAAGCGTGGCTGGGCGTGGCGCGTGGTGGTAGTGCGCGCGTCTGGCTGGCCCAGCAAAGCGCCTATGACGTGTGGCTGGCAGAACAGAGGTTCAAGACTGCACCGATGCGAGTACAGAGGGCGCCCGCAGTGGCATAACGGATTTTGCCCCAGCTAGACCCGCTGCCAGAAGCGTGTTATTCAGTTCTGGGGTGGCCTTGAAGTGGTGGGAACTGAGAGATTCGAACTCTCGACCGACGGATTAAGAGTCCGCTGCTCTACCAGACGCTGCGTGATGACGTGCTGCCTGCGCTGGGGCTTGGTGTGACGCAAGCCGCCCAACAACTGGGCGTGTCGCGAGTGGCTTTGTCTCGCGTGATCAATGGCCGTGCAGCTATTTCGCCCGATATGGCCCTGCGCATTGAAGCGTGGCTGGGCGTGGCGCGTGGTGGTAGTGCGCGCGTCTGGCTGGCCCAGCAAAGCGCCTATGACGTGTGGCTGGCAGAACAGAGGTTCAAGACTGCACCGATGCGAGTACAGAGGGCGCCCGCAGTGGCATAACGGTTTTTGCCCCAGCTAGACCCGCTGCCAGAAGCGTGTTATTCAGTTCTGGGGTGGCCTTGAAGTGGTGGGAACTGAGAGATTCGAACTCTCGACCGACGGATTAAGAGTCCGCTGCTCTACCAGCTGAGCTAAGTTCCCATTGGGTGAAATCTGGCTGCGATGAAGGGCTCGGGCGCAGACGCCAGCCCTCATGAACCGGGCGCAATCATAGCAGGGTTTTGCGGTAGTTCATGGCTTCGTAGCGGGCTTCGTCGATGACTTCGTTGTTGGCTTGTTCGGGAGCAGAAGGGCTCGATTGGGGTTGTGTGGGAAGCGCCCGCTTTGTGTTCCTGGCGGGGATCCTTTGGGGTTTGATCCTTTGGGTTCGGCGTGGGGACCGGTGGGGGGAGCGGTTCAATCCAGTAGGAGCATCAGGATTGGGGACAGGTCCGCTGCCAATTGTCAATTGTGGTCAATCTGAAAGCCTGCCGCCGCCCCAGTGCGCAGCTTTCGAAACAACTGGACAAAAATCCACAGCCCCCCGAGACTACGGCCTTGTTTGTATTTATAGCCCCACGTGTTACTTGAACGGGGGTGAAATGCAGAACGCTGAGGCAATCAGAAAGGTGAGAGGAACACATGGATGGCAAGTACCTGGTTCATATTCCTTTTACGATCACCTCCAGATTGATCCGACCGACCTATCTTTTTTCGTACAAGGGGCAATCCTTCAAGATATGCCGTACATCGCTGAAGAAGTATGCCGATAACCTTCTCACGATTGTTGACCAGGAAGAGGATATAAATCGCGTAGCGCGAATTGCCGCCGAGTACTTTAGTGCGCTGGCGTGGCAAAACCGCGGGGACGTTCAGTTCGGCAACCCGACTTGGGTGCGGAACGGAAGGATTCGAGATCTCCGAACTGCGGGCGCAAGCATATTCGCGTTTCAGATGATTCCACCGGGCAGAGGGACCTCAGGTCACAGCATCTCCATTCTTCCGCATATTGAGAATGACCACCAGCGTCTTGCATTGGCTCTCTACAGGGAAGCTGGAGCATCAAACAATGAGTATCTTAAGTTTCTTTTTCTCTGGCAAATCCTTGCAGTGGGAAGCAAAGGGGAGCCTCTTGGCGTAGCAAACAAAGCGCGCAAGGAGATCCGCGACACTGGATGGATTGATCGGCTTGACCTTAAGGGTAAGTCAATAGGCAACTATTTTGCCGGTGACTGCCGTGATGCCATCGCCCATGTAACCCGTCGCACCGGAGAAACGACCCTCGACTTCGACAATCCCGAGGATCGATGTCGCATTTCGATAAGCGTACGCGCAGTGGATGAGTTTGCACGACACCATATCAAGAATCGGCTAGACCTCAACAAGAGTCTCTATCTCTTCAAGGAAAAGCCTGGCTCCATCCCAGCGTATCTACCCATTGCTGACCAGAAGGGGCGCTTTATCGCTCCACATCAACCCAAAATTTAGAGCCAACAAGACTCAAACGATATCCGCTTGACCACAAGCCTCCACATGTTCCCCAGCTCCCACCCCCACGTGAGTTTGAGGCACCGGGAGGGGTCGCTGGGCCTGCGGCCTGTGGATTTTGTGGACAAGCTAACGTGTCGAACAATGCTCAGACGAAAATCTCAATTTCCCGGTTCCATGGTTCGACAAGTCCGGGGAGCCAGAATACGCTAGTGAATCAAGCCCTTACGAGAAATCATGGTGGGCTTTTTTTACGTCTGGATTGGGCTATTGGGGAGCTTTGGGTTCTGCATAGGTTCGGTGGTGGGATGCGGGGTATCGCGGGATGGGCCATGTGTGAATCAATAGCCACAACATTTGCGTGGCCACAGGTTAAGATTTCAGATGAATCACCTCCTATCGGTTCATCAGAGTCGATGTCCAACCTGAAGGCAATCCTCCGATTGGCCACAATGGCATGCATCGTCCTGACTCTGCAAGCCTCTGGGTGGCTGACGCTGCGGTGACCGTATGCAGGCATAATGCCAACCGAACCAATGCAGGCTCTTTGATTTGGCGCGTAAGCGGAGATGGCACTCACCAAGCCTGAAGAAATTATGTTGCGTTGCGATGTAATTCGGGAGTCTATCGAAGCTCTTTGCCGAGCTTATATAAAGAAGAAGACAAAATGAGGTAGAAATGGCTAGCTTCAAAGATGGAATTGTTTCTGGTGATGATGCAAAAAGGTTGAATATTCTTCGATCCAAAAGCGTCGACGAAAAAACATCATCGGCGGCGAGCAAGGAAGCTCTGATCACAAAGTCCAAGGGTGAAGAACAAGATGGCTGGACCGTCGCAAAATGGAACAAGAAGTCCGTTCGACTGACCAAAGTAAAGCCAGCCGACCGGCAGCTTGAAGACGACGTTTGGAGCCTCCTATTTCGCCTTGGCTTCAAAGAACTAAACGCTGACCGGAACTTCACCATCAAGTTAGGTGAAAACGCCCCAGCACGGCAAATCGATATTTTTGCCAAGGACGAAGAGACCGTCTTCATTGTTGAATGCACTCACGCTCAAGTGAACAACCCAAAGCCTGTCAAAGGGTTGATTGACAAGATTAATGGCATTCGTGAAGACGTAATCAAAGCCATTCATCAACACTATGGGAAAAGCCCGAAACTGAAGGTCAAGTGGGCCATCGCCACGAGGAATATCGACTGGCGCAAAGCAGACAAGGATCGCGCGGCAGAGGCCAATATTGCAGTCATCACAGAGCAGGATCTTGCTTACTACAGGAAGCTAACTGTCTACCTAAAGGAAGCAGCTCGCTATCAGTTTTTGGCGAGGTATCTCGCCGGTGAAGGTGTCGATGGCTTGCGAATCGAACTACCGGCAACCAAGGGCAACATGGGAGGGGTAACGTTCTACAACTTCCTGATCTCGCCGTTCGACCTCCTCAAAGTTTCCTACATCAGCCATAAAGGTACTGGCAGTAATGACCTGGAAACCTACCAGCGAATGGTGAAGCCATCTCGGCTGAAGAACATCGCGACCTTTATCGACAGTGGCGGACAATTCCCAACCAATATCGTTGTCAATTTCAAGACTAAGAAGAACCAACTACGCTTCACGAAGATAGAGAGCTTTGACCACACAACGTTCGGGAAGCTGACCCTGCCTGGCCAATATGGTTCGGCCTGGGTTATCGACGGCCAACACAGGCTTTACGGTTTTGCCTTTGCGAACCGAGCAAAGAACCACGTCATTCCGGTGTTGGCCTATGAAAACCTTCCGGCGGCAGAAGAGATGCAACTCTTCGTTGACATCAACTGTGAGCAAGTCAAGGTATCGCGCGGTCTTCTGAACGAGATTTATTCCAATTTGAACTACGGTTCAGAAAATCCATCTGAAAGATTGGAAGCGCAATATTCAAGAATCGCCTTGCAACTCGACGAGCTGAATGGCTCACCCGTGCAGAACAGAGTTGTGACCGTCTCCAAAGACAAGGATGCGTTCCGCTGTCTTTCACTAACCTCGCTGGCCCAAGGGATCAAGGAAAACCGCTTTATCGGTGCAGTAAGTCATACGCCACCAAATCTACCTGTCATTCCGGCTGGGCCAATGAGCGATATCTCAGGCGATCTGGAACTCACTACAGAGAAGGCTGCGGACATTTTGGCAGGCTATCTCAAACTGTTCGCACAAGAAGTTCCTGGCAACTGGCAATTGGGCGATGCAAAGGGTGGCTTCCTCTGTACGAACAATGGATTGCGTGCACTCTTTAGATTGTTGAAGGAACTCTTCGTATTCATCGAGAAGCATGATCACTTGGTCGCAAGCTCGATGGATGCCAATGAGATTATCGAAAAGATGACGCCCTATGTGACGCCTCTGCTGACCTTCTTTACCAAGGCTGATCCATCTGAAATTCAGAATTTCCGCTCTCGTCAGGCTCTTGATGGTGTCAAGCAGAACTGCCTGGGAATGATGGGAATAATTGCACAAACATATCCGGAATTCACGAACAAGGAACTTCAGGACTACATCGGTACGCGGGACAAGGAAGGCACCAGTGTTGCGCGTAAGCTCATCGATGAAGTGAACGAAGTTCTATTTGCAGACGTAATACGAAGCCTAAAAGCCCATTATGTACAGAACCAGAAAGACTGGTGGTGGAAAGGTGTTCCGTTAACCACGCGTGAAAAGTGCTTGAGCCAGCAAAACCGTGACGATGGGAAGAAGGACGAATGGCAATACCTGTCGTTAGCTGACTATCAGACAATAGTCCCGCACAACTGGGAAGCGTTCGATAAGCGATATGACATTTACGATTTGGGCAGCAAGTCGAAAGCCGAGAAGATAAAGTGGATTGGTCGCCTGAATGCCATCCGGCAAACAACACATCATCCTGAGAAAGGAATCATTTCAAAGGATGAGGTGGCTGCCGTTCGGGAAATTCATGAGCGGGTGATGCGAAAGATAGCAGCAACCTCGTAACCCACTGACGAAGACTTGTGATTACCTAGGCCCTGCGGCTGGTGACTGCTTCGACGATATCAAGCGCAGTCTTGGTTCCCAGCTTAGCTGAGCGCGCGTTGGATAGGACCACCTTCAAGGCCTTGACCAGGGCCTTCTCTGTTGCCTTGGAAAATTTAGACCCGTTACTAGCAGCTTGGGCCTCCACCTTCACATTGAGCGTCTCAATTTTCTTGGTCAGCTTGTTCAAACGGCTCGCGCTCAATGAATGATCATCGGAAACGTACACCAATTTGTTGACCTCTTTTTCGGCAACGTGGAGATGATCACTCGTCAAATCGAGCAGAGCTTTCTTCAGTAACAAAGGAGTGTCCTGCTGCTTCGCCAAGTCAACCCAGGCGTCGATAGCTTGAAAACTGATTTGAACGGTTCGCAGGTGCTGGCGCTGTTGTGAGCTGGTGCGAATCCGATGTGCGAACTCACTTGCCCTGATGCCCAGTTCGGATTGAAGCCAGGTGTAGTGCACGCTGTGCTCAAAGTCGTCTCGGCGCCCGTTTGGCACAATCTTCTTGGAAGAGACGTGAATATCGCCAATCGTCCAGGCGGCAAACCGCTGCTCTGGGTAGAGTGGTGCCAGCAGAGACTCGTCACCCACTTGGATGTTGCCTGCGCGAAGGCGAATACCACCGAAGCCAAGGCGCTTAGGTACTGCGCCCATGTAAGCATGCTCGGCCACCCAGCCAAACGCCGCAGTCTCGCCATCATCTCCTTTGATATCGAAGCAGTCAATGTCACGCAAGGTATCGGTAACTTTGGGATTGAATTCGATGTCGTTGCGCGCCCGATGATAAATAGGGCCTGCGTTGTCGTTTAGCTCTATGTGTATGGGCGGTCGAACACCTCGTTCAGTCAAAAATGACTGAATCTTTGCGCCAAATGTGAACTGTGGGTCAAATGGTACCGGTGCAACCTGCGAGATGTAAGCTCGAATCATTTCTTCATTCATCAGCAAATCGTTACGCAGACGGCCTACTTTGCGCATTTCAACTTCAAAGAATCTTTCTTCTTTCTCGGTGGCGAGTGTCTCGGTGTAAGTTACAACTTCCGCAATGATATTGGTCAAACTTCCAGCATAGCCAATGTCGCGCACTTTTTCGCGCAGTGCCCGGCTGTTCCACCTGACTTCTACGATGCGAGCGTCACCTGCGGCTTTTCCGCGAAACACAAGTTCCTGGCAGTACCCGAGACCTGAAAGTCGTCCGACCCCACGGAATCCGCGTAAATTGGTACCTCGCTTGTGACTAGCACCAATGGCGGTGACGCGGTTTACAAAGTCAGCATTCGATATGCCTGCTCCGTTATCCCGAATGCGGACTGTTCTTGCTCCCTGGTCCAAATAAATTTGGACTTGAGGTTCATCAACGTTCGCACCTAATTGGCGTGCTTCGTCAATAGAGTCAGCCGCGTTCTGAATATATTCACGATAGATCGTAAGCGGGTCGACATACATAGCGTTGGCGAGCAGTTCGAGAATATCCTTGCCAACAACCACCTCAGCGGTGTCGAGGGTCTTTGGCTTAGCTTTGAAACTAATTGCTGAAAGTGACATCGTGACTCTTATTTCTCTATGTATTTTCGAGTGCTTACACGGTTTCCGACAAACCAGCATCTTCAACTAACTCATCGTCCGGAATAACTGGGGCCTGCTTCTTGAATTCATGAATTTCGCGCTTCATCTCGCTCCAAATCCTGATCTCTTCTGCTTCTAGAATCGGCGGGTAGTAATTGAGTATGCGGTTCACCTTGGCGCTCTCCGCCGCGCCGATGAGACCCGCAAAACCTTTTGGTTTGGTACTAGACAGCAAAGACGCGAGCTCATTGCGCTCGAACACAGACAATGCATTGAACTCTTGTTTGAACTCGTCAAGCTCCGGCTTGCCACCAAAGTGACCGTACCAGCGCCGATTAAACAGAAAGTGCTGAGGCAGCAGAAGAAGTGCTTCGAACTCCTCCTGAGTTTCGCCGAACGCTTCCGTAAAAAAATCTGGCTGGCCGCTGACAATTCCGTGCGTAGCCTGCAAGATCACTTGCATGGAGCGCAGGTAATACTGATTCCACTTCTCGCCAACAAACGAACGGTCCGGCCGGTCTGTTGGCTGGTATCGCATCGGGAACGAAAAAATGCGAATGTTGCGCTCCACATTCAGGTCGATGTTTATCTTCATCCGCTCGTACAAGTCTGCAGGGGTATCTTTGAAGTTGTAGAGCATGTAGTTAGACAGCTCCGTTAACCCTGCGTCTGCAGCCATGTGGATAGAAGTTACATACGGCTTTTTTACACCTAGGTGGTCGAACGCGATTCGAAGCGGTTTAATGGCAATCGTCGCCATTTCTTCAAGATACATTTTGTCTTTGCACAGAATTCGTGCGTCGACTCCCTGATTAAAGTCAACCCTGCGTTGAACCAGAGGCCTACCACTGCGCTTAAGCATGGCACCTCGGGCAAATCCGTTGTCACGAATCTCGGCAATGATGTCCCGGTAGTTGGCAGATGCGACAACATTGTTGTCCATCAACATCAGATCCTTCTTCTGTCCATACCGCTCCTCAATGGCCTTCATTAGTCCCGATATTGACTGTGAATCACGTTGCGCACCCTCTAGTTTTGGCACGCCACAAAAATGGCATTTGCGCACGCAGCCACGTGATGCGTACAGAAAGTATGCATCGTTAACTGGGTAGGTGTACTGGTCCTTTATTTGATCAAGGATTGAGTAGTCTGGTACCAAATCTTCGATGGGAGTACCTTGAAAATCGTCCGCGTAGAGCTCTTCAGCAAAGTCGTCAAGCTGCAAGGAGACGGCCGGAGCCTCAGACAGCAAGCCAGATATGAACCGAACCCCTCGCCAGCGCAACTCAGCTATGAAACGCTCATTCATTAAGGAAGCAGCGATTCCACCAACAAACACTTTAGACGTGTCGCCTCTCGCGTATGCCAACGCGGTGTCAATCGACTTTGCTATTTCTTTGTATTCAAAGGAAAACAGGGTCGTGACATAGATCCGATCCCAGTTGGTACCAAACACTGTGCGGTCGGTGTCACCTTTAATGAGGCGCACGTTGTCCTTCTTGCCGTAAGGACCGTGATATGCCGCAATCTTCATCAACCCCAGCGGGGGATACTTATTTTTGTAGCCTGGTTCAATGAGCAGGATATTCTTGTTAGCCATGTGTAACGTACCCGAGGTTTTTCTTCTGACGCATTTGCTGAAGGAGCGCTAACGCCGCATCCGCTCCACTGGCGCCGCCAAAACCCTTGAATGGACCACTGTTTGACCAATCGATCGCATTCAGAAAGTCTGACAAGGCTGCGATGTAGTAGTCAACGTCTGCGCTCTTGTTCGTTGAGACGGCGTCACGGTAGAGTTCGCCAGCCAAACTCATTAGGCAATAGACGCCGATGCCTTTCGTAACCATGTGCTGGCGTGGGTTAGCCCATTCATCTTTCAATACAACAGCAACCGCGTTCCAGAAGTCGATAAGCGTGGCGGAAATCGACTTATCAACGTCGCTACCGCTAAGTGCTGCAGCCCTCAAGAAACGACGTGCAGCTTTTTGCATGGTTCGCAGCGAAGCAACACGCATGGGACCAGTAGTTCGATTGCCGCCTAGATCCAGACGCCGGTACCAGGGTGAGCGTTTGTCCTCATGAAGGACCAACGCCAAGAACAGTTCAGGCCTTGCTGCCTGCAGGTCGTTCTCGACCAAACGCGCCTCGGTGAAATCAAGCAGACTTCCACTCAGGCCTTTGGCTTTGCCATTGATGACGCGAAAGACTTCCATCTCCTCCTGGATGGTGAGCCCTAAGAACGTCATGAAGGCAAATGGAATCGGGCTTTCTCTCAGATAGCCCAAGCGATGCTGGCAATCAACTTGAGCCATGACTGGCCCAGAACTCATATCGATGAGCAACTCTGCACCGTGTGCTCCTCGCTTCAACCGCCACCCTGGGGTCTCCCTGCGAAGATTGAATGTGAGCGGGATCGTTGTGGCGCCAGGTTGTAATATGTAGCGCTTGAAACCTAGGCTGTGTTCACGGTGAAATCGCCGCTGATAGCCTTTGCCTGTTACCTCATCAAGGATGTCAGGAAAGCTAATCTTAAACAGCTCACTGGCAGGCGCGAACCCCAAGAAGACCTCACGGTCGCCACAGAAGCCAATCTGCCCTTTGAGTGAATTAGTTGCAGTTTTCATAAGCAATTATTGCAGTATTTTACTGCATTTTTTGCTTTGCTTTAGATCGCTACTGGACGTAACGATTGAGAGAGAACGATTACGACGTCACGCCTGCGAAGACCATACCACAGCACTCTGAGCAAGTACCAACCAAAACGACCTTACAAGCGGTCAAACGGGCGTTAGCGCTGTGTCGAAGCCGGCGGGTCCGGTTCCAGATAGGCACCAGCCGCGTGGGTCCTGCAAAGGAGCCCGTCAAATGGATCGGGATCTGTTCGCTGGCGCACAGACGCGCTGGCTCTGCCGACAAATACTTGGCGCGGCATTGGACTGCCTGGAAGTGATCGCGATGCTGGAAAACGCGGGCGCGCAGAGCGTGTCGATTGGTTCTCTCAGTAATTTCTTAATCAAATAGATGGAAAGCAAATGAAGAAATATCTAGGCTGCTGGTCAAGCCCAGCATGGTTCACTGCATTGTTTTTAGGCGCCTTGGTGAGTGGCTGTGGCGGCGGCGGGGGCGGGGGCGGGCAACCGCCAGCTCCGGGCGTGGCGCCGACCGTCACTGCGGTAACCCCGCGGCCGAATGTCACTGGCGTACCAATCAATACCAGGATCATCACGGCTGCGTTCAGCAAGCCGATGGATCCGACAACGCTGACGCCTGACAGCTTCACGCTGGCCTGCGGCAATGGAGCGAAGCAACTCGGCACCGTTGGCTATGCCACGAATGGCAACGTGGCGACCCTGACGCTGGCGAACGCTCTGCCCATCCAGACAAACTGTACCGCTACCATCACGACCAGCGCCAAGGACACCACAGGCGTTGCAATGGCGGCCCCCCTTTCCTGGACTTTTGGCTCCGACGGTGCGACCGTGGACACCACGCCACCCACAGTGACCGCGACAATCCACGCCAACGGTCAGACCAGCGTCGCCGTGAACACAAAAATTAACGTGAGCTTTAGTGAGGCGATGGATCCGGTGACGATCACGAACGCCAATTTCGCGTTGCGTGAGACCGCCAGCGGTGCCGCTGTCGCGGGCGCAGTCAGCTACGCCGGTGTCAACGCGCTATTCGTGCCGGCGGGCAACCTGAAAAGCTACACAAAGTACACCGTCACCGTCAAGGGTTCACCCAACGGCGTCAGGGACGTCCGTGGCAACATGATGGCCAGTGACTTTGTCATAAGCTGGACTACCGGGGCCGCGCCAGACACGACCGCACCTTGGGTCAGTGGCACGTTCAATGCCAACGGGGCAACAAACGTAGCCATCAATACCAACGTTGGCGCGACCTTCAGCGAGGTAGTCAACCCCTTGTCCATCACCAACCTTAACTTTACGTTGCGGGAGACGGTCTCCGGCACCGCAGTCCCAGGCTTCGTGAGTTCCACTGGTGCCAATGCGGTCTTTACGCGCTTGAGCAATCTGGCCGGCAATAAGCAATACACCGTCAAAATCAAGGGCGGGGTTGGCGGTGTGACGGACCTGGTCGGCAATCCGATGGCGGGCGACTATGAATGGAGTTGGACGACGGCCGCAGTCGCAGATACGACGGCACCGAGCGTCGGACAACTCAATCCCGTGGACCTTGCTCAAGACGTGAGCGTCAACCGGGCGTTCCACGCGACCTTCAGCGAAGCGATGGATCCTTTGACGATCAACACAGCCAGCTTTTCCATGGCTGGCGTGACGGGTACCGTCGCCTACGATGCGATAAACCGGATTGCGACCTTTACCCCATCAAGCGTTCTTGCGCCCAGTACCACTTACACCCTCACGATGACCACTGGTGCCAGGGATACCGCCGGTAACGCACTCGCGGGCAACAAGGTTTGGAACATCACCACGGCGGCAATTTCCGCGCCGCCGCCGATAGTTGACCTGGGATCGGCATCGACGTTCGGCGTTGTCAGCGGTACTGCGGGCATCAGCAACACCGGAACATTGACAGCCGTTAATGGCGACATCGGGAGCCCCGCGACGCTGACCTCGTTAGTGACTGGATTGCACGACGCCGTGGGCTACATTTACTCAGTGACACCAGCCAATAGCGGTGCCGTCAACGGGACCATCTACAGTTGCGTCGATTTGACCTTACTGCCGGTGATTCCGGGCCCCAGTGTTGCCCCGTGTCCAATTGCGGTGCAGGCTCATCTGGACGCGCAAGCCGCATACCTGGCCCTGGCGGCTTTGCCCTCAGGTTCTGATCCCGGCGCCAATCTGGCCAATCTGACGCTCCTTGCTGGCGTCTATACGTCCGCCTTGGGCTCTTTCCGGATTGAGGGGGGCGATCTCATCCTGGACGCCCAAGGCGACCCGAACGCAATCTGGATCTTCCAGATGGCGCAAGAGTTGACCGTCGGTGGCCCGGGCGCTACCGCCCCGCAAAGCATCGTCCTGACCGGTGGCGCGCAGGCCAAGAATGTCTTTTGGCAAGTCGGTGGTCTGGCCACCATCAACGCCGCAGGCGGGGGCACCATGGCCGGAACCATCATTGCGCAGGGGGGGGTGGCAGTCTCCAGTACCGGCAAACTTGTGATCGCGACCTTGCGGGGCCGGGCGTTTTCGCCGGGAGCTTCGGTCAGACTGGTCAATACCGTCATTGTCGTACCTGCCCCCTGAGGGCGGTTCAGTCAACATCGGCTGTGCTAACGCCGGGACCACTGCTGACGCTACATCAGCAGGTGTTCCCCCGCGTTGTCACCGCCGAGCGTGACATAGTTGACCTTGCGGATATCCATCAGTTTCTTGCCGCCCGCGTAGCTCACTGAGCTTTGCACGTCCTGCTCCATCTCGATCAGGGTGTTGGCCAGCGTGCCTTTGATTGGTTCCAGAATGCGCTTGCCCTCAACGTGCTTGTACTCGCCCTTGTTGAAGTCACTGGCCGAGCCGTAATATTCCTTGAACAGCTTGCCATCGACTTCGACCGTTTGCCCGGGTGACTCCTCGTGGCCCGCCAGGAGCGCGCCAATCATCACCATGCTGGCGCCAAAACGGATTGATTTGGCAATATCGCCGTGCTCGCGGATGCCACCATCGGCAATGATGGGTTTGGTTGCCACGCGGGCGCACCACTTGACGGCGCTGAGCTGCCAGCCGCCTGTGCCAAAACCGGTTTTCAGTTTGGTGATGCAGACCTTGCCCGGTCCAATGCCGACCTTGGTCGCGTCGGCACCCCAGTTTTCCAGGTCAATCACCGCCTCGGGTGTCGCCACGTTGCCGGCGATGATGAAGGTGGCGGGCATCTTGTTTTTCAGATAGCCAATCATGTTCTTCAAACTGTCGGCGTGGCCATGGGCGATATCGATGGTCACATATTCCGGCGTCAGGCCCAGCGCCAACAATTGATCCACAACGGCATAGTCCGGCGGCTTGACACCCAGTGAAATCGACGCGTACAAGCCCAGGGCTTTCATGTCTTTGACAAATTGCACGTTATCGAGGTCGAAGCGGTGCATCACGTAGAAATAGCCGTTTTGCGCCAGCCAGACGCAGATCGATTCGTTGACGACCGTTTTCATGTTGGCCGGCACCACCGGGATGCGAAAACGCCGGGGACCGAGTTCGACGCTGGCGTCGCACTCGGAGCGACTTTCCACGCGGCATTTGCGCGGCAGCAGCAGGATGTTGTCGTAGTCAAAAATCTCCATGGTCCAGCGTCCTTTCAATCATTGGGGAACAAGAGCGCCTGGATCGAGACCGGTATTTGACCACCGGGCAGCAATGGCTTGGGCCCGGTGCTTGATTCTATCGAGTTTGTTTTGTGCAAACCGACTGCGCCAGACGCAGTGCGAGCCTTGCGGGCAGACGTCTTTCTACAATGCCCGCATGTTCGCAGAAATTTCTCCCCGGCGCGCGCAGCCGGCCATCGATGACGCCCCGCTGTTGCAGCATCTCAACCCCGAGCAGCGCGCCGCCGTGATGCTGCCGGCCGAACACGCGCTGATTCTGGCCGGGGCCGGTTCCGGTAAAACCCGCGTGCTCACCACCCGCATCGCCTGGCTGCTGCAGACCGGGCAGGTGTCCCCCGGCGGCATTCTGGCGGTCACGTTTACCAACAAGGCCGCCAAAGAGATGATGACGCGCTTGTCCGCCATGCTGCCGCTCAATGTGCGCGGCATGTGGATTGGCACTTTTCACGGCCTGTGCAACCGCTTCTTGCGCCTGCATTGCAAGCTGGCGAATCTGCCGCAGAGCTTCCAGATTCTCGATACACAAGACCAGCTCTCCAGCATCAAGCGCCTCTACAAGCAGTTCGGCATTGACGACGAACGCTATCCGGTCAAGCCGATGCAATGGTTCATCAGCGGCTGCAAGGAGGATGGTCTTCGCCCCAACGGGGTGACCGTGCACGATCAGGAAACCCGCAAGAAAGCCGAGATATACCAGCTCTATGAAGACCAGTGCCAGCGTGAAGGCGTGGTCGATTTTGGCGAGCTGATGCTGCGGTCCTACGAGCTGCTGCGTGACAACGACGCGCTGCGCGAGCACTACCAGCGCCGCTTCCGGCACATTCTGATCGACGAATTCCAGGACACCAACAAGCTGCAATACCTCTGGATCAAGATGCTCGCCGGCACCGGCGCGCATGGCACCGCAGATGACAGCTTCAACCCGACCGGCTGCGTGCTGGCGGTGGGCGACGATGACCAGAGCATCTACGCCTTTCGCGGCGCACGGGTGGGCAACATGGCCGACTTTGTGCGCGAGTTTCAAGTGCAGCATCAGATCAAGCTGGAACAAAATTACCGCAGCGGCAGCAACATTCTGGACTCCGCCAACGCGCTCATCAGCCACAACAGCAAGCGCCTGGGCAAGAACCTGCGCACGGCACAAGGCCCGGGCGAGCCGGTGCGGGTGTTTGAGGCCAGCAGCGACTTTTTAGAGGCGCAGTGGATGGTGGATGAAATGCGCCAACTGGTGCGTGAAGGCATGGCGCGCAAGGAGATCGCCGTGCTCTACCGCTCCAACGCCCAAAGCCGGGTCATCGAGACGGCGCTGTTCAATGCGGGCCTGCCGTACAAGGTGTATGGCGGCTTGCGCTTCTTCGAGCGCGCCGAAATCAAGAATGCGCTGGCTTACCTGCGCCTGCTGGAGAATCCGCGCGACGACACCAGTTTTCTGCGCGCGGTCAACTTTCCGCCGCGCGGCATTGGCGCGCGCAGCCTGGAGCAGTTGCAGGACCTGGCGCGCGCCAGTGGCTGCTCGCTGAGCGACGCCGTCAGCGCACTGACTGGCAAGGCCGGCACCAACATCGGCGCGTTTCTGGCCGGCATCGAGGCTCTGCGCGAGCAAACCCACGGCATGACCCTGCGTGAAATTATCGAGCGCACACTCGATCACAGCGGCTTGATCGACCATTACAAGGCCGACCGCGAGGGTGCCGACCGGGTCGAGAATCTGGAGGAACTGGTGAACGCCGCGGAGAGCTTTGTGTCGCTGGAGGGCTTTGGCCGCGATGCGGTAGCGCTGCCGGTCGATGAGCTGGGCCAGCCCCTGACCCAGTCGCCCGCCTCGCAGGGCCTGGACCTGAATCAACCGATGTTGGATGAACCGGCACCCGACGCCGAGACCGGCGAGACCCTGTCGCCGTTGGCGGCTTTTTTGACCCACGCCGCGCTGGAAGCCGGTGACAACCAGGCGCAAGCCGGGCAGGATGCGATTCAGCTCATGACCGTGCATTCCAGCAAGGGGCTTGAGTTTGATTGCGTGTTCATCACCGGCATCGAAGAAGGCCTGTTTCCGCATGAAAACTCAATGAGTGACCGAGACGGACTGGAAGAAGAACGCCGCCTGATGTACGTCGCCATCACCCGCGCCAGAGCCCGCTTGTACCTGAGCCACTCGCAGACCCGCATGCTGCACGGCCAGACGCGCTACAACCTGCGCAGCCGGTTTTTGGATGAGTTGCCCGAAGACGCCTTGAAGTGGCTCACACCGAAACACACTGGTTACGCCAAGGCAACCGGTTCCGGCTTTGGTAACGCTATATATTCAGGAGCTGCTAACGCATACCAGACGGGGGCTAGAAGTCAATTTGGCACTGATTATTCAAAATTCTCGGCGGCACCGATGGCAGCTCGCGTGGATGCCGGCGCGCATGGCCTGCGCGTCGGCATGAAGGTTTTTCACGCCAAGTTTGGCGAAGGCACCGTGCTCACGCTCGAAGGCAGTGTTGACGACGCGCGGGCCCAAATCAATTTCCCGCGTCACGGCGTCAAGTGGCTGGCGCTAAGCGTGGCCAAGCTCACGCCGCTACCGTGATAAAGCTTGGACCCAACATGGCAGTTTCCGTAGCGAACACCGACAGCCAGCACGGCCTGTTGCTGCGCAGCCTGTTTGACGCAGCCGTGGCGGCAGCCCAGCCCGCGCGCTGCCTGCCCGCGCACCTGCCGCCGCCGCCCAAAGGCCGCACCATCGTCATCGGCGCGGGCAAGGCATCGGCCGCCATGGCGAGTGCGCTGGAGGCGCACTGGAGTGGGCCGCTGCAAGGCCTGGTCGTCACCCGTTACGGTTACGAGCAGCCGTGCCAGCGCATCGAGATCGTGCAAGCTGCGCACCCGGTGCCCGACGCGGCTGGCCTGGCGGCCACGCAACGCATGCTGCAAACGGTGCAGGGGCTGACTGAGGACGACCTCGTGATGGCCTTGATTTCCGGCGGAGGCTCTTCACTTTTGGTAGCGCCCGGCCCAGGATTGACGCTGGCTGACAAGCAAAATATTAATCAGGACTTGCTGGCCTGCGGGGCCAGCATTTCAGACATGAATTGCGTGCGCCGACATCTCTCCGCCGTCAAGGGTGGTCGTCTGGGCGCGGCGTGTTATCCGGCGCGGCTCTTGACGTTGCTGATCTCCGATGTGCCGGGCGACGCACCGGCCGACATTGCCTCCGGCCCGACAGTGGCCGATGCCAGCACCTGTGCGGACGCGCTGGCTATCGTGCAGCGCTACCAGATTGCGCTGCCTCTGGCGGCGCGGCATTTGCTGGAAAGCGGGGCGGGCGAAACCGTCAAACCGGGGGACGCGCGCCTGCAAAGCAGCAGCGTGCGCATGATCACCGCGCCGCAGATGGCGCTGCAAGCCGCCGCAAGCGTGGCGCAGGCCGCAGGCATCACGCCTTACATTCTGGGCGACAGTCTGGAAGGCGAAGCGCGCGACGTGGCCAAGGTGCTGGGCGGCATCGCACGCCAGGTGGCGCTGCGCGGCCAACCGTTTGCTGCGCCCTGCGTGTTGCTGTCCGGTGGCGAAACCACCGTCACGCTGCGCGGCAGCGGTCGCGGCGGTCGCAACGTGGAGTTTCTGCTCGCGCTGGCCGTGGCGCTCAACGGCCAGTCCGGTGTCTATGCGCTGGCCGGCGACACCGACGGCGTGGATGGGGCGGAAGAAATTGCCGGTGCCCTGGTGACGCCTGACACGCTGGCGCGCGCCTGGGCGCTGGGCATGAACCCGCGCGTCTATCTGGACAACAACGATGCCCACCGTTTTTTTCAGGCGCTGGGCGATTCAGTCGTCACCGGCCCGACGCTGACCAATGTGAATGATTTCCGGGCCATACTGGTCGAGAATTT
The DNA here is from genome assembly GCA_963750665.1 of uncultured beta proteobacterium. Classification (GTDB taxonomy): domain Bacteria; phylum Pseudomonadota; class Gammaproteobacteria; order Burkholderiales; family Burkholderiaceae_C; genus Rhodoferax. Next base: position 742,596 of record CAVVRQ010000028.1, read on the forward strand.
GAAATCGTCGCGTTAATACACATCGGGTGCCCCGGGTGGACGATCCTTGAAGCGTTTGTGGACCCAGAAGTATTGCTCGGGCATGGTATCAATATAAGACTGCAAGCGCAGGTTCATGAGGGCGCTATCGGCCTGCCAATCACCTGACGGAAAGTCCGGCCAGGCGGACATCACCTGGACTTCATAGCCTTGCGGTGTCAGGCGCGTGAGCACCGGCACCACCTTGGCGCGACCGAGTTTGGCAAAGCGCGACAAGGAGGGCAGGGTCGCTGCCGCAATGCCATAAAACGGCACAAAGACTGAATCTTGTTGCCCAAAACTCATGTCGGGCAGCAGGTAGAGCGGATCTCCCGCACGCAGCAGGGCAACGAGGGTCGTGACGCCTTGCAAGCGACTGAAGAGCCGGCTGTGACCAAAGCGCTGACGACCCGCCAGAATCCAGGCGTCAAGAACCTGATTGCTCTGATCGGTGTAAATGGTTGTGAATTGACGCGGCAGCTGTTGCGTGAGCGCGGTCCAGCCGGCGTCCAGCCCGACAAAATGCGGCGCAAAAATGACCGTTGCCGCGCTGCCATGCAATTCGGCCACGGCACCTGTCAGCGTCAAGCGCTGGCGCACGCGTTCAGGTGCGCCATGCCAGAGCCAGCCCCGGTCCAGCCAGGCCTGCGCAAAACAGACAAAGGTGCGCCGCGCCAGCGCGTGGACCTGGGCGCTCGATCGCTGCGGAAAACACAAGCGCAGGTTGGTCAGGGCAACGCGTCGGCGTGGCAGCGCCAGCAGATACAAGGCCCATCCCAGCAACTGTCCGAGCGCGCGCACCCAGCCCAGCGGCAGACGCGCCAGCATCCGCATCACGCCGATGCCACATTGGCTCAACAGGCGACTGAGCATCAAGCGTCCTGGCGCGGCTGTTTATAGCGCGCGTAGCCCCACAGGTATTGCTGCGGACAGTCGCGGATCAAGTCTTCCATCGCCTGGTTGATGGCCGTCACGGCCAGCGTGCCATCGCTTGGCAGGGCCTCCAGCATGGGTTTGACATGCACCCGGTAACCGCGTCCATAAGAGAGGCGCTCGCCCCAGGCGATCAGCACCGTGGCACCAGTTTGCTGCGCCAGGCGCGCCGACAAAGTCATGGTGTAGGCGTCGCGGCCAAAAAATGGTGCCCACAGGCCCAAGCCCAGCGGCGGCACCTGGTCTGGCAGCAAGCCCAGTGAACCGCCCTGTTTTAAGGTCTTGATCATTTGTTTGACGCCGGCCAGCGTGGTCGGTGCGCTGTGTAAGCCCGGGCGCTCACGCGCACCGGCCACCAGGGCGCGCAGCCAGGGCTGGCGCGGCGGGCGAAATAACACCGTCATGGGTGGCCCCGATTGTCCGTAACGCTGGGCATACGCCTGCGCCGTGATTTCGAAGCAGCCCAAGTGGGGTGTCAGAAACACGGCACCACGACCCAGCGCCAGTGCCGCTTCCACCTGTTCGGCGCCATCCCACAGCACCGGCACCGCTTGGCCCAACCACAGGCGCGGCAACTCGGCCAGCAGCTTGCCGCTCTCACCGACGGCAGCCAGCCAGTGCCGCGAATCGATTCCGGCTTGACGCGCGTTGGCCAGGAAACGCCGGCGATAGACACCGGAGGCGGCAAACACGAGCCAACCCAGACACCATCCCACAGCGTGGGCCAGCCACAAGGGCAGTGCCGCGAGAACTTTAAAAAGGGTGGTCATGGCTGGGATAAAATGCGGGCGTCGCTGAGTTACGGAACTACTTGCAGGGCGACACACAAGGGTCGGTTCGAGCGAACCGCCATTGTGCCTTGTCAAATTTGACAAATCTGCTAAAGCGTTCGCTGAAAGCCCCGAAAGCCAAAGCAACGCGAAACCTGTTGTTAACTTTTCTTTTGGAGCTGAGTACCATGGCGAACGATTTTCTCTTTACTTCCGAGTCTGTTTCTGAAGGTCATCCCGACAAGGTGGCGGACCAGATTTCTGATGCCATTCTGGATGCCGTCTTCGAGCAGGACCCCAAATCCCGCGTTGCCGCCGAGACGCTTTGCAACACCGGCCTGGTGGTGCTGGCTGGCGAGATCACCACCAACGCCCATGTGGATTACATCCAGGTGGCGCGCAACACCTTGAAGCGCATCGGCTACGACAACACCGACTACGGCATCGACTATAGAGGCTGCGCCGTGCTGGTGGCCTATGACAAGCAGAGCAACGACATTGCGCAGGGTGTCGATCATGCGTCAGACGACCACCTGAACACCGGCGCCGGTGACCAGGGCCTGATGTTTGGCTACGCCTGCAACGAGACGCCCGAGCTGATGCCCGCACCCATTTATTACGCGCACCGGCTGGTGGAGCGCCAGGCGCAACTGCGCAAGGATGGCCGCATGCCTTATTTGCGCCCGGACGCCAAGAGCCAGGTCACCATGCGTTATGTGGATGGCAAGCCGCACAGCATCGACACGGTGGTGCTGTCCAGCCAGCACAGCCCGGAAATGAGCAACGGCACGACCATGAAAAAGGAATTCATCGACGCCGTGATCGAGCAAATCATCCGACCGGTGTTGCCCAAGGAATGGCTGACGGCAGACACCAAATACCTTATTAACCCGACCGGGCGTTTTGTCGTCGGTGGCCCGCAGGGCGACTGCGGTCTGACCGGGCGCAAGATCATTGTCGACACCTACGGCGGTGCCTGTCCGCACGGGGGCGGCGCTTTTAGCGGCAAGGACCCAAGCAAGGTGGACCGCTCGGCCGCCTACGCCGCACGTTATGTGGCCAAGAACATCGTTGCCGCCGGTCTGGCGCGCCAGTGCCAGATTCAGGTGGCCTACGCCATCGGCGTGGCCAAACCGATGAACGTGACGATCTATACCGAAGGCACGGGCGTGATTTCTGACGACAAGATTGCCGAACTGGTGCATGAGCACTTTGACCTGCGCCCCAAGGGCATCATCCAGATGCTCGACCTGCTGCGTCCAATCTACGAGAAAACAGCGTCCTATGGTCACTTTGGCCGCGAAGAGCCCGAGTTCACCTGGGAGCGCACCGACAAAGCCCAGGCGCTGCGTGCAGCGGCGGGCCTATGAGGCACGCCATTGCGTTAGCCATGCCTGGGCTTTGCGCCGCAGGCACAATGCGACAGGCGCTGCGTGCAGCGGCGGGCTTGTAGGGTCTAGCATGGCAGAACCACCGCCTGTCATTGCGGGCCTGACCCGCAATCCAGTGCATCAGACTGCCTGGATGCCGGATCGGGTCCGGCATGACGAGTGGCAGCCATGAAACTTCAGACACAACGCTGGATTGATCGCTGGGTCGGCCAGTTGTTGTGTATTGTTGTCTCGACTTGGGCGCGTTTCATGTCAGCGGGGCACGCGCCAGTCAAACTGGCCGCTGCGCCGCGCCATATTCTGGTCATCCTCTTGTCCGAGATGGGCAGCGTGGTGCTGGCGGGACCGATGTTTGCCGCGCTGCGCCAGCGTTACCCGAGTGCCACGCTGCATGTGCTGCAGCTCAAAAAAAATCAGGAAGTCGCGGCTCTGCTGGGTTTGGCGCAGCCGGAGAATTTGCACGCGCTCGACGACAGCGGCGTCTTGCGGCTGCTGGCTGACCTCTGGCGCGTCTGCCGGACCATGCGCCGCCTGCCGCTGGACGCGGTGCTTGATTGCGAGCTGTTTTCCCGCATCAGCAGCCTGCTCTGCTACCTGAGTGGCGCGCCGCTGCGGGTTGGCTTCACGCCGCACACGCAAGAGGGCTTGTACCGGGGCAGCTACCTCAACCGCGCCATGCCCTACAACCCGTACCAGCACATCAGCCAGCAGTTCTTGTCACTCGTCGATGCGCTGGAGTCCGACTCGATGCCGCGCAACAAGGCGGCACCCGTTCGCGCCGTGCCGACGGATACGCAACTCAGCGTGCCCTTTGAGCGCACCGAAATAGCCGACTACCAGCAGCAAATGCTACACGACCACCCCAGCCTGCGCGCGCGCCAGGTGGTCCTGATTTATGCCGGTGGCGGCCTGCTGCCCGAGAGGGCCTGGCCGGCCGCATCCTACGCCCAGGTGGCGCGTGGCCTGTGCTCTGCCGGTCACGCGGTTGCTTTGATTGGATTGCCGGATGACGCAGAACTGGCAAGCGCAATACGCTATCAAACAGATAGCGATTTGTGCGTTGACCTGACCGGCTACACGCGCAGCATCCGCGAACTCCTGCTGCTCTTTCACGGCGCTGATCTGTTGCTGACGAACGATGGTGGGCCGGGCCACTTTGCCAGCCTGACGCCGATACAGACCCTGGTTTTCTTTGGCCCCGAGACCGGTCGCCTGTACGCGCCACTGGGCCCGCGCGCGCAGGTGCTTGAAGCCGGCCTGGCCTGCTCGCCCTGCCTGTCGGCCTACAACCACCGGCTCAGCTTTTGCGATGGAGACAACCAATGCCTCAAGCGCATCGCGCCCGAGCCGGTCTTGCAGCGGGCTTTGTTGGCGTTGGCGCAGGCGGGGACCAGCGTGTCATGCGGCAGCGTCTAGGTTGGCAACGACGCCTGCTTGGGCTGCTGCTCTGGCTCAAGCAATTTCGCTATATCAAGTTTGGCCTGGTCGGTGCCAGCGGCACCGTGGTCAATCTGGTCGTGCTTTACGTCGCGCACGAGTACCTGTTTCGCGCCGTCGAAGCACCTGGCAGCAAGCCATACGCCTCGTTGGCGCTGGCCATTCTGATCGCCACCATGAATAATTTCACCTGGAACCGGCTCTGGACCTGGGCTGATCGACGCAAGGCGCTGGCGGGCCAAGCGCCAGCGCTGCCAGGTGGGGCGCGCGCTCTGTTGCGCCAGTTTGGCCTCTATACCCTGGCGTCCTGGCTGGGTATTGCGCTGCAATATGGGCTGACGCTTTGGCTCACCAACTACCTGCATTACCTGCTGGCCAATGTGCTGGCGATTGTGATCGCCAGCATCAGCAATTTTCTGGCCAACGACCGCTGGACTTTTCGACGCCACAAGGCGCGACGCCCATGAAGACCGGCACCGGGTCGCCACCCTGGGCACCCTTGCCGCTTGATGGCGCGACCGCGTTCTGGCTGCTGTTGCTGGTCTTGGGTCTGGTCGTTTATGTGCTTGGACTGGACGGGCAATACAACCCGAGCAATGGGGATGAACTGGTCTATGCGCACATTGCGCGCCTGACTGCGGCCTCGGGTCACTGGCTACCGCTGGTGTCGGAGCTCGATCACATGCGCAACACCAAACCGCCCCTGCTGTTCTGGCAGGCCCTGCTGGCAGGCGACTGGGGACAGCGCTGGAGTCTGGCGGCGTTGCGCACGCCAAGCCTGATCTACACGCTGTTGACGGCGGGTCTGATCAGCGTGACGCTGCGGCGCGTCACGCGCAGCCTGAGCCAGGCCTGCATGGGCGCTTGCATCTACCTGGCATTTTTCTGCACCTTTCGCTATGGCCGGACGTTTTTGACCAGCGCGCCAGAAAGCTTCTGGTTGAATCTGCCGATGTTCTGGCTGTTGTGGTGGCGACTGGGCCCGGCGGTGCCCGCTCAGCGGGTCCTGACCGAAGGCGCCAGAGACGAAGTTGCGGGCGTCAGCTTGGGCTGGTTGACGCACCTGGGCTTTGGGCTGGCGTTCGGGCTTGGTCTGGCCTATAAATCCTTTGCCCTGATTGTCCCGGCGGCGGCGACGCTGTGGAGTGCCCAGCTCCTGAGCGGACCCGGCCTGAGCTGGCGAGGCGGGCTGTCAGTGAGTTTTAAGGTGGGCCTGAGCGTTTGCCTGGCGCTGGGCGTTTTTGCCTTGTGGTTTGTGCTGGACCCGAACCCGAGTGGCGTCTGGCAGGAGTTTGTGCTGGGCGAGAACCTGGGCAAACTGTCGGACCGTCAGGGCTATTGGCAGGTGGCTCTGTTTGGCGGTGGTGGCAGCCTCTGGGCGCAGGCACTGGCCTATGTGCAAAACGCCGGTTTGCTGGCCTTTGTCGTGCTCGGGCTGGGCTGGGTCGGCGTCACGCGCGCGGCGCAGCTCTGGCGACAAGGCCGCGACCCGCTTGGGGCCGCAGCAGCAAGCTCTCCGTCGGTCCCTGAAGGCCAGGCCAAAGCGGCCGCAGCGCGGGTGATTTTGCTGACCTGGCTGGGCATTTGGCTGCTGGTATTTATGCTGCCCAGCCAACGTTCGGCGCGTTATCTGATACCCGCCATGCCCGCGTTGGCGCTGATGCTGGCACTCTATTGGGAGCGCATCGCACGCGCCTGGTTTCTCGTCTCCTTGCTGCTGTGCGGCCTGTTCATGGGCGGGCTGGGTCGCGTCGCCTGGGCGCAGCATGAGCTGGGCATTGGTAGCGAGATCGAACTGGCTGCTGCGCTGCTGGCGCTGTGCGCTGGCCTTGCTGTGCTGGTGGCTGGTATCGTCCATTCGGCCTGGACGCGCGCTTGCACGGTGGCGGCTTGCCTGCTTGCGTATGCCTGCTTTGGCTTGACGACGGCACCGCTAAATGGGACTGGCGGCCAGTACCCGGCCAGCGTGAAAACCAAGTTGCTCGCCGCACGCGTAGCGGTACCCAACGGCTTCAACGGGCAATTCGAGCGTTTTCAATTTCTGTTGCCGGGCAATCAGTTTGTGCCGTACGCGGGCGAAGCCCGAACGCCAACCGGCAAGAGTGCGGCAGATCTATTGCGTCTGCTGAGTCAGTACGACGCCGTCATCTGGCTGCAAGCGGACCTGGCCGAGCAAGCGCCGCCGTGCGTGCCGGCTTGTACCCTTCTGGCCTCGCGCTGGGAAGTCAAGGGGCGCCATCAAAGTGGTGAAATCACGCTGGCTAACCTGTGGTATCCGCAGAGCTGGCTGTTCCGGCGCGAGTGGCTGCTGGTCCGCGCCGCGCCGCCCGCCAGAGCCACACGGCCCTGATGGCGTGGGCTTGCAGCAGCAACCAGAGCCAGGGGTCAAGCAGCGCATCCCACAAATTGCCGCTGGGCAGGCGGGTGAGCACAAACAGCGTCAGCGCGCCAAGCAGCACGATCACCGGGGCGCTCAAAGAGCCGCTTTGCGGCGCGCGCCGACCGCCCCAAATCAGCCAAAAAAGTGTTGCCAGCAAACCCACGACGGCAACAGCGGCCGAGCTGAAACCCCAGGCGTAAATTGAAACGGGCCAGCAGGCAAAAGTATCGAGCAGCAAGGCCCAGCCCAGTGCGATGCCGGTCAAACCCAGTGCCAGCCAAGGCGTGTTGTCCGGCGCTGCCAGCGGCTGCTCGGACAGCCGGGTTGGCGCTGGGCTGAGTGCCCAACCCACGCGCCACAAATACAGCAAACAAAGCAACGCACTGCTCAGGCTGGGCGACTGGAACGCCAGTCCAAGCCAGTAAGCCGGTGAAAAACTGCCCGGCAACAGCGTCCAGAGCAGCACCAGGGCGGCCCAGCCCAACCGATAGCGGTGGGCCAATGTTGCGGTCAATAACAGGGTGCCGCTGCCCAACACGATGGCCCACACCAGGGGCAAGCCCAGCCGCAGGGTCGCCAGCGCGGGCAGCACCGGGTCTTGCGCGAAAGTCAGCGGGGCGACGAAGGAGGGGATAGCCATGTTGATTGCAATGCCCTTAGCGCAACGGAAATTGCAAAAATCCCCTTGTCATGCCGGACTCGATCCGGCATCCAGTGCCGCGAATCTGGATTGCGGATCGAGTCCGCAATGACGAATTCCAAAAGTGAGACATTTGCAATTTCCGTCTCCCTTAGCGGCTATCAAAAGCAAAGCGTTGCCAGGCAATGCTGCGGCGTTGATCGGTGTAACTCAGCCAAAGACTGTCGTCCGCCCAGGCCAGCGCCGGGTAAGAGTATTCATCCGGTTCAGTGCCGTGCGCCAGTGCCTGCATCTGCGACCAATGGCGCCCGTCAGACGAACCACTCAAATCAAGCACGGCACGCGACTGTGGCAAGGCGTTGTGTGCCAACAGCAGCCGTCCCGGCGCGAGCGCCAGCGCTGCGACCGAGGCGTTCGGGTTATCCAGCGCCAGGTCGGCCGCGTCCGACCAGGTTTGACCGCCGTCTGTCGTCTGCGCCACGGCGATCTTGTGGACGGGGCGCTGGTCACGCATCAGCGCCAGCCAGTGGTAATCATCGAGCGCCAACAGCGCGGGTTGCAGCAGGGGCGTGCGCCTGGATATACGGGTCATGCCCTTGAACTCGCCGCCTGCGTCAAAGCGCAAAGCCACCGGGTACTTGGTGCTCAACTCGAAATGCACCGGCAACAGCATGCCACCATCTTTCAGCATGAGCGGTGCAGTGCGCACCAGAAAACTGGTGTTCCACAGCCACGACAGTGGCAACACGCGCACCACGTCAAACGACAGGCTTTCAAAATTCTGATTTGGGTTGTGCTGCCTCAAATGCACGATGCGCGATGCCGCCCAACCGCCCAGCCCGGTGGCCACGACAAACAGGTGGATGCGCCCACCCGCATCCAGCCAGGCCACCGGATTGCCCAGGCGACGCACGCCAAAGCCCAGGTCTTGTGCCATCGCCATGCGATGCGCCACAAAACGCGCCGCGCTCCACTGTTGCGTCATGCGGTCAAAATGCGAGGCCGCAATCTGCACGTCGGCGGCACTTTCCCGTGTTCCGGCAAACCAGAAGGCCATGACAACAGAGGGATGGGTGGCAGGCAGCGCCAGCAGGCTGCTGGCATGGGCAGCGGGCGTTTTGTCGGGCATGGGTATCTGCCCCCTGGCTTGCAAAACCAGGGCACCTGTAGCGCTGGCCGCCCTGGCGGCGGGCCAAAGCGCCTGTGCCATCGGGATTGCGCCCTTGCGCTGTGCCAGATCAGCGCCGACCAAGATGCTGCACAGCAACAGCCCATAGAGCAATCGCTTGCCCAATGAGCGGTTAAGCGGCAGCGGAAAAAAATTGGACATGGCAGGGCATTCTCGCTCCAACTTGCCACGCTGGGCAGACAAACTCATGCGCGTGCTGTGTGCGGCGCAAGGCGGCGTCGCCTCTGGCCGGTGTCGGCTGGGCTGCTGGATACTATAAATAGCGTAGCTGCTTGCGCAGACTGCACGGGGGCTTGACGGCTAAAAGCCTTGTGATCTTAATCCAGCAGCAACATCAGGATGGGCGTCAGGTCCACCGGCTTGACCGTGACCACGACGGAAACCGGGTTCGAAACTAGGCTGCCATTGGTGCCAGTCACGCTATAGGTGCTGGTCGCTGCTGGCGTCACGACGCAAGTGGCCGCGGTGGTACCAGCGCAGGGGGCTCCGGTCCAACTGAGCCTAGTACCCGCCGGAGTGCAACTGGCCGTCAGCGTAGAAGACCGTCCTGGGGTAATCCTCGGCGGTGCGGCTGTCAGGGTGCAGATGGGTACGTTGGCCAGCACGCCGGTGCCAGTCAAAACAACGCTTTGTGCGCTATTGGGCGCGTTGCCGGTGACTCTGACTGAACCCACTCGACCGAGTTCGGCGGTTGGTGCAAAGCTGATGCTCAGATTGCACGAAGCATTGGCGCTCAAACTCGCGCCAGCACACCCGGTTACCGCAAAATCGCCCGTTACCTCAATCGTGGAAACAGTGAGCGTGCCACTCCCCGTGTTGGTCAATACAACCGTTTTCGCCGCGCTGCTGCTGCCAATTTGCTGCTGACCAAAGCTCAGGGATGTAGGACTGAGAGAGATCACCGGAACGGATGCGACAGTAATGTTCTGCGTCACAGGTGCTGCGGGCAGGTAGTTGGCGTCGCCAAGTTGATTAGCTGCAACCGTGCAGGTGCCTGCCGCCAAGCCGCTGATCACATTGCCAGAGGCAGAGCAGATGGTCGGCGTCGTGCTGCTAAAGACAACAGGCAGACCCGAACTCGCTGTCGCACTGGCGGTGGTTGTGCCGGCAACGGCCAACGTGGCGGGAGTGAAATCGATCGCACCAATGACCTGCGTGAAAGCCGCCCCAATCCCGCTCACATTCACACTGTGCGGGCTATCCATCGCATTGTTGAGCAACGTAATCGTCCCGCTTCGCGTGCCCCCTGCGGTCGGTGTGAAGATCACACTCAACTGGCAAGTTCCACCAGGTGCCAGACCTGCGCCACAGTTATGGGTCACCGCAAAGTCACCGCTGGCAGCAATGCTGGCGAGGTTGAGCGCGGCACCGCCGCTGTTGCTCAGGGTCACGGTTTGCGCCGCGCTGCTGCTGCCGCTGGCTTGCGCGGCAAAAGTCAGAGTGGTCGGATTCAGCGCGAGCACCGGCACCGCCACGCCGCTGCCGCTCAGGCTGATCGTATCGGGGCTGCTCGTGGCATCGCTGGTGATCACCACACTGCCGCTGCGTGCGCCCGCTGCCGTGGGTGTAAACGTGATGCTGATGCTGCAACTGGCCGCTGGCGCCAGCGTGGCAAGGCAAGTGCTGCTGTGGGCAAAGTCGCCACTGGCGACGATGCTGGCAATGTTTAGCGTGGCACCGCCGCTGTTGGTCACGGTGACTGTTTGCGCCGCGCTGGTCGAGCCCACGCCCTGATTGGCAAAAGTCTTGCTGCTGGCACTGAACGTGACAAAGGCGCCTTGCCCGCCTCCGGTCAACGCGATGCTTTGCGGGCTGTCAAAGGCGCTATCGGTGATGGTGATGCTTCCGCTGCGCGGGCCGGTTGCCGTTGGCGAGAACGTGATGTCGATAAAGCAAAAGCCGCCCGCACCCAAGCCGGTGCCGCAGTTGTTGCTCTGGGCAAAGTTGCCACTGGCGCTGATGCTGCCAATGTTCAGCGGCGTGTCGCCGGTGTTGCTCAGCATGACGCTTTTTGCCGTGCTGGTGCTGCCCAGGTCTTGCGCCGCAAAGCTAAGCGCCGTGGCGCTCAGTGCCGCCATCGGCCCGACACTGCTGCCGCTCAGCGCAGCCGCACTGACGACAACCTGGTTGACCACCACAGTGACTGTGCCGCTGCGCGTGCCGGTGGCCGTCGGTGAGAAGGTAATGCTTGCGCTGCAACTGGCACCAGCTGCCAGGGTCAGACCGCAGGTGGTAGTTTTACTGTAGTCGCCGCTGGTGCTGACGATGGGAATGTAAAGCAAGCGGCTGCTGGTATTGGTCAGCGTCAGCGTTTGCGCGGCGCTGCTGCTGCCCACAGTTTGCGTGGCAAAAGTGAGCGAAGCGGGGTTGAATGAGACCGGTGATGCGGCCACGCCCAGGTTGCCATCAAGCACCGCCACGGCGCTGGTGCTTGGAGTGTTGCTGCCGTCGCCGAGTTGACCGCTGTCATTGTTGCCCCACGCCATCACGGTGCCATCGACTTTGAGTGCGACGCTGTGGCCATAACCCGCAGACGCCGAGATCACCCCGGTGAGACCCAATACTTTCACCGGAACTGGGTTCGCCCAGGTGGAAGTGCCATTGCCCAGTTGACCCGACGAGTTATAGCCCCAGGCAGCCAGTGTGCCGTCGGCTTTGAGCGCCAGGGTGTGGTATTCGCCCGCTGCCACCATGAGCAATTTGCTCAGCCCCAGCACCGGCACCGGGTTCAGGCGTTGCGTCGATGTTCCATCTCCCACCTGACCGTAGTTGTTGACTCCCCAAGCCCTCAATGTGCCATCGGAGAGGAGCGCAACGGTATGCGATTCCCGCCAAGGTTGGCCGCCTCCCGCCACAACCGCAACCACACCCGCGAGCCCCGGCACCGGCGTTGGGCTGGAGCGCTGCGTTGTTGTGCCATCACCGAGTTGACCATAGCTGTTAGAACCCCACGCCATTAGCGTACCGTCGGCCTTGAGCGCCAGCGTGTGATCGTAGCCCGCCGTGATAGCCACCACGCCGGTGAGCCCAATTACTGCCACCGGACTCGATCGCTGCCAAGTCGTCGTGCCGTCACCGAGCTGACCACTGCCGTTATATCCCCAGGCCAACACCGTGCCATCCGACTTGAGTGCCACCGTGTGCCTGCCGCCCGTTGCAATGGCCACGACCCCGGTCAACCCCGGTACCACCACCGGTGACCACCGTTGTGCATTCGTACCGTCACCGATTTCACCGGAGCCGTTATTACCCCAGGCCAGCACCGTGCCGTCCGCCTTCAGCGCCACGCTGTGGAACGAGCCCGTCGCCACGGCCACCACCCCGGTCAGCCCCGGAACTGGAACTGGGCTGAGGCGCTGCGTTGCGGTGCCGTCGCCCAGTTGCCCGTAAACGTTATAGCCCCAGGCCAGCACCGTACCATTGGCTTTGAGCGCAACCGTGTGCGCGTAACCCGCTGCCACCATCGGCGTCACCGCCGGGCTGATCGTGATGTCTTGCGTTACTTGCGGTGCGGCGTCAAAGTCGGCATTGCTCGCCTGATTGGCGGCGATGCTGCAGGTGCCCACGGCGGTGCCGGTAACCAGGCTGCCGTTGGCTCCTGCTGTGCTGCAGGTGAGCGGCGTCAAAGAGCTAAACAGTACCGCGTTGCCCGAGGCGCCGCCGCTGGCGCTCACGCTCTCCGTACCACCCAGCACGATGATGGGCGCCGTGCCAAAGATAATGCTTTGCGCGCCCTTGGCCAGGCCAGTGCCGGTGCCTGTGAGGCTGACATGGTGCGGGCTGCCAACCGCATTGCTGATGATCGTCAAGGCGCCGACGCGGCTGTTCTTGGCGTTGGGCGTAAAGACCACGCTCAGGCTGCAATAGCCGCCCGCTACCAAGCCCGCGCCACAGTTGTCGGTCACCACAAAATCACCGCTGGCGGTAACGCTTGTCAGGTTAAGCGGCGCACCGCCCGTATTTGTCAAGGTGACGCTTTGCACCGCGCTGCTCGTGCCCACGTCTTGCCCGGCAAAGGTGAGCGAGGCCGGGCTGAGCAACACCACCGGCACCGCCACACCAGTGCCGCTCAGGCTCACCGTGTTGGGGCTGTTGGCAGCGTCGGTCGTGATCACCACACTGCCACTGCGCGCACCGGGCAGTGTGGGTGTAAAGCTGATGTTGATGAAACAGTTGGCGCCTGGCACCAGTGTCGCGCCGCAGTTGTTGGTCTGGGCAAAATCGCCGCTGGCGACGATGCTGGCAATGTTAAGCAGCGCGCCGCCGCTGTTGCTTAGCGTCACCGTTTGCTCGGCGCTGGTGGCACCCACACCCTGCTCGGTAAAGGTTTTGCTGCTGGCACTGAGCGTAACAAAGGCGCCCTGGCCGGAGCCCGTCAGGGTAATGCTTTGCGGGCTGTTATAAGCGTCGTCAACCAGCGTGATACTGCCGCTGCGCACGCCCGTGGCGGTGGGCGCAAAAGTGATCGACAAGCTACAGAAGCTGCCCACGCCCAGGCTGGAGTCGCAGTTGTGGCTGAAGGCATAGTCACCGCTGGCCGTGATGCTGGCAAGGTTCAACGGAACGTTGCCGCTGTTGACCAGAGTCACGCCTTGTGCGGTACTGGTGCTGCCCAGGTTTTGCGCAGCAAAGCTGAGTGCGGAGGAACTCAGGGCAACCAGCGGGCCGACACTGTTGCCGCTGAGCGCAGCCGACAGCACCATGACATTGTTGACCACAATCGCCAGGGCGCCGCTGCGCGTGCCGGTGGCCGTGGGCGTAAAGCTAACGCTGATGCTGCAATTGGCGCCAGCCGCCAGGGTGATGCCGCAGGTGGTGGTGCGGGCGAAGTCGCCGCCGACATTGACCACCGGCAGGTAGAGCGCGCTGCTGCCGGTGTTGGTCAGCGTCAGCGTTTGCGCCGCGCTGCTGCTGCCAACGTTTTGCGTGGCAAAGGTCAGCGACGGGGCGCTCAGCGAGGCCGTTAGCGTCGTGACACCCATATTGAACGGGTTGGCCACCGGGCTCAGGCGCTGTGTAGTGGTGCCGTCACCAAGTTGGCCGTTGCCGTTATAGCCCCAGGCCAGCAGGGTGCCATCGGATTTGAGGGCCAGGCTATAGCCGCCTCCTGCCGCCAACGCTGCCAGACTAGACAGACTTGGCACCGGCACGGGACTGAGCCGCTGCGTTGTGCTTCCATCACCGAGTTGGCCGCTGCCGTTATAGCCCCAGGCCATCAGGGTGCCGTCGGATTGCATTGCCAGGGTGTAGCCGTCACCGACCGCCACAGCCGCAACCCCCGTGAGCGCTGGCACTGCGGCCGGGCTCAATCGCGGCTGCCAAGCCGTCGTACCGTCACCGAGTTGACCATTGCCGTTATTGCCCCACGCCATCAAAGTACCGTCTGCTTTGAGTGCTACTGCGTGACTGCCGCCTCCTGCAAGCGCCACCATCCCGGTCAGCCCCGGCACCGGCACTGGGGTCAAGCGCTGGGTAGTGCTACCGTCACCAAGTTGGCCTTGATCATTGTTGCCCCAAGCCAGCACGGTGCCATCTGCTTTGAGCGCCAGGGTGTAATGGTTCCCCGCCGCTATGGCCACCACGCCGGTGAGGCCTGTTACCGGCACCGGGCTTAAGCGTTGCGTTGTGCTGCCGTCACCGAGTTGGCCCGAACCGTTCATGCCCCATGCCAACACAGTTCCATCGGACTTGAGTGCCACGGTGTGATAGGAGCCTGCCGCCACGGCCACCACGCCCGTCAGCCCAGGTACGGCCGTCGGACTGAGGCTTTGGTATGGCCCGGTTCCAAGGCCCAATTGGCCATTACCGTTATAGCCCCATGCCATCACCGTGCTGTCAGATTTGAGAGCCACACTGTGACTGCTACCTGCCGCGACGGCCACCACCCCGGTCAGCCCTGGAACCGGGACCGGGGTCAAGCGTTGCGTTGTTGTGCCATCGCCCAATTGGCCACTGCCGTTATTGCCCCAAGCCATCACCCGGCCATCTGACCTGAGCGCCAGGCTGTGAACCTGCCCCGCCGCCAACATCGGCCGCACCGGCGCTATGACCGAGAACGTGGCGCTCACGTTGCTGGCAGCGTTCATGCTCACCACACAAGCGCCGGTGCCGCTGCAAGCGCCGCCCCAGGTGGTAAAGCTGTTGCCGACCTCGGGCGTGGCGGTGAGCGTGACGCTGGCGCCTGCCGGGAAGCTGGCGCTGCAATTGGCGCCGCAGTCAATGCCCGCCGGGCTGCTGCTGACGCTGCCAAAGCCGCTGCTGGTGACGCTCAGCAAATAGGTGAGTGGCACAACGCTGACGCTTGCGCTGGCGCTGTTGCCGCTGCCAAAGCTGTTGCTGCCGGTGACCCCGTAGCTGGTGGTGGCCGCCGGTGTGACGCTGCAACTGGCCGTGGTGTTGCCAGCGCAAGTGCCGCCGGTCCAGCTGTAGCTTGTGGCGGCGGGGCTGCAGCTCGCCGTTAGGGTGGCCGAGCCACCTGCGGTAATCGAGGCCGGGGCAGCGCTGAGCGTGCAGACCGGCCGTGTCGAAGCAATGCCCGCGCCGCTCAGGCTCACGCTGTGCGGGCTGCCCGCGGCGTTGCTGCCGATACTGATGGCGCCGCTTCTGGCACCCAGCACGCTGGGCGTAAAGACAACGCTCAGGCTGCATGTGCCGCCGGGGGCCAGGCCAGCGCCGCAGTTATTTGTCACCGCAAAATCGCCGCTGGCGGTGATGCTGCTCAGGGTCAGCAGCGCGCCGCCGGTGTTGCTCAGGGTAACGCTTTGCGCGGCGCTGCTCAGGCCCAGTTCTTGCGCGGCAAAAGTCAGCGTGGCCGGGCTGAGCAACACCAGCGGCACAGGCAGGCCGGTGCCGCTCAGGCTGACGCTGTGCGGGCTGTTGGCTACATCGCTGCTAATGACCAGGCTACCGGTTAGGGCGCCGACGCTGGTCGGCGAGAAGCTCACGCCGATGCTGCAATTGCTGACCGGCGCCAGCACCGCGCCACACGTGGTGCTGCTGATGCCGAAGTCGCCACTGGGCAGGATGCTGCTGATGTTCAGCGCCGCGCCGCCGGTGTTGCTCAGCGTGACGTTTTGCGCCGCGCTGGTGCTGCCCTGGTTCTGGCTGCCAAAGCTCAGGCTGGTGGCACTCAAAGCCACCAGCGCGCCCTGCCCGGTGCCGCTCAAGCTGATGCTGTGCGGTGTGCCGGGTGCATTGCTGCTGAGGGTGATGGTGCCGCTGCGCACGCCGCTGGCAGTGGGTGTGAAGCTGATGTTGAGCGTGCAAAAGCCGCCTGCACCCAGACCCGTGCCGCAATTGTGGCCCACGGCGTAATCACCGCTGGCGCTGATGCTGGCAAGCGTCAGCGCCGCCGTGCCGCTGTTACTCAAGTTAACGTTTTGCGCCGCGCTGGTGCTGCCGATGTTGCGTAGGTCAAAGACCAAGGTGGCGGGCAAGCCAGAGATTAAAGGCGTATCGAGAAAGCTGGCGCTGACAGTCTTGGCAGCGTCCATGGTGACGCTGCAAGAGGGCGCTGTGCCCGCGCTGGCGCAGGCGCCGCCCCAGGTGAGGAAATTGGCGGCGGGGGTGGCGTTGAGGGTGACGACATCGCCCGGGTTGTAGCCACCGCTGCACAGCGCGCCACACTCAATGCCGGGCATCACGCTGCTGGCAATTTCACCGGCACCGGTTTTGCTGACGGTCAGGGGCAGCGGGCCAAATGCTTTGCCGCTGCGGACGAGGCGGACAGAGTAGCCGTTACTGGGGTTGCCATATGGGTTAACTTCGCCATAGCCGAAATTGACGGTCCAGGCGTAAGTCGGGCTAACGCGAGAAGGCGAACCAGACCAAAAGGCCCAACTCGACGCGTTGGGAAAGATTGTGGCGTTCATGGCCGGATAGGATTGGCTGTAATTCACCAAACTGACGAGTTCGTCCTCGGTTGGCAGGCGCCAGTCGGTTTTGCCGGCAAAGCTGCTGGTTAATAGCTTGGCCGCGTCCCAGGTAAAGGTGGTTGCACTGCCGCTGCAAGTGCTGCCGGTCCAGCTTTGCCCCACAGCACAACGCTGCCAGGTCAGGCCGGTGGGCGTATGGTTGACGCTACCGTTGTTCAAATCCACATAGTCAGTCAGGGGGCGGGCGACGTCCAAAAGGGCGGCAGACGACGCACCGCGCACGAGGCGAACCGCCAAACTGCTGCCGCGGCTGGCCGCATAGTTGGGTGTGGCTCCAGTGCTGAAATCGACGAGCCATGGGTAGCTCGCACTGCCGACCCAGGGCGAACTCGACCAAGAGCCGGAATTTGGCGTATTCGGGAAAACCACCCCATTGATCGCCGGATTGATAACCGTCCGGTCCACAATCGTCTGCAACTCCCGGATATTGGGCAGGCGCCAGTCGCTTTGCCCGGCAAACGGTACTGTTCCCGTCAGCGCCACGGCCTGATCCCAGGTGTAGGTGCTGGCCGGGCCGGTGCAAGCAGAAGTGGTGCCATCCCAAACCTGCCCCATCGAGCAGCGCATCCACATCAACCCGGTGGTCGGGTCCGTCACCGTGCCGTCGCCATTGTCAGAATAGGTTTTCGCCGCCAACGCCGGGCTGGCCGCACCGAGCAACACGCCCAGCAGCGCCAGCCAGCGCAACAGCGTCAACCAACGGGCCAATGGAAAAGCTAACAGACGTGACAGCAGATGCATGGTGACAGTCTCCCTTTTGTGTCTTGTAGTGGCCACGGGGGTGGCGGCTTTGTTGCAATATCTTACACGCGCGGCCAGTGGGGCTTTTATTTTGCTTCATCAGCAGCAACGAGCCATCGCGCCTGCCGACGCTCCCACAAGGGCGGCATCGACGCACAACAAAGTGCTTTATTGGCTTGCAGCCCCCGCGCAGTATGCGCAACACGCTACGTTATTCATATCAATCAGAGGAGCATGGTACTAACGATCATGGCCGGCTACCGGATCGGGGTCCGGCATGACAAGCTTGTCAGACCACAAACGCATCGGTCGCCAAGTCAGGCAGGTAGGCAAAGTGCTTGATGTTGCCTGTGAGCAATGTGAGCCCGTGCTCGATGGCGGTAGCGGCGATCAAGGCATCGGCCCAGCCGCAGGCCGTGCGACAGCGCATAGTCGTCAATCAGCGCCACGGTCCGCTCCGAAATCGCCGGGGTCAACGGCAACACTTGCGCGGCGCAAAAATCCAAGCCCTTCTTGAGTCGGACCAACTCCAGTTTGGTGCGGCAGCCTTGCGCCAATTCGATATAAGTCACGACGGACAGCCGCCACGGCAGCATTTGGCCCAAACGCTTCGCGGCACCCTCATGCCCGCGAGTCATCCAGATCAGCACATCGGTATCAATCAGCATGGCCATCCGCGCGCAGCATGACAAGCCCTAAGCCGGTCGCGGGAAACCGTCAGACCCAAAACGTGGCTGGCGAAGTTGCTGCACATAAGCAGCGACATCAGCCAGGTCTGTGCGGTCACACCACATGCCAAACAGTGGGTTGGCGGTGATGTCAAGGGGGAGCTCACGCTGCGGTTCGGCCGTCTCTTGCTCCAGGCGCACGGTCACCTCGCTGCTGGGCGCAAAAGCTGCTTTCGACAATCTGGCGCGCCAGGCCACTGGCAAATCACTCACCGGCACATGCTCAATAACCACCGTATCCATGCTTACACCTCCTACAAACGTTCAGTCGCCCGAGTGCAAGTATCGCAGCTTTGAGCCTGAGCGGCGGTCGCTGCGACACCATCGGCCTTCAGCCCACCATCGGGGCGCTGCATGGGCTGCAACATGGCATCCCGCAAGATGGCGTTGATGCTAGCCCTATACTGCCAAACATGCCAACCGTCCTCAGAATTTCTGGATTCCGGTTTCATTTCTATTCTGATGAAGGAACCGAGCCGCCGCATATTCATGTCGAAGCCGGTGATAGCGAATGTAAATTCTGGCTATCGCCTGTGGTTCTGGCAAAGAATCGTGGCATGAGTGCAGTTGATATTCGCAAGGTCGAACGCCTGATATACGAACACCAGACCTTTTTATTGGAGAAATACGATGAATTTCAATCCGAATGAAATTGAGTTTGTAGCCACGCGGGCCTGGGTGGCGAACCGCACCGTCTTCATGGAACTGACGGACGGACGGCAGATCGGTTTTCCGGCGGCCAGATTTCACCGCCTGGCAAGCGCCACAGACGAGCAACTGGCAGCCGTCACCTTGCGTATGGAGGGCTCGGCCCTGCGCTGGGACGCTTTGGACGAAGACATCACCGTAACCGGTGCTGCGCTGGGCAGATTTCAGGCACCGCTGCCGCAGGCTGCTTGAGCGCCCGGCGTGACGGATCGCCTTGCCACGCAAATCGCTTCGATGGCTCTATTATCTTAATGATTGCTATTTAATTTGTAGCTGCTTGCTAAGATTCAACCGGGGCTACAAGGCTAAAACACCGAACTGTTTTGTTCGAAGGCAACGCCGCGCACGGTTTGCGCAAAGACAAAGACCAATAGCGGGTACAGCAGCACTTTCGGTGTCCCTCAAAGGCTTGCATATCCAGGAAAATCCGGTTGACAATCAGGCCGTCACGTTTGCTTGACGTTGCCAGATCAAGCCGCGCTGCGCATTCCGGAGATTTCAAACCCATGAACGACACCTTAGCCGACGCCGCCAGCCAGGCACGCAAGCACGTCACGCTGGACGACAAGTATTCGCTCGACCTGCGGTCACGCCTTTATGAGCGGCATCCAGGCGCTGGTCAGGCTGCCGATGTTGCAGCAGGTGCGCGACCAGCGCATTGGCAAGAACACGGCCGGGTTCATCAGCGGCTATCGTGGTTCGCCGCTGGGTGGCTACGACCAGGCGCTGGTCAAAGCTGGCAAGTACCTCAAGCAGCACAACATCGTGTTCCAGCCTGGCGTCAATGAAGAGTTGGCCGCCACCGCCCTGTGGGGTACGCAGCAGCTCGGTTTTGCGCCGCCCGGCTCTAACAAGTTTGACGGTGTATTTGGCATCTGGTACGGCAAGGGTCCGGGTGTCGATCGCTGTAGCGATGTCTTCAAGCACGCCAACATGGCCGGTACCACGCCCTGGGGCGGCGTGATTGCCGTGGCCGGCGATGACCACGTCGCCAAAAGCTCGACCGCCACGCATCAGAGCGACCATATTTTCAAAGCCTGCGGCACGCCGGTCTTCTTTCCGGCCAGCGTGCAGGAGATCCTCGATCTGGGTTTGCACGCCTTTGCCTTAAGTCGTTTTTCGGGCGTCTGGGCGGGCATGAAGACGATTCAGGAAATTGTGGAGTCCAGCGCCACGGTTCTGGTTGACCCGGATCGGGTGCAGATCAAGATGCCGCTTGATTTCGAGATGCCGCCCGGGGGCGTGCATATTCGTTGGCCCGATTCGGCGCTGGCGCAGGAGGCGCGCCTGTTTGACTACAAGTGGTACGCGGCGCTGGCCTATATCCGGGCCAACCGCCTGAACTACAACGTGATCCAGGGTGCCAATGATCGCTTTGGTCTGATCGCCAGCGGCAAGGCTTTTAACGACACGCGTCAGGCCTTGTTGGACTTGGGACTCGACGCTGCCACTTGCCAGCGGCTGGGCATCCGGCTGCACAAGGTCGGCGTGGTGTGGCCGCTGGAGGCGCAATTGACGCGTGACTTTGCCACCGGGCTGCAAGAAATTCTGGTGGTCGAAGAAAAGCGTCAGGTGATTGAATACCAGCTCAAGGAAGAGCTCTACAACTGGCGGGAATCTATTCGGCCTGCGGTCCTGGGCAAATTCAACGAGGTCGCCAGCGACGCGGCAGGCAGCCCCTATGGCAGCGGTGGTGAATGGTCCATCGCCAACCCGAGTGCCAACACGCTGTTGCGCGCCAACGCTGACTTGTCACCGGCGCTCGTGGCCCGCGCCATCGCCCAGCGCCTGAAAAAACTGGGCGTGGACAGTCAGACGAGCCAGCGCATGGATGCCCATTTGGCCTTGCTTGACGCTAAAGAAGGCGCTTTGCATGTGATTGAGCTCAGCAGTGCCAAAGTGGCCGAGCGTCAGCCCTGGTTCTGCTCGGGCTGCCCGCACAACACCTCGACCAAGGTGCCCGAGGGTTCGCGCGCCATGGCCGGCATTGGTTGCCATTTCATGAGCATCTGGATGGACCGCGCCACTGTGGGTTTTACCCAGATGGGTGGCGAAGGCGTGCCCTGGGTCGGCCAGCAACCTTTTAGCAATGAGCAGCATGTGTTTGCCAACATTGGCGATGGCACCTACTTTCACAGCGGGCTGTTGGCAATTCGCCAAAGCATCGCGGCCGGTGTCAACATTACCTACAAAATTCTCTACAACGACGCCGTTGCCATGACCGGCGGCCAGCAGATCGGTGAGCGCGCTGAGGGGCACTCGGTTGTGCAGATTGCCCAGAGCATGCGGGCCGAGGGCGCTATCAAAATAGTGGTGGTCACAGACCAGCCCGAAAAGTACCAGGGCGTGCCCTTGGTGGCAGGTGTGGCGGTGTTAAAGCGCGACGAGCTTGATCGTATTCAGCGCGAGTTTCGCGAAATCAAAGGCACCAGCGTCATCATCTACGACCAGACCTGTGCCACCGAGAAGCGGCGTCGCCGCAAGCGCGGCACGCTGGTTGATCCGGCCAAACGCGTGCTCATCAACGAGCAGGTCTGTGAGGGCTGCGGCGACTGCGGTGTGCAATCCAATTGCCTGAGCGTGGAACCGCTGGAGACCGAGTTTGGCCGCAAGCGCCAGATCAACCAAAGTACTTGCAACAAGGACTATTCCTGCCTCAAGGGCTTTTGCCCGAGCTTTGTCACGGTGGAAGGTGGCCAGCTCAAGAAGAAGGCGAAGCAGCAGGGCACAGCAGTGCCCAAGGTCGTCGCAGTGCCGGAGCCGGTGCTACCAAGGCTCGATCAAGCGGGTGACCAGGCCTGGGGCATCGTGGTGGCTGGTGTTGGTGGCACCGGCGTTATCACCATTGGCCAGTTGCTCGGCATGGCGGCGCATCTGGAAGGCAAAGGCATCGTCACGCAAGATGCGGCCGGGCTGGCGCAAAAGGGTGGTGCCACCTGGAGCCATGTGCTCATCGGCGCTTCGCAGGACAACATCCGCACCACCCGCGTCAGCATGGCGGCCGCCGATCTCATCATCGGCTGCGACCCGATCGTCGCGGCCAGTCGCGAGACCCTGCTGCGCATGCGCCAGGGCCGTACCCGGGTGGCGCTCAACTTGCATGCCACGCCGACGGCCGCTTTTGTCAAGAACGCCGGTTGGCAAAATCCATCCGAGGCGTGTCTGACTACGCTCGTCGACAGCGTGGGGCGGCAGGCGGTGGGCTCGGTCGCTGCCGAAGCCGGGGCAAAGCGCTTGCTGGGCGACAGCCTGTACGCCAATCCCTTGCTGCTCGGCTACGCCTGGCAGATGGGCTGGATCCCGCTGCAGCGCGCGTCGCTGCTGCGTGCCATGGAACTCAACGCGGTGGGGGTAGAGCAAAACAAGGCGGCGTTTGAATGGGGCCGTTATGCCGCGCACGACCCGGCAGCATTTGAACACCTGGTCAATCCGGTGCAAGGGGTGCAGCTCACCCAGCGCAGTCCGCTCGAGGACTTGATCGCGAAGCGGGTCGAATTTCTGACGGCTTACCAGAACGCGCCCTACGCGCAAAGTTATGCAGCGTTTGTGCAAAAGGTCCGGCAAGTGGACGAGTCACTTGGCGAGAGGTCGTTGGCATTGACCGAGGCGGTGGCGCGCCATTTGTTCAAGCTGATGGCCTACAAGGACGAGTACGAAGTCGCCCGCCTGCATAGCGACGGCGCTTTTCATTCCAAAAT
The DNA here is from genome assembly GCA_963750665.1 of uncultured beta proteobacterium. Classification (GTDB taxonomy): domain Bacteria; phylum Pseudomonadota; class Gammaproteobacteria; order Burkholderiales; family Burkholderiaceae_C; genus Rhodoferax. The sequence continues at coordinate 765,163 of CAVVRQ010000028.1, forward strand.
CAGCGCCATGTTTGAAGGCGACTTCAAGATTCATTACCACATGGCACCCCCATTGTTTGCCAAGCGCAATGAACAAGGCGAATTGCAGAAACAAGAATTCGGTCCCAGCATGGGGCTGGTCCTCAAGCTGTTGGCGCGTTTCAAGGGACTGCGCGGCACGGCGTTGGACATCTTTGGCAAAACGCAAGAGCGTCAGCAAGAGCGCGCCCTGATCGCCAGCTACCGGGCCGATCTGCAGGAAATGTTGGACAGCCTGGGCAGCTCCTGCTTGGCGGGTTTGCGAAATAATTCGCAGTTGGAGAGCTACCAAATGGCGCTGGCTCTTGCCCGCCTGCCCGAGCAGATCAAGGGTTTTGGGCATGTGAAGGCGCGCAGTCTGGAAGCGGTGCGCCAGACCTGGGACCGCCAAATGGTCGAATTTCGCGCTCTTCGGACTCGTCAGGATGACGCCTGAGCGCGTCACCGGGTGCGATTCAGGGTGATGGGCCATTGGGAGCCAGTCCAGCGTGTTGGCAACCGCGAATCGGGCCGACGCCCGGACACCCAATCCACCAGCCGGACAAAGTGGGGGGTGCGCCGGATTCAAATTGTGGGTCCAACACATCACCACCTGGTCTTTGCCACACTTGGCCTCGCGCATCCGGTGTCAATACGCTGGGTTTGCGCGGCTTGCTGCCAGGGCGATTGATGCCATTCATCCACGGCAAATCGATGCACAGCACTTCACGGTACAAGAACAACAAGGCGCTCAAGGCCTGGTTGTGGGTGGAACTTGACACCTTGCGCTCGGTGGCCAACATGGTCATCGCCACAGATCCTGACGGCAATCAAATACTGGTTGATCAGCATCGTTAAATTGGCTGCGAACAAGCAAAACAGCGACGCCTAACCCTTCGGCCCGCCGCAAAGTGCCGGTTACCTCAATTCGTTAAACCGTAGCAGGATCGCTGTTGCTGCCATTACGCTTCGTATATACAATCAGTGCATGGAATTTACTTGGTCTGAAGCAAAGCGGACGACAAACATCAAGGCACATGGGCTTGATTTTGTAGATGCTCAGAGTGTGTTTGAAGGGTTGACTTTCACATTTGAAGATGACCGCTTTTCCTACTGCGAACAGCGTTTTGTCACGCTGGGTTTGCTCGCTGGAGTTCCTGTTTCTGTCGTACACACGGAGAGTGAATATGAAATCCGCATCATCTCGTTTCGAAAAGCCACTAAGCGCGAGTCGCAAATCTACTTCGATGCAATCCAAAACTGACTGGGCTCAACTCAAATCTGATGTGGTTCCGAAGCCGACACGCGCCCATCCACCAGCGGCCGTCCAACATATCGTTCGAGGACTTGTTCGTCGTGGGCTTGCACCGTTACCTTCCAAAACATCCATTTCGCTTCGAGTCGATCAGGACGTTCTTGAGTGGTTTAAGGCGCAGGGGTCGGGCTACCAAACCCGCATTAACACCGTCTTGAGGGCATTCCGTGACGCTTCGGTTTAACTGGTTGATCGACCCGAACGTCGCGGGTCATCGCCAACGCTAACGACAGGTATTGAGAAGAGTCAATGGCCGCTTGGGGTCTAAAGCGCCAATTGGCGTCTTCGCCAGCGATGACGTCAAGCCGATACTTTTGGGGCAGGTAGGTCCAAGTTCCAAATGAAGGCGGGTGATGTGGCTTGCGAGCGCAGGCCCGATTCGCGTTCACCACGGAACAGGCTCACCAAGGGCAGTTTTGACGCCGCCACATGGGATGACCTGATGAGCGCGCCCGCGAGCGTGGGCCGGAGTCCGCAAGCCACATCATCCGGCTGGCGCGAGTCCTTATCTTGAACTACTATATTTGTAGCTGCCTGCGCAGACGGCTAGAGGGCTAGAGGTCTTTTTTCCTACAGGATCCACGGTTACCCAACCTGCCGTACGTAGAAACGCGATGCCAGAACACATCACTTTGAATCGTACCCCGGGTGAACCGTGGGCCGATTGGCATCAGCCTGCCCGCATACAATGACAGGTTGTCTCGCTTTTCGAACCGGTGCACAGGGAAGTCCGTGCTGCGCCTTGTATTTTTGATTATTCAAACTGGAGTTGACTGTGTTTATTTCTTCCGCTTTTGCCCAAACCGCCCCGGCCGCTGCTGCGGGCGGCGACTTTCAGTCTTCGCTTATGAGCATGTTGCCGTTGGTGCTGATGTTTGTGGTGCTGTATTTTGTGATGATCAGGCCGCAAATGAAAAAGCAAAAGGAACACAAGGCCATGATTGACGCCCTGGCCAAGGGCGATGAAGTGGTCACAGTGGGTGGCGTGCTGGGCAAGGTGAGCAAGATCGGAGAAAGCAATCTGAGCCTGGAAATTGCCAGCGGCGTCGAGATTCAACTTCAGCGTAGCGCCGTGGTGCAGGTCTTGCCCAAGGGCAGCATCAAGTAGCTCCAGAGTTCACATCCTAAAGAAACGCGATCATGAATCGTTATGCCGTTTGGAAATACGCGATCATCGTGGTCGCGCTGGTGGTGGGTGCCTTGTACACACTGCCCAATTTTTTTGGCGAAGCACCCGCGGTGCAGGTGTCCTCGGCCAAGGTGACCTTCAAGGTTGATCGCGCGACCCAGGCGCGGGTCGAAGAAGTGCTCAAGAGTGCGGGCCTGGCGGCCGATTGGGTCACGCTCGACGGCACGTCGGTCAAAGCACGTTTTGGCAACACCGAAACGCAACTCAAGGCCAAGGACGCGATCCAGAAAGCGCTCGTTCCGGATCCGGCCAATGCCGGCTATGTGGTGGCGCTGAATCTAATTTCGCGCTCGCCCGCCTGGCTCACCGCGATTCATGCCTTTCCAATGTATCTGGGGCTCGATTTGCGCGGCGGCGTGCACTTTATGCTGCAAGTGGACATGCCGGCGGCGTTGACCAAAAAGGCCGAGTCCCTGACTGGCGACATTCGCACCAGCCTGCGCGAAAAAAATGTTCGCCACAGCGGTATCAACCGCAATGCGCAAACCATTGAAATCCGTTTTCGCGACACGCAAACACTGGCGGCGGCCAAAGCCATTCTGCTCGACCAGTTTACCGATCTGCAAGCGGTGGAAACCCAGGACGGTGCTGATTTCAAGCTGACCGCAACCATCAAGCCCGAGGCGGCGCGCCGGGTGCAAGACCAGGCCCTGAAACAGAACATTACCACCCTGCACAACCGGATCAATGAGCTCGGCGTGGCCGAACCGGTGATTCAACAGCAGGGCCTGGACCGCATCGTGGTGCAGTTGCCTGGCGTGCAGGACACCGCCAAGGCGAAAGACATTCTGGGACGCACCGCGACGCTCGAAGTGCGCATGGTCGATGAAAGCGGCGAAGCGCGCGCGGCCGAGGGCGGTACTGCGGCTGTGCCGTTTGGTTCCGAGCGCTTTCTGGAACGCAATAGCCAACCCGTGATCGTCAAGAAGCAGGTGATTTTGACCGGCGACAACCTGACCGATGCGCAACCCGGTTTTGACAGCCAGACGCAGGAAGCGGTGGTGAACCTGACGCTCGATGCCAAGGGTGCCCGCATTTTCCGCGATGTCACGCGCGAGAGCATCGGCAAGCGCATGGCCATTTTGCTGTTTGAGAAGGGCAAGGGGGAAGTGGTAACTGCACCGGTCATCCGCTCCGAAATTGGCGGCGGGCGGGTGCAGATCTCGGGTCGCATGACCGCCATGGAAGCGACCGATACGGCCTTGCTGCTGCGCGCCGGATCGCTGGCGGCACCGATGGAAATCATCGAGGAAACCACCATTGGGCCGAGCCTGGGCGCGGAAAACATCGCCAAGGGCTTTAACAGTGTCACTTACGGTTTCACGGCGGTGGCAATTTTCATGTGCATGTACTACGTGCTGTTTGGCATGTTTTCGAGTATCTCGCTGGCAGTCAACTTGCTGCTCCTGGTCGCCATCCTGTCGATGTTGCAAGCCACCTTGACGCTGCCGGGCATGGCCGCCATGGCTCTGGTGCTGGGCATGGCGATTGACTCGAATGTGCTGATCAACGAGCGCGTGCGGGAAGAACTGCGCAATGGGGCCTCGGCGCAGGCCGCCATCCATGCTGGTTACGATCGTGCCTGGGCCACCATTCTGGACTCCAACGTGACCACCCTGATTGCCGGCCTGGCTTTGTTGGCCTTTGGCTCTGGCCCGGTGCGCGGCTTCGCCGTGGTGCATTGTTTGGGCATTTTGACCAGCATGTTCTCCGGCGTATTTTTCTCCAGAGGTTTGGTCAATCTCTGGTATGGCCGACAAAACAAGCTCAAGACCGTCTCCATCGGCACCATCTGGCGCCCTGATCCAGCGCCTGATGCTGCGCTCAAGTCGAACTAAAGCGAGAGAGATATGGAATTCTTCAAGATTCACCGCGACATTCCGTTCATGCGGCATGCCATCATTTTCAATATCGTCTCGCTCGTGACATTTCTGGCGGCGGTATTCTTTTTGATAAGCCGCGGCTTGCACCTGTCAGTCGAGTTCACCGGTGGCACTTTGCTGGAAGTGACCTATTCGCATCCGGCAGATCTAAATGGCGTGCGCAATGCCGTGGCCAAACTCGGCCTGAACGATGTACAAGTGCAAAACTTTGGCAGTGCGCGTGATGTGTTGATTCGCCTGCCAGTGCAAAAAGGCGTCAGCTCGGCGCAACAAAGCAACCAGGTGATGGCCGCGCTGCAGGTGGCCGATGCGTCCGCCGCCATGCGTCGCACGGAGTTTGTCGGGCCACAGGTGGGCGATGAGCTGGCGACCGATGGTCTGAAGGCGCTGGCTTCGGTGGTGATCGGCATCATGTTGTATTTAGCCATGCGCTTTGAGTGGAAATTCGCCGTGGCAGCGATCATTGCCAACATGCATGACGTCATTATCATTCTGGGGTTTTTTGCTTTTTTTCAGTGGGAGTTCTCGCTGCCCGTGCTGGCCGCGGTGCTGGCCGTGCTGGGTTATTCCGTGAACGAATCTGTGGTTATTTTTGACCGGATTCGTGAAAATTTCCGGCGCTATCGTAAGATGAACACGATGGAAATCATCAACAGCGCCATTACCGCTACCATCAGCCGCACCATCATCACGCACGGGTCGACGCAGATGATGGTGCTGTCCATGCTGCTGTTTGGCGGTGCCACACTGCACTACTTTGCACTGGCGCTGACGATTGGCATCTTGTTCGGCATCTATTCTTCGGTGTTTGTGGCAGCGGCCATTGCCATGTGGCTGGGCGTCAAGCGCGAAGACCTTATCAAGGGCGGTGCTGCCAAGAAGGACGAGGACCCGAATGACCCGAATGCCGGTGCCCTGGTTTGATTGTTTTCGTTGCCAAACCCGACCGGCGCAGCCGTGGCGATCGATTTTTTGTCAACACGCTGGTCCGGGTCTGACTAGAATCTAACGCATGGTTACTCAAGCGTCTTTTGCCCAGCGAGTTCGCATCGCTCAGGAAGCACGCAAGCAATTCCTGGCGCAGGCAAGCCAAGCCATGGTGGCGCTGGGTGCAGCGGTGCAGGAACGCCTGGGCGCCCTGATCAATGAAGTGGCGACCGCACGTGAAATGCAAAGTCACCGTGACGCATGGACTCTCTACCAGAGTAGGCGGGCGGCCTGGGTTGAGGCAACCGTGAAGGACTGGCAGGCCACGCTACAGCCGGCACAGGCACCAGCCAGCAAGAGCCTGGACGGCGGGCTGGAACTGCTTGGTACCGAAGTGGTTGAAAACAAGATCCTTGCATCGCGCCTGGTGTTGAGTGTGATGGAGAAGGTCAAGACCGAGCTCGACGATCTGCGGGTGCGCATCAAGTTGCTCGAAGGCGGAGAAGATCTGCAGGACAACGATATTTTTCGGCCGGAAGTCCTGCTTCTGCCATTGATTGAACAGTGGGCGAGCGTGGGCATGCCGCGCGAGGCCTGGTCGCTGGTGAACGATGTGGCGCGCGAGCTATTGGCCAAGAGCATCAATCAGGCCTATTCCAGCGTCAACGCGTTTCTGATCCAACAGGGTGTGTTGCCCACCATCGAATTGAAAGACCGCGTGCGGCGTATTTCATCGTCAGCGTCCAGTCCTGGCCGCATGGCCGGCTCGAACGCGTCAGGCCAGTCGCCTGGTCAGGATTTGCCATCGTCGCCTGCAGACGCTGGTTCCGGTGGCTACGCCGATGCGGGCGGTCACGGCGGTCCCGCTGCCGGCTATGGCGGCGGTGGCGGTGCCAATGATGGTCGGCGGGGCAACGCGCAAACCCGGCAGACCGGGTCAACCCGGGAAGACTTTGCTGCTGGTTCGGGTCATAGCTCGGGCGCTGGTCCTTTTGGGGCGGGGCGAGACAGTTCCGGGCGCGGTTCGAGTTCAGGCTATGGCGGTGGCCGAGGCTACGCTGGCGTAGTGGATGAAACGCGCATGATGACCTCGATGACGCCGATGGCGCGGGCTCGCTCGCGCGCGCAAGGCGTGCTGGGGCACCTCAAACGCTTGCTGATGGGCTCAGGTGGTGATGGGTTTGAAGCAACGCACTATGAAGCACCATCGCCAGCGCTGGCGGCAGCCATTGCCGTGACGCCGGGTCAGGACGGGTTGGGCTCTGGCAGTGGTGCGATGATGGAGGACTACAGCCCCGCCGGCGTTGCCCGGGTGGCGGTTGCGTTGCGCCGCAAGACGACTGACCTGAAGAACAAGGCAGAAACCAAAAGCGAGAAAGCAACCATCGAAATTGTGGCCTTGATGTTTCAGGCTATCTTGCAGGAAGATCGCATTCCGCCGGCCATCCGCGTCTGGTTTGCGCGCCTGCAAATGCCGGTGCTGCGGGTGGCGCTGGCTGAGCCGGACTTCTTTGGCGCCTTGAATCATCCGGCGCGTCGCCTGATCGACCGCATGGGTTCCTGTGTCATGGGGTTCGATGCCAGCGGCATCAACGGTAGCGCATTGGAGACCGAAGTCAAGCGCGTCGTGCAGGTGATCGAGCAGTACCCCGACACGGGACGGCGCGTTTATCAACTGGTCTATGACGAGTTTGAGAAATTTTTGTCCAAGTTCTTGACGGGCGGCGCTGCCACCCAAAAAGCAGTGAGTGTGGCGCAATTGGTCGAGCAAAAGGAAACGCTGACCATCCAGTACACCATTGAGATGCGCAACATGCTCAAGGACCTGCCGGTGCGCGACGAAATTCGTGAGTTCCTGTTCAAGGTTTGGGCCGATGTCCTCGCGGTGGCGGCGGTACGCAAAGGACCCCAACATGCAGAAACGCTGGCGTTCAAGAAGTCAGCCACGGACCTGGTCTGGGCGGCCAGCGCCAAACCCAATCGAATTGACCGTGCCCGCGTCATTCGGGATTTGCCGGAGTTACTGCAAAAATTGCGCTCTGGCATGACGCTACTGGGCTTGGCGCCGTCTGATCAGCAGAACCACATCAAGGCTGTCAGCGACACCCTGGCCGATGCGTTCTTGTCGAAGACCAATGCCATTTCAGCCGAGCAGATTGCAGTCATGGCGGAACGCCTGGCGCACCTTGAGAATTTTGTCAGTGAGGACGGTCTGGGCGATGTGCCCCTTGACGCCCAGAGTATTGAGATGATGCTCGGTATTGATGCCTCAACGATTGATGTGGTGGCCGATGGGGGCTCGAAACCGACCGCGGCAATGCTGGCCTGGGCGCAGGAGCTCGAAGTGGGTGCCTGGTTCACACTGGACCACAACGGAGTTGTGCTGCCGGTGCAGTTTGTCTGGCGCAGTGAACGCAAGCAACTGCATTTATTTGTCTCCAACGCTGGGCACAGTTACTTGCTGCAGGCCGGCCGCCTGGCCGCCTACCTGCAAGCCGGCTTATTGCTGCCGCAAGAAGAAGAGACTCTGACGGTACGTGCCTCGCGCGATGCGCTGGCCAAGCTTGAAGCCAACCCAGAGCGGCTGCTGAGCTGAGCGAGGCAGCCGGGTCAGCTACGCCTGGTCCGCACTCAGACGTTGAAACAGTCCACCGGGCAGGCGCGCAAGCTGCCCATCAAGTTCGAGCGTCATCAGTCGCGCCTGCAGGGTCGCCGTGTCCATGCCACAGCGCGCCTGCAAGGCATCGAGCCCGACCGGGTCAAAACCGAGTGCATCGAGCAGAGCCTGGTTTGCCGCAAGGCGGTCTGTTGGGGGCTCACTGCTTGGGCGATCATTGCCGGCCGGAGCCCTTGACTGCAGGCTGACTTCAATTTTCAACTCTTCCAGCACGTCCTGTGCCGATTCCACCAGTTTGGCACCTTGTTTGATGAGTGCGTGGCAACCGCGCGCCTGGGTGGCGTGGATCGAGCCCGGAACGGCAAACACATCCTTGCCTTGCTCGGCGCTCAATTGGGCGGTAATGAGAGAGCCGGATTGCAAGGCTGCTTCAATCACCAAGGTGCCCAGTGCCAGCCCGGCAATGAGACGATTGCGGCGCGGGAAATTGGCCGGCAAAGGCGCTGTGCCGAGCGGGTATTCGCTGACAACGAGCCCGTTTTGCGCAATGCGGTGGGCCAGCCCGAGATGCCGGCGGGGATAGACCCGGTCCAGACCCGTGCCGACCACCGCAACTGTCACGAAGCGGTCGGAGTCCGGGCCCAGACTATCAAGCGCGCCCTCATGGGCCGCGCCGTCCACGCCCAGGGCCAAGCCGCTGATCACGGTCAGACCGGCCTGTGCCAGCGCCTTGGCAAATTGTCGTGCGTTGCTGGCACCCTGTGGTGTGGGGTTGCGGCTGCCCACGATTGCAATGCTGTTGCGAAACCCGGCGGAAACCCCATCTGCTAGCGAAATAGTAGCTGATTTATTATTATTTACGGGGGCTGCAGGCGTATTTGATATAAACTTGGGAGAACCGAGAAGATACAGCATCAAGGGCGGATCAGCGATGCGCAAAAGCGACTCGGGGTAATCGGCGTCGCCCAACACCAGAATCAGGTGTTGCTCGTCGGCTGGCGCTTCCTGCAACCAGCGCCAACTGCGCTCAAGCAGCGCTGCCAACTCGGCGGGCTGGGTGCGCAACGCCGCAGCCTGTGCTTGGCTCAGCACCTGTTGCAAGGCCAGGGTCGATTGCTCAAACACGGCGTGCGGCAAGCCAAACGCCGCCAACAACTTGCGCGCGCTTGCATTGCCGACGCCAGGTGTGAGCGTCAGTCGCAGCCAGGCAGCGAGTTCGTCGCGCTCCACACTGAGCCTTCGCGGCCTGGCACTTGGCTTAGCGCGGGTTGGCCAGCCGGTCGCCTACCTTGACGCCGTCGGTAATATCGAGCACCAGCGCGTAGGAGAGCTTTTCGAAGGGACGAAACACCATCAGCAGGCCATTGCGCTCGTCGGGCAGTTTGATTTCAGGCTGCGTCGGGTCGGTTTTGTCAACCAGACGAACCCCTGCTTTCAGGATGGCCAGTACGTGCCCTCGCTCAATCCCATCGTTGCTGCCCAGATTGATGACGACGACCTGGTTCTGTGCCGCATTGGCCACCGCATTGCCGTAGACGGAAACAACGCGCCCATCGAGCCTTGTCTGCGGCGCATGGGGCACGTAGCTCAACAACTGCGGTGGCGGCTCTGGCAGGAGCCGGTCTCCCACGCGCAGTTCCTCCTTGGCTGCCACAATGTCGATCGTGGCCGGGACTATTTCGGTGTGCACTTTGCCGTCCTTGTCAGTCACGTTTGGTGTTGATTCGGCGCGCACCAGCAAGGCTTTGCCAACATACTGCGCTTCGTAACCCAATATTTCTCCCGTCACCGGGTCTTTCAAAGCTGTGGCGTCGCGGAACACACGGTAGGCCTTTTGGTGCCGCCCGGGCTCCTCCACCAGCATGGCGTCACCCTGACCCCGGGCATAGGCGCGGTCACCCCGCGTCAGCAAGACCCGCCCATCCTGCGTTGCCACAATGCGCGCTGCGGCGTTCAGCCCCTTTTCGTCCACAATGACAGGCTCGGCCAGAAAAGGCTCTATCAAGTGGTTCTTCAGGGTTGGCAGGGCATCGCTGGCCAGCTTTTCGGCGCGGGTGCGGGGTGACAAGCGCAGCGTGTCAAGCGGCGGCTCACCGTCGCGCGAGCGCCTGGCCCTTAACGTAGCGCGCCCGTCCTGCTTGACCAGATGCAGTTGTTGACCGGGGTAAATCAGGTGCGGGTTCTTGATGTCCTGCAGGTTCATGCCCCACAACTCGGGCCAGCGCCAGGGACTGCGCAGGAACATACCCGATAAGGCCCACAAAGTGTCACCGCGCTTGATGGTGTATTGGTCGGGCGCGTCGGCCTTGAGTTCGCTCAAGGGCACGCCGGCCTGCGCGACCTGGTTTGCGATGGACTTTTGGCTCGCTGTGACCGGGAAATTTTGGGCCCACAGCGGCGTGGCGATCAGGCTGCTGGCCAGAATGACCAGCGCGGTCAGCGGGCCAACCCGCTCAACTTTATATTTTGATATCGTGTTATGGGCCATGTTTTGTTGCACTACAAATGCCTATCCGGCTGTTTGAGGGACCAGGAGGCGTGACCGCCGACCTGGAAAGAATCATGATAAATCACGCGCAATTTTGCGCTCAAGCCCTTGATCGGGCAACGTTTTCTACACTTGCTTGCGGTTGAGGTCGTAAAAAATAGCGAAAATAACGACATATTCTGAAACTTTACGAGTGCAACCCGAGCCACCAACCGAATGATTTGTGGGGTAGTCTGCCGCGACACGGTGTGTCGCCAGTGCGCTCCCCAGCCAACGAAATGCTACTGCCCATTCTGTGTTACCCGAACCCCAAATTGCATACCGTGGCCAAACCGGTGCCAACGGTGAACCAGCGCGTCCAGAGCCTGATTGCTGACATGCTGGAGACCATGTATGAGGCCAAAGGCATCGGTTTGGCTGCCACGCAAGTCGATGTGCATGAACGCTTGATTGTGATTGATGTCTCGGAGGAGCGCGATGCTCCCTTGGTACTGATCAACCCGCAACTCATCTGGAACAGCCCGCAAACTCATATCAATGAGGAAGGCTGCTTGTCCGTGCCCGGTATTTATGATGGCGTCGAGCGCTTCGATGCGGTCAAGGTCAATGCGCTGAATCGACACGGCGAGCCCCGTCTGATTGAAGCCGAGGGCTTGCTGGCCATGTGTATTCAACACGAAATGGACCACCTCATAGGCAAGGTGTTCGTCGAATACCTGTCGCCACTCAAGCGCAACCGGATCAAGACGAAAATGCTCAAGGCGCAGCGCGAGGATCGCGCATGAGACTGGTCTTTGCCGGCACGCCCGAGTTTGCGCGGCTGGCGCTGGCCCAACTGCACGCCGGCGGTCATGACATAGCCTTGGTGCTGACGCAACCCGACCGGCCTGCCGGGCGCGGCCTGAAATTAAAGGCCTGTGCGGTCAAACAGTTTGCGTTGGAGCAGGGCTTGGCGTTGGCGCAACCGCGCAGTCTGCGTCTTGATGGCAAATACCCCGAAGATGCCGCGGCAGTGCGTGCAATCTTGTTGGCTGCGCAGCCCGAGGCGATGGTCGTGGCGGCCTATGGCCTGATCCTGCCGCAGTGGGCGATCGATGTGCCGACGCGGGGGTGTTTCAACATTCATGCCTCGCTGTTGCCACGCTGGCGCGGTGCGGCGCCGATTCAGCGCGCCATTGAAGCGGGCGATGCGCAAACCGGCATCAGCATCATGCAGATGGATGCCGGGCTCGATACCGGCGCCGTGCTGCTGTCGCAGGCGACCTCCATCGGGGCGAGCGATACGGCTGGCGCTCTGCAGGATCGTCTGGCTGATATCGGCGGGCAACTGATGCTGCGAGCCCTGCGACTCGCCTCGGATGGCGCTCTGGCACCCATGCCCCAGGCGGTCGAAGGCGTCACCTACGCCCACAAGATTGAAAAGCACGAGGCGACCATTGACTGGAGTCAGGCGGCCGCGCAGATCACGCAGCGCATTCGCGCCTTCAATCCTTTTCCCGGTGCCAGCGCCTGCCTGCAGGGGGAGACCCTGAAAATATGGCAGGCCGAGGTGTTGCCCGGGATACCGCCTGACCTCGCGAAGATCGGACAAATATTGGACGTAGCCCCCGTTGGTATTGTGGTAACAGCTATGAATTCAATAGTAAATATTACGCAAATCCAGCGTCCTGGCGGCAAGCGTCTGGGCGTTGCGGATTTTGTGCGCGGTTTTGCGGTGCACCCGGGCATGCGCTTTGAAATGAGCTCACTCGCTTCGCTCCTGTAGCCTGGGTCTGTCCCTCAAGGGAAACCCCCAACATCAACTAGTCAGCTGGGGACAGAGCTTGTTCGCTGGGCGTAACTGCGGTCTGTCGCACAATCTTGAAGTGTTGGGGACAGAGCAAGCTCACTCGCTTCGCTCTTGTAGCCTTGGTCTGTCCCACAATCTTGAAGTGTTGGGGACAGAGCAAGCTCACTCGCTTCGCTCCTGTAGCCTTGGTCTGTCCCACAAGGTATCAGAAGGGCATTTTCGGCATGCCTTTCATGCCGCCCATGCGTTTCATCATTTTCATCATGCCGCCGCCTTTCATTTTTTTCATCATGTCCTGCATCTGCTCAAACTCCTTGAGCATGCGGTTGACTTCCTGCACCTGAACACCGGCGCCGGTGGCGATGCGGCGCTTGCGCGTGGCCTTGATGAGTTCGGGTTTGCGTCGCTCCAGCGGCGTCATGCTGTGGATGATGCCCTGCTTGCGCTGGATGTCTTTTTCGACTCGCCCAAGGTCCATCTGGCCCGCCTTGGCGGACATGGCGGCGGGCAGTTTATCCATCAGGCTCGACAAGCCACCCAATTGTTTCATTTGCTGAATTTGCGCCAAAAAATCATACAGATCAAAAGCGCCTCCGCCTTTGACCTTGGCCGCCAGCTTTTGTGCCGCAACCAGGTCTGCGCCGGCTGTGACCTGCTCCACCAGCGCAAGAATGTCGCCCATGCCCAGAATGCGCCCCGCATGACGCGCAGCGTCGAAGACTTCCAGACCATCGAGCTTTTCACTGGTGCCGGCAAACTTGATTGGCGCGCCAGTGATCTGGCGCACGGACAAGGCTGCACCGCCGCGCGAGTCACCGTCAAGCTTGGTCAGAATGATACCGGTCAGCGGCAAGGCTTCTTTGAACGCCTTGGCAGTGTTGACGGCGTCCTGGCCTTGCATGGCGTCCACCACAAACAGGGTTTCGGCCGGCTTCAGGGCCGCGTGCAACTCCTTGATTTCGCGCATCAGGGTCTCGTCAATGGCCAGCCGACCGGCGGTGTCCACCAGCAGCACGTCAAAGAAGTGCTTGCGGGCATAGTCCAGAGCCGCCAGTCCAATGGCCACCGGCTTTTGATCAGGCGTGCTGGGGAACCACTCGGCGCCGGCCTGGGCCGTGACGGTTTTCAATTGTTCGATGGCGGCCGGACGATAGACGTCGCCCGAGACGGTGAGCACTTTTTTGCGGCGCTTTTCGATCAGGTGTTTGGCCAGTTTGGCGGTGGTCGTGGTTTTGCCGGCGCCTTGCAAACCAGCCATCAGGATGACCGCAGGCGGCTGCACGGCCAGGTTGATGTCGCTCACGCCCTCGCCCATCGTCAGCGCCAGTTCCCGGTTGACGATGCTGACCAGGGCCTGTCCCGGAGACAGCGATCCCAGCACTTGCTGGCCCAGTGCCTGCTCCTTGACGCGGGCGATGAAGTCGCGTACCACAGGCAGTGCCACGTCCGCCTCCAGCAGGGCCATGCGCACCTCGCGCAGCATGTCGGTCACGTTGGATTCGGTGATGCGTGCCTGACCACGAAGTTCCTTAACCAGGCGGGAGAGTTTGTCGGAGAGGGCAGAGGCCATAGGGTGAGTCCGATTGACGGAACCAAGGTTGGGGGGATCAAGCGGGAATGACCCAATACAAAACGCTAAACTGTCGCCATGATTTTAGCCAGTGCGTCTTTTCTTATTCTGATTTTGACACTTACGGTTGCCGTTGCTTACACTGTGTCAGCACTCGGCGCTGTGCGCGTCGGTGCCTGGGCGGCACGCGCGGCCGTGCGCGTTGCCTGGGTGCTGCATGGTGTCTTGCTGGGCTTTAGCCTGTTTGGCGAAGCGCCCCGTTTTGGTTTTGCGCCGGCCTTGTCTGTGACGGCCTGGTTGGTGGCTGGCGTGTACGCCGTGGAGAGCCATCTGTACCCTTTGTTGCAGACACGCTGGGCGCTCTCGGCTTTGGGCGCGCTGGCGGTGCTGCTGGCGGCGGTTTTTCCGGGGAGCCTCTTGCATGCGAACGCCTCACCCTGGCTGCCCTTGCATTGGGCACTGGGCATTGCCTCGTACGGCCTGTTTGGCGTCGCCGTGGTTCATGCCTGGTTCATGAGCCGGGCCGAAGAACGCATCCGCCTGGCCGCCGACTCGCGCACCGGCATGCCGCTCTTGACCATGGAGCGTCTGACCTATCGGTTTGTCACGGCCGGTTTCCTGTTGTTGTCAGCAACCTTGCTGCTGGGCCTGTTCTTCCGAACGCAACTTTATGGCGCGGCTGTACCCTTGAAGTGGGACCACAAGAGCGCTTTCTCGGTTTTGTCGTGGTTGACCTTTGCGGTCTTATTGGTCGGGCGTGCGCGTTTTGGCTGGCGTGGCAAGCGCGCCGTACGGGTTTTGTATATCGGCTCGGGTTTGTTGTTGTTGGCTTATGTTGGTTCACGTTTTGTGCTGGAGGTCATTCTCGGGCGTTCGGTATGAGATTTCTTCTCATCATCCTGGTTGCGCTGGCGGCCATCTTTCTTTGGCGCTCCAGCCGGCGCGGCGACGTCACCATGATGCAACAGAAGAAGCCGCCGGTACCGCTGGAAATGGTGCAGTGTGAATTTTGCTCGGTGCATGTGCCTGCGCAAAGTGCTGTCCAGGGGAAAGCGGGCTGCTACTGTAGCGCCGAACATCGCCAGCGCGCGGAGCTTTGAATGAATCTTTTGTCAGTCGCGCAGCCCTGGTTTGGTTCTTCCATGCCGGAGCCGGGGCTCGATTCAGCGGATAGGCCGCAAGAGTTTGAGCGACTGTGGCGCGGCTTCATGACGGCGCGCGCCGCCTTGGGGCTGGTGCTCTTGCTACTGCAAGGCAGCATTTACTTTTTGGGGCCATCTACCGACAGTATCGCGCTGCTGATCAGTCTGGGCTACTGTGGTGCCGCGTTGGCGGTGCGCTTGCTGGCCCGCCCGCGACGACTTGAAACCAAGTTTGACTTGCAGTGGATCAGCACCGTTGGCGTTGATATTTTGGCCTTTACTGCGTTGCAGGTGGCGCAGGGAAGCAATATCAATTACGCGCCGCTGTTAGCCTTGCCGGTGCTCATGGCGTCGGTGCTCGGGTCGCTGCTTCTGGCGATGGGTGCTGCGGCCGGCGTCACTTTGCTGTTGTTCGCCTACGCAATCTGGCTTTCCGCGCCGGTACCAGGGGATACGCCAGCCCATTTCATGCAGGCAGCCCTGACCGGTGCGGGATGTTTCGTTATAGCATTCCTGGCCAATGAGATTGCCACGCGTCTGGCCAGCGCCGAGTTGCTCGCACAGCGCAACCAGCTGGCGGCAGGCGTGCAGCGCCAGGTCAATGAGCTGGTGATCGAATCCTTGACCGACGGCATTTTGGTGGTTGACCAAAGTAGCCTGGTGCGATCAGCCAATCCGGCAGCACGTCTGCTGCTCGGTGATGATCGCACGCTGGGAACAAATCCCTTTGAGCTGACGGCGCTGATTGGATGGCTGGGCTTGGTTGAACTCGTGCAGCTTAGCTTTTCCAGCAACGCTGCGCAGCAGGCGGACGTACGCATCCAGCATGCCGGCAAAGGGCCCCGGCGTGTGCAGGTGCGCACGCAATTGACGGCTGTCAAGGACGTGGGTGGCGAGCGTCTGTGCGTCATGTTTCTTCAGGACCAGCGCGAAACCGAGGCACGCATGCGAACTGAGAAAATGGCTAGTATGGGACGTATGTCAGCGGCAGTTGCCCACGAAATTCGCAATCCGCTGGCCGCCATCACGCAGGCCAACGCGTTGCTCGAAGAAGACTTGACGGAGCCGCGACATAGGCGGCTCACGCAAATGGTGCAGCAAAATGCCAAGCGGCTGGAACGAATTGTGGAGGAAGTGCTCCATATCTCGCGTGTGCAGCGGTCTGAAAATGTCATCACGCCGAGCACGCTGGAACTGAACGGCGCGCTGACAAGAATTTGCCGTGACTGGCAAAGTCAGGCGAAGGAAGAGAGGGCGCTGTGCCTGGACTTGGCCCCGCGTTCGGTCGAAATTAAATTTGAATCGGAACACCTGCGTCAGATTCTGGTGAACCTGCTCGACAATGCTTGCCGCTACGCGACCCGGCAGGCGCAGGGTATTCAAGTGTTCGTCGGCGAGGTCACGCCAGAACAGGTTGCCCTGAGCGTGTGGAGCGATGGCACGCCGTTGGAAGAGTCGGTTGAGAAACATCTGTTTGAGCCATTTTTTTCTTCAGAGAGTCGCTCAAGTGGCTTGGGGCTCTACATTTGCCGGGAAATCTGTGAGGGCTACGGTGCGTCCATTGCGTACCGCCGCAGCCAAAGACGGGTGAGTGCAGAGCCGTTCATGGGCAATGAATTTGTGGTACTTTTGCGGACCAACCCGTCAAAGATTGGCATCGCCCTGTCCAACGCCAGCAGACCAATGTCATTATGACTTCAAGCACCCAGGCACCGGGCGTCCAGATCCTGGTCGTTGACGATGAACCGGATTTGCGGACTTTGTACGAGCTGACCCTCTTGCGCGAAGGGTATCGGGTGGAAACGGCAGAAAGTCTGGCGCAGGCTTTTCAGCATTTGAACCAGCAGCGTTTTGATGTGGTCATCACGGACATGCGACTGCCCGATGGTCTGGGCATGGAATTGATCCGGCAAGTCCGGGCGCAGCAGCGCCCTGAGCGCTGTGTCGTGATCACAGCCTACGGCTCGGCGGAAAACGCCGTTGAGTCGCTCAAGGCCGGCGCTTTTGATTACTTGACCAAGCCGGTTGATCTCAAGCAGTTCCGCGTGGTTATCGCCTCCGCTGTGCGGCACTTGACACAGCGCGATGCCGATCCGCGTCGTTCCTCTGCGCACCAAGCCGTGGCGGGTACCGTGACCCTACGCCCTGCCAGTGGCGAGGCTGCACTGCGGCGGCTGGTGGGCGAGTCATGCAGCATGCGCGAGGTCAAGGAGCGCATTGTTAAAGTAGCAAGCAGTATGGCCCCTGTTCTGGTACGCGGAGAGTCCGGCACCGGCAAGGAGTTGGTGGCCCGCGCCATTCATGCAAACAGCCATCGCAGCGGTGGTGCCTGGGTGGCCGTCAACTGTAGTGCCATTCCCGAGAATCTTCTTGAGGTCGAATTTTTTGGTGCCAAAAAAGGGGCTTACACCGGCTCAACCCAGGATCGTGATGGTTTCTTTCAGGCTGCCAGTGGCGGAACCCTGTTTCTCGATGAGATTGGAGATCTGCCGCTCGCCATGCAATCGAAGTTGCTGCGGGCCATTCAGGAACGCTGCGTCCGTGCGGTTGGATCGCCACAGGAAGAATCGATCGACGTTCGTATTGTCAGTGCGACGCACAAGGATCTGGCGGCTGAAGTGCAGGCGGGACATTTTCGACAGGATCTCTACTATCGATTGAATGTGATTGAAGTTTTTATCGCCCCGTTGCGCGAGCGGCACGAGGATTTGCCAGCACTGTGCAAGGTGCTGCTGCGCCGAATTGCCGAAGACGCCGGGCTACCGGTGCCGACCTTGCCCGCTGGCATGATCGACCAACTCGCAAACGACCCCTTGCCGGGTAACGTGCGCGAACTGGAAAACCTTTTGCATCGTGCCGTCACACTGAGCGAGCACGATGATTTGCGACTTGACCTGCCAGATTCGCTGTCAATGACGCATGATTCGGCGGCAGTCAGCACTCACACGACGACCCCAGATGAAGGGCAGATCGATCTGCCCAGGGACTTGCAAAGCCACCTTGACAAGCAAGAGCGCGACATACTGGTCCGGGCTTTGCATGAGACCGGTTTTAATCGTACGGCAGCTGCAGCTCGCTTGGGTTTGAGTCTGCGTCAAATGCGTTACCGCATTGCGCGACTACAGATCGATACGCCGCACGACAGCGAGGCGCCAGATGACCCGGTCTGAAGCCGGGCAAGGCTCGTCGTTATGGGTGGATGGTTGGTATCAATTCGCCCGTCGCCTTGACTCACCCAATTTCGGTGCGCGGCCAACCGGGTCATCAGTTGACCTGATTGTGCTGCATTGCATCAGTCTTCCGCCCGGCCAGTATGGCGGCGAGCACGTGCAGGCACTCTTTACCAATCGGCTGGACTGGAGCGCTCATCCTTACTTCAGGCGGATTGAGGGGATGCAGGTTTCTTCGCATTTTTACATCCGCCGCGATGGCCAACTTTGGCAATTTGTCAGCGCGGATGACCGCGCCTGGCACGCCGGAGTTTCGAGTTATCGGGGCCGCTCCAACTGCAATGATCACTCGATTGGGATTGAGCTCGAAGGCGACATAGGCGGGCGCTTTGAAGCCGACCAGTATGACGCGTTGGCCGCTCTTTACGCCGTTATTTTGCAGCGCTATCCCATCACGGATTGCGTCGGTCATCAACATATTGCGCCGGGTCGAAAAGCTGACCCGGGCAATGGCTTCGATTGGGCACGCTTACAGCAAAGTGTGGCCATGGCCGCCACGTGTTTTCCCGCATTGGGGCATCCAAAAGGCGTTTGTTGAATTCATTTTTTGACTGACGGGTCAAGACGGTCAGAGCAGTGCTTGTTTTGGCACGATACACTACCCCTAGTGCTTGTAATAAGTTTAGACACCATATATAGTGTGTGCTGTTTATACCCATCCACAACATGCGCCGTCACAGAAGAGAGAATAGATGCAAATCGTATCGATTACCCCACCAACACCACAGACCGGTCTTCCTGGCCAGAATTTTGGCAACAGCGCGGCTATTCCTGTGACTAACTCGCTGAGTGACTACCAGATCATTCGCCGTAATGGTGCGGTGGTGCCGTTCGAGCCCAACAAGATTGCTGTCGCCCTGATGAAAGCCTGTCTGGCGGTGCATGGCACGCAAGGGGCAGCGTCGGCCAGCCTACGAGAAATGGTGGATGGGTTGACGCAAACGGTGATCCGTGCGCTCATGCGATCGCGTCCCTCTGGGGGAACGTTTCACATCGAAGACGTGCAGGACCAGGTCGAGTTGGCCCTGATGCGGGGGGGTCATCACGAAATTGCCCGTGTCTATGTGTTGTATCGGGAAAAGAGAAGCCAGGAGCGCGCCAAAAAAGTGACTCTGGCGGCACCCGTTGCACCGGTGTTGCATGCGTTGCAGGATGGCCAACGCGTTGTGCTGGACTTGCAGCGACTAAGCGACCTGATTGCGTGCGCCTGTGACGGCTTGGGGCCGGACATCAAGTCGCAGCCGATTCTGACAGAGACCCTGCGCAACCTGTATGACGGCGTTCCGATGGAGGAGGTGTACAAGGCATCGGTGTTGGCCGCGCGTACCTTAATCGAGAAAGACCCGGACTACACCTATGCCACGGCCCGCCTTCTCTTCCATACCATCACCACCGAGGTACTGGCAAAAGACATTGTGCAGGCGGACATGGCGCAAGCCTATATTGACTACTTTCCTTCCTTTGTTCGGCTGGGGGTGGAAAACGATTTACTCGACCAAAGGTTGCTGCAGTTTGACTTGACCCGGCTGGCGGGCGCGCTTAAATCAGAGCGAGATATGCAGTTTGACTACCTTGGACTGCAAACGCTTTATGACCGTTACTTTTTGCATGTTGGTAAAAAAAGAATTGAATTGCCACAGGCGTTTTTCATGCGCGTGGCGATGGGCTTGTCCCTCAATGAGATTGATCGCGAGGCGCGCGCCATCGAGTTTTACGAAGTCCTTTCTTCTTTTGACTTTATGTCGAGCACGCCGACGCTGTTCAATAGCGGCACCTTGCGTCCGCAGCTTTCGAGCTGCTACCTGACCACGGTGCCGGATGATCTGGACGGCATTTTTGAGTCCATCAAGGAGAACGCGTTACTGTCCAAATTTGCCGGCGGCCTGGGCAATGATTGGACCCGGGTGCGTGCCTTGGGTGCCCATATCAAGGGCACCAATGGCGAGTCACAAGGGGTGGTGCCGTTCTTGAAGGTCGTCAACGACACGGCGGTGGCTGTCAACCAGGGTGGCAAGCGCAAGGGTGCCGTTTGTACCTATCTGGAGGTCTGGCATCTCGACGTTGAAGAATTCCTGGAACTGCGAAAGAACACGGGAGATGATCGCCGTCGCACGCATGACATGAACACCGCCAACTGGATTCCCGATCTGTTCATGCGCCGTGTGATGGAGAAGGGGCAGTGGACCCTGTTCTCGCCGGACAAGGTGCCAGACCTGCACGACAAATTTGGGACGGACTTCGAAAAAGCTTATGTGGGGTACGAAGAGCAAGCCGCGCGAGGTGAAATGTCCCCCTGTCGCACCTTACCGGCGGCTGATTTGTGGCGCAAGATGCTCACCATGTTGTTTGAGACCGGCCACCCCTGGATCACTTTCAAGGACGCGTGCAACATACGCTCACCCCAGCAGCATGTCGGCGTGATTCACTCAAGCAATCTTTGCACCGAAATCACACTCAACACCAGCGACCAGGAAACCGCGGTGTGCAATCTGGGCTCGGTTAACTTGCTGCGGCATTTGAAAGTCAACCCGGCAGCCATTGATCATGGCGTCAAGGTGCTGGATCACGTCAAACTGCAAAAGACCATCACGACCGCGATGCGAATGCTCGACAACGTGATTGATATCAACTACTACGCGGTCAAGAAGGCACGCGACGCCAATTTGCGGCATCGGCCGGTGGGTCTCGGTGTGATGGGATTCCAGGATTGTCTGTACGAGCTGCACATCCCCTATGCCAGTGAGGCCGCAGTCGGGTTTGCTGACACGTCAATGGAGGCGGTCTGTTATTACGCGTATTGGGCTTCGACGGAATTGGCGCGCGAACGGGGCGCGTACTCAACTTTCAAGGGCTCATTGTGGGATCGAGGTATTCTGCCAATTGACACGCTTGAGCTGCTCGCGCGCGAACGCGGGGGCTACGTGGACGTGGACCGATCCATGACGCTGGACTGGGACGCCTTGCGCAATAAAGTCGCCAGGGACGGTATGCGAAATTCGAATTGCGTTGCCATTGCCCCCACCGCCACGATTTCCAACATCATCGGCGTGGATGCCTCGATTGAGCCGTGCTTCGGCAATCTGTCGGTTAAATCCAATCTCTCGGGGGAATTTACCATCGTCAACAGCTACCTGGTGCAAGACCTCAAGCGCTTGGACCTTTGGGATGATGTGATGGTCATGGATCTAAAGCATTTCGACGGTTCCCTGCATTCAATTGATCGCGTACCGGTTGACATCAAGGTCTTGTACGCCACAGCCTTTGAGGTTGAACCGCACTGGCTGGTGGAAGCGGCCGCGCGTCGTCAGAAGTGGATTGATCAGGGTCAGTCGCTCAACATCTACATGGCTGGCGCATCCGGCAAGAAGCTCGACGAGACCTACAAACTGGCGTGGGTTAGAGGATTGAAGACAAGCTACTACTTGCGCACCCTGTCGGCCACGCATGTTGAAAAATCGACGGTCAATACGGGACGGCTGAACGCGGTGTCGTCTGGCGGCGATGCGCAAACTGGCGCTGTTGGCGGCCGGACCCTCGAGGCTGCGGTTGCTGGTGCGAAGCTGCAACTGGCATCGGGCCCCGCAACGGACGTTAGGTTTTGTGGCATTGATGACCCCACGTGTGAGTCGTGTCAGTAATGTCGGGTCTCCATTTTTTCTTGCAAGTCGCGTTCAATAGATGCGGCTGCACAACACTCATGAGCACAAAGTCGAAGCGATTGAATTGAATACTTTTCATTTCATTTGCTTGCTCTCATAATCCATGCATCGGAAATATTTATGTTGAACTGGGACGAAGCAGTAAAGCCTTTTGCGCAATCGATACATGCCGGCGACTCATCTGACAGTCGCCGGTCGGCGCCTTCGTCACCCGACTCCATTCCAGTCCGGTCGAGCCGAATCAATGCCGCTGATAAACGCATCATCAACGGCTTGACAGATGTCAACCAATTGGTGCCTTTCAAATACAAATGGGCTTGGGAGAAGTATCTTTCCAGTTGTGCCAACCACTGGATGCCGCAAGAAGTGAACATGACACGCGATATTGCGTTGTGGAAAGCCCCCAATGGATTGACCGAGGACGAGCGGCGCATCATCAAACGCAATTTGGGGTTTTTCGTTACCGCAGATTCATTGGCAGCAAACAATATCGTATTGGGAACCTATCGCCACATTACCGCGCCCGAATGTAGGCAATTTTTGTTGCGCCAGGCATTTGAAGAGGCGATTCATACGCACGCCTACCAGTACATTGTGGAGTCCCTGGGGCTTGACGAAAGCGAGATCTTCAATGCCTATAACGAAATCAAGTCGATTCGCGACAAAGATGAGTTCTTGCTCCCCTTCATCGATGCCATCATGGACCCCGAATTCAAGACCGGGACGCCCCAGACAGATCAGACGCTATTGAAGTCGCTAATTGTTTTTGCCTGCCTGATGGAGGGTTTGTTTTTTTACGTTGGTTTTGCCCAAATATTGGCGCTGGGTCGGCAGAACAAGATGACCGGAGCAGCCGAACAATATCAATACATCTTGCGCGATGAGTCCATGCACTGCAACTTTGGTATTGATTTGATCAACCAGATCAAGCTTGAAAACCCGTTGTTGTGGACGGCTGAGTTCAAGTTGGAGATCAAGCGGCTTTTTCAGAAAGCGGTTGCCCTTGAGTATCAATACGCAGAAGACACCATGCCGCGTGGCGTGCTGGGGATGAATGCGTCCATGTTCAAGGGCTACTTGCGCTATATCGCCAACCGACGGGCAACGCAAATTGGTCTTGAAACATTGTTTCAGAATGAGGAAAACCCGTTCCCGTGGATGAGTGAAATGATTGACCTGAAAAAAGAACGGAATTTTTTCGAAACGCGCGTCATTGAGTACCAATCAGGCGGCGCGCTATCCTGGGATTGACAGAATTAAATGAAAACAAGTATTTCACAAGTCGGCTCTTGTTCCAAAGCGTGCAGAGACAACTTGTGTTCCCGAGTTCATGCTGCTGGGTACGTGCCCAACATCATGAATCGCTTCATGCATTCCAACTCGCGTGAAGTGCTCTTTGTAAATTGATCAAGGAGAATATTAAATGGCAACTGCAAAAAAACCGGCCGCAAAGAAGGCCGCTCCCGTGAAGAAAGCTGCTCCGGCTAAAAAAGTAGCCGCAAAAAAAGTAGCGGCTAAGAAAGCTGCACCAGCTAAGAAGGTCGCTGCGAAAAAAGTAGCCGCAAAGAAGGCTGCACCAGCGAAGAAGGTAGCCGCCAAAAAAGCGCCTGCCAAGAAGGCTGTAGCGGCAAAGAAGCCCGCGGCGAAAAAAGTGGCCGCCAAGAAAGCCGTAGCGGCGAAGAAGCCGGCAGCTAAAAAGCCAGCCGTCAAAAAAGCAGCCAAAAAGCCGGCTGCGAAGAAAGCCGCGAAAGCGCCCGCTGCAAAGGCGGCACCCGCTCCGGCGGCACCTGCTGCTCAGACCACTCTGAATCCGCAGGCCGCATGGCCATTTCCAACGGCCAATAAACCCTGAGCCACTTAGGTGGTTTGTTTCAAGCCCGGTGCCACCCTGCACCGGGTTTTTTTTGGCTTCTTACAAGCCGAGTGTCTTCAAGTCAATCCTGTAGTTCTGGGGCCCGCGTTGGGCAATTTTGAGTGAGCCCAACTGATTGCCCAGCTTTGCGCATCGTGCCAGTGGCCAGCCTTGCTCAAGGCCGAACAACAAGGCACCTCGGTAAGCGTCTCCGCAACCGGTAGGATCCACCAACTCTGCCGCTTTGACGGCAGGCACCAGCATGCTCTCACCGCCAACCCATACTTCGCTGCCTTCAGCACCAAGCGTGACGATCAGGCCGCGCACGCGACGGGAAATTTCAGCACTGTCCCAACCGGTTCGATCACTAAGCATCTTGCCTTCATAGTCGTTAACGGTGACCCAGCTAGCCTGCGCCACAAACGCTTTGAGTTCGTCGCTATCAAAGCGGGGCAATTGTTGACCCGGATCGAAGACGAAGGGTATCCCGGCGGCGGCAAGTTGCTGGGCATGTTGCAACATGGCGTTGCGACCATCTGGCGCCACGATTCCCAGCTTGATGTCGTCGCGCGCCGAAATGCGGTTGAGGTAGGCATAGTCCATTGCACCAGGATGAAAGCCGTTGATCTGATTGTTGTCGCAATCTGTGATGATCATGGCTTGCGCGGTATAGGCTTCATGAATCGTTCGTATGAACTCGGTCGCGATACCCTGCGCATTCAAGCGCTCTAGATAGACGCCGCCATCGCTGCCAAGGGTTGCCATTGGCAGTGGCGTGCCGCCAAGCTGTTTGAGACTGTAGGCGATGTTGCCAGCGCAACCGCCAAAGTCACGTCGCAGTGCTGGCACCAGGAACGAAACATTCAATATATGCAATTGATCCGGAAGGATTTGCTCCGAAAACCGACCTTCAAAGTTCATGATCGTGTCGAACGCGAGTGAGCCGCAAATGATGCAAGCCATAGAGTCTCCTGAAAAGCTTAGGGATAGAAAGCAAATAGCCGGTAGCCGGTGATCTGGTCAGCGGGGCTTTGTGCTTTGACTGCCACGATGAGCGAGGCGGACTGCTCCATGCCCGCGTCGAGGGACATGGATTTGGCACCAAGTTCAGGCGGCAAGAAGACGCGCCGGACGACGGGCTGATCCAATGAATTGGTCAGCGTGACTTCGACTGCTGGCGGGGCCAGTGGTAGCGCTGCAGTGTTCTTCAGCGTCATATTCAGTCGATAAGCCTGAGCCCCAACCTTCACAAAGGAAGAGCTATCAATGGTGATGAAGTCAATTTGGCGTAGAGGGGCTAAGGTGCAATTGAAGGGTTCGCAAAACGCCAGTAACCAAGGTTTCAATGCGGGCTGAATCGCCAATAAGCGATCACGCTCATGAAAGACGAGTTGACCAGAAAGTCCAAGCACTAGCAGAAAACCAAGCACGGTCAAAGTAGCGCGGACAACGCGCTTGCGCCAAAATGAATTGGAGTGTTTATGCTGCAAGAACGAGGCTTCAATAGTGTTGGCGTCAACATCGCCATCGTCTTCGACCGCAACGCCCTCATGACTCGGTTGAAACGCTGACACTGGGCCGATTGAATCGACAGAGTCGCCTGGCACACTTTGTGAGTTGCTTGAGTCATGCAGCACCGCCGATTGTTGCGGCTCGGGCACCAGACCCAGTGTCGCATCAAATATTTGGTCACATTGACCGCAGCGAACCCAACCTTCGGAAATTCTAAGCTGGTCGGGCACCACCTTAAACAGGGTTTGACAGGCGGGGCAACGGGTGATCAGACTCATTTGCGTCGAATTGTAGAGGCGTGGTGGCAGCAATCAGCGGGTGGCAGTCAGGAGTATCCAACCGTCCTCGTTGTCAGCGATTTTCAATTGACAAAAGGGTGCGTAGGCGGCGATGACTTCGTCCGTCTGGTCTTTCAAAATTCCTGACAGAAACCAAGGATCCTTGAGGTGCTGCGAGCGAGCCCAACTGCGCCGCCAAGGTCTTCAAGGGGGAGGCGAGAATGTTGGCCAAAACGGTTTGATAGACCCCCGTCGCGATGATCGGCAGACCGACTGCGACGTGAACCTGATTCGCCTGTGCATTTAAGACGGTGGCTTGAATCGCCGCTTCATCAATATCGACAGCGACGACCTCCCTCGCGCCATGTTTGGCAGCAGCGATGGCGAGTATGCCCGAACCACAACCGTAGTCGAGTACGCGACCCAGGGGGTTCATGGCTGAGAACGGTCGTGAATAAACTTGAAGGGCAATCCAGCGCAGGCACATCCTGGTGGTGGCGTGGCTGCCGGTGCCAAATGCCAGGCCTGGGTCAAGCCTGAGGACAATACGGGCTTGTGCCGGTGCTTGATGCCAGCTTGGGACGACCCAGAATTCAGGGGTAATTTCGACCGGCGCAAACTGGGATTGGGTTAGGCGCACCCAGTCCTGCTCGGGAACTGCCTGAATGCCAAGAAGCCCGCAGCTGTCAAAAATGGGATGAGCCTTTAGCCCGGTCATCGCATTCTGTGCCAAGATCTGCGAGGCAAACAGGGCCGACACCCGCGAACGCAGCCAGCCTTCCTTTGGCGGCGGCATGTCGGGTTCGCCAAATAGAGCCTGTTCAGCATCGGTCTGTGCATCTGCATCCTCCACGCTGACGCTCAAGGCACCCAGCGCGTCAAGCGCGTCACTCATAGCGTCAACCCGATCCTGGGGGCACACCAAGCATAATTCAAACATGCTGTCCTAAGACGAAGTGGACAGAACTGGCTCGCAAGGCTTCACTTTAGCGTTTGTGCTGGCTGAGCCATTCTTCCAGATAATGGATATTGGTGCCACCGGCCATAAACTGGGCGTCCACGGTCAACTCGCGGTGCAACGCGATGTTGGTATTGATGCCTTCGACAACCGTTTCACCCAAAGCGGTTCGCATGCGGGCAAAGGCCTGCTCCCGGGTGTCACCATGCACGATGATCTTGCCAATCATCGAGTCGTAATTGGATGGCACGACGTAATTGGCATAGACATGAGAATCCACCCGCACGCCAGGTCCGCCGGGAGCGTGCCACATGGTGATACGCCCTGGCGAAGGTACAAACTTGTAGGGGTCTTCGGCATTGATTCGGCACTCGATGGCATGGCCCCGAATCTGAATTTGACGTTGTGTGAAGGGCAGCTTTTCGCCGGCGGCCACCATGATCTGGGTTTTCACAATATCCACCCCAGTGATCAGTTCAGTGACCGGGTGTTCCACCTGGACACGCGTATTCATCTCGATGAAGTAAAACTCGCCATCTTCATACAAGAACTCGAAGGTCCCGGCCCCGCGGTAGCCAATCTTTTTGCATGCAGCCACACAACGCTCGCCCAATCGCTCGATCAGCTTGCGCGCAATGCCAGGTGCTGGCGCCTCTTCAAGAATCTTTTGATGCCGCCGCTGCATGGAACAGTCGCGCTCACCGAGATAGACCGCATTCCTGAATTTGTCAGCCAGTATCTGGATTTCGATGTGGCGGGGATTCTGGAGAAATTTCTCCAGATACACCGCCGGATTGCCAAATGCGGCACCCGCCTCCGCCTTGGTCATGGCCACGGCGTTGATCAAGGCCGCCTCGGTATGCACCACGCGCATGCCTCGCCCACCGCCGCCGCCGGCTGCCTTGATGATGACGGGGTAGCCAATTGCCTTGGCCAAGCGGCGAATCTGCACCGGATCATCGGGCAATTCGCCCTCCGAACCCGGCACACAGGGTACGCCCGCCTTGACCATGGCTTGCTTGGCCGACACTTTGTCGCCCATCAGGCGAATGGACTCAGGGGTGGGGCCAATGAACTGAAAACCGCTTCTTTCGACGCGTTCAGCAAAGTCAGCGCTTTCACTCAAAAAACCGTAGCCGGGATGGATCGCCTCTGCGTCCGTCACTTCGGCCGCAGAAATGATGGCTGGCATGCTTAGGTAACTGAGTGCAGACGGTGCGGGTCCAATGCAGACGGCTTCTTCAGCCAGTTTAATGTACTTGGCGTCACGATCAGCTTCGGAATAGACCATGACTGCCGTGACACCGAGTTCGCGGCAGGCACGTTGAATTCTGAGAGCGATTTCGCCCCGATTGGCAACCAGGATTTTCTTGAACATGGAAGTGGTCGGGTTGCTTTAGTCGATCACGAACAGGGGTTGTCCATATTCGACCGCTTGCCCATTTTCGCAAAGAATCTGTCTCACAGTGCCTGACTTGTCTGCCTCGATTTCATTGAGAATCTTCATCGCCTCAATGATGCAAAGGGTCTCACCTGCGTTGATCGAATCGCCAAGCTCGACAAAGGCGTTGGCACCTGGCGAAGCCGACCGATAAAAGGTGCCGACCATGGGTGATTTGACCGTGTGCCCCGTGCTCACGGGCACTTCGGGTGTCCCTGCCGGTACCGCCAGCGCACTTGGAGCAGGTGCTAGAGCGGCTACTGCAGAAGCGACAATCGGACCGGCTGCCTGTGCCGCCACGCCGCCGCCCTTGACGATCCGGATTTTGCCCTCGGCTTCGGTGATTTCCAGCTCTGAGACATTTGATTCGGACACTAGGTCAATTAGCGTCTTGAGTTTTCTAAGGTCCATGTGATCTCCAACGAACTACTATCAATACCTGTTCTATTTATCGTAAACTCGATTAAAAAGCAGTTATTTTGCATCATTCTACAGAAATTAGAAAGCGGTTCCTGCACAGGAAGGTGCTCACAAAGCTTAGTCTAGCTGCGTGCCTGTTGTCCGCGCGGGCCAGCAATCTTATGCGGGCGTGGCCAGGGAATGCAGATCATTCCGGGTCATCTTACCAATTTTGCGATCTATCAAAAGCCCGCTTCCGTCAAAAATCGCCGTAAAGGGCAATCCGCCCGTCAGGTTTCCGAGTGATCGGCTCAGTGCAACGCCTTGCAGGCCAGCCAGAGCGACTGGGAAAGTCACCGGGGTTTTTGCAAGAAACTGCTTGACAGCCGCTAGTCTATCAATCGCTAGACCAAGAACTTGCCAGTTTTTAGCTGCATTTTTCAGGTAAAAGTCGCTTAATAGCGGAAGTTCTTCAATGCAGGGTGGGCACCATGTGGCCCAAAAGTTCAGTAAAAGCGGGCGCCCGTGCAGCGAAGACATGTTGAACTGACCGCCGTCAACTGTGGTAAATGCGAGTCGCCAAAGCCCGGATTCAGCGCCCGACGAGAGCTTGTAATTTCTCCAGGCCAGACCAGCCCCTCCCACAGTGGCGACACCGGCAACCGTCGTCAATAACCAGCGTCGGCGACCAAGGAGCGGCCCAGTCGGTGGTGCGGTTTCAGGCTGTTGTGCTGTCATGACAGTTGATCACGCAACAGACGCTGCACCGCCGCCAAATCTCCGCGCGGGATGCGCCCTTTAGCATCAGGACGCAGGGCACCTCGAATATCGTCCCGGTCATAAAGGAGCAAGTGAACACCCACGTTTTCCTTCAATTCTGTGCAATAGGCCTGCACGCTCAGGGCCGTAACCGCTTCGCGCCGCAAGCCGGTGACCGATCGAACGCAGTAGTCTGCGCGACGGTCAATCAGGGATAACTCGGCAGACTTGCAATCATCGCAGAATAAATCAATGTAAATATCGTTCGTGCGGGTTGCCGTACCACGCCAAACGGCCCCACCCAGATGGGGCGAAAAGTTGCCCATACGCTCCATCCAGGTTAAGGCCAGACGCCGCAGGGCAAGCAGTTCGGTCGGCTGCGTCTGGGCGCAAAAGATTGCAATGTGCGCCAGCACCGCATCTTCAATCTGATTGTTGTCCGGAAGGGCGGTGCGCTCCGGCAGCCCCAATTGTTTGAGCGCCCGGCGCTTGGCCGCTCGATAGTCCAAGCCTTCTTCCACCACAAAGCCGGCAGCCACTGCGGCGATTTCTGACTTGTACGGTTCCATCGCGCCCTATTCTGCACGCTTTTTGACCGACCTAAAATCCTCCCATGCATATCCATATTCTCGGCATTTGTGGCACTTTTATGGGAGGGCTTGCCGCACTGGCGGTTGAAGCGGGCCACCGGGTGACGGGTTGTGATGCCGCTGTTTATCCGCCCATGAGTGACCAGCTGCGGTCCGTCGGCATTGAGTTGATGAATGGTTTCGGTGCCGACCAGTTATCAATGAGACCCGATTTATTCGTTGTCGGCAATGTAATTAGCCGCGCCCGCTTAGGCGATGGAAGCGCGAAATTCCCCCTCATGGAAGCCATTTTGGATGCCGGTGTGCCCTACACCAGTGGCCCGCAATGGCTGGCGGAGCACGTATTGCAGGGGCGCCACGTGATTGCGGTGGCAGGTACCCACGGCAAAACCACGACAACGGCCATGATCGCCTGGATCTTGCAACAGGCGGGGCTGCAACCTGGCTTCCTGGTGGGCGGCGTGCCAATGAATTTTGGTATGTCGGCCCGACTCGGTGCAGGAAACACTTTCGTCCTTGAAGCTGACGAATACGACACCGCATTTTTTGACAAGCGCAGCAAGTTTGTTCACTACCGTCCGCGCACCGCGGTGCTCAATAACCTCGAATTTGATCACGCCGACATCTTTGATGATCTGGCGGCCATCGAGCGCCAGTTTCATCACCTGCTGCGCACGGTGCCCGGCAAAGGCCCGCATGGCTCAGGCCGGGTCGTGGTCAATGGTTTGGAAGAAAGTCTGGCGCGGGTGCTGCATGCCGGCTGCTGGAGCGAAGTGTGCAGTTTTGGTGCCGCCGTGAGCGACTTCACAGCCGTTGGTGATCCGGATGAATTTACGGTGCTTTTGCGGGGTCGATCTGCAGGCCGTGTCAAGTGGTCGCTCTCGGGCGCGCACAACCAACTCAATGCCTTGGCAGCCATCGCCGCTGCCCAGCATGTGGGCGTGTCCCCCGAGCTTGCAGCAGGGGCTTTGGGGTGCTTTGAGAATGTTAAGAAACGCATGGAGGTGCGCGGTACCGTCGCACTTGAAAACGGCAATGTCACAGTCTATGACGACTTCGCCCACCACCCCACGGCGATCCGGACTACTGTTGATGGACTGCGCCGCAAGCTGGCCCCCGGCGAACGAATCCTGGCCGTGTTTGAGCCTCGCAGCAACACCATGAAGCTGGGCAGCATGAAGTCCCAATTACCCCGCAGTCTGGACGGTGCCGATCTGGTGTTTTGCCACAGCGCGGGTTTGGGCTGGGACGCCGTAGACGCGCTGGCACCGATGGGGAACAAGGCACACGTGGCCGACAGCATCGACGCCTTGGTGGCCGCCGTGCTGGCTCAAGCGCGTCCGGGTGACAACATTCTGTGCATGAGCAACGGCAGCTTTGGTGGCATTCACCTCAAGCTGCTAAAGGGACTTACAAGCCGTTGACAGTTTGCCGTTACTATAGCGCGCTACCAGATCCCTTCTAAAACCCCCGCATTCATGATTGCAGTCCCTGAACCCTTGGCAAGCACCGCCGCCCCTGAAGAGAAATTGGTCCGACTTGGTGAGCTGCTGGTCAGCAAGGGCAAACTCTCGGCGCGCGACCTGGACCGTGCGGCCTCGGCCCGCGCTGAAACTGGGGGTGTCTTGGGTCCCGTGTTGGTTAGCCTGGGACTGGTGTCCGAGGCCGATGTTGCCCAAGCCGAGGCGCAGCTGCTGGGTTTGCCCTTTGTCACCGTGGATGACTTCCCGCCCCTGGCACCAGAAGTTGACGGGCTGCAAAGTGATTTCTTGCGCGCGCACCACCTGTACCCGCTGCGCCTCGATGACTCGGGTCTGACGGTGGCGATGGCCGCCCCGGACGATGCCTTCATTCTCAAAGCTCTGGCGCTTGCCACCGGTTTGACGATTCATCCCTGTGTAGCGCTCGAATCCGACATTGAGCGCGCGCTGACGTCAGGCGATGAAGAAGAGGCGGCGGATGAGGCAGGTGGCTTTGACGCCGATGCCGGCGATTTTGTCGAGCACCTGAAAGACCTGGCGAGCGAAGCGCCGGTCATCCGCATGGTCAACCAGATCATTGGCCGTGTCACCGATCTGCGCGCCTCTGACATCCATCTGGAACCTTTTGACGATGGCCTGCACGTGCGTTACCGCGTGGATGGTGTGATCTACGTCTCTGAGATCGTTTCCACGCAGCACAGCGCGGCGGTTAATTCCCGCGTCAAGTTGATGGCGCACCTCGACATTGCCGAGCGTCGCCTGCCGCAGGACGGGCGCATCAAGACGCGGGTCAAAGGCCGTGAGTTGGACCTGCGCGTCTCCACGGTGCCGACGGTCCATGGCGAGAGCGTCGTGATGCGCGTGCTCGATCGCACCAGTGTGCGCTACAGCATGGAGGCCATGGGCTTTTCCGCGAATAACCTGACGCAATTCAACAACTTATTGGCGCGTCCCCACGGCATTTTGCTCATCACCGGCCCGACCGGGTCTGGCAAAACAACCACTTTGTACACGGCACTGTCAAAACTTGATGCCAGCGCTTCCAAGATCATCACCGTTGAAGAACCAGTGGAGTACCAGCTCGAAGGAATCAACCAGATTCAGGTGCACACCCAAATCGGCCTGACTTTTGCCAACGCGCTACGCTCAATCCTGCGGCAAGATCCTGACATCATCATGATTGGTGAAATGCGCGATGGAGAGACTGCTGAAATCGCCGTCCAGTCCGCACTGACAGGTCATTTAGTGCTATCAACATTGCACACCAACACGGCTGCTGGGGCAATTGTGCGGTTGCAGGACATGGGCATCGAACCTTACCTCATCACCTCTTCGGTTAACGGTGTGCTGTCGCAGCGGCTGGTGCGCCGTCTGTGCGAGCATTGCAAAGGGGCTTACCAGCCGGACCCCTCTGTACTCAAAAGCAGCGGGCTCCAGCGCATGGGCCTGAACCCGCCGCAGCTCTTTCGATCGGTCGGCTGCGAGCATTGTCGCCAGACCGGTTACGAGGGGCGCTGCGGCATCCACGAACTTTTGATCATCGATGACAGCATGCGCCGTGCCATTCTGGACGGACTCGACGCCAGTGCCCTGCATAACAAAGGCATTGCCACGGGCATGCACACCTTGTATGAGGACGGCCTCCTCAAAGTCGCTGCCGGAATCACGAGTCTGGACGAACTGCTGCGCGTGACCCAGGACCACAACGATGCCTGATTTCCTGTGGAAGGCGGCAACAGCGGACGCGCAAATTGTTGAGGGTCGCATGCAGGCAGTGAGTCTGACTCAAGCCATGCAGCATTTGCGCGCCCAGGGCCTAACGCCTTTGCGGATCGGCGAGGCCGGTGCAGCAGTCAGTTTTGCGTCGGCGTCAATCGAACCGGTAGCAGGCCCGGTCCGTTTGGGCGGCCTGTTTGCGGCCCACGCTATCACCCAGGCAGACATTCTGATCATGACCAGTGAGCTCTCCATCATGCTCAGGGCCGGGTTGGCGCTCGACAATGCGCTGCGGGTACTGATCGGCATGAGCGCCAAACCGGCCATGGTCAGTTTGACGCAAACCATTCTGGACGACGTCAAAAGCGGCGTGCCCCTAAGCCGCGCGCTCAAGCGCCACCCCCAGCAGTTTGGTGACTTCTACATCAACATGGTTCGCTCCGGCGAGGCCAGTGGCCAGCTCAGCGACGTGCTGGAGCGCATGGTCGAGCACCTGGAGCGCCTTCGTGCGCTGCGCGAAAGCGTCATCTCCGCCACGATCTATCCTGCCATCCTGCTCGTTGTTGCCTTGCTCTCGATCATTGCCATGCTGGGCTTTGTCGTACCGCAGTTCGAAACATTGTTCAAAGGCATGGGTGACGCGCTGCCGACGCCGACTCGCATCATCATGACGATCGGGCAGGCCTTTACCGACTATGGTCTGATCATCGGCGTTGCCCTGGTTACGGTGTTTTGGCTGCTCAGTCGCTGGTGGCAAACGCCTGGCGGCCGTCAATCGCGCCAGACGCTTGCCCTGCGCCTGCCGCTGGTGGGCAAACTCATGCTGAAATACGACCTGACCCTGTTTGCGCGTTCACTGGGCACCTTGCTGGGCAACGGCGTGCCCCTCATCTCGGCCCTGCACATTGCGACGCAGACAGTCGGCAACTTCAACCTGCGCCAAGCCCTTGACGGCGTTGCCCCAAAGGTCAAGGGTGGCAGCAAGATGGTCGATGCGTTCAAGGCCAGCGGCATCTTCGAACCGCTGGCCATCAACCTGATCAAGGTCGGCGAAGAAACGGGTCGACTGGGTCCGATGCTGCTGGAACTCGCACGCATTTTCAACCGCGACGTCGAAACCGGCATCAAGCGCGGGCTGACGCTGCTTGAGCCGGTCTTGATTCTGGTGCTTGGCATCGTCATTGCCACCATCATTGTGTCGATCATGCTGGGCATCCTGTCAGTGAACGACCTGGCGGTATAGAAGAGTTCGCCCGCCAATGCGATGAAATCGACGTCTGGTGAGCATTTCGTAGCACTTGATCATGTCCGTGCCATCGCGGCCATGTTGGTATTTGTCTGGCACTTCATGCACGGACTGCACGGTTCCCCTGTTCCGTTCGAGGGTGCGCCTGTCTGGGGGCCCTGGGTTCTTTTCGATGAAGGGCATGTTGGCGTTGCCTTGTTCATGACCTTGAGTGGTTACCTGTTTGCCAAGCTGCTCGACGGCAAACGCGTCATTTACCACCTTTTTTTCTGGAATCGCCTTCTCAGGTTAATGCCGCTGCTGCTGTTGGTCATGTTCAGCAATGCAATCGGCGAGGCGCTCGGCACGGGAAACCTCCAGGCCGCCTTTGTGTACCTTCTGGCCATGCCGCGCGGGTTCGTTTTCCCGACATGGCCGAATGGAGGATGGTCGATCGCGGTTGAGTTACATTTTTACTTGCTGTTGCCTTTGTTACTTTTGCTGGTACGGCGCTGGCACCAGGGGCTCTGGCTGGTACTGCTATTGGCGATCCTGCTGAGAATCGGTTACCACACCTGGACTGGTGAAGTGCAGAGCCTGGCCTATGGGACCATCTTTGGTCGGATTGACCAGTTTGTCTTAGGTATCCTGGCCTTTCATGGCCGCGCTTATCTGAAGAATCGGCATGCGCGGGTTGTCGCCATTGCTGCGGCCTTCATCACACTGTACTGGTGGTTTGATAGAGATGGCGGCTTCTTTCTGCGGCCGACTTACCCGTCCCCGTCGCGGCTTTGGATTGTGCTTCCGACACTAGAGGGATTTGCTTTTTCCACGATGATCTCGTGGTACGACCAATCGGTTGAACACAAAGATGGGACATTGTCACGCTTGTTTGGTCTGATCGGTGAGTACTCGTATTCGATCTATCTGCTGCATTTCTATTTTGTCTTCAAAGTCGCCCAGTGGATTCACGCCCACGTGCTGGACCTCTCCAATTTTTATGTAGCCCTGCCGGCCGCGCTGTTGGTTTTTGTCGGCATGCTTCCCATTGGGTATCTCAGCATGCGCTTTGTGGAACGCCCATTTTTGCGCCTGCGCCATCCCTATAGCAAGCCCGAAAGCGGCGATAACACCTTGTTGGCCGCTTGACTAGCGGACCTCCCTATAATCAAACCCCAAATATTGCAGACCACTCATGCGCCCACTCCAACTGAAAATGTCGTCTGCTATGCGTAGAAACAAGGGCTTTACCCTGATCGAATTGCTGGTGGTTCTTGCCATATTGACGATGTTGGCTGGCCTGGTGGGGCCGCGCGTACTGGGTTTACTGGGTGGGGCAAAGACCAAGACCGCCGCCGTGCAAATCGCGGACATCGAAAAGACCATGGAATTATTCAAACTTGACGTCGGGCGCTTTCCCACTACGGCGGAAGGGCTCGACGCCTTGGTCAACAAACCTGCTGCAGCCAATGGCTGGAATGGCCCTTACCTAAAAGGTGGCGTACCCAATGACCCCTGGGACAAGCCCTATAAATTCACCAGTCCGACGGCTGACGGTGGCGTTGAAATCCTTTCGTTGGGCGCTGATGGGCTACCAGGCGGCGATGGTGAAAACGCCGATATTCGCAATAAGCCCTGATCCGCAAGGTCGTCAGCAGACCTGTCATAGCAACGCAGGTCTGCGGGGCTTCACCCTGATCGAGTTGCTGGTGGTGCTAGCCATCGGCTCCATGCTGGTTGCCTTGGTGCCCCCTGCTTTTGATCGCCTGCGTGATGTCAGCCAATACCGCGATACGGTACGTGCCATTGTGGTTGACCTGAAGCAGGCTCGGCAGCAGGCA
Organism: uncultured beta proteobacterium; assembly: GCA_963750665.1. Taxonomy (GTDB): domain Bacteria; phylum Pseudomonadota; class Gammaproteobacteria; order Burkholderiales; family Burkholderiaceae_C; genus Rhodoferax. The sequence continues at coordinate 801,021 of CAVVRQ010000028.1, forward strand.
CTGGCCTATGGCCAAGTGGTCACTTTTCGGGTCAATCTGTCTGAGCGGCAGTTTGGCATCGTGGGCCGACCATTCAAGACGCTACCGAGCTCGCTGGAGGTCAAGACGACGGTCGGCAGTAAAGAGTCGCCAGACAACGCCCAGCAGGCCAGCATTGCTTTTACACCAGAAGGCGGCTCGTCCGGTGGAACCGTCGAACTTGTGAGGCGATCCGGTGCAGGCGTACGTATTCGTGTTGACTGGTTGTTTGGGCAGATTTCGCAAGAACCGCGCACCCCATGAACAGGCGAGTCACATCACAGGCTCGCCCGCCACTGCACCTTTTTCAGCGCGGCTTTTCATTGCTGGAGTTGTTAGTGGCTTTTGCGATCATGGCCATGTCATTGGGTCTTTTATACCGTGTCGCGGGTGGCAGCGCCCGCCATGTCAGTGACGTGGTCCAGCAGCAGCAGGCCGTCTGGCTGGCTGAATCCCTTCTTGCCAGCCGCAGCAGTGTGCGCGCAGATGGGTGGAACGAGCAGGGCGAGAGTGCTGGATTCAAATGGCAAGTGCGCAGCGGTCTTTCCACCACCGCTGTGAGCGCCCCGGAGGCAGTCCCGTTGCACGAAATTCGGCTCTCTGTCTCCTGGACCACGGGTTCGCGACCCGGGCAACTTGACCTGATTACCCTACTTCCAGAGAGCAAACCAAAGCCCGGCGAGCTTACGCCGTGAGTTCCATGAACCGTCCCTCGCCGACCACACCAATGTCTCCAGCCGGCAGATTCCAGCGTGGTTTTACCTTGCTCGAACTACTCGTGGTCATGGTGCTGCTATCCATCATCATGATCGGGCTGGTCTCCGCGTTGCGTACCATTGCGCAGACGGAGAGCAAGGTCGACGCTCGACTGGAGCGCCTCGATGAAATCCGGGTGGCGCGCACTTTTTTGCGCCAAACCCTGACTCGTGTTTCCACGATGGCGCTTGACGCGCCCGGTGCCACTGGTAAGGCCATCATTCCGTTTGTCGCCACTCCCAATAGCTTAAGCTGGGTCGGAATTCTGCCAGCCAGGCCCAACCTTGGAGGACGGTATTTTTTTCGCCTAGCCATCGAAGACACCAATTCTGGTCGTGAACTGGTACTACGGTTTTCACCCTGGGCACCTGACATCGTTTTCACCGAATGGTCAAGCGCAGAATCTCGGGTTCTCCTGCGGGGCGTTGGGCAAATGAAGGTACAAGCTCAAGGGCTTGCGCCCGACGGGCATAACGCCGCACAAGCCTGGCCCAAGGGATGGCAAGACGGCTGGCCAATAACCGATAGCCTGCCCGAGCAAGTGCGCCTGGGTCTGGGCGATACGCAAGGAGATTGGCCGGAATGGACGATCGCACTGCATGCTTTGCCCCAGGGTGACAATACTTTTAGCAGAGTCGCAGTTGGCGGGGGGTCGACACGATGAGGAAACTCGCAATGACCGAGCGCGGCGTAGCCTTGATCGCGGTTTTGTGGTTGGTCGCGGCGATGGGACTCATCATCACCGGCTTGGTTCAGGCGGTGCGCGGCGAAGCCCGAATCGCTGGCTGGCAACGCCAAGCCCTCGTGGCTGATACGCTGGCCGATGCGGCGATTTTGCTGGCGCTGCAAAGCATGCATGCACAAAAAAGTCAGCCGCCCAAAAATATTCAGGTTATACCGGTTCAATTTGAAGGCCAACTTCGGGAAGTCTCGGTTCGACCGCTCAACGGGCTGATTGATATCAATAGCGCCACCCTCGTGCTGCTTGCTGACCTTTATCGCTACGCTGGCGAAATCAACCCTGAGGCAGCTCAAGCACTGGCTCAAGCGACAATAGAAATCCGGCAGACCAAAGACGCAAAAGGGAGTTCACAAGGGTTTGATGCCGTTGAGGATCTGCTGCGTGTGCCCGGCATGACCTACGACCTTTATGCTAAGATTGTTGCGTTGGTCACAGCAGACATCAGAACTGGCAGTGGACGCGTCAATCCCATGGCTGCCCCGGTGGGTGTGCTACAGGTTTTGACAGGTGGCGATATTCCCCGGGCAACCATTTTGGCGGCCAAGCGCGACGCCGATCCTAACCTTATGGACACCTCTTTTCTCAATCCGGAGCAAATTGAAATGGCATCATCGGACAGCCTGCAGCTTCAAGTTCGAGTCGGTCTGCCCGACGGTAACTCTCTCCAGAAGACCTGGATCGTATATTGGGTCCGTGACCCCCGTTCAGGTCTGCCGTGGCGCGTACTCGGCACGCAGCAGTCCATGCGCCAGTCGACCCAACCTGTCAGCTGAATCCACCCCCCCCATGCCCGCGTCACCGGCCTTGCCCGCCACTCCTAATCAGGCAAAATTTTTTGGCCTAGACCTTGGCTCCCTTTGGCTTGACTTGCGTACTGCCTGGCGCGACATGCTGGAATGGCGCCTGTTTTCCTGGGTCTGGCCCCGGCAGGCAGTGCGCGTTTGTTTGCCCGATGGCGGTCAGGCAATGATCTGCAGCCTGCACGGGCCGCTCTCGGAGGACGAAAGACGTGCTGCGTCAACCCGCTTTGAGGCCGTTCTACTGCCTGAAAAACTGTTGTTACGTCGAGCCATTGAGCTGCCTAAATTGCAGTCCGCTGAGCTGATGGCTGCGCTCGGTCTCGAAGTGCGAGCGTCAAGTCCGTTTTCCGTTGACGATGTCATTTGGGCCCATGAAATCTCGCCGCGAAGCGCTAACTCTTTGCGGGTTCATGTAGTGCTCACATCGCGCAAGCTAACTGAGCGGCATATTGAGTCGGTTCGACCACAGCTTCAAACCCAAATTCCAGAAGTGTGGGTGGCCCACGCTGATGGTCCCGGATTTGTCGTGCTGCCTGGCTTCGGCGAAGCCCGCCGTCACCGTCAGGGTGCGCTCTGGCGATGGGTCAGTGGTGGGTTAGCCTTGCTGGCGCTGATGTTGGTGGCGGTCATGATAGTCACCCCAAGCATCCAGCTTTACCTGCGTTTTGCGCAAGCCAACCAGTCCATGCAGGTACTGCAAAGGCAAGCCGCTCCAGTCATCGCGCAGCGCGAAGCGTTGATTCGTGCCAGCGAGCAGCTTGCCAGCCTGTCCTCTATCACTGGCAGGTCAGTTCCAATTTTGCAAACACTCAAGCTCATTACCGACGCTTTGCCCGACGACACCTCGCTGCTCAGCCTTCAAATCCAGGGACCCAAGGTCAGCATGTCCGGGCAAACGGCCAATGCGGCTGCACTCATGAAACAGCTTGGCAGCACCCCCGGTCTGCATGACGTCAAAGCGCCCACGCCCGCCACCAAGCCTCTGGGTGCGCCTCGTGAATCCTTTACTATTGAATTGTCGCTGGAACCAATTCAGCTGAGGCCAGCATCGTGAGTCGCCAGCTGTCTGATCGAATTGCATGGTTGCAGGTTTTGACGGCGTTCGCCGTGTTGCTGCCGGTGGCTGGGGCAGGCCTATATGTCTGGGCACAACACCAGCATGTGGGTGCTCTGCTGGCTGATCTTGAACCCCGCTACGCACGTCTTGCCGGGCTATTACAGCATCAGGCTGATCTCAAAGCCATGAACGTCAAGGCCAACCAACAACTTGCCCAGATGGTTTACCCAGTTGGCCAGGACCCGTCTCAGGCGGGCAACGATGCGCAGCAACGCATTCGCGCCATATTTGTTGAAAGCCAGCTCAACATCATCAGCATTCAGGTTCTCCCCCCCCCAAAGGAAGACAGCAAGTTCGATCGCATCCCGATCAATCTGCGAGTCGAGGGTGATCTCGCGGGCATTCAGAATGCGCTTTTGCTACTTTCACGCCAGAACCCCGTGGTGTTAGTGGACAGCCTGTCTTTGCAGACCATTGGCGCCGTCAGACCAGCCAGCACGCAGCGCCTGGGTGGTCAATTCAATCTTTTCGCGATTCGACTGCGCCCATGAGTTTCGAGGTCCTGCGTTTTCGATCGATGCGTCTGCTGCTACTGTTAGTCGCGCTGCTGGCGGCAGGCCTGTCCTCGATGTGGATTGATGAAAACGCCCATTTGCGTGGCGTGGCGTGGCATGCGCCAAAGGCCCTGTCTCCCGACATCAAATTGCCGGTAGGTCCGCCGCGAGGCGGATCGGGCGCCAGCGATGCGTCCCTGTATGCGGCGGTCCTTGAGCGTCCGCTTTTTGCACCCGACCGCAGACCGCCACCTCCACCCGCTCCACCGGCACCGCCTGCGCCGCCGGATCCGTTGGCTGACATTCAAATTCACGGAATATTTGTAGGCGCCAACGCCGGTATCCTAGCCCGCGTCGATGGCAAGTCGCGACGTATCAAGCTCGACGAAAAGATTGGTCCCTGGATGCTCAAGCGCATCGACGGCAGAGATGTCACCTTTACTCAGGGCCAGGAAAGCCGCAAAGTCCGTTTGGCCTATGCACGACTCGACGCGCCTGTCCCGCCAGCGGCGAAGCCAAGTGCGCAGCCGGCCTCGGCATCGGCTGCGCCACCTCGTGGCGCGCCAGGGGCCGCCGGAGCAGTTAATTTGCCGCAAAAGGTTCAGGATGAAGTTCGCGAGCGCCTTATGCGTCGCAACGCACTCAGGGCGTCCAGGGGCATGCCGCTTCTGACCGAGTAACATTGCGCCCGATTGATTGATTGATTCATGACACTGCTCACAAAAATTCTTCTGCTTTGCCTTGCTGCCGCGGCCATCGGTGCGCAGGCTCAAGTCGCCGATCCGGCATCGGCGCCGGAGCAGCCACGTGTCATTCGTGGCAACGACCAGGTGCTTGCGCCTATCAGTAACAAAGGCCAAATCACTGGCGTTGCGGCCGGCCTCAAATTTGAGGAAGCGCCCTTGGCAGAAATCGTGGGACTGGTGCTGCGCGAGATCGCCAAGGTGGACTATGTCATTCATCCGCCTATCAGCGGTACCGTGACCTTAGCGACACAAGGCGAAATCTCTTCTGACCAAGCCATGCTGTTGCTCGAAGCCGCGCTTCAGGCGAATGGACTGCAAATGGCGCGCGATACGAGGGGCGTGTACCACATTGGCCGGCCCGATGCCCTCAAAGGCATTGTGCCGTCCTTGCGCCAAGCCGGTGGTGATGGCCCTCTCCCGCCGGGCTACGGCGCCGTTGTGGTGCCGCTTAAATACATCGGAGCGGCTGAAATGGCGAGCATTTTGCAGCCCATGTCGGTGCCGGGCGCCATTGTGCGGGTTGACCCCGTGCGCAACATGATCGTGCTGGTGGGCACGCGCAACCAGGCCGAAGGCTGGCTTGACATCGTGGCCACCTTTGATGTCGATATGCTCAAAGGTATGTCGGTTGGTGTTTTTCCGCTCAAACACATCAGTACCAGCGAAGTCGAAGCCGCACTTCGGCTACTCAATTCTGGCAATAGTGCTGCTGCTTCGACCCCTCCCCTGCCGGGCGGCCCGCAAGCCGGTGCCACAGCTAGTGCGCCCATTTCATTTGCCATGTTTGGTGCATTGCGCATTTTGCCGATAGCGCGCATCAACAGCGTGATGGTCGTCACGCCGCGCGCAGCTTATCTGGACGAAGCCCGGCACTGGATCGAAAAGCTTGACCAGCCAGGCGGCAATTCCGCCGAACCTCAACTTTTTGTCTATGCCGTGCAAAACGGAAATGCCAAACATCTCGCCGATGTTCTCAACGGCTTGTTTGGTGGTGCTGCTGGTGTGTCGAGTCCTTCTGCCACCAGTGGCGTTGCGCCCGGGATGCGGCAAACTACCGCGACCACGACCGGCTTTAGCAGTGCCGGGCTGGGACTGTCAGGAGGCGCGGCGGCCCAGGGCGCGACGGGCAACAATACGATACAAGGCAGCGGTCTGACTTCGCTGACCCTGAAGAGCGGCCTGCGTGTGATGGCCGATGAAATCAACAACGCTGTGCTGGTGTATGGCACCCGTGGTGAGTACGAAAAAATTGAATTGACACTCAAGCGGCTTGACGTCCCTCCGACCCAGGTACTGATTGAGGCCAGCATCATCGAAGTGACCCTCAACGACGACCTTAAATACGGTTTGCAGTGGGCCTTTACCGATAAGGCGCGTAGCAGTGCGGCGCTCAGCGGCAGCGGCGTCCTGAGCAATGTTGCAAACGCAGTCGGTGGAGCGGCTTTTGGCGGAACACCAGCGGGTTTTTCATACACGCTGACGAACCCACTCGGCGATGTGCGTGCCGTGCTCAGCGCCTTGGCCGACAAGTCCCTCGTCAAGGTCATCTCAAGCCCCTCCCTGATGGTGCTTGACAACTATACCGCCAGTATTGCGGTGGGTAATCAGCAGCCGATTCAAGTCGGTGAAACCATCACTGCCGGGGGCAATGTCAGCAATAACATCCAGTACAAAGACACCGGTGTCAGCCTGACCGTCACGCCATCGGTCAACGCGGGTAACATGGTGACCATGCAGCTTAGCCAAGCCGTGACCGATGTGGGACAGGTGGACGCAGCCACCGGCCAGCGCAGCTTTTTGCAACGCCAGTTTGCTAGTAAAGTGGCAGTTCGCTCAGGTGAAACGCTTGTGCTTGGTGGCCTTATCCGCGACAACACGACCAATGGCAAAACCGGGTTGCCATTGTTGCAGGAGATTCCATTTCTTGGCAATTTGTTTGGAACTACTGCCTCCAGTACCAATCGAACCGAACTGGTTGTCCTCATCACACCACGTGTGGTTCGCTCAACCCAGGACATGCGTGAAATAGGCCAGGACCTTAAAGAACGCATGAAAGCGCTTTATCCATCCGGTGCGTCAGCGCAACTTGAAGAAGCTGCGCTGACGAGACCGCAACCGCAACCCGCAACCAAACCGTAAACCCGACCATATGCAGAACTCCCAATTCCCTATCGCGCGCATGGACCCCCAAGGTTGCGTCGCCAGCCGTCTGAATCGCCCACTGCGCTGGCTTGCCTTGTGTGCGACGCTTTGCATCAGTGTGGCCTTGTTGGCGTGCGCCAGCCTCGGCAGTGGAAACGCCGAAGAGCAGGTGCGTCAGCGCGCGACAGAGCGTTGGCAAGCCCTGGTTAAGGGTGAGTTCAACCGTGCCTACACCTTCAATACACCAGGTTTCCGGGCGGTCGTGACCGCCGATGGCTTCCGCAGCCGATTTGGTGGTGCCGTCACCTGGCTTGGCGCAGAAGTCATCCGTGTGAACTGCGCTGACGCCAGCCAATGTGTCGCCACAGTGCGCATCGATTACAGGCCCACGTTGAGTGGCAAAAATAACAACTTGTTGGCCACTCATCTTGACGAAACCTGGCTGCTTGAAGCAGGGCAATGGTGGTTCTTCCAGAAAATATGACCCAATCCAGCGTGACCGAATTAAACTAAAGGCCCTCGCGCCTAAATTGACGTGCAACAGGAGGTAACTCTATCGAAGGCAAATGACCTACATTCACCACACAGTCAAACAGTTAATTGGGATAAATGTTGTTTTTAATCAACGCATCCAAAAAAACTCCCTTGACGCTCTCCTAACTCGAGTTGATCGTGTGCTAATATTCACCAGCGTTTTCAACCCACTAAGGGTTGCGCTCAACAATCTTTAATTGGAGTTTTTATGAAAAAAAATGTTCTGGCTTTGAGCATTACTGCCGCATTGGTTGGCATCGGATTTGCAGGAGGTGCGCAAGCCATCGGGCTATTGCAGGATCCCGCCGTGAGCCCTATTCCCGCTGGCGCTGCGGTTAATTTGGCTACCTCGCCAGATGGACTGGGCCATTTTCTCTACGTGCCCTACTACTCTGCGCAGGGCGGCAACAACACCATGATCAACTTGGTCAACACGGATACCGTCAACGGCAAGGCCGTCAAGGTTCGTTTCCGCGCAGCTGCCAATTCTGATGACGTATTTGACTTTCAGGTGTTCCTGTCCCCTGGTGACGTCTGGACCGGTTCCGTGTCCAAGGGCGCAGATGGATTTGCCAGGTTGTATACCGCTGACGCGACTTGCACCAAGCCAGCAAAGGGTGCCTTGCTCCCCGCCACAGCGGCCCTTGGTACTCTGAACGGCACGCCGTTTTCCAAAGTTCGTATTGATACGTCCCGCACTGGTGATGCGCTGGCCAATGAAACACGTGAAGGCTACGTTGAAATTTTCAACATGGCTGACATCCCTCCCTCAGCAACCGGTGTTTATCCTACCATCAAGCACAAAAACGGCGTAGCACTCTGCAGCGGCTCCGGCTGGACCGCTCTTGACACTGACCCGTTGGATTTGGCAGTGGCCACCGGCTACGGCTTGGCGGTTCCCACCACCGGTCTGATGGCCAACTGGATTATTCTGAATGTGGCTGATGCAGGTGCCTGGTCTGGTGCTGCTGCTGCCATCAATGCGGTCGATGCAGGCAACTTGGCAACCACCGGCGCTCTGACTTATTTCCCGCAAACCAACCAGTCTTTCCCGAATGCCACTGCGTCGAGAATTGCCCAGTTCACGGCTGATCCGGTCTTGTTCGCGCATCCCAGCATGGCTGCCGTGTATGACGTGCCAGACTTCTCCATTCCCTACACCGCGTCCCCCGCACCGGCAATTCAGGTCAGCGCGCTGAATCTGGTTCTGTCCACGACCAAGGTCGTGAATGAGTTCCTGACCAACTCGTCCATCAGCTCGACGACCGATTGGGTCTTGTCGATGCCAACTCGTCGTTATAGTGCGGCCATTGACTACAAGTCGACCGCCGCCGACAAGCGCGTCTATACATCGCTGCCCATCGATTTCTTTGTTGCTGGCAACACGCTGGTGATCGACAAGCAGCTTTGCGTCAAGGGCATTACGCACGTCTCCTACGATCAGGAAGAAAATACGGCTGTTGACCCAGGGTCAGATGTCATTATTTCCCCACAAGAGCCGGGTGTGCCGACAAGCTTTGTGATGTGCGGCGAGGCCAGCGTGCTGGGCTTCAACGCCGGTGAGAAAGTGTCCGCAAGCGGTCTAATCACTACAGCCTCTGGCAGTTTGAAGGCAACGGTGGCCCGTTCGGCACTTGACAACGGTTATGTCGCAGGCTGGACGACGCTGTACACCCCTGGTCCGTCAACTCTCGGTCTGCCCATCTTGGGCTATGAAGCGGTTCGTGCTCTTGGTAGTGCCACAAGCACCTTCGGCGCGACCCTGCCGCACCGGACTGACCTGATCTTGAAATAGGTCTTGATCCTGTCGAAGTTGCGTCTTCACGACGCAGCTTTTCAGCGCAAAAAGCGGGGGCAACCCCGCTTTTTGTCTTTGTAGTGCGATTTGGCCAACTGGAATATTTTTTGGCTCTTTCGCTATCCAGCCCAAATATCTATTATGCTAATTTCAGTGCATTTCCCTTCATTGTCTTTGACACGCTGTTGCTTATCGCTCTTGTTGTCTGTGCTGGTTCCTACTGCCATGGCGCAGCAAACGCCGCCGTCCGCAGTCAAGTTGCCACAAAGTGAAGCGACGAGCGCCCAGCCTTCTGCAGGTTCAGGGGCTGCTGTTTTAGCTCGGGAACCCGGCGGCTCCGCGATCAGCGTGGCCGATGTGCTGGCTGACTTGCGACGTGCCCAGCCGGAGGACCGTCAAGGCTTCCTCTCCAAGCCCGACATGTTGCAAAGAATTGCCAGCAACCTGTTGGTGCGCCGCGTGCTGGCGGTAGAGGGCGCGCGTGATGGTCTGGACTCTGACCCGGTCGTTGCAGCCATGCTGGCGATCGCGCGCGATCGCATTTTGTCGGATGTGCGTCTGGCGCGCTTTGACGCCCAAAACACCCCCGGCGAGAGTGCGCTTGACGCCTATGCACACAATCTTTATCAAGTCAACCAAGCCAGGTTTGAAAAGCCGGCCCAAACCCGGGCGCGCCATATCCTGCTCGGTAACAAGAACCCGGAGTCGCTGCAAAAGGCAAAAGAGCTGCTGGCCCAGTTGCGCGCCGGAGCCTCTTTTGAAGAACTTGCCAAGATCAACTCGTCCGACCCAGGCAGCGCTGCCCGGGGTGGTGATCTGGGGTTTTTTGAGTCTGGCAAGATGGTGCCAGCCTTCGAAGAGGCGCTTAACAAGTTGAGCAAGCCCGGTGACCTGAGTGAACCGGTGGAGTCGCAGTTTGGTTACCACATTATTCGTCTGGAGGAACGACAGGAGAAAGCCGTCAAACCCTATTCGGAGGTGCGCGGGCAACTGCTTGATGAGTCCCGCAAGGCCATGCTGAGTGAGTCACGCGTGCAACTTGTAAGAAGTCTGAGCCAGGGTTTCGTTTTTGAAAATGACGCGATTGAGGCTTTGGCCAAGTCCGCCGCACCATGACTCCCTGATGCGAGCGCTGGCGTCGGTGCTTCTGTTGCGGCATTGTTGGCAAGATTGGCAGGGCCTATGGCGCGCCCGCAGTTTGTTGTGGGTCATGACTCGGCGCGAATTGGCTAGCCGTTACGCTGGCTCAGCAGCGGGCGTGCTTTGGGCCTATCTACAACCGCTACTGACGGTTGGCGTCTATTTCCTGGTGTTTGACATCGTATTTGCGATGCGAATGGGTGTCAATGCGCCGACCGAGCGCGTTGGCACCTACCTAGTAGTGGGTTCCCTGCCCTGGCTGGCGTTTTGCGAGTCGCTCTCGCGTGGCACCAACTCTTTGGTGGACGCCGGCAGCCTGCTGCAAAAGAATGCCTTGCCGCCGGTCTTGTTTGTGGCGCGCAGTGTTCTGGCCGGGTGGGTCGTTTTTGTGCCCCTGATGATCCTGCTCACGTTGGGCTACTTGCCCATCAGCGGTCTTGGTTGGGCGATCCTGGCCATCCCCTTGCTGCTGTTGCTACAGGGTGTCCTGGCTTTTTTGTTGGCTCATTTATTGGCTATTCTTGCGGCGGCAGTGCGCGATACGGTGCAGATTCTTGGGTTTGCGCTGTCGGTCGGCATTTATCTATCGCCCATTTTCTTTCCACTGAGCATGTTTCCGCCGCAATGGCGATGGCTGTTGTTCGCCAACCCGATGACAGCATTCGTGATGGCTTACCAGTCCGTGTTGCTACAAGGGCTTTGGCCGGCTTTGAGCCTGTGGCTGGTTGCGCTGGGTTGGTTGCTGGTGCTGGCTGTCTTGCTCAACGGCCTGATCAAGCGCAGCCAGGACCAGTTGGTGGATTGGCTGTGAACGCTGCCGTCTTGCAGGTGCAGGGACTGGGCAAGCAGTATCGCCTCTATGCCTCGCCGCGCGCGCGCTTGATGGCCCTGCTGGGCCTGGCTGACCACTCACAGTCGCACTGGGCACTGCAGGATGTCAGTTTTGAGCTAGCGCGCGGCGATTGTCTGGGCGTGGTCGGCGACAATGGCGCGGGCAAAAGCACACTTCTTAAACTGCTGGCCGGCACGCTGCAGCCCTCGCACGGGCAATATCACCGGATCGGGCGCGTGACGGCCATTCTGGAGCTGGGAGCTGGTTTTCACCCTGAATTTACCGGTCGCGAAAACCTGATGTTCGCTGGCAGTTTTATTGGCCTTGGCTCGACCGAGATGCTGCGTCTGGCCGATGGAATTATTGCGTTCTCTGAACTGGGAGACGCGATTGAACGACCCGTCAAGACCTATTCTTCGGGCATGACCGTTCGGTTGGCATTTGCACTGGTCACTGCCTTGCAGCCTGAACTATTGATTATTGACGAGGCACTGTCAGTGGGCGACCAGCATTTTCAGAAGAAATGTGTACGGCGGATTGAGTCATTCCGGGAAAACGGTTGCACGATTTTGTTTTGTTCCCATAGCCTCTACCATGTGCGTCAGTTGTGCGATCAGGTGCTATGGCTGGACCACGGCCATGTGCAGGGCCTGGGCGACGCCGAATCGGTGCTGGCGGACTATGCCGTGCATGTGCGTCTGCAAGAGGCCAACAGCGCTGCGCCCAGCACGCCGGCGCTGCGCAACGCGGCCTCGGCATCATTTGACCACGAGTTGCGCGACCTGGCGATCTCTGGCCGACGTGCCGGTCTGCTGGCCGCCACAGTGAATGGCCTGGGGCCTGTATTCGACATCAATTGCGTGCCCAAACTGGGCGAAACCGATCTCGTCATTTGTATTCAGGCAGCCTCTGTCAGCAGCGAGGTGCCCAGCATCGGCGTGATGCTGGAACAGTATCATGGGGTGGGCATCACCTCGGTGGCGACACACGCCGAAGGCATCCAACTTGCCGCGCTTGCCAGCAAGGATGGCTGGACGACCTGGCAGACGGCGCTGACGTTCCCACGATTGCCGCTTCACTCGGGTCAGTATTGTCTGAGTTTCTATCTGTTTGACGCGCAGGGTCTGGTAGTTTATGACGAATGGAAGGACTTTATCCGCTTCCAGTGGGTCAGCCCGAGTCTGACACCGGGACTGGTGCGCCTGCCCCACCAATGGTCCTGAGGTTTTTTTGAGCTTGTCATTCCGTGCTGCAGCGCTTACGAATTGAGTTGGGGGATTTGCTGGAACTGGTTTTTCTGCCGGGTCTGGCCGCTGTGCTGCCGTGGCACTGGTGTTTTGCTATTTTTCAGCGGCTGGCTCAGGCCAACTGGTTGTACCGCCAAGCGTGCGAAACCGCCTTGGCGCAGGCACGCAACCGAGGCTGGGCTGGGGAGGATGAGGCGCACTGGATTTGGGTCAGGCGGCTGGTCACCTTGGTTGATCATGCCGATCACTATTTGGGCTTGTGGCGTGGCGATGCCTGGATGCAAAAACACCTTGCGGTCCAGGGCGCGTGGCCAAATCGCGAGCAAGGGGTTTTGTTGCTCACCTTTCACTGGGGTGCGGGCTATTGGGGACTTCGCCATGCAGCCGCCCAGGGCCTGCATCCGCACGCGCTGGTGGCCTCCTTGGGCAGCCAGGTGTATCAGGGCAGAACAGTGATGTCGTGGTACGCGCGTTCGCGCAACGCACATGTCGCCCGTACGCTGGGCTCGCCCACGATCGATGTGGCGCGCCATCTCAAGCGGGTGGTCGAGGTGCTGCGCCACAACCATTCACTGCTCGGCGTTGTCGATGTGCCTGCCGACGAGGCCAAAGCCAGCATGCACGTTGATTTGCTCGGTATGCGGGCGCGCGTGCCGCGCGGCTTGTTGCGTCTGGCAGTTGACCAGCAGGTACCCGTGGTGCTCTATCTCACCGGGCTGGATACGCGCACGGGTGAACGCTTTCTGCGCATTGAGCAACTCGGGCTCTACAGCTCAGTTGCAACCCTGGCGGACGATGTTTTTGGCAAGTTGTCGCAGTCGATCAGCGCTGACCCTCCCGCCTGGCATTTTTGGGGCATTGCCGAGCGCCTCTTCAACTGAGGCAAAGCAAAAACTCCACCAAACTATTGTGCCAGCACTTCGACAATTGCGATCCCGGTGCTGCCAGCGACGCCGCTGACGATGACGGTATAGGCGCCAGGGTTCAAGGTGGTCAGGATGGCCGATTCCTGCGCGTTAGTGGGTGCCAGGCCGGTGGCGACGATGGCCGCCTGATTGCTCGCACTGCCCCAGTTGTCATTGGTGGCAAGGGCAGTTGAGCCCGAGTACAGGGTGACCGTCGGGTTGGCCAACACGCCCGGCACACCCAAGGCGACCAACGAGGGCCCACGCGCCCGGATCAGCACGGTCTTGGGCGTGCTGCCGGAGATGACGAAACCGCCAATCATGACGCTGTCTCCGGTTTGCACCTGACCCCGGGTTGAGATGTTAATCAACTGAGATTCAGGACGATCAATCTCGATCACCTCCACAATTCCAATGCCGGTGCTGCCAGCGACGCCGCTGACGATGGCCGTATAGGCGCCAGGGCTCAAGGTGGTCAGAATGGCGGATTCCTGCGCGTTGGTCGGTGCGAGGCCGGTGGCGGCGATGGCCGCCTGATTGCTCGCACTGCCCCAGTTGTCATTGGTGGCAAGGGCGGTTGAGCCGGAGTACAAGGTAACGGTGGGGTTGGCCAACACGCCGGGCACACCCAAGGCGGCCAACGAGGGACCACGTGCCCGGATCAGCACGGTCTTGGGCGTGCTGCCGGAGATGACGAAGCCTCCGATGGTGACGTTGTCGCCAGTCTGCGCCTGCGCGCGGGTCGAGATATTCGACAGGCTCGAAGCCGCCGCCGTCACCGGAATGGGCTGGGTAACCTGGGCCGCAGCCGCGAAGCTTGCGTTACCCGGCTGATCGGCGGCAATGCTACAAGTGCCAGCTGCAACGCCGCTGACGCTGCTGCCGCTGACCGTACAGATGCTAGGTGTTGCGCTGCTGAATATCACGGCCAGACCGGACGAGGCGGTGGCACTTGCAGTGGTTGTGCCGCCTACCGCCAAGGTGGTCGGCAAGAAACTGATCGGCCCAATACTCTGGCTGCTTAGGCCGCTCAGGCTGACAGTGATGCTTTGTGTGATCGCAGGCGCTGCCGCGTAGCTTGCGTTACCCGGCTGATCGGCGGCAATGCTGCAAGTGCCGGTTGCAACGCCGTTGACGCTGCTGGCGCTTACCGTACAGATGCTAGGTGTTGTGCTGCTGAAGATCACGGCCAGACCGGACGAGGCGGTGGCACTTGCCGTGCTGCTACCGCCTACGGCCAGGGTCGCCGGCGAAAAACTAATGGTGCCAATGGTCTGGCTACGTAGATTGACCGTGATGGACCCGGTCACCTGCGGTGCCGCCGCATAAGCGCTGTTGCCGGCCTGGTTGGCGGCAATGGTGCAGGTGCCAGCGGCAACACCACTGACGCTGCTGCCACTGACGCTACAGATACTTGGCGTGGTGCTGCTGAAAGTCACCGCCAGACCGGATGTCGCTGAAGCATTTGCCGTGCTGCTGCCGCCAACGCTCAAGGTGGCGGGCAAGAAGCTGATTGCGCCGATCGTCTGGCTGGCGAGGACATCAATGTTCTGCACAACCGCCGGTGCCGCAACGTAGCTTGAATTGCCATCTTGATTGCCTGTGATGGTGCAGGTGCCAGCGCTCACACCAGACACTGTGCTGCCGCTCACAGTACAGACGGATAGGCTGGCGCTGTCGAAGCTCACCGCCAGGCTGGAAGTCGCGCTGGCACTTGCGCTTGTCGTGCCGCCAACGATTAAGGTGGCAGGGGTAAAACTGATGAGGCCTATAGCTTGGTTGTTGCGGACGGTAAAGTCCTGTACCACCGGCGCTGCTGCGGTGTAGTTGGCAGTGCCAATCTGACCTGCGCTAAGCGTACAGGTACCAACTGATACGCCGGTCACCAGACTGCCGCTGACCGTACAAATAGAGGGCGTGCTGCTGCCAAAGCTCACGGCAAGCCCGGAAGAGGCGGTGGCACTTGCCGTGCTTGTGCCCCCCACGGTCAGGGCAGTTGATAGGCCGATGGCGCCAATGGTCTGGCTGCCGGGGCCGACCGTGATGGACCCGGTCACCTGAGGTGCTGCCGCGTTGCTGGTGTCGCCGGCCTGGTTGGCGGCAACGGTGCAGGTGCCAGCGGCAACCCCACTGACGCTGCTGTCACTGACGGTGCAGGTGCCTGGCGTGGTACTGCTGAAGCTCACCGCCAGACCGGACGAGGCGGTGGCACTCGCAGTCGTCACGCCACCTACAGTCAGCGTAACCGGCGCGAAGCTGATTGCGCTGATGGTCTGCCCCGGTTTGACGGTGATGCCTTGTGTCACCTGCGGTGCCGGCATGTAGTTGGCACTGCCGCCCTGATTCGCGGCAACGATACAGATGCCCGTGGTCAAGGCGCTAACAGTGCTGCCAGTCACGCTACAGACGGTTGCGGTCGTGCTGCTGAAGCTCACCGCCAGACCGGAAGATGCGCTGGCGCTTGCTGTGCTTGTGCCACCGACTGCCAAAGTGTTTGGCGAAAAGTTGATGCTACCAATGGCCTGACTGCCCGGGCCGACGGTGATGTTCTGTACCTGCGGCGGTGCCGCAAAATAGTTTGCGTTGCCAGCCTGATTGGCAGCAATGGTGCAGCGACCCGCGCCAACGCCGGTGACGCTGCTGCCACTGACGGTGCAGGTGGCTGGCGTGGAAGTGCTGAAGCTCACGACGAGACCCGAAGTGGCCGGAGCAATCGCTGTGGTCGTTGCACCCACGACCAGGGTGCCCGGCGAGAAGCTGATGGTGCCGATGGTCTGGCTGCCCTGGTTGACCGGAATGCTTTTCGTGACTTGAGGCGCGGCCGCGAAGCTCCCATTGCCCGCCTGATTGGCCGCAATGGTGCAGGTAGCAGCAACGGCTACGCCGGTTACTGTGTTGCCGCTGACGCTACAGATGCTGGGTGTGGTACTGCTGAAGCTCACCGGCAGACCGGAAGATGCTGTCGCACTGGCAAGCGTTGTGCCGCCTGCCGCCAGGGAGTTTGGCGCGAAGCTGATTGCGCCAATCGTCTGCGTCGCCTTGACGGGGAAGTTCTGAGTGACCGGCGCTGCGGCAAGATAGTTTGCGTTGCCAGCCTGACTTGCGACCAGCGTGCAGGTGCCGGCGGCAACGCCGCTGACGCTGCTGCCGCTGACTGTGCAAATGCCGGGCGTACTGCTGGTAAAGCTCACCGCCAGACCGGAAGTGGCCGTGGCGCTCGCGCTGCTCGTGCTACCCAAGGTTAAAGTACCGGGTGAGAGTGTGATTGCGCTGATGCTCTGACTGCCCTGGGAGACGATGATGCTCTGCGAGACCTGTGGTGCTGCCGCGTAGACCGCATTTCCGGTCTGATTGGCCACAATGGTGCAACTACCAATGCTTAGGCCACTCACCGTGCTGCCAATGACCGTACAGGTGCCGGGTGTGCTGCTGCCAAATGTTACCGCCAGACCTGAGGTCGCGTTGGCGATTGCCGTGCTCGCGCCTCCAACGGCCAGGCTTGTCGGCGCAAAGCCGATGGCACCAATCGATTGCGCCGCCTTGACGGTGATGTTCTGCGTTACCTGCGGCGCGACAAGATAGCTGGCATTGCCAGCCTGGTTGGCGGCGATGGTGCAGGTGCCAGTGGCAATGCCGCTGACGTTGTTGCCACTGACGGTGCAGATACCGGGCGTGCTGCTACTGAAGCTCACCGGCAGGCCGGAGGATGCCGTGGCACTGACCGTGCTGCTTGCGCCCACCGCCAGCGATGGGGGTGAGAAGCTGATGCTGCCAATGCTTTGGGGTTGGGCGACGGCAGTCAGCACGAAGGCGGCCCCGACGCTCTTGGCACCGGTCATGCTCAAGCTACAGGTGGTCAGCGAACCACTACAGGCCCCGCTCCAACCGTTGAAAGTGTTGCCCCCCGCCGGCGTGGCAGTCAGCGTGACGCTGCTGTTGTTGGCAAGCGACGTAGCGCATGTTCCCGAGAGTCCGCCGGGACCGGAGGTGCAGTTGACACCACCGACGTTGCTGGTGACGGTGCCGCTACCGGTGCCGCTGCCGCTGACGGAAAGCAATGAAGTGGTTGCGCTGGACAAGTTGTCAAAATCATCGCCCCCGCGAACCAGACGGACGTAGTACTTGCTGAAACGTGTATCGTACAGGTTTCCGCCAGAAAAGAAATTGACGTACCATGACCAATTCGGGGTCGGGACAGCAGCATTCAATGCGACAGAACTTGTCCAGTACGGGAAAGCGGTGATGGTTGCCGGGAAAACCGTTTCGTTGATGGATGGGTTGGTGCGGCATTCCTCGACCAGGCTGCGCAATTCTTTGATGTTGGGCAGGCGCCAGTCGCTATAGCCGGCGAAGCTGCTGGCTGGTCCGGCGCTAAGTGCTGCGGCCTGGTTGACCCAGGAGGCCGTGCCGATGCAAGTACCGCCAGACCAGGTTTGCCCCTCACTACAGCGTTGCCACATGAGCCCGGTGCGGCTGTCGGTGGCGGTGCCATTGGGCGTGAGGATGTAAGCGGCGTCCGGGTTACTGGGCGACAGGGCGGGCGAGTTGGTGTTACAGGTTGCGGCCTGCGTCGATGACGCAGCAAGACCCATGCAGACGGCCAAAGCCGACAGGAGTGAGGGAAATCTCATAATGCACCCCGCACGAGACGAACTCGGTGGCCACTGGCCACCGCATCTGTCGTGGCGCCACCGTTGCCAAAATTCACAAACCATGAATAGCCAATTAACGCGCCGCGCGTCGCAGTCCACCAAATCGTATCTCCCGTTGTCGGTGTGTTGGGAAAGTAATTGACATCAATGGTCGGGTTGTAGCGGCCAAAATTGACGATCCCTTGCAGTTCCTTGACCGTTGGCATGCGCCAATCGGTGTAACTGCACAGCGCGCTTGCATTGACGGCCGCGACAAATTTTTCAGTATCGCATTGTCCGGCATTTTCGCAGACACCATGATTTGCCGAGCCCACGTTGCTCTGGTACCAACTATAAGTGTGGCTCTGGCTGCGCAGGCCGGAGACGGTCTTGATTTCCCAGGTCAGGCCGGTGACGTTGTCACGAATACAGTCCCATTGCGTGGCATTGAGCGGCATGACTGCGCCAGTGCTGTCAATCTTGCTGAAGTCAAAACCAGTGCCGCCGCCGCCAATCTTGGAGAGCTGACCACTCGTCGCCCGGGCGTCACGTCCAAAGCGGGCATCCTGGCGCGGGTAGGAGCCACCATCACCCGCAACCGAGGCGCACAGAGCCTGGCTAAAGCTGCTTGCATCACCACAGGCCGTAATGCCCGTATCGTTGAGGCCAACCGCAAGTGCCGGCAAGCAAGCCAAGCTGATCAGGGCCAGCGAAGCGACCCGTAGCGCCAGACGATCAAACGCGCTGCGTGCAGAACTTGTGAACTGCCTGCCCAGACACTGCATATTCGCGCGCGCGAGATACTCCATGATTGCTTGACCCATCACTAATTCCTTTGATTCCATGGTTGGCACCTCCATAATTGCCAAAGACTTTGGCACGACGTCGCAGCAACGCTGATTGTCGCAGTGACAACGTAAAGTTGGTGTTGAAAACTGCAACGATGTATTACTGATTTAAGTCTCGGTACCTGGCGATTATAAAAGTTACGCGGTCAAGCGTCACGTCTGCCCGGTTTTTTTGCTCTCGAACCACTCTTTCCGGCGGCCCGTGGCGGTTTGCGGGCCGTTACAAGAAACCCCTGGACTGCTTGTTCTTCCTCTTGGCGCAGTTTGCGGTCCTCAAGTCTTATGTCTATAAACCCAGCCTGACCGAGTAATCGCTCGGCGTAGCTGCGCTGATGGGTGTAGCGGTAGCTACTGGTTAGGGCGTAGTCGGCGCCGTCGACAGCGCCGGTCTCACATGAAAAAACCAAGTGTCCGCCAGGTATCAGGATGCGGTAAGCATTGGGAACCACGTTTTCCAGGTTGCCAACATAAATAAACACATCCAGCGCAGCGATCACGTGGTAAAGCTCGCCGGGCGTGGCTTGCAGGGCGTCGAGCAAGTTGACCTGATGAAAGCTGTCGTAAAGCTGGTGACGGGCCGCCTGCTCAAGCATTGCGCCGGACAGGTCCACGCCCACCAATACACCTTCAATCGGACCTAGAGCAAGCCCCAGCAGGCCAGTGCCACAGCCAAGGTCAAGTACATCGACCTTGCGATCTGGATGCCACTGGTGGATCATTTGGGACACTTCGCGCGGCAACTGGTAGTGCAATTGCACGATGGAGTGCCGGTCAAACCAGGACGCATAGCCGTCAAACAGGCCGCTGATGAGCGCGACCGGCTGGGTTTTGGGAGTCAGGCCACGTGCCACATCGAGATAAAACTGGTAGCTTTCATTGCCGGGTTCGAGGGCCAGCAATGCCTCGCCGTCACAGATGGCTTGTGGCAGTTGTTGTGCTTTCAGACAAGCCTGCAGGCGCGCGCTGAGCAGACTCGGGCTGTTGGGTTGCTGCTGCAGCAACCCGGAAAAGAGTTCAACGGCTCTGGCTGCTTCGCCGCTGTCGGTCAAGGTGAGACCGATCTTGTATCGAATACTGACATCAGCCGGGCTGATCTGTTCGGCCTGACGCAGCCATTGCAGCGCCTGCGAGTTGAGTTCAAGGCGCTTGGCGATAGCCGCCGCCTGGGTCAGTAGTTCCGGGCTGATGTGGGCTGGAGCCGCCTGTTCGGTGGCTTGCCTGATTGCCTTTTCGGCCATCAGCATCGCCTCTTCAGTCTCGCTGCGGCTGGCCAGGACACCGGCGAGATGAATTGTTGCCGTCGGCCACTGGGGCGCAAACTGGTGCGCCTTGCGCGCGGCCTGTAGCATCCCATCCGGATTGTGAGCCGCTTCGGCCAGCCGCGAGCCCAGCAAATATACGCGCGGATCGTGCGGGTTGAGCCTTGTCAGCAGGTTTAACTGGAGGGCGGCTGCCTGCAACTGGTGTTGTTTGATTTGCTGCTCTATTTTTCTTAGTTGGGCAGTGTAAGGTTCGGCATGCGAAAAGGGTTTAGTCATTCAGAGGTTGCTACTTGTGAATTGATGCGTCAAGTCTAAAGGTAAATCGCTCTGTTCACGGCAACTCCAGAGAGCATTTTCACCATAGAATTTCCCGATGAAACCGTTTTCTGTAAATACCCGGTATCGCACGGCACCTTCCAACATCGCTCCTGGCGCATCGGCCCAGGCCCTGTTCCGGCAGGGATTGACGCTGCACCAGCAGGGCCAACTGGCGCAGGCGCAGGCGATTTACGCCCAGGTGCTGGCACTGCAAACAAACAACTTTGATGCGCTGCACATGCTGGGTGTGCTGGCGGCGCAGTCGAACGATCCGGCGCAAGCGATTCAATGGCTGGACATGGCGATTGAAGTCAATTCAAGCAACGCATCGGCCTACTCCAACCGTGGCAATGCGCTCAGCGCCTTGAAGCACTATGAGGCGGCCATTGCCAGCTACGACCAGGCCATCGCGCGCAACCCCAAGCATGCCAATGCCTACGCCAATCGCGGTCTGGCGTTCTATGAATTGGGACAAACCCAGGCTGCCATTGACAGCTATGACGAGGCCATTGCCATCAAGCCTAGGCATGCGGACGCCTACATCAACCGAGGCATTGCGCTGAATGACCTCAAGCAACATCAAGCGGCAGTTCACAGTTACGACAAGGCGATTGCCATCGATCCCAAGCTGGCACTGGCGCACTGTGACCGCGGCGTTGCACTTTTTGAATTGAAGCGCTATGAGGCGGCGATTGAAAGCCTGGATCGGGCCATTGCCCTTCAGCCTGACTTTGCCGACGCCTATTACCAGCGTGGCAACGTGCTGGAGGAATTGAAGCAGCACCAGGATGCCGTTGACAGCTACGATCGGGCCACTGCGATTCGGCCAGATTTTGCGCTGGCCCATGCCAACTGCGGCCTTGCGTTGGTTGAGTTGAAGGAAAAGTCGGCCGCGATCGAGAGCTTTGACAAAGCCATTGCGGTCTGGCCTGACTTCGCCGCGTGCTACCTCAATCGCGGCCAGGTGTTGCTTGACCTGGAGCAGCATGCAGCTGCCCTTGACAGCTTTGATCGAGCCATGGCCCTCAACCCGAATTTGAAGTTTGCCTACGGTACGCGGCTTCACAGCAGGATGCGCGTCTGTGATTGGCGTGATTTTGAAAATCAAATGACCGAACTGCGCCGAGGAATTGAGCGCAGTGAAGCCGCGATCATTCCATTTACATTTTTGGCCCTGAATGCGTCTTTGCGATTGCAGCGCAAAGTGGCTGAAATCTGGGCGAACCAGAGTGCCGGAACATCGGCGAGCAGGGAACTTGGCGTCATCCCTAGGCGGGCCAGTCAGCAGAAAATCCGGATTGGTTACTTTTCGGCCGATTACCACAATCATGCCACCATGCATTTGATGGCCGAACTGTTCGAGCAGCATGACAAGAATCGGTTTGAGCTGATTGGCTTTTCTTATGGACCTGATTTGCGCGATGAAATGCGGCTAGGGATGGTCTGCACAACCCCGGCCAAAGCGAGAGTTAGCGGTTAACCAGTTACTCAATGAATCACAAAACGCGATTTCATCGAAATTCTGAGCATATTGGCTCGGATATGACGCCTTTTTGCTGGTTTGACGGGCTATTTCCCGCTTTGCAGACGCATTCATCCCATGGCTCCCTGAATAATTCGCTTTCTGGCCATCCACAAGTTGCCCAGGGCAAACAGTGTTATCAGTTGGGCGGTGTTCTTGGCCAGCCCTTTGTAGCGAACCTTGGTGAAGCCAAACTGGCATTTGAGAACCCTGAAGGGATGTTCCACCTTGGCTCTGACGCTGGCCTTGAGTTGTTCGGCCTGGTCAAGCAAGTTGCCCCAAGGCGAGTTCTTATCCAATGCCCGGCGCTTTCCAGGGCGCATCGCCACATGCCAGTCCACACCGGTCGCTTCCGCGCGCTTGGCTGCACCCTGGTATCCCGCATCAGCGAAGACGACAGACTCTTGTCCGTGCAACAGACCGTGGCCTCTAAGGGTGATGGCAGCATTTGACCAGTTCATTGATGTCAGTCGTCAAACCGATAAAGAGGTGGCGCTGCTTGCCAGAAGTCTTAACCTGGATATCGCGATTGATCTGAAGGGATTCACGCAACATCACCGAGCCGGTATTTTTTGTTACCGGGCTGCACCGCTGCAAGTCAGCTACCTTGGCTATCCGGGCACCATGGGTACTGACTATATTGACTATTTAATCGCCGACAAGACAGTGTTGCCGCAGATCAGTCAAGCGTACTACGCGGAAAAGATTGTCTATCTGCCCGATAGCTATCAATGTAACGATGCCAGGCGAAAAATTGCTGACGCGGTATTCAGTCGTGAAAACGCAGGATTGCCAGAGTCGGCGTTTGTATTTTGTTGCTTCAACAATAACTTCAAAATCACGCCCGAAACATTTGATGGCTGGATGCGCATTTTAAATCGTGTCGACGGCAGTGTTTTGTGGCTTCTGGAAGACAACGCCACGGCCGCCAGCAACTTGCGCCGCCAGGCCGAGCAGCGCGGAGTGGTTGCGTCGCGTCTGGTGTTTGCGCCACGAATGCCCTTGCCAGAACACTTGGCGCGCCATCGGGCGGCCGATTTGTTTCTTGACACGCTGCCCTACAACGCGCACACAACTGCCAGCGACTCGCTTTGGGCGGGCTTGCCCGTGCTGACTTGCATGGGCGAGGCTTTTGCCAGCCGGGTAGCCGCGAGCCTGCTCACTGCCATTGACTTGCCAGAGTTGATTGCGTCAACCCAGGCCGAGTACGAGGCGCTGGCTGTTGAATTGGCTAACAACCAGCCGCGGCTCAAGACCATCCGGGAGAAGCTGGAACGCAATCGTTTGACCACCGCATTGTTTGACAGCGTGCGATTCGCCCGGAACATTGAGCAAGCGTACACGCAAATGCTTGCGCGCTACCGGGACCACTTGGCACCCGACCACATTGATGTCAGCCAACGCATGCCGCCCATCGTCAGGGGCGGGCAGTGAAACGCCACTCAAGACTAGGCAACGAGCCCAGGCTGGCAGGCGACGCCCGGGTGGCCATGCAAGCTCAAACACGGTTCGCAGAAGGCGTGGCGTTGCACCAAAAGGGTCAACTCGCAAGAGCACAGGAAATCTACCAGGAAGTGCTCAAAATCATGCCCGCGCATTCTGAGGCGCTGCACTTATCGGGTGTCATTGCGGCGCAGTCAAGACACTTCGCGCTAGCGGTTGATCTCATCAGTCGGTCAATTGCGATCAATCCGGACAACGCCACGGCCTGCGCCAACCGCGGCAATGCGCTGCACGAACTACAGCGGTACCAAGCCGCTATTGATAGCTTCGAACAGGCCATTGCCATCAAACCTGACTACGCCAACGCACACTGCAGTCGCGCTAAGGCATTGTTCGCACTCAGGCGCTACCGAGCGGCAATTGATAGCTACGACCAAACCATCGCTCTCAGGCCAGACCATGCTGAAGCCTATTGCAATCGTGGTGTTGCCTGGCATTTTTTGAGGCAATACCAGACTGCCGTGCAGAGCTATGACCAGGCCATCGCCATCCAGCCGGGCGATGCAGGGGCACACTACAACCGCGCTATCGCGCTGAATGAATTGAAGCTGCACCAAGCCGCCATTGACAGTTATGACAAGGCGCTGGCGATTAATCCTCGCTCGGTAGAAGCGTACTCCAACCGTGGCAACGCGTTGAGTGATTTGAAGCGGTATCAGGACGCTATCGCCAGCTACGACCAGGCCATCGCCATCAAGCCTGACTTCAAGTTCTTGCAGGGGATGAGGCTTGACGCCAAGATGAATATTTGTGACTGGGGCGACACTGAAGATCAAATTGCGCAGCTAACTGAGAGAATTCAGCGCGGCCAACCCGCCTCCCCACCGTTTCCAGTGCTGGCGCTAAGTACTTCCTTGCCATTGCAGCGCAAAGCGGCGGAGATTTGGGTCGGCGCCATCCATCCGCCCAATCCTGAGCTTGGTAGGATACCGAAACGCCGCAAGGGCAAGAAGATTCGTATTGCCTATTTTTCGATGGACTTTCAAACCCATCCGGTTTCTTTTTTGATGGCCGGACTCTTTGAGTCACACGACCGGGACAAGTTTGAGGTGTATGCCTTTTCCTTTGGACCCGATACCCAGGATGAAATGCGGATCAGGGTGGAAGCAGCGTTTGATAAATTCATTGACGTCCAAGGTCGTACTGACTTGGAAATCGCCGTGTTGGCAAGGCAGCTGGAGATTGATATCGCCGTTGACCTGGCAGGGTTTACCAGTGGTTCACGCACCGGCATATTTGCCTTGCGGGCAGCGCCACTACAAATCAACTACTTGGGCTACCCAGGAACAATGGGTGCGGATTACATGGATTATCTGATTGCCGACCGACAGCTCATTGCCGAAGGAGCCAGGGTCAACTACGCCGAAAAGATTGTCTATTTGCCGAGCTTTCAGGCCAACGACAACCAGCGCAGGATCTCCAACAAAGTTTTTAGCCGTGAAGAATTGGGCTTGCCCCAGTCTGGTTTTGTCTTCTGCTGCTTCAACAACAGCTACAAGATAACTCCTGACACCTTTGATGGCTGGATGCGTATCTTGAAGCTGGTGGAGCGAAGTGTTTTGTGGCTTTCTGAAAGCACCCCTGCTGCGGCCCACAATTTGCGCCAGCAGGCCATGAATCGGGGAGTCGACGCACAACGCCTGGTCTTTGCCGGGAAAACTCCGCTCCTGAGCGAGCATCTGGCACGGCAGCGAGCTGCCGACTTGTTCCTTGATACCCTGCCCTACAACGCCCACGCAACGGCAAGCGATGCACTTTGGGCCGGACTGCCGGTGTTGACTTGTCCGGGCGAGGCATTGGCTAGCAGGGTGGCTGCCAGCTTGCTTAGCGCCATTGGCGTGCCGGAATTGATAGCCGCATCCCAGGAAGAGTACGAAATGCTGGCGGTGGCCTTGGCAACCAATGCGCAGCGACTCAAAAATATTAGGCAAAAGCTCGAGCGCAATCGATTGAACACGCCCTTGTTTGACACCAAACAGTTCACGCGGCACATCGAAGACGCCTACACGCAGATGCATGAGCGCTACCACGCTGGCTTGCCGCCCGAATACATTTATGCAGGGCAGACAATTTTCTCGTGATCATGACCGCTCGCGGCTTGAGCGCATGGGGGAGTTCCTGGATGTCGATGTCAATTTGATCGGTTGTGGTGTCGCTTTTGACTGAGGATGCGGTCATGGCGAAGAAGCGGCAATCGATCCAGGCAGGAATCCGTCTGCTGACGCTGGCTGCCGTGCGTGGCAGCGATAAAGACGTATTGTTCTTGTAACAATGCCTGTCCAACCGAAATGTGTTTCGGATTTATTTGGAGTGTTAATGCGCTATTGCCTGATTGATGTCTTGCGCGCCATTGCGGCGCTGCTGGTGCTGGTGTTTCACGTCACCGCGCTAGGCGAGTGGAAGGTGTTTGCCGAGCCGCAGTGGGCTTTGCCGCTGCGGCAGGGCTGGATAGGGGTGGATCTATTTTTGGTGATCAGCGGCTTTGTTATTACGTTAAGCGCGGCGCGCGAGCGTGAGAAGACCCCGATTGGCTTTCGCTGGCGTTTTATGCAGCGGCGAATTAAACGCTTGGTGCCCCTGTACCTGTTGACCTGTGTGGTATATGTTTTTTTGGTGCGTCCCGAAATATTGACGCGTTCGCCAGGGGAAATTCTGATTCAGGTGGCAAGTCATGCCTTGTTCTTGCAAAACTTGCATCCGTTCACCCACGGTGTGATCAACGGTGTGAGTTGGTCGCTGGCGCTGGAGATGCAGTTTTATGTGGTTCTGGTTTTCAGCATTGGTTGGCTGCTTAGGCTCGGCGTATGGCGTGTTTTACTCATGCTGGTGGCGGTGTCGTGGGCCTGGCGTTATGGAACAACGCTTTTTTTTCCACCGGGCGTTGCGGTGGCACAAATGCAGGTGATCTACACCACCGAGCTGCCGGGCACGCTGGACGCATTTGGCATGGGCATTGCGCTGGCCTTGGCAATTCACAAAGGTCAAGGGGCCTTGGCGCGTCGCCTGTTGCCTGCCTGGCATAACTGTATTTTTTGGATGGCAGTGACAATGGGCCTGTTGTGGCTCGTCGGTGCCTTGTTTTTGCCACGCAGCGATTACTGGGGACATGCTGGTATGGTGATTTTCTGGCGCACGCTGTTGGCCATGGGCTTTGCGGCGGCACTCGCCAGTGTGATCACTTGCCCCCTGCGCGGAGGGGGGGTGTTGCGTCCGATACGCTACCTGGGGCAGATTAGCTATGGCATTTACCTTTGGCATTTTCCGGTGCTGCTCGTTTTGCTGACGTTGCCGGGCTTGCGTGGTGCGCAGCTATTTGTCAACTTGCTGGCGGGCGCGGTACTGCTGGCTTCGCTTTCCTGGCACTTGATGGAGAAGCACTGGGTAACAGCGCCAGCGTGAAAGCAGAGACAATTTCGCTAATTTTGCCGCTGGAAAGTTGACGCTTAGGTTGAAGTGTGAGTTGATGGATATGTGGATGCACAGCAGTCAAGCAGTCAATGCTTGCCAGCATCGCGTGAGATAATTTCGGTTTTTCCCCGGAAGACATGCTCGTGGCGCAAGATCATCGGTTGTTGATAGTCACTCACAACCTGGGAGGAGGTGTTGAACGCCACGTTGCCGACCTCCAGGCACTGTTTTCCAATGTGATCGAAACGGAAATATTGCGATCTTTGGACGAGACAAGCGTCAGTCTTGAGGTGCTCGGGGCAAAGCCGTTATTCTGGCGTTTCAGAGATTGGGATAACGTCGTGCAAGCCTTGTGCCAGCGTGGTTACGACTGGATCAGCGTGCAGCATGTTGATGGATTCCCGCCGCAAATCCTGGCGCTGGCCGATGCACTTGCGCTGCCCTACGATTTGACCCTGCATGACTTCTATCCGTTCTGCCCGATCTATTCGCTCACGACACCGACTGGTGACTATTGTGGTGAGCCCGATTTGAGCGGCTGCGCAAACTGTACCATTGAGCGCCCCAATGCATGGCGCTGGTCGATCGATCAGTGGCGTAGTGAAATGGGGCGACTGTTGGCGCGGGCGCAGCGCATCATTGCGCCGTCGCGGTTTGTCGCGGATCGAGTTGCCGAACATTTTCCTGACGCACAAATCATTGTCTGGCCGCATTCTTCCAGAGAGGAATGGATGGCACCAGTGCGCCCGATGAAAAAGGTTCTTCTGCTGGGCAAACTCAATCGCATGAAGGGTTTGGACCGGCTGCTCGCTTGCGCGACATATGCCCGTGACAAAGTACTGGGGCTAAGCTTCTGTGTGCTTGGCTTTATTGAAAGTCCCCTGCCTGCGTCACAAAAATTGCCGATCCAAATTCGCGGTGAATATGCCGACCGGGATTTGCCACAGCTGTTGGCACTTGAACGCGCCGACGTGATCTGGTTTCCGGGCCCTT
This sequence comes from uncultured beta proteobacterium, assembly GCA_963750665.1. Classification (GTDB taxonomy): domain Bacteria; phylum Pseudomonadota; class Gammaproteobacteria; order Burkholderiales; family Burkholderiaceae_C; genus Rhodoferax. The sequence continues at coordinate 828,777 of CAVVRQ010000028.1, forward strand.
ATCCCGAGACCTATTGCTACACGTTGGATGTGGCGCTTGGCTCCGGGCTGCCGATTGTGGCCAGCCAGTTTGGTGCCATCGCGGAACGGCTGGCGGGGCGTTTGGAGGCTATGTTACTCGCCAATGATGCCGAACCGCAGGTCTGCTGCGACGCCTTGCTGGCGGCGACCAATCTGGCACATCGGGTTGGAAGCTCTGGTCGCGGCAATCTGGGCCACCAGGCACGAGACGATTATCGGAATAAATTTGTACTGCCGATTCTGTCCAGGGCGGCAAAGCTTATGGCGTTGCCAGATAGCGATCAGGCCCCGCCGGGAATTGATCTTCTGGCCCATGCTCCGGCGCGCGTTGATCTGCCGATCTCGCTGCTGTTTGAGCAAGGTGTCGAATGCGGGCACCTGGAATCACGTGTGGCGCTAAAGACCAGGCTTACCGCAATTGAGCAGGATTACGTTGTTCTTGCCGAATACGCGCAACGGGCAGGCATTCCCTGGTTCGAAATTCTCAATCATGCGGGCATGCAGGCGGATCTTCTGACCATGCGTGACGCGGAAAACTCGCAGCTAAACCGTGATCTCATGACATCGCGGATCGAAGCGGATCAGCTGACCCGTGATCTCGTGACATTGCGCATCGAAACGGATGCTCTTCGGCGCGAAGCCGACACGCAACGGCTGCAACTCGAAGAGCTTGGCCGCCAAGTTGCTGAGCGTGATGTGCAGCTAGGGGAACATGCTAAGGAGATACATCGAAATTTGATTGAACTGGCACGGGCCAACGCGCGGATCAATGAACTTGAAACCAGTACCTCGTGGCGGGTCACTGCCCCGCTTCGGGTGCTCGGTCAGTTCATGAAGCGGATCAACCACAAAGTGCGTCGCCAAATTGCGTTGATCAGGCATGCCACTACGCGGATGCCGATAGCATGGAAGATTCTGCGCTCTGATGGTTGGTGGGCCTTGTTGCAACGACTGCAAGCGAAGGCTGGGGCGCGACAATTTGCGCCCTCCCTGGAATGCCCAACCGCACTAATCCCGATCGGTAGCCTTGTGCTTTCCACTTGCCTAACTGAGAAGTTGCCGCGCGTCTCGATTGTCATCCCTGTTTATGGCCATGATGAGCACACCTTCAGTTGCCTAAGCAGCATCGCCGCGCACACTCGGCTTGACGATGTGGAAATCATTGTCGTTGACGATGCCTCGCCGCTGCCCACCGCGCAGGCACTTGATGGTGTCAGCGGTGTTACTTTTCTTCGGGCTGGGCAAAACGGTGGGTTTATCGAAAGTTGCCGACTTGGAGCCGAAAGTGCGCGTGGTGAATTCCTGGTCCTGTTAAACAACGATGTGCAAGTCACAGCAGCTTGGCTTGAAAGTCTGTTGGAGGTCTTTCGAATTCGATCTGACGCCGGACTTGTTGGTGCACGCTTGGTGTACCCGGATGGCCGACTGCAGGAAGCGGGTGGCATCGTCTGGCAAGACGGATCTGCCTGGAACTGGGGAAGGGGCGACGATCCGGACCGGCCACCGTACCGATATTTGCGTCCCGTTGATTACTGTTCTGGCGCCTGTCTTGCGTTGCGCATGAGCGACTGGCGATCCCTTGGCGGTTTTGACAAGATGTACGCACCCGCTTACTACGAAGACACTGATCTTGCGTTTCGTGTTCGGCAACTTGGCAAACGGGTTTACTACCAGCCAGAAGCAACGCTTGTTCATTTTGAGGGCGTCAGCTCGGGTACCGACGAAGGTTCCGGCATCAAGCGGCACCAGGTCGTCAATCAAGTGAGTTTCCAGAACCGCTGGCGCTCGGTTTTGAAAAGCCACGGCAACAATGGACACTTGCCGCAAATGGAAGCCGATCGCGGTGCCAGAGCCAGGATTCTTGTGGTGGAGGCGTGCATGATCACGCCTGACCAGGATTCGGGATCAGTTCGCATGCAGGCCATGCTTGAGCTACTGGTTGAGCTTGGCTGCAAAGTCAGTCTGGTTGCCGACAATGTTGAACATCGGCAGCCCTACGTGCGCAAATTGCAGCAGGCCGGCATTGAGGTTTGGCACTATCCCTTCGTCGATTCGGTGTCCCAATTGCTGGCCGAACACGGTAAGGATTACAACGTGATCTTCTTTTGCCGCCACTACATCGCGGTACGATATTTATCGCAGGTTCGATCATGCGCGCCGCAGGCTAAGATTGTCTTTGACACGGTCGATCTGCATTACCTGCGGGAGTTGCGCTTGGCAGAACTCGAAGGCTCGAAGGCCATGCAGGAGAGCGCACAGATTACACGGCGGCAAGAACTGGGCGTTATCGCCCAGTCGGATCTGACTTTAGTCGTCAGCCCGGTAGAGAAAGAATTGCTGGCCCGGGAAGTCCCCGCTGCTGCGGTCGAGATTCTTTCCAACATCCATGAATCCAAACCGCCCGGTTTGGCCTATTCCCAGCGCACCGGCCTGATCTTTGTCGGCGGCTTCCGGCACCCCCCCAATATGGATGCTGTGAACTGGTTTGTCGACAAGGTCTGGCCCCTGGTGCAGCAACAGCAGCCAGAAATAACGCTGACAATTGTTGGCAGCAACATGCCCGATTCAATGCTTCGGCTCTCGGCACCCAACCTGCGTGTTGCAGGTTTTGTAAAGGCGCTTGACAACTTGCTGAATTCTGCCCGGATATCCATTGCCCCGCTGCGCTATGGTGCTGGCGTCAAGGGCAAAATCAACGAGGCCATGGCTTGTGGGTTGCCCGTGGTCGCCACCGTCGCTGCGGCCGAAGGCATGGACTTGAAAGATGGCGAGGACTTGTTGATTGCTGATTCGCCACAAGCATTCGCGGACGCAGTGGTACGCCTCTACAACGATGTCATACTCTGGGAGCGTCTGGCCTTGGGTGGTCGACGAAACGTCGAACGGAACTTTTCCCGCGCTCGCGCCAAGCGCACGCTGGCAGAGGTGGTTGGCATCGACCTGCCCGTTGAACCCCGGCCTTAACACCTCACACCTTTTGTCACTTGACCTTCAAAATGGGCTTGCTCTTGCGCAGGGTCAGCGGCCGGTCAACCGCGATGACCATCAACCATGAACCGATCAATGCGACCGTGATGGAGAGAAGGCCAAACTTCAGGGGCCGGTCATACCCAAATACGCCCAACAGGCTGGCACCGGCCGTGGCATGCAACAGATAGAACGGGTAGGACAGCTCGCCCAGTACGCCATCCAGCCGTGACACCTTTTGCTCCGCCAACGACAGGACGACCCAGGCCGAAAGCACAATGGAAAGGTATAAACCATAGGTCCATGGCCATGACGAATTCCAGAAAAAGACGCACCAATGCGCGATCCACAAGACAACGGCGAGTTTGGGATGTACCAATTTTCGCAACGTTTCTCGGTAATGGCAGGTGAGCGAGCCTAGCGCAAAAGCCGGTGCAGCTGGCAAAAACAGCGCGTAGCGGTCGGAAAAGCTGTCTGTTGTTATGCCAAAGTTGGCGGCTACCAGGCTACCAAACGCCAAGGCAAACCAGGCGGTGCTCCGGTGTTGTGCCAGCAACGGGACGAGGATGTAGTAGCCGACTTCCACTGACAGCGCGTTTGCCACCGGAACTGGGGAGTTCCAACGCGGAAAGAGTGGCAGCAGGCTAGCGATAAATCCCCATTCATTTGCATCACGAGGAAGGCCAAAGGAGGGGTTGAGTTTCCTGGCGTCTAGACCAGTGTCGGCGAGCCAAAACAAAACGAAGGCACTGATTGCAGTGGCAACCCAAAACCCTGGAAAAATCCGCAGGAACCGGTTACGCGCGTAGGCGGTCAAGCCACTAGCTGAAAAACCATATTTTGTCTGTAGCACATGCGTCATCAGGTAGCCGCTCAAGACAAAGAAGCCCCAGACCGAATAGGCCGCAGGTCCCTGCAACATTGACGCCCACAAATGGGAGAATCCCACGAGCAACGCAAGGAACAAGCGCCAGGCACCAAATCCAAAGGTGTATTTCATCGCAAGTATGTTAACTGCCGGTGCAGGCCGATCAGCGGAAGACGCGAAAATTTGCTCATACAATTCGCGGCAAAAAGCAGTGAACACAAAGAGTATCGTTGGCTTGAGAGTTGGAATTGAGTCGCCGTCATTGAGATTGCGCAGAGTTGTTCACCGCGCTTGTGTCCGCGTTTAACTGATTTGACCGGCCTGCACCATTCATTGCCCTCGCGTTGTTGCGGGATCGTTACCCAACTAGACTGTCACATGAACAATCCTCGTGTTGCGCTTATTGTGCCCTGTTACAACGAAGCTCGAGCCGTTCAGGCCGTGATAAGTGATTTCAGACAAGCTGTACCTAACGTGACCTGTTACGTGTTTGATAATGATTCCAATGATGGGACGGCAGATGTGGCCCGTGCCGCCGGGGCGCAGGTTCGGCACGTCAAGCTCAAGGGCAAGGGCAATGTGGTGCGGCGGATGTTTGCCGATGTCGATGCTGATATTTACGTGATGGTCGATGGCGACGCCACCTACGATGCCACGGCCGCGCCCATGCTGATTCAAACCTTGATTGAAGGGGATCTGGACATGGTGGTGGGGAGCCGCGTCAGCCATCAGGTCGCTGCCTATCGGCCAGGGCATCGTTTTGGCAATAGCCTCCTGACCGGGTTTGTGAGCTTCATCTTCGGCCGTGCCTTTGACGATATGTTGTCGGGTTACCGGGTATTTTCCAGGCGATTCGCGAAGTCGTTTCCAGCCCATTCGCAAGGTTTTGAGATCGAGACCGAGCTAGCCGTGCATGCGCTGGAGCTGCGCATGCCGGTGTCGGAGGTCGCAACGGCTTACGGATCGCGACTGGATGGGTCGGTGAGCAAGCTGAGCACCTACCGTGACGGCGCTCGCATTTTGTTCACAATTTTGAAGCTTTTCAAGGCCGAGAAGCCGCTCGCGTTCTTTTCATTGGGTTTTCTGTCTTGTCTGCTGCTGTCAGTCGGTTTGGCAGTGCCGTTGGCGCTGACTTATCTTGAGACCGGTTTGGTGCCTCGGATTCCGACTGCCATCTTGTGTTCTGGCCTGGTCATACTGGGCTTTCTATTGTTGGTGTGTGGCCTGATTCTCGACACCGTCACTCTGGGGCGGATCGAGGCCAAGCGTCTGGCCTACCTACAGATCCCGGCGACCAGTACCCTGATCAAGGCATGACCACTCAGCTGCTGCGCTTTGGCCTGGTGGGCGTTGCAGGCTATGCGGTGGACGCTGGCGTGCTGTATGCCGCGCTGGGATTGGGGTTGGGTACAAGTTCAGGGCGCCTGGTGTCGTTCCTGTCTGCGGTGATGGCTACCTGGCTGTTAAACCGCCGATTCACCTTTCAACCGTTTTTAGATGCGCGTGCTGGCGATTTGCTAATTCAGGAATGGTTGAAATATCTGGCAGCCATGTCGGTTGGGGGGGTGCTGAACTTGTGCACCTATGCCCTGATCATGGCGTCGTGGGTCTACCACCCGGCACTGCCAGCGCTCGCAGTGGCGGCGGGGTCACTGGTGGGCATGCTGGCCAATTTTGCGGGGGCCAAGTGGTGGGTTTACCGCGAACGTTTGCAGGCTTCTCATTCAATATTGAATATGAAACTACGTTCACTCGTTCAGCCCGCCTTATGCGCACTAGCACTGCTGGGCTTGTTTTTATTGCTCCGAAACTTGTTGCTGTTTGCCTCAACCACGCCAGTCAGCTTCGATGGTGCGATGAATTTGAATACGGCGGCATCGCTTGCTGCGGGCAACGGATACGGATTTTTTTATGACACGTATTTCCCGTTTCCTGCGCAGACCGACGGGCCTTTCATTTTCCCCGCTGCAATACTAATTTCCATTTTCGGTGTTTCACCATTGGTGACCCAATCCATAAATCTCGCCTACATTGGATTTCTGATTCCTTTGCTAACCACTTTGCTTCGACGACTTGGCATGCCTCTTTGGGCGGCACTCGCGGGCACATTGATCGTCATTTCGGTGCCCGGGATCACTGAATTCGGTATGAATGGGTACGGCGAAATTCCATCTTTGGTGTGGTATCTGAGCGGCCTATTGACGTTCGGCACCTTACTTAACTCTACCCACTCACGTCATAACGCACTCTTGGCAGGGTCGTTTCTAGCTGCGGCCTATTTAACAAAGGTTGTCTCTTTAGTGCTTGTGGCGCCATTGTTTGGAACTGTCTTCGTATTTATGTTTCAGCAGCATATCAGTCGAAAGACATTCACTCAGCTTTGCTTGGGGTTCCTGTTTCCGGTCATTTCTTGGGAGTTCTACCGAGCGGTGGAGATTGGCAGTATTTCTGGCTATCTAACCTGGTGGAAACTTCAGTTGGGTCAAATTCTTCATCAATCTGGTGCCAGCCATAGCCTTGCTGGCTTCGTTCACAAGGCGACCGAGCATTTTTCGATTCTCTCGGAAATCACTGGTTTAAGCACTTTTCTCTTAGCCGCTTTCCTGGTACTACCCTATTTCCTATTTATTCTGGTCGAAGACCGACGGTCCATTGCCGAAAAATTCTACTATTCCTGTTTGCTGTGGTCCGGTCTGGCGTACTTCTCGTGGTGGCTGCTCTTGACTCCAACCTCGATGGCATGGCTGAGACGAATAATGGACGGCGTGGTTATCCACCAACTTTTATTGTGCGCTCTCGGGTTCAGCATCATTTCTTCTATGCTTACCGGAACACGTTCAATTGGGCTTAAATGGTGGACTGCATTTGTTTTCTCTTTGGGTGCTGTTTTCCCTGTGCTCACATTATCGAAGAACGGTCAAAAATTCACCGAACCAATCAAGACTCCCGCTTATGTCGCAAGCTTCTTTCAGCTTGTATCATTAGTTCGTGAACTACCTGCTGATGCCGTTATTTTTGGCACGGGTTGGTGGCAGTCACCAGCGCTTGCGCTCTACAGTGGTCGAAGGCTTCACAACTTTCAACACTGGACCCCAGACGAAATCAATGGTCTCAAGCGCAAGTATTTTGCGTTCGATCATTTCACCGTCGGGATAGCAAAGAGCGACGTAGTCAATGCACTAGCGCTCACAGACACTCAGGAGATGTTTAAGTCTGACGGAGGTGCACTCTATCTGATTGACAAAGCCCGACTCTATGCGCCCATAGAGATCACACGATCAAACTTGGCGAAACTCAAATCGAAAATGGATTTTTCCGAAGAAGATTACGAGTTCAAGAGCGGATTTTATCCAGCCGAAGATCATAAATGGGCCTGGATGCGCACGGATGGACTGGTCGTATTGGATCGCACAAGCGAGAGTCGCATCGTCATCTCATTTCTTGTTCCTGACCAACTACTGAAAGAGAAGAAAGTTGAATTGAATGTCGAAGTTCCTGGGTGCGCAAAAGGCACTTTTCCATTGAGCAAGCCGGGGGAAAATACTGTGAAACTAACGCTGAACTGTCCAGCGAGCGAAGAGCGAATGCCTTTGTATTCGTACTTCCACGTAAACCAGCATATGCCTTTCGCGAATCAAATCGACTCCGAAAACCGATTGTTGTCAGTGTTGGTTCGTTCAGTAAAACTCGCGGATTGAGCTTTTCTGGCGCCGTCGAGCCTGTCCTGAATTTTGTGTTTGAGGCATAAATATGACTTCAAGGAGCATTTATGCCAAGCATGACCTGCCCCCTGCTGCCACATGTCGATCCTATCGTCTGCCGGTGACAAGACGGTCTTTCTGGAGTATCGGACCATCGAACGGATTGAGCGGTCAAATGCTGTAACGATGCGAATCATTCAAAGGTAACGCGCGCTTCGGGTGCAACCAAACTTCTATTTCGCTGCCACAACCCTGAAAATGCCAACTTTAAATACATTGTTGGTGGCCGTCTGTTTAATCGCAATCTCTTTGTCGCCAGGCTCGGCAAGCTGGCCTGGGGCCACTGCAATGGTGATCAATTTATCCTGAATCACCGGTGCCTTCACGGCTTGCCCGGCGAAAGAGATTTGCACCTCACCCAGCCCCTGCGTGCCAGCCACTTGAATCCAGATTCCCATGTTGCCGTCGGGTTGCGGGTTTGGAACGGTTCCGGCCAGTGCGGTTTGCGGCCCCCAATTGTGGACCTTTAACTCAGTTAAAGGCTCGGTGACTGATGGCGTCTTTTGATTGGTCTGGTCCGCCTTGTCACAGCCAGCAACAACTGCGGCAATGGCAAGAATGCCAGCCAATGTGATGTGTTTCATAAGTCCTTTCAATTAAATGGTATGGATCAGGGCACTTCGGCAGGGTGATGCCCACATAGCCCCTCCAAACCCGTTGGCTGCAGCAAATTAGCACATTAACGCCGAACAGGGCTGCAATTATCCACGCAAGACTTGGCGAACCCCGGCCGGACTTAGTACATTCTTGGCCTTCGGCTGCTGTTGATACCCCCATTCGCGAAAATTCCACGACTGCCCTGCCTGGCTTGGGCCGCGCGCTGGTGCTGGCTGGCAAGCTGGGGCAAAGGTCGGCTGAAGACATTTATCGCAAAGCCCAGGCGGGACGCACCGGTTTCATTGTTGAATTCACGTAAGGAATACCTGATCCGACCTCTCTTTGTGTCAGTACCGGGTCGATGTTGCGGTGCTTGGTGATCCAGCGCAGGGCGGCGCCAAAGACTTCACGGTTGATTGGACCAGCACTCGCGATGGTCGGCCGCACGAGGTTCACGTCGCCGTCGAAGTTGGATATGGGGGAAAGGCTTTGCAAACCTGGTTGCCCTGAGTCAACAACGTGATGCGTTTTTGACCCGAATCGATGAATCTGCCCAAACACGCAATCGGGTCGTCGCCTACAATGTTGAAGGGGCAATTCCCAATATGTTGGGTTGTACCTCCAATCTTTTGCAATTTCCGGGAAATATGCAGATGGAGTCATTTGAGGCCAGGATTCAGGTTCGCTCAGACTGCATGCTAAATTGTCCAAGTTAAGTGCGCACTGTGTCTGATTCATCACTACGATTGTCTTCACCCGTCATGCGCTACTTCGCCATGTGCATGGATGCGCTGCTGATTTGGGCTTGCGCCGCAGGGGCCTATGTGTGGCGGCTTGATTTGTCGTTGCCGAGTCGGCAGTCTGACCCCTTGCCGCCAGTCTACAACCAGATTGTTCTGCTGGCGACGGTGTTTCTGATCATTTTTTTTGACGGCATGTACCGTTCATGGCGGCTCAACGATTTGTTTGCCATGCTGCGCTCGGTGGCGGTGAGCTGGTTCGCGGCGGTGATGCTGACGCTGGTTTGGTTGTTTCTGGCCAAGTCTTCCGCAGACGTGTCGCGCATTTGGTTCTTGGCGTGGGCCATCAGTACGATGGCGGCGTTGTGCCTTGCGAGGACATTGATTCACCTGGGGTTGCGCTGGTTGCGTTTGGCGGGCTATAACTTCAGGACGGTGATATTGGTGGGTTCGGAGGCCATTGTTGAACAAGCGCGACAGGCCATTACCAGATCGGCCTGGAGCGGCCTGCGGATTCAGGCGGTATTGGCAGTCGATGATCTGGCGACTTATTTGGCTACACCGGCGCATCCCCACCCGGACGAAGTCTGGTTGTGTCTGACTTTAGGAGACAAGACAGGTATCCAGACGGCTCTGCACTCGCTTCGTTGTAGTGCTGCCAATATTCGGCTGGTGCCAGACTGGTTCTCGCTGAAACTGATTAACCACGGAGTCAGTGAAGTGCTTGGCCTACCGATGCTGGACTTATCCGCGTCCCCCATGACCGGCTCCGCCAGAGTGGTCAAATGGATTGAAGACCAGTTTGGGGCGCTTCTCATCGTCGTCCTGATCAGCCCCTTGCTGCTCGTCATTGCGCTGGCTGTCAAACTCACCTCACCTGGACCGGTGCTATTCATCCAGCTTCGTCGTGGCTGGAACGAAGAGAACATCTGGATTTACAAGTTTCGCACAATGGTCATGCATCACGAGCCCGATCATGTTGTCACGCAGGCGGTCCCAGGCGACCAGCGTGTCACGCCACTGGGCGCGTTCCTGCGCCGCACCAGTCTCGATGAGCTGCCGCAGTTCATCAATGTGTTGCAAGGCCGCATGTCGATTGTTGGACCGCGCCCACATGCGTTGGAGCACGACGATCATTACAAAGAGCTGCTTGCTGGTTATATGCTGCGCCACAAAGTCAAACCCGGCATTACCGGTTGGGCTCAAATCAATGGCTTTCGCGGTCAAACCGAATCACTCGAAAAAATGAAAAAGCGCATTGAGTACGACTTGTACTATGTTGAACACTTTTCCCTGTGGTTGGATCTGAAGATCATCATCATGACCGTGTTCAAAGGCTGGACCAATCCCAATGCGTATTGATTTGGCCGTCAGTCAGAGCGATGCCGGGGCGTTATTGGGTACTTGTTTGCAGCAATCCCAGCGCTATTTCACCGTATGAATCAAAAAAAATCACTTTTTGTTGACGGTCGATGGCTAGCGCAACCAAGGCAAGGCGTATGCACCTACATTTATGAGGTGTACTCGCGTCTTGTTCAGCGTGGCATACCTGAAATCGAGTTAATTTTCGGTCTGCTTCCCGGTTGTACCCCTGATTTTCTTCCAGGTGACGCCAAAGTCCTTGAGTACAAGAATGACTCCTTTGCATGGCGTCAGCTGGTTCTTGGTCGCGCAATCAACAAGTTAAGACCGGACTTCGCTCACTTTCAGTACATGCTGCCTCTGGGCTTAGACCTGCGTACCCACACAATCGTAACCTTGCATGACGTCATTTTTCTTGAGCATCCAGAGTTTTTTCCGCTGACTTATCGACTTTCCCGAAAGGCATTCTTCGGCGTCAGTGCACGAAAGGCCAATTTGCTACTCACTAGCAGTGACAAGAGTGGCAGGGAAATTCAGAAGCACTTCAGTATCCCTGCGGAGCGCATCAATGTAATCCCGCTGGGTGCTGGGTCGCGGCTTCGACAAACGCAACTCAGTGCAGTACCTTCACTTGCAGGTTGCTGCTTTCTACTGTCCGTCGGGCGTCACGAGCCACGAAAAAACTACCAGCGGCTCATTGAAGCCTTCGTTATTTCAAGGCTATTTGAAACCCGAGGTATCCGGCTTGTCATTGCTGGATGGATTGCCGAGGAGTTTAAGAATGCGACGGTGCAGGTGCCGGACGGTTTGGAAATGCTTATAGACTGTAGCGATTCCCAGCTTGCATGGTTATACAGCCACGCTCAGGGCTTCGTGTTCCCATCAATCGCCGAGGGTTATGGGCTACCGCTGGTGGAAGCTTTAGAATTTGGACTACCGTCCGCCACGTCGAGCACTTACCCGATTGATGTAGTACGTGACGCATGCGTCGCTTCGTTCGACCCCTACTCAACTGACCAGATATGTGCGAGCTTGCGGACCCTGGCCGATGCGAAATGTCGCACGACATCGGCCGCAACAAACATTCCCAGTTGGGACGACCATGTTGACCGTTTTGTTGACATCGTTCTTCGCACTCCACTGAAGGTATAGCGATGCTGACCGTTGGCAATGCATTAATCTGTGGAGTCACCGGGCAGGACGGTGCCTATCTGGCCCGCTTGCTGCTTGATAAGGGCTATGCCGTCCACGGCACCTCACGTGACGCGCAGATGGCGACTTTTGGTCACCTGCGAGCCTTTGGCATCAAGGACCAGATTGTTTGCCACTCGATGGCACTTACCGACTTTAGAAGCGTGCTGCAAGTGCTGGACAAGGTGCAGCCCGATGAGATTTATAACCTCGCTGGGCAAAGCTCGGTGGGCTTGTCGTTTGACCAACCCGTGGAAACGGCGGAGAGCATCAGCCTGGGCACGCTCAATCTCCTGGAGGCTATCCGATTCACAAAGAGACCCATCAAACTCTACTGCGCTGGCTCCAGCGAGTGCTTCGGCAATACGGCGGGACAGTCAGCCGATGAAGAAACCCCCTTCAGACCGCGCAGCCCCTACGCGGTGGCCAAAGCGGCCGCCTTTTGGGAGCTGGCCAATTACCGTGATGCCTATAACCTGTTTGCCTGCACCGGCATTTTGTTCAACCACGAGTCGCCCTTGCGGCCTGAGCGCTATGTGACCAAAAAAATCATTAAGGCAGCGTGCCAAATTGTCAATGGCAGCCCCGACAAGCTGCGCTTGGGCAACATCAGTGTTGCGCGCGACTGGGGTAGCGCAGAGGAATATGTAGAAACCATGTGGCTGATGCTACAACAGCCACAACCTGTAGACTTTGTTATCGCCACTGGCGAAACCAATACGCTGCAAGATTTTGCAATTGCTGTGTTTGAGTCGGTGGGACTCGACTGGACGCAACACGTCATCACCGACCCCACCTTGCTGCGCCCCTCTGAGATTATGGTGAGCCGGGGCAATCCAGCCAAGGCGTTGGACAAATTAGGTTGGAAGGCCACACGCAAGATGCGCGATGTAATTGCGCTGATTGTTGCGGCGGAGCGGGGTGCTGGCCAGCACTTGAGGACACGATGACTCAAGGCATCTTGGCATGACCGAAAATTTCAAGCGCGTTAGTATGCAAGCCAGTCGCTCACATAAGCCGGATTCGCCGGCAGAGTTGGTTAGAAAAATAGTTACTTCAAGCCACTCTCCATGCATTTTCAGCAAGGCGACAAACGAAGATTCGGGCCACCGATTGACCCATTTGGCACCGGGATGAATCAGCATTTACGACTCATTTGCGCAGCGCGCGAAGCGGGAATGGAAAGACATATAAGTTGTTCAAGCTATTTCGTGCTCACCCCCTACCTACCCATACCATTGCCCACGCACCGCATCAAGGAGAAGCAAAATGACTGACCAGAATACCCAAAACGGGATGCCTAGTGATTCCCCAATTGAACGTGTATCGCTTGGACTCACCCTGCGCCGCATCAAGATCGATTACCAACGCGTTTGCGAATTGATGCGGGGCACTTCTTTAACCAGACGTCTCTTCTGGCTGCTTTCCCCAAATGTCGTTTCATTGGGATTGTATCGGCTCTCGCATTTTTTCTTTACCAACCATATGCGATTCGTGGCTTGGCCGATTTATCTCTTCAATAACTATCTGACCGGTGCGGATATCCCCCCCAGTACGGTAATTGGCGAACGCTGTTTTCTGGGACATGCGGCAGGCACCGTGATCTGCGGCGTGGTGGGAAAAGACGCCTTGATGTTTTGCTCTCCGGTGATTGGTGGTGGTATGGGCATACCGGAGGGATGTCGTCCAAGTAATGGCTTGCCTATCATTGGAGATGGCGTCATGATCGGTGCAAGAGCCATGGTGCTAGGCCCTATCTTTATCGGCGATGGTGCAACAATCGGAGCCGGCGCCATCGTCGTCAAGGACATGCAGCCCAACGCCACGGTAATATGCCGACCGCCACAATTCATTCAGACACTCAAGCGTGGTGTGGATTATGACTCCATTGCAGGGCTGAAGTGAAAATGCGTAAAGTAGCCATCATCGTCGTCAACTGGAATGTACGCGATCTGCTGCGTGATTGCCTGCGCTCAGTCTATGAGCACAGCGGCTTGCCGACGGATCACTATGAAGTGATTGTTGTTGACAACGATTCAAACGATGGCAGCGCTGAAATGGTTGCCACAGAATTTCCGCAGGTGCGGCTGGTAGCCAATTGCGACAACGTCGGCTTCGGAGCGGCCAACAACCAAGCCACGGGCTTGACCGACGCATCGACCCTGCTGCTGCTGAACCCCGATACCGTGGTGTTTGATGGCGCTCTTGCCGGTTTGGTCACACGCCTTGAGTGCGAACCGGGTATTGCCATCATCGGCTGTCGATTGTTAAATGCCGATGGAACTCTGCAACGCTGGACTGGCGGATCCTTTCCAAATTTGCGCAATGTGGCGTGCCATTATTTGTTTCTGGATCGACTCTTACCCAAGGTACTGCGCCCAGCTTCACTGTACCTGAGTCAGGATGTGACCAAGCTGATCGACGTTGACTGGGTATCGGGTGCCTGCATGGTGATACGCCGCGAAGCGCTTCACGGCATCTTGTTCGACCCGCGCTTTGTCATGTATGCCGAAGACATGGAGCTCTGTCAGCGCGTGATCAAGGATGGGTGGAGAGTGAGTTACGATCCACAGTTTAGTATTACCCATTATCAAGGTGCCAGCATCCAGCAACAGACGACCGACACCATGCTTTCCTCACTTAAAGGTCCGCGTTATTTCTTCTTGCTGACGCATGGTCCGGTCAAGGCGGCGCTACTGGATATACTCACAGTGACAGGATTTACCATGCGCTGGTTTGCCTATCGTTTGGCGGCTCTCGTTCGCCCTAGGCGTGGCTTCGAAAAAAAAGCCCGCCTTAGCCGCCACTATCTAGACCTGGCCTGGCGGGTCATGCTCAGGCAATGATTTTTCGTCACTATACTTTGAATTTATTGCTGAGCCCTTCAATTATGGCGATGACCATTTACCGGATTTCCAGATGGTTGTATCTAAACGGAGTGAGACCTGTGGTCTGGCTGTTATGGCCATTTAATATTTACCTAAGCGGTACGGATATGGTGCCGATGGCGGGAATTAGCGAACATTTTTATCCGGGACATTGCAATGGCATTGCGATTGCTGGAAAGATTGGTCCGCACAGGAGGGTATTTGTCCAGACGGCCATAATGAATCTATCTGAGATGATTTCCGGCATAAATTCCCCGGCAGACCTACGGAGAATTATCGGTGAATATTAAGCGCATGCTTTATTTGATAGAGACGGATATCAAGCGATACGCGCACGAGAATGGTCTCCAGTTGAGTTTTTTTAAGAAGATCAGCATTCTGCTGACCCCATGCGTGTTTTGCGTCGTTCTTTACCGTATCAGCTCATACTTTTTTAGCAACAGACATTTTGTTTTTTCCCGATTTTTCTGGTCGACCAATATGTTTCTTTTTTCAGCGGATATTGTCATGAGCTCGCAAATCGGGGAGTCCTTTTACATGCCGCATCCAGTGGGAGTCGCCTTCATGGCTAAGGTGGGTAATAACGCCACGTTTTACGCTCAAGTAGGCATTGCGGCGAGAAAGCGCAAAGATATTGGCGCTGGAATTGGGATGTCTATTTTGGGAGACGATGTGGTGCTGGGGGCATTTTCAAAAGTAGTGGGACCTGTACGCATAGGAAACAACGTCAAAGTGGCTCCTGCCACTGTGGTGTTCAATAATGTTCCAGATAACGTGACCGTTTACGGTGTCCCGGCAAGAATTATCAAGCATCGAGTCGATACGGGCTCCCAGAGTTGTAAATATTCGGTAGACCCCTAGGGATCATCTGCAAAACCCAGCCAACCGCTGAGTTCGGGGAAACGTTATATCGCAATGAAACAAATCAGCCTTGCCACGACCGGATTCGAGCTTGTCACCAAGCGCACACGCAAGCGCGTGTTCCTTGAAGAGATGAACCTGGTTGTACCCTGGACCGAATTGGTTGGCTTGATCCAACCGTTTGCGCCCAGTGGTGCTGGCGCCAAGGGTGGACGCCCGGCGTTTGCCGTGGAAACAATGCTGCGTATTCATTTTCTCCAGCAGTGGTTTGGCCTGTCCGATCCGGCGATGGAAGAGTCGCTGCACGACACGCCGCTGTACTGTGAATTTGCAAGACTTGATCCCGGTGCCACACGCCTGCCCGATGAATCCACCATTCTGAGGTTCCGTCACCTTCTTGAAGCCAACAACCTGAGCCTGCAGATCATGGCGGCCATCAATGCCACACTGACCAAGAGGGGGCTGTTGCTTAAAACTGGCACCGTAGTCGATGCCACCTTGATTGCCGCACCGAGCTCCACCAAGAACAGCTCCGGTGAGCGTGATCCGGAGATGCATCAAACCAAGAAGGGCAATCAGTGGCACTTTGGAATGAAGGCCCATATCGGGGTGGATGCAGATTCCGGTCTGGTGCACACCGTCATCGGCACAGCGGCAAACGTCAACGACGTGACCCAAGGCCACGGTCTGTTGCACGGACAAGAGTCTGTCGTCTTCGCTGATGCGGGATACCAGGGTGCAGCCAAGCGCGCGGAAGCGACCGGTGTGGACTGGCATGTGGCGATGCGCCCTGGAAAGCGCCGGGCATTGGATAAGAACTCGCCTTGGGGCAACTTGCTTGACCAGGCCGAACAACTCAAGGCCAGCGTCAGAGCCAAGGTGGAACATCCCTTCAGGGTTCTCAAATGCCAGTTTGGCTTCACCAAGGTTCGCTACAAAGGGCTGGCCAAGAACACCGCCCAACTGATAACACTGTTTGCCCTGGGCAACTTGTGGATGGCCAGAAAGCGAATTATTCAGGGAGCCATGGGATGAATGCGTCTGCAAAGCGGGAAATAGCCCGTCAAACCAGCAAAAAGGCGTCATATCCGAGCCAATATGCTCAGAATTTCGATGAAATCGCGTTTTGTGATTCATTGAGTAACTGGTTAACCGCTAACTCTCGCTTTGGCCGGGGTTGTGCAGACCATCCCTAGTAGCCATCAGCGCCGGGCGAAGGCCATACCGCTGTAACCAGTCATTGGGCAATTGGCGAACCGCCTTGGCCAGACCCAGAATCTTTGAAGCGAGCCCTTTGCACTCGATTGCTCTAATTTTGACCAAACGAGACATCACCTTGGACAGGGAACGTCGTGTGTACAACCTAAAACTTGAAGCCTTGATTGAGCCTGACAACCTATTCATTGAAAAGGCACAATAGCATGATGTGGAATTTTTTTCGGTCATCACCGTAATGTGCTTGCACCATTTGTGTCAGGCGATCACCAAATATAAGGACAAATTGATGCCCACGACCTGGGATTACGGCCACCTTACTGAAGATGGATCTTTCCTGCTTGCCAGAATGCTGATCAACAGACAATGGGCTAGGCGTGGGGATGCTTCAGTAGCAAAGCAGCCGCAATAGCCCCATAGATGCAAATATTTACGCTTCAACCTGGAATATCAAGCATGCCACACACCACCAATGGAGCATCATGGACCCCATAAAAAAAGCTACATTTCTCGGTACGTGCAGAGCGATCCGGTCCGATTACCGTCGATTGATAAATCATGGAGATGGTTCGAGAAAACTTCTGCAACGGATATTCTGGCTATTTGCTCCAAATTTTGTAGCCTTGGTCCTGCATCGCGTGACCCATTTATGCTACGTGAATCATCTCAAGTTCCTAGCTTGGCCACTTTATCTGTTCAATTACTACCTTACCAAGGTTGACATCACACCACAATCGGCTATTGGTGAAGGTCTTTTTCTGGGGCACGTCACCGGCACTACCATTGCCGGTCGCATAGGAAATAATGTTACCCTGCACTCGGCACCGGGAATTGGTGGGACGGAAGAAGACCGCGACATCGGTGGCGGCTACGGACTGCCCGTGATTGAAGACAATGTGATCGTTGGCGGTCGTGCAGCAATTCTAGGCCCTATTCGCATAGGCGAAGGCGCCGTTATAGGTCCCTATGCGCTGGTGATGAAAGATGTGCCGCCCGGGGGAACTGCCATGAGCCGTCCGGCAATGATTTCTCGTGCCAAAGAAAAGGGTGACGCACCCAATGCTGAGCCATAGTTCTCAATAGGCATTCGGATGCGTTCACCCACGAAAAAACGTAGTGGCGATAATCTTAAAATCCAGCCAAAGCGAGAAATTTTCCATGCAATAGAGGCACCCCCCGTGTCAGAATAGTTGTCGCCTCTTTAGGAAACCAAGTAAGCAGGGGACGATGATGAAGGATCTGCATGGCTCGATACGGACAAGTATTCAAAGACAGAGCGGTGGATTTGAGAACAGCTAAAATTTTTGTCTTGAATCCAGGGTCCACTTTACTCTTCAATCATGCCATTTCCACCCGCTCGATCATGCTGGCATAAGCGGGCACCGTGGCCTCATAAAGAGCCTCAGCGTAACCCTTTGCCCGACTGTGTGGCAGTGCCATCGACCGATAAGCATTCAGGCCTTTGATGGCGTGTAAATAGTCCACCGCTTGAATTTGCGAGGCATGACAACGCGCTAACTCAAGCTTCGCCTCCATGACATCGCTGATGTCGGCGACGCAGTTGGCGGGCAGTGGCGACCACACTTCGTAGCCGCGCAGACGCAACGAGCGCTGCACCGCCGCTGGCGTCTGTGCGAGCGCCCTGTTGGCCAGCAAATTGGTCTGCCAATGGTCTTCATGGGTATCAAGTACAAACGGCAAGTAGAGCAACACGGGCTGGGCCTGCACAATGATTGCGGCCAGTGCTTGAATCAGTTCTGTCGTTACGGCAAGCCTGCCATCTTCAGCATCAAGGTGAATCGCTTGTGCCTGAGCCCCGGCTTTGCACAGGGCCAAGGCAACTGCTTGAGCTTCTGACTTGCGTATTTGCACCAGGGTTTCCTGATCGCCGGCGCGCGCTGCGCGAGCCGCCTCCAAGTTTCGTTGCCTATCGCCCCTTCGACCGTCGGTGACATAGACAATATGGATGAGGGCACCCGCCTTCGCATGTTTGAGCAAACTGCCGCCGCAGCCCAGTGCTTCGTCATCCGGATGGGGTGCCAGAACCATCACGCGCGGCTCGTCCCAGTTGTCGATTAACCGGGCGGGCAAGGCGTTTGGCCCAATTGGCAAGTAAGCACAAAGCGCATCACGGGGCGATACGCCCGTGAAATGTCTGATCAGCGCGCGGGCCAACTGGCTGATCATTGTTCCCGGCCCAACACGCTTTGATAAAAAGCGACTTGCTGCGCCGCCGACTTCGACCAACTGAATTGACGGGCATGCAGACGATTACGTTCCCCCATTTGCCGCAGCGTGGCCACATCAGCTTTCAAAAGTGAGGCCATCGCATCCGCATAAGCATCGACATTGAGGGCTGGAACCAATAAACAGCCCTGTCGATTGGCAACTTCATTCATGGGCCAACGGTCAAAGACGATCACCGGCTTGGCGGCGGCCATTGCCTCGATAATGACAATGCCAAACGTTTCAATTCGCGATGGAACGCACGCGAAACGGCACTTGCTGAACAAGTCTGCAACCTCAGAGGGCGATTTTCGTCCTACCAATCGCACCCATTCGGCAATCCCAAGTTCCTGTGCGAAGCGTTTAACCTTGTCGTTTTCCCAACCGTGACCCGCAACGACCAACGGTAAGCGTTGTGAAACAGGTATCTTGGCGTAGGCCTGCAACAAGAGATCAAGGCCCTTGTCGCGAAATTCAACACGGCCCACAAACAAAATGAAGTCATGAAAACTGGGTTGAAGCGCGAAAAACCCATCATCAACCGCGTTGGGAATGGTGCAGATATTGGCCCGGGGCAGTCTGTCAGCCAAATTCGTGCGCATTCTCTCGGTCATCACAATGAGGTTGCGATAGTTGCGTATCAACAAATGCTCCCCCAATACGAATGGAAGGTGAAATTGCTGTTGCCATGCCCGGGTGCTGAACCACTGGACCGATCCGACCACTGGGCGCTTGGCAAACCACGGCGTAAAAGTGGCAGCCATCGGTGGCATGAAATCTTCAATCAAAATGTCATGCGGAAAATCTCCGAGTGAACGCGGTGCCTGAAAGAAGAATGTCAGATGGTGGCTTGAACCATGATTACCAATGCGTCGGCCCAACCTGACATAGCGAATACCTGCACGCATTTTTTCTGGCGTGCTACCGGGAAATGTTGGAGTCAGCACAGTCACCTCATGGCCCATGCCAACCAGTCGTCGACAAATTTCATAAGTGCGAACCGGGCCACCGCCACTGACTGGGTTATCCATGTCGTCAGGGTCAATGTGCAGAATTTTCATGTTGGGGCCACCGACGACGAATTCAAACTGGTGCGGATTTCAGCCCACGTCGGCAGCCCCTGAAAATAGAGCACGATTGCGTAACTCAACAGGCCGCCCGTGCAGGCCAAAAAGCGACCCAACGGCCAAAGCAATAACATCGCCCCGGCCATGGTCAAAGCGGCCAAGGTGGTGTCGCGTATCGCAATCCAAATCACTTTCATTGGCAGCACCGAAGTCATCCAGTAAGCACGTAGCAGGGGCGATATGACGGACATGCTCATGACCACCGCTGCCGCACCGGCACTGCCCTGCAACGGAATGCACAAGATGAGTAGCAAGGTTGTCAGAACGGCAGCCACAATCAACGTGCGCAAATCAAGATCAGCACGATTCGCCACCAGCATGCAAACCGCAAGCAATTGATCGACACCACGCCCCACCAGCGCGATCAGCAGAAGACTTAGCGCCGGAGCACCCTGCCGGGCCTCGAAGCCAAATGGGCGCAGCACGTCGCTGGCAAAAGTGGCTAGCAACAGCAACAACGGCCAGGCCACCAGCAAAGGATAGCGAATGGCCGAGGCAGCCATTTTCATCATGCAGTCGCTCGATTTTGCAAACAGAGCGGACAAGTGTGGAAACAAAACGACCATCAGAATCTGCGGCACCATCAAGCCCAATTCATAAAGTTTAAAGGGGGATGCGTACAGCCCGAGTTCTTGCGGTGAAGATAGTCGAGATAGCAACAAGACATCCAGACGCATGACCAGCGCCGCACAAACAACAATTCCGAAAAAGACCGGCAGGCGCTGCAGATAATCCCGCAAAATTGCTTTCGAAATCGCCTTGCGCCTGATAAGCCGGGGCGTCTCACCGTTGTGGAGGTAGCCCCAAGCGATCAGGATACGCCCAATCAGGAATACTGTGAAAATTTCGCTAAGCCCGGCGCCTGAAAATACCAGGATCAATGAGACTGCGGTTCGAGCGATATTTTCCAGGATATTGAAATGAGCGATCACATCCATTCGTTGCCGCGCCAGCAGCAGCGCCTCGGCAACGGCGATTGGAGCAGTGGGCAGCAAAGACAACCCAATCAGCCAAATGGGTACCTGCAAAATGGGTTGATCGGAATAAAGCCACTGGCCGCCGAAACCGATTCCCACACAAAGCAACGGTGAGATCAGAGCGGCAAACAGCGCCGCGTTGGGTGCATGCAGGTCTACCGTTTCTGGTCGGGCAGCCACTTCACGAATGAGGTAGAGGTGCAAGCCCATCAGGGGCAATAGCTGACAAAAAAGAAATACCGTCGTCAAGAGCGCAAGTTGACCGAGTTGGGTGACTCCCCATGTGCGCGCGCAATAGACCACCAACGATAATGTAAGCAGCGCCGAAGTGATGCGCATGGCCGACATTGATAGCAGATTGCGCACCAGCTTCACGGGACCGCCAGGGTTGGATCGCGGCGCAGCTTGTGACTCGCAATCAAGCTGCGGCCCCGGGTGAGCGCAATGGCACTGCCCAGTGCGACCCAAAGCGTCTCGATAGGAACGCCCCGCTCAGCGGGCTCAAACATGAAAGTTACCAGAACTGCGACCATCCCCGCGATGATTCCAACAGAAAGAGTCTGACGAAATGGGTCGCGCTGAAAATTTGTTCGCCACAGGTGCTTCACAGCAACGCGAAATACGTTCAGAAAAAACAGCAGACCCAGCAGCCCGGTTTCTGCGGCCACCAACAGATATTTGTTGTGCACCAAACTCTTGGTCAGGGTGTCCCGATAATACGGATCAATCGCGCTAAACGAGGTCGGCAAATTCTGACGCGAGGCTTTGGCATAAGCGCCCAAGCCGACGCCAAAAACTGGATTGCGCTCGACGATCAGAATCGCTTGCTCAGCCAATAAAAATCGCGAGCTGGTCGAGCGGTTGTCGTCCTGCGTCAGCCGCAACAAGACTGCAGGAAAAGCAACGGCGATCAGGAGTACTCCGATTATGGCGGCCACAACAAAGCGCTTGAACTGCCAGGCATCGATCAGCTTGCGACGCATAGCCAGCGGCAACATCACGACAACGTTACTGATAAGAAGCGCCGCCCATCCGCCACGGGACAACGCAAGGATCAGCATGACCAGCCCGGCCCCAAGTATCAAAATGGCCCCAAAACGGACGCGAGCAAATGAGTAATGACCAAATAACAACAAGACAGCCGCTGGCATCAACAGCACCAGATAGCCCGCCAGGGCATTCGGATGACTCATCATCCCGGATGGTCGAAATAGGTTGAGCAAGCCGACTTCGGCGTAACTGATGGTTTGCTGAGCCGCCAATTTGACGCCGGGCAACTGGAAGGCACCCGAGGTGGCCACCTGCAGCATCGCGGTCAAAAAATGAAATGCGACTCCAATCGTCAAACCGCGCAGCAAATCGCGCCATGCCTGCGAAGTGCGCAAAACGTTCGAGCATAACCAAAGGGCCAGAAAGTATTTGGTTTGATTAATGGCAGCAAAAATACTCGCAAGAGTCAACTCCGATCGAATGGCGGAGAGCCATTGCCATAGCAACCAAAGCGCCGCAGCTTTCATGATCGGATGAACGGATTCATGTGACGGCTGGCTAAATGTTTTTTGGAAAACCTGGTTGGCCAATAGCAGGAACAGAAATATATCCGAGAACGACAAGTAGAGGCCGGGTGAATAGACTCCGCCTTCTCCAATCAGTCCTTTGGTGATTTCTGTGGCCAATGTGGCTGCATAGCAAACGAATAGCACCCTCTCAGGGCAACCGGAAAGAAAGCAAATGACAACAAAGGCCAACCCAAATATGATGAGGGCAAGCAAGACCAAGGAAACTTCCTGAGCAGAGATTGACATCAGCGTAAAAATTGCCGCTAGCACTACGAGCAGCGAGAATTTAACGAATACCTGTCCCCTCGACGGCATCGGCATCAAAGTCCCTCGTATAGGAAATTCGGGATATGCAAAAGCCGCTTGTTCAGCACGCAGCCCAGCCAACTCCCGGGTGCCAATTTGATCGATTCAACCGCCCCTTTGACCACTTCACGCCGGGTCGCCGTTGAGTCGATCACCAGCAAAACCCCGTCAGACCCCCTGGCCAGAAAACTGCCACCCTGACGGACAGTTGGCCCGTCAAAAACAATGGCACGAAATTGCTCTCCATGGCTCATCTTAAAGTCTTCAATCAATGCAGACCGAGACAATAAACCAGCGTCTGGCGCGTTGCCAGCACCCAGGACTGCTACCCGGTTTCCGGCGTCATGAAATACGCAGGGGTCAGTCTTGCCCTCACCTTGCAGGATGTCAGCGAACCCATGAGTATGTGACAAGTTCAGGTGTTCAGTCAGGCGGGGCCTGATAAAATTGGCATCAACAAGCAAAATCCGTTTGCCGGAGATCAGGGCCATCTGCCGGGCAATCAAAAAAGACAAACTTGTCTTCCCCTCACCTGGGTACGCGCTGGTCAGCAGCAGACTCGGCGTCGCTCGCTTGACTTGATCTGGCGTCGTTGCCGCTAAATCGTCCAGCAAGCGGCTGGCCAGCTCTTGTAGGCGCAAGAGAAAATCATCTCCAGTTTCCAGGTGATGGCTTTTCATGATTGGTTCGTCTTTGAAGGCTCTGGCATCGACATCCGCAACATGTCTGGGCTCATTTTGACAAAGGTGGCAAGGACCGGTAAGCTCAAATAGCGCACAACGGCTTCGCCATTGCTGAATCGGGAGTCAGAGTATTCCAGAAAGCTGGCAATACCGAGCCCCAGGAGGAGGCCGGCGAAGCTAATCGCAATGCCGATGAGGAGGCTTTTCTTCCACTCAGAACTTTCCGGCACTCGGCTGGGGTCAATAATGACGCGACTGGCAATCTGTTCCGGGTTGAGTTCCAGAAACAGGCTGATCTGGGATTGCTTGCGTTTAAGATCAAAAAGATGCTCCTCGTCCAACTGCAACCCGCGCTGGAGTTCGCCAATTTTCGAGGCTTGCGCTGCATCGCGTGCTACCTGATCGGCCAATTTGCGATTCAGGCGATCGATTGTTTTTTGCAGCTCCAGCACGCTGTCGACCTTGCTGGTAAAGAGCTGCCGCTGATCAGCCAGATCGAGCTCAAGCTGCGTGATCCGAGTGCGAAGCTGCGAGGCGGAGGTTTCCCCCGGTGCGCTGCTGCGAACGGAGCGGTTAACGCCCAGCGCTGGCACCGAGTCCTGTTCCACTTGAATCTCAACCGGGGCGCGAGCGCCTGGTGTCAACTCAAAAGAGTTTCTGGGGTAAGTACTGGTAAAGACTTTGATCTTGCGCTGTGACTCAAGAACCGCCTTTTCCGCGCCGCCGAGTTCCTGCTCGATGATCCTGTAGGCACGCTCGCCGTAACGCTGATCCAGTTTGTTGGCGTATTGCAGATAAAGGGCCAGCAGACGATCGAGTACGTCGTTTGCGACCCGGTCTTTTGCTGCCTGAAATCGAACCACAAAAATGTTTGGAGTTGCCTCACCACTCTTGCTCGCACCCGGTGAGACCCGCATGCTTTTCAATACTGCATCGACGGTCGCATCAAATTCCCTGGAAGGTTTACGGGGCACACCCAGTACTTTCAACTTGAACCAGTCGTAAATGGTGCCCAATGGCTCGAGCAAATGGACATAAGGTGGCCGGTAAACGTCGGCCGGCTTGAGCTTGAGGCTGCGCACCACTTCTTCCACAAGCGGCCTTGACAGCAAAATCTCCATCTCGGTTTCAATCTTGCGGTTGGAAGGGTCGAAGTCCATTGCCTCTCGATAGGCCGCAATGCCGGAAAACATCGAAGGCCGACCCTGCAGCTCGGTCTTAACCAGTACCTTTGCCTCTACCACGTAAGTCGGTGGCAAATAAATCAATACCGCCGCTGCCATCAAGCTGACGCTCAGCCACATCAGCATCAGCAGCCATTTGTGCTTGAACAATATAATATAAACATCGCGCTTGGTAAATGTCGATTTACCGCTTTCGCTGGAAGGGTCAAAAATGGCTTGATTCATTTTGGCGACAATCCTATCTTCAGCGATTAATGTTATATACAAAACCGAAAGTACTGTTGCGTAGCGGTGCAATCACTTGGTACAAATATTGATCCACGACCTGCGCCAGATTGGCCACCTGAGTTTTTGGCACAATCACAATATCGGATGCGAGCAAGGGGATGTCATTCTTCAACCCGGTTCTAAGGTCAGACTGCAGGTCGCGTCGGATCATCAACCCGCCACCGTCAACCGTCCGGCGCAAAACCACTACATTTCGCATTTCACCCGTTGCCAAGTTACCACCAGCCTCAATGATGGCCCTTAGCAAGGTCAGGCCAGGGCGATAGGCGAGTATGCCTTGCCGTGGCACTTCGCCAGCAATATATACTTGGGGAGAAGCGAAGCTGCGCAGCGCCACGGTCGCAGTATCAGCACGAATACCAGCCGGCAGACTCACGCCCTTGACCTGCACACGATAGCTTGTGAAATTTCTGACACTGACTGTGATATCGGGCAACTTCAGATATTCTCGGTACCTCTGTTGCAAATCCTGTGCCAGATACTCCGGGACAACTCCTTCAGCCTGAACTGTTTTGATATAAGGCAGAGAAACCTTACCGTCGGGCCGGATACGAACGATTTGATTCAAGGCTGGATAATAAGTGAAACGCACTTCTATCTCGTCCCCGACATTCATCGAGTAAACTGGCTGGATGTCGCGCCCGGAGTCTCTAGTTAAAACTTCTATGGCCCGCCTTAGCGCCATCTGCAACTGCTCTGTGGTTCGTCCCTCAGCCTGCATTTTTGGAAGATCATGCAGAAATATCATGCCGTCCGGCTGCACCCTGAGAGTTTGAATCAAATCAGCCCGGTCACCCAGCCGGACCTCGATTTCATCGTTGACCGCAAGGCGATAAACTACCGGTTCAGTTGTCAGGATATCCAATGGGGTATTCGGCATGCCGGTCCGGGTTATGCCCTGAGGTGGCAATGGAGTGCATCCGGTCAATATAAGACAGGCCGTCACAAACAGTATCAACGATGTATTTGCCAAGGTTCTTGCCAATTTATTCATGGGATTACTTACCGAGTACGACCGTATAGCCAGTCCTTGACCCACCCATGTCGATCGCGCGAGACCAAATGCCAGAAGTCAAGCAAGGTTTCATATTGTTCAAGTATCTTGGGCCACTGGAAAAACTGGTTGTGCCGCGCCCGTGAGGCCAGCCGCATCAATTCAAGTCGGGCATTATCACCCAACAGCCGGTCAAATTGTTCAGCGCAGTCCTTAACATCATCAAAATAGGCGTTTTCCGGGCCTGCGACCCAGACATTGAAGGCGTTGTTGTGCGCCAGGATCGGGTTCCCGGCCCCCATCGCCTCTACCAACGAGGGATTGGTGCCGCCAACCCGATGACCGTGGACGTACAACTTGGCATGATAGCGCAACGCACTTAGGCGTGCATGATCGTATTGCGGTCCGATAAAAAGCACTTCGTCGTTGGCAGCAGAATACACATGTTGCTGATAATCCACCGCGCCAGGGCAGTATTCTCCGACGATGACCAGTCTTAGTCCACGACGGCACGCACAAAAGGCCTGGACAATTTCGAACACCGAGTTTTCCGGTTCCGGCCGGGCCACCAGCAAAACATAACCGGCACTGGACAATCCAAACTCGGTCAGCACCTTGGTTTGCGCGTCTTCAATCTGCGGTGACCCGTATGGGATCGTTGTTATTCGACTGGCGGCAGTATGCTGACTGTGATGCGTCTTGATCAACGGATGGTCAGCAATCAGATGATCAGCAAACCACGGTGCCATCCGTTCGTTCAAATAAAGCCAGCAGCGCGCGGGAAACGACCACTTTGAACGACGCCATTCAATGCCGTCCATGTTAATTAGATTTGTCACGCAATGCAACTTGAACCAGAGCAGAAAAATCGCCGTGTTGTAACCCAGCGTAAGAACCAGATCAGCGCGCCTGGCCGCCTGAACAACCGCACGGAAATCAAAAATAACAGTGGCCATCGGACCGTTGCCATGGGTCGGGACGTAAATTAGCCGGATTCCGTTCCACATTGATTCGTGTTGCGGACAACCGGGATCTGATTGACAATAGACAGTAATCTCCCAGTTGCGCTCACTCAGATATAAGGCAAGATGTTCGGCAAACGTTTCAAAACCACCATGATGCGCGGGAATGCCTCTGGTGCCAAGGATGCTTAATTTTTTCCTCCCAACTGGAATCATAATCGTCAAATGCTGAAAGCCCCATCAAGCCGGAGTATGTTCGTTTATTCTTTAGTCAGATTATTCGTTTGCCAAAAGAAATCATGATAAATCTTCTTGCAATACTGAAGGCAATATCCAGTCTGCCACCAGGACAGCGTCTGATCTGGCTGGAGAATCGCCTGCGGACCGCGATGGGTTTGCCCGCAACTTTGGATTCTCCTGATCGGCATATTCTGGAGCAGAGGATTCTGCCATATTACGCGTCGCGCAAAGATCTGCACAGGGTGCTTTTTGTCGGATGTGACTGGTACACGAAGCATTATAAGAATTTGTTTCGACACCTCGACTACTGGACCATTGATATGGACCCGCGACAGGCCAAGTATGGAGCAAAAAATCATTTGGTCGGATCTTTTCAAGATATCCAGCAATACTTTCAACCGGTCTCGCTCGATTTGATACTTTGCAACGGCGTCTTCGGCTATGGTTTGAACAACACAAGCGATTTATCACATGCCATCGATGGCTGTTTTTCATGCCTGCGACCTGGCGGCGAACTCATGCTGGGGTGGAACGACGTCAAGGACCATAGTGGGTTTGATCCCGCTGGGGTGATCGAAAACGCAGGATTCAATCGTCTTGTTCTGGAGCCGCTTGGTCAGTGGCGCACAACACTCAACATGCAAACCCGGCATACCTTTGAATCCTATATCCGGCCGATGCTCTGACGCATCGGCGCGAGTTGAAGTTCGAAGTTGCATGATCATGACGCAATCAGACAGCCCCAAATCCAATCGACCCAGACTCAGGATTCGAGAAATCAAGCCAAGTGCCGCAAATGCCATGTCGAAAACGATACTGCGCTCGCGCATATGCGTTTGAACCGGGCCTTCGTAAATTTCCTCATAGTTGACAGCCAGATTATGCCGCGCGGCCCGCTCTCGAAGTCGTTGCGGTGCAATCTCCATGCATAACGAAGTAGGAAACTGGTCAAGATCTTCATCTCGGCGCGGATCACCGAGGATTCGCCGGTAGAACCATGCATGAAAACCAAAAGGAGTGAACTTGGTGACCAGGCCCTTGAGTGACCACAAATTTGGGAAAGCCAATAGCACGGTGCCGCCCGGCCGCAGGGCCTTGATCATATTGTCGAGCGCCGCACCTGGCGCTGACAAATGCTCGATCACATCCCAGCAAACAATCAGGTCGAACCTCCTGTTGGGCCACTGGTAGGTCTGCAAATCTCCCAAGACCTTTTCGTGCAATGCAGAATTACGAGCCAATTGTCGGGGTGAAATGTCGATGCCAATCAGTTGGCTCTGCGACGGGAGCTTGATGCGGCTTAAAGAGCCGCAACCGGCCTCAAGAACACACGGGTTGCTGCAAGGTGTCAGCAACTGATCGATGATTGCCTGAACGCGGGGCATTGGATCACCATGTCGGCCGATCAGACGTTGCATGTGGCACCTCAGGCACTAGAGACACTGAAATCGAGCAAACTAACTGAAGTCGGTGCCAGCACCAATGCATAGCTGGCGGCTTCCAGGGTCCTTGAATGCTCTTTTGCTTGAAGGGCGTGTGCTTGTTCAGCATCGGCAAATCGACTGCTGGCGATAAGGCTACGCACAGCGACCGTCATTAGTTTGCCAGGCCCCTTCAAGCGCAGATTGACCCGCGAAGCGGCAACTGGGTCTTTGTTGATCAAAACAACACGCAAGCGATCCGCCGAGCGTGTGGCGCTACCCGTTACAGTGGGAAAATCACTGCCTGGACGTGTGACACCAATGGCAGGTGCCCTAAAAGACCGGGTTGCAATGTTCAACCCAACATGAGTGCCCTGCAAAAAGGTCCGAAACATCTGCAAAACATAATAGACAGGGCGCCGTTTACCCTGGCTGCTCAACGCTCCAAAATGCCAGTTCCCGATCAAAGACCAGTGATTGGCCATCAAGATGTCGGTTTGAGTCGAAAATAACCGCAGCAAGTCGGCAACATAAAGTGCACCTGCGGGTGAAGCGAGATAGGCGTCATGGCTGCGCCCGATGGTCACCAATGCGTTGTATTCGGTGATTGCAATCGGCATCTTCCTGCCTGGTATCAGGCGAGTCAATTGGGCACGTGTGGCCAGAATATCAGATCGAACGGTTTCGCTGGCTGCCATCAAGGCAGCGTAGGTCTCTTCGTCGTTGGGCGTACGGTCATAGACAAAAGGCAAGTAGGCATTATGTAAAGCGACAAAATCATAATGTTCGCGCAGTGATTTGAGAACTTGCTCATTGAATCCCGGGTAGGGTGTCACCGGCAAACCGTTGAAGCTGTCGCTGCGCAAAGGGATGCCGATTGCAATTGCTGGGTCGGCAGCGCGCATTTCACGAATTGCGGCATCGGCCCGAATTGCGTACTCCTGCGGTGGCGTCCAGGTTTCCGGTCGTTGGTCCTCCTTCAGGTACGGCTCATTGCCGATTTCCCAGTATCCAACTGGCCTGAAAGACCGGCCCGTCAGCGGTGAAATCAACCCGGTCACATTGGTCTGCCGTACCCAGTCGCCTGCATCCTTGGCCGCTCCGGTAGCGACGTTGACCGAAATCAGGGCTTCGGCATTGGCACTCTCGCAGAGCGCAAGAAACTCGGCTGTGCCAAAACGAACAACCTGTGCCTCCTTGCGGTGAAAATGCTCGCTACGTCCACGCGCACTTTCTGGTCCGATGCCATGGCGCCAGTTGTAAACGTCACCTTGTGATCCCCCCGGATAGCGAATGACAGTTGACCCCAACGCCTTAACACTTTCCAAAATTGCGGCATCAAACTCCAGGCCTCGCGGCAGCAATCCATCGCCACCGTCAACCCATTGCACATTTGAACCACAAAGGCGTGAATTGGCGGGGTGAAGGAGTTGCGCATGGTCAATGATCACGTCACAGGGAAACTCGCCTGGCGTACCGAAATAGTTTTCGGCTGACCTGGCCCGGCCGTTCAAGAGAAAAGCCCCCCCCGCTACGGCAATACCGCTGGTGGCCAAACCAGTCAGGACGGTGCGGCGCTTGATCCCCATCAAAATGCTCCTCCGACCTTTAACTGAACTATTTGCATTTTCTTACCAGCGCAGCGACCCACGGATTGAATCCGGAGTCCAACAGCCATGACGGTAAATGATCAACATAAAACTTCACCAGCGGTCGCACATAACGTGGCACTCTTGAATAGTGGACATAACTCGCGACGCTTAAAGGCGTAAGTTTGTAATCCGCTCCTGTCAAATATTGATGGAAGTCGGCATAGTTCCACAAGAAATATTCGCCCCACGGTTTGTGAACAGAGGCTCCAACTTTACTGGAAAGCCATCTTTCGATTTTGTTGGCGCGGTCATCAAGTCCATGCGCCACATCAATCGGAAAGCTGCGGTTGGGCCCGGCTAGAAGCATGTGACCGCCAGGTTTTAGTGTCCGAAAAATTTCGCCAACCCATTGCCTACGGGCAACGTGATAGTCAGGTCTGCGATTGGCATGCCCATCCTTTGTTCCAACGTGCTCAATGACACCCAGGCTAAACACAAAATCCAGCGATGCATCGTGGAATGGGAGGGCAAGCTGATCAGGTCCGACAACAAAAAACTGTCGCGATGGAAGATTGAGCTGCTTCCAGCGCCGCTGCAATCCCGATAGATCAACGCCATAGGTGTCAAAACCTTCATCCGACAAAGTGGTGACCATCTTGCCAACGCCACAACCAATGTCAAGAACAGCTTTGGCACCGCATTGGCGAAGGTGAGGCAGCACAAAATCAAGCGCCTTTCGAGCATTCACCAATTGCTGCGTCTCAGCGTAATCGTCAGTCGTGATATCCGCCAGTTCAGCCAAGCTACCATTGACCGTAGCACCATAACCGGAAGTCTCGCCCACGAGGCGCCGTGGATCGACCAATGCCACATTTAAATTGACCACAGATGCCGTCATAGACTTTTTTGATAGATCACCAGATTGGTGCCTGCAAGTTGCTTGAGTGGAAGTTGCAGCGCCAGTTCATTGAGGTAGTTAAAAACGTCCGGCCAATCCTGTGTGTAGTCGTGCCAGACGATAACACCATTGGCGGCCAATACGCCCAGGCTCTTTTCAGTATCACCCCTGACGCCCGCATAGCTATGACCCGCATCGACAAAAATAAACTCCGGTGATCGCGTACGTTAGCATCGATGAGCGCTGCGTCATGCGTATCGTTGCCAGTGACGCTGGTCGATCCCAAGGGAAAATCCAGCGTTGATATCTGCGCATTGGCGTCCAAATTAGCAGCAATCTGGAGCGTCGCATTCCCGGTAAAAGTCCCCAGTTCAAGCACGAACTTGGGGTGACGAACCCGTATCAAGCTGCAAAGACAAACCAGCTCGAAAGCGGTCAAGTCGCCATTTTCCGGTAAGAAATCAACCAGTCTGATCTCGGGCACGGCCCGGATCAAATCGATCACTGCCGCTGATCGAATCCGACCACCAAGAGTGATGCGTGCATTGTACAAATTGGCCAAGGCCGCGCGAGCAGACGAGTGGTGTCGCAACCCGTGTTCGAGAGCCAGCAAGGCCTTGATGATTCTGTTTTTGCTAGCTCGCACGAATTGGTCACCTTCCACACTACAAAAACTCTTTGGAGGATTCATACCATAATACTTGGCGTAGTTTAGCAGCCGTCAATCCAGCGCTGTGGCCGCTGTGCTGAAACTATTTTGTCAACAATGTTTTAACACTGACAAATAGCCTGTCTGAGCCGTGCTGATTGTTATCCGAGTCGAACGAAAATGGGTTTGGCAGTGGCGCAACGCGCTGTCCGTGCCAGCGGGTTTCAACAAAAAAGGACAGGAAACTTGCGCCGTTGTCACGCTGCTGGTCAAATACCTCACCGAGTTGGCGCGGGGTCATCCCCTGCAATGGGTGGAACTCAGTGACGCCGTAGTGCTCGTGTGGGCTCTGTTTGAACCACTCGGCAAAGGACCGCCCGTAGCTGGCTTCACCGTAGAGACTGACACCTGCGCGCAGGGTCTTCATGGGTTGCAGAGAAGCGGCAACGGCATATTTCCCGCTGTCCCAGCCGGGATTGAATTGGGGCACGATTTGATGCGTATAACGCGGCGTGGCAGAGAGGCATGAATTGGCGACGATGGAATTGAAGTACTCAAGGTATTGCAGCACCTGGGCCTCGCGGAAGGTTTGCCATTCGCGCGCCAGTGGGTTGAAGTAGTAATTGGCGTGATCGCGCGGTTCGTCAGTGTAGGCCGCGATTTGAGTCGACATGGGCTGCATGGCTGGCAATTGCGCCGTAGGCACGGCACCGGAATGAGTGTGTTGTCGGTCCGCAATTTGGATGGAGCGGGATCCGAGGTTAATCAATGACTGCCCCGGCCGCGACAGCGCGAGGTCTATGCGGTGGATACCAACGGCGAGTTGACTGTATTGAAGGTTATGGCGCCAGCCGACGTCGGCAGTGCCGAATTCAGGGTGTGCCGCGCGCACATCCTGGCGACTCAAGTAAACCGGTGCGTCGGCTAAATGCTTGCCATCAAGGTAGACTTTGACCACCAGCGCGGTTTTTGGGGTGTCGGGCGCGTGTACCCAGCCAGTGATCGGGATTTGACCCGCAGCGTAGGCATCCATGTGCTGCTGATAGCGTTGCAGGGTTTCGTGGCGAATATCCTTGCTGGGTGGATCAATGGCTTCAAATGAGGGGTAATCGCTGTCCATCTGCTGGTTGAAGATGTCGACGTCGACGTAACGGCTCTGCAAATATTTTCGAAATCCGGCTACCGATGCGGGGCTGTAGTCGCTGACTTGGTAAGGGCCGTCAAAACCCATGCCGAATTCGAAGCCAGGAAACAACTGATGAACTTCACCCAGCAGGGTGATGCCTTTGATGCGGCTGCGCGCGCTGGTTGGCAGTTTGCAAAGGTTTTGCAGCAGGGTCTGAATGACCTTGACTCGATATTGTGTGATGGCGTTGTCCGTGCGAGCGACGCTCCACGGGTAAATTGGCTGGCCGTAATAGGCATCGATTGGCAACGGACCTTTTGGCGTTTGGGCAATGTTGCTTGGATCTTGGGCCAGTACCGGTTCAATCGGCGCATTGACGCCAAAATGAGTCGAGAACAGGTACAGCACGAGCGGGCGCGGCGTGTCACGTATGGTTCGCACGACATTGTCGATTGCTTGGCGGTTCACCTGCCAGCTGTTTTGCCCGGCCTGCAGCAGCGACAGCAGCGGCACTTTCAGGGTGTAGCCGAGTTCCAAAGCCGCACTACCTGCTGGGCCTGGCTGCAGGTTGTGCAGTGTCGATTGGACCAGCGCGGCTGCGGACGCGTTTGGTCCGGTGCATGGGGTCATCCAGTCTGGCCTTGTGCCGGTTGCGAGCCCGGGCTGGGCCAGAAGACAGGGCGTGAGTTCCATCATGGGGGCCAGCAACAGGGCAGGGCGCTCCGGTGCGGGCCGCCACCACCAGAGGCTACCCGCCAGGAACACCAGGCACAAGCCCGCCCCTGCAAATGCCGTAGATTTCGAGTTCTGTATCCAGCCCAAGATTCGAGCCCAATATTCAGGTGAGTCGGGCACTGCGCTTTGGCTTGAGATACAGGTAGTCTTCCTGGTAGTTCATTTGCGCACTGCTGGCTCCAGCGTCTTGTATGGGCCTGGGCGTAGCAAGAGAAATGGGGCTTGGACTAACACCGCAGCAAAAATGATCACGCCGAATGACTTTGAAAAATTCGAGCCATTGGCTGGCACTTTGATACCAGGGGGCCAGCCAGGTCCAGTCCCGGTCTTGCAGCCGTTCGGCAAATGCGCCAAGGTCGGGGGCGATGATCGGGAGACCAGCCTCCAAGCTGGCGCTGAGCGTGTAACTGTAGGTCTCCGGCCAGAGGGCTGGGAACCAGACCACGTCCGCCTGGACGGATCGAAGCAGTGGCAACAGATCTTCTTCCTCGTAGCCACCGTGGACCGTTAGAAATCCCCGGGGCAGGGCGCGCAGGTCGCGGTAAGGGTAACCAACTAGATGAAATTCGAGGTCCAGGTTGTGAATGGCGGCAAGTGTTGCCGTCTCTTCCAGCGTGTCGGCCCCCTTGATTCTGCTCAAAGCGCCGAGCACGACTATTCTCAAGCGCTCGTCGTCGCCAAGAACGCGCGGGCGTGGTTTGGGATGCTGTTCAATCTGACGGTATAAAGTTGAGTGTGGCACCACCTGTAGGTGTGCGTCGGGCACGAAACGCTGCATGCGTTGGGCAACATCAAAGCTGGGTGTAATCAGAAATCGCGCCTGGCCCAATAGTCGGGCGTGACGTGCGCGCCAGTCTTCGATACTTTCGCCGCCGGGCGCGGGTCTGAGTTGCAGGCATTGGTGGCATTGCGCAATGCCCTGCTCGCCGCAATAGCGTCCGTAAGGGTCGGTGAGCGATATCTGTGGGCAGTAGCTGTAGTAGTCGTGCGCCGTGAAATCATGGCTTACCCCCAAATCGGTGGCCAGATTGGAGATATCATGTGCGTGATCGAGCAGGTGATGGTAGTGGATGTGGTCGACGCGGAATTCACGCAGTGTTTGCAACAATTGAGGGTGATCATCGGGCAGGGCGAATTGAAGTGCAATTGCCTCGCTGGGGTCATCGAGGCGCAGTTCTGCTCCGCCGGGTCTGGGGATCAGTCGCAAAAAGGTGGCTTGACGTTCCAGTTTCTGGATTAGTTCCCGAATATGCCGCAGAGTACCTCCCTCACGGTTATGGGTGACTATGAGAATGACAGGAACGATTCGGGCAGCAAGCCTGACAATATCAATTTTTTGTCGAGCGGCGCGCGCCGGGTCACGCTTTAGGTAGTCTTCTACCAGGGCTTCATAGTGCGGGTGCAGACGACGTAAGGTTTCCATCGCTGCGATCTCACGTTCACTCTTGGTATCGCCAAAGCTGATGCCGCCCGCATGTCTTACAAAAGTGTCCAGTGCGTGCAGGTGGGTCCAGCCGGCATGCTGCGCCATGATGCAAAAATCGTTTTCTTCGCCGTAACCTTTGCCGAAATTGGCGACATCAAAACTACCAACTTCTTGCAGCGACTGGCGCCGCAGGTACATGCAAAATCCCATACCCGTGGGAACTTCGATTGTCTGTCCTGCGAGATGCTGGGCGAATAGTTGGTCCAGGCTGGCGGCGTTGTAGCCAGCGGGCAACTCGTTGGCATGACAAAAACGCGGGTAGCTGAAAATTGTGGCGTTATTGGAAAAGGGCGTCACACTGGCCACCATTGGCGCGCTATAGGCTGCGCGCTGGAGACGGTCAAGCCAGTCATTGGTCACCTCGGTGTCGCTGTTAAGCAACAATACATCGTTGACTGTGCTTTGGGCCATACCCCGGTTGACGCTGGCGACAAAGCCCAGGTTCTCACTGTTTTCAAGCAGCAAAATGGGTGCATCCCGCTGCGCAAAGAGCCGAAGCCATTCGGTAATTTCGGGTTCCGGGCTATAGTCGTTGATGATGATTAATCGCCAAGTCGTTTGGCAGGATGCCGCGAGAACTGATTCGAGACAAAGTTTGGTGTGTTCAAGTCCGCAGTAGACAGGGACGACAATGTCAACACAGTGCTTGGGGTGCTGTTTGGGACGGCTTCTCGGGTTATGCGCCGGATTGGTTTCCTTCTTGGCTCTTTGGCCCAGCAGGAGGTGAAGGCGCTTCTTGACCTTTGACAACGGTCGGGTGGCACTTAACACAATGGACCGGGCAATGGTTTGTGTTGTCGGGCCGCTTTGCGCACACGTGCTCTGAAGGATTTTGCGCTCTCGCTGCGGGGCACCAGGCGCACTGAGGAGATGTTGTTTTTCCACCTTTGCTTCGCGCGCGGCGGGGCCTAGCGCAGCAAGTTCGGCCTGGATCTCCACGCGGCTGTTTTCTGCGTGAGCCAGTTGTTGCCTTAGTTGATCCAGTTCTTGTTGAAGTCGCGCCGACTCTTGCTGGTGAGCCGTTTGCATCTCATTGATGGTTGTACTGGCTTGCAAGTAGTCGGCTGACATCGGCCAGTCGGCACAAACCTCCAGTCTGGCGCCATGCAAGGCCACTTGCTCAAGCACACGCAGGTCGAGCGGCAGTTCGATCGAGGGGTCATCACCGTGCAACAGGAGCAAAGTCCCGGACGCCATTTCCGATGGGGGCGAGAATGCAATCTGGTTATGTGTGGCGTTCGCCAATGCGGTCAAGGGATCGCTTCCGTCATGCCATTGCCAGGCCGGTTCACCACCGGGTAGCCAGAGGCACAAGTGGTGCAGCCTGAAAAAGCCAGGACGGTCCGCCGGGTCAAATCGAATCCCGGAGTAGGGTCGTGGGCTGGCGGGGATATCAAAGCCCAATGTTTGCCGGTGTTCCCCTATGCGGCCGGACGTAACCAGTTTGGTCGCCTCATCGTACCGGTTTTGTACGGCTAGATAGAGCTGTGCCGAGAACAGCGCGCTAGCCGACTCTGTTGGCTTCATTTGAACAGCGCTACCGCTTGATGCGTTGCTTACAGGGCGATCCGCCATTTCAACCGGTTGTAGCACTGAAATGAACTGGTAACTCAGCGCATCTGGCAGGGCCAATAAGTGACGCGCAACTGACGGAGGCAATCCGTCGAAAGCGACCTTGAACTCCGACGCTGCCAGATTTCGTTGTATCGTCGCGACGGATTGAGTCGCCCAGCCACTTTCAACAAAAAATCGTTGTAGTGAAGTGCGGGTAAAGAAACGCAAATGCGTGCTGTCAAGCAGGCCTTCAGATCGGTAGCGGAAATCACCTGTGATCAGTTCCGCTACTAGCCCGCAGTAGCCCGCATTTGGAACACACGAGATGAGTTGGCCGCCCGGTGTGAGCAGCGCTTTGCACTGTGTCAGCAGGGTTTGGGGAGCCTTGAGGTGCTCCAGCACGTCGGCGCATACGATGCAGTCGTATTGTTGATCGCCAAAAATGGCTTTGAGACGGTCACGGTCGAGGTCCGCTACCAGGGCCCGCCGGTACCATGGTTGGGCTATCTGCGCTTCCTGTGGACTCAGTGTGACGCCATCGACTACAAAGGCGTGGCGCTGACTCAGGAATTGCCCCAGGCCACCGGTGCCCATGCCCAAGTCGAGCACGGTTTGTCCCGGCCCGATCAGTCCGGCGATGACCGACAAAGAGTCCTGGCTAGCGTCAACTATAACGCGATGGTAAATGTGCTTAGTCCCATTTTCATCCAACATGGCTGCAATTATCCACGCAAGACTTGGCGAACCCCGGCCGGACGTAGTACATTCTTGGCCTATGGCTGCTGTTGATACCCCCATTCGCGAAAATTCCACGACTGCCCTGCCTGGCTTGGGCCGCGCTCTCGTGCTGGCTGGCAAGCTGGGGCAAAAGTCGGCTGAAGACATTTATCGCAAAGCCCAGGCGGGACGCACCAGTTTCATTGCTGAGCTCACGGGTTCGGGGGCGGTGTCCGCCTCTGATATGGCGCATACGATGTCTTCTGCTTATGCGGCACCGTTGGTGGATCTGGATGCGATCGACCCGAAGCTGCTGCCCAAAGGTTTGCTGGACGGCAAGATCTGCCACGACTACCGGGTCGTGGTGCTGAGCAAGCGAAACAACCGGCTGATCGTCGCCACGGCCGATCCATCTGACAGCCAGGCCGAAGAAAAAATCAAGTTTGCCAGTCAGTTGGGCGTTGATTGGGTGATTGCTGAATACGACAAGCTCTTGAAACTCGTCACCGCCAATGCGACCACGGCGGCGGAGACGATGGACAGCATCATCGGCGACGAGTTTGAATTCGACGAGACGATGGCCGAGTCCTCGATGGAGAACTCGGATGCGACCAGTTCCGAAGTTGACGACGCACCGGTCGTCAAGTTTTTACACAAGATGCTGCTCGACGCGTTCAGCATGCGCGCGTCCGACCTGCACTTCGAGCCCTATGAACACAATTACCGCGTCCGTTTCCGGATCGACGGTGAATTGCGGGAAATCGCCTCGCCGCCGATTGCCATCAAAGAAAAACTGGCGTCGCGCATCAAAGTGATATCCAGGATGGATATATCCGAGAAGCGGGTGCCACAAGACGGTAAGATGAAGCTCAAAATTGGCCCGGACCGGGTCATCGACTTCCGCGTCAGCACCCTGCCGACCTTGTTTGGCGAGAAAATTGTGATCCGCATCCTGGATCCGAGCAGTGCCAAACTGGGGATTGATGCGTTGGGTTATGAGCCGGAGGATAAAGAGCGCTTGCTGCAAGCCATTGGCAGGCCATACGGCATGATTCTGGTCACCGGACCTACGGGTTCGGGCAAGACCGTTTCGCTCTACACCTGTCTTAACATGCTCAACAAGCCGGGCGTCAACATTGCGACCGCCGAGGATCCGTGCGAGATCAATTTGCCAGGCGTCAATCAGGTCAACGTGAACGAGAAGGCTGGGCTCACCTTTGCGGTGGCCCTCAAATCATTCTTGCGGCAAGACCCCGACATCATCATGGTGGGCGAGGTGCGCGATACCGAGACCGCTGATATTGCCATCAAGGCGGCGCAGACCGGGCATCTGGTGCTGTCCACCTTGCATACCAACGATGCACCGTCCACCTTGACCCGGATGCGCAATATGGGTATTGCGCCCTTCAATATTACGTCCAGCGTGATCCTCATTACCGCGCAACGCTTGGCCCGGCGCCTTTGCCAAAGCTGCAAAACGCCGATGGACATTCCAAAAAAGGCACTACTTGAGGCGGGCTATCAGGAGGACGAACTCAGAACGCCTTGGGTGACCTACCGGGCGGTCGGCTGCGCCCTGTGCAACAACGGTTACAAAGGGCGAGTCGGTCTTTACCAGGTGATGCCGGTCAGCGAAGAGATCCAACGTATCATCTTGCGTGACGGCAGCGCCCTGGAAATTGCTGAGCAAGCGCGGCGCGAAGGGGTCAGGACACTGCGTCAGGCCGGTCTGCGCAAAGTCAAACTGGGTCTGACTTCCCTCGAAGAAGTGCTGGCTGTGACCAACGAATAAACAATACACCATTCATTCGAGGGACTTCATGGCAACCGAAAAGTCAAAGGGCGCAAAGGAATTTGTTTTTGAGTGGGAAGGCAAGGACCGTAACGGCAAGCAGGTTCGTGGTGAGATCCGTGCCGGTGGCGAAAACCAGGTCCAGGCGTCGTTGCGTCGGCAGGGGGTCATATCGACCAAGATCAAGAAGCGCCGGATGCGCTCGAGCCGCGCCATCAAGCCCAAGGATATGGCGATCTTCACGCGCCAGCTTGCCACCATGATGAAGGCGGGCGTGCCGCTACTGCAGGCCTTCGACATTGTGGGACGGGGCAACCCAAATCCCAGCGTGACAAAGCTGCTCAACGATATTCGCACTGATGTAGAGACCGGCACCTCTCTGAGCACCGCGTTTCGCAAGTACCCCTTGTATTTTGACAACCTCTACTGCAATCTGGTCGAGGCGGGTGAGGCGGCGGGTATTCTGGACCAGTTGCTGGACCGGTTGGCGGTCTATATGGAAAAGACCGAAGCCATCAAGTCAAAAATCAAGTCGGCCCTGATGTACCCCATTGCGGTTTTGGTTGTGGCGTTTGTGGTGACGGCGGTGATCATGATCTTCGTCGTGCCAGCATTCAAGGAGGTGTTCTCCAATTTTGGCGCTGACCTGCCAGCGCCCACGCTGGTGGTGATCGCCATCAGCGAAATCTTTGTCAAGTATTGGTGGCTGATTTTTGGCGGCATTTTTGGCGGTTTTTACTTTTTCATGCAGGCTTGGCGACGCAACGAAAAGATGCAACAGGTGATGGATCGCCTGCTGCTCAAGATGCCGATCTTTGGCGTCTTGATTGACAAATCTTGCACGGCACGCTGGACGCGCACGCTGTCCACCATGTTCGCCGCGGGTGTGCCCTTGGTGGAGGCGCTTGATTCGGTGGGCGGGGCCGCTGGCAATTCAGTCTATGAGATTGCCACCAAGAGGATCCAGCAGGAGGTGTCAACCGGCACCTCGTTGACCGTGGCCATGACCAATTCCAACTTGTTTCCGTCGATGGTGTTGCAGATGTGTTCAATTGGTGAAGAATCCGGTTCCATCGATCACATGCTGGGCAAGGCCGCTGACTTTTACGAAGCCGAGGTGGACGATATGGTGGCGGGCATCTCGAGCCTGATGGAGCCCATCATCATTGTCATTCTGGGCACTGTCATTGGTGGCATCGTGGTGGCCATGTATTTGCCGATCTTCAAGCTGGGTCAGGTGGTTTGATGGCGGTATCGCAAGGGCTTGACGCCAGTTTTTTTGGTGTGCTAGGCTTGCTGATCGGGAGTTTTCTCAATGTTGTGATTTACCGCCTGCCGGTGATGCTCGAAGCCCAGTGGAAGGCCGAGTGTGACGCCATGTCTGGCAAGGCTGCGACAGCCCTTGAGACGTTCAACCTGGCGCTGCCGCGTTCGCGCTGCCTCAAATGCGGGCATGCAATCCGCTGGTTTGAGAACATTCCGGTTCTCAGTTATCTCTTTTTGCGTGGCAAATGCTCTGGCTGCGCCGCGCCGATCAGCTGGCGCTATCCCGTGGTGGAACTGGCCACTGGTTTGCTTTTTTTCTACTGCGCATGGCACTGGGGCCTCACGCCCAGCGCAGCGCTCTGGAGCGGCTTTGGTGCTGCGCTGCTGGCCCTGGGCTGCATAGATTGGGACACCACGCTACTGCCCGACGACATCACCTTGCCACTGCTTTGGGCCGGTCTGATCGCTGCTGCCTTGCAATGGACGGCGGTGCCGTTGGCGACAGCGTTGTGGGGAGTGGTGGCCGGTTATTTATCCCTGTGGCTGGTTTATTGGGCTTTCAAACTCGTCACGGGCAAGGAAGGCATGGGCTTTGGCGACTTCAAGCTGTTTGCCGCGCTGGGTGCCTGGTTTGGTTGGCAGGCGCTGATACCGATCATTTTGATGGCCTCGGTCATTGGTGCCATGGTCGGCATTGCCATGAAATTTTCCAGTGCGTTACGCGAGGGTGGCTACGTGCCATTTGGCCCGTTTTTGGCGGGTGCTGGCCTGACCGCCCTATTGTTTGGTCCAAATGCCATGCTGCGTGTGTTCGGACTGTAGGCGATGTTGCAGGTCGGGCTGACCGGGGGCATTGGCAGCGGTAAGAGCACGGTTGCGCACGGTCTGATGCAGCACGGTGCCGGACTGGTCGATGCCGATGCCATTGCGCGCCAATTGACCAGCCCGGGCGGCTTGGCCATGCCCTCAATCGTCAAGGCCTTTGGGTTGGCGTTCGTCACAGCTGCGGGCGCACTCGATCGCGACCGGATGCGCGCACTGGCCTACGGCGACGCCGCAGCCCGGCAACGACTCGAGTCCATCATCCACCCCTTGGTGGGGCAGGAAACGCAGAGACAGGCCGCGCTGGCTGCGGCGCAAGGCTACGCTTGTATCGTGTTTGATATTCCGCTGCTGGTCGAATCTGCGGTGTGGCGGAGCAGACTGGATCTGGTGCTGGTGGTCGATTGCACGCCAGAGACGCAAATCAGGCGGGTACTTGCGCGAGACCAGTTGCAGCGCGAAGCCGTCGAGCGGATCATCGCCACTCAAGCCAGCCGCACGCAGCGTTTGCGCGCGGCGGACGCAGTTATTTTTAACGACATGTTGCCGCGCTCCGATTTGGCGACCGAGATCGGGCAAATGGCGATTCGCTTCGGGCTATCATGCGGGCTCCATCCGGCTACCCAAACCTTATCAGCGTGATCCTTTACGAATACCCCTTTAATGAGCGCATCCGCACCTACCTGCGGCTCGAACACCTGTTTCTTCGTCTGAACGAACTGGTCTCGCGTGAGGCGGCGCTGGATCATCACTTTGCGCTGGCCACGATCTTCGAGGTCATGGATGTGGGTGCCCGGGCCGACCTGAAATCTGACCTGCTCAAGGACCTGGACCGGCAAAGGCACACGCTCGATGCGTTCCGGGGTAACCCCGCCATCGCGGAGGGCGTTCTCGATGCCGTGATCGGGCAATTGAACAACTGTTTCGATGCGCTCAACAGTCTGCCCGGCAAAGCCGGCCAGACGCTGACCGAGAACGACTGGCTCATGAGTATTCGCAGCCGCGTCGGCATTCCCGGCGGTACCTGCGAGTTTGATCTGCCGGCCTACTATGCATGGCAACACAAGACGGGTGATCAGCGACGCGGCGATCTGGCGCTGTGGGCGGCTACCCTGACCCCCTCGGCCGATGCCGTTCATCTCCTGCTCAAGCTGTTGCGCGATGCAGGCGTGCCACAAAAGGTGATGGCCAATGGTGGCCAATTTCAACAAAATCTGCCCCAGGGACGGACTTTTCAATTGTTGCGACTGGCGCTGGATGCCTCACTCGGTTTGATCCCCGAGATCAGTGGCAACCGACTCATGGTATCGATCCGCCTGATGCGCCAGGGCGCTGATGACCGGCTGCATGCGGC
This sequence comes from uncultured beta proteobacterium, assembly GCA_963750665.1. Lineage (GTDB taxonomy): Bacteria > Pseudomonadota > Gammaproteobacteria > Burkholderiales > Burkholderiaceae_C > Rhodoferax. The sequence continues at coordinate 871,205 of CAVVRQ010000028.1, forward strand.
CAGTGAGGACGCTTCTTTTGAATTGGCGCTGTGCTCATGAAGGCAGTCAGCCCAAAGGATTCAGTGCCACCCAAAGTGGTGATTTGCCCCACGTGCGGGGGGCGCAGCTCTTATTCCAGCAGCAACCCGTTCCGTCCATTTTGCAGCGAACGCTGCAAAAGTATTGATTTCGGCGCTTGGGCCAGCGAGAGTTTTCGGGTGCCAACCCCCAATCTGCCAGACCAACATGAAAATCGCGACACCCACTAAAAAGACATGTAAAAATAGGCTCCAGCCCGCTATTCGCCTGTGCAAACAGCTACTAAATGCGTAGCATCCAGAAAGCCGCGTTCAGCCGCCAACCACTGTAGCACCGGCACCGTTCCGGCTAATAGTGGTGTCACTTGCACAGGCAGGCGCTGCCAGTCAAAGCTTTGCGCTTCACGCATCTGCAATTCACCCTGCCAGTCAAATACCTTGAAAAAGTTCAAGCGCACCAAGGCGTGCGGGTAGTCCACTTCCTGCACTTGCCAGGCGCTGGCGCGCCCTATATGGATGCCGAGCTCTTCGAGCAGCTCGCGCTGCAAGGCCTGTAGTGCGCTTTCGCCGCTTTCGAGCTTGCCACCCGGAAACTCCCAAAAACCGGCATAAACCTTGCCAACTGGGCGCGAGGTGAGCAAAAAATCGCCGTTCGGGCGGATCAGTACCCCTACCGCGACCTCAACCAGAGCCCGCTTGGCGCTGCCATCGCGCGCGATGCTGGCATCGGCCACCAGTGGCGTTGCACCCCCGCGGCGGTTCATTGACTGATGCTGTGTTGCCCGACGTAGTCGCGTGCAAACTGGTAGGCCACGCGACCGCTGCGGGAGCCCCGTTCCAGCGCCCACAGCAGGGCTTGCGCCCGGGCCGCCTGCACTGCGGCGGGCGCGACGCCAAAGTAGCCCAGCCATTGCGCCGCGATGACAAGGTATTCGTCCTGCGTAAACGGGTAGAAGCTGACCCACAAGCCAAAACGGTCGGACAGCGAGATTTTTTCTTCAACCACTTCGCCCGGGTGAACCTCACCGTCTTCTCGGTGCGTGTAGCTGAGGTTCTCCTGCATGTACTCCGGCAAAAGATGGCGCCGGTTGCTGGTGGCATAAATCAGCACGTTGGAACTGGTGGTAGCGACCGAGCCGTCCAGAATCGACTTGAGCGCCTTGTAGCCCGGCTCACCTTCTTCAAAGCTCAGGTCATCGCAAAAGACGATGAATTTCTCGCTGCGCTCGGACACCAGATCGACAATCTCGGGCAGGTCGATCAAGTCGGTTTTGTCCACTTCAATCAGCCGCAAGCCCAGCCCGGCATACTCGTTCAGGCAGGCCTTGATCAGGGATGATTTGCCGGTGCCGCGCGCGCCCGTGAGCAGCACGTTGTTGGCGGCCTGGCCGCTGACAAACTGCAAGGTGTTGCGGCGGATTTTTTCCTTTTGGGGTTCAATTTCCTTCAAGTCGACCAGGCGCATGACGCCGATGTGGCGCACCGGCGTCAGCAGGCCGCTGCCGTTGCTGCGTTTGCGATAGCGGCAGGCGAGGGTGCTGCGCCAGTCGGGTTGCGTCAGGGCTTGTGGCAGTAGCGACTCGATGCGACTAATGAGTTGCTCGGCGCGCCCGAGCAAATGCTCAAACTGCTCGTTCATGAACGGTAGTCGGCATTGATCGAGACATAGTCATGGCTCAGGTCGCAGGTCCAGACCGTGTCGCACGCCTGGCCGCGCCCGAGCAGGACGCGCACCGCGATTTCACTTTGACGCATGACGCGCTGGCCGTCTTCTTCGCGATAGTCGGGGTGGCGACCGCCCTGGCTTACGACATGGACGTCATCCAGGTACAAATCAATGCCGGTCTGGTCCAGATCGGTGATGCCGGCATAGCCGACAGCCGCCAGAATGCGCCCCAGGTTGGGGTCGCTCGCAAAGAACGCCGTCTTGACCAGCGGAGAATGGGCAATCGCGTAGCCGACCTGCAGGCACTCGGCCTGGCTGCCCCCGCCTTCGACCTGAACGGTGATAAATTTGGTGGCACCTTCACCGTCACGCACAATCGCCTGAGCGAGCTTCTGCGCTACGCCCAACAGGGCCGTCATGAGTGCCCGACCTTCAACACTGTCGAGGCAATCAATCGTCGGGTGCGCCGCTTTGTTGGTCGCCAGCAGTATGAACGAGTCGTTGGTCGAGGTGTCGCCATCCACCGTGACCCGGTTGAATGAAGCGTCGGCGAGTGCCTTGGCAAGCTGCGGCAGCAACGCCGCGTTGACGCAGGCATCGGTGGCCAGAAAACCGAGCATGGTCGCCATGTTTGGGTGAATCATGCCGGCACCCTTGGCGATGCCCGTGACGCTAACGCAGGCACCGTTGATCGTGAGCTGTGCACCAAAAGCCTTCGGCACGGTATCGGTGGTCATGATGGCTTCGGCCGCGCGCAGCCAATGCTTTGGCTGCGCATCGGACAGGGCCGCGTCGAGCCCGGCAATGATGCGCTCGGAGGGCAGGGCTTCCAAGATCACGCCGGTGGAAAACGGCAGCACCTGCTGCGCCGTGATGCCCAGTCGGTTGGCCAGGGCCTGGCAGGTATCGAGCGCGCGTTGGCGGCCCTCATCTCCGGTGCCAGCATTGGCATTGCCGGTGTTGATGAGCAGGGTGCGAACGCCGCCACCCGTGGCCAGATGTTCACGGCAGAGCTGCACCGGGGCCGCGCAAAACCGGTTCTGGGTGAAGACGCCTGCCACTGCAGTGTCCTCATCAAGCAGGATGACGGTCAAGTCATTGCGACCGGCCTTTTTGATGCCAGCCTCGGCGACGCCCAAACGCAGACCGGCGATGGGGTACAACTCGGCTGGGTTGGGAGGGGATAGATTGACTGCCATAGGTTCCTCTAATCAGTTGGGGACAGATTAGTTTAATTTTCCGTGGCAATGCTTGAATTTCTTGCCACTGCCGCACGGGCAGGGCTCATTGCGGCCGACGCGCGGCACCGCGTTGCCGGGTATGGTGGACTTCTTGTTGAACGTGCTTTCATCGGCGATGGTTTGCACTTCACCGGTTTCGGTCGGCGCAATATAGGTGACGTTGGCAATGCTTTCGCCGCGCGTCTCCAGTGCTTCAGCCGCCTGTTCGAGTTGTTCGTTGGATTGAATCTTGACCGTCATCAGCACCTTGGTCACGTCGTTTTTGACGGCATCGAGCATTTGGCTGAACAGCTCGAACGCCTCGCGCTTGTACTCCTGCTTGGGCTGCTTCTGGGCGTAGCCGCGCAAGTGAATGCCCTGGCGCAAATAGTCGAGTGAACTCAAATGCTCGCGCCAGTGCGTGTCAATGCTTTGCAACAGCACCATGCGCTCAAATTGCAGGAAGTTTTCGTTGCCGACCTGCTCGACCTTTGATTCAAACATCTGGTTGGCCTCGTGGCAAACGCTGCTCAGCAAATCGTGGTCGGTGATGGCGCTGGCGGCACTCACCTGGGTTTGCAGCGCCAGTGTCAATTGCCATTCCTCGGACAAGACCTTCTCCAGCTCAGTGATATGCCACTGCTCCTCAACCGATTCAGCCGGAACATATTGCCGCACCAGATCGTCAAAGCAACCCTCGCGCAAGGAGCGCACCTGGGCCGATAGATCGGAGGCATCAAGGATCTCGTTGCGCTGCTGGTAGATCACCTTGCGCTGGTCGTTGGCGACATCGTCGTACTCCAGCAACTGCTTGCGCATATCAAAGTTGCGTGCCTCGACCTTGCGCTGGGCGCTTTCGATGGAGCGCGTCACAATGCCGGCCTCAATCGCTTCGCCATCGGGCATCTTCAGCCGGTCCATGATGGCCTTGACCCGGTCCCCGGCAAAAATGCGCATCAGCGAGTCATCCAGACTCAGGTAAAAGCGCGACGAGCCGGGGTCGCCCTGACGGCCGGAGCGACCACGCAGTTGATTGTCGATGCGACGCGACTCGTGACGCTCAGTGGCGATGATGCGCAAACCGCCCAAAGCGGTGACCTGGTCGTGGTCTTTTTGCCATTGGGTCCGCAGGGTGTCGATTTTTTCCTGCTTTTGCTCGGTGCTCAAGGACTCATCGCCCTCCACCGCGTCGATCGCAGGACCGACGTTGCCGCCCAGCACAATATCAGTGCCTCGACCGGCCATGTTGGTGGCAATGGTGATGACCTTAGCACGCCCGGCTTGGGCGATGATTTCAGCCTCGCGTGCGTGCTGCTTGGCGTTGAGCACCTGGTGCGGCAGTTTTTCTTTTTCCAGCAGCTGGGCAATCACTTCCGAGTTTTCAATCGAGGTGGTGCCGACCAGCACCGGCTGGCCGCGTGCATAGCACTCGCGGATGTCCTTGATGGCGGCTTCGTATTTTTCGCGCGTGGTCTTATAGACCCGGTCGAGTTGATCATCGCGCCGACTCGGCTTGTTGGGCGGCATCACCACCGTCTCCAGGCCATAAATCTCCTGAAACTCATAGGCTTCGGTATCGGCCGTGCCGGTCATGCCGGCCAGCTTGCCGTAAAGGCGAAAGTAGTTCTGGAAGGTAATCGACGCCATGGTCTGGTTTTCCGGCTGGATGGCGACGCCTTCCTTGGCTTCCACCGCCTGATGCAGGCCTTCACTCCAGCGCCGCCCGGTCATCAGGCGACCGGTGAATTCGTCAACGATGACGATCTCGCCGTTTTGCACCACATAGTGTTGATCACGGAAATACAGGTGATTGGCACGCAGGGCTGCGTACAGGTGATGCATCAGCGTGATATTGGCCGGGTCGTACAGGCTGGCGCCGGCGGGGATCAGCCCCAACTCCGACAAAATGCGCTCGGCGCTTTCATGCCCTTGCTCGGTCAGAAAAACCTGATGCGTTTTTTCATCGACCGTAAAGTCACCCGGCTTGATGACGCCCTCACCGGTGCGAATGTCTTCTTCCCCTTCTTGCCGGATTAGCGCAGGCACCACCTTGTTGATGGCGACATACAGGTTGGTTTGATCTTCTGCCTGGCCGCTGATGATGAGCGGCGTGCGCGCCTCATCAATCAGGATCGAATCCACCTCATCGACAATGGCGTAATTGAGGCTGCGCTGGACCCGGTCCGCGGCCTCATAAACCATGTTGTCGCGCAGGTAGTCAAAGCCGAATTCGTTGTTGGTGCCGTAGGTGATGTCGGCGCGGTAGGCCGCCTGCTTTTCCTCGCGCGCCAGGTTCGGCAAATTGACGCCAACCGTCAAACCCAAAAAGTTGTACAGCTTGCCCATCCACTGCGCGTCGCGATTGGCCAGGTAATCATTCACCGTCACCACGTGAACCCCTTTGCCCGACAAGGCGTTCAGATAGACCGGCATGGTGGCCGTCAGTGTCTTGCCTTCGCCGGTGCCCATTTCGGAGATCTTGCCGTTGTGCAGTGACATGCCACCGAGCAGTTGTACGTCAAAGTGGCGCATCTTCATCACGCGCTTGGAACCCTCTCGTACCACGGCAAAGGCTTCCGGCAACAGGGCGTCAGGCGCCTCGCCCTTATTGATCCGCTCCTTGAATTCCAGCGTCTTGCCACGCAGCGCCTCGTCGGAGAGCGTTTCGAGCCCGGTTTCGAGCGCGTTGATGCGAACGACATCCTTGCGGTATTGCTTGAGCAGGCGGTCATTGCGACTGCCGAAAATTTTGGTAAGAATATTGGTGGCCATGAATGCAAGACTAACCCGCAGGTCCACCGGGACCAACAGGGCAGCGCAATCCTTTTTTTAATCTGGATAAAGTGGGGTCACTGTCGCGAAACGCAAGCGCTCAAGCGCAATGCGGGCCGCAGAGCAAACTAAGCTGACCATTTTACCTTTGCGCAGCAAGGCGTCTTTCCGGGACGATTGTTCTGCCTGCCGCCAGAAACTTTTGCGGGTCCTGCGCGATGCCCTGCACCAGCACTTCAAAATGCAGATGCGCGCCGGTGGTGCGACCGGTGGTGCCAACTTCGGCAATCTTCTGACCGCGCTTGATCAAGTCGCCTTTTTTCACCAGAATTTTGGACGCATGGGCATAGCGCGTGATCAGGTCGTTGCCATGGTCAATCTCAATCATGTTGCCGTATTCCGGGTGGTATTCCTGCGTCACCACCACGCCGCCGGCTGCCGCCAGGATCGGGCTCGCATAAGCCGCCTGATAATCCAGTCCGGAGTGCAGGGCAGAATGTCCGGTAATGGGGTCGATGCGCCAGCCAAACAGCGAACCCAGTGTACCTGCCGCCACCGGCTGCTGCGTTGGCACCATCATGTTGCGAATTTTCTGCTCAAACAGACGCGACTCCAGCACCGTCATGAGGTCGGCACGCTGGTCAGTCAGGCGATCCAGGTCGGCCAGCGTGGCTTGCAGATCCTGCAGCGTCAGCGGGCGCCCGGACAGCAGCGCGCCACCCTGGCCTGGTTTGATCTTGATGTCAATCGGATTGATGCCAGCCAGACCCGACACCCGCTCCCCCAGCGACTCAAGCTGTGTCATCTTGGCCTGCATTTCGCCCAGCTTGCGCGCCAGCACATCGAGGTTTTCGCGCATGAAGCGGTCGCGCTGGGCAAACTCGTCCTGGGTGACCAACCTGAGCAGGGGGCCCACAACTGGCCAGCCCTCCCGGGCAGCCTTCAGGAACACCCAGTGGTACAGACCTGCCGCCACCAGCATCAAGCTCAATGCGCTCAGTAACCCGGCCAGAATCAGTTTGCCGCCGCTGAGGTGAACCGCACGGCTCCTGGCAAGCCATGAATCCGTGATAATCAATTGCATACCCAATGATTCCTTTAACAATTCGCCCATGAACCGCCGCCACCAGTCCGTGACGCTACTGCAAGCCAGTCAGGAGTCTCCCACGCTGCTTCGTCTGACTGAACTAACGCGAGACTCGGTGGCCCGGCTCAAAGCCATTGAATCTTTGATTCCCGTGCCCTTGCGCGCTGCCGTCAAGGCTGGCCCGATTGAGGGCCCGGTCTGGTGCCTGATTCTGGACAACCCGGCTGCTGCTGCGAAAATTCGCCAATTGCTGCCCGCCCTGGAATCCCACCTGCGCGTCAAGGGGTGGGAGCTTAGCTCAATTCGGCTGAAGGTCCAAGTGGCAGCTAAGGGTTAAGCCCACACGCCAGCGTTGATTTGCGCCAGCCTGAATAATGCCAGCCGTGCCAATTGCAAGAATCCACGCCTTTGTGCGACGACAGCCTGACCGAGGACAGCATTATGCTTATCAAAACCAGCCGTGATGGCTTTTGTCATCCCAATTCCAGCGAGATCACTGACCAGAGGGTCTATGCCGGGCGGCGCGATCTGATCAAACTCATGGCCAGCGGCGTCGCAGGGGCGGCGCTGGCCGCCTGGGCCGTGCGCTCGGGCCGGGCCCAAAGTGCCGGTGTCGTGGCGCGACCAGGAAAATTGGCGGCCCTGCCCGCCGTCAGGTCGAGCGTTGCTGGTGCCGCGACGATCGAAAAAGTGACCGACTACAAGGACGCCACGACCTACAACAATTTCTACGAATTTGGCACTGACAAGTCGGATCCGGTCAGCAATGCCTATCGCCTCAAGACCCGGCCCTGGTCGGTGGAGATTGAAGGGCTGGTCAAGAAGCCCGCCCGCTACACCCTCGAAGACCTGCTCAAATTGAGCGCCCAGGAAGAGCGCATTTATCGCCTGCGCTGTGTCGAGGGCTGGTCAATGGTGATTCCATGGGTGGGCTACTCGCTCAGCGAACTGATCAAGCGCGTCGAGCCGCTCGGCGGCGCCAAGTACGTCGAATTCGTCACGTTGGCCGATCCCAAAATGATGCCGTTTGTCGGCTCGCGCGTGCTTGACTGGCCCTATGTCGAGGGCTTGCGCCTGGACGAAGCCATGCACCCGCTCACGCTGCTGAGCTTTGGCATGTACGGCGAAGTGCTGCCCAACCAGAGCGGTGCGCCGCTGCGGCTGGTCGTGCCCTGGAAGTACGGCTTCAAGAGTGGCAAGAGCCTGGTCAAAATCCGTTTCACCGACAAGCAGCCCGGCACCGCCTGGAACAAGGCGGCCGCCAATGAATACGGCTTCTTTTCCAACGTCAACCCGAATGTTGATCACCCGCGCTGGAGTCAAGCCAGCGAGCGGCGCATCGGCGAGGACGGCTTGTTTACGAAAAAACGCAAAACCCTACTCTTCAACGGCTACGAGGCGCAGGTCGGGCAGCTTTATGCCGGCATGGATTTGAAGAAGTTTTTTTAGCGATGGCGTTGGCAGGCATTCAGGCACGACCGGCACCCGCGCCGCGGCAAAAGTCGGCGCTGCTGCATCGCTATGCCAAGCCACTCTTGTTTGGTTTGTCGCTGCTGCCGTTTGCTTGGTTGTTGTATGCGGCGCTTGCCAACCAGTTGGGTGCCAATCCGGCGCAGGCCCTGTCGCGTGCCACGGGTGACTGGAGCTTGCGCTTCCTGTGCCTGACGCTGGCCGTGACGCCCTTGCGCAGCATCACCGGCACGCCAGCGCTGGCGCGCTTTCGCCGCATGCTGGGGCTTTTTGTCTATTTCTATGCCGTGCTGCATGGGCTGAGCTACGCCTGGTTTGACATGGGATTCGAATCGGTCGATATCGTCAAAGACATTCCCAAGCGTCCCTTCATCCTGGTGGGTTTTTTGGCTTTTGCGCTGCTCACGCCGCTGGCCCTGACCTCATTCAACCGGGCCATCAAGGCGCTGGGCGGCAGGCGCTGGCAAGCCTTGCACCGGTTGATCTATGGGGTGGCCGGCTTGGCCCTGTTGCATTTCTTCTGGATGCGTGCCGGCAAAAATGACTTCGTGGAAGTGTTTGTCTATGCCACCATTCTGACCGCCTTGTTGGCCTGGCGCCTGTTCAATCTTGTAAGCAAAAATAGGGTCTAGCCCCCGTGGTATCTGCGCAAGCAGCTACTGAAATAATAGTGTATTAGGACCCATGTCCGACCAGACTCTCGCCTTGCATCTGGTCGGCCTGGGTTTCGCGGCGGCGAATCAGATGGGCCTGCGCGCCATCCACCAAAACTTCGGCGGCACGAGCGCGCGAGTTGTAGTTGCTGGCCATGCTCATGCAATACGCGCCCGCCGACAGGACCGCCAGCAAATCGCCAGGCAGCACGGCCAGGGCGCGTTCATGGCCAATCCAGTCGCCGCTTTCACAAATAGGACCCACGACTTCCCAGACGCCGGCGGCTTCGGCGCGCGCGCGCAGTGGCACGATTTGGTGATAGGCCTGGTAGAGGGCCGGGCGCGGCAGGTCGTTCATGGCGGCGTCGATGATGCAGAAGTTTCTTTCTTCGCCGGGCTTCAGGTACAGCACTTCGGTCAGGCAGACCCCGGCATTGCCGACCAGCGAGCGGCCGGGCTCGACCATCAAGGCGCGCTCGCCAAAACCGCGCTGATCGAGGCGCGTGAGCAAAGTTTGCCAGAGCAAGTCGGCCTTGGGTGGTGTGTCACCGTGGTAGTCAATACCCAGGCCGCCACCAAAATCAAGGTGGCCGATGGCGATGCCGCTGGCCTCAATCGCCTGCACCAGATCGAGCATGCGGTCCACCGCGTCCAGGTAGGGTGCCACTTCGGTAATCTGCGAGCCGATATGGCAGTCAATGCCGAGCACCCGAATGCCGGCCAGACTGGCTGCCCGCTGATAGGTGTGCAGCACCCGTTGGTGGGCAACGCCGAACTTGTTGCCCTTCAGGCCAGTGGAAATATAGGGGTGGGTTTTGGGATCGACGTTGGGGTTGACCCGAATGCTCACCGGCGCGCGCAGGCTCATGGAGAGTGCGACTTCGTTTAGCACTTCGAGCTCGGCCTCGCTCTCCACATTGAAGCAGGCAATGCCGACATCGAGCGCGCGGCGCATCTCCGGGCGCGTCTTGCCAACGCCCGAAAAAATCACTTTGTCGGCCTGACCCCCGGCTGCCAGCACACGTTCCAGGTCGCCACCCGAGACGATGTCAAAGCCGCACCCGGCCTGCGCAAATACCTCAATCACGCCGAGCGCCGGGTTGGCTTTCATGGCGTAGCAGATTTGCACCTGGCGTCCGGCAAAACCCCGCTGGTAGGCTGCCAGCGCTGCCAGCATGGCAGCTTTCGAATAGACAAAGAGGGGGGTGCCATGGGCTTGGACCAGGTCGCTTAAACGAACTTCCTCAAAAAACAGTTCGTTGCCGCGGTAGGCCAGATGGGGCTGGCCGGGAAGGTTCGGCGCGCTCATTGCGGCGGGGCGCTGGCTGGCGGGGCAGGGCGCCCCAGGCCCGCGGGCAGCAGCGTTTGCGGCAGCGTGGCGCGATGGGCTGCCGCCGCTTCCGTCGGCAAGTACAAAGGCCCTTGCTGGCCGCAGCCGCTCAGGCCCACCGCACTGCCGGCAAGGACAAGCACAATGACTAGAATTTGTCTGACGAACAACATAGTGAAATTGTAATGACCGACGCAGAATTCATGGACCGGGCCGAAACCCTGCTCAAAGCGCTTGAAGCCAGTTGTGACCGGATCAATGACCAGGGGCGAGCCGACATTGACAACCAGCGCACCGGCGGCATGCTGACGTTGGTGTTTTCCAACCGGAGCCAGATCGTCATCAATCTGCAAAAACCACTGCATGAAATCTGGCTGGCGGCAAGGTCCGGCGGCTATCATTACAAATTTGATAGCATAAAGTGGATAGACAGCAAGGGCCATGGCGAGTTTTTTGAAAATTTGTCGGAATTTGCCAGCGCCCAGGCGGGGTGCGCGCTGGTGTTTTCTGAATGACAGCCAAGCTCCGACCATCAGTTGGGGACAGAGCTGGCCTGCTTCGCAGTCTGCGGTCTGCCCCGCAAATCATTAGTTTCTGAACAGATCCAGTATCTTGTTTCGTTCGTCGGCCGGGGGCAGTGGAATGACCTGCGTTGGCGCTGGCGCACCGGCTCCACTGTCCAGCCCGAGTTGCGTGACGCCGCCGCCATGGGCGAATTCCTCGTAAAACCACTCACCGCCTGCATTGACAACGCCGGTCGGCACGCTGAACTCGGTGACCGGCACCCCTTTTAGGGCCTGGGCCATAAAGGTAATCCAGACTGGCAGACTCAGGCCGCCGCCGGTTTCATGGTCGCCGAGCTTGCGCGGTGTGTCGTAACCGATCCAGGTGATGGCTGCCAGGGTCGGCTGAAAACCGGCAAACCAGGCATCCATCGCATCGTTGGTGGTGCCGGTTTTGCCATACAGGTCGGGTCGCTTGAGCGTTGCCTGGGCGCGCGCGGCCGTTCCGCTGCGAGTCACCTCCTGCAACAAACTGTCCATGATGAAGGCATTGCGCGCGTCGATAACACGCAGGGATTCGTCGAGCACCTGGGCTTTGGTTTGCACCAGCAACTTGCCTTTTTGCTCGGTGACGCGGGTAATCAGCGACGGGTTGATGCGGTAGCCGCCATTGGCAAAGACCGAGTAGGCTGCGGCCATCTGCATCGGCGTCACCGACCCGGCACCAAGTGCCATGGTCAGGTAAGCCGGGTGTTTGTCGGCGTCAAAACCAAAGCGGGTCACCCAGTCCTGTGCGTTTTGGGCGCCCACTGCCTGCAGGATGCGGATCGAGACCATGTTCTTCGACTTGGCCAAGCCCCGGCGCAGGCTCATCGGCCCTTCAAATTTGCCATCGTAATTGCGTGGCTCCCAGGGCTGCCCGCCGGTCACACCGGCGTCAAAAAACAAGGGGCCGTCATTGATGATGGTGGCGGGCGTAAAGCCTTTCTCCAGTGCAGCGGAATAGATGAAGGGCTTGAAGCTCGAACCCGGTTGACGCCAGGCTTGCGTGACGTGATTGAACTTGTTCTTGTCAAAATCAAAACCGCCGACCAGGGCCTTGATGGCCCCGTCGCGCGGGTCCAGCGCGACAAAGGCACCTTCCACCTCAGGCAATTGCGTGATCTCCCAGGTGTTTTTGGGGGTTTGCACCACCCGAATCACGGCACCGCGGCGAATCTTGATGTTGGGTGGCGCTTTGTCCGACAGACCGGATTGGGCAGGTTTGAGTCCCTCGCCACTGATTTCAATGGCTTCCCCGTTCTGACGCACCGCCTGGATGCGTTTGGCGTTGGCCTGCAGCACAACGGCCGCCATCACGTCGCCATTGTCGGGGTGTTCCACCAGTGCCTCGTCAATTGCGTTCTCCAGTTCTTGCTCATTGGCGGGCAAGGTCACAAATTCCTCCGGTCCGCGGTAAATCTGGTGCCGCTCAAAATCCATGATGCCGCGCCGCAACGCCTTGTAAGCCACATCCTGATCAACAGCGCGCAGTGTCGTATAGACGTTCAGGCCGCGTGTATAGGTCTCCTCGCCGTATTGTGCGTAAATCAGTTGACGAACGGTTTCGGCCACGTACTCGGCATGCACTTTGCTGCTGTCGGCGCTGGATTTCACTTTGAGCTCTTCCTGCCTGGCAAGCGCTGCCTGATCGGCCGTGATGAAACTGTTTTCGAGCATGCGGTCAATAATGTGCAGTTGGCGCGCCTTGGCCCGCTTGGGATTGCTGATCGGGTTGTAGGCCGAGGGCGCTTTGGGCAAACCTGCCAGCATGGCCGCTTCGGCGATGCTGAGCTCTTTCAATGGCTTGCCAAAATACGCCTCGGCTGCGGCAGCAAAGCCGTAAGCCCGATTGCCGAGAAAAATCTGATTCATGTAGATTTCAAGAATCTGGTCTTTGCGCAACATGTGTTCGAGCTTGAAGGTCAGCAATATTTCATAGATCTTTCGGGTGTAGGTCTTTTCCGAAGATAAATAGACGTTGCGCGCCACCTGCATAGTGATGGTGGAGGCACCCTGGCTCTTGATGCGGCCCAGGTTGGCCAGGGCGGCACGCAAGATGCCTTTGTAATCGACGCCGCCATGCTCATAAAAGCGCGCATCTTCAATCGCCAGCACGGCGTCGCGCATGACTTTCGGGATTTCGCCAATCGGTGTCAGATGTCGGCGCTCCTCGCCAAACTCGCCAATCAGGATGCCCTCAGATGAAAAAACGCGCAGTGGCAGCTTGGGGCGGTAGTCCGACAAATCCGAAATATCGGGCAAGTTGGGGAACACCACCGCCATGGCGATTGCGACGACCAACAGGATGGAGGCCAGGCCCGCCAGCGCCACGCCACCGCCCCACAGTGCCAGCCGCAGGACCCGGTTCGTGGTATCGGCACCACGACCGGCATGTTGCGCGATCTGCTTGTCGGTGTGAGAAGGTTCGGATGGCATAAAAAATTTGAAAAACGCGCCGGATATTCAGGAATTATCTTTTGCCAGCAATGGCATAGTAGTATCCACTATTGCTTCTTGTGCGGACCCTGCGCCTTGCAACCGGGCAAAAGTGTGTAACATGCGAACACAAAACGTGTACTTTTGACAACGCCTCGAACCCCATGATTTTCAAAAAACCTTTGCCGGACAAAGAGCTTACTGCTAGCATTCATGTGATTTCTTAAGTTTTGCCGCTATTTAACCGGCCTCTTTCGGGGAATTGTTTTGCTCTCTTTTGGATCCTTGTTCAGTCGTCAACCGGCGCCCTTGCTGGGGATTGACGTCAGTTCGTCCAGCGTCAAGCTGGTCGAGCTTGGCCATGATCGGGACGGCAATCTGGTGCTTGAACATTGTGCCATTGTGCCGCTGGAGCGTGGTTGGATCACCGACGGCAATATCGAAAAATTTGATGAAGTGGCCGACGCCCTTCGTCGCCTGGTCAAGAAAAGTGGGACGCGGACCAAGAACGCGGCGATGGCGTTACCACCGTCAGCCGTGATCACCAAGAAAATCGTGTTGCCCAGTGGCATGTCTGACCAGGAACTTGAAGTCCAGGTTGAGACCGAAGCCAACCAATACATTCCATTCCCGCTGGATGAGGTCAGTCTCGACTTTTGCGTGATGGGAGCGAGCGCCGCATCCGCTGGCGATGTTGAGGTGCTGATTGCCGCTTCGCGGCGTGAAAAGGTGCAGGATATTCAGGGTTTGGCTGAGGCGGCGGGTTTGAAGCTGGTGATTGTGGATGTGGAATCGTATGCGGCTCGTCTGGCAACGGCTCGGCTGATCGGCAACCTGCCTAACAAAGGCGTTGGCAGCATCGTAGCCCTGTTTGAAGTGGGCGCGCTCACAACAAGTATGCAAGTCATTCGGGACGAAGAAGTTTTATATGACCGCGACCAGGCCTTTGGCGGTGCGCAACTGACCCAATTGATCGTGCGCCAGTACGGATTTACGGTGGAAGAAGCCGAGAGCAAGAAGCGCAGCGGCGAACTGCCCGACGATTATGAAGCCAACGTCTTGCGTCCCTTTGTGGAGAGCATGGTACAAGAAATTGCGCGTGCCTTGCAGTTCTTCTTTACCAGCACGCCGCATAACAAGATCGATTCCATTATGCTGGCGGGCGGCTCGGCCGCTTTACCGGGTTTGACGGCTGCCGTGACCAAGCAAACCACCTTTGCCTGTACCCTGGTGAACCCGTTTGAGGGGATGGAAATGGGCTCCGCTGTTCGGTTGAGCAAAATGACCCGGCAAGCGCCTTCCTATCTCACTTCCTGCGGCCTGGCTTTGCGGAGGTTCGCGCCGTGATTCTGATTAACCTGCTGCCGCACCGCGAAGCGGCGCGCAAGCTGCGCCGGGATGTCTTTAACGTCAGCCTGGGCGTGTCGGCCCTGGCGGGCGGCTTGCTGGCAGGCGCCGTTTTCCTTTGGTTTCATACCCAAATCCTCGGACAGCAAGGGAAAAACCAGTTGTTGCAAACCGAGATCAAGCGCTTTGACGAGCAGATCAAGGATATTGCCACCCTCGAGTCCGAGATCGCAGCGCTGCGCGCCCGCCAGCAAGCGGTGGAAGACCTGCAATCGGACCGCAATTTGCCAGTTCATTTGATGACCGAGTTGGTCAAGCAACTGCCCGATGGCGTTTACATTGCCAGCATGAAACAAGAAAACCAGGTGGTGACTTTACGCGGAGACGCCCAGTCCAATGAACGGGTGTCGGAGTTGCTGCGCAATCTCAGCAACAACACGCCGTGGTTTTCCAAGCCGGAGTTGGTCGAGATTGTGGCCGGCACAGTGGCACTGACGGCGCGCGATCAACGTCGCATTGCCCGCTTTGCCGTGCGCGTTCACCTGGTGCGCGCCAGCGAGGCCGAGAAGGCCCGACAAGCAGCTTCTGCCGCAGCCGCAGGGGTCGCCCCGGCTTCCGCTAGCGTGACTTCTTCTCCTGTCAAAAAATAGGAGCAAGTCCCATGGCAAGCAAATCCATAGCCAAGTTTGACTTTCCTGCATTGCAGGAAAAGCTGCTGGTGCAGTTCCGTGGCCTGGACCCCAGGGATCCGTCCAAGTGGCCCTCGTTGCCGCGTTATGCGCTCTTTGTTGTGATTACCGCAGTGGTGCTGGTGGCGCTTTGGTTTCTATGGCTCAGCGCGTCAGCCGATGAGTTGACCGCCGAGCAGGGCAAGGAAGTGAAGTTGCGTGAAGAGTACAAAGTCAAGCTCGGCAAGGCGGTCAATCTGGAGGCGCTCAAAAAGCAACGCGAACAGGTTCAGCAGTACGTTACCCAACTGGAAAAGCAACTGCCCAGCAAGGCCGAGATGGATGCCTTGCTGTCCGACATCAACCAGGCGGGTTTGGGTCGCAGTCTTCAGTTTGATCTGTTTCGTCCGGGCCAGGTGGCGGTGCGCGCCTACTATGCCGAGTTGCCGATTGCGCTGCGCGTGACCGGTCGCTATCACGACATGGGCGCCTTTGCGGCCGACATCGCCAATTTATCGCGCATTGTCACGCTGAACAACTTGTCGATTGTTCCTGGCAGAGAGGGAACACTGGCAATGGACGCCACCGCCAAAACATTCCGCTATCTTGACGCCACTGAAGTGGCTGCGCAGCGCCAGGCAACGGTGCCGAAAGGGGTCAAGCCATGAGGCCAGTGCCTAGATTGTTGCTGCTGTCGGTGCTGTTGGCATTGACCGCTTGCGGGATCAGCGGGGAGGACGAGTTGCGTCAATGGATGGCCGAGCAAAAGAGCCAGACGCGTCCCAAGATCGCCCCAATTTCAGAGCCCAAGCAATTCAAGCCTGAAAGCTACACCCAGGTCACGGCGATTGAGCCCTTCAGCAACCAGAAGCTGACGCAGGCGCTCAAGCGCGATTCCACGCAGGCGGTCACCAATGGTGCCTTGGTTGCACCCGAGTTGGCGCGCCGCAAGGAGCCGCTGGAGGCGTTTCCGCTGGATGCCATGGCGCTGGTCGGCAGTCTCATCAAGGCCGGGCAACCGGTGGCGCTGATCAAGGTGGATAACCTGCTGTACCAGGTCCGGCCGGGCAACCATCTCGGATTTAATTATGGACGCGTTGAAAAAGTCAGCGAGACCGAGGTCACGCTGCGTGAAATTGTGCAAGACGCAGTGGGTGAGTGGATTGAACGCGCTGCCACTTTGCAGTTGCAAGAGAGGTCGAAATGAACAAAATTTTCCTGGCGCTGGTCCTCATGCTGACAGCGCTTTGCGTGCAGGCGCAGAGCGCGATTGAAGCGGTATCGGGTTCCATTCAAAGTGGTGTTGAAGTCGTCAAGATTGACCTGACGCAGCCGTTGACGGCGCTTCCGAGTGGTTTCTCAATCCGCTCGCCGGCCAGAATTGCGCTTGATTTTCCAGGCGTCTCAAGCGCCATGGGGCGCTCCACAGTCGAGGTCAACCAGGGTAATTTGAAGTCAGTCAGCGTGGTGCAGGCAGGCGACCGCACGCGGGTGGTGCTCAACCTCAAACTGGCCACCGCCTACAAAGCCGTGCTGCAGGGCAAATCGCTGCTGGTGATGCTTGATGCTGTGGCGCTTGCGCCCCCGGCGGCGGCAGGCGCGACGCCCACTTTCGCGGAAGACCAGAGCCGCGACACCTTGCCGTTAAAGGACCTGGATTTCCGCCGTGGTGCCGAGGGGACCGGTCGCATTGTGGTATCGCTGCCCAACAGCCAGGTGGGTGTGGACATTCGCCAGCAAGGACAAAAACTGGTGGTTGAGTTCATGAAATCCACTTTGCCCGAGGGCCTGCGCCGTCGCCTGGACGTGACTGACTTTGGCACGCCAGTGCAAACCGTCACCAGCTATCAGGTCGGGGACCGGGTGCGCGTGGAGATTGAGCCCCAGGGCCAGTGGGTTCACAGCGCTTTTCAAAGCGATGAGCAATTCGTGGTGGAAGTCAAACCGCTCAAAATTGATCCGACCAAATTGACGCAGGGACCCGGCTACAGCGGGCAAAAGTTGTCACTCAATTTCCAGAACATCGAAGTGCGCTCATTGCTGCAGGTGATTGCCGATTTCACCAGCTTCAACATCATCACCTCCGATTCGGTCACTGGCAGCGTCACCTTGCGCCTGCAGGATGTACCCTGGGACCAGGCGTTGGACATCATTTTGCAGGCCAAGGGCCTGGGCATGCGCAAGAACGACAACGTCATCTGGATCGCGCCCAAGGACGAGATCATGGCCAAGGAAAAGCTGGAGCTCGAATCCAAAGCCGCAGCGCTTAATCTGGAGCCGGTGCGCACGCAATCGTTTCAGCTCAACTACGCCAAGGCCGAAGACATCGCCAAGCAACTCACCGCCGCTGGCGGTGGTGAAAAGAGCGCCGGGCGTGCGCTCAGTGCCCGCGGCAGCGCAACTGCCGATGCGCGCACCAATCTGCTGTTTGTGACCGATGTGCCGTCGCGTCTGGAGCAGGTGCTGCAACTATTGCAGAAGCTCGACGTGCCGGTGCGCCAGGTCATGATTGAGGCGCGCATTGTTGAGGCCACCGAAGATTTTGGCAAATCGCTGGGCGTCAAATTTGGTGCCACCGACCTGCGCGCCCGCCAGGGCGGCGATGGCGGCTACCAGATTTCTGGCAACACGCGCATTGTGATGGGCACCACCTACGGCGATGCAATTGCCTCAAGCGGTGCTGGCGGCGCAGTCAACACGTCCGGCAATTTTGTCAATTTGCCGTCCAGTGGCGCTTTGGGCAACGCGCCCGCCACGTTTGCCGTGTCGATTTTCAATTCGATCGCCAATCGTTTCCTTAATCTGGAGATTTCCGCGCTGGAAGCCGACAGCAAGGGCCGCGTGGTATCGAGCCCGCGCGTCGTCACGGCTGATGGCAAGCAGGCGACCATTACCCAGGGCGAACAAATCCCGTATCTCAATTGTTCGGCCGGTACCAGCGGCTCGACTTGCACCACGGCTTTCAAGGACGCTGCGCTCAAGCTCGATGTCACGCCGCGCATCACGCCCGAGGGAACCATCATCATGGATCTGGACGTCAGCAAAGACTCCCGCGGTGTGGATACGGACGCCGGGCCTGCCATTAACACGAAAAACGTGAAAACCCAGGTGTTGGTGGACAATGGGGGTACGGTGGTGATCGGTGGTATTTTTGAGCTCACCGAGTCAGAAGACTCAGCCAAAGTGCCCTGGTTTGGTGACTTGCCGGTGTTCGGCAATTTGTTCAAGAACAATGCCAAAACCAGAACCAAACGTGAACTCCTGGTGTTTGTGACACCACGGATCATTGCCGACAAGTCCGGCTCTCGCTGAGCGCTGAGCGCATCACAGGAAGATGAATATGAAGTTAATTGAAGTACCTTATTGCCCTGCTGACGCTATCGCTGCTGGCAGCCTGTGGCGGCGGGGGTGGTAACCCGGGTTTGTCCACGGGCTCGCCCCAACCGGTGCTTAAACCGATACTAACGGTGCAGTTGGTCGATGGCAACAACGCGGTGGTCAGCAACGCGCACGTCACGACCAATGGCAATTACTATGTCAGCGCCACCTTGAAGAATCCGGATGGTACTGCGGTGGGTGGGCAATTAATCAGTTTCACGGTCAGCCCGGCGCTGGCCAGCCTGACCTCGGCGACCGCCCGCACCGACAACAGCACGGGTGAGGCCCGGGTACAAATTTTTCCCGCCGTGGGTGCTACGGGGGGTGCCGCCTCGGTGTTGGCGACTGCGGTTATTGACGCCACCACCACGGTCAACGGCACGCTGGTTATTGATGTGGCCTCGGCGGGCGTTCCCATCAGTCCGCAACTAGTAGTCAAGCTCTTCAACGCGGATAACGTCGAAGTATCCAACGTAACCTTCGGCGGCGGCAATTATGTCAAGGCGAGTTTCAAGGACGCCAGCGGCGCGCCGATCGGCAGCAGGGCGCTCACGTTCGATTTGAACGGCTCCACCATTGCGACCCTGTCTTCGCCCACGGCACTCACCAGTCCATCGGGCGAGGCGCAGGTATCCATTGCGCCGGCCTCGGTTGCCACCGTCGGTGCAGCGACCATCACGGTCACCGGCCTGGACGGCGGCACCACCTATTCAGCCTCGGCAGACTTTGGCGTTTCGCCCGCAGCCATCACGCTGGGTGCCCTGACCCTGGGCAGCCAGACCCTGATTTCCGGCGGAAATACTTCGGTCACGATTGCCGCGACGTCCAGCGGCGTGGCGGCAGCGGGGGTCAACGTGGCCCTGACGGCCGACTGCGGCACCATCAACCCGGTGGTCACCACCGACGGCAGCGGCATCGCCAGCGCAACCTATTCAGCCGTCCGCACCGGCGGCTCGTCTTGCAGTGGCCTCGTGACGCTGACGGCCTCGGCTTCCGGCGCCACGGGTGTGCAGCGCGGCACGCTCAATGTGGCGGCCCCAGTGGCAAATGCGATCAACTTTGTTTCTGCCACACCCACGCAGATCTTTGTCAAGGCTTCCGGCGCGGCTGAGCAGTCGGTGGTGCTGTTCAAGGTACTTGATTCAAATGGCGTTGCAATGCCAAACATTCCGGTCGTCTTCTCGCTCACCATGAACCCGGGCGGGGTCGGTCTGGGTGCCTCGGGCGCACTGGGCAATGTGACTTCCAACAGCGACGCTCTTGGCATGGCATCGATCAGCGTCTTCTCCGGCACCATTCCTGGACCGGTGGAAGTGAAAGCGGCGCTGGCTAGCAACCCGGCGGTCTTTACCACCTCCAAGAATCTGACCGTGGCCTCCGGCCCGCCGTCGCAGAATCACCTGAGCCTATCGGTTTCTACCTTCAATATTGAGGGCTGGAACATGGATGGCAGCAGCACCAACCTGACGGTGCGGGTGGCAGATCGTCAAGGCAATCCGGTGCCCGATGGCACGGTCATCAACTTCACCGCCGAGGGTGGTCAGGTGGCTCCCAGTTGCGCCACAACGCGTGACGCGGTCGGTCACGCAATCTGTTCCGTCGCGTTCATTAGCCAGAACCCGAGACCGGTTGACGGTCGGGCCACGGTGCTGGCCTATGCCGAAGGCCTGAAGGAATTCGTGGACGTTAATGGCAACAACGCCTTTGATTCCGGTGTTGATTTTCTGGCCGACATTGGTGACGCCTACCGTGATGACAACGAAAATGGCCAGTACGACGCGGGCGAGTTTGTCATTCCCAAGGGCGGCGCCACGGTTTGTGCCGGTGCGGGCGGTGCATCCCCGGCCAGAGCCAATACCTGTACCGGCCCGGCCATTCAGGCCGCTACTGTCAGGCAGGAAGCGGTGTTGTTGTTCGCCTCCAGTTTTGCGTCCTTCACTGTGGTGCGTGATGCAGGGGCAGGCGCCTCTTCCTTTGTCAGCGTGCGTGTCAATAGCGCTGATCACGCCCTACTGCCCATGCCCGCGGGCACCACGATTTCTGCGACGACCTCCGCTGATGGTTGCACGATTGGCGCGATCACGCCCAGCGTCGTGCCCAACATCAGCGCTGGCACGCCGGGCAGCCAGCGCGGGTCGGTGCATTCGATTGAATTGAGCTGTAGCAAGGGCGGCACCATCTTCATCACGGCGACGACACCGGGTGCCGGGGTCAGCACGTTCTCTTACGACGTCCCTGCGACACCCATTGTTTGCACACCGCCGCAATATCTGCAAAATGGCGTCTGTGTGAGCCCTCCCCCGGCGGACACGACACCACCAACTTTCACTTCAGTGCCAGCGATTGACATTGTTTCGACGCCGACGCCGCATGCCAGATTGACGGTCATGATCAACGAGGCAGGTAGGGGCTACTATGTGCTGCTGGCGTGCACGGGTTCTGGATCGAGTGCGGTGTGTCCTGCTGCACCCTCACCGGCTGCGCTGCGGCTATCCGGCACCCAAGTTACCTTGTCAGGCGGTGTACCGTTCCAAGTGGATTTGGTAACCAGCCCTGGCACTGTCTACCGCTTGTATTTCCTCGCGGTGGATTCGGTTGGCAATATGCAGGCCAGCGTGACTGAAGCGCTCTATCCGAGTACGACCAGCGGACCGGGCTTCCCTGGCCCGTGATCAGCTTGGTCGGTATGCCTGGCTGCGGCGAATCCAGCGTTGGGCGATAACTCGCCCAACGGCTGCGTGTTGACTTTCGGCTTGAACGGACGTTCGGGGTGACCTCTCGACGCGCCCACTCAGATTCCAAAGTTAAAAGCTTTTTAGCCGGCTAGCCCCCGTGCTATCTGCGCAAGCCGCTATAAGCAGTATAGCGATATGCGCCCAGGGTGTCGTGTGACAGGCGCTGGGGATTGATCTTGCGATGGCCGCAAGGCCCAACCTGGACGAGCATGGCTTGTCTGAATCAATTCGTGCTTGCTGCGTCAGTGTGCTATCAAATAGCGCTTGCATTTGTCGCAAAAGTTGAATACAGTCCAACGCGTGAACAGCAAGCACACAAAAACACTGAGAGCGATTTTTGCAAAACCGACTTCGGCAAGCATTGCGTTTTCCGAGATTGAATCTTTGGTGCTGGCGCTCGGTGGCGAAGTGCTTGAGGGCAAAGGCTTGCGGGTTGGCCTGCACCTGAGAGGTGGCGTCAAGCATGCTCACAGGCCGCATCCAGGCAAAGAAGCCAAGCGGTATCAAATCAAGGAAATTGGCGGATGGCTTAAGGCATTAGGAGTCAAGCAATCATGAGCAGCATGAATTACAAAGGTTATACCGCCCGTGTCGAGTTTGACGAACAAGATGGCATTTTCTGGGGCAAGGTTTTAGGGCTTCCTGCCAAAGAAAGCGTCACGTTTGAGGGCGACAACGTGACGCAATTGACACAAGATTTTCATCATGCGATTGATTTTTATCTGGTCGATTGCAGCAACACCGGGCGCCAGCCACTCAAGCCAGCCAGCGGCAAACTCATGCTGCGTGTTGGTCCACAAGTGCACGGCGCAGCACTGATTGCCGCTCAAGCCAGTGGGCAAAGTCTCAATCAATGGGCCGCTGCAGCACTGGCGCAGGCGGCACACGTTTGAGACCGTGCGCGAAGAAGCGATGGGGTTCGGCGCTTGCCGCTCTGGCCTTGGTGCCGGATGCTCCTGCGCTGTTGGATCATGAGCTGTAGCCTCTCAAGATGCTCTGCGCCCTGATCGGCCTGCCGGGCTGCGGCAAATCCACGGTCGGGCGACAACTTGCCCGGCGCCTGCAACGCCCGTTTTTTGACTCTGACCAGGTCATCGAGCAGCAACTGGGCTGCTCGATCCGGGAGTTTTTTGAGCACCAGGGCGAAGAGCGCTTTCGCGATGTCGAAGCGTCGGTGATCGACGAGCTGACGCAACAGCCGGCCGGTGTTGTCTCGACCGGCGGCGGTGTGGTGTTGCGCCCCGTCAACCGGGCGCATTTGCACGCTCGCTGCCAGGTGATCTATCTAAACGCCGCGCCCGGGGATTTGATCCGACGCCTGCGCCATGACGTGCACCGGCCCTTGCTGCAGGTGGCCGATCCATTGGCACGCTTGCGCGAGTTGCACGCGGCGCGTGATCCGCTTTACCGCGGGACCGCGCATGTCGTCATCGAGACCGGCCGTCCCTCGGTTGCCACACTGGTCAACCTGATTCTGATGCAGCTCGAAGCCGCCGACCAGTGGCCCCGTTAAACTAATGGGCATGACCGCCACCGACCTGCAAACCGTTTTCATTGACCTGCAACAGCGCAGCTACCACATCGCCATACGCGGTTCGCTGCTGGACAATCCGCTCACCTATGCCGAACTGCCAGCCGCCACCAGCGTGCTGATTGTCAGCAATAGCACGGTGGCGCTGCTGTACGCGGAGCGGCTGCAAAAGGCCTTGCAGGGCAAATATTCGAACATTCACAGAGTGGTGTTGCCCGACGGCGAAGAATTCAAGAACTGGCAAACACTGAACCTGATTTTCGATGCCTTGCTGGCACACGGCTGCGACCGCAAGACCCTGCTGTTTGCGCTTGGCGGCGGTGTCGTGGGCGACATGGCTGGTTTTGCCGCAGCCAGTTTCATGCGCGGTGTGCCCTTTGTGCAGGTGCCCACGACGCTACTCGCGCAGGTGGACTCTTCCGTGGGCGGCAAGACCGGCATCAACCATCCGCTGGGCAAGAACATGATTGGCGCTTTTTACCAGCCGCTCAAGGTGGTGTGCGATCTGGATACGCTCAAGACGTTGCCGCCGCGCGAACTCAGCGCGGGTCTGGCCGAGGTCATCAAATACGGCCCGATTGCCGACCTGGACTTCTGGGACTGGATCGAGGCGCACATCGAGTCGCTCATGGCACGCGAACCGGCGGCGCTGGCCTATGCCGTCAAGCGCAGTTGCGAGATCAAGGCCTGGGTCGTGGCACAGGACGAGCGCGAGGCAGGCGTGCGCGCGATCCTGAACTTTGGCCATACCTTCGGCCACGCCATCGAGGCGGGTCTGGGCTACGGTCAGTGGCTGCATGGCGAGGCGGTCGGCTGCGGCATGGTGCTGGCGGCGCACTTGTCGCAGCGGCTGGACCTGGTGGATGCGGCCTTTGTGCAGCGTTTGACGGCACTGATCCAGAAGGCTGGCTTGCCGGTGCAGGCACCGCAACTGTCCAAATCGGACAACGCCGGGCGCTATCTGGAACTCATGCGCCTGGACAAGAAAGCGCAGGGCGGCGAGATCCGCTTTGTCGTGATCGACGGCCCGGCCAGTGCCAGCGTGCGTGGCGCACCGGACGCGCTGGTGCGCCAGGTAATTGACGCTTGCGTTGCCGGAACACTATCACATTAGTAGCTGCCTGCGTAGACAAAATGGTGGCTGGAGACTGATTTCTTATAAATTTATGGCGCTTGCCTGTTACGCCTGTGATGCCTCTCAAACGCGCGGTCGGCGCTACCCCCAAGCGCCGGCCCCAACCCGCAGCGCGTACCAGCGCGACCGCGACCGCATCGTGCACAGCAGCGCTTTCAGGCGCCTGGTCTATAAGACGCAGGTCTTCGTCAACCATGAAGGCGACCTGTTTCGCACGCGCTTGACGCACTCGCTGGAGGTGGCGCAACTGGGGCGCTCGATGGCGCGCTCGCTGGCGCTCAATGAAGACCTGGTCGAAGCCATTGCGCTGGCGCATGACCTCGGCCACACGCCCTTTGGTCACGCCGGGCAGGAGTCACTCAACCGCTGCATGGCCGCGTTTGGTGGCTTCGAGCACAACTTGCAAAGCCTGCGTGTGGTCGATCAGCTGGAAGAGCGCTACCCGCAGTTCGATGGCCTGAACCTGAGCTTTGAGACGCGCGAAGGCATCCTCAAACACTGCTCGGCGGCCAACGCACAGACGCTTGAGCAGCGCGAGCCGGGCGGCGTCGGGCGGCGCTTTCTGGACGCGACCCAACCCAGCCTGGAGGCGCAACTGTGCAACCTGGCGGACGAGATTGCGTATAACGCGCATGACATTGATGACGGCGTGCGCTCAGGCTTGATCACCCTGGAGCAACTGCAAGCGGTGGCGCTGTTTGATGAATTCAGACGCCAGGCGCTGACGGAGTTCCCGCAGTTGCAGCAGGCAGCACAGGCCAGCCGCCTGCTCTACGAGTCGATTCGCCGCATGCTCAGCGCCCAGCTCTATGACCTGATTGCGGCCACCAGCGCGGCCCTGGCAACGGTCGCCCCGGGCAGTGTCGATGCGGTGCGTCATGCTGTGCCGCTGGTGCAGTTTGGGGCTGACATGCGGGTCAAATCACAGGCGCTCAAGGTGTTTCTGCTGCAACAACTCTACCGTCACCCGCAGGTGATGCAAACCATGGCGCAGGCGCAGCAGGTGGTGCAGTCGCTGTTTGACCTTTATCTGGCGCGTCCGCAGGAAATGGGCGACGGTTTTCTGGCACGCGCCCAAGCCGCACGGGACGCGCCGGATGCACTCAGCGCTCTCGCGCGTGTCGTGGCGGACTATATTGCCGGCATGACGGACCGCTTTGCCGTGAGCGAGCATGAGCGCCTGACGGGCTTGAGCCTGCTCGCAAAAGTGACCTGAAGCGCGGACCCCCAAAAATGACGGTGACGCAAGACATTCGGCCGGGTCAGTCGCTTGAGCTGCTCAAGGAACTGCACATTCTCACGCGCGCGGGCCAGCTTAACCAGGATACGCGGCGCAAGCTCAAGCAGGTTTATCACCTCTATCAGTTCATTGAGAAGCTGTTGCTCTCGTTGCCGGAAAAGCCGGGCGGCGTCACACTGGCCGACCACGGCGCGGGCAAATCCTACCTCGGCTTCATTCTGTATGACTTGTTTTTCAAGACTTTGCAGACGGGCCATATTTATGGCATCGAAACGCGCGCCGAGCTGGTGGCAAAGTCGCGCGAATTGGCGACACGGCTGGGCTTCGAGCGCATGACATTTTTAAACCTGTCGGTCGCACAATCGAGCCAGTCGGAGCAATTGCCTGAGCGCATCGATGTCGTGACTGCCCTGCACGCCTGCGATACCGCCACTGACGACGCGATTGCCTTCGGCCTCAAGAAGCAGGCTCGCTTTATGGTGCTGGTGCCGTGCTGTCAGGCCGAGGTGGCGCGCGTCCTGAGCCAGCACAAAGCGCTGTCGCTGGCACGCACGCCGCTGGCCGAGCTCTGGCGCCACCCGTTGCACACGCGCGAACTCGGCAGCCAGCTCACCAATGTGTTGCGCTGCCTGTATCTGGAGGCGAGCGGCTATCAGGTCACCGTCACCGAGCTGGTCGGCTGGGAGCACAGCCTGAAAAACGAACTCATCATCGCCAGCCATACCGGCCACCAGAAACGCTCCGCAGCCGAGCGCCTGCACGCCCTGGTGCAGGAATTTGGTTTGACAGACTTACTGGATACCCGCTTCGCACTGTCATAATTGGGGTCAGATTCCAATTCTTTTTCATGGCACGCCTTCCTCGTCTCACGCTGCCTGGTTATCCGCACCATGTGATCCAGCGCGGCAACAATCGGCAGGCGATATTTTCCAGGGTGGCCGATTACCAGACGCTGTTGGCCTTGCTGGAGGAGTACGCCAAAAAGTTCAGCGTGGCGATTCACGCCTACGTGTTGATGAGCAACCACTTTCACTTGCTGGCCACGCCGCAGACGGGCGATGGTTTGCCGCAAATGATGCAGGCGGTCGGGCGACGTTATGTTCGCTATTTCAACGATCACCAGAAGCGCAGTGGCACGCTATGGGAAGGTCGCTACAAATCGACGCTGATCCAGACGGAGCGCTACTTGCTCGCCTGCATGGCCTATATAGACCTCAATCCGGTGCGCGGTGCGTTGGTGCCGCAAGCCGCCGACTACCCGTGGTCGAGCTATGGCCATTACGCCGGGCTGCGCAGCGACCCGCTGATCACGCCGCACCCCCTTGTGTGGGAACTTGGCAACACACCGTTTGCGCGCGAGGCGGCCTACGCAGAGCTGGTGCAAAGCGGCATCAACCCGGCGCAACAGGTGGCTATAACCGCAGCCACCGTGCGCGGCTGGGCGCTTGGAGAGGCCGATTTTGTCGCGGATTTGCAAAAGAGAACGCAGCGCCGGGTCGCGAAGATCAGTGCCGGGCGTCCCGCTTCGGTCGAAAAGGAAATATTTTGATCCGTCCCCAATTAAATGTTGAGTAATAAATACAAGAATTAATTGGAATCTGACCCCAATTAATATACTTGGTGTTGGGGGTGGGGTGGGTTATTCTGGGCGACTCTCACATTTTTTAGGGGCTCGCCATGGCGACGGCTGACGAGATTTCGTATCTCCAGAAACACGGTTTGTATGCTTCGGGCCAGGAGCATGACGCTTGCGGGGTTGGTTTTGTGGCCCACATCAAGGGCGTCAAGTCGCATGACATTGTGCGCAACGCCTTGCAGATTCTGCAAAATCTGGACCATCGGGGTGCCGTGGGTGCCGACAAGCTGATGGGCGACGGCGCGGGCATCCTGATTCAGTTGCCCGATGCGCTGTACCGCCAGGAGATGCAGGCTCAGGGGGTGACGCTGCCGCCGTTTGGCGAGTACGGCGTGGGCATGATTTTTTTGCCCAAGGAACACGCCAGCCGGCTGGCGTGCGAAGAAGAGCTCGAGCGCGCCATCAAGGCCGAAGGCCAGGTCTTGCTGGGCTGGCGTGACGTGCCGGTGGATCGCGCCATGCCGATGTCGCCCACGGTGCGACTCAAAGAGCCCGTCATCCGGCAACTCTTTATTGGCCGCGGCAACGATGTCATCGTGCAGGACGCCCTCGAGCGCAAGCTGTATGTGATCCGCAAGACCGCCAGCGCCGCCATCCAGAACCTCGAACTCAAGCACAGCAAAGAGTATTACGTGCCCAGCATGTCGAGCCGCACGGTCATCTACAAGGGCTTGTTGCTGGCCGACCAAGTGGGCACCTACTATCTTGATTTGGGCGATGAGCGCTGTGTCTCGGCCTTGGGGCTGGTGCATCAGCGCTTTTCCACCAACACCTTCCCCGAATGGCCGCTGGCGCACCCGTATCGCTATATCGCGCACAACGGCGAGATCAACACGGTCAAGGGCAACTACAACTGGATGAAGGCGCGCGAGGGCGTGATGAGCTCGCCGGTGCTGGGTGCCGACCTGAAAAAGCTCTACCCGATCAGCTTTGCCGACCAGTCCGACACCGCCATATTTGACAATTGCCTGGAGTTGCTGACCATGTCAGGCTACCCGCTGGCGCAGGCGGTGATGATGATGATCCCGGAGCCCTGGGAGCAGCACACCACCATGGAGCCGCGTCGGCGCGCCTTTTATGAATACCATGCGGCCATGATGGAGCCCTGGGACGGCCCGGCCAGCATCGTTTTCACCGATGGACGCCAAATCGGTGCCACGCTCGACCGCAACGGCCTGCGACCCTCGCGTTACTGCATCACCGATGACGATCTGGTCATCATGGCCTCCGAGTCAGGTGTGCTGCCGGTGCCCGAAGACAAGATCGTGCGCAAATGGCGGCTTCAGCCGGGCAAGATGTTCCTGATTGACCTGGAACAGGGTCGCATGATCAACGACGATGAGCTCAAAGCCAATCTGGCCAACAACAAGCCGTATCAGCAGTGGATCGAGAACCTGCGCATCCGCCTCGACGACGTCGTTTTTGCCGAGCGCCGGGTGGGCGCTGCCACCGCGCTGCCCGGTGCTGATGCGGGCCCGGTCAAAAATTCACGCAACACCGACCGGGTCAGCTTGCTGGACCGTCAGCAGGCATTCGGTTTTACGCAGGAAGATATCAAAGTCCTGCTGGCGCCCATGGCCAGCAAGGGCGAAGAGGCCACCGGCTCGATGGGCAACGACAGCCCGCTGGCGGTACTTTCCGACAAGAACAAGCCGCTCTACAGCTATTTCAAGCAATTGTTTGCACAGGTGACGAATCCGCCGATCGACTCGATTCGCGAGGCGATTGTGATGAGCCTGGTGTCGTTTGTCGGCCCCAAACCCAATCTGCTCGACATCAACCAGATCAACCCGCCGATGCGGCTCGAAGTGAGCCAGCCGGTGCTTGACTTTGCCGACATGGCCAAGCTGCGTGACATCGAAAAATACACGCGTGGCAAGTTTCGCAGCTACACGCTCGACATCACCTACCCGCTGGCCTGGGGCCACGAAGGGGTCGAAGCGCAACTGGCTTCGCTCTGCGCCGAGGCGGTGGACGCCATCAAGGGCGGCAACAACATTCTCATCATCAGCGACCGCGCCATCAGCGCCACGCGCGTGGCCATCCCGGCCTTGATGGCGCTGTCGGCCGTGCACCAGCATCTGGTGCGCACGGGCCTGCGCACCGCCGCCGGTCTGGTGGTGGAGACTGGCACCGCGCGCGAAGTGCATCACTTTGCGGTGCTCGCCGGTTACGGGGCCGAGGCCGTGCACCCGTATCTGGCCCTGGAGACACTGGCCAGCATTTGCCAGGACCTGCCAAGTGAGCTGAGTGCCGACAAAGCCATTGCCAACTACATCAAGGCGCTTGGCAAGGGGCTGGCCAAGATCATGTCCAAGATGGGTGTCTCGACCTATATGAGCTACTGCGGCGCGCAGCTCTTTGAGGCTATCGGCTTGTCGAGCAGCGTGGTGGGCAAGTACTTTACCGGCACGCCCAGCCGGGTCGAGGGCATCAGCGTCTTTGACATTGCGCAGGAGGCGATTCGCATGCACAAGGCGGCTTATGGTGCCGACCCGCTGCTTGCAAACCTGCTGGACGCCGGTGGCGAGTATGCCTGGCGTGTGCGCGGCGACGAGCACATGTGGACGCCCGACGCGATTGCCAAACTGCAGCACAGCGCGCGCGCCAACAACTGGAACACCTACAAAGAATACGCGCAAATTGTGAACGACCAGAGCCGGCGCCACATGACCTTGCGTGGCTTGTTCGAGTTCAAGATTGACCCCACCAAGGCGATTTCGCTGGACCAGGTGGAGAGCGCGCAGGAAATCGTCAGGCGTTTTGCCAGCGGAGCCATGTCGCTCGGCTCGATCAGCACCGAGGCGCACGCCACGCTGTCGGTGGCCATGAACCGCATGGGCGGCAAGAGCAACACGGGCGAGGGCGGCGAAGACCCGGCGCGTTACCGCAACGAGCTCAAAGGCATCCCTATCCAGCGCGGTGACTCGCTCAAGAGCGTGATCGGTGCCGATGTGGTGGAGGTTGATCTGCCGCTGCTGGACGGCGACAGTTTGCGCTCGCGCATCAAGCAAGTGGCCTCGGGCCGCTTTGGCGTGACGGCCGAATACCTCAGCAGCGCCGACCAGATTCAAATCAAGATGGCGCAGGGCGCCAAACCCGGCGAAGGCGGCCAGTTGCCGGGACCGAAAGTGTCCGAGTACATCGGTCGCCTGCGCCATTCGATCCCGGGCGTGCCGCTGATTTCACCGCCACCGCACCATGATATTTACTCGATCGAGGATCTGGCGCAACTCATTCATGACCTGAAGAATGTGGCACCGAATGCCAGTATCAGCGTCAAACTGGTCAGCGAGATCGGTGTCGGCACGGTAGCCGCCGGTGTGGCCAAGTGCAAGAGCGACCACATCGTCATCGCCGGGCATGATGGCGGCACTGGGGCCTCACCTTGGTCATCGATCAAACATGCGGGCAGCCCGTGGGAGATTGGCCTGGCCGAGACGCAGCAAACCCTGGTCCTCAATCGGCTGCGCAGCCGCATCCGGGTGCAGGTGGACGGCCAGATGAAGACCGGCCGCGACGTGGCCATTGGTGCCCTGCTGGGAGCCGACGAGTTTGGTTTTGCCACCGCGCCGCTGGTGGTGCAGGGCTGCATCATGATGCGCAAGTGCCACCTCAACACCTGCCCGGTCGGCATTGCCACGCAAAACCCGCTGTTGCGGCGCAAGTTTTCGGGCAAACCCGAGCACCTGGTGAACTATTTTTTCTTCGTCGCCGAAGAAGTCCGGGCCATCATGGCGCAACTCGGCATCGCCCGCTTTGAGGATCTGATTGGCCGCTCCGATTTGCTTGACGTGCGCCGTGGCATTGCGCACTGGAAAGCCAGTGGGCTGGACTTTTCCCGCTTGTTTGCGCAATCCAATGTGCCGGCCGATGTGCCGCGCTTTCAAACTGAACTGCAAGATCACGGACTGGCGCGCTCGCTTGACAACCAGTTGATCGCCAAGTGTCGGGCCGCCATCGACAAGGGCGAAAAAGTCCACTTCATGGAAGTCGCCCGCAACGTCAACCGCTCGGTCGGTGCCATGCTATCGGGTGCGCTGACCAAAGTGCATCCCGAGGGGCTACCCGATGACACCATCCACATCCAGTTTGAAGGCACCGGCGGACAGTCGTTTGGTGCCTTCCTGTGTCGTGGCATCACCTTGTACCTGATTGGCGACGCCAACGACTACACCGGCAAAGGGCTCTCCGGTGGGCGCGTCGTGGTGCGCCCGAGCATCGACTTTCGGGGCGACGCGCTGAAGAACATCATTGTTGGCAATACCGTGCTGTATGGCGCCACCAGTGGCGAGGCCTACTTCAGCGGCGTCGCGGGTGAGCGTTTTGCCGTGCGCTTGTCCGGGGCCCGGACGGTGGTCGAGGGCGTCGGCGACCACGGCTGCGAGTACATGACCGGTGGCACGGTGATGGTATTGGGGATTACCGGGCGAAATTTTGCCGCCGGTATGAGCGGCGGCATCGCCTATGTTTATGACGAAGACGGCAAATTTTCCAAGCGCTGCAACAGCGCCATGGTGACCTTGGAAAAAGTGCTGACCACAGCCGAGCAAGAGGCCAGCGTCGATGTTGGGCTTTGGCATGGCGGCCAGAGCGACGAGGCGCAGCTCAAGAAGCTGCTGGCCAGTCACAACCGCTGGACCGGTAGCAAGCGCGCGCGCGAACTGCTCGACAACTGGGACACCGCGCGCCTCAAGTTCGTCAAGGTGTTTCCGCTCGAGTACAAGCGCGCACTGGCCGAACTTCATGCAAAGAAAGAGGCTTTAGCCGCCGTCAGTCCTGCGCAAGCAGCTATCAAAAACGAAGCAATTTTGGTCAAGTGAAGAGGAACGGATCATGGGGAAAGTCACAGGTTTCATGGAGTTTGACCGGATCGCGGAGTTTTACCTGCCGGTGCCCGAGCGCTTGAAGCATTACAAGGAATTTGTCATCGGCCTGAACGATGCGCGCACGCGCCAACAGGCCGCGCGCTGCATGGATTGCGGCACGCCGTTTTGCAGCAATGGCTGCCCGGTCAACAACATCATTCCTGATTTCAATGATCTGATTTACCAGGGCGACTGGAAGCATGCGGCGGAGGTCTTGCACAGCACCAACAACTTCCCCGAGTTCACCGGCCGGGTCTGCCCGGCACCCTGCGAGGCCGCCTGCACGCTGAACGTCAACGCCGACGCGGTGGGCATCAAGTCGATCGAGCACGCCATCATCGACCGCGCCTGGTCCGAGGGCTGGGTGCAGCCGCAACCGGCGTCGCACCCGAGCGGCAAGAAAGTGGCGGTGGTCGGCTCCGGGCCGGCCGGCATGGCCGCAGCGCAGCAGCTCGCGCGCGCGGGCCACGCCGTCACGCTGTTCGAGAAGAACGACCGCATCGGCGGCTTGCTGCGCTACGGCATCCCGGACTTCAAGCTGGAAAAGTCGCACATCGACCGCCGCGTCGAGCAGTTGCAAAAAGAAGGTGTCACGCTGCGCACCGGCGTCCTGGTCGGTGAACTGCCCAAGGGGAGCGGGCTGACCAACTGGTCCAAGGAAAGCATTTCTGCGGCGCAATTGCAGCAGGATTTCGACGCCGTGCTGCTGGCCGGTGGCGCCGAGCAGTCACGCGACTTGCCGGTGCCCGGGCGCGAGCTGGAGGGCGTTCATTTCGCCATGGAATTCCTGCCGCAGCAAAACAAGGTGAATGCCGGTGACAAGCTCAGGGGCCAGTTGCGTGCCACCGGCAAACACGTGATTGTGATTGGTGGCGGCGACACCGGCAGCGATTGCGTGGGCACCAGCAATCGCCAGGGTGCCGCCAGTGTTACGCAGTTTGAAGTCATGCCGCAGCCGCCGCTGGAAGAAAACCGGCCCATGACCTGGCCCTACTGGCCGCTCAAGCTGCGCACCAGCTCCAGCCACGATGAAGGCTGCGAGCGCGAGTTCGCCATCTCGACCCAGGCCTTCGTCGGCGAAGAGGGCAAGCTCAGCGGCTTGAAGACGGTGCGCGTTGACTGGCAGGATGGCAAGATGATTGCGCTGGCGGGCAGCGAACAGCTGCTCAAGGCCGATCTGGTGCTGCTGGCCATGGGCTTTGTCAGTCCGGTGGCCAGCGTGCTGGCGAGCTTTGGCGTCGAGCCCGATGCCAGGGGCAATGCCAAAGCCAGTACCGACATGGTGGGCGGCTATGCCACCCGGGTGCCCAAGGTTTTCGCGGCGGGTGACATGCGCCGGGGTCAGAGTCTGGTGGTCTGGGCCATTCGCGAAGGCCGCCAGGCCGCGCGTGCGATTGATGAATTCCTGATGGGCTTGAGTGACCTGCCGCGCTGAGAACCCGCGCGGCCAGCGCCTTGCATGGGACAATCGGCTGCATGTATTTACTCTTTGAAGAAGCCGGCAGGTTTTTGACCGGCCGGGTGCTGTCTGAAGCCGAAACGTCGCTGCAGGTGGAGCAGGACAGCGGCAAGCGCGTCAAGGTCAAGGCCGCCAACGTGATGCTCAAATTCGACAAACCCGAGCCGGCCGCGCTGCTGGCGGCGGCACAGGCGATCAGCCAGACGATTGAGCTTGAACTGGCCTGGGAGTTCGCGCCAGACGAGGAATTCGGCTTTGCCGATCTGGCGCGCGAGTATTTCTCGGCGCATGCCACGCTGGAGCAGCAGACGGCGATGTTGCTGCGCCTGTTTGACGCGCCGCATTACTTTCGCCGCGCCGGCAAAGGGCATTTCCGCCGCGCCAGCGCCGACATCCTGGCGCTGGCGCTGGCAGCCATCGAAAAAAAGAAATTGATCGCGCAGCAGACCCGGCAGTGGGTCGCCGAGCTGAGTCAGGGCATTTGCCCGCCGCCGATTCGCGAGCAACTCTACAAAGTCCTGTTCAAACCGGACAAGAACGCGCCCGAGTACAAGGCCGTGGTGGAAGCCTCGCGCGCGACGCACCTGGGGCCGCTGGAGTTGCTGATCAAGGCCGGTGCCATCGATTCGCCTTATCAGTTTCACTGGAAGCGCTTTTTGCTGGAGAATTTTCCCAAGGGCGTCGGCTTTGCCAAGGTCGAGGCGCCGCTGATCAAGGACGAGTTGCCGCTTTCCAGCGCGCGCGCCTTCTCGATTGACGACTCGGCGACGACCGAAATTGACGACGCGCTCTCGCTGCAGGGCCTGGGCACCGGCGAAGTCCTGCTGGGCATTCACATTGCCGCGCCGGGACTGGCGTTTCAGCCCGGCAGCCCGATTGACCAAATCGGCCGCAGCCGCCTGTCCACGGTCTATATGCCGGGCTACAAGATCACCATGCTGCCCGACGACGTGGTGCAAAACTACACGTTGCTGGAGGGGCGCGACTGCCCGGCCGTGTCGCTCTACGTCACGCTGGACGAAGCCACGCTGCAGATCAAGGGGTCTGAAACGCGCCTGGAGCGCGTCCACATCGGTGCCAACCTGCGCCACGACCAGCTCGACGCCATCGTCACCGCCGAGTGGCTGGAAAACCCGAATTTGTTACATCAAATTGACCCGCCGCCCTTACAGAACAAGCGCGAGCAGCTCTCATTTTTATATCGACTGGCGAACGACCTGAAGGCCAAACGGGAGGTCGTGCGCGGTAAACCGGAAAGCTTCAACCGGCCAGATTACAACTTCAAGTTGGTGGGCAATGACGGGGCCGAACCACAAGGCACCGAGCAGGTGCAGATCAGCGTGCGCCAGCGTGGCGCGCCGCTCGATCTGATCGTCTCGGAGAGCATGATTCTGGCCAACAGCACCTGGGGCGGCTGGCTCGCCGAGCTTGGCGTGCCCGGCATTTACCGCAGTCAGGCCTCCATGCTGCCGGGTGTCAAGGTGCGCATGGGCACCAAGGCGATGCCGCATGCGGGCCTGGGCGTCAAGTGCTACGCCTGGAGCAGCTCACCGCTGCGCCGCTATACCGATCTGGTCAACCAGTGGCAGATCATCGCCTGCGCGCGCCATGGCAAAACGGCGGCGCTGGCGGCCCCGTTCAAGCCCAAGGATGCCGATCTGTTCTCCATCATCTCCAGTTTTGACGCAGCCTACTCGGCCTACATCGGCTACCAGAACGCGATCGAGCGTTTCTGGACGCTGAAATACGTGCAGCAGCAAGGTATCGACGAGATTGAGGCGACGCTGTTCAAGGACAACCTGGTGCGCGCTGACCATCTGCCGCTGGTGTTGCCGGTGCTGGGGGCGCAAGGGCTGGCGCGCGGTAGCCGGCTGCGGGTGAAGCTGGGTGACATTGACGAAGTGGCACTGGATCTGCGTGGCAGCGTCATGGAGCGCCTGGACCTGTCTGCCAACTCCACCGGCGCGCTGGACGAAGACGAGGACGACAGCCTGGCCGGCCCGATCGCCATCGCCGTCAACCTGAGCGAGGACGACGCGCTGCCCAGCCCCGCAGCCGCCGGAGTCTAGGATAATCCGGCCCCGTGAACCTGCGCTCTTTCAGTACCCTCCAACTGGCACTCGGTGCGTCACTTGCGGTGCACGCGGCCCTGTTGACGGTGCGTTTTGTCGATCCCGAGGCCTTCAATCGCGTGTTTGAAGACACGCCGCTGGAAGTCATTCTGGTCAATGCCCAAAGCAACGAGCGTGCGGACAAAGCCCGCGCCATTGCCCAGGC
The DNA here is from genome assembly GCA_963750665.1 of uncultured beta proteobacterium. Classification (GTDB taxonomy): domain Bacteria; phylum Pseudomonadota; class Gammaproteobacteria; order Burkholderiales; family Burkholderiaceae_C; genus Rhodoferax. Next base: position 906,676 of record CAVVRQ010000028.1, read on the forward strand.
CAACATGGCCGGTGGTGGTGCCGCTGAGCGCGGTCGGGCCACCAGTCCATTGCCGCCGGCCCTGATCTCCGAGCTCGGAGACGACGCCGAGGAACAGGCGCAGCGCCAACTGGAGAATTTGCAGGAGCAGCAAAACCTGCTGTTGGCGCGCGTCAAGAATCAGCTCGCAGCGCTGGCACCGGTCGAGCCCATTCCGGTTCAGCTTTCGGCCGAGCAAAGCGAGCGCGAGCAAAAGCGGCGTCAACTGGTCAAGTTGCTGGCTGAAATCGAGCGCCGCATCAACCAGGAAAATGAGCGCCCCAGGAAGCGCTACATCAGCCCGGCCACGCGCGAAGAGGTGTATGCCATTTACTATGATCAGCTGCGCCACGCGATTGAAGACAAGGGCACCGAAAACTTTCCGGAACTGGCCGGCAAAAAGCTCTATGGCGAACTCACCATGGGGATTACCATCAACTTTGACGGCCGCATTCTCAAGATTGAAGTGGTTGAGAGCTCGGGCAACCGCACACTCGACCGGCGCGCCGAGGCGATTGCCAACCGGGCCGGCCCGTTTGGGCCCTTTAACGCCGCCATGCGCCGCAAGGCCGACCAGATCTGGGTCGTTTCGCGCTTCAAGTTCACGCGCGACGAAACGCTCGAAACCCGGCTCACCGCCAAGTAAGGACCTGATCGATGGCAAGCAGCGCGCTGGATCTGTACTGTGTCATGGGCAATCCGGTCGCGCACAGCCGCTCGCCCTGGATTCATGCGCGTTTTGCCGAGCTCACGGGCCAGAGCCTGCACTATGACAAGCGCCTGATTGCGCCGGGTGGCTTGGCCCCGGCGATCCAGGCTTTTGTGTCCGAAGGGGGCTTGGGCTGCAACATCACCGTGCCTTTCAAATTCGAGGCGGCCGCAGTGGCCAGCGTAATCAGCGAGCGCGCCCGACTGGCGCAGGCGGCCAACACGCTCACGTTCAAAGGCGGTGCCATGCTGGCTGACAACACCGACGGTGCCGGGCTGGTGGAAGACATCGGGCAGGGCGCCGGTGTGGACCTGGCCGGGCGGCGTGTGTTGCTGATTGGCGCGGGTGGTGCCAGCGCCGGGGTGCTCGGCCCGCTGCTGCTGGCGCACCCGGCCCGCATCACCGTGGCGAACCGCTCGATCGAAACGGCGCAGGCCTTGGTCGGGCGTCATGCGGCGTTGGCTACGCTACAAAAAACAGAGCTGGTTGCGCAGAAACTGCACGGGCTGGAGGCTGGTTTTGATGTCGTTATCAATGCCACCACGAGCAGTCTCAACGGCGCGGGCGTGCCGGTGCCGGGCCACGTCCTCAAGCCCGGCGCACTCGCCTACGACTTGATGTACGGCCCGGCAGCGCAAGGTTTTGTGCACTGGGCGCAAGAGCACAGCGCCGTGGCGCGTGACGGCCTGGGCATGCTGGTGGCGCAGGCGGCCGAGGCCTTTTTCATCTGGCGTGGCGTGCGCCCGCCACAGCGGCAAGTGCTGGCCGAATTGCGCGAGGTGGTGGCGCAATCATGAAGCCTCTGCTGCGCTGGTTCGGGCTGGTGCTTGCTGCCGTGCTGGCCTTGCAACTATTTTTTGTCGGCCGCATCGCCTTGATGGCCGTGTCGGCGCCGCAATCGAGCGCCTTTGAACGCTCTGAAATCTGGCGTCTGCTCAATCAAAAACCACCCCTGCACTGGCAGCAAAGCTGGCGGCCCTATGGCCAGATTTCTGACAACCTCAAGCGCGCCGTCATTGCCAGCGAAGATGATGGCTTCAACAACCACGATGGTGTGGACTGGAACGCGTTGGAGAAAGCCTGGCAAAAAAACGCCCAGGCCGAGGCCCGCGTGGCTAAAGCGCAGCTTGGCAGGACGCCCCCGAGCAAAACCAATGCGGCGAGCCCCACCAACAAGGCACGTTCGCCAAAAATTGTGGGGGGCTCGACCATCACCCAGCAACTGGCCAAAAACCTGTTCCTGTCGGGTGAGCGCACGCTCTTGCGCAAGGGTCAGGAGCTAATGCTGACGCTGCTGCTGGAGGGCTTCCTGACAAAGCCGCGCATCCTTGAGATTTACCTCAACAGCGTCGAATGGGGCGATGGCGTCTTTGGTGCCGAAGCCGCTGCGCAACATTACTTTCACAAACCAGCCGCCCAGCTCACGGCAATCGAAGCGGCGCGTCTGGCGGTGATGTTGCCGCGGCCGAAATACTTTGAGAAGTTGCCCAATTCCGCCTATCTCGCCGCCCGCAGCAACGTCATCGCCGGCCGACTGGGTGACGCCGAATTGCCCTGATCGCCCGGCCCGGCCACTCGCTATCATCGCCGCTATGCTTGCCATGCTGATGGATCATTTCCTGCTAGGACCGGTGCGCGTCCTGAGCAGATCAATGCGCTGTGTTGCTCCGTACCCGTGTTTTTTCACTCGGTTCGGGCTGTAGCAAATGCGCATCCTTGGCGTTGACCCCGGTTTGCGTACCACCGGCTTTGGCGTGGTCGAGGCCCATGGTTCGGACCTGAGCTATGTTGCCAGCGGCACCATCAGCAGCACGCACCTGGACAAGGACCAGTTGCCAGCGCGGCTCAAGGTGTTGTTTGACGGCATCCGCGAGGTGGTGGCGCGTTACCAACCCGCTTGCGCCTCGATCGAAATCGTCTTTGTCAACGTCAACCCGCAGTCCACGCTGCTGCTGGGCCAGGCGCGCGGTGCCTGCATCACGGCGTTGGTGTCGTCCGACGTGGCCGTCTCGGAGTACAGCGCGCTGCAAATGAAGCAGGCGGTGGTCGGTTACGGCCGCGCCGACAAAGCCCAGGTGCAGGAAATGGTGCGCCGCCTGCTGGCGTTGCCGGGTTTGCCCGGCCCGGACGCCGCCGACGCATTGGGTCTGGCCATCACCCATGCCAACGCCAGCAAAGCCATGGCCCGACTGGCCCAGGCCGATGGCGTCATCGGTGCCGGCAGCGGCAGGTACAAGGCCGGGCGCAGCCGTTGAAGCAGGCGCCGGGCGCACCCCTGGCCGACGAGACTTGTAGGCGCGCAGGTGTCGGGCTTTTTCGCTTCAGCAGCGCAAGCCGAGTAGGGGATTTCATCTGAATTTTTCTGTACAAATTGTCACAACATGCACTATTGACTTTGAACTTTTCATTGACACTGGCAGTTCAACACGCTACATTCGGCCCCACCCGGCACGAACTCACATCTCCTTCGCGCGGAATTTTTTCCAACAAATAAGGACAATTCATGCCCACGACCACCTCCCCCTTTGGCCAATTGACGCTAAGGCCAGCTCGTTTCCCCCGGACTGGCGCTAAACTGGCCCGACAGGCGCGGGCTTGGCTGTCAATTTTTGGCTTCGCGTCGTTGCTGATGGTTGGCGCTTCCGCATCCGCCCAGTTACTCGGTGCGGCGCAGAGCTATGCAGTTCTTGGTGGGACATCGGTGACCGTTGGGGGCGGCGGTGCCACCGTCAACGGAGATCTGGGCGTTTCGCCCGGCACCTCGATTACCGGCGGCCCGAGCGTGACAGCGCCATACGGCGTACACAACAATGACCAACCTGCGATTGATGCCCGGGCTGCCTGGGTCCCGCTGAACAATTCCCTGCTTGCGGGGACCTGTACCCCCCTGAGTTCTGACCAGCTGGCCGGACAGACTTTGGTGCCGGGTTGCTACTCCGGGGGCGCACTTAATTTGGCGAGTAACGGAACGCTGACTCTGAACGGCGCAGGCACCTACCTTTTTCGCGCCGCGAGTTCGCTCATCACAGGCACCGGTTCAACAGTTGCTCTCATTGGCGTCAACCCCTGCAGTGTGTTCTGGCAGGTCACCAGCTTGGCGACGCTTGATGGCGCCTCTTTTCCGGGCACTGTGGTCGCAGCAACGGGCGTCCATCTGGGGACCGGCTCGAGCCTGACTGGTCGCGCTTTGGCTGGCGTTGGCGGTGATGTGACAATGGCCGGTGGCAACTCTGTCGGGAGCTGTAGTGCCCAAGGGGCCGGTACGCCAACGCTCACCAGACCCATCGCTCCACCTGATGTGCCCCTGGGAACACCGATTAACGACGTCAAGACGCTGGCCGGTGGCGCTGGCACGCCACAAGGCACGATCACATTCGATCTATATGCTCCCAATGACTTGAATTGCACCGGCGCGGTGATCTTCACGTCGACGGTGTCGGTTGACGGCAACGGCGTCTATACGTCCGCGTCTTACACGCCTTTGGCAATCGGCACCTATCGCTGGATCGCCAACTACGGTGGTGACAACAACAATGCGGCGACGGCAAATGCCTGCAATGCACCCAATGAAAGCGTCATCGTGACCGGTGCCATCGGCGTCGCTTCCATCCCCACACTCTCCGAATGGGCCATGCTGGCGCTGGTCGGCCTGATGGCGGTGGTGGGCTTTGTCGCGATGCGCAGGCGCATGCGGTGATCGTGCTGACACATTAGTTGAAAGGCAGGTTTTGACCTGCCTTTTTCTTGTCTTTGGCATAGACTTGCCTGTTTCCAATCCAGCCTGGAGATAGCCATGCAATACCGCCACCTCGGCAGCAGCGAGCTCAAAGTTTCCGCCCTGTGCCTGGGCACCATGATGTTTGGCGACCAGACCGCCCATGACGAGGCGGCCGCCATCGTGGCCGACGCGCATGCGCACGGCGTCAACTTTATTGACACGGCCGATGTCTATAGCAAAGGCGCAGCGGAGTCGATGCTGGGTGAGCTGCTGCGGGGACAGCGCCAGGACTGGGTGCTGGCCACCAAGCTGGGCAACGCCATGTCGGAGCGCGTCAATGAAGGCCATTATTCACGCAGTTGGATGTTGCGCGAAGTCGCCGCGAGTTTGCAGCGCCTGCAAACCGATTACGTGGACATTCTGTATCTGCATCGCGACTTTGATGGCTTGAATCTCGAGGAGCCCTTGCGCGCGCTGCAAGCGCTGTTGAGCTCGGGCCAGATTCGTTACTGGGGCGTCTCCAACTTTCGCGGCTGGCGTATTGCCGAGTTGGTGCATCTGGCGCGCCAGCTCGGCATGCCGGGCCCGGTGGTGTGCCAGCCCTACTACAACCTGCTCAACCGTCTGCCCGAATTTGAGGTCTTGCCAGCCTGCGCCCATTACGGCGTGGGCGTGGTGCCTTACAGCCCGATCGCGCGTGGCGTGCTCAGCGGAAAATACCTGCCGGGGCAGGCACCGGCACCCGAGAGCCGTGCCGGACGCGCCGACCGGCGCCTGGCAGAGACCGAGTTGCGCCCGGAGTCGCTACAAATTGCGCAGCAGCTCAAGCAGCAAGCAGAAGACCGCGGCATCACTCTGGCGCAGTTTGCCTGTAGCTGGGTGTTGGCCAACCCGGTGGTCAGTGGCGTTATTGCCGGGCCGCGCACGCTCGCGCAATGGCAAGACTATCTGCCGGCGCTGGACTATGTGTTCACGCTGGATGACGAGGCGCTGGTAGATTCGCTGGTCAAACCCGGCCACCCGTCCACGCCAGGCTACACCGACCCATCCTATCCGCCGCAGGGGCGCCAGCGCGTTTGACAGGTCGTACCGGGTGCGATTGAAAGTGGCGTGGCATGGGGAGCGAGTCCAGTGCGTTGACAAGCGGCATTGGGGTGCGGCGCGGCGACTGGGTCAGGCGCATGCGGTTTTGCGGTGCAAACACGCGCGGGGGATAGTGAAACAGTATGCCGAACTTGTTGGGCGCGCGCCTTGCACCCCAAAGCCCGGTCACCTGACCCAATCACCACGCCCGAGGCGTTGTTGACTTGGGGGCAGTACGAAGGCAACTGTCGGGCAATGTGTGGCGCAAAGCGCCCGCTCAAGCCTGCGGGGCGATCTGCTTGCGCATAAGGATAAAGGACTAGAAGGAATGCTGTTCACTTTGTCATGCCGGACTCGATCCGGCATCCATGCGTGCTTGGGACACTGGATTGCGGGTCAAGCCCGCAATGACATTAAGTAAACAGTGTTGGGGCTAGCGATCTTTCTTCTTAAAGAAATCACGGTTCCGCACACTGTCGAGGCAGGGTGATTGGGTCAGGGGACCGGGCTTTGGGGCCAAAGGCGCGCGAGCAGGACGATTGCGTACAAGTAACCTGCCCCCGTGCGTGTTTTGGCACCAAAACCGCATGCGCCTGACCCAGTCGCCCTGCCGTGCGTAAAGGTTCAATGCCAGAACAAATCAATTTGAATCGCAAGCGCTTGTACCCAACGGGTCATGTGATCCACGCATAATCGGGGATCATGGAAACCAAATGGCTGGAAGATTTTGTGAGCCTGGCTGAGACGCGCAGTTTCAGCCGCTCGGCGCTCTTGCGCCACGTTACGCAACCGGCATTTTCGCGGCGCATCCAGTCGCTCGAAGCCTGGGCCGGAACCGACCTGGTGGATCGAAGCAATTATCCGACGCGCCTGACCCCGGCCGGAGAAACCCTGTACGCGCAGTCGCTGGAGGTGTTGCAGGCGCTGCAAAGCACGCGGGCCATGTTGCGCGGGCACCGCAGTGCGGCGCAGGACGTGATCGAGTTTGCCGTGCCGCACACGCTGGCCTTTACCTTTTTCCCGGCCTGGGTGTCGGCCCTGCGGGCAAATTTTGGTCCAATCAAGAGCCGCCTGATTGCGCTCAACGTACATGACGCCGTGATGCGCCTGGTGGAGGGCAGTTGCGATCTGCTGATTTCTTATCACCATGCCTCACAGCCTTACCAACTCGACACAGATCGCTACGAAATGGTGAGTTTGGGGCAGGAGGTGGTGGCAGCCTACGTGAAGCCCGATGCAGACGGTGCCCCGATGTTCATGCTGCCCGGTCGCGCCGGGCAACCGCTGCCTTATTTGGCCTATGCGCCGGGTGCCTATCTGGCGCAGATGGTGGAGCTGATCCTCAAGCAGTCGAGTGTGCCGATTCACTTTGACCGCGTCTATGAAACCGACATGGCCGAAGGCTTGAAGGCGATGGCGCGCGAGGGCCACGGCATCGCTTTTTTGCCGTTCAGCGCCGTGCAAAAGGATTTGCGTGCCAAAAAACTCGTGAGTGCCGCACCGGCGGACCTGCCGGGCATGCAGATCACCATGGAGGTGCGCGCCTACCGTGAGCGACCGGCGCACAAGGAATCGCTGCGGGGCGCTGGGCACGCGCGTGGCGCAGCCGCGTCGGTGCCCAAGCGTGACGCGCAGTCGCTGTGGGCGCATTTGCTGAGCCAGGCTGTGGAGCGCTAGCGCATGGAACAAAGCAGCTCGGCGACGACCCAAACCCTGCGCCTGACCCGCCCGGACGACTGGCATCTGCATGTGCGTGACGGCGCGGCGCTGCGCTGCGTGCTGCCGCACAGTGCGGCCCAGTTTGGCCGCGCCATCATCATGCCAAATTTGCGTCCTGCCCGTGACGACGACGAAGGCCGCACTGGCTTATCGGGAGCGAATTCGCTGCGCGCTGCCTGCGGGCGTGCGGTTTGAGCCGCTCATGACGCTCTACCTCACTGACGATCTGCCTGCGGCTGAAATTGCGCGTGCCAAAGCGGCCGGTATCGTGGCGGTCAAGCTTTATCCGGCCGGGGCGACCACTCACAGCGATACCGGCGTGACGCAGCTGCGCAAGACTTACCCGACGCTCGAAGCCATGCAGCGCCTGGGCTTGCCCTTGCTGGTGCATGGTGAAGTGACGGCGCCGGAAGTGGATATTTTTGACCGCGAGGCGGTCTTCATTGACACGCAACTGATCCCCTTGCGGCGTGATTTTCCAGAACTGAAGATCGTGCTGGAGCACATCACGACGGCCGAGGCGGCGCAGTATGTGCAGGCTTGCGATGGCCGCACCGCAGCGACGCTGACGGCACATCACTTGCTTTTCAATCGCAATGCGCTGTTCACCGGGGCGCGTGGCGCGGGACTGCGCCCGCATTACTTTTGCCTGCCGGTCTTGAAGCGCGAGGCGCATCGACTGGCCCTGCTGCGAGCTGCCAGCAGCGGCTCGCAGCAGTTTTTTCTCGGCACCGACAGTGCACCGCATGCTGCGGCGCTGAAGGAAAACGCCAGCGCTTGCGCCGGTTGTTACACGGCACACGCCGCCATCGAGATGTATGCCGAGGCCTTTGATTCGATCAACGCGCTGGACCAGCTGGAAGCCTTTGCCAGTTTTCATGGGGCCGACTTTTATGGCTTGCCGCGCAACAACGGCAGCATCAGCTTGAAACGTGAAGCGTGGACAGTGCCCGAGTCCTTTGCCTTTGGCGACGCAGCGCTCATACCCCTGCGCGCGGGTGATGTTTTGCCCTGGCGAATGACCGCAAGCAGCGTCGGTGATTGACGTGCAAAAGCTTGAAATTGGGCGGCTCGGCCCTAACATTTGCCACGGCTGGCCGGAATTGACCATTATTTGAAGGAAACGCATGAAACGCATCATCTTGTTTGTCTTGACCAATGTGCTGGTGGTGGCGGTGCTGGGCATTGTGGCCAGCCTGCTCGGCGTCAACCGATACCTGACAGCGAGCGGCCTCAATCTGGGCGCGCTGCTGGGCTTTGCGCTGGTCATGGGTTTTGGCGGCGCCATCATTTCGCTGCTGATCAGCAAACCCATGGCCAAGTGGACCTCGGGTGTGCGCATCATTGACCCGCCGCAAAACAGCGACGAAGCCTGGATCGTGGAAACGGTGCGCAAGCTCGCCGAGAAAGCCGGCATCGGCATGCCGGAGGTTGGCATTTTCGAGGGCGATCCGAATGCCTTTGCCACGGGTGCCTTCAAGAATTCGGCGCTGGTGGCGGTCTCAACGGGCCTGCTGCAGGGCATGACGCACGAGGAAATCGAAGCCGTCATCGGCCACGAAATCAGCCACGTGGCCAACGGCGACATGGTCACCATGACGCTGATTCAGGGTGTCATGAACACCTTTGTGGTGTTCCTGAGCCGCGTCATCGGCTACGCCGTGGACAGTTTTCTGCGCAAAGGTGATGATCGCTCGTCGGGCCCCGGCATCGGCTACATGATCAGCACGTTTGTGCTGGACATCGTGCTCGGTTTTGCCGCTGCCATGGTGGTCGCCTGGTTCTCGCGCCATCGCGAATTCCGGGCCGACGCCGGTGCCGCGCAACTGATGGGGCGCCGCCAGCCGATGGTCAACGCGCTCGCGCGCCTGGGTGGCATGGCACCGGGTGAGTTGCCCAAGAGTGTGGCGGCTTTCGGCATTGCGGGCGGCATCGGGCAATTGTTCTCGACCCACCCGCCGATTGAAGCGCGCATTGCGGCGCTGCAAAACGCCCAGCCTTGATGCGCACCCCCTCGGCCTGATGCCGCTGCGCGCTAAACTTGGCGCATGGAATTCTCAACCTGGTTAGCTTTTTTTGCTGCCTCCTGGGCCATCAGCATTTCGCCAGGCCCGGGCGCCATCGCGTCGATGAGCGCCGGGCTCAACCACGGCTTCAGATACGGCTATGTCACCATCTTTGGCCTAGTGCTGGGCATCTGGTCGCAAATTCTGATTGTGGGCGTCGGCCTGGGTGCGCTGATTGCGACCTCCAGCACCGCCTTCAGCGTCGTCAAGTGGCTCGGCGTGGCTTATCTGGTCTGGCTCGGTATTGCCCAATGGCGGGCACCGGCGCGGCCCTTGCTGGCGCTGTCCAGGAGCAAGGAACCCGTGACCCGGCGCGGGCTGATTGTGAAAGCCTGGATGACCAACGTGGTCAACCCCAAAGGCACGGTGTTTCTGCTGGCGGTAGTACCGCAGTTCATGAACCTCGCGCAGCCGCTGCTGCCCCAGTACCTGACCATTGCTGCCACGCTGGCGTTCACCGACATGGTGGTGATGGCAGGCTACACCGCGCTGGCCGCCAAGGTGCTGGGCGCGCTGAAAGAGCCTTCGCATATTCGTGCCTTGAATCGCACACTGGGTAGCCTGTTTGTGCTGGCTGGTTCCTTGCTGGCGCTGTTTAAGCGCGCGACGTAGTAAATTTCGCAATTTAAGATAGCACACCGCCTGTCATGCCGGACCCGATCCGCCGTCCAGTGTCCGCATGTATTGGATTGCGGGTCGGGTGCGATTCAAAGTAATGTGGCTTGGCATTGAGCCTTTACTCACGGGAGTGTTGGTAACCGCGGATTCTTTAGGAATAAAGACCTCTAGCCACCTAGCTGTCTGCGCAAGCAGCTACAAATATAGTAGCATATGATAATGACTTGCGCCAGGCGGGCGGTGTGGCTTGCGGACTCCGGCCCACGCTCGCGGGAGGGCTGAATGGGTCATCCAATGTGGCGGCGTCAAAACGAACTTTGGTACGCCGATTCCATGGTGACCGCGAATCGGGCCTGCGCTCGCAAGCCACACCACCCGCCTTCGCTTGGAACTTGGTGCCACCTGCCCCAAAATCATCGGCTTGACGGCAGCGATGGTGAAGGTGCCAATTGGCGCTTTAGACCCAAGCCCGACGGCCAGATTTTCTGGTTGTCAGTCGGCTACGTGCCCAAAGCGGTAAAGAGACTTTCAAATTGACATGCCCTACAACGGTCATTGAGTCCAATTACAAACTTCAGCAAAGAAAATGTCGGTTCAGATATGACTGACCTACAAATTACTGACACAGGTATTGAATCAACTCGCCAAATGCAACTCGACACGATCAGTTGTTCAGGTTGCCACGCCCTTGCCAAAAAAATAAGGGTCCCTCTTCCATACCATGGCAGCCTATCGCCATCGCCATAAACCAACACGGCCCAATCATTGGAGTTGCGAATGGCAATACGCCCGAGAGCGTGACGCGGCACGCCACCGTACAGATCATATTCAGCGTCGTTGACCGGGAAATAGAGAGTTCGGTTGAAGAACCCTCAGGCAGTGCGCATTTCGGCCAGCTTTAACTCGTCAATCATTGTCTTTCGCATAACAAACTTCTGCGCCTTGCCCGTGACCGTCATCGGCATCGATGGGACGACCCGGATGTATCTGGGCACCTTGTAGTGCGCAATGCGACCCCGGCAGTAGTCCCGAATTGCATCCTCTGAGATGTTGGCACCCGACTTGGGCACGACCCAGGCGCATATTTCCTCGCCGTACTTGTTGTCAGGCACGCCAAACACCTGAACTTCCGAGATTGACGGATGACTGTACAAGAACTCTTCAATCTCGCGCGGGTAGATGTTTTCGCCGCCCCGAATCAGCATATCTTTCAGACGCCCGACGATATTGCAGTAGCCATAGGCATCAATCGTTGCCAAGTCGCCGGTGCGCATCCAGCCGTCGATAATCGATTCACGGGTCTTCGCGTCGTCGCCCCAGTAGCCCCGCATCACCGAATAGCCCTTGGTCCACAACTCCCCGGTGGTCCCCACCGGCACGCTTTTGCCTGCCTCGTCAACAATCTTGACCTCAAGATGCGGTTGCACCCGTCCCACCGTGCTGACCCTCCTCTCAAGGTTGTCGTCGGTTGAACTCTCGAAGGAAATCGGAGAAGTCTCCGTCATGCCGTAGCCAATGGTGACCTCAGGCATGTGCATCTCCGAAACCACACGCTTCATGGTTTCAATCGGACAGGGTGAGCCTGCCATGACACCTGTTCGCAGGGAAGACAGGTCAAACTGCGAGAAATTGGGTGTCTCGAGCATGGCGACAAACATGGTCGGAACACCATGCAGTGCGGTGCAGCGCTCCGACGCGACCGCGGCCAATGTCGAGACCGCGTCAAAGGATTCCTTTGGAAACACCATGCAGCTGCCACTCGCTGTGCAGACCAGCACACCCAGCACCATCCCGAAACAGTGATACAGGGGCACAGGGATGCAAAGACGGTCGCTGGCGTCAAGTCGCATGGCGCCCGCAACATAGCGGGCATTGTTCACGACGTTGTGATGCGACAGCGTGGCCCCCTTGGGATGCCCCGTTGTCCCGCTGGTGAACTGGATATTGATGGCATCATGGCATCTAAGCGTCCGGCCAACGACCGGCACCCGGGCCATCTGAGCAGGTCCGCCCATAGCCACAAGTTGCTCGAAAGTAAACGTTCCACCATGACGAACGTTGCAGAACTGCACGATGGCTTGCAGCGCCGGCAGTCGCTCGAGCTTGAGCTGACCCGCCACGCAATTATTGAGCTCCGGCGCAATATCGCGCAGCATGGCCAGATAGTCGATCGTCTTCATCCCCTGCGCACAAACCAGAACCTTGACGCCAACCTTGTTGAGCGCGTATTCCAGTTCGGAGACCCGGTAGGCAGGGTTGATGTTGACCAAAATAGCACCAATTCGGGCAGTGGCGAATTGAACCAGCACCCACTCTGGGCGATTCGCAGACCAGACACCAACGCGCTCACCCGGCTGGACACCCAGGCACAGTAGACCGGCCGCAACCTTGTCAACTTCCACCTGAAACTGTCGCCACGTCCAACGCACCTTGTGCTCCAGGAACACGAACGCTTCGCGATGTCCCCAGGTTTGCACCGTCTTGTCCAGCAAATCGCTTATCGTGTCATCTGAGAGTTCTGGGCCTGACAGCCCCTTCACGTGTGACAGGCCGCCGATGGGTCGCTGCGCGGCAACGTCCGAGCGCGTTGTGAAGCTGGAGAACGGGTTGACGCTCACATCGTTCTCCAGTCCCCAACGCCCTCGAATGCTGCAGCGGCACGATAGATGGTGAACTCATCCCAATGTTTGCCAATCAACATCGCACCCACTGGCAAACCTCCGACCAACCCGCACGGGATGCTCATCGCCGGGTGCCCACTTGCATCGAACGGGCAGGTATTGCCCACCATCTCGAAGGCGCGGGCAATAATTTCAGCGATTGGCGCGCCAGGCTCGGGAATCGGTTGTGCCGTCATCGGAACCGTTGGCATCAGCAGCAGGTCGTAATCGGCCAGTGCCCGGTCGTAGGCGATTCTGAGCTGGCGTGACAGGTTCTGTGCCTTGGCATAGAAACGGCCACGATGGTTGCGGATAAACCATTCGCCGACAAACATCGACACTTTGAGTGACGGGGAGAGTTCGTCGGCACGTGCACGCCACCCGGCGTGTTTGTCCATCAGGCTCAGTGTGTACATGCCACGCCAATTGAATCCCATGCCGTTGCCATGCATCATCTGCGCCTGCAAGCCTTCCAGCGCAATGGGCGTCCAGATGGCGGGCCCGTCCAGGTGCATGGGCACGCTGACCTCGGTGACCTTTGCACCCAAACGGGCCAACGCCTCACCGCAGGCGCGCACCTTCTCGTCGACTCCCGCTGTCGCACCGACCTGGCCAAAGCCCTCGCTCACCAGTCCGATGCGCAGACCCTGTACACCGCGCGACAGGGCATCGGTGTAACGTGCCGTCTTCGGGCTGTATTGGCGCGGGTCCAGGCCGTCCTCACCGGCAATCACCTCCAGCAGCAGGGCGTTATCTGCGACCGTGGCCGTGATGGGCCCGAGGTGGTCGATGGTCGCCTCAATCGGCATGGCACCGGTGTAGGGCACCAGCCCATGCGTACCCTTCATGCCGTAGCAACCAGAAAAGGCCGCTGGTATACGCACTGAGCCTCCCTGGTCGCCCCCAATGGCCATGCCGATTTCGCCGGCACCCACAAGAGCTGCACAGCCTGAGGAGGAGCCCCCGGCAATGTAGCCCATGCGCCAGGGGTTGTGCACCGGCCCGGTAGCATTGGTATGGCTTCCACCGGAGAGACAGAAATACTCGCAATGCGCCTTGCCAACAATGGTGCCACCCGCATCGAGAACGCGTCGGACCACGGTCGCGTCAATGTTAGGCACATATCCCTCCAGCGTTGAGGCGCCATTCATCATAGGCACTCCAGCCAGTGCAATGTTGTCCTTGAGTACAACCTGCTTGCCGCGCAGCGGCCCACTTTCAGCGCCACGGACTTCGGCCTTGACGTACCAGGCGTTCATGCGGTTCTCCGCGGCCGATGGACGCCGTCCGGGGGTTCTTGGGTAGGCCACCTCTGGCATGAAGTCAGGCAGTTGCTCGACGCGGTCGTAAGCGGCAAAGCTGCCCTCCATCTGCTCGAGGTATTGCGCCAGTTCGGGGTCGGGCATATTCATGTGCAATCCACGGGTGAGCTCGCGCAATTGCTCGATGCTGGGTCGGCGAATGGCCATGGTGTTCTCCTTGGGTGGGGGCGTCGATACCACCGCTCTAGGCGCGGCAGTGCCTTTGGGTGATACGGCGATTGGCGGTCTGGCAACGGCTGGCGACTTGACACCAGTGCGAGTTGAACGGGCGGCGCCCCAGCCGAGCAATTTGTCGATGGCCTGCGGAGAGCGCAATTCGGCTGCCGAATACTCCTGGACGATGGCGCCTTTCTCGAGCATCAGCACGCGGTCGGCACAGTCCAGAATGAAATCGAGATTTTGCTCGGCAACCAAAATGGAAATGGACTCACGCTCGCGCAATTGAACAAGCGTCTGTGCCATCTCGTCGATGATGCTGGGTTGAATGCCTTCGGTCGGCTCATCAAGCAACAGCAACCAGGGCTGGGACACCAGCGCTCGCGCAAGCGCAAGCAATTGCTGCTCGCCTCCGGACAGAGCGCCACCCAAGCGCTCCGAGAGAGCCTCCAGACGAGGAAATAAACCAAAAACCCGATTGACCGATGTTTCCTCTGGCTCACCCAAGGCGCTGTTCCATGCCATCCTGAGGTTCTCGCGAGTCGTCAACATCGGCAGAATGCCACGGCCCTGCTGCACATAGCTGATGCCCAGTCTGGTGCGGGAATGGGTGGCCAGCGCATTGATCTCAACGCCATCGGCACAAATTGAGCCTGCTCTGACCGGCAGCACTCCGGCCAGGGTTTTCATGAGCGTGCTCTTGCCCATGCCATTTGCTCCAAGAACGCCAACGATTTCACTCCTACCAACATGCAGACTCAGACCGCGCAAGACCGTCATCGCTCCGTAGCCAGCCTCGATTCCTTCAACCTGAAGCGCAAAGGCTTCCTGTGGGGTGGAGACTTCGTTCACTTGTGTTCTCCATGATGTTTGCCAAGGTAGACGTCCCTGACTCGCGCATCCGCCAGTACCGCAGCCGCAGTGCCTTCAGCCAGGATTTTCCCGCGATGAAATGCGGTAACTGTCTGTGCTATCGCCCGCACAAAGTTCATGTCATGCTCGACCACGACCACGGTGGCGCGGGACGTCAGTTCCGTCACAAGTTCAGCCATCCTCTCGACCTCGTCGCGGGTCAACCCCCCCGCAGGCTCATCGAGCAGGACAAGCCAGGGGTCAGGCGCCAACACCACACCGAGCTCCACAATCTGGCGCTGCCCATGGGCCAGCGAGCCGGCCAGGCTCCACACGTGCAGTCCAAGTCCCAACTGGTCAATCAGCGAGTCAACCCTTGTCAAAACCTGCGAGCGCGTTCGGCTCGGGATGGAGCGCGCCGCAAGCCAGAGGTTTTCGTGGACCGTGAGTCCATTCATGAGGCTGGGAACCTGAGTCTTGACCGCCACGCCATGGCGCGCAATTTCATGCACCATGCGTCCTGCGGTGGACTCACCATTGAGGACAATCTCCCCTTCCGTGGGCACCAGTTGGCCACTCAGGCATTTGAAGAAAGTTGATTTGCCGGCGCCATTGGGGCCAATTAGACAGCGCAGTTCGTTGCGGCGCAACTTCATCGACACGCCATTCACCGCGGTCACGCCACCGAAACGCATCACCACGCCTGTGGCTTCAACAACGGTATCAGGCGTCATGGTTCTCTACCGAAGCAGGCAGGGGCGACGGACGGTTTCGATAGGCAGTCCAGGCACGGGTAAGAGTAGGCAAAACGCCGTTGGGCAGGAACAGCACGACCACAATCAGCAGCAAGCCCATGACAACCGCGTTGTCAAGCAGTTGCTGCGACCCCAGAAAACTTTTCAACGCTCCCAGCAGCACTGCACCGAACATCGGTCCCCACAAGGTCCCCAAGCCACCAACCAGGACCCAGATGATGACTTCTGCGGATACGCCCAGCGAAAAGACCTCCGGGGTAACAATCTCGGCCCAGCATGCATAGAACACGCCCGCCAACCCCGCCAACCCGCCACCAATACCAAAGGCAATTGTCTTTGCCAGACGCGCGTCATAGCCCAGTAATTCGGCACGCAGCTCGTTCTCACGGATGCCCACGAGCTTGCGACCAAAAGGTCTTGCGCAAATCCAACTCAACAGCAACCAGCTGGCAAGAAGGCATACCATCACGACGTAGTAAAGCGGCAGTCCGGTGACATGAACATCGGGCAGACCAGGCACATTAAGTGGCCCATAACTCGGTATCCCGTTGAAGCCGCCCAGCCTCGCTTTTCCGATGGCATAGGCTTCACCAGCAGTGCTGTTGGCGTACTTGAACAACAACAGCGTGACCACCAGGGTGATGACCCCCAGATAGACATCGCCAATGCGACCGTAGAACATCATCGCGCCCAGGGCCAGCGCAGCACCTCCCGCGACAATCACTGCGAGCAGCACTGCACCGGTAGACTCGCCAAGATTGATGGACGCCACCGCGTAGGTGTAAGCGCCAAGGCCATAAAAAGCAGCCTGCCCAAAACAAAGTATTCCGCCGATGCCCCACACAAAGGCCAGCGAGAGCGCCAGCAGTGCATAGATGGCCAGCAGCGTCAATGAATACTCACTGAAAACCAACGGAGCCAACGCCAGCAACAATAACGTCAAGGAAAATCCTGTCCACCACGATGTGGGTATCCCATCTAGGGAGGCGCCCGATATGCGCCCGACCCGGCGCCTGCCCATCGGCGTCAGTTGAGGCCCTTTCATGCAGACCCCCTGAACCAGCGCGAGGTAATGCCCTGAGGCAGTATGCGCAAAAGAACGACAGCGGCCAGCAGCAGCGCCATCTCACCGACAACAGGTGTCGCCAGCAACTCAAAGACCTTGGCGACTGTGCCCAGTAAGACGCTCGCAGTCACCGTTCCGGTGACCACCGAAGCACCACCGGTAATCACGGTAATAAATGACTTGGCAATGAACTGACCGCCTGCATTGGGCGCCAGCGCGACCACCGGAGAGAGGATTCCACCAGCCAGGCCCGTGACCATGCTGCCCGCCACAAAGGCGGTCATGTAGATTCTTTTCGTCGAGTGCCCGAGCGCCGCCGAAACCTCAGCCGATTGCATGGCGCCTCGAACAACAAGCCCCGCGCGCGTGAAGCGCAGCACCAGGTAGAGACCAACCATCAGAGCCAAGGTTATCCCGATGATGAACAAGCTATACCCGCCGACCCGAAATTCGCCGATTTGAAGTGGCCCAAGCGGGTTTGGAACGCCCGACGTGGTGACCCCAAATACCATTGACAGCCCGCCCGACATCGCCAAGGATAGACCCCATGTCGCCAACATCGTGTCGACGGTTCGCCCATAGAGCCATCGAATCACGATGCGCTCCACGAGCAGGCCAAATATTCCGACTGCAATCGGCGCAACGACAAGCATCGCAACCCAGATGTTGCAACCGAACTTGAGAGCCACGATGGTCGCGTATCCGCCCAGCACGATGAATTCGCCATGCGCTAGGTTGATGACCCGCATCAGACCAAAAATCACCGCCAGTCCGGCCGAGGCCAACGCGAGCGTCGAAATCGTATAGGCGAGCTCGAACAGACTGACGACAATGAGGTCCATGACAGTTCAGTGGGAAATATTAGTAGTGCAGGCCGGGGCCCGGCATGCACGCTGGCGATTCAAAACTGCGCCGTGCTGTCTTAAATCTTTATTTCGTGCTGAATACTCGATTTCGGGTCCTTGCGCAGGTCACATACGGCCTGGGTGTCTTTCGGTCCCCGTTGTGGGAAAGACTGCAATTCCTTTAATTTTTGGCCCCGCATCTCCATGACGTGCACGTCCAAGGTCACATGATGCGTTTGACCATCGATGGTCACTTTGCCTGTAGGCCCTTCAATAGAGATGCCCGACGCCATTGCCGCCACCACCTTGTCGTGGCTCAGGCTACCCGCGCGCTTGACGCCCTCAGCCCACAACTTGATGCCTTGATAGTGCGACACGGCCAGTTCATGAATGGCCTTGGTGTTTCCTGGATACATTTGACCCCAAGCCTCAAGGAACTTCGTGTTGGCAGCTGATTTCAACTCTGGTGAATAGTTGTCCGCCACCAATATACCGTCGCCTTCGTCGGCGGTAAGCACCTGGTGCTCATTGCCAATGCCCAACGTCGTCGACGCCATCGGTATTTTTGCCTTCATGCCCGCCGCTGCCCATTGCCGATAGAAGGACAAGTGCGCACCGCCGACCAGAGCGCTGATAACAAGGTCGGGCTTAGCCTGCTGAATCTTTGCGATGGTGGAGTTGAAGTCGGCGACATCCAACGGGAAGAAATCAACGGCTACCGCCTCACCGCCGTTTTCTTTGAGATAGCGCTGGAACCACTTGGCCATGTACTGACCGTAGTTGTAGTCGGCAGCCAGGATGTAAGCCTTCTTGCCCCACTTTTTCATGGCATAGGGCACGAGAACCTCTGCTTGCTGCGCGGGTGTGGTACCGACCAGGAACGTGTTCGAGTCACATACGCCACCTTCGTATAAAGGCGTGTAGACATAAAGGACGTTTTCACGATTGAGCAGCGGACGAATGGCTTCCCGCGAGGCAGATAGGATACCGCCGATGACGACATCAACCTTGTCCTCCTTTGTAAGCTGCTGCGCATACTTGGTGTACAGCGCCATGTTCGACTGGGTGTCGTAAGCGACTTTCTTGACTTGACGACCGAGCAGCCCTCCTGCTTTATTTATTTCACTGATTGCCAAATCAGCGGCCATGTTCATGGGTTTGCCGTATCCGTCGAAATTGCCGGACGTATCAAGCAGACTGCCCAGCTTGATGGGGTCGGCACCCCAAGCGTATGGCGCCATTGCAGTGGCGGCCGTCAGCATCGAGCCTTTTACTAATATATTTCTGCGGGTTAGTGTCATGTCATTTCTCCTTAATTTTGGTTGGAGGGGTTGGGGGTGCTGGAATTGCTAGGGCTGCGCGCCTTCTGATGGTCAGCGGCTGCGCGAAAGTGGTCGGACTCGGCTCGGGCGAGTTGGGGAATGTTCAGGTCCAGGTCTGCACCCATTGATTCACCCAGCTTCTTGAGCATCGGAAGGTTCAGCGCCATGTCATAAATCGCATCCATGGGCCCGGAAGCTCCGCCGCCCTTGCCGCCTTGGGAGCCGCTCAAGCCTGAGAGGTGGTTGATACGAATCGATTCAATCTTCTCCAGCGGCTTGACCATCTTCTCGGCAAGCAATGGCAGAGCCTCAAGGCGCGCCATCTGAAGGCGAAGGTCCATGAGCTCGGGTGTCTGTGCGTTGTCCGCTGAGATTCGCGCCGCCGCCCCGGCAGCCTCGGCAACCATGCTGGCCTCCTGAGCAGCTGCCTTGACGCGCAGGGCACCAGCCTCCGCCTGAGCAATTTCATGCAGTCGCGAAACCTCTGTCTTGACGCGCAGTGCATCGCTCTCGGAGTCCAACGCAATGCGTGCCAGCCCAAGCTCGTGCTGGCGCTGCTGCACGGCCATTTCCCGTTCGGTCTGACCGCTTTCTTGCTCAAGCATGAGTTTGGTCTTTGCCCGCTCCCCTTCAATCGACGCCAGGGCTTCGGCTTCCTGATGTCGCGACAACTCGATGGACTGATTGACGCGTTGAACCTCCAGGGCGAGCCTGGCCGCCAGACGTGCCTTGTCGAGTTCGTGGTCGCGCTCGATTTGTGAGGCGGAGAGTTCCCGCTCCCTGTCCAGCCGCGCCTTCTCAACAGCGAGCTGAGCTAGTTCCTTGGCCCGTGACATCTCGGCTTCGCTTCGGGTACGGCTGTTCTCAATCTCCTGGCGCTGCCCGATTTGCGCCTGCTCCTGTTCGAGATTGAGTTCAATGCGCCGTTTGGTCGTGAGCAACTGTGTTTGTGCCACGGAAATCTCAGCGTCGGACTCAGTCTCGGCCCGGCGCTTTTTGTTCGTCGCCACAATTTCTGCTAGCTTGCGCATTCCGACCGCATTAAAGACGTTGTTTTCATTGAGCGCCGAGAACGGGGTCTGGTCGAAATGAATCAATGCAACTGATTCCAGAAGCAGTCCGTTTTCACTTAGTTCCTGCACTAGGGCTTCACGTATGGCGTTCACATACTCAGCACGTTGTTCATGCAAGGCGTCAAGGGTTCGGACCGCGGAACACGACTGAATCACGTCAGCAAACCGCCCCTCCAACATGCGGCCAAGCTCTTCCGAGCGAAGTGTCCTTGCGCCAAAGGTTTGGGCGGCCGCCGCCACGTCACGCGGCTCGGCATTAACTCGTACCCGGAATTCCAACGTAACGTCAACTCGCAATCTGTCCTCGGTCAGGAGGCTGCTTTCACCGGCCCTCTTCACGACCACCCGATGGGCGCGCATGTTGATTTCATCGACACGATGCAGCATGGGAAGCGCAAAGAAACCGCCATCGAGGGCCACCCTTTGTCCGCCAGCCCCTGTGCGCAGGAGTGCAGTGTCACGTGTCGACTTGCGGTAGAAGCGATGCAGAAATGCAATTCCCACCACGACGGCGACGATTGCAAGAACAATCCAAGCGAGTAGAGCCACACCAAACCCCTAAATTTAAGGCGCCACGGAGGCGTAATATAGTTTCCTTGGAAAAGATTATTACTTTCCATGGAAAATATAAAATCGGTGTTTACCCTTAGGTCTAAGCGTTATGCTCTATGTTTAAAAACTCTTCTCGACGCGAAACAGATGCCCGTCAGCGCGGGCGAGATGAACCGGATAGTCGATATCAGAGTTGCTGGTCCAGTCAATGCCGCGAACTCCCTTGTACTCAAGCGGTTTGCTACTACGTTGCTCATGCGCCCTCAGCGCAAGCGCTGCCGCAAAGTGAATTCCTTCGTAATTGGACTGGCCGAGCGAGTTCAGGGTCGGGGCGCGCTGCCCGAAGCGCTGGTGGTAGCGCTCCTTGAAGCTCATGTTCGCATCACTTGTCAAGGCGCCGAAATATCCAGAACTGACAAATAGGTTATCTGTATTGCCCTCACCGATGGCCAACAGGATGTTTTCTTCGACGGCGCAGGACAATCTCAAAATGTTGCGACTCAGCCCGGCCTCTCCGAATGCTCGATTGAAGTCAATGGCGTCCTGGCCAACCAGCGACAGCAAGATTGCATCCGGCTTTGCGTCCTGAATTTTTTGCAGAACTACGTCGAAATCCTCAGGGCCAAATGGCACATAGTCCTCGGAAAGAACCAGACCACCGGATTGATTGACATAACTTCTTGCCAGTCGATGCGATATCCAGGGCCACTCGTAGTCGTTCCCAATAAACATCCAGCGCCGCGCGTGCCACTGATTCACGAACATATCGATGGCTGGTCTCAATTGTCTGTCCGGCGTCTCGCCGATGGTGTAAACGCCGGGCGAATGCTCACCACCTTCATGCAGGGCCGTGTAGACATACGGCAATCGTCCCTGACAGCCCTCGATGACCGCGCGCCTAACGGAGCTGGTATGCATGCCGACGATGGCTCCGATGCTTCCCGAGTCGACCAATTCACGCGTCACTTCAGCCAGGTCATCGACCTCATCGGAGGCATTGACGCATTTGAGTCGGATTTGCCGACCAAGCAGTCCACCTGCCTGATTTATCTCCTCGGCCGCCAAGGTGGCACAGGCGACGGCTGAAGGTCCCCAAATTCCCGCCACCCCTATCATCGGGACGAAGAGGCCTATCGAAAATGAGTCGTCCTCCCACTCCGGGGCAAATGGAAAAGGCTTCCGAGACCCAGCTCGAGGCGTCCCGAACCGGTAGCGGGGCGCAAATGTTCCAGCGCTTTGGGGACTGCTCAGCATTCCGATTTGAATCTAGTTTGAGGTAAATCAGTATATAGGGTATTACTTTCCGCGGCAACAAAAGCTAGAATTCACGCAAATCTCAAGCATTGCCATGACTTCTATGGACATCACCTTAATTCTCGAACAAGCTCAGAGGCGCGTTTCAAGAGACTTGGACCGCGTGCTTTCGCAAGTGGGTGCATCGGCCGAACAATGGCGGGTGCTCGATAGGCTCTCGGATGAAAAAGGGCTTCCGATGGGGGAGTTGGCTCAGCAACTGAGCATGAATCCTCCGACGATGACAAAGCTCATCGACCGGATGGTCGGCGCAGGTCTGGTGCAACGCATCGTTGATGATGAAGACAGCCGGCGAGTTCTCGTCTTTATTACCGATAGTGGTCTAGTTCTTTTTGGCAAGCTTTCACAAAAGGCAACCGAGTTCCATGAAGGCCTGGCCGAAAGCCTCAATGCGCGGGAGGCGCAGCAACTCAGCAAGTTGCTTGGTCATCTTACAGAACGGCTGAATTGAATTTGGGTGGCAATTCTGGACTCGACAACTTGATGTTCTGGAGCCTGAGTCATCAACCGCCGCGACTGGTCTATTTTGAAAAAATCAGAGGTAACCAATGAAAAAGGATTGAATGGTGTTGTCGAGTGACTGCTGATTTGAAACTTGACGTTGGGACCAGCCTCAAATCAGGCTACTCCATACCACTCAGTCGTGGCTACAAGCTAGGTGCCGAAGGAATCGTTGGGTGAAATGAGGACCGGTCGTTCGCCGTCACTGCAAGCGAATCCGAGTCTGTAAGTCGGATTCGGATTCATCTTCTTTCACCCAGCGGCGAGCAGTGCCGTCCTTCAAGCTGCCCGAACAACTTGGCGGAAATCTCAGTCGTCGAGGCAAAGCAACTCTCGGGCCCGTCATCAGCACTTAGTGGCCGAGAATGATGTGGATATTCGATTGACCTGCGACGACATTCGATATGGATGGGCCGGGCGTCAGGTACGACTGATCACGATCTGCAGTCTCTGATCGCAAGCCGAACAAGATTCGGCGAGGGATGACTAAACGGTCCAGATTCAAGGATTCAAGTCTTACCGCAACTTCGTTCAACGATGTGAAAAGCTGTGCGGATTTTGTGGATCCAAGTAGCGTTGTTTAAAGTACTGCCGAACGGTTTTCATCGCCGGACTCATGGTTGCGTTGGCGCGCCACGCCAAGCCTACAGTCATGCCGGGAATGCTCTCGACAGGCTTTATCGTCTCTATTCTCTTACCGCAAGGGCAACACAGGCAGTGAGTTGCACTTTATGGGTCACACCCTGAGCGACAACCCCCATGGTCTGATTGCCAGCGCCGTGGTCACCACCGCAGATGGCTATGCCGAGCGGGAAGCGGCCAAGGTGATGATTGCGGATGCGACGCTGGTCGCAGATGAGAAGGCCAAAGTCACGCTGGGTGCCGACAAGGGCTACGACGCAGCAGAGTTCATTTAGGCATTGGTGGATATGAAGGTGCTGCCCCATGTGGCGCAAAACACCAGCAACCGCAAGTCAGCGGTTCCCGAACATATTGCGGCCAGCGATGGCTATGTCATCTCGCAGCAAAAGCGCAAACTCATTGAACAGGGGTTTGGCTGGGCCAAGTTCATTGGCCCGATTCGCCAAGTGACGGTGCGCAGTTTGAAGAAGGTGGACCAGCTATTCGTGCTGACGATGGCGGCCGACAACCTTACGCGCATGCGCACCCTAGAACAAATCCGTCTGCAAACGACGATATGGTAGGAATAAGATGAAAAACACCCCCAAAACCACCACAAATCGGGCTCATGAGAGTCGAGTTTCCGAATTACGAAAGCAGACCCGAGAAGTCCCGACATGCGGGTGCCGAGGGTCGTTTTGCAGACCAATATTTCAGCAGCCTGCTAGGGATCATCTGCAAAACCCAGCCAACCGCTGAGTTCGGGGAAACGTTATATCGCAATGAAACAAATCAGCCTTGCCACGACCGGATTCGAGCTTGTCACCAAGCGCACACGCAAGCGCGTGTTCCTTGAAGAGATGAACCTGGTTGTACCCTGGACCGAATTGGTTGGCTTGATCCAACCGTTTGCGCCCAGTGGTGCTGGCGCCAAGGGTGGACGCCCGGCGTTTGCCGTGGAAACAATGCTGCGTATTCATTTTCTCCAGCAGTGGTTTGGCCTGTCCGATCCGGCGATGGAAGAGTCGCTGCACGACACGCCGCTGTACTGTGAATTTGCAAGACTTGATCCCGGTGCCACACGCCTGCCCGATGAATCCACCATTCTGAGGTTCCGTCACCTTCTTGAAGCCAACAACCTGAGCCTGCAGATCATGGCGGCCATCAATGCCACACTGACCAAGAGGGGGCTGTTGCTTAAAACTGGCACCGTAGTCGATGCCACCTTGATTGCCGCACCGAGCTCCACCAAGAACAGCTCCGGTGAGCGTGATCCGGAGATGCATCAAACCAAGAAGGGCAATCAGTGGCACTTTGGAATGAAGGCCCATATCGGGGTGGATGCAGATTCCGGTCTGGTGCACACCGTCATCGGCACAGCGGCAAACGTCAACGACGTGACCCAAGGCCACGGTCTGTTGCACGGACAAGAGTCTGTCGTCTTCGCTGATGCGGGATACCAGGGTGCAGCCAAGCGCGCGGAAGCGACCGGTGTGGACTGGCATGTGGCGATGCGCCCTGGAAAGCGCCGGGCATTGGATAAGAACTCGCCTTGGGGCAACTTGCTTGACCAGGCCGAACAACTCAAGGCCAGCGTCAGAGCCAAGGTGGAACATCCCTTCAGGGTTCTCAAATGCCAGTTTGGCTTCACCAAGGTTCGCTACAAAGGGCTGGCCAAGAACACCGCCCAACTGATAACACTGTTTGCCCTGGGCAACTTGTGGATGGCCAGAAAGCGAATTATTCAGGGAGCCATGGGATGAATGCGTCTGCAAAGCGGGAAATAGCCCGTCAAACCAGCAAAAAGGCGTCATATCCGAGCCAATATGCTCAGAATTTCGATGAAATCGCGTTTTGTGATTCATTGAGTAACTGGTTAACCGCTAACTCTCGCTTTGGCCGGGGTTGTGCAGACCATCCCTAGGAGTCTGGTCGGCGGAAAGATCTTAAGAATCTCGAAAACATGCTTGACGACTCAAAATCGCTCACGCAGCCAACGAATTGTGATCTTCAAATCTTTCTGGCTCCCGTAAGCAGCCATTGGACACCACCCGCTTGTGGTCGGGAAGGGCCATCCGCTTGCGCTGCAAACGGGTCTTTCAACCCGCAGACCCACGCGCCCGTGTTGGACCCACAATTTGAATTCGGCGCACCCCTCACTTTGTTCGGCTGGTGGATTGGGTGTCCGGGCGTCGGCCCGATTCGCGGTTCCCACAACGGTGGATTGGCAGCCGCCGTGTTGAGGCCAAAATGCTGGTACGCCAGGTGTGCTTGCCCGCGAGCGTGGGCCAGAGAACGGATACCCGGTCCGCCAGCCTGGCTACCGGCGGTCGCCATGATAAAGATTCTCTCCGGGAAGTTGCGCCTGACCCAGTCGCCGCACCGCACACTGATGCCGCTTGTCAACCCACTGGACTGGCTCCCCATGGCACATCACTTTGAATCACACCCTTGCGGGTCAAGCCCGCAATGACAAATCGGAACAGCTGGTACATCAGTATTGTCTGTTTCCCTTAGGCGCACGAATTCAGCGCCAGCGCCTCGGCCAGTTTGATGCCATCCACCGCTGCCGACAAAATGCCCCCGGCGTAGCCTGCGCCTTCGCCGCCGGGGTACAACCCTGCGGTGTTGATGCTTTGAAAGTCATCACCGCGCGGCATGCGCAGTGGTGACGAGGTGCGCGTCTCCACGCCGGTCAGTACCGCATCATCGCGGTCAAAGCCCTTGATCTTTTTGCCAAAAACCGGCAGCGCTTCGCGCAATGCGGCAATGGCGTAAGCGGGCAAGGCCGTGCTCAGATCGCCCAGTTTCACGCCCGGCTGGTAGGACGGTTGCACTGCCCCCAATGTGCTGGATGCCCGGGCCTGCAAAAAATCGCCTACCAATTGACCCGGCGCCGCGTAGTCGCCACCACCCAGCGCATAGGCACCCGACTCCAGTTGGCGCTGCAACGTGATACCTGCCAGCGGGTGCACTGAGCGAACCTCATGTGCTACCAACAAAATAGCTTCCTGCGCATATTTGGTGCCTGCCACAGCCCCAAAGGCCTGTGCAAATGCGGCTTCGTCCTGGGCGTAATCAGCGGGCTCGATGGCCACCACCAGAGCCGCATTGGCGTTGCGCTCGTTGCGCGAATACTGGCTCATGCCATTGGTCACCACGCGGCCCGGCTCGGACGTGGCCGCCACCACGGTGCCGCCGGGGCACATGCAAAAGCTATAGACCGTGCGGCCACTTTGCGCGTGATGCACCAGTTTGTAGTCGGCCGCGCCCAAGCTCGGGTGGCCGGCATGGCGGCCCCAGCGCGAGCGGTCAATCAGGCTTTGCGGGTGTTCGATGCGAAAGCCGACCGAGAAGGGCTTGGCCTGCAGGGTGACACCGCGTTCATGCAGCATGGCAAAGGTGTCGCGCGCGCTGTGGCCCAGCGCCAGCACCACCTGGTCAGCGCGCAGGTCGTAGCTTTGTCCGCTCGATTGATCCAGCACCGTCAGGCCGCGCACCTGGCGATGCTGTGCACTGGTTTCGACCTGAATGTCCGTCACGCGCTGTTGAAAACGAATTTCACCACCCAGGGCGATAATTTGTGCGCGCAGGTTTTCCACCACCTTGACCAGTTTGAAAGTGCCGATGTGCGGATGCGCTTCGACCAGGATTTCGGGCGGCGCACCGGCCTTGACCAGCTCCTGCATGACCTTGCGTCCGAGACAGCGCGGGTCCTTGATCTGGCTGTATAGCTTGCCATCTGAAAACGTGCCGGCACCGCCTTCGCCAAACTGCACGTTCGATTCCGGGTTGAGGACGTGTTTGCGCCACAAGCCCCAAGTGTCCTGGGTCCTCTCGCGAACTTTTCTGCCGCGCTCCAGCACCAGCGGCTTGAAACCCATTTGCGCCAGCAACAATGCAGCAAACATGCCGCACGGGCCAAAACCCACGACCACCGGGCGTACGCTCAAATGCGCCGGCGCCAGTGCGACCAGCAGATAGCGCATATCGGGTGTCGGCTGGATCTGTGGATTGGCGGCGTGACGCTGCAGCAGGCTGGTTTCAAGGGCTGCGTCGCTCAACTCGACATCGACGATATACACCACGCGCAACTGTGCCTTGCGCGCATCTATGCTGCGCTTGAAAACCTGCCACCGGACCAACTCCGAGGGCGCCATGCCCAGGGCGTGCACGACGACTGCCTGCAAGTCCTCAGGTGTGTGGTCAAGCGCAAGCTTGAGCTCGGAGAGTCGGATCATGCTGCCAGTTCTTTT
This sequence comes from uncultured beta proteobacterium, assembly GCA_963750665.1. Classification (GTDB taxonomy): domain Bacteria; phylum Pseudomonadota; class Gammaproteobacteria; order Burkholderiales; family Burkholderiaceae_C; genus Rhodoferax. The sequence goes on from CAVVRQ010000028.1 coordinate 933,902, forward strand.
TGCGAAGTGTGCATTGTCAAGGGCCCGGACATGGGTTGGAGCTGGAGGGCCAGTCGGCCATCAATAGGGATTCGCAAAGCCGAGCCCGGCCAGAATCTCGACTTCGCGCGCTTCCATTGCCAGCGCGTCCTTTTTGCTGGTTTCGTGATCCCAGCCCTGTGCGTGTAGCGTGCCATGAACCAGCAGGTGCGCGTAATGTGCTTGCAGCGTCTTGACCTGCGCTCGCGCCTCGCGCTCGACCACCGGCGCGCACAGCACCAGGTCGGCCGTCACCACCGGCGTTTGCGCGTAGTCAAAAGTCAGCACGTTGGTGGCGTAGTCCTTGTGCCGGTAATCCCGGTTCAGCGCCTGGCCCTCAGTGGCGTCAACGATGCGCACGGTGATTTCGGCGTCGGCGCCAAGCGCGTGGCGAATCCAGCGTGCCACTTTGTGGCGCGGCAGGGCAGCGCGCTGCACGGCAACATCGGAGAGCTTGCCAAATTGCAGCGACAGGGTCAGTGATTTCAGCATGGATTAATAAAAAAGTAGCTACTAGCCCCCGTGCAATAAGCCCAAGTAGCTATCAATAATATAGTAAATATTGTTAGTCCGTTTTCTTGCGCTGACGCGTTCGCGCTGTCAAATGCGGTGCTTGCGGCTCGGCGTCGTCGCCCCGGACGCGCCCCGGCGCATCGTAGGCATCCACAATCCGCGCCACCAGCGGATGGCGCACCACATCGGCGCTGGTCAGGCGGCAAATTGCAATGCCATCCACGTGTTTGAGCACGCGCTCGGCGTCGATCAAACCGCTGAGCTGGGTTTTGGGCAGGTCGATCTGGCTCACGTCGCCCGTGACCACCGCCTTGGAGCCAAAACCGATGCGCGTCAAAAACATTTTCATCTGCTCCACCGTGGTGTTCTGCGCCTCGTCGAGGATGACGAACGCGGTGTTGAGCGTGCGCCCGCGCATGAAGGCCAGCGGCGCAACCTCGATGGTCTGGCGTTCAAAGGCCTTTTGCACCTGCTCAAAGCCCATCAGGTCGTACAGCGCGTCGTACAGCGGGCGCAAATAGGGGTCGATCTTCTGCGCCAGGTCACCCGGCAAATAACCCAGGCGCTCACCGGCTTCCACCGCCGGACGGGTCAGCACGATGCGCTGCACGGCACTGCGCTGCAAGGCGTCCACCGCACACGCCACCGCCAGGTAGGTCTTGCCGGTGCCGGCCGGGCCAATGCCAAAGGTGATGTCGTGGCTGGTGATGTTATCCAGATAGTTGGCCTGGTTCAGCGTGCGCGGTTTCAGGTCGGCACGCTTGGTCTTGAGGCCCGGGCTGTCGACATCCGCCAGGTCCGGGTCGCCCACCAGCATCAGTTGCACGGTGGCGCTCTCGATCGGACGCGCCGCCAGCTCGTACAAGGCTTGCAGCATTTCCATGCCGCGCCGGGCAGCGTCCTTGTTGCCATCGACCTTGAACTGTTCGTGGCGGTGCGCAATTTTGACTTGCAGCGCCACTTCGATGGTGCGCAAATGCTCGTCCAGCGGGCCGCACAGGTGCGCCAGTCGGGTGTTGTTGGGTGGGGAAAACAGGTGGCGCAGAATCAAGTTGATAATTCCTCAAAAGGGTTCGCAATGATAGGCAAGAAATGATCGGCAAACTGACAGGCACGCTGGAAGACAAAAATCCACCCCAAGTGCTGGTGGACTGCAACGGCGTCGGCTACGAGGTGCACGTGCCGATGAGCACCTTCTACAACCTGCCCGATCTCGGCAGCAAGCTCAGTCTGCTGACGCACTTTGTGGTGCGTGAAGACGCGCAGATTCTGTATGGCTTCGCGACTAGCCAGGAGCGCGCCGCCTTTCGTGAACTGATCAAGATTTCGGGTGTCGGGCCGCGCACCGCGCTCTCGGTGCTCTCGGGCATGAGTGTCGCCGAGCTGTCCCAGGCCGTGACGCTGCAGGAAGCCGGGCGCTTGATCAAGGTGCCGGGCATCGGCAAGAAAACAGCAGAACGTCTGTTGCTGGAGCTCAAAGGCAAACTCGGGCCCGACATCGGTCTGGTTGCCAGCGTGGCGAGCGATGCGCAGGCGGATATTTTGCAGGCCTTGCTGGCGCTGGGCTACAGCGACCGCGAAGCCGCAGCCGCCCTGAAGGCGTTGCCCAAAGAAGTCGGCGTGAGCGAGGGCATCAGGCTCGCGCTCAAGGCGTTGGCCCGCTAAGCGATTCACTGTGCAGCCCAGCGCCTTGCCGCCCGACATCACTCTGATTGAGCGCGGCTGGCTCTCGTCGAACAACCTGTTGCTGCTGGGTCGCGACGCCTGTGTGCTGATCGACAGTGGCTATGGCGCGCATGCCGGTCAAACCCTGGCGCTGGTGCGCCAGGCGCTGAACGGCCGCCCGCTGGATCTGCTGCTCAACACCCATTTGCACAGCGACCACTGCGGCGGCAACGCGGCGCTGCAAAGCGCTTACCCGGCGCTCGTGACGCAGATTCCGCCGGGTCTGGCGCAGCACGTCAGCCACTGGGACGCCAGCGCGCTGACCTACCTGCCAACCGGGCAGCAATGCCCGCCGTTTCGCTTTGACGCGCTGCTGCTGCCGGGCAGCGAGATCAGGCTGGGGGAGCGACGCTGGCAGGTCCACGCCGCCCCCGGCCACGACCCGCACTCGGTGATCCTGTTTGAACCCGCCTCTCGCCTGCTGGTCTCGGCCGACGCGCTGTGGCAGCGTGGGTTTGGTGTCGTGTTTCCGGAGTTGGAAGGCGTGGATGCCTTTGATCAGGTCGGCCGGACGATCGACCTGATTGAATCGCTGGCACCCGGGCTGGTGATTCCGGGGCACGGTGCTGCCTTCACCGATGTTGCAGAGGCGATTGCCTTCGCCCGTGCGCGGCTCAACTACTTTGTGCTCCATCCCGACAAACACATTGCGCACGCGGCCAAAGTGCTATTGAAATTCAAGCTGCTCGAAGCCCAGCGCATGGCGCTGGACGCCTTGCTTGGCTGGGCGCAGGCAACGCCTTACTTCGCGATGATTTTCAAGCAGCATTTCGCGCAACGCGATTTCCCGGACTGGATCGAGCAACTGATTGCCGACCTGGTCAAGTCCGGTGCCGCCGCGCGCGATGGCTCGCAGATCAGCAACGCGGGCTGACCTATGGATATGGCGCCAAGAATTCGCCGATGAGTTGCGCCACGCGTTGCGGCTGTTCATGCACGATCCAGTGCGTGGCGTCGGGCACGGTTTGCAGCGTGAGCTGCGGCACATAACGGTCCAGGCCGTCAATCAGCGCCGGCGGCAGGGCGATGTCGTCCAGTGCCCAGATCACCAGCGTGGGCAGGCTCACGCTCAGCATGGCGGGTGGCAGATCAATTGCGGCAGCCGCCGGGTCTTGCGCGCTAGCGGGTCGCAAGGGCGAAGCGCGGTACAGATTGCAGCCACCGCGCAGGCCGGCAGCCCAAACCTGGCGGTATTGCGCCTTGACGGCGTCGGTGAGCCATTGCGGTGCGTGCGAGCCGTCTTTCGTATGCGTCAGGAACTCCCACAGGCGGCGGTAGTCGTCCTGCGCCAGCAAATCTTCAGCGTCCGGGCGAACCAGAAAATTCATGTAGGCGCTGGCGGCCTGCTGCGCCGGGTTGCCTTGCAGCTCACGCAGGAAGGTGCCCGGATGCGGCGAGTTGATGATGATCAGTTGGCGTGCCAGTTGCGGCATCTGGTTGGCCAGATTCCAGGCCACCGCGCCACCCCAGTCGTGTGCCACCAGGGCGGCCAACTGGCCACCTGGTGCGAGCAGCGCGATCAGTGCGGCGATGTCCTGCACCAGGTGCTTGGGACGGTAGGCGCCGACCTCGGCGGGCGCGCTGGAGCGCTCAAAGCCGCGCAGATTGGGTGCCACGCAGCGATAGCCGCCGTGCTGAGGCTGCGCGAAGTGCTCCAGCAGTTCGTCCCAGACAAAGGCCGCTTCCGGGAAGCCGTGCAAAAAAACGAGCACCGGCCGGCCGGAGTCGCCGCTGGCGCGGCAACTCAGCGTGATGCCATGCGGCAAGGGCAGCAAGAAGTTTTCGATGCTCATGCGGTTACCCCGACGCCGGGATGCGCCCATTGCCAAAGCAGCAAAGCGACCGCGTCGATGCCCTGGCGCTTGGTCGCCGAAAAAAGCCGCACCGCGCCGCCGCCGGCCTGCAACTGCATGATCGACAAGGCCTTGCTCTGCTCGCTGCGCGTGAGTTTGTCAGCCTTGGTCAGGACCACCAGAAACTTCAGGCCGTCCTCGACCCGCGGGCGGATGATGTCGAGCAAAATTTCGTCCAGCTCGGTCAACCCGTGACGCGGGTCGCATAACAGCACAACACCGGTCAGGTTTTCCCGTGTCACCAGGTAGTTGGCCATCACCTGCTGCCAGCGCAGCTTGTCCTGCATCGGAACCGCTGCGTAGCCGTAGCCAGGTAAATCGGCCAGTACCGCGTCGGTGACGTTTTGCTTGCCCAGCGCAAACAGGTTGATATGCTGCGTGCGCCCCGGCTTCTTGGAAGCAAAGGCCAATTGATTTTGCTGGGTCAGCGTGTTGATGCAAGTCGATTTTCCCGCGTTGGAGCGCCCGACAAAGGCGATCTCGGGTACGCTCAGCGTCGGCAAAAACTGCAACTGGGGCGCCGTCGTCAGGAATTTGGCGGTGTGCAACCACCCCAAGGCAAGCGCCATCGCCGTTGCGCTGGCCTGGCCCGGCACAGGCAAATGGGAGGCGGTAGCAACTGATTGGGTTTGGGTGGTCATTGCCTGAGAGGAGAAACGAGGGAGCTGCATTGTAGAATCGTCTGGTTTTTAGCCCCCACTTTGGTCCATCCAACCCGACACGCCCCATGAAGCTGCTTGCCACTCTCCTGTTGACTGCCTGCCTGGCAGCGCCAGCTTTTTCCGTTCTGGCCGAAGAGGCCAAAGCCGCTGCACCCGAGACGAAAGCCAAGGCCGAGCCAGTGCCGGCGGCCAAACCTGATCTGGCCAAGGGCGAGGCCAGTTTTGCAGTTTGCGGTGCCTGCCACGCCCCGGATGGCAATTCCGTCATTCCGGCGCAGCCCAAACTGGCGCAGCAACATCCGGCCTACCTGGTCAAGCAGTTGCTGGAGTTCAAGTCCGGCAAGCGCGCCAACCCGGTCATGGCCGGCATGGCAGCCACGCTGAGCAAAGAGGACATGCAAAACATCGCCCACTGGGTGGCTGCCAAACCGGCCAAGCCCAATTTCGCCAAAGACAAGAGCCTGGTGCTGTTGGGCGAGCGCATTTACCGAGGCGGCGTTGCGGATCGCCAGATCCCCGCCTGCGCGGGTTGCCACAGCCCCAATGGTGCTGGTATTGCGGCGCAGTACCCGCGCCTGAGCGGCCAGCACGCCGAATACGTGGCCGCGCAGTTGACGGCATTCCGCGATGGCGTACGCAACAACAGCCTGCAAATGACGCAAGTCACCGCCAAGCTCAACGACCGCGAAATCCGGGCGCTGGCGGATTACGTGGCGGGTTTGCGCTAAATTTTTCGGCATCAGTTGGGGGCAGAGCAACGATCTTCGCTACGCTCAGCACAATTCTTGGTCTGTCCCACAATGTGGACATCCGACATCCGACGATCAGTTGGGGACAGAGCACGCTCACTGCGTGTAGCTTTGGTCTGTCCCACAACGCAAACTTCCGATATCCGACATCCGACAATCGGTTGGGGACAGAGCACGCTCACTGCGTGTAGCTTTGGTCTGTCCCGCAATGTCTCAGGTATTCAGAACTTCTCATGCGGCGCGAGATAGCGCCACTGGCCCAGGGGCAGATTGCCCAGCATGACTTTGCCGATGCGCACGCGCTTGAGGCCCACTACTTTGAGGCCGACCTGCTCGCACATGCGGCGAATCTGCCTCTTTTTGCCTTCGGTCAGCACCACGCGCAGTTGCTCCGGGTTTTGCCATTCGACCTTGGCTGGTTTCAGCGCCTGGCCGTCCAGGCTCAAACCATGGCGCAATTGCTGCAGCGAACTGTCCGGAAAAATGGCTTGCACGTTGCTGCTGATCGGGTCACCCTCATTGATTTGCAACAGCCGGTCGGGCTGACCATCGGGTTCGGTAAAACCGGTGTAACTGACCCGCACCAGATACTCTTTCTCCATCACTGACTCTTCGCCAATCAGTTGCCGCGCCACGCGGCCATCCTGCGTCAGCACCAGCAGGCCAATCGAATCAATGTCGAGCCGCCCGGCCGGTACCAGGCTCCTGAGTTGGCTCGGGTGAAAGAAAAAACGCGCATTGTCCTCCGCCCAGCGGCTTTGCGGCTGGATCAAGGTAATGGCGGGCTGATGGCCGTCCTCAGCCTGGCCGCTGACAATGCCCATCGGCTTGTTGAGCAAGATCGTGACCTGGTTGGCCTGCGCGCCTTTGGCCTGCGGGCTCACTTCAATGCGCACATCGGGCAGCACCTGCATGCCCATGACGGCGACTGCGCCATTGACACTGACCCAGCCCTTGGCAATCCAGTCGTCGGCTTCGCGCCGCGAGGCCAGCCCGAGCGCCGCCATGTGCTTGTTCAGGCGCAGCGTGCCGTTCGGGCCAAAGGCGGCGGTATCGGTCTGGCCCGCCGGAATCGGGGCACGGGCGGCTGGTGGCGCGGCGCGGCGAAAGCCTGGTTGCGGTTTGGAGTCTGTCATCTGCTATATAAATTGTAGCTTCTTGCGCCTATTCTACGGCGTCTAGTGTCTTATTTTGCCAATAGTCAATGAAACAGGAGCGGCTGATTGCACATCGGGCGCTATAACCCGAAGGGTCGCAGGGGCACACCGGTCCACCCAGTCCGTGGGCGACAATGCGCAGCTGCCTGAAGAAGCCAGTCAAAGCCTGCCAAATAACCCATGAAAAACTCCCGCTGCGCAACCGAAACCAAAGTGGCGCTGCAAATGCCGCTGCTGCGGGGCGCGCGGCGTTTGCGCATTGCGCTGGTGGGTCTGCCCGGCGCGGGCAAGACCACACTGTTTGACGCGGTCTCCAGCACTGCGCCGCAGGTGGGCCAGATCACCGACACGCAGCAGGTGTATCGCGCCTGCACCGTGCAGGTGGGGCTGGATGAGGCCAGCGTGGTCGATCTGCCCAGCCTGAGTTCGGTGCACCATGTGCAGCACGAAGAGCTGGGTGCGCTCAAATACCTGCTGTGGGGTAACGACCGCCCGCCGGTGACGGCGCACGAGAGCGATGCCCCACCCGCACCGTTTGAGCCGCCCGACCTGATCGTGCAGGTGGTCGATGCCAGCAACCTGCAAAGCCATTTGGAGCTGACGCTGGAGCTCAGTCAGCTCGGTCGTCCGGTGGTGTTGGCGCTCAACCAAATGGACCGGTTGCACCACACCGGGCAGCACATCAACATCAAGGCTTTGTCAGAGCAGCTGGGCATGCCGGTCGTGTCCACCGTTGCCATCATGGGCCACGGCATTGCCGAGTTGTTCAGCACCGCCATGGCCACTGCGCGCCAGGCCGTTTGCCCGCTGCCGCAGGCACCCAGCGCCCACATTGCCGCTGCGCTGGCACCCTTGAGCCAGGCGCTGCAGCGGCCAGACATCGAAGCCGCGTTTCGCGTTCCGCCGCAATTGCTGCTGACGTTGTTTGCCTGCGGCCACCCCTATTTTGAGAGCGAGCTGGGCGAGCACTTCGCGCCGCTGCTGCCGTCCTTGCAAGCGTTGCGCCAGGCGGCAGACCAGCGCCTGCCGCGGCCGCTGGCCGAAGAAATTCACGCCGACAGTCACCACCGCGTGGCTACCATTTTTGAGGCAGCCCTGCGCCCGGGACCACTGCAAACCCGGCGCGGCTGGCGCTACTGGGCAGACGAATTTTTGCTGCACCCGCAGTGGGGCCTGCTGGGCAGCCTGGCGGTGTTTGCCGGCGTGCTGTTTGTGGTGTTTGAGGTGAGCGGCTGGATTGACGCGCAAACCACCCAGCGACTGATTAGTGCCGCCAGCGCCTGGCAGCCCCAGTCCACGGCCGGCGTGGTGGCGCGCGCGGTGCTGGACGGCTTTATCGGGCTGATCGGCATTGTGGTGCCCTACATGCTGCCGCTGCTCTTGATGCTGATTGCGCTGGAAGAAATGGGCCTGATGCAGCGCATCGCCTTTGTGGTGGATCGCGGCTTTCACAAGATTGGGTTGCACGGCGGCGTGGCGGTGCCGTTTTTGCTGGGCTTGGGTTGCAATGTGCCGGCCATTGCGGCAGTGGCGCGCACCTCCAGTGGGCGTGAACGCGTGATCGCCTCGGTGTTGATCACCTTTGTGCCGTGCTCGGCGCGCTCGGCCATCATTTTGGCGGTGGCGGGCAAGTACCTGGGAGTGGGCGGGGTGATTGGCATTTATGCGTTGACACTGGTGCTGATTGCCGTGATGGGCCGCTTGTTGTCGCGCCAGCAGCGCGAGGTGGGCCCCGGCCAGGTGCAAGAGATACCGGCTTACCGCCTGCCCGATTGGCGCGCCATGCTGCGTGAAACCTGGCTGCGCTCGAGCGACGTGCTGACCATCGTCACGCCGCTGCTGGTGGGTGGCAGTGTGCTGCTGGCGCTGCTGGGCCACTGGGGTGCCGACAGTGCCATCAACACGGCGCTTACGCCCCTGACAGTCTGGTGGCTGGGCTTGCCGCTGGTGCTGGGTCTGCCGCTGTTGTTTGGGGTGCTGCGCAAAGAGTTGTCGCTGCTGATGATCTTCCAGGCGCTGGGTACCCAGGCCATCGATAGCGTGCTGGGTCCGATCCAGATCGTCACGCTGCTGGTGTTCCTGACCTTTTATGTGCCCTGCGTGTCCACCTTTGCCGTGATGCACAAGACGCTGGGCCGCAAAGAGGCCTGGGTGTCGGTGGCGCTGTCAGTCGGGGTGGCCCTGCTGCTGAGCGCCGCCGCGCGGCTGATGCTCACACTGGGGCAGACGCTGCTCGGCTGAAGGCATTTTCGGTCGCTAACTCATGATTGATTTTCAGCGTCTTATAAAAATACCTGGGAACGCAGGGCTTGCAGGTTAAGCACCCGCAGGCCACCATATTCGACCCGGATCACGCCTTGCGCGGCCAGCGCCGTCAGGGCCTCGTTGACACGCTGGCGCGACAGGCCGACCAGGTAGGCCAGCTCCTGCTGGGTGATGCGCAGCACCTCGCCCACGCCGGGGTACAGAGTCGGGTTAAACAGCGCTGCCAGACTGCGCGCGACGCGGATGTCCGGGTTGCTCATGCGATCGATTTCACGCGCCGCGATGAACTGGCCCAAGCGCTCGTTGAGCTGGTTCATGACAAAGCGGTTGAAGCCAATCGAGTGGTCCAGCAGCCAGTGAAAGGTGTCGACGTGCAAGCCGGCGACCATGCTTTTGCGCAGCGCCTGGATGTTGTAGCGGTAGGCCTCGCGCTTCAAGGCCGTGCCCTCGCCGAACCAGCCGCCCGGTGGAATACCGGTGAATGTCATGGTCTGGCCCTCCGCGTTGTCGCTGCTCATCTTGAGCAAGCCGTCGACAACGCCAAACCAGTAGGTGACCGGGCGACCGGTACGGCAGACGTAGTCTCCCGTCTTGGCGTCAGCGATCTTCAGGTCTTCCACCGCGCGCTCGCGCTCCTCGGGTGCCAGCCGGGGCAGCCAGGGAATAGTCTCCAGCTCGACGCCGGTCAGGGAGCGGCGGCGCTGGTGCAGGGAAGAATCGGAAACCATGAAGATTCCTTGTTGAAGTTGGCGATAAGTGCAGGGAAAACACCTACCCGGAAAAGTAAACATTGTCGTCCAAACGACAACCTGACGTCAAATGAATGCCTATTATTCGGTCCATTGGATTGAAGACAAGGTACACCCGGATGCAGACCACTTTTCCTCGACTGCTATTGAATCACGCGGCGCAGCGACCGACGGGAACTGCCATGCGTGAGAAAGAATACGGCATCTGGCAGGCGCTGTCGTGGGCCGACCTGGCAATCATGGTCGAGCAGTTGGCCTGCGGACTGGCGCAAGCCGGCCTGCGCCGGGACGAGCACATGATCGTTATCGGTGCCAATCGCCCGCGTCTGTACGCCACCATGTTGGCCGTGCAGTCGATTGGGGCGGTGCCGGTTCCTCTGTACCAGGACGCTGCTGCACCAGAGTGTGTGTTTCCGATCAACAACGCCGAGGTGCGCTTTGCCTTTGCCGAAGACCAGGAACAGGTTGACAAGCTGCTGGAAATTCGCGAGCAATGTCCCCAACTCAGCCATATCTATTTTGATGACCCGCGGGGCCTGCGCAACTATGAGGAGCCAGGCTTGCTGGCGCTCGATGATTTGCTGCTCGCGGGCAAGGCCTACGCCGCAGCGCACAAGGATTTCCTTGAGTCCCAAGTGAATCAGATCAAGCCCGACGATGTGGCCGCCATGTTCTTTACCTCAGGCACCACCGGTAACCCCAAGGGCGTGGTGCACACCCACAATTCACTGCTGAACCGGGCCAAGGCCGGGGCCGACTTTGACAAACTGACCCATTCCGAGGAAGTGCTGGCTTACCTGCCGCCGGCCTGGATTGGCCAGAATACGTTCAGCTACGCGCAATGGCTGGCCTGTGGCTATGTCGTGAATTGTCCGGAGTCAGCCGATACCGTCACCATCGACCTGAAAGAAGTTGGCCCGACCTATTACTTTGCGCCACCCAGGGTGTTCGAAGGGCTGTTGACACGCGTGATGATCCGCATGGAAGACGCCGGTGCCATCAAGCGCCACATGTTCGAGTACTTCATGAGCGTGGCCAAGCGCGTTGGCCCTGACCTGATGGACAGCAAGCCGGTCTCCGGCATGGATCGGATGCTCTACGCCTTGGGCAACTTCATGGTCTACGGCCCGCTGCGCAACAACCTGGGTTTCAGCCGCGTGCGCGTGGCCTACACCGCCGGGGAGGCGATTGGCCCGGACCTGTTCAGTTTTTATCGCTCCATCGGCGTCAACCTCAAGCAACTCTATGGCTCGACCGAGACCGCCGTGTTCGTTTGCCTGCAGCCCGACAACGAAGCGCGTGCCGACACCGTGGGCGTGCCCTGTGCCGGCGTGGAGATCAAGGTGGCAGACAACGGCGAGGTGCTGGTCAAATCGCCCGGCCTGCTCAAGGAATACTTCAAGAACCCAGGCGCAACGGCCGAGGTACTCACGCCCGACGGCTGGTACCACACCAGTGACGCCGGTTTTCTCGATGCGCATGGCCACCTCAAGATCATCGACCGCGTGAAAGACGTTGGCCGCATCAAGGGCGGGACTAACGACGGTGCCATGTTTGCGCCCAAATATGTGGAGAACAAGCTCAAGTTCTTCCCGCACATCAAGGAAGTGGTGGCCTACGGTGACGGCCGTGAAAAAGTCTGTGTCATGATCAATATTGATGTGGACGCGGTGGGCAACTGGGCCGAGCGGCGCAACCTGCCCTACGCCGGCTACACCGATCTGGCGCAAAAGCCCGAGGTCTATCAACTCATCAAGGAATGCGTTGAAAAAGTCAATGCCGACCTGAGCGTCGATGCGCTGCTGGCCGGTTCTCAAATCAGTCGTTTCCTGGTGCTGCACAAGGAGCTCGATGCGGATGACGGCGAGTTGACGCGCACCAACAAGGTCCGGCGCGGCTTCATCGCCGAAAAATACGATGTGCTGGTGGATGCGCTGTATGGCGGCAGGACCTCGCAGTTCATTGAAACGCAAGTCAAGTTTGAGGATGGCCGCACCGGCAGCATCAGCGCCACACTGCGCATTGACGATGCCAAGACCTTCGTTCCGGTTAAAGCGGCGGCATAGGTACATAGCATGGCAATCAAGCAAATTGGCGACGTCATCCTTGACGTCAAAAACATCTCGCTGAGTTTTGGCGGCGTCAAGGCGCTGACCGACATTACCTTTGACGTGCGCGAGCATGAGGTGCGTGCCATCATCGGCCCCAATGGCGCGGGCAAGAGCTCAATGCTCAATTGCATCAACGGTGTCTATACGCCTCAACATGGCTCCATTAGCTTCCGCGGGAAAACCTTCAGCCATATGGACAGCCACCAGGTGGCGGTCATGGGCATCGCGCGCACCTTCCAGAATCTGGCGCTGTTCAAGGGCATGAGCGTCATCGACAACATCATGACCGGGCGCAACCTGCGCATCAAGAGCAACCTGTTCCTGCAGGCGCTGCGCATTGGTCCGGCCCAGCGTGAAGAAGAGCAGCACCGGGAATTTGTCGAGCACATCGTCGATTTTCTGGAAATCCAGGCGCATCGCAAAACCCCGGTCGGCCAGTTGCCTTACGGCTTGCAAAAGCGCGTGGACCTGGGTCGCGCGCTGGCGATGGAGCCGCAGGTGCTGCTGCTGGACGAGCCCATGGCGGGCATGAACGTGGAAGAAAAACAGGACATGTGCCGCTTTGTCCTCGACGTGAACGAAGAGTTTGGGACCACCGTGGTGCTGATTGAGCACGACATGGGTGTGGTGATGGATATTTCGGACCGGGTCGTAGTGCTCGACTACGGCAAGAAGATTGGCGACGGCACCCCCGATGAGGTACGCAATAACGAAGAAGTGATCAGCGCCTATTTGGGCACAGGACATTAAAACTGAGACTTTGCGGGACAGACCGCAGTTACACGAAGTGAACAAGCTCTGTCCTCAACTGATAAAGGGTATTTATGGCTTTCTTTCTTGAAACCTTGCTGGGCGGCTTGATGGCCGGCATGTTGTATTCATTGGTGGCACTGGGTTTTGTGCTGATCTACAAGGCTTCGGGCGTGTTCAATTTCGCGCAGGGCGCGATGGTGCTGTTCGCGGCGCTGGCGATGGCGCGCTTTTCCGAGTGGATTCCGGCCTGGACCGGCATCACCAATCCGATTGCGGCCAATGTCGCGGCGTTTTTGGTGGCCGGCCTGATCATGTTTATGGTGGCCTGGCTGATTGAGCGCATGGTGTTGCGCTATCTGGTCAACCAGGAGGGCACGACGCTGCTGATGGCAACTTTGGGCATCGGCTACTTTCTCGACGGGATCGGGCAGACCATATTCGGCAGCGACATTTACAAAATTGATGTCGGCATGCCCAAAGACCCCGTGATCGCGTTCGAAAGCGTTTTCCAGGGCGGCATCCTGCTCAACAAGGAAGACCTGTATGCGGCGCTGATTGCCGCCGTGCTGGTCACGCTGCTTAGCGTGTTTTTTCAGAAAACGGCTACTGGACGAGCCCTGCGCGCTGTGGCTGACGACCATCAGGCAGCGCAAAGCATTGGCATTCCGCTCAATCGGATCTGGTTCATCGTCTGGTGTGTGGCCGGCGTCGTGGCCTTGGTGGCGGGCATGATCTGGGGCAGCAAGCTGGGCGTGCAGTTCTCGCTGACCGCCGTTGCGCTGCGTGCCTTGCCGGTGGTGATTCTGGGTGGCCTGACTTCGGTGCCGGGTGCCATCATTGGCGGCCTGATCATCGGTGTCGGGGAAAAAATGTCAGAAGTATTTTTGGGACCGTTCGTGGGTGGCGGCATTGAAATCTGGTTTGCCTATGTGCTGGCTTTGGTATTTCTGCTGTTCCGCCCGCAAGGCTTGTTCGGCGAGAAGATCATTGATCGAGTATGAAATACGCGATCATGAAACCTTGTGGGACAGACCGTAGTTACGCGCAGCGAACAAGCTCTGTCCCCAACTGATTAGAAAGAACTATGTTTTACAGAGAAAACGGTCAGTTCAAGACCAACTACCGCGATGACCAGCAGATCTTTCCGATCGCGCAGGATCGCTGGGCGATTCTGCTGATCATCGCCGCCGCTTTCATTGTGGTGCCGATGATCAGCAGCGGCTACATGTTTCGGGCGATTCTGATTCCGTTTGTCATCATGTCGCTGGCTGCGCTGGGCGTGAACATTCTGGTGGGCTATTGTGGCCAGATTTCCCTGGGTTCGGGCGCTTTCATGGCGGTTGGTGCCTATGCCGCATTCAACTTCTTTGTTCGCCTGCCTGGCATTCCGGTTTTGATCGCCCTGGTGCTGGGGGGCGTCTGTGCCAGCGTTTTTGGCATCCTGTTTGGCTTGCCTAGTTTGCGGGTCAAAGGGCTGTATCTGGCGGTCGCCACACTGGCCGCGCAGTTTTTCAGTGACTGGATGTTTCTGCGCATCAAATGGTTTACCAATGATGCTCCGTCAGGCTCGGTTTCGGTTTCTGGCATTCAGGTGCTGGGTTTCTCGATTGAAACCCCAACTGCCAAGTATTTATTCTGCCTAAGCATTCTGGTGGTGCTCGCGCTGCTCGCCAAAAACCTGGTGCGCGGTGCCGTCGGTCGCGAATGGATGGCGATTCGCGACATGGATGTCGCCGCCGCAGTGATCGGCATTCGTCCGATGTACGCCAAGTTGACCGCCTTTGCCGTGAGCTCGTTCATCATCGGTGTGGCGGGGGCTTTGTGGGGTTTCATCTACCTGGAAGCGTGGGAGCCCGCCGCGTTTTCGGTGGACTTGTCGTTCAAGCTGCTGTTCATGGTGATTATCGGTGGCATGGGTTCCATCATGGGGGCATTTTTCGGCGCTGGCTTTATCGTGATTTTGCCGATTGCCTTGAACCAGTTCCTGCCGGTGCTCGGCGGCTTGTTTGGCATTGAGGTTTCAACCGCCGGCATTTCGCATGCCGAGCTGATTATTTTTGGCGCACTGATCGTCTGGTTCCTGATTGTGGAGCCGCACGGTCTGGCCAAATTGTGGTCCATTGGCAAACAGAAAATGCGGCTCTGGCCATTTCCGCATTGAAACATTATTCTTTCGTTCGTTAACCACCGGCATGCAAGTGCCAATATATGAGGAGACTTTCATGAGAATTCGTAACGTTGTTTTGGCTGGCTTGCTGGCTGCGGTTGGGGTCGGTGCTTATGCCCAGGCCAAGGAACAATTCTTTCCGGGGCTGCCGTACCGCACCGGCGCCTACGCCCCCAACGGTGTGCCATGGGCCAACGGCTATGCCGATTACCTCAAGCTGGTTAACGCCAAGGGCGGTATCAATGGCGTCAAGATTATTTATGAAGAATGTGAAACCGCCTACGACACCGCGCGCGGCGTGGAATGTTATGAGCGCCTGAAGGGCAAACATGGCGGTGCCACGGTGTTTCAGCCGCTTTCAACCGGCATCACGTTTGCCCTGACCGAAAAAGCGCCGGGCGACAAGATCCCGGTGATCACCGCCGGCTATGGCCGCAGCGAGAGCCAGGACGGCACGGTCTTCAAATGGAACTTCCCGCTGGTGGGGACCTATTGGCTGGCCGCCGACGTGGTGGTGCAGGCGATCGCCAAGAAAGAAGGTGGCCTCGATAAGCTCAAAGGCAAGCACCTGACGCTGGTTTATCACGACTCGCCTTATGGCAAAGAGCCAATTGCACTGCTCCAGGAACGCGCTGCCATGCACGGTTTCAACCTGCAATTGTTGCCGGTCGCCCATCCCGGGGTCGATCAAAAAGCCACCTGGTTGCAAATTCGCCAGGCCAAGCCCGACTACGTGCTGCTGTGGGGCTGGGGCGTGATGAACTCCACCTCGCTCAAGGAAGCGCAAGCCACGGGCTATCCGCGTGAAAAAATGTTCGGCGTCTGGTGGTCAGGCGCTGAGCCCGATGTGAAAGACGTGGGTGACGGTGCCAAAGGCTACAACGCCGTGGCCATGCAACACGGTGCCGAGCCACAGTCCAAGGTCGTCCAAGATATTCTGGCCCAGGTTCACGCCAAAGGCCAGGGCACCGGTCCCAAGGAAGAAGTGGGTCAGGTGTTGTACATGCGCGGTGCACTGAGCGCGATGCTGGCCGTTGAAGGGGTACGCCGCGCGCAGGAGCGTTTTGGCAAAGGCAAATGGGTCAGCGGTGAACAGGCCCGTTGGGGTTATGAGAATCTGGCGCTGGATCAGAAGAAGCTCGACGCGCTCGGGTTTGCCGGCGTGATGCGACCCGTAAGCACCTCGTGTGCCGACCATATGGGTGCCAACTGGGCGCGCATTCACACCTGGGATGGCAAAAAATGGAACTTCAGCTCGGACTGGATGCAGGCTGACGAGCAAGTCCTGAAGCCGCTGGTCAAGAAGACCGCAGCCAAATATGCGGTTGACCACAAGTTGACACCGCGCACACCGGCAGACTGCCAGTCTTAAGGGCGTAGCGAACCGGAGATAAGCGTTTGTCATGCCGGCCCCGGATCAGGTCCGGGGTTTCAACATCCTGCATCCAGTGTTAGCGCACACTGGATTGCGGATCAGGTCCGCGATGACAAAGCCAGCCGACAGCCTTGCGCGCAGGGTTGTCGATTGGAAAAGGCAAGAATCTATGGATCCCAAAAGCATCGTTCTCAACGTCAATGGCATCGAGGTCATTTACAACCACGTCATTCTGGTCTTGAAGGGCGTCTCGCTCAACGTGCCCGAAGGCAAGATTGTGGCCATCCTGGGCGGCAACGGGGCTGGCAAAACGACGACGCTGCGCGCCATCTCGAACCTGCTTCGTGGCGAACGCGGTGAAGTGACCAAGGGTTCGATTGAACTGCGTGGCGAGCGCATTGAAAACCTCTCACCTGCCGATCTGGTGCAGCGCGGTGTGGTGCAGGTGATGGAAGGGCGGCACTGTTTTGCGCACCTGACGATTGAAGAGAACCTGCTTACCGGCAGCTATACGCGCAAAGACAAGGTCGAAGTGGCGCGCAATCTGGACAAGGTCTACACCTATTTCGCGCGCCTCAAGGATCGGCGCACCAGTCAGGCCGCTTACACCTCGGGCGGGGAACAGCAGATGTGCGCGATTGGCCGCGCGCTGATGGCCAACCCGAGCATGGTGTTGCTCGATGAGCCCTCCATGGGCCTGGCGCCGCAGATTGTGGAAGAAGTGTTTGGCATTGTGAAGGACCTTAACCAAAAGGAAAAGGTGACCTTCCTGCTGGCCGAGCAAAACACCAACATGGCGCTCAAGTACGCCGACTACGGTTACATCATGGAGTCGGGTCGCGTGGTGATGGACGGCGTCGCCAGTGACCTCGCCAACAACGAAGACGTCAAGGAGTTTTATCTGGGCGTGGGCGGTGGTGAGCGCAAGAGCTTCAAGGATGTGAAAAGCTACAAACGGCGCAAACGCTGGCTGGCTTGAGCTCGCGGGATGTATTCATCACCGCCAAAACCGCCGCACAGGAACTAACATGACTCAATATTTTGATGCGCTTGAAACGCGCGACAACGCAACGCGTGAAAGCGCCCTGATGGCGGCGTTGCCGACCCAGGTGGCGCACGCCAAAGAATCTTCGGCTGCGTTCCAGCAAATTTTGCATGACGTCAATCCCGCAGCTGTGACGAGTCGGCGCGAACTGGCCCGCTTGCCGGTGACGCGCAAGCATGAACTGCTGGAGCGCCAGCAAGCCTGTCGCAGTGCCGCAGGCAATGTGTTTGGCGGTTTCAGCGCTGTCCGTTTTGGTCCTCACATGCCGCGCATTTTTTCAAGTCCGGGCCCGATCTATGAACCCGAAGGCGGCGCGCGCGACTATTGGCGCATGGCGCGCGCCATTTTTGCCGCGGGTTTTCGCTCAGGGGAGCTCATTCACAACAGTTTCAGCTATCACTTTGTGCCCGCTGGCTCGATGATGGAAACCGGTGCCCAGGCGCTAGGCTGCACCGTGTTTGCGGGCGGCACCGGGCAGACCGAGCAACAGGTGCAATCCATGGCCGAGTTGCAACCAGCAGGCTATATTGGCACCCCGAGTTTTCTGAAAATTATTGTCAACAAGGCAGCCGAGATGGGCGTGACCTTGCCCAGTGTGAAGAAAGCCATGTTTGGCGGCGAGGCCTTCCCGCCCTCCCTGCGCGACTGGTTTTCCGAGCGCGGCATTGCCGGTTACCAGTGTTATGCCACTGCCGACCTGGGATCGATTGCCTACGAGACCGAAGCGCGCGAAGGCCTGGTACTCGACGAGGGCGTCATTGTCGAGATTGTGCGCCCCGGCACTGGTGATCCTGTAGCGGACGGCGAGGTCGGCGAAGTGGTGGTGACCACGCTCAACCCGGACTACCCACTGATCCGCTTTGGCACGGGAGATCTGTCGGCGGTGCTGGCCGGGCCTTGCCCGACCGGACGCACCAATACCCGAATCAAGGGCTGGCTCGGACGCGCTGACCAGACCACCAAAATTCGTGGCATGTTTGTTCACCCAGGGCAAGTAGCCGACATTGTCAAACGTTTCCCGGAAGTGACGCGCGCCCGCTTGGTGGTGAGCGGCGAAATGGCCAACGACATCATGACGCTACAGGTGGAGACGGCGTGCAGCGGTCCGGATGCACTGGCACTCAAGTTGGCCGAGGCGGCGCGCGAAGTAACCAAGCTGCGCGCGCAGGTCCAAGTTTTCCTGCCCGGCAGCCTGCCCAATGATGGCAAGGTGATTGAGGACGCACGCAGCTACCGTTGAGGCTGTGCGCGTCATGCACGGCTTGCTGCTGCTGGCGGCGGTGCTGACCGCAACGGCGGTGGGCGCGCAGGAGTATCCGGGCCATCGGCCGATCACGCTGGTGGTGCCGTTTTCGGCCGGTGGCCCCACTGACCGGGTGGCACGCGATCTTGACGACGCGCTGCGCAAGGCGCTGCCAGGCACCGATTTTGTGATTGAAAACGTCAATGGTGCCAGCGGCACCATCGGCGCCATCAAGGTGGCCCGGGCCAAGCCCGACGGCCACACGCTCTTGCTGTGGCACGTTGGCATGGCCTCCACCGTGTCGCTCTACCGCAAGCTGGCGTTCCAGCCACTGCGCGACTTTGAGTATCTTGGGCTGATCGACGAAGTGCCGATGATCCTGATTGGCCGGGCACAGTTGCCAGCCGTCGGTTATCGCGCTTTCGAGAGCTACGTCAAATCCCATGCTGGCCAGCTCAACCTGGCGCACGCGGGCCTGGGCTCGGCCTCACACTTGTGTGGCCTGATGTGGCAGTCTGCCATTGGGTCCAAAGAGACCATGAGCGCGATCCCATTTGGTGGCACGGCACCGGCCATGACCGCGCTGGTGGCGGGTCAGGTGGATGTTCTGTGTGATCAGACCACCAACGCCACGGGCCAAATCGGCTCGGGTCGCGTCAAGGCTTTCGCCGTCACGAGTGCAACCCGGTTGTCGTCCCATTCGCTGCTGAAGAATTTTCCGACCTTGCAGGAGTCGGGGCTGAAGGGCTTTAGCTTGACCATCTGGCATGGACTCTACGCACCCAAAGGAACCCCCAGCGCCATTCTCAAGAAAATCAACGAGGCGTTGAAGCGGGCCTTGCAAGACCCCGAGTTCATCAAGAAGCAGGAGGACCTGGGCGCAGTGGTGGTGACCGATCAACGCCGCGAGCCGTCCGGACACCGGGCGTTTGTGGCCGCTGAAATCGCCAAATTCAAGCCCGTCATTGAAGCCGCAGGAAAATTCGCCGATTGAGCCAGCCACAGCCACGCCCACTGCAGCGCGTGCTGCAAGTTGGTCAACGCAGCTGGACTGGGCGCTTCACCCAGCACAAATTTTTCGCCACGGATGGCCAGCAGCGTGCAGGGCGGCGCAGGCTCTCGTTGTAGCGCCTGATAGACCTGCAGCAGCGCCGCTGGCGACAAGGCATGGGTGCTCAGGCTGGCATCGTGTCTGGCCTGCAGCGATGTCGCCTCAAACGGTGCGACACAGGCCAGACCCGCGTCGATCAATAAGATGTGCTGACGCCCGATGAGATCGAGCGCGTGCTCAATCTGCAACTGGTAGTCTTCCAAAAACTCGACCTGCGCGCACAACGCAAGGGGCAACTGCGCACGCAGTGCAGCAACACACAATGGGCCGAGGGCATCGTCGCCACGGCTCGGATTGCCCCACCCAAAAACCAGAATCGGCGCAGCAGCGTCATCGTGTCTGTGCTTCATATTGCTATACAAAATAGAGCTACTTGCGCAAGCTGCATATGCGCTACACCCTGATTTATCTTGACAACTGGGTCAGGTCCAAGGAATCCCCCCCGGTGCGGCACGCTGTACCCGGTTGATCAAGGTACCGTCCGCCCCGATCAGCGTAACTTCCAGCGGCATGGCCCCAAGCGCATGGGTGGCGCAGGACAGGCAGGGGTCATAGGCGCGAATCGCGACTTCGATGTGATTGAGAAGGCCCTCGGTCAGCTCGTGGCCGTCCAGGTTATCACGCGCCACCGCGCGCACCGCCTCATTCATGGCCTGGTTGTTGTGAGTGGTTGAAACGATCAGGTTGCAGCGCGTCACCAGGTCGTCATCACCCACGTCGTAATCGTGGATCAGTGTGCCGCGTGGGGCCTCGATGACGCCGATGCCACTGCGCTGACGCACGCCTTGGGTGACCAGTTCGCCCGAGAGCAGCGCCGGATTGGCGAGCAGTTCGGCAATTACTTCCACAGCGTGCAGCAACTCGATCATGCGCGCCCAGTGATAGGCCAGGCTGGCGTGGATCGGCGCACCGTGGCCCCAGGCGACAAAGGCCTGACGCTCCAGTTCGGCGCGCGGGCTGGGGATGAAGTCGCAGTTTTGTACGCGGGCCAGCGGCCCGACCCGGTACCAACCGTGCTCGCCCCCCAGGCTGCGCAGGTGCGGGAACTTGAGGTAGCTCCAGGGACGCACCTCTTCTTCTATCAGCTCCAGATAGCGTTGGTCTGGCACGCCGTCAAACAGGATGTGTCCGTCGGCGTCGCGCACGCGCAGCACGCCGTCATACAGATCCAGGGCACCGTCTGAGCGCACCAAGGACAACAGGTGGGAGCGAAAGCTGGCGAAGTTGTTGTACAGCGCCGGGTTTTGCGCATGCAAGCGCTTCACGAGATCGACCGCCTCCTGTGCCCACTGCAGCATCTGCGGCAGTTCGCGTTGCAGCGCGTCGCGCTCCTGCGCCGTCACCAGCTTGTTGACGCCACCCGGCACGGCGCCGCTGCCGTGAATGCGCTTGCCCGAGGTGATGCGGATGATTTCCTGGCCAAACTTGCGCAGCAAAATACCCTTTTTGGCGATGTCGGGATGCGCTTGCGCGACGCCGACGATGTTGCGTTTGGCAACTTCCGAGTCAAAGCCAAACAACAGGTCTGGTGCCGCCAGGTAAAAGAAATGCAGCGCATGCGACTGCATGATTTGCCCGTAATGCATGAGTCGCCGCACGGCCTCGGCGCTGGCACTGATGGGCACGGCACCAAGCACGCGGTCGAACGCTTTGGCCGCTGCCAACTGGTGGGAAACCGGACAAATGCCGCACAGGCGTTGCACCATGACCGGAACTTCCCAGTACGGGCGGCCCTCGATGAATTTCTCGAAACCACGGAACTCGACGATGTGCAGGCGCGCCTGCTGAATGCGGTTTTGCTCGTCGAGCAGCAGCGTGACCTTGCCGTGCCCCTCGACGCGCGTTACCGGATCAATCGCCACGCGGCGCAAACCGGCTGGCTGGGCCGCGCTTTCAAGTGCAAAAGTCATGGCAAATTCCCCATCACCACCTCCCATCTAAGCAAATGCACGGCCAGCGAGAAACTCACAAACGCCGCGGCAGTCGTTACCAAAATAATGCGTGCAATGCGGCCATTGTCGGCACCAAAGCGCTCGGCCAGCAGCGACACATTACTGGCACTTGGCAACGCTGCCACCAACACCAGCACGGTCAGGGCCGATCGCGCCAGTGGCACACCCAGCGCAATCGCACTGCTGCCCACCAGCAACACCAGCAGGGGATGCAAAAATAGTTTCAGGGCGGCCACCGGCAAATAGTCCTGTAACGCAATCGGCGGGTGCTTGTGAATGGCACTGAGTATCTGCGAACGCGCCAACACCGCGCCGATGGTGAACAAGGCCACCGGCGAGGCGGCGTCGGCCAGCAAACCAATGGTTTGCGCCAGCGGCCTGGGCAGTGCCAGTTGCGTCGCCGAGGTCAGCGCGCCCAGCACGATCGACCACGGCAGCGGGTTGGTTGCCACGGCCTTGAGCGCATTCTTGAGGGCTTTGCTGGCACCGTGCTGATCGGAGCCGTCCAGCCTTGAGAGGGCAATACACAGCGAGCTCGTGAGCAGCATATCGATCACCATCGACAAAATGGTCGGGCCTGCCGCCTGGTCGCCCAGCAAAGCCACCAGCAGCGGCACGCCCATGAAGCCAGAGTTGGGAAACGCCGCCACCAGCGCGCCAAACGAGGCATCGTTCCAGCCAATGCGTCGGTTCAGGCTGATGGCAAGGGCAAACGCGACCATGATCAAGGCACACACCGAGTAGGTCACAAAAACGCCCGGATCGAGCAACTGCAGCAGCGGCGTGTTGGCACCGAATCGATACAACATGCATGGCAGAGCGAAAAACAGCACAAAACCATTCAGTCCCGGCACCGCCTCCAGGGGCAGCAGGCGCTTGCGCGCTGCATAGTAGCCGCAAAGCACCAACGCAAAGAACGGGAAAGTGATGGAGAAAACCTGCATTTGATTGAGCCCGCTGGCACGCTGAGGGAAACGAAAAAATCGCGTCCTAATTGATCGGCTTGACGCCCCAGATGTCAGTGGCGTACTCGCGCACTGTGCGGTCAGAAGAAAACCGGCCCATGCCCGCTACATTCAAAATGGCACTGTGCGCCCAGGCGGCGGGGCGCCGATAAAGCTCATCGACCTTGTCCTGCTGTACGCAGTAGTCGCCGTAGTCGGCCAACAATTGGTAGTGATCGCTGTCGAGCAGTGCGTTCACCAGATCACGGTAGCGCTGCGGATCGTGCGGCGCAAAGGCACCGGCGGCAATTTGGTCAATGGCAAACTTGAGAGCCGCGTTGCTCTCATAAAAGTCGCGCGGCCGGTAGCCATAGCCGCGCAGTTCGACCACTTCTTCCGCCCGGTTGCCAAAAATGAAAATGTTCTCCAGACCCACACTTTCGGCAATCTCGATGTTGGCACCGTCCCAGGTGCCCAGTGTCAGCGCGCCATTGAGTGCGAATTTCATGTTGCCGGTGCCGGAGGCCTCCGTGCCGGCAGTTGAAATTTGCTCGGACAAATCGGCTCCCGGGATGATGACTTCGGCCAGAGAGACCCGGTAGTTGGGCAAGAAGACAACTTTTAGGCGCGCGCCAATGCGCCGGTCGCTGTTGATCACTTGCGCCGCGTCATTGATCAGCCGGATGATGAGTTTGGCCATGGTGTAAGCCGATGCCGCTTTGCCGCCAAAGATGACGGTGCGGGGCACCCAGTTGGCTTGTGGCTGGGCCAATATCTGGTGATAGCGTGTGATGACGTGCAGCAGATTGAGCAACTGCCGCTTGTACTCGTGCATGCGCTTGACCTGCACATCAAACAGACTCAGCGGATCGACTTGAACACCGGTATCGCGCCCGATCAGCGTCGCGAGTCGACGCTTGTTTTGCTGTTTGGCAAGACGAAAAGCACTTTGGAACTCAGCCTCGCCGGCGAGCTCGCGCAACTGTGCCAACTGATCCAGATCAGCCCGCCAAGTCGTACCGATGCGACTGTCGATCAGGCTCGACAGCGACGGATTGGCCTGCGACAGCCAGCGCCTGGGCGTAATGCCATTGGTCTTGTTGCAGAAACGCTCTGGGTAAAGCTGCGCGAAATCGGAAAAAATGGTGTCAACCATCAACTGGCTGTGCAGGGCTGAAACGCCATTGACCTGGTGGCTGGCGAGTACCGACAGATGCGCCATGCGCACACGGCGCAGGCCGCGCTCCTCAATCAGGGAGATGCGGCGCTGCAATGCGTGGTCGGACGGAAAACGGGTCTGCACTTCAGCCAGAAAGCGCGCATTAATGTCAAAAATTAGCGCCATGTGCCGGGGCAGAATACGACTCATAATATCGACCGGCCAGGTCTCCAGCGCCTCTTCCATGAGGGTGTGATTGGTGTAGGAAAAAATCTTCGTACACAGGCCCCAGGCGGTGTCCCAGTCAAGCCGCTGCTCGTCCATCAACAGACGCATCAGTTCGGGCACCGCCAGCGCCGGGTGGGTGTCATTGAGGTGAATGGCAACCTGGTCTGCCAGTTGCCCAAAGCCGCTGTGATTTTTCAGATAACGGCGCAAAATGTCTTGCAGGGAAGCGCTGACGAAAAAGTATTCCTGGTGCAAGCGCAGTTCGCGGCCGTGTTCGCTGCGATCATCCGGATAGAGCACGCGTGTCACGTTTTCCGACAGATTTTTTGCTTCCACCGCCTGGATGTAGTCGCCGCGGTTGAACGCGTCAAGGTTGACACCACCACTGGCGCGCGCCGACCAGAGCCGCAGCGTGATGACGCTGCGCATGGCATAGCCCGGCACGGGGGTATCGTAGGCAGTGGCAATGACGTCCGAGGTCTCAAGCCAAAGCGGTGTGCCGTTGCGCAACTCGACGCGCCCGCCAAAACGAATGGGGTAACTGTATTCGGGGCGCATGAACTCCCACGGATAGCCGTTAACCAGCCAGTAGTCCGGCTCTTCGACCTGCTGGCCATCGACGATGCGTTGGGCAAACATGCCGTACTCATAGCGGATGCCATAACCCATGCCGGGTAAACCCAGGCTCGCCATGGAATCGAGAAAACACGCCGCCAGGCGGCCCAGGCCACCATTGCCCAGACCAGCATCAGGCTCCAGATCGAGCAAGGCATCGAAGTCGGCACCGAGCAGGGCGCAGGCCTGTTTCACAGGCTCATAAATGTCGACGGCCAACATGGCATTGGTCAGTGCGCGACCGGTGAGAAACTCCAGCGACAGGTAAAAAACGCGCTTGGCATCCTGGTCTTGCGCGCGACTCAGAGACTGTCGCCAGCCGTCCATGATGCGGTCGCGCACCGCATGAAAAACGGCGAACAGCCAATCCCGCGGCGTGGCTGAGCGAACATCCTTGCCGACTTGATAGACCAGGCGGTTGGAGATGGATCGACGCAGCGCTTCAACGCTATTGGTCGGCTTGTCAAATTCAAAATCGCTGGCGCTGGACATGACGAATTACTCCAAAAGTAGGCGCTTGGTCAATCACTTATCCACTCGCAATGATTGATAGACAGCCAGATAATGCTGCGCTGCTGCCGACCAGTCAAATCGCAGCGCCATGGCGTGGGCTTGAACGCTGGCCCATTGCTGCGGACATCGCGCCAGTGCCAACGCACGGCGCATGGCGTGCAGCAGGGCAGTGGCACTCAAATCATCAAACACAAAACCAGTGGCACGGCCATCGGCCAGGTGTTCTGGCGTGCAATCGACCACACTGTCCGCCAGGCCGCCCACGCGCCGCACCAGCGGCAGCGTGCCGTAGCGCAGGCCATAGAGCTGCGTCAGGCCACAAGGCTCAAAGGCTGAAGGCAGCACAATGACATCGGCCCCTGCAATCACCCGATGCGCGCTGGCTTCGTCGTAACCGATGCGCACACCAACCTGGCCCGGGTGGTGCCGGGCGGCCTGAGCCAAGACGTGCTCCAGGCTGGCATCGCCTTGGCCCAAAAGCGCGAGTTGTCCACCCAAGCGCACTAGCTCCGTCAACACCGGTGGCAATAGGTGCAAGCCCTTTTGCTCGGTCAGCCGACTGACAACCCCGAACACTAAAGCGTCGGCCCGTGGCTGAAGGCCAAAATCGATCTGCAACGCGCGTTTAGCGCTCGATTTATTTGACAGACTGCCAACATCGTAGTGCGTTGCCAGCCAGGCATCGGTGGCCGGACTCCAGACCCGGTAATCGACGCCGTTAAGAATGCCGCTCAGCACGCTTGCGCGCTCTCGCAGCAGGCCGTCCAGCCCGCAGCCCAAGGCCGACGTCATGATTTCGCGCGCATAGGTCGGGCTGACCGTGGTGATCTGGTCGGCATACTGAAGCGCCGCCTTGATAAACGAAACCTGTCCGAAAAACTCGACGCCATGCAGGTCAAAGCAGCTTGCTGGCAAGCCCAGTTGCGCGAACAGCTGACCTGGAAACAGGCCCTGATAGCATAGATTGTGAATGGTGAAAACGCTCGCAGGCGTGACCTGACCCGCGTCGGCAAAAGCGCGGACATAGGCGGGAACCAGGCCGCTGTGCCAATCATGGCAGTGAATCACATCGGGCACCCAATCCGGGTCGAGTCCCTGGCCCAGTGCGGCGGCAAGCCAACTAAAAGCAGCAAAGCGCAGCGCGTTGTCGCCCCAGTCCTGACCCGCCGCGTCGCAATAGGGATTGCCGGGCCGGTCAAAGAAGGCGGGCGCACAGAGCAGATAAAGCGGCACATCAAAGTCACTGGGTCTGGCCAGGTCCAGCGTCATCGGCGGTAGCGCCACGGCACCGCGCCAGGGCTGCTGCCGCTGCGGCAGATCGGCGACGCGACGCAGCGCGCCGACTTCACGCAAAACCGATGGATACGCTGGCAGCAGAAAGCGCACGTCACAGCCCAAAGCCTGTAACGCCCTGGCCAGACCATCGCTGGCGTCAGCCAGGCCGCCGGTCTTGACATACGGAAACAACTCGGCGCAAACATAAAGGACTTTCATGTCATTTCTAAAGCGCCTTGGTTTCGTTCACCCGGGCTGCCAGCCACACCAGCAGCAACACGGGCAGGCCCAGCAGCGCCGTTGCAACAAAAAAATTCTGATACCCAAAAGCATCAACATAGCGCCCGGAATAACCTGCCAGAAATTTTGGCAGCAGCAGCATCATGGAACTAAACAGCGCATATTGGGTCGCCGAATAGTTGATGTTGGTCAGGCTGGAGAGGTAGGCAATGAACGCTGCCGAAGCAATGCCACCTGACAGATTATCCGCCGAGATGACCAGGATCAGCGCCGTCACGTCGTGTCCATGCACACTCAATGCGGCGAACAAAAGGTTGCTCGCTGCACTCAGCACGGCGCCCAGCATCAGCACGCGCATGACACCCAGGCGCAAGGCCATCGCACCGCCAACAAAAGCGCCGAGCAGCGTCATGATGACACCAAACACCTTGGTCACGGCGGCCACTTCATCCTTGCTGTAGCCCATGTCAACGTAAAACGGATTGGCCATGATGCCCATCACCACGTCGCTGATGCGGTAAATGGCGATGAGCGCCAAGATCAAACCAGCCTGCCAGTGATAGCGCTGCAGAAAATCGGCGAAGGGTTCTACCAGCGCGCCACGCAACCAATTCGCAGCATTCTTGGCCGGCGCAATCAGGCGCGGTACCGGCTCCGGTGACAGCAGCACCGTCAGCAGTCCTGGCAACATGCTGGCGGCCATGGCCAGATAAGCGGTTTGCCAGGCGCCGTGCTGGTAACTCGCAACGCCGGTCATTTCAGCCCGGGCGGCGATCCACAGCACGCCCGCGCCGGCCCAGATCATGGCCAGGCGGTATCCGGTTTGATAGGATGCCGCCAGGGCAGCCTGGCGCTCAACGGCAGCCGACTCAATGCGAAAGGCATCCAGCGCAATGTCCTGTGTCGCCGAGCCAAAGGCCACCGACAAGGCGCCCCAGACCACCGGTTGCAGCGCAACTTGCGGGTCATTGAACGACATCGCTACCAACCCCGCCATGACGGCCAGTTGCGCGAGCACCAGCCAACTGCGTCGGCGCCCAAGCCAGCGCGTCAGCAGTGGAATCGCCAGCCGGTCCACCAGGGGCGCCCAGACCCACTTGAAGGCATAGGCGAGACCGACCCAGCTCAGGTAACCAATGGTGGTTCGGTCAATGCCCGCTTCCCGCAGCCAGAAGCTCAGGGTGCCCAACACCAGCAGCAACGGCAGACCGGCAGAAAAGCCGAGCAGCAGCATGCGCAACGTGGGCGGCTCCAGGTAGACGCGAAAACTGCTGCCCCAGGAGGGCTTGATGGCTTGCGTCCGGGCAGCGTGGGGTGACATCCGGGAATAATACCCGCAGAGGGGAATGACGCTAGGGCGCGCCGGGGGGATGTCTGCTGTCAAGCGCCCTCAGGCAGGAGGAAGGCTCGACCGATGCGACCGCCCAAATCATTAACGCGGTCCAGGAATTGCGTCAGGTAGGCGTGCAATCCGGTGTCGAGGATTTCATCGATCCGGCCATACCGGAGCTCCGCGCACAGCTTGCCCGCCAGGCGTTGCGACTCGCCCGACTGGTCATTGGCCAACAAGTCCAGATTGCTGACCACTTCGTTCAGACTGGCGTGCAGCGAGCGCGGCATGTCGGCACGCAAGATCAGCAACTCGGCCACGCGCTCCGGACGGATCACGTCGCGGTACACCTTGCGATAGACTTCAAAGCCCGAGACACTGCGCAAGATACTGCTCCAGTGGTAGAAATCAAATTCTTGTCCCTTGTTGTTGTGGATGCCAAAGAACTCGTTTTGTACCGCGTGAAATTTGACGTCCACCAGTCTTGAGGTGTTATCGGCACGTTCCAAAAAAGTACCCAGACGCAAGAAATACAAAGCCTCGTCCATCAGCATGGTGCCGACGGTCACGCCGCGCGACAAATGCGAGCGGTGTTTGACCCAGTCAAAAAACTGACTGGGCTCGCGCTCAAATTCGCCGTCACGCAGCATGCGCCTGACTTCAAGCCAGGTCTGGTTGAGGGTTTCCCAAACCTCAGTAGTGAGCGAGCCGCGCACCGCGCGGGCGTTCTCGCGCGCCGCGCCCAGACACGACAGGATGGAGGACGGGTTGTCGAGATCCTTGACCATAAACTCCATCACGCTCTTTGCCGTCACCTCGCCGTGCAAAGCGGTGTAGCGTGGCAGCAGTTCGCTGATGGAGAGCAAACCCTGCCAGCCGAGTTGGGCCATGGCAGAAGTCTGTGGCAATAGCGCCGTTTCATAATTGACATTGAGCATGCGCGCAGTGTTCTCGGCGCGCTCGGTATAGCGCGACATCCAGAACAGGTGGTCGGCGGTGCGTGACAGCATGAAATATCTCCTTCAGGTTCAGGACGCTTGGCTTTGGGACTGGGCCATGGGCCGCTGCAAAGCGGTCGCTGCTGCCTGCTTCTCCAGAATCCAGGTGTCCTTGGTGCCGCCGCCCTGCGACGAATTGACCACCAGCGAGCCGTCCTTCAGCGCCACTCGGGTCAGGCCGCCTGGCACCATCTGCACTTTCTTGCCGCTGAGCACGTAGGGTCGCAGGTCTATGTGGCGCGGGGCGATGCCGCTCTCGACAAAAGTGGGACAGCTCGACAGGCTCAAGGTCGGTTGCGCGATGTAGCCGCTCGGGTTGGCTTGCAGCGCGTTGCGGAAGGTCTCAATCTCGGCGGCCGTGGCAGCCGGCCCCACCAGCATCCCATAGCCGCCAGCACCATGCACTTCCTTCACCACCAGGTCTTTCAGGTTGGCCAGCGTGTAGGCCAGGTCGTCCTTGTTGCGGCACAAAAAGGTTGGCACGTTGTTCAGGATCGGCTTCTCGCCAAAATAAAACTCGATCATCTTTGGCACATAGGGGTAGATCGACTTGTCATCCGCCACGCCGGTGCCGACCGCATTGCAGATGCTGACGTGGCCGGCGCGATAAACCTCGAGCAGGCCAGCACAGCCCAGAGTGGAAGTGGATCGAAATGCCTTGGGGTCAAGAAAATCGTCATCCACCCGGCGGTAAATCACATCGACGCGTTTGGGTCCGCGTGTGGTTCGCATATAGACAAAGTTGTCCTTCACAAACAGGTCTTGCCCCTCCACCAGTTCCACCCCCATTTGCTGCGCCAGAAAGGCATGCTCGAAATACGCGCTGTTGTACATGCCGGGAGTCAACAGCGCCACCGTCGGCTCAGCGGTCGTGGCAGGGCTGCTGGCGCGCAGGGTTTCAAGCAACAAATCCGGGTAATGCGCAATTGGCGCGACCCGATGCGCGTTGAACAACTCGGGGAACAGGCGCATCATCATCTTGCGGTCTTCGAGCATGTAACTGACGCCGCTGGGCACCCGCAAATTGTCTTCCAGCACGTAATACTCGCCCTGACCCAGCGCGTTGGGCGCGCGCACAATGTCAACGCCGGAAATGTGCGAATAGATCTGGTTGGGAACTTCCACACCCTTCATGCCGGGTCGAAACTGGGCATTGTTTTCAACCTGCTCGCGTGGCACAAGACCAGCCTGGATGATCGCCTGATCATGATAGACATCGTGCAGGAAACGGTTCAGGGCGGTCACCCGTTGCACCAGACCGCGCTCGAGCTCAGCCCATTCCTGTGCGGCAATGATGCGTGGAATCAGGTCAAACGGAATCAGTCGCTCAGTGCCATCACCGTCTTCATCCTTGTCGCCGTAAACCGCAAACGTGATGCCCACGCGGCGAAAAATCATCTCGGCCTCTTGCCGCCGTTTGGCCATGGTGTCGCTGGGCTGGCGCGCCAGCCACTCGTCATAGATCTTGTAGTGATCGCGAATCTGTACCCCATGAGTAAAGAACTCATAGGGAAGCTGGGTGTACATCTCGTCGAACTTCTGCATGGCAATTACGCTCCTGATGAATCGTAAGCAAGCATCGCGCCAACCTAAATTGGTGCATCAACCATTCAGCATCCGGTGCACCCGTTAGGCCAGCACCAGCAGGGCAAAATCAGGCCCTGGCGCTTGATGAATAAGCGCAAACAGCTCCTCATTTGATAGTGATCTGGCTTTGCATCTGGTTTTGGCCGGTCGCCGGTTGCACATCGGCCAGCGGCTCCACCGTCACTCCCACCGACAAGGCATGACTGGCACCGCCATGGATGACGCCACGGATTGGCGACACATCGAAAAAGTCGCGCCCCATGGCCAGCGTCACAAAATCCTCGCCCGGCGCATGCCAGCCGCAGCGGTTATTGGTCGGGTCCAGATCGCACCAGCGCGCACCAGCCGGCAAGTCGGGTACATAGACCGCTGCCCAGGCGTGCGATGCGTCGCTACCCTTGAGTCTGCTGCTGCCCTCTTTGGGCTGGGTCAGCAAATAACCGCTGACATAGCGCGCCGCAAGTCCCAGCGAACGCAGGCAGGCAATCAGGATGTGGGCAAAGTCCTGGCAGACCCCCTTGCGCTGCGCCAGCGCCTGCAGCGCCGGGGTGTTGATCTGCGTGCTTTGGCTTTCATAGCTAAAGTCGCTGTGCATGCGCTGCATCAAATCGACGGCCCCTGCCAGCACCCCAGTGCCCGGTGCAAAGCTCGGGCTCGCATACGCGGCAAACTCGGCGTGCAGCGGCACATAAGGTGAGGCAAACACAAACTCGCAGGCAGGGTCGAAGCCGCCACCCGAGCGATACTGGAAAAGTTCGCGCACCTGCTCCCAGGTCATTGCGCTGGACGGCAAGGGATAGCTCGTGGTCGTGACCACGCTGCTGGCCACAACCCGCAGCGCCGTATGCGGCACCTGCAGTGAAAAGAAGCAACGCGCATTGCCAAAGACATCGCGGGCTTGACTGATCTGCGTCGGCAGCGGACTGATGTCGAGCGAATGACTCAGCAGTGCCTGATAAGGCGTGTTCTGCGGCTGCAGATAGGCCATATGCTGGGCTGTTTCCACCGCCGGTTCATACTCGTAGCGGGTTTCGTGCGTCACGCGCAGTCGCATCAGACCCCCACGCTGCGTTTGGCATCACCCGAGTGGGTGAAGTAGGTGGTGCTGATCTGTTCTGACATCTGAAAGGCCGCGTTTTCACATTGCAGCAGCAAGTCATTGAGCGCGTAATAGTAGCCCGCTTCGGCATGGGTGCTGCTCGCTTGAGTGCCGGGCATGACGCCTGCGGCCTGGTGGTTGGGCTGCGCCTCACACAACTGCTCGAGTCCCCAGGCGCTCGGCGCCGGGATGCGCAGCGACAGCTCGCAAAGCTCATCGGGCGCGCTGCCCGAGAGTTTGGCGATGCGCCCACGCAGCGTATGGGCGACCCAAGCCAGTGAACGCGGGTTATCGCGGTCCAGCACCAGCAGTTCGAGCAGGGCCGCCAGGTCACGGCTCTGCTGGTACTGGGCGTGAAACGTGATGGTGCTGTCAAACAGCGCAATCATGGCGTCAAAGCCGCCCGCCGTGTGCACCGCCTGGGTCTCAAAGCCACACGTCAGGGCGCTGGCCAAAAAACCCAGCCGCTCAATGTGGCGCCCAATACTGAGCAAGCGCCAGCCGTCGTCACGCGTCATGCGGTCGGTCTGCGCGCCCGTGATGGCCGCCATGTGCAGGCTGGTGCTCTTGAGCAGTTGCAGGGCTTGCAGCGGAGAAAACTCGGCGGTTTGCGCGTGTTCGGCGCAGCGCGCGAACAATTCCTCTTCGGCGCGCACGATGACACGCCAGTGCTCTTGCGACAATCGCTCACGCACCATGGAGGCGGTCATTTTGAGCGCGCGCAGTGAATAGCCGACGCTGGTGGCCCCTTTCGTGCTGCCCAGGCTGGCGATCAGCGAGCGCTCAAAAACACGGCGGTCCTGGGTGGCCGCTGGCACGCCGGGTAGTACCAGCGTGTTGATCACCGCCATCTTGCTCAGCCAGGCCAGCAAGGCGGGCGATGACTGGTCGTCGCCGTTCAGGCATTCCAGCGTCAGGCGCGCCAGCGTGATCGCATTTTCGGCACGCTCGGTGTAGCGGCCCAGCCAGAAGAGGTTCTCTGCCGAGCGGCTGGTGACCAGCCGTTTGTGCTGCGCAACTGCAGCCGGGGTCAGATGCGGTTGCAGCAGGGTGGTGCTGTCAACGGCACCGCGCGTCAGCGCCCAGACATCGGCACTGCTGCCGCCGCGTTGCATCGTGGCGATTTCCGAGTTGATGCCGGCTACCCGCGCCAGACCACCCGGCAGCACGCGCCAGGACTGCACCCCGTCTGCCACTGCAAACACCCGCAGCACTACCGACTGCATGATCATTGCGCCGACGCCCCGATCAGTGACTTGCCAGGTCGGCATTTGCGACAAGGGCAGGTAGGCTTGCACGGTGTGTTTCTCGCCGTGTTGGTTCATGCGCGCAAGCCACGCATCGAGCGCTGGCTGCGACAGCTTGCGCCCCAGCACCGAGTCAAAGCCGTCGTCACCGGCAGAAGCCGGATAGGTACTCTTGATGGCCGAGTCACCCAGCCGCGGCAGGACCGACTGCAAGGCAGCGCGCTCGCCGCACCACCAGGTGGCCAAAGCCGGCAGCATGAGCTCTTCTCCCAGCAGCTCGCGCGCGATGGCTGGCAAGAACCCCAGCAACGCGGGAGACTCCAGAAATGCACTACCTGGCGCATTGGCCATCAGCAGATGGCCGGCGCGGATTACCTGCAACAGACCTGGCACGCCCAGCATCGAGTCAGCGCGCAGTTCCAGCGGATCTAGGTATTGATCATTCACCCGGTTGAGCAGGGCGTGAATCGGCACCAGACCCTTGATGGTCTTGAGGTAGAGGTGCTCATCGCGCACTGTCAGGTCACTGCCTTCAACCAGGGTCAGGCCTAGATAGCGTGCCAGGTAGGCGTGCTCGAAATAGCTTTCGTTGTAGGGGCCGGGGCTCAGCAACGCCAGGTGAGAATTGGCACCAGCCGGGCTCATTTGCCTGAGGCTTTCCATCAAGGCGCGATAAGTCCCAGCCAGGCGCTGCACGCGCAAGGACTGGAAGGCTTGTCCGAACTGGCCCGAAATCGCGAGCCGGTTTTCCAGCAAGTAGCCCAGACCCGAGGGTGCCTGACAGCGCTGGCTGAGCAGCCTCCACAGGCCATCTGGACCACGCCCCAGATCAAACGCAGCAACGTGCAGGCGTGTCCCTCCGACCGGGCTGACCCCATGCATGGCGCGCAGGTAGCCCGGGTGACCCTGTACCAGAGCCGGGGGAACCAAGCCCTTTTCAAGCAACTGCTGCGATCCATATACATCGGCCATGACGCCTTCGAGCAGGCGCATGCGCTGCAGCACGCCCTGCTCGATGTGCTGCCAACTCTCGGGATCAAGAATCAGGGGGAACAGGTCCAAGGCCCAGGGACGCTGCGGTCGGCCTTCATCGGCATACACGTTGTAGGTCACGCCGTTGTCATGAATTTGACGCGCCAGACTGTGTAAACGCTGGTTCAGGTCAGTCGCGCCGGTGTCCCAACAACAAGCAAAGAACTGATTCCAATCTCCCGTCAATTGTGCTTGAGAAGCTATGGAGTTAATAGCATTCGAGCCGCCATTGGCGGCCCCGGCCTGGGTCACCCCGCGCAACTCACTAAAATGCCCCGCGCTGGCAGCGCAGGCCAGCGCCAGCTCCCGCATGAAGGGCGGATTCGGGTCTTTGGCGGGCTTGCTGGCGTCATTCACGTTAAGTACTAGAGTATGCCAGCGCCAGGGTGGCAATGCTTCACGCCCGCAGCGCGCGGCGCAGATCCAGCGTAAAAGCGAATTCGCGACTGCCCGCCACGTTGATCGTCGCTGGCGGCACGTTCAGTTCACCCGGCGTGTGGCCCATGGCGGCAAAGCGCGAAAGACGCCTGCTCTCGGCCTCGTACGAATTGACCGGAAAGCTGTCCGGATTGAGACCGCCCGGATGCGCCACATGGTACTGGCAGCCCCCCAGGGAGCGCTTCATCCAGGTATCAACGATGTCAAAGGTCAAAGGGACGTGGGG
Source organism: uncultured beta proteobacterium (assembly GCA_963750665.1). GTDB lineage: Bacteria > Pseudomonadota > Gammaproteobacteria > Burkholderiales > Burkholderiaceae_C > Rhodoferax. The sequence goes on from CAVVRQ010000028.1 coordinate 968,281, forward strand.
CGCAATGCCGGGGTGCAGGCTGGAGGGCGGGTTCCAGGCCTTGTAACGCACTCCGGCCACGTATTCACCACTGGTGCCAGTCGTTTGCAGCGGCAAGGCGCGGCCATTGCAGGTCACCACATGGCGACTCTCATTGAGACCGGTGACGCGCACCTCCATGCGTTCGATCGACGAATCCACATAGCGCGCCGTGCCGCCTGGGGCACCTTCTTCGCCCATCACATGCCAGGGCTCCAGCGCATTGCGCAGCGTGAGTTGAATGCCGGCCGATTGAACCGCGCCCACCAGCGGAAAACGGAACTCATAGTGCGGTGCAAACCAACTGGTATCAAAGCCATAACCGGCGCGTTGCATCTCGGCAATGACATCATCGAAGTCCATTTTTATGAATGTCGGCAGCATGAAACGGTCGTGCAGTGCCGTGCCCCAGCGCGTCGCGTTGGCCTGGTAAGGCGTCTTCCAGAAGCGCGCCACCAGGGCGCGCAACAGCAATTGCTGCACGATGCTCATGCGCGGGTGCGGCGGCATCTCGAAAGCGCGTAACTCCAGCAGCCCCAGGCGTCCGGTGGCGGAGTCCGGGGAATACATCTTGTCGATCGAGAACTCGCTGCGGTGCGTGTTGCCGGTGGCATCGATCAGAATATTTCTCAGCGAGCGGTCGACCAGCCACGGTGGCATAGGCTGACCTTGAAGCGCCCGGCTTCTGTAGATTTGTTCGATGGCGATTTCGAGCTCGTAGAGCTGGTCGTTGCGTGCTTCGTCCACGCGCGGTGCCTGACTGGTGGGGCCGACGAACATGCCGCTGAACAGGTAGCTCAAAGACGGATGGTTGTGCCAGTAAAGCAGCAAGCTCGCCAGCAACTCGGGCCGACGCAGGAAAGGGCTGTCATTGGGGGTGGCGCCGCCCATGACAAAGTGATTGCCGCCACCGGTGCCGGTGTGACGGCCGTCTTTCATGAACTTCTCGGCTGAAAGGCGCGACTCGAAGGCGATCTGGTACAAAAACTCGGTATTCTTGACCAGGTCTTGCCAGCGGCTCACGGGATGAATATTGACTTCAATCACGCCCGGGTCAGGTGTCACTTGCAGTAGTTTCAGGCGTGGGTCGCGCGGCGGCGGGTAGCCTTCGAGCACAATTTTGTAGTCCAGCGCCTGGGCGCTGGCCTCGATCGCTGCCAGCAAGTCCAGGTAATGCTCCAGCTTTTCCAGCGGCGGCATGAAGATATAGAGCACGCCCGCGGCGCTGCCCACGGCCTCTGCCTGGGCCCCATTGGCGCGGCGGGGGTCGCGCACTTCGACGCACAGCGCCGTGCGCGCCACCCAGGCCGCCGATTCCTTTGCTTTGGGCGCGCGCGCCAAGGCCGCCGCTTGCGCCTGACTTGCGCTTTGGCCGCGCAGCGGCGACGCTGCCTGATAGCGCACGCTCACAAGCTCGGGCACTGGCAGGTTCGGGCGCGGCGTGGACGGATCCTGCTCGATCGCGTACGGGTAGTCGGCCTCGCTGACCCACGGCAGCGAATCGAGTGGCAGGCGCAGACCCATGGGCGAATCGCCCGGCATCAGGTAAAGACGTTCATCGCGCAAGAACCAGGAGCCGGTGCGCCAGACCGGCTCCTGCGTGGCTGACTCGCCAGCCACCTTGATCGGCAACACGTAGCCGACGACGGCGTCGAGCTTTTGTCCGAAAACGCGGCGCAGACGGGCGCGTTCCGTCTCATCGTCGAGCTTCGAGTCAAAGGGATCGACGTTGACCGGCAAACGGCGCTCGCGCCACAGGTAGTACCAGACGTCTTCGTAGGCAGCTTGCATGAACTGGTCGCTCAGCCCGAGGTTGGCGGCCAGCGTTTGCGTAAAGCGCCGCGCTTCGGCACTGGTGTAGTGGGTTGGCGCGCGCTCATCAGCAAACAGGTCGGGGTTGGCCCAGATCGACTGGCGGTCTGTGCGCCAGTAGATGTTGAGTGCCCAGCGCGGCAATTGCTCGCCGGGGTACCACTTGCCTTGTCCAAAGTGCAAAAAGCCGCCCGTACCATACTCCTGCCGCAGCTTTTGCACCAATTCGGTGGCAAAACCGCGTTTGGTCGGCCCCAAGGCGTCGATGTTCCATTCTGGTGCATCGCGGTCGTCAACGGCCACAAAAGTGGGCTCACCACCCATCGTCAGACGCACATCACCCGCTTGCAGTTCCTGATCGACGGCGCTGCCCAGCGCCATGACGTCCTGCCATTGCTCTTGCGTATAGGGCTTGGTCACGCGCGCCGACTCGTAAATGCGGGTGACGCTCATCTGGTGCGCAAATTCGACTTCGCAGGGGTCCATCACGCCCTCGATCGGTGCTGCGCCCGAGGGTTGCGGTGTGCAGGCCAGGGGAATATGGCCTTCACCCGCCAGCAGACCGGAAGTGGCGTCCAGTCCAACCCAGCCTGCGCCGGGCAGATAGACCTCGCACCAGGCGTGCAGGTCGGTGAAATCCATTTCTGCGCCGCTCGGGCCATCGAGCGATTTGACATCCGGCTTGAGCTGAATCAGGTAGCCCGACACAAAGCGCGCCGCCAGGCCGCAGTGGCGCAACAACTGCACCATCAGCCAGGCCGAATCACGACACGAACCCGATTGCAGCTTGAGCGTTTCATCGGCGCTCTGCACACCGGGCTCCAGGCGAATCAGATAACCGATGTGTTGATGCACCAGTTGGTTCAGGTCCACCAGGAAATCAATTGTCCGGCGCTTGCTGCGGTCAATGCGCGCCAGAAATGCCTTCAGGCGCTTGGTCAGGTGCTCGGGGGCGAGGTAGGGCGCGAGTTCCTGCTTGAGCAGATTTTCATATTTGAACGGAAACTTTTCCGCACTCGGCTCCAGAAAAAAATCGAACGGGTTATAAACCGCCATTTCCACCACCAGGTCCACTGCGACCTTGAACGCCCGCGTCTTCTTCTCGAAGGCCAGACGACCCTGGTAGTTGGCAAAGGGATCCTGCTGCCAATTGATGTAGTGCTGTGCCGGCTCGATCTTGAGTGAGTACGAAATGATCCTGCTGCGGCAATGCGGTGCCGGACGCAAACGGATCACTTGCGCTCCCAGATTAACGAGGCGGTCGTACTTGTAATGGGTCAGGTGGTTCAGTGCAACGTGAATGGCCATGCTTGGTCTCGTCTGATGGTTTGGGCGAAAGCTCGCCATGCTGGACTGTTAGCAATGTTAGTGCCAATCGAAAGTCCATTGGCGTCCGGTGTGAGCTGGCCAAAGGAAACGCGGTATTCTTGGCGGATCGAATGACAAACCAAACTATTTTTGACCTGCTTTGAATGAGCCTCCCGCCATGAACCTGACCGAATCCCTGCTGCATGCCCTGAAGGCGCACGGCGCCAAGCAAATTTTTGGTATCCCGGGTGATTTTGCGCTGCCCTACTTCCGCATCATCGAAGAGTCCAGGATTCTGCCGCTCTACACCTTGTCGCATGAACCCGGCGTTGGCTTTGCCGCCGACGCCTGCGGACGCGTCAGCGGCGGCTTGGGCGTAGCGGCGGTCACCTACGGTGCCGGTGCCTTCAATATGGTGAATGCCGTGGCCTCGGCCTATGCGGAAAAGTCACCGCTGGTGGTGCTCTCGGGCGGGCCGGGCAAGGGCGAATCGAAATCAGGGCTGTTGTTGCACCATCAGGCCAAGACGCTTGATTCGCAGTTTCAGATTTACCGCGAAATCACCTGCGACCAGATTCGCCTTGATGATGCCGAGCGCGCCCCCAGCGACATGGCGCGGGCGCTGGCCAACTGTCTGCGCCATTCGCAACCGGTTTATATCGAAATTCCGCGCGACATGGTGGCCGAGCCCTGCCTGGCTGTCACGGCGCAGGCCGCGCCAGACGTCGATGCCGACGCGCTGGACGCCTGCGTGACAGAGATTTTGCAGCGCCTGGCCGGTGCCACTTGCCCGCTTCTGATGGTCGGCGTCGAGGTGCGGCGCTTCGGGCTGGAAGCCCGCGTGGCCGAGCTTTCGCGCCGCCTGGCGCTGCCGGTGGTCACCAGTTTCATGGGCCTGGGCTTGCTGGCCGAGGCCGATGCGCCGCTGATCGGCACCTACCTCGGCGTGGCCGGCCTGCCGGAAGTGACGCGGCAGGTAGAAAACTCGGATGGCTTGTTCCTGCTCGGCGTGATCGTCTCGGACACCAATTTTGCCGTGTCGGAGAAGAAAATTGACTTGCGCAAGACCATTCAGGCGCTCGGCGGTGATGTCACGATGGGCTTTCACACCTACGCCAACCTGCCGCTGGGTGCCCTGGTTGATCGCTTGCTGGAGCGGGTGCCGGCCAGCGCCAAGACTTTTTCCGTCAAGAAGCCGCTGCGACCCTACGGGCTGATCGCGGACGCGGCACCGATCACCCCGACCGACATTGCGACCGCCGTCAACGACCTGATGGCGCGGCACGGCAAGATGCCAATCGCCTGCGACATGGGGGACTGCCTGTTCACCGCGCTGGACATCGAACACACGGCGCTGCTCGCGCCCGGCTATTACGCCACCATGGGCTACGGCGTGCCGGCCGGGCTCGGCTTGCAAGCGGCCACCGGCGAGCGGCCCCTGATCCTGGTCGGTGACGGTGCCTTTCAGATGACTGGCTGGGAGCTGGGTAATTGCCGCCGTTACGGCTGGGACCCGATTGTGCTGCTGTTCAACAACGCCAGTTGGGAGATGCTGCGCACCTTTCAGCCCGAGTCCGGTTTCAATGACCTGGATCGCTGGGCCTTCGCCGAAATGGCGGCCGGCATGGGCGGAGACGGTGTGCGCGTGAGCACCCGTGCCGAGCTCAAGGCGGCGCTGGACCAAGCCAAGGCCACACGCGGGCGCTTTCAGCTCATCGACATCAGCATCGCGCGCGGTGTGCTCTCCGATACGCTCTCGCGTTTTGTTGCCGGGGTCAAGCGCTTGAATGCACCTGCTGCCAATCGAAAAGCGTCGTGATGGTCACGATTTGCAAAAACAGGCGATAACGAAAGTTCGGAGTCAACTGCCGCTTGAACGGTACGATAGGCTTCAGCCACAATTTGCACCGGAAACCTCCATGATCAAGAATCTGCGCGTCAGCCTGAGGCATGTCACAGAACCCGATTTACCCATTTTGGCCACAGTGTCGGGGGATCCCGTTGCGCGCGGTGAGTTCAATCCGTCAAGAATCGCTAGCCCACACGCCATCGAGAAGCGATTTCAGGACAATGGATTTTCATCAGACGAGTTCGAGCTGTTTTTGATCTGCAATGAATTCGGCGCCGTCATCGGAGATGTGCTTCACTTTCAGGCCAAGCGTTACTCGACCGCGCGTGAAATCGGGTGGACCATTCACAATCCGGAGAATCGAAACCGTGGCTACGCCACAGAGGCCGTCACGGCACTCATAGACTATCTGTACATGAGCTTTCCGATCAACCGCATTGAGTGCAGTGTCTCAACTCAGAACCATGCGTCACTTCGGCTGGCCGAAAAGTGCGGCTTTGTGCGCGAAGGGGTTCTGCGCGGCCTTGTTTTTGTTGGGGGCGTCTATATGGACGACATCGTGTGTTCCATCCTCCGGTCCGACTGGGAGCAAAGGCGAGGGAAAACAGAAACGTCCCGGTTGTCGTAAGCGCCAAGCGTCAGCGATTGCGCGAGCCCCACGACCAAAGCAAGCAGTAGACTCGTCTCTTAACCTGCACTGAGGCCACAATGGATGTACTCACCGACCCGAATGTCTGGATCGCTTTCTTTATGCTTGCGGCCCTTGAGGTCGTTCTGGGTATCGACAACATCATTTTTATCAGTATCCTGGTTGGGCGCTTGCCAGCTGAAAAGCGCGATGTGGCGCGTCGACTTGGACTGGGATTTGCGATGGTCTCGCGCATCGCGCTGCTGTTTAGCCTGGCTTGGGTCATGACGCTCACCAATCGTCTTTTTTCAGTGGTCGGCGAAGAAATCAGTGGCCGGGACCTGATCCTGCTCTTCGGCGGATTGTTCTTGCTGTACAAAGCGTCGCACGAGATATTCATGGAGGTGGAAGCACACCCGTCCAAGGAGGTCAGCGCGGGGGCAGACGCAGTCAAAACCGGTGGCACCGTGTTCTGGGGAACAATTGTGCAAATCGGAGTCGTGGACATCGTCTTTTCGCTGGACTCGGTCATCACGGCGGTTGGCATGGTGGACAACATCGGCGTGATGGTGGCCGCCGTGATTGCATCGGTCGCTGTGATGATGTTTGCTGCCAAGCCCATCGGGGAATTCGTGGATCGCCATCCGTCGATCAAAGTGCTGGCGTTAGCCTTCTTGACCATGGTGGGAACCCTGCTAGTCGCTGAAGCATTTGACGTCCATGTGCCGAAGGCCTACGTCTACACCGCGATGCTGTTTTCGCTGGGGGTGGAAGCGCTCAACATCAGGGCGCGAAGCAAGCGACTGGCAGCCTAAAGGAGACAATTGACGGGTCCTCTTTAATTCACGATACAGGCCATCCCGCTGTATCAGCGATTGCGCGAACCGCGGTGCGCCCAGGCGGTGGTGTGCTTCTCCAGCACGCTGAACAACTCATACATCACCATCGCCATCGCGCCCACCACCAGCAAGCCGGCAAAGGCCAGGCCCATCTGCATGGCCGAGCCGGCGGAGATCAGCAGATAGCCGATGCCTTCGTTGGCGGCGGTCATCTTCGACACCGTGGTGCCGACAAAGGCCAGCGTGATCGCCACTTTGAGCGAGCCATAAAAATAAGGCATGACAAGATGAAAATATATATTTGTATATAAAATGCACCGTGGCAGTCGAAAAAATTCTTGAATGGGCCGGTGCATCAAAACGTGATTTGATGGGCTTTCCTGCGGACGTGCGGCGTGCCATGGGGTACGCATTGGGCGTGGCTCAACTGGGTGCCAAACATCCATCGGCAAAACCCTGGAAGGGCGAAGGCTCGGGCGTGCTGGAGGTAGTGGAGTCTGGCGAAGGCAATGCTTACCGTGCGGTTTACACGGTTCGGTTTTCTGAAGTGGTTTATGTCCTGCATTGCTTTCAGAAGAAGTCGCCCAACGGCATTCGCACGGCCAAGATAGACATTGAACTGGTTCACCAACGGCTAAAAACTGCCCAGCAACATTACGAGGAACACTATGGCAAAGCCAACAACAAACAAGATTGAAGGGACTGAGTTCGAGCGCAGCAGCGGTAACGTGTTTGCCGACCTGGGGCTACCCCAGCCAGAAGAACTCAAGACCAAACTGGTGCTGGCAGTGCGTTTAAATGAACGCATCAAGGCACTGCATTTGAAACAATCAGAAATAGGCGCCCTGCTGGGGCTGGCCCAACCCAATGTTTCCGCCTTGCTGAACTATCGGCTGGATAACTTTTCTTCAGAAAAGCTACTGGAGTTTTTCAATGCGCTGGGTTACGACGTCGATTTCCTGATTCGACCAGCCGTTGGCGATCAACGTGGCACCATGCAGGTGTTGATGGCGGCTTGAGCTGGACTTTTTGTGCAGGCTTTGGCGCTGGCGGCCGGTTGAATGCAAGAGCGTCAGGCGTCAAGCCAAGGCAACGGTTCAGGAGAAGCAGGCATTTATCAAGCGATTGGAAGAATCAAACCTCGCGCGCGAAGCCGAAGGGCGCGATGCCTTCAACAGTCTGCGCCGGCTGCGAGGCGAAAAGCTCCCGCCGGGCGATGAAACCATCGTTGCGCGACATCTTTACGACGAACTGCCCGCGCTGAAACGGCATCTGCGCGCCAAGGGAATGGGCATCGGCGAATTTTGTAGTCGTCACAACATCACCGACGCCAGTGAATCCTCAAAGGAACTCCATCGGCTGACTCTGCCGGCCGGCAAAGACCCGAACGCCGTGCGACTGCGCCGCGCAGCGGGGAAGTATTGCCTCCTGATCGAAGCCATCAGCAAGGTCACCAATGAAAGCGCGAGCTCCTTGGCCGACCGCGTTCTTATGGGGACAAGCCTGCACCCGGCGACTCAACTCGGCGGCTTGAGCGAGGCGGAAAAATTGCAGACATTCCCTGGTTTGCAGCCCGCTATGCAGATGGAGCTGACTGGCGGGCGATGGCGTGGTGGATTCACGATCACCTGCCTTATTCCAACTTGTATCTTTTTCCTAAACTGGCGGCATTCAATATCCGCTGGCATGAGCGTCCGGAGCGGCGGATCGATACCTACATTTCACCAAATGGTTGCCTGACCAAACCGGGCATGCCGGGTCACGATGGGGATCATGCGGATTGGTATAAGGGGATTCCGGGCAAGGCGCTGTAACCGGGTCACTGACGTCCATCTCACTGGCGAACCTCAAGCGGATAAAACACTGTGCTGGCGAGAGAGTTGCGCGAAAGGATGTGATGGCCAGGTCGCGGAGATATCAGCGATTGCGCGAGCCCCGGTGCGCCCAGGCGGTGGTGTGCTTCTCCAGCACGCTGAACAACTCGTACATCACCATTGCCATCGCGCCCACCGCCAGCAGCCCGGCAAAGGCCAGGCCCATCTGCATGGCCGAGCCGGCCGAGATCAGCAGATAGCCGATGCCTTCGTTGGCAGCGGTCATCTCCGACACCGTGGTGCCGACAAAGGCCAGCGTGATCGCCACTTTGAGCGAGCCATAAAAGTAAGGCATGGAGCGCGGCAGCCCGACCTTCACCAGCACGTCCCAGCGCCGTGCGCCGAGCACCCGCAACACGTCTTCAAGCTCGGGCTCCAGCGTCGCCAGGCCGGTGGAAATGTTGACCATGATCGGGAAAAAGCTGATCAGAAAAGCGGTCAGGATGGCGGGACCGGCACCAATGCCAAACCAGACCACCAGGATCGGCACGAAGGCCGCTTTCGGCAGCGCATTAAAGCCGGTCATGAGGGGATAGACGGCGGCATACGCCAGGCGCGAACTGCCGATGACAAAGCCGAGCAGCACGCCCACCACAATGGCCAGGCCAAAGCCCGTCATCGTCACCCAGTAAGTGCGCCAGGCATGGCCGGCAATGGTCACCCTGAACTCCCACAATTGGCTCCAGATGCGCAGCGGGCTCGGGAAAATGAACTCCGACACCGCAAACGCCGAGCAAATAAGTTGCCATAGCAGCAGCACGCTGACGAGCAACAGCCAGGGCGACCACAACTCAAATTGCCGGTGTTTCATGGCTCTCCAGTGGGAACAGGGCTTGCTGCGCACTTTGGCGCGTGGCGCCGATGTGGCCGCGCAATTCGTGCACGATGTCGGTGAATTCCGATGTGTAGGTGATCTCCAGATCACGCGGACGCGGCAAGTCAATGTCGCTGCGGACCACAAAACTCCCGGGGCGCTGGCTCATCACATACACCGTATCGGCCAGAAAGACCGACTCGCGCAGGTCATGCGTGACCAGGATGACGTTGAACTGGCGCTCGCTCCAGAGGTCCCGCAGGACGCACCAGAGTTCCTCGCGCGAAAAGGCATCGAGAGCGCCAAACGGCTCATCCAGCAGCAGCATCTTGGGCTCGTGAATCAGGGCGCGGCAAATGCTGGCGCGCTGCTGCATGCCGCCCGAGAGCTGCCACGGAAAACGGTCTTCATAGCCGCCCAGCCCCACTTTGTGCAACAGGGCGCGGGCACGTTCGGCGTACTCCTGGCGCTTGGCTCTGAAGTTGCTGCGATAGGGCTCGACGATTTCCAGCGGCAGCAGCACGTTGTCCAGGGTGGTGCGCCAGGGCAGCAGCGACGAGGCCTGAAACGCCATGCCCGAGATCTTGAGCGGTCCGCGCACCGGCTCGCCGTCGATCAGGATGCGCCCCACGGTGGGCATCTTCAAGCCGGTTGCCAGTTTCATGAAAGTGGATTTGCCGCAACCCGAAGGGCCGACGATGGCGATGAATTCGCCCTGACGCACTTTCAGGTCGATTGCCTCCACTGCAAAATGCTTTTGCTCGCGCAACTCCTGGCTGTAGGCGAGCCAGACATCCTGAAAATCAACAAACCACTTGTCCGCTGCGTATTGCATCACTCTGTTTGCAAAATTAGCTTGAAAGAACAAGTTGTCATAGCCTTTGTTCTTGCTCAATAATTATTTCTTCGGCAGCACGTCCAGCGCCGCCTTGGGTGGCAGGAACGAGGCATTCCAGACTGCATCCGGGTTGACGCGGCTCTTGGTGCTAAAGGCGTCCGCCACTTGCGAGGCCATCAGCGACAAGCGCGGACCGTTGACCTGGCCAAAGCCCTCGGCGCGCGCATTGGCGCTGTTGATCACCGTGTCAATGGCCAACTGCAGACGCCGCGTCTCCAGCTTCACATTGATGATGCCGTCACGCGCCTTCACGTTCTCGATGGCCGCAGCCGGGTTGCCCATCACGTCCTTCACGCCCTTGCTAAAGGCCAGCAGAAAAGCCTTGACGGCAGCCGGGTTGTCTGCGAGCAGCTTGGGCGAGGCGATGATGGCGTTGCCGTAGAGCTTGACGCCGTACTCGGGATACGGCAGCACCACCACGTCAGCGGCCTTGACGCCGCGCGCCTCCAGATTGAGCAGCGAGGTAAAGGTGAAGCCGGTAATGGCATCCACATCGCCGCGCACCAGCATGGTTTCACGCAGCGCCGGGTCCATCGACGTCCATTGCACGCCACTGATGTGATTGGCCTTGGCAAAGATCGGAAACGCGCGCCGACCGGCGTCAAACACGGGCGCGCCGAGCTTCTTGTCGCTCAAATCTGAGGGCTGTTTGATGCCGGACTTTTTGAGCGCCATGACGGATGCCGGCGTGTCGTTATAGACCATCATGATGGCCACCGGTTTGTTGGGTGCGTCGGGATTGTTGGCGTGAAACTCCATCAAGGCCGCCAGGTCGGCAAAACCCATGTCGTAGCTACCCGAGGCGACGCGCGTTACGGCGCCGCCCGAGCCGCTGCCGGCATCGACCGTGACATCCAGCTTGGCGTGCCTTGAAGTAGCCTTTGGCCAGCGGCGTCAGGAACAAAGCCGAGGGGCCTTCAAAGCGCCAGTCAAGCTGAAATTTGATCGGCGTCGTTTGTGCCTGGGCACCGGCGAAGGCCAGAGAGGCGGCCAGCGCCGCAGTCGTTCTGAGAAAAAACCGCTTTTTCATGTCAACTTCCATTTTAAAAACGAAGGAATCATTCCTTGCAATAAAGATGCCAGACAAATGCAAGGGGCCAGAAAACCCCATATTGTCTCCGACCCGCCAGGTCTGGGACAATGCAGGCCGGTTGGCCCACCCCTGCGGTTGACACCCTGCGACCCAATGACCATGACCCAAACCAGCAATGCCGTGCGTTTTGTGCTTGACGGCGCCATCATCGAAGCCACGGCCGGGCACCTGCACAGCAGCGTGCTCGACTACCTGCGCGAACACTTGCACCGCACGGGCACCAAGGAGGGCTGCGCCGAGGGCGATTGCGGTGCCTGCGTGGTGTTGCTGGGCGAACTCGACGCCGCTGGCACAGCCATCCATTACGCACCGGTCAACAGTTGCCTGCAACTGGTGCCCACGCTGGACGGCAAGTCGCTCAAGACGGTGGAGAGCCTGCAGCGCGCCAATGGCGCACTGCACCCGGTGCAGCAGGCCATGGTCGAGAGTCACGGCTCGCAATGCGGTTTTTGCACGCCCGGCATCGTCATGAGCCTGACCGGCTTGCTGCAAAACGTGGCGCGGCCAAGTCGCAGCCAGATTAACGACGCGCTAAGCGGCAACCTGTGCCGCTGCACCGGCTACAAGCCGATCATCGACGCCACGCTGAAAGCCTGCCAGGCACCGGCTGACGCGCTGCAGCTCGATGACCGGGCCGAACTGCCCCTGCTGCAACAACTGCGCCGCGAGCGCACGGCGCAAGCGTTGCTGCAGTCACAGCAGGGCAGCACGTTTTTTGCGCCGACGACGCTCTCGGCGCTGGCCGGGCACCTGCTCGCTCACCCGCAAGCCAGGCTGCTGGCCGGTAGCACCGAGATTGGTTTGCAGGTCAACAAGCAGCTTGCAGCACCTGAGCAACTGGTTTACCTCGGTCAGGTGCGCGAACTGCGCCAGATTGAAGACCGGGGCGAATTCTGGCGCATTGGCGCGCAGGTTTCCCTGGCCGAAGTGCAGACCCTGGTCACCGACGCCTACCCGGATTTTGCCGAAGTGCTGCGCCGCTTCGGCTCGCCGCCGATCCGCTCGACCGCCACGCTGGCGGGCAATATTGCCAACGGCTCGCCGATTGGCGACAGCATGCCGTGCCTGCTGGCACTCGGTGCGAGCTTGCTGCTGCGCCGGGGTGACAGCACCCGCACACTCGATCTGGGCCAGTTCTATACCGGCCAAAAAAAGAACGCGCTGCAAGCCAGCGAGTTCATTGCGGCGGTTGACCTGCCCAAGCCCGTGCCGGGCGAAGTGTTTCGTGCACACAAGATCAGCAAGCGCTTTGACCAGGATATTGCGGCCACTTGCTGCGCCATGCATTACCGGCTGGCGGGCGGCAAATTCAGTGCGGTCCGGCTGGCCTACAACGGTCTGGCACCGTCGCCCTGCCGTGCCCCGAAACTGGAAGCGGCGATCAACGGCCACTCACCCGAATCCGTCAGCGCCGCCGAGCTGGACCAGGCGATTGCCGCGAGTTTCACCGCCCGCGACGGGCTGCGCGCGAGCTGGGCCTACCGCTCGCTGCTGGCACGCAACCTGGTGCTGAAGTTTGTCGAAGAAGCCGCGACGGCGCTGACCGAGGTGGCCCAATGAATGCACTTACGTCAATAAAAGCGCTGACGACCCGGCCGGAGCAGGGCCGCGAGATGCCGCACGAGTCGGCCCGGCTGCACGTGACCGGCCAGGCCACCTACACCGACGACATCCCGGAGCTACGCGGCACGCTGTACGCCGCGCTGGTGTTGTCCCCCGTGGCGCATGGCGCGCTGCTGGGCGAGGGCATCGACCGCAGCGCGCTGCTGGCGCCAGCGGGCGTGCTGGCGGTCTTTACGGCCAAGGACATTCCGGGCGAGAACAACTGCGGCCCGATCGTGCATGACGACCCGTTTTTGGCGCAGGGCAAGGTCGAGTTTGTGGGCCAGCCGGTGGCGCTGGTGGTGGCGACCAGCATGCGCGGCGCGCGCCAGGCGGCCAAAAGCGCGCGGGTGGCGGTGCGCGAGCTGCCCGCCATCCTGAGCATTGACGAGGCGATGGCGCAACAAAGCTTCATCATGCCTTCCAAAGGCATCACGCGCGGCCAGCCGGCCAGTCAAATTGCGGCGGCGCCGCTGCGCGTCCAGGGGCGCACCGAGTGCGGCCAGCAGGAGCAGTTTTACCTGGAAGGCCAGATCAGCTACGCGGTACCGCGCGAGGATGGCCAGCTCACGCTCTACGTCTCGACCCAGCACCCGGACGGCAACCAGCACCAGGCGGCGGCCGCCCTGAAGTTGGCGGCCAAGGATATCGAAGTGCTGTGCCGACGCATGGGCGGCGCTTTTGGCGGCAAGGAGGGCAACTCCAGCATCTTCTCGCAAAGCGCGGCGCTGGCGGCCTTCAAGCTGCAGCGCCCGGTCAAGCTGCGCGTGAACCGCGACGACGACATGCTGATCACCGGCAAGCGCCATGACTTTCGCATCGACTACGACTGCGGCTTTGATAGCAGCGGCCGCATTCTGGGCCTGGACGTGGTGCTGGCCTCGCGCTGCGGCTACAGCACCGACTATTCCGGCCCGGTCAACGACCGCGCGCTTTTACACATCGACAACTGCTACCACCTGCCGCACCTGAGCGTCATGAGTCACCGCTGCAAGACCAACATGCAAAGCGCCACCGCCTTTCGCGGCTTCGGCGGCCCGCAGGGCATGTTCGCCATCGAAAGCGTGATCGAGGAGATCGCGCACAAGCTGGGCAAGGACCCGCTCGAGGTGCGCCGCGCCAACCTGTATCGCGACCCGCTGGTCTCGGGTGACGCCGGCTCCATGACGACGCAGTACGGCCAGCCCATCGAAGACTGGCTGGGCGATCAGGTGATCGACCAGGTGGTGCTTGAATCGGGTTACAGCGCACGTCGGATAAGCGTAGACAGCTACAATAAAACGAGCAAATACCGCAAGCGCGGGCTCGCGCTGGTGCCCATCAAATTTGGCATCTCGTTCACCGCTACCATGCTCAACCAGGCCGGTGCACTGGTCAACATCTATCAGGACGGCTCGGTCAGCGTCAACCACGGCGGCACCGAAATGGGCCAGGGCCTGAACACCAAAATGGCGCAGGTGGCGGCAGACGGTCTGGGCATCCCGGTCAGCCAGGTGCGCGTCACCGGCAGCGACACGCAAAAGGTGCCCAACGCCAGCGCCACGGCGGCCTCCAGCGGGGCCGACCTGAACGGCGCGGCCATCAACAACGCCTGCGAGCAACTGCGCGAGCGCCTCCGGCCGGTGGCGGCAAGGCTGCTGGCGTGCCCGCCAGATGCTATTGAATTTGTAGCTGGTTGCGCACGTTCCACGGGGGCTACAAGCTTAAACGATGCAAAAAAGTCGGTGCCCTGGCCAACCCTGGTAAAGCAAGCCTGGCTGGACCGTGTCGGCTTGAGCGTCACGGGCTTTTACATGACGCCCGACATCGCCTATGACTTTGCCACCTTGCAGGGTCGCGCCTTTTATTATTTTTGCTACGGCGCGGCGCTCAGCGAAGTGGAGATCGACACCCGCACCGGCGAGTGGTGGCTCAAAGCCGTGGACATCGTGCACGACGTGGGAACGAGCATCAACCCGGCCATCGACAAAGGTCAGGTTGAAGGGGCCTACGTGCAAGGCATGGGCTGGCTGACGATGGAAGAATGCATCTGGGACAAGCAGGGCAAGCTGCTCACGCACGGCCCCAGCACCTACAAGATTCCAGTGGCCAGTGACGTGCCCGAGCATTTCAAGGTGAGCCTGTTTGAAGGGCAAAACACGCGGCCCACGCCGTTTCGCAGCAAGGCCGTGGGCGAGCCGCCGCTGATGCTGGCGCTGTCGGCGTTCTTTGCGCTGCGTGACGCCGTCAGCGCCTCGGCCGAGCATCGCGTGCGTGTCGAGCTGGTCGCACCGGCCACACCCGAGCGCATCCTGCTGGCCTGCGAGCGGGCCAGGCGTTCGGTTGCTTCGCGTGTGTAGGCGCAAGTTTATTTTGGGTCGGTGGGTGTGCCACTTTCGCCCAACTGATGCCACGTGCGGCGCAGTTGCGTGTCGGAGCTGAAGCCCGCTTGCGCTGCGGCTTGCGTCACATTGCGGCCCGATTGCAATGCGGTTTGTGCCACCGCCAGCCGGATGCGGCGCAGGTACTGCAGCGGCGCAATGTTGGCGTGCAGCTTGAACAGCCGCGTCAAATGCCGGGGCGACGTACACGCCACCGCCGCCATGCTGGTCAGATGCCACATGGCAGCGGGCTGGCTGCTGACCGCGTCCTGCACCCGGTGCAGGGCCGGGTGCAGGTGGTTGCGGTAGGCTAAGAACGGCGACAGCTCCGGGTCTTGCGGGCCACGGCGCATGGCCACGACCAGGGTCTGTGCCGCCTGCGCGGCAATGGCCTCACCACAGAGTTGCGCAATGCGGTGCAGCGCCAGGTCAATGCCGGTGGTCACGCCCGCGCTGCTGTACACCGGCGCATCTTCGACAAACACGCGGTTTTCAACCACATGGCAACTGGGTTCAGCTTCTTGCAGCTCGGCCAGATGGTGGTGGTGCGTGGTCACATGCCGCCCGACCAATAGTCCTGCGCGGGCTGCCAAGACTGCGCCCGCACAGATGGTGACCAGTTCCAGTTGCCCGGCATTTAAGCGCAAGCCGCGCAGCCATTGCAGCAGTGCCTGGGTCGCCTGCGACTGCATCGGCATGGTGGCTCCCGGCTGGCCCACCAGCACCAGCCAGGCAGGTTCGGGCAACGTGGCCGGCAGCGGCTCCAAACCCGAGAGCTTCAGGCCCACCGAGCTGACTGTCTCAGGCTCCGGCCCGATGAACCGCAGCACAAAGCGCGCGCTTTTGCCCTGCGCCAGCAGCGACTGGTTGGCGATGCGCAGAGCCTCCGCTGGCCCGGCCCAGTCCAGCGCCAGGCTGTCGGGCAACAGGGCGAACAGCACCTGAATGGGCGCGGCCTTGGGTGGCACAGGGTTCATGGTGGACGTACCGCAGCGGCTGAAGCAGTGGCTGGAATTGCGCCCTCAAGTGCCGGCGCGCTCCAGCGCCTGCGCCGCGCCGCAAATGGTGGCAAAGCGGTCCTTGAGCACGGTGGCGGTGCGCGCCTTGATGTCGGCCGCACTCAGGGTGGAACCATCAAGTTGTTGCATGTCCCAGGTCAGCGTGGCGTCCAGACACAAATCTACCTGCCAGCCCAGGTCCGAGGCGTGGCGGGTGGTGGTCTCGCAGCATTGCTCGGTGCGGATGCCGCTGATGATCAGGCGTTGCATGCCGTGTTGCGTCAGCCACACATCCAGCCCGGTGCCCACCAGCGCGCTGTGGCGGCTTTTGTAAAAAGCGGCGGCAGCTTCGAACGTGTGCAGTTCGGTCAGCGGCTGCACAAAGTTGGATTCGAGCGCAAACGGGTTGCTGGCGGTCTTGGGACCATCGACGTGCAAGACACGCACGATCGGCACGCTGCGCGCCACGCAGCCGTCAATCAGGGTATTTTGTGCCTTGAGGTAGGCGGGCAGATCGGTCGCCGTGAAGTACGGGCGCTGGCGGAACGACTCTTGCGCGTCGATCAAAATAAGACATGTTTTCATGCAATTTCCTAAAAGTTGAAAGACTTTATGATGCACGCCCAACTTGCGTAAAGCCATCATATGGTGGACAAGTATCAATCAAATAAGGACATTTTTCAAGGCGATTTCAACAACGCACAAGTTGCAACACCCTGCGAATGCAGACAACTTGAGAAGGTGCTCAATGGCTCTGTCCGGCAGCCCAGCCCCTGAGCCAATCAGGTCTATTGAAAACACTCTAGCATCGCGCTTGCGCTGCCGGCCGCACAGTCGCCTCATTGCCCACGGGATGAGGTTGAATGCCGACGCGCACGCCTGATGAACTTGCCCGTTTCAAAGGAGCCTGCCATGACCACTACACCTGGAACCGTCACCTTGCACCGCGTCTTGCGCGCCCCGGTTGAACGTGTTTACCGTGCTTTTCTGGACCCCCACGCGCTGTGCAAATGGATGCCGCCACACGGTTTTACCGCCCAGGTTCATGCGCTTGATGCCCGCGTGGGCGGTCAGTACCGCATGTCGTTCACGAATTTTTCAACTGGGCACAGCGATGCGTTTGGCGGGGAGTATCTGGAGTTGGTGCCGAACGCACGGATTCGCCACACAGACGGCTTTGACAGCCCGGCCCTGCCCGGCGTGATGACCACTACGGTGACGTTCACGCAGGTATCCGTTGGCACGGAGCTGGCGATTGTGCAAGAGGGCATTCCCGCCGTCATTCCGGTGGAGGCCTGCTACCTGGGTTGGCAAGACTCACTGAACCTGCTGGCGCATCTGGTTGAGGCTGCAGTCCCGGACTGATTACCGTGGCGCTGGCTTTACCACCATTCGCGGCGGTCTTGGTGGAGGCAGCGGGCTGAACCCTTTGGACTATTAAAATAATAGCTGTCTGCGCAATAACGACGGGGGCTAGAAGCGTTTTTGATACCTAAAAGGCGCCAAATTCAAGATCGCGCGCTCCATGATTGGCGAAACGCTGCGCAACAGGCCCATAATCGCGGCAAACAATCTCAGGGGCGGGACAACAACAATGGCAACCCTCATACCGGCGCTTGGCGTTTGCATATCGCGCATGACAGGCGGCGAAAAGCGCCTGGCCGAGCGGCTCGAAAACAAGCTGGACGACGATTATCGGCTCTGGTACGACGTGCCCATCGGCACCCGGTACTCGCACCCCGACTTTGTGGTGATGCACGCCCGACGCGGTCTGCTGGTGTTGGAGGTAAAAGACTGGAAGCTCAGCACCATTCAACAGGTCAACAAAGAGACGTGGGAAGTACTGTTTAACGGTGCTCCCAAGACCGAGCAAAACCCCCTGCTGCAAGCCCGCAACTACGCCCACCAAGTCGTGGATGCCCTGAAGCGCGACCC
Organism: uncultured beta proteobacterium; assembly: GCA_963750665.1. Classification (GTDB taxonomy): domain Bacteria; phylum Pseudomonadota; class Gammaproteobacteria; order Burkholderiales; family Burkholderiaceae_C; genus Rhodoferax. The sequence continues at coordinate 986,309 of CAVVRQ010000028.1, forward strand.
GCAACTGGTGCAGCCTGACGGCCAGTACCAAGGCCATCTGGCCTTTCCGTGGAGCTACGGCGTGGTGCTGACCAATATCACGCGCAAGCAATTTGACGCCGCCGAACTGCACTACGCCATCGAGCCGAATCGAGTCATCTGCCAGGATGAAATGCTGGAGGCGGTGGACGCCGAAGACCTGCAAAGCCGCTTGTGGGGCATGTTCCCGTACATGATGCGCGGCGTCATGAGCCTGCCGCAGCTCGACCGCGTGCGCTGGATCATGTTCCCCGAAGTTCGCGTGCAAACCCAGGGCGCGCTGTTTGACGACAGCGACCTGGATGCCGAGCTGCCCAGCATCATGCGGGTGATGGACCTGCAGCAGGAGCAACTGGCCCGGTCTTTGGGCGACGGCCACCGCGTGATTCACGGCGTGGCCGGTTCCGGCAAGACCATGATCCTGGGCTACCGCGCCGAGTACCTCGCCAAGGCGCACACCGCAACGTCCAAACCGGTACTGATCCTTTGCTTCAATGAACCATTGGGGGTAAAGCTGGCATCCGTTATGGAGGCTAAAGGCTTGACCGACAAGGTGCACGTCAGGCACTTTCATAAATGGTGCCGCGATCAGTTGGTGGCCTTTGGCCAAACGCTGCCGTCCTTCAACATGCCCGTAGCCGAGAAGATGGCAGACATGGTGCAGCGCGTCATCCACGCGGTGGACCGCAAACAAATTCCAAGCGGCCAGTACCAGGCCATTCTGATTGACGAGGGTCACGACTTTGCGCCCGAGTGGCTCAGATTGGTCACGCAAATGGTGGACCCGACCACCAACAGCCTGTTGCTGCTGTATGACGACGCGCAGAGCATTTACGAGCGCAGCCGCAGCAAGCAATTCAGCTTCAAGAGCGTCGGCGTGCAGGCGCAGGGCCGCACCACGATTCTGAAAATCAACTACCGCAACACCAGGCAGATTCTGCAAACCGCCAGCCTGATTGCCGCCGACCTGCTGACAGCGGACGACCGGGACGACGATGGCATCCCGCTGCTCAAGCCGATCAGCTGCGGGCGCGATGGCGAGGCGCCGATCATCATCAAACTGCCCAGCTTGCGCGAAGAGGCGTATGCGATTGCCGACCACCTGAGCAGTGCGCACAAGGACGGCCACGCCTGGGGCGACATGGCCATCCTGTGCCCGGACTACAGCACACGCGACCTCTGCGCCCAGGTGCTGCACCAGCGCCAGATGCCCGTGGAAATGCGCCGAGGCCCGGGCGACTTTGACCCGGCCAGCGACACCATCAAAGTGATGACCATGAAGGTCAGCAAGGGCCTGGAGTTCCCCGTCGTGGCACTGGCCGGCGTCGGACACATGCCCGCCAAGGGCGAAGACGAAGCGGATGCCGCGCGGGTGTTTTATGTGGCGGCGACGCGGGCGACACAGAGGTTGGTGATCGGGGTGGGTGGGGATGGGGGGTTTGGGCGGAGGTTGGAAGATAAATGAAGTATGTTCGACAACGAATTCAACCAACTCGCGGCACGTCATCACATATGCATTGTTGCAGAAATGGGGCGAGAAAATGAAGATAAGAAATGTCAGCATTCAAAACTTCAGGGGCATCAAGAAACTTGATTGGAGCCTCCCTGAGCAGAACCTATTTTGCCTAATTGGAAATGGAGATTCTGGAAAAACCACCATTCTTGAAGCCATACGATGCGCATTCAATCCGCAGTGGAACCTCGCATTCAGTGACTCAGATTTCCATCTATGCAAAACAAATAACCCAATCGTGATTGAGATCATCATTGGCGAACTCCCCGATGAATTTTGTTCGGAAAAAAAATATGGAGCACATCTGAGAGGTTGGGACAAAGTCACATATACGCTTCATGACGAGCCAGAGGATCACGATGCCTGCGGAACGATCCTGCTCGACGATTTCAGAGCGTCAAGGATATCAAAACCTTTATCGAAGACTTCCAAACGCCCAAAAGTCGAGATCCGTGGGTTAAGTTGCATGCCTTTGATGATGTGATACGGCGTACTTTTACGAAGATCCGTCGCATTGCGGAGACAACGAAACCATTGGAGATTGAGAAATTTATTAGTAACTTCCAACAGTTATGCCAAGCGGACGAATTTTGGTATGTCAATGGGGATGGTGGGGATAACACCTACGCTGGACTAGAGAAACTTGATGGTGGAGATTGGTTGTTTAACGGAATGGACGAAATAAACATCAAGAAGCTGCTTGTCTTTAGAGATGAAGGCTATCCATACAAGAATTTTTTCATCTTACTTACTGCCCCAGCGAAGCCTTTCGAATACGTAGATTTTCAAGGTCAGTCAATGAAGCGAAAAGAGAGTGCTTTGGCATACGATGAAGATTTCGCAGACCTCTATGAGAGCAAATATGTTGATCCGGCTGAAACAACGAATGGGTACTACACCTCTGGCACCGAGACTATTGAAGTGACGCGGGATGAGTTCAAGTCTCGGCACAGATACCTGAAACCCTACGCTTTTCTTATTGTTCCCAAGGGGACGGCCTCGGCCTGTATGACGAATAGTGAACCAACCGAATATCTCTTGGCCTCTGCAATCACAGATTCAGGATTGGAAGAAGCTAATTTGGAAAAGTATCTTCGGGCTACTCGTGGACATCACAGTGCGGAGATCACCATGTGGAACTAGGGAGTCCGTTTACTATGCCCGGAATTCAAGTCCACCCAAAAGAACTTAGTTGGACCATCTGGCTGCGATGGCGCAACCGATCAAATGAGCGTGATGGCCTCGCGCAGAAAGTCGGCCGTCATAGGCAAGCCGCGCTTCTCGAACGCCGCAATGAGTTCTTGCGCTGGCCGCGCCGGGTTGGTCCAGCTGACCTGCCCCCTGCTGCCATACCAAGCTTGAGTAGGAAGTCCTGGTTGCAAGGTTACTCGATTTCTAAGGGGATTGATGAATCTGAGTTGCATCGCCAGCGCGCTGGCGATGCAACTCAGCGAACCGAACTGGTGGCATGCGCCCGATGCTGCCGTGCGGTCTGACCTCGTTGTAGTCTTTGCGCCAACTACCTATCACCAAGCGAGCCTGGTGCAGCGTCTCGAACCACTGCTCGTTGAGACACTCGTCGCGCAACTTGCCGTTGAAGCTTTCGATGTAGCCGTTCTGCATTGGGCGTCCTGGCTGAATCAGGATGTGTCGAATGCCATGGGTGCTGGCCCATCCCATGAACGCCCGACTGGTGAACTCTGGCCCGTTGTCGGTCCTCACTGCCGCCGGGTAGCCGCGAAACAGCGCAGCACGGTCCAGGACGCGGGTGACGTACTGGCCCGAGATGCCGTAGTCCACCGCGATGTCCACGCTCTCGTGGCTGAAGTCATCGGCCACGGTCAGGTACTTGAGGCGCCGTCCACCGGACAGGCTGTCGCTCACAAAATCCATGCTCCACACCTCGTTGATTGACTGGGCCAGTTGCAGCGGCACGCGCTCGTTGAGGGGGCGCTTGCTCTTCTTGCGTTGGCGCACGGCCAGGTTGGCCTGCGGGTAGAGGCGGTACACGCGCTTGTGATTGACCCCGGGAAACTGCGGACGCAAGCAGGTCGTGAATGCGCCGGTAGCCAAAGCGCCGTCGCACATGCGCGATCTCGATGATCTTGTCGCTGCAGATCCAGCGTGGCCGGATCGGCTCTGGCGGATGACGGTAGCTGTCTCGGGATAGCCCCACAAGGCGGCACGCTCGGCGTTCGGACATAAGGTGTTCGATCACCATGCGTCCGATCGCCTCGCGTCTGACCTGTGGGGCTAGCGCTTTACCCCGAGGACGCTCTTGAGCGCATGCATGTCCAGGTGGGCTTCGGCCAGCAGCTTCTTGAGCTTGGCGTTCTCGCCTTCGAGCTCTCGCAGCCGTCTGGCATCAGGAACATCCATGCCGCCGAACTTGGCACGCCATTTGTAAAACGTGGCGTCGCTGAACCCGCCTTTGCGGCAAAGCTCCTTGATCGGCATGCCGGCCTCGGCCTGCTTGAGGAACCCGATGATTTGTTCTTCGGTGAATCTGCTTTTCTTCATATCCGTCATTCTCCATGTTGACGGACTTCCCGGAATTTAGGCTGGTACGGCTGGTAGGGGGCAGGTCACAGCGGGCGCGCATCCTTTTGATGGCTCTGAGCGCGGGTATTTCCTGCAACTGCAATTGGTTCATCAGAAACTCGTCGGGGTGCTGCACTTCAATGCCGTAGGGCTGCAGCACTGCCGCCGGAAAGTCTTTGGTGTTGAAGGTGACGATAGCATCGGCGTGACCAACAATCGCTGCGGCTACCACGTGGCGGTCGTCGGGGTCGGGGAGTTCGATGGTGTTGGCCAGTCTTTCATAATTTGTTACCAGACAGTCTGGCACGCTGGCGTTCATCCGCTCAATGACCAAAGGCAGTTTGCCAATGAGTTCTGGCCTGTCTTTGATCAAGTTGCGCGTCCACTCGTCATGAATCGTGGCGGTCCAGCGCGCGTGGTAAAGGCGCTCAACGGCCAGACTCAGAAGGGTGTCACGGATCAGTTGGGGATACAGGACATTGGCATCCAGAATTGCCGTGTAACGCGCAGAGCCCGCCACTTAAAACTCCAGCCCCAGTTCTTCTGAGAGTTGGGTCAGGTCTTGCAGGGCCTGTTCGGAGTGTTGTTGCTGCGCCGCCTGGTAGCGGCGTAGTTCTTCAAATTCGATACGGCGGTGGCGGTTGACCTTGCGGCATTTCAGGCGATTGGCCTCGATTTCCTTGATCACAAAGGGCCGTGATACGTTCAGAAAACTGGCCGCTTCCTGCGTCGTGAGTTCGTGTTTTTGTGGCACCAGCAGCAAGGGCTCTTGTTTGGCCATTTGCCGTAATACGTCGGCAAAGAAGCGCAAGGCACGGGGCGGCAGCTTCAGTACGGGCGTTTCGTGCTTTTGGTCGCCTTCCGTGCCCACATCGAGAATGATGTTGATGTGGTCCGCATTGGAATGGTCCAGCGCCGTCACCAGGCATTGATGGGCAACCGCAGCCATTTCCGCTTCGGCGGCGTTGGCGGGGTCTAGTACTTCTTGGTCTTTCATGGTGTTCTCCTGCGCGTAACGGCCTTGAGGAAGGCTGTTCGTAACTGTGTTAGATATTAGCATTAAACGCAGTATTCGCAATATTCGCAGCCGGTCACGGTTAAATCCCGGCAGCGGCGGCGTGGAAGAACGGAGAACTGGGTGGCAGGCCGAGGAAAAGCAATGAGCTTTTGGTTGCGTGAGTGGGAGCGTTCATGAGTCGGTATGTTGCCTGCTCGTGTTTGCTACTTTTGTTGTAACTGTTTACGCCCGTTTCTATTGGGTTAACCTCCGATTTCATGCTTATACCCAGACTCCCGCTGGGCCCGCACCGCCAGCAAAAACACCGTGTCGATCGCCGCCACATAGCGGTACAGCGCCACATAACCGCGCGTGGCACGACCGATGACGAGTTCGCGTTTGCCGTCTTTCACGGGTCGCCCAATCAAAGGGCTATGGGTCAGGATTTGGATGGCCTCCAGAATTTCGCCAATGCGCCGGGGCGCGGCGCCTGGGTCAAACTGGGCGATGTGCTCAAAGAAACGGTCGAAATCGTCAAGGACTTCCGGTGCCAGCTCGATGCGCGTCATGCGAGTGCTCACTTGGCCAATTTGCGGGCTGCGGGTTTGCGCGCAGGCTCACCGCGTGCGCGCTCTGCAAGGTAAGCTTTTGCGTCATCCCATGGCACCGTTTTGCCGCTGGCTTGAAGGCTGGCCCAGCGCTGGTCGGCAGTGGCGTTGAAGGCATTGTCTAGCTCTACTTGCTCCACGGTTTGGGCGATCGCCTCAAGAATGAAGGCGTGAGCCGTTTTACCGGCGCGCTGGGCGGCAGCGGCTACGCGGGTTTTGAGGTCGTCGTCAATTCGGATGGTCGTCGTGGACATGCTGTAGTCTCCAGTGATGGTGAAATAGTAGCACGTTCGTGCTACACCTGCCATAACAACGACACCGGCCCCGCGCTGCGAGGGCTGGCGACCCCGAGTCGCTATTCAAATGATAGCTGCTTGCGCAAGCTGCACGGTGGCCGGAGGCTGTTTTTGCCTAATTCTCCTCCTGACAGATCAAATTCAATAAACAATTCTTGACTCAGCTTGCCAATCCATGAGCCGTATTTCCAAAAATGCACATCAACTTTTGAGCCGTATTGTCTAAAATGCGCCTCATGCCCCCTAATCCTGCATCAACCCAACCCAGCATCATCTGGCAGCACCCGGCGTGGCCCAAGCTGGTGTTTGATGCGCCAGCCCTCGCGCCTGACCTGGATGCGGCGCGGCTGGCGCAGGGCAAGTTACTGGGGCTGCTGGATGCCATTGGCCTGGGGCAGGTGCAAGAAGTGCGACGCGAGCTGTGGGTGCAATAGGCCCTAGCCACTGCGGCCATTGAGGGGCAACAGCTCGATCTGGAATCGGTGCGGTCTTCCGTGGCGCACCGGCTGGGTCTGGCCGATGCACCCAGCCATGACCGCCATGTGGATGGCTTGGTGCTGGTGATGCAGGATGCCGTTGAAAACGGCCAGACTGTGCTGGACCTGGAGCGTTTGTGCCGTTGGCAATCGGCCTTGTTTCCGGGTGGGACGTCAGGCATCACCCGCATTGCTGTTGGCCGGTTGCGTGACCATGCGGATGCCATGCAAATCGTCAGCGGGCCGCTTGGGCGCGAAGTGGTGCACTACACCGCGCCCCACTCAAGCGAGGTGGCCGGTGAAATGAATCAGTTTTTGGACTGGTTTGAGGCGACGCGCCCCTGCTTGGGCACAGCGCCCAGTCTGCATGGCATCGCCCGTGCGGCTGTGGCGCACCTGTGGTTTGAGTCCATTCACCCGTTTGAAGACGGCAATGGGCGCCTGGGGCGCGCTGTGGCTGACATGGCTTTGGCGCAAGACATGCAGGCCCAGCCTTTAAGCGCAGCGGTTGCCCAGATGCGTGTATTTGGCATGGCACGCCAGATGCTCAAAACCCGCTCGGCCTATTACGACGCGCTCAACCTGGCGCAACGCAAGCCGGTGCTTATGGCTGACGCCAGCGGCATCGACACCACGGCGTGGGTGCAGTGGTTTGTGCAGGCTTTTGCACTGGGTTGTGCCACTTCATCCGTGGTGGTGCGCCAAGCTGTTGACAAAGCGGCGTTTCGGTTGCAGGCCGCCCAGTGCGCTCTGAACATGCGTCAACTGATGGTGCTGAACCGTTTGCTCGAAGCTGGCAACACCGAGCTGGGTGGCGGTTTTTTGGGCGGCATGAGCACCGACAAATACGCCAAGATCACCGGCGCCTCCAAGCCCACCGCCACCCGTGACCTGACTGACCTGCTGGCCAAAGGGCTGCTACAGGTGCAAGGTGTCGGCAAAGCCACGCGCTATGCGGTCAAGGTGCCGGGCTGGAATCAAAGCACTACCCCGGAGCCCTGAATGCCAAGCTTGAACTGGATCGGCAAAGCTGCCATCCTGCCGCCTGGGCGCACCCCGCCTGCAGCGCGAGCAAATGGTGCTTAAACAAACCCCCCTACGCGAAATCGGTGTAGATTAACCTTGTTTCAAACCACTCTTTGAAAGAAAGCTGTTATGGGAACGCAAGAGATTATTGAAATGGCACTCAAACTCAAGCCGCATGAGCGGCTACAAGTGGTTGACAAAATCCAGCAGAGCTTTGATCAGCCCGATCCCGAGATTGACCGTCTCTGGGGCGAAGAAGCCATTCGACGCCTGGAAGCCCATAGGCGCGGTGAACTGGCGGCAGTGCCGATGGAAGCCATTTTTGGCAAACGGTGATGCAGGTCAAATTTTCCACAGTCGCCGAAGACGAAATGGAAGATGCAACCCTCTATTACGAGCAGGCTATGCCGGGGCTGGGTGAGCAATTTCGTGCCGAGGTGGAGCGAGCCGCTCGACAGTTGGGCCAAATGCCCCTGCTATGGCCTGAAATATGGCCACATGTGCGACGGTGCCTTCTCTCGCGGTTTCCGTACGCCCTCATTTACGCAGTTGAGGCAGACTATGTTTTTGTGATCGCTGTGGCCCATCAGCACCGTAAACCTGGTTACTGGCGCGACCGCATCGCAAACCAATGACCCAATCTAGCCTCAAAAAAATACCAGCAAGACCCCGCCAATAAAAGGTCGCGTGCTCGACAGCGTGGAGGCCTATTTCAAGGCCATCCACACCCATGCAAGCAAATTGGCGTTCGTGTCGGAATGGCTGTCAGATCTGCTGGCGCACCCAGCCGCGACTATGACGGGCGATTTGGGCAACACCGATTCCGCAAGCACTTTTACAGCCGCATCGGCGACCTCGACAGCAAAGAAGAGTTTGAAGGCGCGGTGTGGCTGGACACCCAGGCGCAAAAGGGGCGGCTGCAATATTGGGTGCGTAACCTGGCGCGCCGCGAAGGGGTATCATTTTTTTTGCAGAAAGCTAGGGTCTTTGTGCAACTGGCTGGCGGTGGCATCGCGCTACGCGGGCTGTCGATCCCGAGTCGCTATTGATTTAGTAGCTTCTTGCGCAGGTGGGACGAAGGCTGGAGCCTGATTTTGCTTGAGGTGTTATGACCTTTCAGTGTGCATCGCAGGTGTTTCAGCCTTGGCGCCCGAGAGGCGACAATCTACCAGCAGGAAGCCACCCATCAGCAACATCAAGAGCAGCAACATGACCCAGGACTTGAATCAACAGAATGAATCGAAGAAGCCGGCGCTTTGCGATTCGTGCGCTGGCATCCAGCGCAACTGGCGCGGTGCCCCCGGCCATGCCGAGCTGATGCAAGGCGTCAACCGCGCAGCCACGGGCAGGTCACCATCACCAAGTACCGCTGTGAACGCTGCGGCACGGAGTGGGAGTACGAGAACAACAAGGTCAACCTGCACGCCGGTTGGTCGGTGGCGGGCTGACAATTCCGGGTCGCTATCGTTGCAAGGCCTGTTCGAGTTGCGCCTTGTTCATCGTTGATCGACCCTTCACGCCGCGCTGCCGTGCCTCATTGCGAAGTTGCAGCAGAGTCCGTCCTCCAGCGCCTTGATGCGACCGCAATCCGCCACGCCGGCCGGCCGACATATCGTTGATTGAGGAAGGGCTCGCCTGCACCGATTCACCATGCTGCGCCCGTTCCTTGTTGACCACGCGTGCCGCGATTTCCTCGGCCAGCGACTCGGGCTTGCCCCGTTCGGTCAGGCTGTCTTTGATGTGCGCGTACTGGCGCTCGCGCTTGGCGCTCCAGGATTTTTGAGGCATGACGTTCCTTGGTTGCTTGCTCGGAAGCAATGCGTGTTTTTCGGTGGCGAAGTCATCATGCAGTCGGTTTGAGCGGAACTCTGTTCGCTATCGCACGCATTTTTAGAAATGCCCGTGGACGGCGTTCAAACATGCGTACGCTGGAGGGCGGGAGCCGGTGGATTTGTAAGCCTTTCACCAACTCGAATATACCCAGCGGCTGGGGTTGATCGCTGGCGGCGTTTGTGGCGCGGCCGGCGGTGGTGGGCCAATAGCTTTCCGGTCAGAATACGCATCAGGGCGCTCGCCGCCCGCCCCATCCCAAGGAGCACCCATGACCGATCTCTCCACCTTCCCCATCACCAAAAAATGGCCGGCTCAGCACCCCGAGCGGCTGCAGCTCTACTCGCTGCCTACGCCCAATGGCGTCAAAGTGTCGATCATGCTGGAGGAGACCGGCCTGCCGTATGAGCCGCATCTGGTCAGCTTCGAGAGCAACGACCAGCTGTCGCCGGAATTTCTCTCTCTCAACCCCAACAACAAGATTCCGGCCATCCTCGATCCCAATGGTCCGGGGGAGAAGCCGCTGGCGCTGTTCGAGTCCGGTGCGATTCTGATTTACCTGGCCGAGAAAACCGGTCAGTTCATCCCGCAGGATGCGGCGGGCCGCTACGAGACGATCCAGTGGCTGATGTGGCAAATGGGCGGCGTCGGTCCGATGTTTGGCCAGCTCGGCTTCTTCAACAAGTTCGCCGGCAAGGACTACGAGGACAAGCGCCCGCGTGACCGCTATGTGGCCGAGAGCAAGCGCCTGCTGGCCGTGCTGAACCAGCGCCTGGAGGGTCGCGCCTGGATCATGGGTGACGCCTACTCCATCGCCGACATCGCCACCTTCCCCTGGGTGCGCAACCTGGTCGGCTTCTACGAGGCGGGCGATCTGGTCGGCATCCAGGATTTCCCGCATGTCTTGCGCTCGCTGGCGGCGTTTGTGGCGCGTCCGGCCGTGGTTAAAGGGCTGACGATTCCGGGTCGCTCCTGATTTAATAGCTGCTCACGCAAGTTCGACGGCTGCTAGAGGCCAATTTGGTACAAACTTTTACCCCGCACACCGAAAAGTCAGGTTCAACCTGCGCCGCCCCAGCAGCGCGTGTTCGCCGTCGGCCAGTGGGGTCACGCCGTGGTAGGCCAGCCGTGATGGCCCGCCCCACACCACCACGTCGCCATGCACCAGCCGCAAGCGTTGGGGGCGATCTTTGCGGCTGGGTGTGCCAAACAGAAACACCGCAGGCAGCCCCAGCGACAGCGAGACGATGGGCGCGTCCAGGTCTTTTTCGTCTTTGTCCTGGTGCAGCGAGAGTTTGGCACCGGGCACGTATTCGTTGATCAGGCAGGCATCGGGCTGGAACGTCGCGTAACCGGCCCGCGCGGCGGCGCGCTGGGCCAGGTCCAGCAGGCAGGCGGGCATGGCGGGCCAGGGCTGGCCCGAGAGCGGGTCAAAAGCGGCGTAACGGTAACCGCTGGGGCTAGACACCCAGCCCAGCGAGCCGCAATTGCTCATGGCCACCGACATGGTGTAGGCGCCCGGGGTTTGCATGTGGCGCAAGGGGGCCCGATTGAGGACGGACTCGATAGCTTGCAGCAGGGCGGCATCAGCTTCGCCAGCAAAGCCGCGCAGCAGCACCGCGCCAGGCGCGATCTGGGTCAGCGCCGCCTCGGGGGGCGGTGGCAGGTCGTCAAAGAGCTCCATTGGGGTCGAATTTGCTATTTGTTTAGTAGCTGTCTGCGCAAGCTGCACGGTGGCCGGCATCTCCCGGAGACACCCTGAGCTCGATGCCTGAGCGCCTCAAGGTTCATTCGACCCGGCGTCTGGCTGGGCCTGCGGTGCAGCGCGCTGAAACGCACTCAAAGCCATGCATGCGACTTCGATTCGCGCAATATGCGGAAACGCGACAAGTGGCGTATCAAATCGTCGCGCGTTGACGACTTGGGGTATCAGACAGCAGTCGGCCAGGCCCGGTTGTTCGCCATGACAGAAGGCACCGCTGCAGGGATCGTTGTTGAGCATGGCCTCCACCGCAGTAAACCCCAAGGTGATCCAGTGCCGGTACCAATCGGCCCTGGCTGCGGCACTGATTTGCAGCTCGTGTTCCAGGTACTGCAATACGCGCAAATTATTCAGTGGATGAATCTCGCAGGCGATGGTCTGGCCAAGCGCGCGCACGCGGGCACGTCCGGCCGCATCGGCCGGCAGCAAGGCGGGCACTGGATACATTTCCTCCAGATACTCCATGATGGCGAGCGACTGACCCAGTGTCAGTTCACCATCGATCAGCGTGGGCACCAGTTCGGCGGGGTTGATGCGGGCGTAGTCTGGCGTGTGCTGTAAGCCTCCAGCGCGCAACAGGTGCACCGGGATCGATTCAAAAGGCAAACCCTTGAGGTTGAGCGCAATGCGAACCCGATACGATGCCGAACTGCGAAAGTAGCTGTAGAGCTTGATCATGGTGGGGCATCACCGGTCAGCATTACGGTTTGATTTTTGAAGCTCACAGCGATGCTCCTTTGCGCTGGTCGCGGTGATAGCGCCCGGAGCCGCGTGTCAGAACCCGGTCCGTTGGCAAAACCACTCCCGGTGCATAGTCCGGCAGACCCTGGACCCGGTCGTAAAGACTGCCAAAATCAATTTCGGCCAGCTCAAGCAGTTGCTCCAGATTCGCGATGACGAAATAAGTTTCCTGAAAATCATCGATGCGGTACTTGGTGCGCATCACCCGCTCCAGACAAAAAAGCAGGCGGTTCGGCGAGGCGTCGTCGAGTGAAAAAACGCTCTCCGTTGCCGACGAGGCGATCCCCGCACCGTAAATCTTCAGGCCGTCGCTCTGCTGCATCAGGCCGAACTCGACGGTGTACCAATAGACACGCGCCAGCTGGTCCAGCACACCCAGCTTCTGGGCGCGCAAGCCTCCGACACCGTAGGCCTGAATGTAGTCGGCCATGGCTGGATTCATCAACAGGGGGACGTGGCCGAACACGTCGTGAAAGACATCGGGCTCTTCCAGGTAATCGAGTTGCTGCGGCTTGCGGATGAAGTTGCCGGCGGGAAAACGGCGATGCGCCAGGTGTTCGAAAAAAACCTCGTCGGGCACCAGCCCCGGCACCGCCACGATCTGCCAGCCGGTGCGCTTGAGAAGGATGTCTGACAGGCGCCGGAAGTCGGGAATCTGACTGGCGTCGATCGGCAACTCGGCCATGCCTTGCACAAATGAATCACAAGCACGCCCAGCGAGCAAGCGGCTTTGCCGTTCAAAAAGCGTTTTCCATACGCCGTGTTCCTGCGCGCTGTACTGCTGCCAACCCTGGGCTATGGTCCAGTCGGCACGCTCGGGCGGCTGCAAGTTGCCCGCTGCCAGCCCGTGCTTGGATTTTTCACTCAGGTTCAACATGACAGCCGCGCTCTCAAGTCAAATCAGGCACCACCGGCAAGCGCGAATAAATCTCGTCAATCAGACGTGCAAGATCGATGTCGCGGCTTGACAGTCCCTGAACATCGTGGCTGGTCAGCGTGATGCTGATCCGGTTATAGACGTTCGACCATTCCGGGTGGTGATTGCGCTTTTCTGCCAGCAAGGCGACCTGGGTCATGAAGCCGAAGGCCTCGGAGAAGTCAGCAAAAACAAAATCGCGCTGAATCAGGCCGCCGCGATCAGCGTCATAACGCCAATGGGTGAGTTGCGCGAGTTGCTCCGTGAGCGTTTGTGGATCAAGTTTTTTCATATCAATTCCTTGCTGGCAGCACGCTGCCACGACACTCACCCAAACCGATGCGCCGCCAACCCTGGCGCTGGCAATAACCACGCAGGATCACGCTATCGCCGTCTTCAAGAAAAGTGCGCAGCTCCCCATTGGGCAGCGTCAGCGCCTGCTTGCCGCCCTGACTGAGTTCAAGCAAGGAGCCCCCTTGTCCAGCCAGCGCTCCGGACTGGGTTCCGGTGCCCAGCACATCGCCGCTGCGCAGATTGCAGCCATTCACGCTATGGTGCGCGACCAATTGCGCTGCGGTCCAATAGGCCTCGCGGTAGTTGGCCGCTGTCAAGCGAACGCCAGCGTCGCCCACCGCACGCATTTGCGCGGTCTGCAACCAGACTTCGAGTTCAATGTCGATCGCGCCGTGCTGCTGATTGGCCGGTGAGCTAAGGTAAGGCAGCGCTGCCGGGTCGTCCGCGGGTCGGGTGAATGCTTGTCTAAACGGCGCCAGTGCCTCCAGTGTCACGATCCAGGGCGACACCGTGCTGGCAAAATTTTTCGACAAAAAAGGCCCCAGCGGTTGGTACTCCCAGGCCTGAATGTCGCGTGCGCTCCAGTCATTGAACAGCGCCAGGCCAAAGATATGCTGCTCGGCATCCAGCATCGAAATCGGCTCCCCAATGACATTGGGTCGGCCGATGATCAGCGCCAGCTCCAACTCAAAATCGAGCTTGGTGCTGGGCGCAAGACGCGGCGCACTGGCATCAGGCGTTTTGATCTGACCCATCGGGCGGTGGAAGGTGTGCCCCAGGCCCGGCCGGCTCACACCAATCGAGGACGCGCGGCCGTGGTAAGCAATCGGCAGCCACTTGTAATTGGGCAGCAGCGGGTTCTCGGGTCGAAACAGTTTGCCGACGGCGCTGGCGTGATGAATGCTGGTGTAGAAATCGGTGTAGTCGCCAATCTCGCAGGGCAAGCCGATTTCAACCGAGTCCTGCGCCACCAGCGCGACACGAAACTGAGCCTGTTGGGCGCTGCCCTGGCGCAGACCCCGTGACAGCGCGTGGCGCAAGGCCAACCGGTCCGCCTGGTTCAAGCCCAGCAGCCGGTTCATGTCATGGCTTTCGAACAGCTTGGCCAGGCGCAGGTCCAGCACCTGATCACCGACGGCCACGCCAATCGACCAGTCAGCATCGGGCGTGCGCCGAAACCGGCCGTAGGGCAGGTTCTGCAGCGGAAAATCCGTTGTCGGGTGATTGGCCGAATCGAGCCAACTGTGCAGATCGGCGGCGTGTGTGTCGTCGATGTCGAAGCTCATGGCGTGACCTCGCGTTGATGCAGAAAAGCGGCATGTTTGGGTGCGCGCTTGGTGACGGACCATTCTTCCAGCATGTCCCACTTCACCGCATCGAGCTTTTTCAGCACGGCTTCCTCATCGGGGTCGGGGCAGGCCAGCTCCAGGCGGTGACCGTTCGGATCGAAAAAATAAATCGAGTGAAAAGCACCGTGGTCGGTCACCCCCAGCACATCGACACCATTGGCCTGCAGATGGGCCTGAAACTCAAGCAAGGTCGCGCGGTCTTTGACCTTGAACGCAATGTGTTGCACCCAGCTTGGCGTATTGGGGTCGCGGCCCATGGCAGGCTGGGTCGGCAATTCAAAGAAGGCCAGCACATTGCCCTGCCCGGCATCCAGAAAAACGTGCATGTAGGGGTCTGGCGCCTTGGTGGAAGGCACGAAGTCCTCGGCGATGGCCAACACAAAGTCCATCTTGAGCATCTTCTGGTACCAGAGCACCGTTTCCCTGGCGTCCTTGCAGCGGTACGCAACGTGGTGGATGCGGTCAATTTTCATGCGCTTGACTCCTTCACTTCAATCACGCCACGGCGCACCTGGTCGCGTTCCAGCGACTCGAACAGCGCCTTGAAATTTCCTTCGCCAAAACCGTCGTCGCCCTTGCGCTGGATGAACTCAAAGAACACCGGCCCCAACTGCGCTTCGGAGAAAATCTGCAGCAACAAACGGGGCGTAGTGCCCGCGGTGCTGCCATCGAGCAGGATGCCGCGCGTTTGCAGCGCCGACACCGGCTCACCATGGCCCGGCAAGCGCGCGTCGAGCATCTCGTAATAGCTCGCACCCGGTGCCGTCATGAGCGGCACGCCCGCCAGCGCAAGACCGTCCACCGTGCTGATCAGCTCGTCGCAGATCAAGGCAATGTGCTGAATGCCTTCGCCATTGAACTTGAGCAGGAATTCTTCAATCTGTCCGCCCCCCTGTTTCGATTCCTCGTTGAGCGGGATGCGGATCTTGCCGTCGGGCGCGGTCATGGCGCGCGAGGTCAGGCCGGTGTATTCGCCTTGAATGTCAAAGTAGCGAATTTCACGGAAATTGAACAGCTTTTCGTAGAAACCGCCCCAGAATGCCATGCGACCGCGATAGACGTTGTGCGTCAGATGATCGATCAATTTCAGGCCGTAACCCGGCGGGTGACGATTCACCCCTTCAATAAAGTCGAAGTCGATGTCGTAAATCGATTTGCCGTCTTCAAAGCGGTCAATCAGGTACAGCGGTGCGCCGCCAATGCCCTTGATGGCGGGCAGATTTAGTTCCATCGGCCCGGTCTTGATCTCAATCGGCTGTGCGCCCAACTCAAACGCGCGCCGGTAGGCCAGGTGCGAGTCCCTGACGCGAAACGCCATGCCGCAGGCGCACGGCCCATGCTCGGAGGCAAAGTAAGCCGCCACGCTTTTGGGTTCGCGGTTGACGATGAAATTGATGTTGCCCTGCCGAAACAAAACCACGTCCTTGGAACGATGCTTTGCAACTAAAGTGAAGCCCATGCGCTCAAAAACCGGCTCCAGCAGACCCGGCGTGGGCGAGGCGAATTCAACGAACTCAAATCCCATCAATCCCATGGGGTTTTCAAACAGATCAGGCATGACTGCCTTTCAAAAACAGAGGAAAACCATTTGTCGAATCATGGTAGCCTTTTTCCGGAAAGTTCGTCGCCGTGCAGGCTTTGCGGTAGAAACTTCAGGCTCGCGATTGCAGACCAATCGTTATCGCTGGCGATCGAAATAGGCGTACCCGGATTCGCTCTCAAGTCGGGCGGCGCGACGGCCGCGAATTCGACGTTCTCAATGAGTGATGACCACCAGCACGCTGCAGGGCGCGTGCTCGATCAGGGCCTTCGAGACGGAGCCCCGCCACCAGCGAGCCGCCCATCCGTCCAGATGCTTGTGGCCGACCACGATCAGGTTGGCCTCAATCCGACGCGCACAGCTTGAAATTTCAATCACCGCATCGCCGATCACCAGTTCGCCGCACACGCTCAACCCGGCATCGGCCAGCCTGCGCACGCCCGCGTCGAGGATCGCCTGGTAGCGGGTCTTCTCGCTCTCCTGTAACGACTCGTCGTAGACGCCGCCCTCAGGCCCGATGGTGGTCAGCGGAAGTGGCATGACAGCAATGAGCGTCAGGTCGGCCTGGCTCCACTGGGCGATTTCATGGCAATCCAGCAAGGCTTGCTGTCCGGCGGCCGAGCCGTCGTAAGCCAGCAAGATTCGTTTGTACATGGCACAGCTCCAAACATTCGCGCTGATGGCTATTCCAGCGTGAATCCAATTTTCAGGGAAACCTGCCAGTGCGCCACCTTGCCATCGACCACATGGCCCCTGGTCTCGGTGACAGTGAACCACTGGATGTTGCGCAGCGTCTCATGCGCCTTGGCGATAGCGGCGCTCACCGCGTCTTCAATGCTGACGCTGGAAGAACCGGTAAGTTCAAGCAGCTTGTAGACATGGTTGCTCATTGCATTGCTCCTAAGAGTTATTCGAGGTATCCGGGCCGATCCTACGCGGTTTGCGTTGGAACCACAAACGCAAAGCCAACACTAAGTCGCCAAGAAGCTAGCTTTTAGCGTCAACCGCCAGCGGCAATGGGCTTGAGCGGCGCGCCAAATTGCTCATGCAGCGGCGGATGGCCGAGTGGCGGGAATTCGATCAGTAGTTCTGGCACCTGACGCTTGGGGATGTGATCGAGCAGGTGGCGGATCAAGGTGAGTCTGCCGCGCCGCTGATCGTTGAAGTCAACCAGTGTCCAGGGCGACTTCGGATTGTGCGTGGCCTTTAGCATGGCGTCTCGGGCAAGGCCGTATTCGGCGTACTTCTCACGCGCCTGTACGTCGATCGGGCTGAGTTTCCAACGCTTGAGTGGATCTGAGAGCCGTTCCGAAAACCGCTCTTCCTGCTGCGCCTGGTCGACTGTCAGCCAATACTTGAAGAGCAGAATCCCGTCATTGACCAGCATCTTCTCGAACACCGGTGCTTGCTTCAGGAAGATCTTGGCCTGCGCTACCGAGCAGAATCCCATCACACGCTCGACGCCGGCGCGGTTGTACCAACTCCGATCAAAGAGCACGATTTCGCCAGCGGCCGGCAGGTGCGGCACGTAACGCTGGAAATACCATTGCGTTTGCTCACGCTCGCTCGGCTTTGCCAATGCCACAGTGCGGCATTGGCGCGGGTTCAGCGTCTCGGCAATGGCCGTGATGACACCCCCCTTGCCGGCCGTATCACGGCCTTCGATCACCACGACGAGGCGCCGGCTGGTGCGCTGTAGCCAGCGCGCCACGTCGTTGAGCTCAAGCTGCAGCGGGGCGAGTTTCTCGTAGTACTTGTCTTTGCCGAGTTTGTCGGGCTTGGCGCCTTTTGTGTTTTTGGACTTTGTCATCGGTTAAACCTATCGGAGTCGAATGGAAAATTCAAAGGTTCAAGACACTGCCGTGTCTGCCGCGCCAGTTGCAGCCAGCTCGCCATAGCAGACCCGGCGAATCAGCCGTGTCGAGCTCAAAGCACCGTATGACTGAGCGCTGGTAGTCGAGTTCTGGCACTTTGAAGATCTTCTTTCAGCACGTCCGCCATGATGACACCCGGTCCTTCATCATGCTGGGCCAGAATTCGACCCCACGCATCAATGATCATGCTGTGTCCCCAGGTGCGCCGCCTGTTTTGATGAACGCCGCCTTGCGCCGAAGCCAGCACATAGGCGAGATTTTCGATTGCGCGTGCCCGCAGCAGCACTTCCCAGTGCGCTTGCCCGGTCGTAAAGGTAAAAGCGCTGGGTACCAGCAACAGGTCGGCCGCCAACTTGCGGTACATCTCGGGAAAGCGCAGGTCGTAACAAATGCTCAGCCCGACCCGGTAAGTGTTGCCATCGATAGACGGCAGGTCAAAGTTCACGGCTTGCGTGCCGGGATCGAGCGTGCGTGACTCGTCATAGCTCTCCACGCCATTGTCAAACCGAAACAGATGAATCTTGTCGTAGCGCGCGACACGCTGGCCAGCCGGATCAAATACCAGGGAGCTGTTGCGTACCCGATTGGCGTCTGCGGTGGCAAGTGGCAGCGTACCGCCCACAATCCAGAGCCCGAGCTCACGTGCTTGCTGACTCAAAAAGTCCTGAATCGGCCCGGTGCCGGAGGTTTCCTGAAATTTGAGATTGTCAGCGTTCGAGAAGCCCATGCCGCAAAAATTCTCAGGCAATACTGCCAGTTCGGCATCATCTGCGCCTGCCTGGGCCAACAATCTGGCTGCCATTTCCAGGTTGCCTGGAACTTCGGTGCCCGAGACCATCTGGATGGCGGCAACTTTCATGAGTCATTTTCCGTTTGGGACAATCATTGGCACAATACGCGCAGGTGCTGGTTGCAACAAGTAGCTCTTGACGGTCATATTGCCAATGGTAGCGTGAAATCCGGCGCTGATGGCCTGATTGATTTTTTGCGGAATAGCGCCGAGCGATCTTGTTCCCGTTTTTGCTCTGAGTCGTTTTGTGCCATCGTGCGCCGAGGTACAAGAAGCGGCACCCGCAAGGCAGGTTTAGGATGTGATATGGCTGAATCGAAAAATCTCGAATCCTTTGAGCGGACCTGGCCCAGTCCAGCCGTGCATTCAATTGGGTTGTATCAACGGTCCATATCTGGTTATGAGCCACTTCGTCAATAGTCCATTGTCCATCATGGCGCTGTCGATTCTGCTCGCTTCAGGTGGTTGCAGCATGGCACCCTCGCTGCAACGCCGTCCTGCTTCCGCAGAGGGCCTGAGAGCACCAGCGCGACTCTCTCCGGAACAGTCCACCGACATCACCATCTACGCTCTCGGTCTGGTCGGCACACCCTATCGCTACGGGGGTAACACACCAGACTCGGGCTTTGACTGTAGCGGCCTGATCGGGCATGTTTACCAAACGAGGGCGGGCATGACGTCGCCCCGGACGGTCGCAAAATTGCAAGCTTGGGGGCAACCGGTAGCGGGTGGCAACCTCCGTTCAGGTGACCTGGTTCTGTTTCCCGAACGCGATGTCGTGACGCACGCTGGAATCTATGTTGGCAGCGGTCGTTTTGTCCATGCGCCATCGGCTGGCGGGGAAGTCAGGCTTGACTATTTGAATTCGAGATATTGGGCATCCCGGCAAGTTGCCTTCCGTCGGCCTTGATGCCGGTCTGCTTTGTCCGGGGGAAAGGCTACAAATCTTCAACTGATGCGGTCAGGCACGCAGCGGTTTTTCGGAAGACAATTTTTCCAGTTGGCACGTGAACGACACGGATTTCATGCCCGCATGGTCTGGTCCGGCTTTTTGCTGCCAGGACAATGGCCAGCGTTCGGTCAACGAGATGCAGGAATTTGGCGCCGACGACGGGCAACAGTGGCCCGATCATGGGGTGGGCGCTTTCGACGCGGTATACAGCAGCAGACATATTTGTTTCCCTTTATTGGTTTGGTTTGTTATTCGGCTATCTTGACTATAAAGAACGGACATGACGGTAGTGTGTCGACGGCTTACGAAATGTTTGATTCACGCCAGCCTCAAGTGCCTTGTTTATGAGGGAAAGCAACCACACGTAGCGCGCAGACTCATGCCGAGAACCTACCGTCATTCGGACGCGAGCCAGGTCTTTTCGACTGCTGACATGCGACTCCAGGGATAAGGCCTGATCACGCATCCTGCCGCACCAGCCAGCAGGCTCTAATTGTCTCGCACCTGTGACGACAACGTTCGGTTACGAAAAATTGCCCTTTCCTGGCCATCCAGGAAAGTGTTGACTGTTCCTAAATACCGCAGTTGCGCACGTATAAAACGCTGCAAATCCAGCACCGGAGCGGCTTGGCGGGATTTTGAGATGCTCACCCGATGGTTGAACTCATCACGCGCAAGCAGACGGTCATCGCGCGGGCCAGCCAACAGTACGTTGCGTTGCAAACCATGGGCGGGCGCATGCACGTTCGCTGGGATCATGAGGCGCAGGCTACGCCACAAGGACAGTTCGTCTACTTTGCCGAATTTCTGGCCACCGCTGGCTTCTTTGACAACAAGCTTAACCGCCGATTTCATGCTTCTACCCAGCCTCCCGCTGGGCCCGTACAGCCAGCAAAAACACCGTGTCGATCACCGCCACATAGCGGTACAGCGCCACATAGCCACGCGTGGCGCGGCCTATGACGAGTTCGCGTTTGCCGTCTTTCACCGGTCGCCCAATCAAAGGGCTATGGGTCAGGATTTGGATGGCCTCCAGAATTTCGCCAATGCGCTGGGGCGCGGCGCCTGGGTCAAACCGGGCGATGTGCTCAAAGAAACGGTCGAAATCGTCAAAGACTTCCGGTGCCAGCTCGATGCGCGTCATGCGCCCTCTCATTTGGCCAATTTGCGTGCTGCGGGTTTGTGCGCGGGCTCACTGCGTGCGCGGGCGGCAAGGTAAGCTCTTGCGTCATCCAATGGCACCGTTTTGCCGCTGCCTTGAAGCGGGCGCAGTCCGGCGCTCTGGACGTGACACCCTGGGTGCAATGGTTTGTGCAGGCCTTCACGCAGGGTTGCATCCAGTCGCAGGCGGTGGTGAAGCAGGCGCTAGACAAGGCCAGCTTCCGGCATCGCGCAACCAGCCTGGGGGTCAATGAGCGGCAAAGCAAGGTGTTGAACCGCTTGCTGGAAGCGGGAAGCAGCGAGTTGGGTGGCGGCTTTCTCGGCGGCATGACGGCGGAAAAATACAGCCAGATCACCGGCAGCTCCAAAGCCACTGCCACCCGCGACCTGGCAGCGCTGCTGCGCCATGGTCTGCTCAAAGTGGAAGGCGTCGGCAAGGCCACCCGCTATGCCGTCAACGTCGAAGGCTGGAGTCAGCCCGCCACGAGTTGATGGGCTCGGCTTTCGGGCTGGGGATGGATTGAATATCGCGCAGCAGCGTGGCGACTTTGGCGCAATCGGTTTCGCATTGCTTGCCATCGGTGGCTGTCAATTTCAACGGTACGATTTCCTCGTACGGTTGCTCCGACCCGGCCTCCTGAGCCAGCTTGCGCTTCAGGTCTGACCAGTAGCGCTTGGCGCTCTTGCTCTCCGTCAGCACCTGCACCACGTCAATCACCGAAAACCACCAGGTCTCGGTGTCTTCGTCGTACACGCGGCGGATGGACTGGCCATCAAACTCGGTAGGCAAGATTTTCATGGACACGCTCCTGTGGCAGATGTGCTGGCATTACGCTTGAATGGATACTGTAGTTTTACACAGTAATCTACACTTGTGGCGGTCGCAGTGCCGGTCGCAGTGCCGGTCTTTTGCGATAGATTACAAGCTCACCGCCCACTTTCATCCGTCGCAAGCCCATGCCCAAGCTCGCCACCTCCCTCGTCACGCTGGACGCCCTGCGCCGCTACGCTGTGGCGCGCACGCTGTTCACGCCCACCACCCTGGGCCGGGCGATCGAGCGACTGGGCTTTGTGCAAGCAGACCCCATTCGCGCCCCGGCGCGTGCGCAAGACCTGACCCTGCGCCACCGCGTCAAGGGCTATTGCGCAGGCGATCTGGAGCGGCGTTACCCCAAGCTCGACATTGAAGAAGATTTTTTCGTCAACTACGGCTTTTTGCCGCGCACCACGCAGGCGCTGATGCACCCCCGCACAGCGCGGACGCCGTGGCCGGCAGCGCGTTTGAAAAAAGCCAATGCCGTGCTTGACTTTGTGCGCCAGCACGGGGTGGTGCACCCGCGCGAGGTCGACGCGCACTTTGCGCACGGTTCGGCTCGCAACTGGTTTGGTGGCTCGTCCAATGCCAGTACGCAGTTGCTCGATGACATGCACTACCGTGGCATGCTGCGCATTGCCGCTCGCGTCAGTGGCGTGCGCACCTACGCAGTCTGCCAGCCGCGTGAAGCGTTGGCAGCGCTGGCCGAGCCGACCCAGGCGATGGACGCATTGGTGGATGTGATTGTGCGCAAGTACGCGCCCCTGCCTGAACGCTCACTGGGTGAACTGATCAGCCACCTGCGCGGCGGCGCACCGCAATGGGCTGACCAGCGCCACGCCGCCTTTGAGCGGGCCAAGCTGCGGCTGGCCTCAAGCAAGGTCGATGGCGTGACCTGGTACTGGCCAGCGGACGAGTCGCCGGCATCAACCCGTCACGTGGTAGGCGACGTGGTGCGCTTGCTGGCGCCCTTTGATCCGGTTGTTTGGGACCGCCGGCGCTTTGAAATGTTCTGGGCCTGGGCCTACCGTTTCGAGGCCTACACGCCGGCTGCCAAACGGGTGCGCGGCTATTACGCGCTGCCGCTGTTGTGGCGGGATCAGGTCATTGGCTGGGGCACTGTGGCGGTGCGCGGTGACAAGCTTCAGGTCGATTTGGGCTACGTGTCGGGTGCGGCGCCGCGCGAGGCTGGCTTTGGTCAGGCGCTGGAAGATGAACTGGTGCGGCTGCGCAGCTTTCTCGCGCTCGCGCCGACTTGAGAGTTCTTGCGTCAGCCTCCGACAAACTGCGCCGGCTGCTTTGCAAAAAAGGCGTCGACGCCGATCCTGAAATCTTCGGTCTGAGCGCATTGCAAAAAGGCGCCAGCTTCGGCTTCAAGCTGTGTCGGCAGGTCACGGTCAAAAGAGGAACGCATCAAGCGGCGCAGCCGACCCAACGCCACTGTCGGTCCATTGGCCAGTCGTTGCGCGAAGGCCATGGCCTGTGTTTCAAGGTCCGCTGCCGGCACAACACGGTTCAGCAGCCCGAGTTGCAGTGCTTGCGTACTGTCCAAGGTTTCGCCCAGCATCGCAACCTCGAGTGCCCGGCGCAGCCCGATCAGACGTGGCAGCGCCCAGGACGCGCCGACGTCGCAACTGGCGCCAATGTTGACGTAAGCCATGTTGAAGCGCGTTCCTTCGGCGGCGATGGCGAAATCTGCCTGCAGCATCAGACTTAAGCCCGCGCCAGCAGCCACGCCATGCACCTGGGCAACGAGCGGCGCATCGATTCCTGCCAATACCGTGAGTGCCTCATGCAGCGGGCGTATCAGCTCCAACGCAGCCTGGCGTGGATTGGCGCTCAGGGTGGCCAGGTCGCCGCCAGCCATGAAAGCCTTGCCGGCACCGCACAGCATGATGGCGCGCACCGACGTGTCGCTGGCAAGTTCGCGTGCGGCCTGCAGGAAGGCCTGCGCCATCGGCACATCGACCGCGTTGAGCGTTTTCGGGCGATTAAAGCGCAGCACCACCACCGCGCCGTCGCGCTCGATCAGCAGGGGCGCCTCGGGGTTCTGCACGGTGGCTGTGTCGGTCATGTGGTTTCCTAACGGTACAGCGCTTCGATTTCTTCAGCGTAGGCTTTGTAGATGCTGGAGCGCCGGACCTTCATGGTGGCGGTCACTTCGCCGTCGTCGTGGTCGAGTTCTTTGGTCAGCAGGTGGAACTTGCGAATTTGCGATACCTGCGCCAGTCGCTCGTTGCCCCGGGCGATGTCGGCAGCGATCAGCTCGCGCACCTGCGGGTGTTCGGCCAGCGAGCGGAAATGCGTGAACGGGATGCGCTTCGCCTCGGCCCATTTGCTGACGACTTCGTAGTCGATCTGGATCAGGGCGCCTACAAACTTGCGCGCTTCGGCAACGATGATGCACTCCTTGATATTGGGGCTGCCCTTCATCGTGTTCTCAATCTCCGAGGGTGTCAGGTTCTTGCCGCCGGCGGTGATCATGATGTCTTTCAGGCGGTCCACAATGCGCAACTGGCCGCCCTCCTCACGCACCACGTCCCCCGTGTGCAACCAGCCATCCCGGATGCTGCCGGCAGTGGCCTCGGGATTCTTGTAGTAGCCGACAAAAATCATGTCACCACGCAACAGCAACTCGCCGTCGGTACCGATGCGGTGCTCCACGCCCAAAATCGGAACGCCGACGGTGCCCACCAACACGTCGTCGCGCCGGTGACCGGTCACCATGCCGGTGGACTCGGTCAGGCCGTAGACCTCGACCAGGGGCACGCCCAGCACGCGAAAGAACCGCACCACATCGGGTGGGATCGGAGCGGCGCCGGTCAGCGCCACGTGCACCTTGCGTAGACCGATGAAATTCTGCAGCGCGCGAAACACGCTCAAGTAACAGGTGAAGTACAGCAGTCTCTCGGCCAGACTCCAGTTGGCGCGGGACTTCTCCGCCAGTCCGGAGCAAGCAGCCCAGGCGCGGTGAAACAGCGCACGGCGCAGCGCACCGGTTTCCTGCAGCTTGATGTTGATGGCCGCGTGCATCTTCTCCCAGATGCGCGGCACGCCCAGGAACATGGTGGGTGCCACTTCGCGCAAGTCTTCCTGCACGGTGCGGATGGACTCGCCGAAGTTGACCTGGGAGCCGAGGTAAACCGGAACAAAGGTGGTCAGCATCTGCTCGGCTACATGGCACAGCGGCAGGTAGGAGAGGTGACTGGTCTGGATCGAGAGCCCGAGGCGCTCGACGATGCCAGGTACCACGCCGCGGATGTTGCGGTAGGAAATCACTGCACCCTTGGGCTTTCCGGTGGAGCCCGAGGTGTAGATCATCAGACCCACATCGTCCAGCGTCTGCCGCGCCAGCACTTCGTCGATCAGTGCCATCTGGCCGCTGGCAGCCCCGGCCCTTTCAACCTCGTCGAAGGTGGCAATGAACTTGCGCTGCTCGGGCGCAAAACTGCGCAGGCCCTTGGTCTCCATCACCACGATCTTGCGCAAACGCGGCAAGTGGTCGAGCGCTTCGAGCAGCTTGTCGGTTTGCTCCTGGTCCTCGCAGACCATGATCTCGATGTCGGCGTGGCCCACCACGTAGGCTACCTCGGAGCTCGGGCTGGTCGGGTAGACGCCCACCGTGACGGCACCGACGAGACCCGCACCCATCTGCGAGAGCACCCATTCGATGCGGTTTTCCGAGATCACGCCGACATGGCCGCCGGCGGGCAGCCCGAGTGCACGCAGGCCCAGTCCGAAATGGCAGGCGCGCTGGTAGTAGGCGTCCCAGCGCAGCGGCTTCCAGATGCCAAAGTCCTTCTGCCGCAACGCGATGCGCGCCGGTGTCAGGCGCGAGCGCTCGCGCAGCATCTGGGGCAGCGTCAGTTCAGGCAGGGCGTGGGGTGCTTGCAGGGTCATGACAGCCATCTCTTGCGCCGCTTGTAATGCTTGATCTGGCGGAAGCTGCGCGTTTCGCCGGCACCACCAACCCCCAGGTAAAACTCGCGCACATCGGGGTCGCTGGCCAGGCGCTCGGCCTTGCCGTCGATCACGATCTTGCCGTTCTCCATGATGTAGCCGCTGTGCGCCACGGCCAGCGCGAGCGTGGCGTTCTGCTCCACCAGCAGCATCGAGACACCGCGCTCGGCGTTGATGCGGGCAATGATGCCGAAGATGTCTTCCACCAGCTTGGGTGAGAGGCCCAGCGAGGGCTCGTCCAGCAGGATCAGTTCTGGCTGGGCAATCAGCGCCCGGCCGATCGCCAGCATTTGCTGCTCGCCGCCCGAAAGGTAGCCGGCCAGGCCCTTGCAGCGCTCGTGCAGGCGAGGGAAGTAACTGTAGACCAGATCGAAGTCAGGCTTGAGCTTGCCGCGCCCGCTCAAAGCGTAACTGGCAGCGACCAGGTTTTCCTCGACCGTGAGATCTTCAAAAACGCGCCGGCCTTCCATCACGTGGCTCAGACCCTGGCGTACCAATTGCTGTGGCGCCAGTTGTGCCGTGTTCTGTCCGTTGAACAGAATGCTGCCGCTCTGCAGTTCCCCGTCTTCCAGCGTCAGCAGGCCCGAGATCGCCTTGAGCGTGCTTGATTTGCCGGCGCCGTTGCTGCCGAGCAAGGCCACGATCTCGCCGCGCGGCACGACCAGCGAGAGACCGCGCAGCGCTTGCACCACCTTGTTGTAGACCACCTCGATGTTGTTGACTTCGAGGATGTGGTCTGTGCGCGTCTCTGTCATTGCCTGTGGCGTCCTGAAGTTTGCGGCTACAGTGCGATCCAGTTGGAGGCTGCGACCATCTTCTGCGCCTTCATGTCGGCCTTGTAGACACGGCCGACCGGAATCGAGTTGCCCTTGATGGTGATGGGCACGCCGATCAGGCCGCCGGTGTCGAAGTCCTTGATGCTGTTGAGTGCGGTTTTCAGGTTCTTGCCATTGAGCTCCTTGCCCGCGCCGAGCGTGCGCTTGGCAGCTTCGGTGAACAACATGGCGGCCAGAAAACCCTGGATGTAGGGGGTGCTCTGATAGTCCGGATGCAACTGGCGGATCTTCTCGAGCATCGGCGACTTGGCCGCTGTGTCGTAGTAATAGCGGTAGGGCATCACACCCATGAAGCCGTCGCCGGCCTCGCCCATCTTCATCACAGTGGAACTGTCCATGGTCCAGAACGTGCCCATCCACTTGGTGCTCATGCCTTGCTGCTTGCCCTGGGTGATGAATTCCGGAATCGGCGCCAGGATGTAGCCATGGAAGATGGTGTAGTCAGGCGCGGCGCGGCGCAGCTTGATTACTTCACCGGACACGTCCACGCTGCCCGCTGGCGTCATGATCTTCACCGGGACGCTCAGCCCCAGCTTCTTGGCAAGTGCCTCGCTGCTGTCGATCGGGTCGCGACCAAACTCCGAGTTGGAATAGACGAACGCGACCTTGGCGCCGGGCTTTTCCTTGGCAATGTGGCGCAACAGGATGCCAAACATCTCGGTGTAATCAGGCCCGACCAGGAATTGATTTGGATATTTCACCGGGTCGTTCAACTCGGTGGCAAAGGAGGCGCCGGCCATCAGGATGTTGCCGGTGCGGTCGAGCTCGGGGTTGATGGTTTTGGAAAACGCGGTCGAGTCGCCGTAGTAAAGATTAACCTTGTTCTGGCTCGTAATCTTCTTGAACGCAGCCACCGACACGTCGACCTTGTAGCCCGTGTCCTCAGGCACATAGCGCAGCTTGCGGCCCTTGATGCCACCGGCGTCGTTGACGATTTTCACGTAGTCGGCGATGCCGGCGTTGATGCCGACGCCGGCAAAGGCAAAGACGCCGGTCATGGGAATCGAGCCGCCGATGACGATGTCTTCGCCAGCCTGGGCTTGCACCAGTGGCGTGACGAGGCTGGCGCCGGCTGCCAAGAGCAGTGTGCGGCGAGTTTTGGAAACGGGGGATGACTTCATGCTGTACTCCTTTTTTGCGTGCTTAATTACGGAATGGCCATAGATGGAAAAAGCGGCGAATGCGCCGCCACACTTCTGCGAGCCCATGCGGCTCGAAAACCAGAAACCCGATGATCAGCAGCCCGAACACCATGGTGCGCACGGGTGAGAGAAAGACTGTCAGCTCGGCGCCGCGCGGCAGCAGGGCCACAACCAGCTTGAGCAATTCGGGCACCATGGTCATGAACACAGCACCCAGGATGGCACCCCGAATCGAACCCATGCCGCCGACGATGATGGCTGCAAGAAAAAAGATCGACATCGAAAGCGGAAAACTCTCGGGCGTCACGACCCGGAAGAAGTAGGCCCACAGGCCGCCCGCAACACCGGCGTAGAAGGAGGACAAGCCAAACGAGAGCAGCTTGTAGCGCAGCAGTGCAATGCCCAGCACCTCGGCCGAGATGTCGCGGTCACGAATCGCGATGAAGGCCCGGCCAACGCGTGTGCGAAACAGATTGGCGGCACCGAGCAGCATCAAGATCGTCGCCGGAACGATGACCCAGTAAAGACGAAACGAGGTGTCGAGCAGCAAGCCGAACAGCTTGGCCGGTGGCACGGTCAGCCCGCCGGTGCCACCCGTGAAAGCGCTATTGGCAAAAAGAAAATGCGCAATGAAGGAGGCCGCAATGGTGGCAATCGCCAGGTACAGCCCCTTTACGCGCAGCGATGGTATACCCACCACCAGGCCACCGAGCATGGCGACAAAGCCGCCCGCCAGAATGTTGAGCAGAAAGGGCGAACCCACGCGCAATTCCAGGATTGCCACGGTATAAGCGCCCAGGCCCATGAAGGCGGCCTGACCCAGGCTCACCAGACCGGTGTAGCCGGTCAGGATGTTGAGTCCGCAGGCACTGGCCACGTTGATGCTGACCAGGCAGGCCAGATACAGCCAGTAGTCGGTCGCCATGAACGGGAAAAGCATCAGTACGCCGGCGGCCAGAGCCAGCCAGACCTTCTGCGTGCGCGAGTCGAACAACGCCGCGTCGGCGATGTAGCTTTCCTTGAGCGTGCCGATGCGCATCAGAGCCTCTCGATCTCGTGCGTGCCGAACAGGCCGTAGGGCCGGATCATGAGAACAATCACCAGCACGATGAAGGTCACCAGAAGCTTGTATTCGCCACCGAGGTAGGCACCGGCCAGCGCTTCGATCAGGCCGATCAGCAGTCCGCCCACCAGCGCGCCCAGCACGCTGTCGAGTCCGCCGACGATGACGACTACCAGCACCGAGAAACCGAACACGCCCATCGTCGGCGACAGGCTAGCGATGCAGCCGACGATGACGCCGGAGATCGCCGCAATCATGGCCGAGCCACCCAGGTCAGCGAGAACACGCGCGGCACGTCGATGCCCATCGAATAGGCTGCAGCCGGGTCGGAGGCGGTGGCGCGCAGCGCCACCCCGCCGCGCCAGAACCGGAACACCAGCAGCACCATGGCGATCAAAACTGCAGCCGTCAGGCACCGTAAAACACCTTGGGCGCAAGAAAAGCATCGCCAATCATGATCGGTGCGTTCGGCACCAGTTCCGGCAGGCGGCGCTGGTCGGCAGTCCAGATCAGTTCGACGAACCCTACCAGGACGGAGCTGAAGCCAACCATGACCATGAAGACCGAGATCGGCGGTTCGCCCAGCAGCGGACGAATCATGCTGCGCTCAATCAGCGCACCCAGCGCTCCGGCACCCAGCAGCGATGCCGGCAGCGCCAGCCACAGCGGCATGGCAAAAGTGACGGCGCAGGTGAAAAACAGGTAGGCTCCAATCATCAGCATTTCGCCGATGGCAATATTCACGACCTTGGTTGCCTTGTAGACCATGACAAAAGCCAGCGCCGCCAGCGCATACAAGCCGCCGCTGGCGATGCCGGTCAGACTGATCTCGAACAGGTAGGCCCAATCCATCAGGCTCGCTTCCCGCTGGTCAATACCCGCATGCAAGCGCCGCCGCAGGTCACCCACGTCGCCGGAGCCGAGATAGGCACGAATCACTTCCGGGTCACCTTGCACCACAGCCGGCGTTCCCTGGGCAATGAGTTGACCGAAGTTGAGCACGATCACGTGGTCCGACAGGTCCATCACCATGCCCATGTCGTGCTCGACCATCAGCACCGTAACTCCCCATTCAGCGCGGACATCAAGAATGAAGCGCGCCATGTCCTCGGTTTCTTCGCGGTTCATGCCGGCCACCGGCTCGTCGAGCATCAGGATCTCGGGTTGCATGGCCAGCGCGCGCGCCATCTCAACGCGCTTTTGCAAACCATAGGGCAACGCAGAAACCGGTGCGTGACGAATGTGATCGATCTCCAGAAAATCAATGATGCGCTCTTCGATGTCGGCACGCAGCGCGGCCTCTTCGCGCCGGGCGCGGCCCATGTAGAACAGGGCGTCGAGCACGTTGGTCTTGAGGTGGGCGTGGCGACCGAGTTTGATGTTGTCGAGCACGGTCATGCCGCGAAACAGCGCAATGTTTCTGGAAACTGCGCCCCAGTCCAAGCTTGGCGCGCAACGGCGTCGGCACATCCGTGATGTCGTGGCCCTTAAAGTGCACGCGTCCGTTGGTTGGCCGGTAAAAACCCGAGATGGTGTTGAAGAGCGACGTCTTGCCGGCGCCGTTGGGGCCGATGACCGCAGCGACGGCGCCGCTCGCCACCTTGAAACTGACATCACTCAACGCGCGCACGCCACGAAAGGCCAGAGTGAGCGCGTCAACCTGCAGCAACGGTGGCGCGGCGATGGTGCCGGCTTGGGGAGGTGTCTCCATCGGTTGTCGGATATTCGGGTTTGTGCGGAGTGAAAACTATTTTCACTCAGTGCGTAAAATTCTTACTTGAAAGTAGATTATGGAATTGAACGCCCTGCCCAGCATCGGGATTTTCCCTAGGTTGCCTCACCATGCCCAAGAAAACAAGCGCATCTAGCGCCGCCGCAGAACCGACAACGGCGTCGCCTTGGGTCCACGTGTCTGCGCGCCAGCAGCAGCGCGAGGCCAAGCGCAACGCAGTGTTGTCGGCGGCGGCCCAACTCTTCAATGAGCGAGGATTTCATGCCACCTCGCTGGACGACATTGCGGCGCGCCTGAACGTCAGCAAGCCCACGCTCTACTACTACGTCAAGAGCAAGGACCAGATCCTGATCGAATGCGTGCGCAAGGGCCTGCAGATCTTGCAGGACGGCATTGAGGAAACGCGCCGTGCCGGCGGCAAGGCGATTGACCAGTTGATGGCCTGCATGCGCATTTATGCCCGCATCGTGACCCAGGATTTCGGCATGTGTGTGATCCGCGTCAGCGACGACGAATTTGCAGCCGAGAGCCGCAAGGAACTGCGCCGCCTCAAGTCCGGCATCGACCTGGAGTTTCGTCGGCTGGTGATCGAGGGCGTGGCAGAAGGCTCACTGCAACCCTGCGGCACCCCAAATACGGCGGCCTCCGTCATCGCCGGGGCGCGCTGAGCTGGATTGGCCGCTGGTACCAGAGCGGCGGCGACTACAGCGCCGAGCAGATTGCAACCCAGTTCAGTGCGATGCTGCTGAATGGCGTGTTGCGGCGCAAGCTTGAGCCAGCAGTATTTCCAGCGGCGGTTTCCGGTGGTGTGGAAAAAAGTTCCAGGAAGCGTCCCAAAAAGTAACCCTTGACCACCTTTGGTACGACGTGCCAATCGGCGCCCGGCACTCGCACCCTGACTTTGCGGCCATGCACCCCCGACGCGGCCTGCCGCAGGCGATTACCATCCCCGCGATTCAACTGCCTAGTGGTCCGAAAGGTGCGGTAGGTACTTTTCGAGCAACTCTTGCACGCTGTCGGCCTGCAGCGCATCGCGGCGACGCTTCATGGCTTCACGTTCGACTTGAGTCGACAACCATCGCTTGAACGCCACGGAAGTTGCCGGGTGCACGGTGTTCATGCGCGCCATGCTGCCGTTGCTGGCCACGATCACGGCCGAGAAGGCGGGCGAGTCCAGCAGCACGTTGGCACGGCGCGCCTGGACGACCAGGGGTTCCGTCCTCAGCGCCGAGGTTGATGGGGTGAGGGTCGTCACCAAGGCGCTCGCGGCGAATGATGTCCACCTCAAAGCCGTCCTTGTTGACGGCGGTGTATTTCTGGCCTTTGCGGATGCGAAAGCTGGCATCAACTTTTTTCAGGACACCGAGCATGGAGCTGTCCACGCGCGCCAATTGGGTGAAAAAAATGATGCGTTTGCGCGTGTCCCACAGCAGGTCGATGTCGCGGGTGGCCAAGGCTTCAGCATCCAGGCGCACCCCGGCGGCGGCCTCATAGGCGTACAGCGCGTGGGTTCCCACCACGCGAAAATGCTCGCTCAGTTGGGTGCTCGCCAGGCGGCTCAGTAACGCGACCACCAGCGGGTCAACCCGGCCCACGCGCAGGGCGCGATTGAGCCGCTGTTGTTGCACCAGCGCAGCTTGCAGACCAACTACACGTTCGCGCTCTCACGCTTTCTTTGCGTGAATCGCGCGTAAACGGCCTCAAGCTCCGGCGAGCGTGCCCCCAGGCTGGTCTCGGCACCAGCCGGCGTGGTGCGCACCAGGTATTTGGCGTCGGGCGATGTCGGCGGGCCCGCATGCCAGTACATGCCGCCGCGCACCTGAGCGGCCTCAAGCAGCGCCTCTTCCAGGGCTTCAAAGACCGCGACAGCGTCGATGCATTGGCGCGCAATGGAGGCACTTGTTTCCAGTATTTCGGTACATTCGTACAGTTTTTGGTTTTGTGCCGAATATATTTATAAAACAACGTGTTACGTTGCTGATTACCAGTTGGCTTCGCGCTCGGGGGAGGAGCTGATCTTGTGGATGGACAGGTCGGCGCCGTCGTATTCTTCTTCCTGACTCAGGCGCAGCCCGTCGTCGCTTTGAGCATTCCATAAATCAGCAGGCTGCCAAGGACGGCCCATACGACGCCCAGGGCGGTTCCGATGAGCTGCGCGCCCAATGAGACGCCGCCCAAGCCACCCAGCGCCTTGCTGCCAAAAATGCCGGCCGCCACGCCGACCGAGGTGCCGCACAAGCCGTGCAGCGGCCAGACGCCCAGCACATCGTCGATTTTCCACTTGTTTTGGGTTCGCAGGTGAACATGCGCACAAAGATGCCGCCCGCCACCGCGCCCACCACCAGCGCGCCGAGTGGGTGCATGAGGTCGGAGCCGGCGCACACGGCGACCAGGCCGGCGAGCGGGCCGTTGTGCACAAAGCCGGGGTCGTTCTTGCCAAAAACCAGTGCCGCCAGCGTGCCGCCGACCATCGCCAGCAGGGAGTTCACCGCCACCAGGCCCGAGATCTTGTCCAGCGTCTGCGCGCTCATGACGTTAAAGCCAAACCAGCCGACTGTCAGCACCCAGGCACCCAGCGCCAGGGACGGAATGCTGCTGGGCGGATGCGCCGACATGCCGCCATCCTTGCGGTAGCGGTTGCTGCGCGCGCCCAGCAGGACCACGGCCTGGCAGCGCAATCCAGCCACCTACCGCGTGCACCACGACGCTACCGGCAAAGTCGTGAGTTGTACCTGCGGTGAGGGCCTTGATCCAGCTCTGCACACCATAGTGCTGGTTCCACACAA
>CAVVRQ010000029.1:0-262923 GCA_963750665.1 uncultured beta proteobacterium
TGAGTCAAATCTGGCTCTAGCCCCCGTAGATACTACGCAAGCAGCTATTAATTCGGGAGCGATTGGTCTGCCTGCTGATAACATAAGCAAATACGTAAACTGGATATAAACCCAGTATCATCGGGCACCCAGCCCGCGCTGGCACTGCCCCATGCCCGCCGCCGCACGCCCAGCGCATCTGCACTCGCATCCGCACGCGGGTGGGCAAGCGGGCTCCAAACCCAAACTCTACAACCCGCGCCACCCCGAGCGCACGCTGCTGTACCAAACCATAGCCGACCACTTCGAGACCTGGCATGAGCTCGCCAGCGTCGGCCAGTTCGACGGCCAGGGCGATCACCACACCCCAAAGCCCTATGTCCGCAAGGCCTTTCGCAAATACCTCGAATGCGGCATCTTTGCGCATGGCTTTGCCCGGGCGTGGTGTGATGACTGCGGGCACGACTACTTCGTCGCCTACTCGTGCAAAGGCCGGGGGGTGAACACCTAAAACCCGTGGCATACTTGCCCAGATGCGTTTGAATTTCCTATCCGTTGGCCCGCTTTCAGGCCACAAACCCCGGCACCAGTCCTGCCACCTCTTTGTTCTTGAGATAGACCCCCAGGTGCCGGTCCGTTTTGGTGGTGTGATTGATGAGCCAATCCACCAGCAACAACTGGATGCGAAAGGTCACGTAGGCTGAACCGGGTTCGGACAATTCGACTTCCTGGCACAGCTTGGTGAAGTACTTCACGAAGGTCTGGTGCTCCCGGATGTGTTGTGCGGCGAACGGGTAGTTTGACTCGTGCATCAACACTTCTTCAGTCTTGAAATGGTGAACGGCATATCCCGCCAGAAATTTCAGAATTTCCTGCACGTCGAACTGGCGTCCTTCGCGGAAGCTGTCGGACAGATTGCGGATATTGCGCAGCAATTCCTGGTGCTGCGCGTCCACCTCGGGCACGCCGATGGAGAATTCGTCGCGCCATGCCGGGATCATGTCCAGTTCGCCGGTTCCTTCATGCACGCCAGTGGTGAAGAAACGTTCGCAACGCTCCAGATACAAGGCAGCGACGGTGTCGCCCGGGGCAGTTGCGGCGCATTGCCGGAACAGGGTTTTGGCGCGCTCCATATCGCGCAGGTGATAACAGGCCACGGCCTCCGCAAATTGCTGCAAAGTGGTTTTTTTGGCCGCCCGCAATTCGGTGCTGTCGGCATCGAACACTTCATGCACCGACAGCGGGTGGATCTTGCCTTTGACCCGGATGCGGTCAATCAGGCGGATGTGGTACTGCTGCGGGTCGGCCAGGGCGTACAGGGTGTGTTCACTGATCAGCAGCGCCACGCCGTAGGTCTTGGTGGCGCTCTCCAGTCGCGAAGCCAGATTGACGGTGTCGCCGATGACAGTGCTGTCCATTCGGCCTTCGCTGCCGACCGTCCCCAGCATGGTGATGCCGGTGTTCAGGCCTATGCCAATGTGCAATGGTTCGTACTGCGCCCGATCACGACCGCTGTTGTAATAGTCCAGCTTGTGCAGCATGACGATGGCTGCGCGCAGCGCGTCGTCGGCCCCGCCAGCAAACAGCGCCATGATGGCATCGCCGATGAACTTGTCAATGAATCCGCCCGCATTGCGGATGACCGGCCCCATCTCGCCCAGATAATTGTTCAGGAGGCGGAAATTGTCATCCGGTGACATCGACTCCGACAGCGTGGTGAAGTTCCTGATGTCCGAAAACAAAATCGTCAAAGGCTGTTCGGCATGCAAGCCCGGCAAGGTGTTGAGAATGCTATCAACCCCCATCAGTTTCATGAACTGCACTGGCACAAACTGCCGGTAAGCCGCCTCGGTCAATGCCAGTTGTTTGATTGCACCTTGATGCGCCAGTTTCTCTTCTTTCAAGGCTAGGCGCAGTGTCTCGATTTCTGATGGATTCATGCTTCACATCCTCGATGGGTTAGACGGCCAGAGTTGGATGGTTATTGTCGTGCGAAGAAACACACTGGTCGCGTCGAATCAGCGCAAGAATCAAATTCTTGGCTCGGCGGTCGGCCGCGCAGAGCTGGATAAGGGCGGCAAATGGGTGTGTGAATTTCCCGCCATGTACTCTGCAGCCATCGGTTTCGACATCCGGATTGGCGCGGCGATTAGTTGGCCGCTGTTCAGAATTGCAGCGCCGGTTGTGCGGCTCCACGTTTAGTATCCAATAAGCCACCAGCGCCCGGCTGACGTGCGTAACCAGCAACAAGTGGCCGGGCGAAACGAGTCGCGAATGGGGCAAGCCGCTCACGATGGGCACCGAAGTGACGGCCAAAGTCGAGCAGATCTGGCAAACCCTGGGTTTGTGAGTCAAATCTGGCTCTAGCACCCGTAGATACTACGCAAGCAGCTATAACTTAGATAGCATACTAACGGCAGTTGGGGCGTTTAGGCCGCCCGGGGAATGCTGCCACCGGCCACTTGCACGCCGCGCCAGCCAGGCTTGTAAATGGCTGGCACTGCGCGCAGCCAGGGTGTAGCTGGCTTCCAGGCAACGCTGGCAAACCACATCGGCTCCGCGCCAGAAATCGCCCGCCACCGCATGACCAAAATCACGCAAGGCCTGGCGGCGCAGGCGCTCTGCCTCGACTTTGGCCAGGTCGTGCAGGCGGTGTTGGGTCGTGCCATCAAAGGCATCATGGGGCATGGTGGACTCCGGGTGGGTTGTTAATGGTCTAAAGTTTATTGACTTATCCAACACATGGAAACCGCAGAAAAACAAAATTGGTATTGCACTTATTGCAATACAAAGCCAAAATCATGCCATGCAACTTAAGCTAGATGACATCGCCCTGTTCATCCGCATTGCCGAGCTGGGCAGCTTGTCGGCGGCTGCGCGGGAGCGCAACGTGCCCGTCAGCCAGGTGACCCGTTCACTGGTGCGGCTGGAGGCGGCGGCCAAGGTGCGCCTGCTGCACCGCAGCACCCACGGCTTGAGCCTGTCCGACGAAGGCGACACCTTTTTGAACTATGGCCGCCAGTTGCTGGCCATCTCGGACGAGCTGGCGGGTGAGTTGACCGGCAAGCTCAGTGAGCCCAGTGGCTGGGTGCGCATCAGCGTCAGCCCGGTGTTGGCCGAGCGTGTTGTGATACCCAGTCTGTGCGGTTTGTACCAGCGCTACCCACAGTTGCACATTGACATCAATGCCGACGACCGCATGGCCGATATGGCGCGTGACGGCATTGACATTGCCATCCGCAACGGCATCACCACCAGCGACACACTGGTGGCACGCCAGATTGGCACACATGGCCGCACCCTGTACGCGGCACCGGCCTACCTCAGTGCGTTTGGCACGCCCACCCACCCGGATGAGCTGCAACAGCACCGCCTGATTGCCAGTAGCGCCAGCCCCAGCCTGAACCGCTGGCCGATGGCGGACACCCAGGGCAAAAAAGAGCTGCAAGTCAAGGGCCACACCCGCACCGACAACACGGCCTTGCTGCTGAGCCTGGTGCTGCATGGGGTGGGCATTGGGCGCATCAATGATTTGTTTGCTCTGCCGCTGGTGCGCCAGGGGCTTTTGGTGCCGCTGCTGCAAGACCAGTTTGTCAGCCCGTCCATTCCGATTTATGCGGTGATGCTGCAAGAGCGCCACCGCCTGCCAAAAATCCGCGCGTGTATTGACTACTGGGCGCAGTGGCTGGCGCAGATGACACAAGCGGCCGGGCGTTGAGCCATGCACCTTTACCAACAAGGTTTCCAGACTACCCGGACAATGTCGGCTTGTCCAAGTAACCAACTCCCGCCATGGCCTCAACCCTGCAAATTGATTTTGTGTCCGACATCTCGTGCCCCTGGTGCGCGATTGGGTTGACGGCGTTGGAACTGGCGCTGGTCGAAGTGCAAAACGAGGTGGTGGCAGACATTCACGTGCAGCCATTCGAGCTGAACCCGGACATGCCCGCGGGCGGGCAGGACATTGGCGAACACCTGACGCAAAAGTATGGCTCCACCTCAGAGCAGCAGGGGCAGATTCGCGCCACCATCGCCCAGCGCGGGGCGGATGTTGGCTTTAGCTTCAATTCCGACGGGCGTGGCCGCATTTACAACACCTTTGATGCCCACCGCCTGCTGCATTGGGCCGGCCTGGAAGCCACCGCGCAACAACTGGCGCTGAAAAAAGCGCTGCTGGTGGCCTGTCATGGCCAGCGCCAGGTGATGGAGTCCCCGGCTGTTCTGCTCGCCGCCGTGGCGCAAGCCGGGCTGGATGTGGCCCGTGCCGAAAGCATTTTGGCCAGTAACGAATTTGCCACTGAGGTGCGCGCGGCGCAGGCCTACTACACCGGCCAGGGGATCCACTCGGTGCCGGCGGTCATCATCAACCGCAAACACCTGATCTCGGGCGGGCAACCGGTGGCCGTGTTCGCGCAGGCGCTGCGCCAGATTGCTGCTGAGGATTCATAACGCGCGTTGCGGGCCGACGGCATCGAGAATTTTTGCAGCATTGCGCATCTCGGTGATGATCTTCTGTGTGAATTCGTCGGCACTGCCTCCGGCGGGGATATTGCTAACGGACCTGAGTCGCTGCTGAAATTCCGGCTTTTGCAGCAGGGCATTGATTTCCAGATTCAAACGATTGACGATCTCAAGCG
The DNA here is from genome assembly GCA_963750665.1 of uncultured beta proteobacterium. Classification (GTDB taxonomy): domain Bacteria; phylum Pseudomonadota; class Gammaproteobacteria; order Burkholderiales; family Burkholderiaceae_C; genus Rhodoferax. The sequence goes on from CAVVRQ010000029.1 coordinate 4,617, forward strand.
GCGTCCCACCCGGCGCGAACACGCCAAACAGGGAAGTCAGGTTGGCCTGTGCAAAGCCAAGCTCAGCGAGCGTTGGTATCTCGGGCAAAACGCTCAGGCGAACCGGTGACCCCACCGCCAACGGCTTGAACCTGCCGCTGCGGATGTACTGCAATTGAGCGGCGGCGGCATTGGTTGACAACACTTCAAAATGTCCGGCCAGGGCGTCGGTCAATTGCTGACCACCGCCCTTATAGGGTATATGCGTAAAGTCCGAATGGCTTGTCAATCGGACCTGTTCAAGCACCATATGGCCCAGCGTCCCCAAGCCCGAAGTCGCCCAGCGGATTTGTCCGGGCCGGGCTTTGGCCTCGGCCAGCAAGTCGCCGAAACCCGAGCCCGAGAATGCGGGCGTGCCGACCACAAGAACCGGCGTCTGCATGACACTGGCTACCGGCACAATATCCCGACGCGCGTCATAGCGGACTTTGATGAAGTGGGGCAACAGCGTCAGCGTGCTGATGGCCGAAAAAGCCAAGGTATGCCCATCCGGCGCAGCGTTTGCCAGTTCATTCATGCCAATGCTGCCGCCGGCACCGGCACGGTTTTCCACGATCACGGGGACACCCAGGCGAAGTGCCAGTTTGCGCGCGATGACCCGAGCCGTGTCGTCGCTCAAGCCGCCATAAGGATAGACGACGATCAAGCGCACAGGCCGATTCGGCCAACGCACCTGCGCCATCAGGGGGCGGCTCGTCATGATGGTGGAAAGACGCAGCGCCAGGCCAGTAAGAACAGCCATGGCGCCGCGTCTTGTGGTAGGCGATTTCACGCCCAGATTGTGCGACAAACGCTCAAGCCCTGACTTGCCTGGCCACTTGACGCGCCAAGGCGACAAACTTGGCCAGTGCGCCGCTCAGCTCGCCAACTCGGTAGGCAAGCGTGAGCGGGGCATCGAGTTTGACGGTTTTCGCCAGCCTGCAATAAACAATGGCGTGCGGATGAATACCTTGCATGGAGGCCGGTACCACCGAAATACCGGCACCGGCTGCCACTAGATTCAGGTTGGTCATCATGTGCGGTACCTCGGCTGCGATTCGCGGCTCGAAACCATGTTCCCGGCAAAGCTGCATCAAGCTCGCGTAAAGGCCGGGGGCACCACGATGCCGAACCAATATCAGCCCGTCTTCTTGCAGATCCTGCAATCGCAGTGTAGGCAATTTTCCGCTCACGCGGCCTGACAACAGTTGATGCCCGACCGGCAACGCAACCATGAGCGGTTCCCGCAACAGCGTTTCAAAAGCAACACCCTCCGGTGCGCCTGTCGGCATACGCACGAAGCCGCAATCAAGGCGCCCAGCCGCAACGGCATCTATGACACCCGCCGCGTTGTTTTCCGCCAACAATAGCTCAATGCCAGGGTAAGCCTGGCGGCACGCACGCAGCACATCGGGGGTAAATCGATGGGCTGCGGCGGAGCTGGTGAAGGCGATCGTGATGCGGCCTTGCAAGCCGTTGGCTGCGTGTGCCAGACGCGCTTTAATCGAAGCCACATCGGCCAGTATGCGCCGTGCATCATGGAGCAACAAGTCCCCGGCACTGGTCAATGACACCCCGCGGGGATGGCGGCGAAACAACTGAGCTCCGACGCGCGCCTCCAAGGCTTTGATTTGCTGGCTCAATGGCGGCTGCGCAATGCCCAACTGTTCGGCCGCATGGGTGATGTGCCCAGCCTCTGCGACCGCCACAAAGTAACGAAGTTGTTTCAAGTCCATGGCGCCCAAGCATACGAGAAATATATGGCATTCAATATTAATCGTATTTGACATATGTTATCCCGACTTTTACGCTTCGCCGTTGTAGTTTGTGCAATGCCTTGTCAATCCTCATTTGAAAGTGATCGCCATGAAAACTCGTCCTGTTCTCGCAACAGTGGCCTTATTGACCTTTGCGGCTGGTGCGCAAGCGCAGTCGAACGTTGAAATCTTTGGTGTGTTCGATTTGGCTTATCTTCACACCACTGCCGACGGCGCTGGTTCAGTCAATTCGGTCAATCCAGACGGCAATACAAGCAGCCGATTAGGCTTTCGCGGCAGCGAAGACCTGGGCGGCGGATCAAAGGCCAGCTTTTGGCTGGAGGCGGCTTACGATCCTGATACCGGCGCGAACGGTACCGCAAGTGCCGACAACAAAAGTGCGCCGGTCGGCGCTGCCTTTGGTCGCCGCGCTACGGTGAGCTTGTCTGGCACCTGGGGTGAGCTGCGTTTGGGGCGCGACTACGTTCCCACCTTTTCCAACCTGACGGCCTCGATGCATCCATTCGGCACCAATGGCGTTGGCAACGCCGGGCAACTGTTCTACCCTGTGAGCACGGGTGGCACCACAGTTCGCACAAATGTGCGTGCCTCGAATTCAATCGGTTATCTGCTGCCCTCGACGCTCGGCGGGTTCTATGGTCACGCGATGTACGCCATGGGCGAGCAGGCCAGCAACTCGGCCACAGCGGACGACGGCAACTACCTTGGCGCGCGCATCGGATACCGCTCGGGCCCGCTCAATCTGGCCGTTGCAACGGGCACGACGAAATACACCACGGGTGACTACACCCAGAGCAACTTTGCCATCAATTACCTGATGGGTCCCGTCAAGCTGATGTATCTGTGGGGCAAGAATGAGGTGGGCAGCACCAAGACCACTTCCAACATGGTGGGTACGAAGTGGAAACTTGGCCCGGGTGAACTCCGTTTCGCCTACACCACGTTGACCGCCGTCGCCGTTGCCAATGATGCAAAGCAGTGGGCGCTGGGCTATGTCTATGACCTCAGCAAACGAACCGCGCTTTACACCAACTACTCGCAAGTGAGCAACGATGGAAGTGGCAAGAAATTCAAAGTCGGCGGGGGCAACAATGTCACAACCGCGGGCGGTGGCAGCACCGGGTATGAATTCGGCGTTCGCCACAGTTTCTGAGCACTGACCTTGGGTGGATCACAAATTTTAATTTGACAAGGTTCCAGCACCATGAAATTTATTAGACTCCAGCCCCTGTTGCCATTGACGCTGGCCATCGCGATGCTCCCCTTGCATGGCTTGGCGGCAGAAAGCAAATCAACGCTGTGCAAGACCACTGCCGAATGTCAGGCCGAAGCTGATCGGCAGCGCGGCACGATTACCAAAGACGCCACCAGCGCCCGGGCCAAAGCGCAGGATCAGTTCTACTGGCTGGGCCGCATCAATATGGCCTCGACCGTCATGTTGCTCGAAGAAGGCGTGATTCCAGCTCGCCTGGCCAAGCCCATCGCCGAGGGTGTGAACCATTCGATCAGGCAAGCGACAGAGCCAAACGGCAAGCGGCCATCCGATGTGCTGCAGATCGAAAAAATCATTTCTGAAAAAGCCGGTGCCGAAGCCACTTTGATCCACTCGGGTCGCAGTCGCCAGGACATGCTGGCCACCTACCGGGTCGCGCATTTACGCACCGCCATGCTCGATACCGCCAACGCCTTGCTGGACGCGCGTCAGGCCCTGATTGATTTTGCCGGGAAAAACGTCACCACATTTGTCCCGGCTTACACCAACGGTGTGCAAGCTCAGCCGGTCAGCTATGCGCACTACTTGCTGGCTTTTGCGGATTCGTTTGCGCGTGACAGCCAGCGCATCAGGGAACTTTACGCGCGGCTGAACCTGAGCCCGATGGGAACTGCCGTGCTGGCCAATTCAAGTTGGCCGCTCAATCGCAGCCGCCTGGCCGAGCTGTTGGGCTTTGACGCGCTGGTGGTCAATTCCTACGATTCCGGACAAGTGATCACCTATGACGTGCCGATTGAAGCCGTCAACATCATGGGGTCGGTGGCGGTGCGCATCGGCGCCATGATGCAGGATGTGCACACGCAGTACCACCAAAGCAAGCCCTGGCTGCTGCTCGACACCAGCAAGACCTACACCAGCAGCGCGATGCCGCAAAAGCAAAACCCGGGTGTCATCATGGGGGTGCGAAAAAAGGCGACGGATGTAGTGGCGCTGGCGCAGTGGGCGACGCTGCACGCACACAACGTCACACCGGGCATGATTGACTACAAGGAAGAAGTGCCACGCACCTACGTCACGGCCGTCGAAATGCTGAACCAGTTTGTGGCCGTGATCCAGGCGCTGCGTGTGGACCCGGTGCGCTCGCTGGACGAACTCAACGGCGACTGGACTACCTCCATGGAGCTGGCCGAGACACTGCAGCGTCTGCATCAGGTGCCGTTTCGCATCGGTCACCACTTTGCCAGCCTGGTGGTCACCGACGCGCGCCAGAACAACCTGCGCCCGAACCAGTTTCCCTATGCCAGGGCGGTTGAACTCTACGCCGAGGCTGTCCAGAAAGACGGCCTGACCGACACCAAATTGCCATTGAGCGAGCAGGTGTTTCGGGCAACTTTGTCACCCGAGGACATGGTACGCACGCGGGTCGGCATTGGTGGCCCGCAACCGGATGAAGTCAAACGCATGCTTGGGCTGGCACAAGCGAGCGTCCGCAGCGACCGGGAGTGGTTGACGCAGCGCAACACCCGGTTGATCGAGGCCGAGGCCAAACTCAACAACGCGTTCTTCAAATACCTGGAACCGTAAGACAGCGCCGCAGATACGGCGCAAACCACCCTAGCGCTTGCCCGCAGAACAGCCCGACGCGGTGCTGGATGGGCTGGCGCGGCCAACGTAGCGCAAACGCTGCTGTATATTGACGGCCCGTGTGACAGCGGCGGGCGCACCCACCACCAGGGCTCCTGACCGACGACTTTCAAGGGGAAACCTGTTGACCGTGAAATATTTGGGCCTGAAGTTATTGCGCGCCACGCTGCTGCGCAAGCTGCCTGATCGCCGCTGCATGGATTGCGCTGCGTCATGATGCTAGCCACCCCAATAAGCGTCATTGCGGTATTGACCCGCAATCCATGGATGCCGGATCAAGTCCGGCATGACAGTTTGTGAATCGCCGCCACTTCATTGCCGCCTCCGGGCTACCTCTGCTGGGATGCACTGAGCCGCATCAAATCACTGGCGGCTTTACCGGCGTCAATCCCGAGCGCGGCCACCTGCTGCGCCAGGACAAGGCCTGGCCCGCCCCGTCTGTGCTTCACAAGACCGAGGTGCTGATTGCCGGTGGCGGCGTCGCCGGTCTGGCCGCCGCGCGCGCCTTGCGCCTCAAGGGGCAGGACGACTTTGCCGTGCTGGAGCTGGAAGACTCGGCTGGTGGCAACAGTCGCGGCGGCAGTGTGGGCGGCATCGCCTGTCCGCTGGGCGCGCACTACCTGCCGCTGCCCAGCGATGCAGCGCCCGAGGTGCAGGACTTGCTCGAAGAGCTGGGCCTGCGTCGGCGCGTGGCGGGGCGCTGGGAATACGACGAGCGCCACCTGTGCCACAGCCCGCAGGAGCGGCTCTTCTTCAACGGCGAGTGGCAGGACGGCTTGCTGCCGCAGCAAGGCGTGAGCGCGGCAACGCTGGCGCAGTACCAGAAATTCTCCGACCTGGTGGCGCAGGCGCAGCAGCAGGCGCGCTGGACCATTCCTGTATCAAATAAGCCTCTAGCCCCCGTGCAACTTGCGCTAGCAGCTATTACATTCATAGCGTACCTGGATCAGCATGGCCTCACTGACGCGCACCTGCGCTGGTACCTGGACTACTGCTGCCGCGATGACTACGGTGCAGGCATCGCCCGCGTGTCGGCCTGGGCCGGCATGCACTACTTTGCCAGTCGGCATGGCTTTGCGGTGCCAGGCCGCGAGAGCGCCGAGCGTGAAAATCTGCTGACCTGGCCCGAAGGCAACGCCTGGTTGATCCGCCGCCTGGCCGCACCCTTGAAAGAGCGCCTGCACACCGGCCGCGTGATTGTGCGCGTGGCCAGCGTCAAGCACGGTGTCGAGGTCGATGCCTTCAACAGCGCCAGCCAGACGCTGGAGCGCTGGCAGGCGCAACGCGTGATCGTGGCGCTGCCCATCTTCGTTGCCGCGCGCGTGGTGCAGGAGGCACCCGACTTTCTGCGTCAGGCCGCCGCGCAGACCGTTTATGCGCCCTGGCTGGTGGCCAATATCCACATCAAGGCAGCGCTGCATGATCGCCCCGGTCCGGCCCCGAGCTGGGACAACGTGCTGTATGGCGATGCCCGCAACACACCCGGGCTGGGCTATGTAGATGCCATGCACCAGAGCCTGCAAGCGGTAACCGGCCCCACGGTGCTCACTTATTACCGGGCACTGGGCGATCTGCCTGAAGGGCGAAGCCTGCTGCTGACCCGGCCCTGGCAAGCGTGGCGCGACGACATCCTGCGCGAACTGTCCCTCGCGCATCCCGACCTGGCCGCCAAGGCAACCCGCATCGACATCACGCACTACGGCCACGCCATGGCCCTGCCGGTGCCTGCGAATTTGGATAAAATTGACCTGCAGACCCTGTCCTACCTGCGCAGGCAGCTACAAAATAAAGAGCATTTTCAGATCCGCCACGAGCGCCTGAGCTTTGCCCACAGCGACTGGGTCGGCTACTCGATCTTTGAGGAAGCGTTTACGCTGGGGCATTGGGCGGTATGAGTTCGGCTCGCCGACTAACATGGCAAACCTGATCTGGCGAAGCCTCGGTGCTGGCGCAGTCTGCGCCGGGTTTTACTTGCTGACGCGGCACCTGTTGGGGCCGGTGGTGTGGGTGTTTTTGGCGGTCGTCATCGGATTCTCGTTTTCACGCATCCTGATCGATGCGATTGCTGAATGGGGTTGGCAGATGCGCCGCGCGACCTTGCATCCGCTGGCCGGCATTCACTACAAATTTCAGACTTTCACGATCCACGTCATTGAAGACGAGGATCACTGCCGCTGGATCGCCACCGAGGAGGTGCGCAAGGTGGTCGGACAACTGGCCCGCGACGAAGCGCTGGCCGTGCTGTTTCCGTCTGGCCATCGGCGCTTTGGCCAGTCGCCCAAGTACTATCTGCGTGACGACGCCCTGGTCGCACACCTGTCCCAGGCGAGCACGGCGCAAGCGATCAAATTCAAAAATTGGATCGAGCGCAACGTCGCGTTTCCCGCGCGCAAAATTCGTCAACGCAAGGGTATCGTCATCGCGGAGCCAAGCGCCGCTCGGGACGACTGATCGCGCGTCGTTTTGTATCTGCACTTTTCGGAGAAAATGAGCCTCATGCAACTCAACTACGTCGCCAACACCTCGCAGCCCTCATGCTCCGGTCTCACCCTTGCCGTGGTGGACCCGTCAGATGGGCAAACTTATGACCAGATCCAGCGCAGCAATGCCGCTGACATCGACGTGGCCGTGCGCGCCGCACGCCAGTGTCTGGATGCGGTCTGGCGCAAGCTCGGCGGCGTTGAGCGCGGGCGCCTGCTGATGCGTCTGTCGCTCAAAATCAGCGAGCAGGTTGATGAACTGGCCGCCATCGAACAGCGCGACTGCGGCAAGCCGACCAAACAGGCGCGTGCCGATGCGGTGGCGCTGGCGCGTTACTTTGAGTTTTATGCCGGGGCTTGCGACAAGCTGCACGGTGAGACGATTCCCTACCTGGATGGCTACAGCGTGCTGAGTTGGCGCGAGCCGCATGGTGTCACCGGGCACATCATTCCGTGGAATTACCCGATGCAGATTTTTGGCCGCAGTGTCGGCGGTGCGCTGGCGGCCGGCAACGTGTGCGTGGTCAAACCGGCCGAAGACGCCTGTCTGTCGCTGATTCGCGTGGCGCAGTTGGCGGCTGAAGTGGGTTTTCCGGCCGGTGCCATCAACATTGTCACCGGCTACGGCCATGAGGTGGGCGACGCACTGGCGCGCCACCCTGGCATCGACCACATCAGCTTTACCGGCAGCCCGCCGGTGGGCACGCTGATCCAGCAGGTCGCCGCACAGCGCCACTGCCCGGTCACGCTCGAACTCGGTGGCAAGAGTCCGCAGCTGGTCTTTGCCGACGCCGATCTGGAGGCGGCGATTCCGGCCATCATCAATGCGATTGTGCAAAACGCTGGGCAGACCTGTTCGGCGGGTTCGCGCTTGCTGGTCGATCAGGCCATTTACGAGCCGCTGCTGGAGCGCCTGGCAGAGGCGTTTGAAAAACTGCGTGTTGGCCCGGCCAGCATGGACCTGGACTTGGGCCCCCTGATTCGCCAGAGCCAGCAACAGCGCGTCTGGGACTTCTTGAGCGACGCCCAGGTGGCCAATATCAAAATGGTCGCGCACGGCCAGGTCGTCGATGAAGCGCCCGAGACAGGTTTCTACCAGGCCCCGACGCTGCTGCGCGATGTGCCGCCAACGCACCGGCTGGCGCAAGAGGAAGTGTTTGGCCCGGTGCTCTGCGCGATGTCGTTTCGGGACGAGGACCATGCGGTCGAGCTGGCCAATTCGACCAAGTTTGGCTTGGTGGCCGGCGTCTGGACGGCGGACGGCGCGCGCCAGTTCCGCATGGCGCGGCGCATCCGCAGCGGCCAGGTGTTCATCAACAATTACGGTGCCGGCGGTGGCGTTGAGCTGCCGTTTGGCGGCGTTAAGTCCTCCGGCTACGGCCGCGAGAAGGGGCTCGAAGCCTTGCACGGCTTCACCACGCTCAAGACGGTCGCGTTCAAGCACGGCTAATATTGAGGCCGCCGATTTTTCATCAACCACACAAGCAAGCAAGAGGCACCTGAATGCGCGTTCAAAACAAATCCATCATCGTCACCGGCGCGGGCGGCGGCATTGGCGAGGGCATCGCCAAGCGGCTGGCGGCAGAAGGCGCCAAAATCATTGTCAATGACATCAGCGCCGCGCGCGGCGAAAAGGTTGTGGCCGAAATCGTGGCGGCGGGCGGCACGGCGTCATTCTTTGCGGCCGATGTGAGCCAGTCTGACGAAGTGTGCGCGCTGGTGGCGGCCGCTGTGCAGCGCCATGGCACGCTTGACGTGATGGTCAATAACGCGGGCTGGACGCACCGCAACCGCCCGGCGCTCGAAGTCAGCGAAGACGAATTTGACAAGGTCTATGCCGTCAACGTCAAGAGCATCTATTTGGCCACGGTACACGCCACACCGGTGTTTCGGGCCCACGGCGGTGGCAGTTTCATCAACATTGCCTCCACTGCGGGGGTGCGCCCAAGGCCGGGCCTGACCTGGTACAACGGCTCCAAAGGTGCCGTCATCACCACCTCCAAGTCGCTGGCAGCCGAGCTCGGGCCCGACAACATTCGCGTCAACTGCATCAACCCGGTGTTCAATCCCGACACCGGACTGGCCACCGAATTTGCCGGCGGCCCGCTGACCGAGGAGCGCATGGCCAAGTTCCGCGCCAGCATTCCGCTCGGGCGTTTCTCGACCGCGCTGGATGTGGCCAACGCGGCGCTCTACCTGGCCAGCGATGAGGCCGCGTTTATCAGCGGCGTTTGTATCGAGGTTGACGGCGCGCGCTGTGTTTAGGCTCACAGGGGGCGTTCAAAGCCGGCAGCCTGAAGCCTGAGTCCGCGTTATGGGTCTATTTGTCTTCAAGCGCCTGGGCACGCTGCTGGCGACCCTGCTGGGTGCTTCGCTGGTGGTGTTTCTGGTGCTCGAAATCCTGCCAGGCGATGCGGCTCAAATGATGATGGGCCCTGACGCCTCGCCCGAGGCGGTGCGCGCGCTGGCCATCAAACTCGGGCTCGACCAAGCGGCTGCCACGCGTTACTGGCAATGGCTCGCCGGCATGTTGACGGGCGACCTGGGCCTGAGCTATGCCTACAGCAGTTCAGTGGCCGAACTGGTGCTGGAGCGTCTGGCGGTGACGGTTCCGCTGGCCGTGCTGGCCATGCTGCTGACCACCGTGCTGGCCTTGACGGCGGGCATTTATGCCGCCTCGCATCACAACCGTGCCGGCGATGTTGGCATCATGGGCCTGGCTCAGGTCGGCATTGCGCTGCCCAACTTCTGGTTTGCTATTTTGCTGATCCTGTTGTTCTCGGTGCAGCTTCAATGGTTTTCGGCAGGCGGTTTTCCGGGTTGGAACGAGGGCTGGCAAGCGGCACTCAAATCGCTGCTGCTGCCGGCAGTTTCGCTGGCGCTGGTGCAGGCCGCGATTCTGGCGCGCATCACGCGCTCGGCAGTGCTCGAAGTGATGCGCGAAGACTTTGTGCGCACGGCACGCGCAAAGGGCCTGTCGCAGCGCGCGACGCTGTGGGGCCACGTGCTGCGCAATGCCATGATTCCGGTGATCACCGTGATGGGCCTGCAATTTGCCAATTTGCTGGCCGGCACGATTGTGGTGGAAAACGTGTTTTACCTGCCCGGGCTCGGGCGGCTGATTTTCCAGTCGATCTCGAACCGCGACCTGATCGTCGTGCGCAACTGCGTCATGCTGCTCGCCACCATGGTGATCGTGGTCAATTTTGTGGTCGATGTGCTGTACGCGGTGATTGATCCGCGCGTCAAGGCCAGTGATATATGAGTCAGCCGATCAGCTTTGCCGCGCGCGCTCTCACGCATCGCAGTTTTGTCATCGGCGCGGCGCTGACTGGGCTGCTGCTGCTGGCCGCTGCCTTGTCACTGGTCTGGACGCCCTGGTCGGCCTATGAAATTGACATGAGCGCCAAGTTGCAGGCACCCAACTGGCAGCACTGGTTCGGCACCGATCCGTTCGGCCGTGATGTCAGCTCGCTGCTGCTGGTGGGCGCGCGCAATTCAATTCTGGTCGGCTTCATCGCGGTCGGCATCGGTTTGAGCATTGGCACCAGCCTGGGCCTGCTGGCGGCGGCGCGACGCGGCTGGGTGGAAGAACTGGTAATGCGGCTGTCGGATTTCACCTTTGCCTTCCCCGCCATCCTGTCGGCCATCATGTTGACGGCGGTGTTTGGAGCGGGCATCGTCAATTCGATCATGGCCATCGGGATTTTTAATATCCCGACCTTTGCGCGCATCACACGCGCCAGCGCCAACGCAGTCTGGTCGCGCGAATTTGTGCTGGCGGCGCGCGCCTGTGGCAAGGGGCCCTGGCGCATCACGCTGGAGCACGTGCTGCCCAACATCGCCTCGGTGCTGATTGTGCAGGCCACCATCCAGTTTGCGCTGGCGATTCTGGCCGAAGCCGCGCTGTCCTACCTGGGGCTGGGCACCCAGCCGCCGCAGCCGTCCTGGGGCCGCATGCTGGCCGAAGCCCAGACGCTGATGTTTCAGGCACCGCTGCTGGCGGTGTTTCCGGGCGCGGCCATCGCCCTGGCGGTGCTCGGCCTGAATCTGGCTGGCGACGGTCTGCGCGACCTGATGGACCCGCGCCTGGCACGCAAACGATAGACCTGCATGACGCTACTTGAAGTCAAGCATTTATCGGTTCAACTGCAAACCCAGCGCGGTCCGGCCGTCGCCGTGCGGGAGCTTAGTTTCAGCCTGGAGCGCGGCCAGACGCTGGGCTTGATCGGCGAATCGGGTTGTGGCAAGTCGATCACGGCATTGGCCTTGATGGGCTTGCTGCCCGACCGCGCCGTGCTCTCGGGCAGCATCCGCTTTGACCAGCAGGAGCTGGTTGGCATGGGTGACGCCGGTTTGCGGCGCCTGCGCGGCGACCGCATTGGCATGATCTTTCAGGAACCGATGACGGCGCTCAACCCGGTACACACGATTGGCCACCAGGTGGCCGAGCCGCTGCGGCTGCACCGGGGCGTTTCAGCGCCAGCGGCGCGCCAGCAGGCGATTGCCTTGCTGGAGCGGGTTGGCATCCCCGATGCGGCGCGCCGCATCGACGCTTACCCGCACCAGTTTTCTGGCGGCCAGCGGCAGCGCATCACAATCGCCATGGCGCTGGCCTGCGGGCCTGACCTGCTGATCGCCGACGAGCCGACCACCGCGCTGGACGTGACGGTGCAGGGGCAAATCCTCGATCTGATAAGCGACTTGGTGCAGGAGCGCGGCATGGCCCTGCTGCTGATCTCGCACGACCTCGGCGTGATCGCCCAGAACGCCGAGCGCATGCTGGTCATGTATGGCGGCATGGTGCTGGAGAGCGGCCCGACGCAAGCGGTTTTTGCCAACATGGCGCACCCCTACACACGCGGGCTGTTCGGTGCCCGCCCCAAACTCGGTGCCACGCGGGGCGAGCGCCTGAGTACGATTCAGGGCAGCGTGCCGGAGCTGGTCGATCTACCGGCTGGTTGCCCGTTCTTTGAGCGCTGTCTGCTGGCCAGTGCCGAGTGCGCTGTCAACCGGCCGCCGGTGAGCGAGCTGGGCCATGCGCACCAGGCGAGCTGCTGGCACTTGGACGTGCGCGCGCTTGCGCCCGCAGGCACGGGAGCGCCAGCATGAACACGGCGCTGTTGCAACTCGACCAGGTGACCAGGACCTATGCCATGCCACGCGAGCGCCTGTGGGGGCCGCTGCCGCTGGTCCACGCTTTGCGCGGTGTCAGCCTGTGCATGACGCAAGGCCAAAACCTGGGTGTGGTGGGCGAATCAGGTTCCGGCAAATCGACACTGGCGCGGCTCGTGATGGCGCTGGAGCCGCCCAGCAGCGGCAGCGTGCATCTGCTCGGGCGCGCGCTGGGCCAACTCAGCCCGGCTGAGCTGCGCCTGGCACGGCGCGACTTTCAGATGGTGTTTCAGGATCCTTACGGCTCGCTCGACCCGCGTCAGACGGTTCAGCGCATCGTCAACGAACCGCTGGCGGCACTGGGCAACAGCAGTGCCGCCGACCTGCGCAGTGCCGCCGGCGAAGTGCTCGCCTCGGTCGGGCTGCGGCAGACCGATCTGGACAAGTATCCGCATGAATTCTCAGGCGGGCAGCGCCAGCGCGTGGCGATTGCCCGGGCGCTCATCACGCGGCCCAAATTGATTGTGGCCGATGAGCCGGTCAGCGCGCTCGATGTCTCGGTGCAGGCCCAGGTGCTCAACCTGATGCAGGATTTGTCACAACAATTTGGTGTGACTTACCTGCTCATCAGCCACGACCTGGCGGTGGTCGATCACGTCTGCGACGAGGTCGCCGTCATCTACCAGGGGCGCATCGTCGAGCAGGGCTCGCCGGTGACGCTGTTTCGCGCTGCGGCGCACCCTTATACGCAGGCCCTGCTGGCGGCGGTGCCGCGCGCCACACCCAATGCCGTGCGTGGGAGCCGGGAGCGCACTGTTCTCCCGACCCCGCGCGAGCATCCTGCCGGCGCTTGTCCCTATGCCCCACGCTGTGCGCAGGCGCAGGCGCTGTGCGATGCGCAGCGACCCGAACTCAAGCCGTTGGGCGCCGGGCATCAGGTGGCTTGTCATTTTGTGGACGCGGCAACAGCGCATGTTTGAACTTGACCCGCACAGGGTGGCAAGCCCTAACAGCGCGGCGCTTTCCGGTTAAAGTTAAGCTGTTGCACCAGAGTCGGGTTTGCCATTATTTTTTCACAGGAGAAGCTGCATGTTCAATCGTCGTCACGTTCTCACCTCCGCTGCCACCGGTGCCGCGCTGGTATCAATGCCCTGGTCCGCCACGGCGCAAGGCAAAAAAGACAGCGTGGTGCTGGCCATGACGCTGGAGCCACCAGGGCTGGACCCCACCGCCAGCGCCGCCTCGGCGATTGCCGAGATCGTGCACTACAACATCTTTGAGACGCTGACCAAAATCAACAGCGATGGCACGGTCGCGCCGTTGCTGGCCGAGAGCTGGGAAGTCTCGCCCGATTTGAAAACCTATACCTTCAAGCTGCGCAGGGGCGTCAAGTTCCAGAAACGGCGAAGCGTGCGACGCCCGCGCCGTCAAGTTTTCATTTGAGCGCGCCGCTGCGGAGAAGAGCACCAATAAAGACAAGCGCACCTTTGCCAGCATGGAAAGCGTTGCGGCGATCGATGACCATACGGTCGTTATTCTGAATAAATCGCTCGACCCCGACTTTTTGTTTTTGATGGGCCAGGCCACGGCCATCATCGTTGAGCCGAAAAGTGCCGACAGCAATGCCACCAAGCCGGTCGGCACTGGCCCTTACCAATTGGGTGCCTGGAGCAAGGGCTCTTCGGTTACCCTGACCAAGTGGGATGGTTGCCGCAACGCGGCCAACGTCAAGATCAAGAAGGTCACTTTCCGCTTCATCAGCGATTCTGCCGCGCAGGTCGCAGCGCTGCTGGCGGGCGATGTGGATGCCTTCCCGCGCGTCACGCCGCGCAGCGTGGTGCAATTCAAGACCAACCCGAAGTTTCAGGTGGTGGTGAGCGGCTCGCGCGCCAAGACCATCCTGGCCATAAACAACAAGAAAAAGCCGCTCGATGACGTGCGGGTGCGTCGCGCCATTTCCGCTGCGATCGATCGCAAAGCTGTGATTGAAGGTGCCGCCGACGGCTACGGCGTGCCAATTGGCAGCCACTACGTGCCCGGCGCTTTTGGCTACGTTGATACCACCGGCATCAATCCGTTCAATATCCAAAAGGCCAAGGCGCTGCTGGCCGAGGCCGGCATCAAGACCCCGCTGGAGCTGAGTTTGAAGTTGCCACCGCCGCCCTATGCGCGTCAGGGCGGCGAAGTGATCGCGGCGCAATTGGCCAAGATTGGCATCATCGCCAAGATTGAAAACGTCGAGTGGGCACAATGGCTTAGCGGCCCGTTCAAGACCGGCAACTACGACCTGACCATCATCTCGCACGTCGAGCCGTTTGACATGAACAACTTCACCAAGCCCGACTATTACTGGGGTTATCAGTCGCCTCAATTCAACGCCTTGTTTGACAAAATCCAGAACGCGCCGCGTGCTGCCGACCGCGCCCGGCTGATGGCTGATGCGCAGCGCATGTTGGCCAACGACGCGGTGCATGCCTTCTTGTACCAGCCGCAATGGATCACGGTGGCCAACAAGAACCTCAAAGGACTCTGGAAAGACATGCCGATTTTTGTCAACGACGTCGCCGCCCTTTCGTGGTCGTGAAGCTGCTTGAGCTGAGCGCGCCGGAACTGATTGCGGCTTACCGCAAGCGCGCTCTCTCGCCGGTGCAGGTGACGCAAGCGGTGCTGGCTCACATTGAGCAGTGGGAGCCGCACCTCCGCGCCACCTACCTGCTGCGTCCCGACGCAGCGCTTGATCAGGCACGCGCTTCAGAAGCGCGTTGGCAGCGTGGGCAACCGTGTGGCGCGCTTGACGGTGTGCCGGTCACGATCAAGGAACTGATTGCCACGGCGGGCGACCCGATGCCGCTGGGCACGGCGGCCACTGAGCTGACCCCTGCCACAGAGGATGCGCCACCTTCGGCGCGTCTGCGCGAGGCCGGTGCGGTGCGAATCTGCAAGACCACGTCGCCCGACTACGGCATGTTGTCCAGCGGCTTGTCGAGCTTTCATGCGCTCTCGCGCAATCCCTGGGACTTGAGCAAGACGCCCGGTGGGTCGAGCGCCGGAGCGGGCGCAGCAGCGGCTGCCGGCTATGGCCCACTGCATATTGGCACTGACATTGGGGGCTCGCTGCGCCTGCCCGCCGGTTGGTGCGGTATTTTCAGCCTGAAGCCGAGCCTTGGCCGCATTCCAATTGATCCGCCTTACACCGGTCGCGTGGCCGGCCCGATGACGCGCACCGTGGCCGACGCGGCATTGATGATGCAAGTGTTGTCGCTGCCCGATGCCCGTGACAGCATGAGCTTGCCTTATCAGGCAATCGCGTGGGATCAGTTTGACCAGGGCGTGGAGTTTGTGCGGGGGCTCAAGATTGGTTTGCTGCTTGACGCCGGTTGCGGCTTGCCTGTTGAGCCCGCAGTACGCGCCGCGATTGAGCGTGCCGCCCGGATTCTTGAGGCTGCCGGTGCCATGGTCGAGCCGATGCCGCCGTTCATGACGCAGGCCATGCTCGACGGCATGGATCAAAGCTGGCGCTTGCGCTCGCATGTCGATATGGCGGCGCTGGCAGCCGACAAGAAGGCCAAGGTACTGCCCTATATCCGGCAATGGGTCGACAGCATGGCCGGGCTCAGCGGGCCGCAGGCGTTTGTGGCGTTGAGCCAGTTTCATGTCACCCGCGTGGCCACCGTGCGCGCCTGCCAGCCGTTTGATTTTGTGATCTCGCCGACCGCATCGATGCCGGCCCCGGCGGCGGAGTTGCCCTCACCGACCAACGACCCGCTGCACGCCATGGAGCACATCGGCTTTACCGTGCCCTACAACATGTCGGAGCAGCCCGCCGCTTCCATCAACTGCGGTTACTCCCCAAGCGGCTTGCCGATTGGCTTACAGATCGCCGGGCGGCGCTTTGATGATCTGGGCGTGTTGCGGCTCTCAAGGGTGTTTGAGTTGTTGCGTGATACGCAACGACCCTGGCCGCAGCCGCCAGACTAATGACCCAACTGGTTTTCATCCCGGGTCTGGCTGCCGACGCTGTCATGTGGCAGCATCAAATTGGGGCCATGCCGGCCCACCTCCATGCAACCGTGACCGACGTCCACATGCGCCACGCGACCTTGCCGGACATGGCGGCGGCCTTGCTGCAAGAGCATTCGGGCGAGCTGATTTTGTGTGGTGCATCAATGGGCGGCATGCTGGCGCTGGAGGCGGTGCGCCAGGCACCGCAACGCATCCAGGCGCTGGCCTTGCTGGGCACCACGGCGCAGCCTGAAACCGATGCGATGCGCGCGCTGCGTGAAGCGGCGATTCTGCTGTTTGAACAGGGTCGGGTCAAAGAAGTGTTGCAAGCCAACCTGGGCTTGGCTTTTCATCCTGATCGGGCCAATGACCAGGCGCTGCTACAGACCTATCTCGACTTCGTGCTGCGAGCGGGCGCGTCCCAGTTGATACGGCAAAACCGGGCCATGATGGCGCGCCCCGATGCACGACTGCATCTGGGCCTGGTGTGTTGCCCGACGCTGGTGCTGTGTGGCGAAGCGGACCAGCTCACCCCGCCCGAATGTTCACGAGAGATCGCGCAGCTGATTCAGGGTGCCGAACTCCTGTTGGTGCCACAGTGCGGCCATATGCTGAGCATGGAACAACCTACCGTGGTCACGCAAGCGCTACTGACCTGGTTGGCCGGGCTCGCTTGTTGTGACGGGAAGACTGGCGAACGGACGCGCTGTGCGTGACGTTCCGTAGTGTTGCGATGAGGGCGCAGCACAGCCCCCAGCCCACTAGCGGGCAAAACGCTTGACCAGATTCATCAGCTCCGCCACCGCTGCGTCGCCGTCACCTGAGCGGATCGCCGCGCGCACGCAGCCGTTGGTGTGATTCGCCAGCAGTTGCATCGCCAATGCGTCGAGTGCCGACTGGATGGCCCCAATCTGCGTCAGGATGTCAACGCAGTAGCGGTCTTCCTCGGCCATCCTGGAGACACCACGCACCTGACCTTCGATCCGGTTCAGGCGCTTGAGCAGGGCCAACTTGTTGGGCTGCACGACCAAGGGGTGGTCGTTCTGCTCGCCCGCTTGCACCTTAGGGGGTGACTTCAAAGCCTGCCTCTTCAACGCTTTGCCTGAGTTGGTCGAGACCGATTTTTTCGGGGTCATAGTCCACTACGGCGCTGGCCTTTTCCAAAGAGACTTCGGCCTTCGCGACGCCGCCGAGTGCCGTCAGGACATTGGTGATGCTGCGTACGCAGCCGCCGCAGGTCATGCCTGAAATTCCTAAGACTACGGTTTGCATATGGGACTCCTTTTGAAGATAAAACCAGGAAAAATTCTCAACGCCGATGCCAGCGTTTGAGCAGCAGCGAATTGCTGACGACCGACACCGACGACAACGCCATCGCCGCGCCAGCGATCACCGGATTGAGCATCCCGGCGGCGGCCAGCGGAATGCCAAGGACGTTGTAGATGAAAGCAAAAAACAGGTTCTGCCGGATTTTGCCCAAGGTTGCGCGCGACAGGCTGATGGCATCCACCACCGAGAGCAGATCGCTCTGCATCAGCGCAATGTCAGCCGCTTCAATCGCCACATCCGAGCCCGCGCCGATGGCGAAGCTGACGTCGGCGGCAGCCAGTGCGGGCGCGTCGTTGACGCCATCGCCGACCATCCCGACGACCTGCCCGGCGGCTTTGAATTCGGCCACCGCAGCGGCCTTGTCGCCGGGCAGCACCTGGGCCTTGTAGTTGGCGATGCCGGCGGCCTGGGCTATGGCTTTGGCCGTGGCGGGGTTGTCGCCGGTCAGCATCACCACCTCGATGCCCATGTCCTTCAACTTGGCGACCGCCGCATGCGAGCTCTCGCGCAGCTTGTCAGCAATGGCGAGGTAGCCGAGCACGCGCCCAGCACCGCCGAGCGCAATCACAGTCTTGCCCTGTTCCACCAGCGGCTCAATGGCGGCGTGGTCGATGATTAGGCCCGACTGCGCGAGATAGCTTGGTGCTCCCAACAGTAGCGTTTGTTCCCCATCGAGGGCGGGAACGTCGAGCTTGGCCTGCACGCCCTGGCCGGTGACGGAAAGAAAGTCGCGCATCGGCACTAGCACGATGGCCTTCTGTTTGGCATAGCCGAGCACGGCCTGCGCCAGCGGATGGGCCGAACCCGCTTCAAGGCTCGCTGCCGCGGAAACCAGGTCCTGCTCAGTAAATCCGTCTGCGGCCAGTACATCCGTCACCACCGGTTTGCCCTCGGTCAGCGTACCAGTTTTGTCAACAATCAGGGTACGGATTTTTTCTGCCTGTTCCAGCGCCACGGCGTTCTTCACCAGCACCCCAATCTGCGCGCCACGGCCGGTGCCGACCATGATCGCCGTCGGCGTCGCCAGCCCAAGCGCGCAGGGGCAGGCAATCACCAGCACCGCCACGGCATTGACCAGCGCGGGGGCGAATTCGCCGCCCAGACCCCACCACAGTGCAAAGGTGAGGGCGCTGATGGAGACCACGACCGGGACAAAGACGCCCGCGACCTGATCCGCCAGGCGCTGGATCGGTGCCTTGCTGCCCTGTGCCTCACGCACCAAGCGGATGATGCCGGCCAGCATGGTCGCAGCACCGACTCCCTCGGCGCGGCAGCGCAACAAGCCCTGCTGATTGAGCGTACCGGCAAACACCTTGTCACCGCTGTGCTTGCTCATGGGCAGGCTCTCGCCAGTGAGCATGCTCTCATCGACGCCCGATTCGCCGCTGGCAACCTGGCCGTCAACCGGTATGCTCTCACCGGGTCGGACCACAAAAATATCGCCAGTCTCGATGCTCGCCACCGGTACTTCGAGCATGACCCCTGCGCGCTCCACGTGCGCGGTCTTGGGTTGCAAGCGGATCAACGCTTCGATGGCAGCCGAGGTGCCAAGCTTGGCCCGGGCTTCCAGCAACTTGCCCATCAGCACCAGCGTGATGATGACGGCGCTGGCTTCGAAATAGACATGCTGATGCTGCAGGCCCAATAGCGTCACGACCGCAGAGAGGCCGTAGGCCGTGCTGGTGCCCAGCGCCACCAGCACGTCCATGTTGGCACCGCCACCGCGCAAGGACTTGTAGCCGCCGACGTAAAAGCGCCGACCGATCCAGAATTGCACCGGCGTGGCCAGCACCAATTGCAGCCAGCGTGGCAGCAACTCGGTATGTGCCGTGCCAAACATGGAAAACATCTGTAGCAGTAGCGGCAGGCTGAGTGCGAGCGAAATCCAGAACAGACGCAGATCGGCATGGTAGGCAGCGGCGCGACGCTCCTTTTCTTCCTCGGCACCGGCTTCGACACGCTCACTTGCCTCGTAGCCCGCCTTGCGGATGGCGGCGATGATGTGCTCGACGCTGGAGAGCCCCGGCAGATAGCGCACGCGGGCAGTCTCAGCGGCAAAATTGACCTGGGCCTGCACGCCCTCCAGCTTGTTGAGCACCTTTTCGATGCGCGCGGCACAGGCGGCGCAGGTCATGCCGGACAGCGTGAGCTCGGCCAGTCGCTCGGGCACCGCGTACCCGGTTTTGCGGATCGCTGCGATGACGCCAGCCGCTGTCGTCGTGCCCGGCTCCACATTCACCAGCGCAGACTCCGCCGCAAAGTTGACATTCGCCGTCACGCCCGGCAGTTTGTTCAGGCTTTTTTCGATGCGCGCTGCGCAAGCGGCGCAGGTCATACCTGCCAGTGGCAAGTCCAGGTGAAGAGTGGCGGTGGATGACATGGATTTTGGGTCCGAAATTTGGATGGGTAGTCCGTACTATATACCTCCATGGGGTATATATCAAATACCTCGTCGGGGTGTCGGCTCAGCACTCTGTCGGCGCATTTGTGCCGAAATATTTGCACAAAAGCAAAAAATGGGATATATTCCCATTTAATTGAATTAAATGGCTTACTTAACCATGTCCGAATCGCGTGCTGATCTCTCCCTTGCCGCTGCATTACGCTTGGCTGCGCCGTTGGCAGCGTTTTTGTTGCAGGAGGGAATTACCTATCCGCGTTTCGCCAACGCGCTCAAGAAAACGTTTCTGGAGGCGGCGACAGACGTTCTCCAAGCAAGCTCTGCGCGAGTCAACGATTCAAGCCTCAGCACATTGACGGGTATTCATCGCAAGGATGTGCGGGAATGGCGCTCGGTTGGACAGCCTCGCCCTTTGGCCAAGACTTTTGGTGCTGTCATGGAAGTTTTTACGCGATGGGCAAATGATCCGGACTACTGTGACCAGCAAGGACGGCCACGGGTGCTGGACCGCACCGGCGGACCCGGCTCGTTTGAAGCCCTGGCGACGTCAGCATCGCGTGATGTTCACCCGCACACGCTGTTGCGGGAATTGATAAGACTTGGCGTCGTGTGTCGCGAAGACGCAGCCGCAAAGGATGGCTATGACAAAGTCAGCTTGTGCATGGACGCCTTTGTGCCCAAAGAGGGCAGCGCGGAAATGCTGCAACTGTTTTCCGACAACGTTGGCGACCACCTGGCCGCAGCGGCGCACAACCTGGAGGCCAGTGCCGCCCCCATGCTGGAGCAGAGCGTGTATGCCGACGGCCTGCGACCGGAATCGGCGGCGGCCTTGGGAGTTTTGTCGCGCCAAATCTGGTCCAACGCCTTTCATGACCTGGTGCGCGACGCCACGGCACTCAGCGATCAGGATCGCGGCCAGCCCGGCGCTGATCGACGGGTTCGAGTCGGCATGTATTTTTATCACGGTCCTGACCTGCAACCCGAGGGGTCCAAACCGTAACTGTGTTCTTTTCTCTATTTCATTTTCTTAGGAGCTTCAAATGAGCCGTTTCAATCTTTTTCGACGTTTGCCCGTGGTAACCACGTTGACCGCGATAAGCTTTCTGCTTGCCGCCTGCGGTGGTGGTGGAGGTGTTGCTGTAGCTGACAATGTCGGCTCGGGTGGCACTGGTGTCGTTAGCGGCACCGTGACCAAAGGGCCTGTTGGTAATGCCACGGTAACTGCTTACGGCATCAGCAGTGGTCAGGCGGGCGCCCAAATCGGCGCGGCAAGCACTGACATCAAGGGAAACTTCAGTATGACCATCAGTAGCTACGCGGGCCTGTGATGCTCCAGATGAGCGGTGGCAATTACATTGACGAAGCGACCGGGATATCCATGGCCATGGCGCAAGGTGATGTGATGACTGCCCTCATGCCCAGTGTCGCTGTTAACGCCAACAGCAGCGGCGTGCAGGTCACTCCCTTGACCGCCATGGCGCAAGCGATGGCGCAACACTTGACGGGCGGCATGACAGACGCCAATATTGCGGCTGCCAACCGGGCGATGGGTAGCAACTTTCTGGTCAGTGACATCCTGCACGTTCAGCCGATGAATCCCCTGGTGGTCGGTTCAGGCGCGAGCGCCAGCGTGGATGCACAGAACTATGGCATGACGCTGGCCGCTATGTCGCAATACGCGCGGCAGACTCTGAGCCTGAGTTCCTCCTCAGGCATGGTCACAGCGATGATGATGGATGCGACAGACGGTGTTCTGGATGGCAAGGCCGGCACTGCGTCGGTGCAAATGGGCGGCATGGGCGGCGGGATGATGCTGCCGCCGACTGCCGGCACCAGCGGCATGGGGGTCGCCATGGACGCCTTCATGAAGGACCCGACAAAAAACAGATCCGGGGTTACGACGCCGGACCTGGTGAAAAAGCTCATCGGTGCGAGTGGCCCGGTTGGCAGCGTCCCGCCCATAACAGTGATAAACACGACGGTAAGCGGTACCGCATTTAACGGCACCGTGAGTTCGGGCATGGTAGCAGCTTACGCCGTCAACAATGGGGCGATGGGCGCACAGCTTGCCAGTGCCCCAATCAACAACCAGGGCAACTTCGCGTTGTCGTTGGGGAGCTATGCCGGCCCGGTGCTGTTGCAAATGAGCGGTGCAAGCTACACCGATGAAGCAACCCAAAAGACCATGGTCATGACGCCAGCCGATGTGATGTGCGCCGTATTGCCGATGGTGGCCAGCGGGGCCAATATCTCAGGCGTGTGGATGACGCCGTTAACGGCCATGGCCCAGAGCCGCGCACTTGGCATGAATGGTGGCATGACACAGGCCAATGTCGCTGCGGCGAACGCAGCCATGGGGAACTATTTCCTAGTGAGTGACATCCTGCGGACACAGCCGATAAACCCTACTGTCACTAGATCAGGCGCTGGTGCGAGCGCCGAGGCCCGCAATTACGGCATGGCCTTGGCGGCGATGTCCCAGTATGCGCAAAACCTAAACATGCCGTTCTCTTCGACACTGGTCACGGCAATGATGCGCGATGCTGCCGACGGCTTCATGAATGGCAGGAACGGAATCAACCAGATATCCATGACGATGGGCGGCATGATGGGGACAAGCATGATGGCCGCAACCGCAGGCACCAGCGGCCTGGTCAACGCGATGACGAGTTTCATGGGCT
Source organism: uncultured beta proteobacterium (assembly GCA_963750665.1). GTDB lineage: Bacteria > Pseudomonadota > Gammaproteobacteria > Burkholderiales > Burkholderiaceae_C > Rhodoferax. The sequence goes on from CAVVRQ010000029.1 coordinate 27,278, forward strand.
CCGCTGCGAATGCATCAGGCCTGAGTGCGATCGACATGGCCGCGCTGATGCAAAAGCTCGCCAGTTCCGACGGGAAAATATGATGTCAGCGCCGAGTGCTATAAAGGACACCCTATGCAGTCAAGAGAACATTGGGAGAGCGTGTACTCAAGCAAGCCAACCGACGGTGTCAGTTGGTTTCAGGCCCATGCTGACCAGTCACTGCGACTGATCAAAGACACTGGTGTGCCGTTGTCGGCCGCCATCATTGATGTCGGCGGAGGTGCGTCCACACTGGTTGACGACCTTCTGCGCAGTGGCTACTCGAATCTCACCGTTCTCGATTTATCTGCCGCAGCGCTAGGCGCCGCCAAGGCTCGCCTTGGCGCCAGCAGCGGCTGCGTTCATTGGCTCGAAGCAGACGTGACCCATGCCGATCTTGCAGTACATGCCTACGATGTCTGGCACGACCGGGCGGTGTTTCATTTTCTGACCACGCCGCAAGAGCGCCATGCTTACGTTGGGCAGGTGCTGCGTTCGGTCAAGCCGGGTGGCCATGTGATCGTGGCGACCTTTGCCGAAGATGGCCCGACCCAATGCAGCGGGCTACCGGTCATGCGCTATCGCCCCGATCAGTTGCATGCCGAATTTGGTGAGCCATTTACACTGCTCCGGCATGAGAAGGAAGAGCATCACACGCCGTTTGGCACGATTCAAAAATTTGTTTATTGTTACTGCCGCAAGGTCGCTTCGTAATTTGGAAAAGTGTCAGTGTTCGTCAGGGTCGCGACGCAAGGCCCGAACACGGGAGATCACGATGCCGGCAATCCCACCGATGACCATTGCCTCGCCGAGAACATGATGCCAACCGCCCATCGGCGTCAGCAGCAGCATCGAGCCGGCAATCACGAGGGCCGCAAACGCGATGGCACCGGTCAGCCGTTCAAGATTGCGGCTAAAGCGCCGCCCTACGGCCTCTATACCCGGTAGTCGGCCCAGATTACCTTCGGCGAAACGTCGCAGAATGCGTCGCGTGTCGCTTGGCGCATCGCTTATCAAGCGCTCCATTTCGCGCGCCAGCTTGGTGCTTCTTTCCTTTATCCGCTCCGGCTCGAAGTGCTGTGCAGTCAGGCGCGAGATCTCCTCGCGAAACGAGTTCATGTGGTTATAGCCCGGGGCCAATAGGCCGATCATCGACTCCAGGATGGCGAAAGCACGCGTCAGCAGGACAAACTCGGCCGGATTGTGGACTCCGTTGCGGCTTCCGGCACGCAGCAGTGATTCGAACGCATTGCCGATTGAGACATCCGCCAGATTGGTTCGGCGGATTTCATAGAGCACGGCCTTGATGTCCACCAACAGCTCTACCCGTTTGACTTTTTCGTTCGCCGGCGCCATTTCCAGATAAGCCTCGGTGGCGGCGCGCGCGTCGCCTTTGACGACAGCTTCGAGCAGAAGTGTCAGCGATTCGCGCATCGGCTCGTCAAGGTCGCCGGTATTGCCGAAATCGAGCAGGGAGAGCCGCCCGTCCGGCAGAACGAAGACGTTGCCGGGATGCGGGTCGGCATGAAACAAGCCTTCTTCGAAGATCGAATGCAGCATCAGCTTGACCAGGGTGTTGACCACCCGCGGCATCGCCTCCGGGTGCAGCTTGGCATAGACATCCGCACGTTCGCCGGGCGAGTACTCCATCGTCAGTACGGTGTCTCGCGAATACGCAGTTATGACATCCGGTATCCAGAGATCTGGCACATCTGACAGCGCGGCGCGAATCAGCACGATGGAACGCGCTTCGCGACCAAAATCAGTTTCCCGGTGCAGACTGTTGGCCAGTTCACCCACCACAACCGGGAGATCGAGGGCGCGCAGCCGCGGAAAGAGCCCTACTCCCAGTGCGACCAGAGAGTTCAGTGCCGCGATATCGGTGGCGATGATGGCTTTAAGGCAGGGCCGCTGTACCTTCACGGCCACATGACGCCCGTCCTGCAACGTCGCCTCATGCACCTGGGCGATGGTGGCGGCGGCGAGCGGCGTCTCACTGAACGACGCGAACAACTTGGTAAGCGGAGCGCCGAGTTCGGCTTCGACGGTAGCGCGTACCACGTCAATGCCCATCGCCGGCAACTGGTCGTGCAGCAGTTCCAGCTCATCGATGTAGGCCGCCGGCAGCAGGTCGTGTCGCAAGGCGAGCACTTGTCCGAATTTGAGGAAGACCAGCCCGAGCTCCTCGAAGGTTTCCCGAACCTCTTTCGGCGTCGGCCAACGGCCCCGACCAAACAAGGCTCCCAGGAACTTGTGTCGGGCCAGCACGCGCATGATGTGCATCAGCCGCGGCGCCACTCGCAAAACCTTGCATTTCTTCACGTCGATCAGTACTGCCATGCGATCTTCCTAACCGTCATGAGAAAAAAACATACACCTGTGCTGCCGTCATTTGGCAACTGGCGGCGCCATGGCATCCATCATCATTTGCATCATGGTCTCCATCATTTCCATCCGCTTTTCCATCATTTGTTGACGTTGTTTCATGTTGCCTGGCATCGGCTTCTGGGCTTGCATGCCACCCATGCCCGCACCACCCATCATGCTCATCATCGCCATCCCGTCCTGCATGGTCTTCATGTGTTCGGCCATCAGCGCCTTCTTCTCTTCAGGCGTTTTTGCGCTCATCATTTTTTGGTGCATCTCTTGCATGGTTTTCATCTTGCTGTCCATGGCAGCCATCTTCCCGGCGCTGCCAGGGGTGGCCAAATCAGAAGTTGGGGCCGACGCCTGCTCTGTGGCTAATACGTGGGCCTGATGTTGTGCCTGCTCTGCGGTGCTCTGCGCCCATGATGTGAGGGCGGCTGTAGCAAGTGCGATAGTGAGCAGGGTGTGACGAAAGTGAGACATAATGAACTCCAATGGTAAAAGTTAAGGGGAAGAGAAAAAAAGCGCTGCGGCGTGACCCACACGGCCAGCCGATAGCAGATACAGGCACACTGCCGGGCAGATCACTCCGCACAGCAGCAAGCCTGGTTGGGTCGGATCAAATCGTGAGCCGCAGATATCGGATGGAGACGGGGGGTTCCGACCAGGTCGGACGACCAAACGCCTCCGGCTGGGCGTTCTGATCCAGCGCTGGCACTGGCAACCAGGTCAAATACAGCACCGGGAAAAGGTCCTGGGCGATCAGCGCGTCGGCGTGGTGCTTGACCAGCGTGCTTTGTGCTGCGGTGCAGAAATCCAGGCACATCGTTTTCGCAGGTGGCGGGTCGTTCGCATCAGACTTGACCTGAATATTCTCAACTTTGCCCAGCGCCACATCGTATTCCTCAAACGCTTCAGAGGCAAACCCTGAGCCACCGTGACTCAAGAGTTCGTGCCCGTAATCGTTCTGCGGCAAAAGACAAGCGTTCACCATGCCGATCCCCAATGACATCAACCAAACGAACAGCAGCAGTGCAGCGGTGCGGCGGGTTTGATGAGCATTGAGGAGAAATTGCATTTTTGAAATTTACGTCGTCATCCTGCATTTGGTCTGTGCGCCAGCGTACAGTTAAAGAAGACTAGTCACAGTTGGAAGCAAAAATCCCGCCACGAAGGCGGGATTTCAGCACAGCGGCAACAGGCGGCTGCGGTTTAGCTGCCAGTTCAAACTCACACGGCGGAATGCATATTCGGATGCAATTCGTTGCACTGGCCGTCGACCTCGCCGCCGACCATGAAGTCACCGGTGCGAATCGCTTCTGCGAGTTCGGCCTGGACTTGTTCACGCGTGAGACTTGCTTGCGCTTGCTTGGCCGAATAGTCGCTCGGATAGAGTTCGTTGAGTTTGAGGCCGCTGTCGCCCCCGGCGAGCATGTCACCGCTGCGAATCGCTTGGGCGAGTTCGGCTTTGACTTGCTCACGCGTCAGACCAGCTTGCGCTTGCTTGGCTGGATAGCGGCTCGTGTACAACTCGTTAAGTTTGAGGCCGGTCTCGCCATTTGCCACCATGTCACCACTGCGTTGCGCTCGTGTGACTTCAGAGCGGACTTGCTGGCGCGTGTTTTCCGCGAAACTGGTGCTGGCGATCAGGGTAGAAGCGAGTACCAAGGCGATGGCTGTAAAGTTGGTTTTCATGATGATTCCTTTCAATGTCTGTTAAAGATTGCCGGGCAGGTCGGTCATCATGGTGTACCGTCTTGTCCAGTGTCTATCGCTGCATTGCGATATGAGTGAACTATAGAAAGCCAACCTCGACAGAAGCATGACCGGCAAATTACAAAGTCGTCAGCAATTTGTCTTGCGGCACCAGCGGCAGTCTGATCGTGAACGTGGTCACACCATTGATGGATGTGGCTGAAATCGTGCCGCCGTGGGCCAGCACGATCGACCTGGTAATGGCCAGCCCCAGGCCATTGCTCTCGCTGCCATGGTGGCGTGCTGGATCGACCCGGAAGAAGCGGTCAAAGACACGTTCCAGATACTCCGCAGGAATTGCGTCACCGGTGTTTTCCATGGCGATCGAGATGGCGTCCGAGCTCGATCTGATATTGACCTGGATGGCTGAGTTCACTGCCGAATGACGCACTGCATTGGAGAGCAGATTGCCCAGTGCCCGGCGCAACATCAACCGGTCTGCGTTGACCGCGCCATCGCCGTCAACTCTGAGGTGCAGCATCTTTTCTTCAGCGACCGCCTCGTAGTAATCAAACAGGGTACGGACCTCGGTTGCCAGATGGACAGTTTGTCGGGTCGGCACTGCCAGGCCGTTTTCGGCCTTGGCTAGCAGCAGCATGTCGGAGATCATGCGCGCCATGCGGTCAAACTCCTCAGCGTTCGACTCCAGAATGCCCCGGTACTCGTCTGCGCTGCGCACGCGTGCCAAGGCGACCTGGGTTTGCGTCATCAGGTTGCTCACCGGTGTGCGCAATTCATGTGCGATGTCGGATGAAAATTCTGACAGCCGCAGAAACGCTTCTTCGAGCCGGGCCAGCATGTCATTCAAGGATTGCGCCAGCTCGGCCAGCTCCAGTGGCACCGACTCCACCGGCAGGCGATGGCTCAGTTGTTGTGCCGTGACCTCAAGCGTGTGCTCACGCATGGCGCGCAGCGGAGCCAGGCCACGCCGTGCGGCAACCCAGCCAAGCACGCCCGTCAGCACCGCGGCGCCCCCAACAAAGATCCACAACGTTTGCAGAAAAGAGCGCATGAAAGCTTGATGGTGGGCAATGTCAGTGGCAACCGCTACCACCACTTTTGAGCGCGCGCTAATGCCGGTAGGCAACTCGGCAGCGATGCCGCGGTAACTTTGGCCGCCCGATACCCAGGTCATTGGACGAAACGGGTGACTGACAGCCTGGCTCACCATCAGCTCAAAAGGAAAATGCGGGCTGGGTGTCGTGAACATCAGTTCGTGACCAGTGCCAAATATGATGAGTTCGAGCCCATGGTGCCCGACCAGGGAATCATTGATGACCTGGGATATGCGAACCAAATCGTCTTGTGATTTGAAGGTTTGCAGAGCATGCCTGGCAAGCTCCATCTTGCCTGTGAGCACCTCCATATCCTGTTGTTCAAAGTGCTGCTCCACCGAGGAAGCCACCACGAAGCCCAGTGCCAGCAGGACGCCCGACGAGGCCGTCACAAACAACAGCGTCAGCCGCCGCGTAATCGACGTTCTACCCATCAAGCGCAATCCGAATCCTCCAGTACATAGCCCATGCCGCGCACGGTGCGAATCAGCTTGGGTTCAAACTCGTCATCGACTTTGGCCCGCAGGCGGCGCATGGCGACCTCGATGACGTTGGTGTCGGAATCGAAATTCATGTCCCACACCTGCGATGCAATCAGCGAGCGAGGCAACACCTCGCCCTGGCGGCGCAGCAGCAATTCGAGCAGGGCAAATTCTTTGGCGGTGAGATCAATCCGCTTGCCTGCGCGGGTGACCCGCCGACGCATCAAGTCAAGCTCCAGGTCGGCCACGCGCAAAAACTCCGCCGCCGTGGCTTTGCTGCCCCGGCGCAAAAGGGTGCGCACGCGCGCCAGCAACTCAGAAAAAGCAAACGGCTTGACCAGGTAATCATCCGCACCGAGTTCCAGCCCCTTGACACGGTCATCAACGTGATCGCGTGCGCTCAAAAATAAGACTGGCATGTCCTTGCCTGCATGACGGATGCCGGCCAACACGGCCCAGCCGTCAATACCGGGCAGCATCACATCTAGGATGCCCAAGTCAAAATCCTCTGTCAGTGCGTGATGCAGGCCATCGGTGCCGTTGCGCAGCAAATCGACCATGAAACCGGCTTCGACCAGACCCTGCCTGAGGTAGTCGCCAGTTTTGGGTTCGTCTTCGACGATGAGAATTTTCATGATCGCCATTTTGCGCTGCCTGCGCCAAGCTGCGCCGCAGATAACAGGAATGTAATCCAGCGGTCAGCAAGCTGATGGAAACGAGTCGGCACACTGGGAACGTGAGAAGGATTGGAACAGATTTCCTTGCTTGGCTAAGGTTACTGGGAGGTTATGTGTGCTGCCGCACGGAACGCTGCAGGACATCAACGCAAAGTGGTCTTTCAATCATTACTGGAGAATTCCTATGAATAGCTTTCGTGCATTGTCTGTCGGTGCTGGGTCTCTATTGGCCACTGGAGTCGCGGTTGCACAGAATGGCAACATGATGAATGGTGGTTCGTGGGGCGCGGGCTGGATGGGCGGCTATGGCGGGGGCTCGATGATCTTGCTGCTTGTCGTGGTGGTCGTGCTTGTGGCATGGGTTGTCAAACGAGGCGACAAATGACCGAAGAACCCGACCATGCAGTTTTCGGCATTCATCGGCGCGCTGTGGCCGACGGCACGATCAGCACCTTACCGATGCGCCCGGAGACTGGCCAGGATCATCCCGGCAACCGCCCCTATTGAACGGGGTAACTGTTAAGGAATCAAAATGAAGACAAGCGTAATTGAAGTGCACGACATGCTGTCGGTATTGAGCGTGGACGAGGTGGAAAAGCGCATTGGCGCCGTGCCGGGCGTCGAGAGTGTTACCGTGAACTACGCTGCCGGCAGCGCTACCGTGCGCTACGACGAAACTCGGCTCGAGGTCGGTGATATCAAGTCCGCAGTGCGCCAGCGCGGGTACGATTCGGTCGCGCCCACCGCTACGGGTGAAGGCCACGAAAGCCCCATAGTGCCGGGTGCATCTGCCACGGCGGGTACCGCTTCCTCAGGCATGGCCCGACAGGACCAAGGGCTGCCGTTGCCAACATCGCCACCTGACTCGGCCCCGCTGGCCACCGTATCCGCCCCCACTCCCGTCGATGTTGCCAGCACCAAACCACAAGACTAAGCGGCTGTGGACAAAACCTCGGACGACACGCGTCGTGCTGAGTTGCTATCAGGCGCTTGATACCAGCTCAAAACAAATGCACTTGGCATTTGAACTGGCGACTAAGGAGATGCGATGAAGACGAGCGTTATTGAAGTGCACGACATGCTGTCGGTATTTGGTGTGAACGAAGTGGAAAGGCGCATTGACGCGGTGCTGGGCGTCCACAGTGTGACCGTGAATTACGCGGCGCGAAGCGCCACCGTGCGCTACGACGAAACCCGACTCGATGTCGGCGATATCAAGTCTGCCGTGCGCCAACGCAGTTACGAGTCCGTCGCGCCAGCCGCGACTGCGGGTGAAGACCACCCAGCACTACGCGCGCAGGCCGCCGCACCTGACGTCGCTGTACAAAAATCGACTCCGGTTGCACCTACCGCTGCGGCAGTCGAGCCCAGCGCCGTCGGTTCGGCCGTACCGGCTGACGCAGCGCCGACTGAGGTGGCTGCCACTGCCAGCACCATCTACACCTGCCCGATGCACCCCGAGGTGCGCCAGGACCGTCCCGGCAACTGCCCCAAGTGCGGCATGACGCTGGAGCCCGAGCTACCCAAGCTCGATGACGATGACAACCCGGAGCTACGCGACTTTTCACGACGCTTCTGGTGGACCCTGCCGTTCACGGTGATCTCCTTCGTGCTAGCAATGGTAGGCCATCGTCTGGAGCTAATGGATGCAGTCGTGCAAAGCTGGGTTGAACTGATCATTGCAACGCCGATCGTGCTGTGGGCCGGCTGGCCCTTTTTCTTGCGTGGTTGGCAGTCGGTGGTCAATCGCAGCCTGAACATGTGGACACTGATCGGTTTGGGCACCGGTGCTGCTTTTATCTATAGCGTGGTCGCCACCGTTGCGCCGCAGCTGTTTCCGCAGTCGTTCATTATCATGGGGCGGGTCGCCGTGTATTTTGAAGCGGCGGCCGTGATCATCTCGCTGACCCTGCTGGGCCAGGTGTTGGAGCTCAAAGCCAGGTCCCAGACCTCGGCGGCGATCAAGTCGCTGCTCGGTCTGGCGCCGAAAACGGCGCGGCGTATTCGCCCCGATGGCAGCGAGGAAGACGTGCCGCTAAGCAACGTCCATGTGGGCGACACCCTGCGCGTGCGTCCGGGCGAAAAAGTCCCGGTGGACGCCAGCGTGACCGAAGGCAGCAGCGCGGTCGATGAATCCATGTTGACGGGAGAGCCGGTGCCGGTGAGCAAGCGGCCTGGCGACAAGGTGATCGGTGCCACGCTCAACACCAGCGGTGCCCTGGTTATTCGCGCCGACAAAGTGGGCTCGGCCACTATGCTGGCGCAGATCGTTCAAATGGTGGCCCAGGCGCAGCGCTCCAGGGCACCGATGCAACGCATGGCCGACCTCGTGGCCGGCTATTTTGTCGCCGCCGTCATGGCCATTGCGGTTTTGACTTTCTTTGTTTGGGGACTGTTCGGGCCCGAGCCGAGTTGGGTTTTCGGCCTCGTCAACGCGGTGGCGGTGTTGATCATCGCTTGCCCCTGCGCCCTGGGATTGGCGACACCGATGTCGATCATGGTGGCCACCGGGCTGGGCGCCACGCGCGGCGTGCTGTTTCGCGACGCCGCGGCGATTGAGAACCTGCGCAAGGTGAACACGCTCCTGATTGACAAGACCGGCACCCTGACCGAGGGGCGACCGGCCTTTGATCGGGCAGTGCCGGCGGCGGGCTTTGAGGCTGACGAGATTCTGCGCCTGGCCGCCAGCCTGGACCAGGGCAGCGAGCATCCATTGGCCGATGCGATCGTGCGCGCCGCGCGCGAGCGTGGCATGACGCTGGACAAGCCGGAGAACTTTGAGTCCGCTTCGGGCATCGGCGTGCGCGCTCAGGTCGCCGGGCACCAGTTGGCCCTTGGCAACAGCAGCTTGATGCAGCAGATCAAGGTCTCGGTGGCTCCACTGATGGCGCAGGCTGAAGGTTTGCGTGCTGAAGGTGCGAGCGTCATGCATCTGGCGGTCGATGGCAAGCTGGCCGGTTTGCTGGCGGTGTCCGATCCGATCAAGGCCAGCACGCCCGAGGCCTTGGCGACGTTGAAGGCGGCCGGATTGCGCATCGTGATGGCTACTGGCGACGGCTTGACCACCGCCAAGGCGGTGGCGGTGCGGCTGGGCATCGCCGAGGTGCATGGCGAAGTGAAGCCCGCTGACAAGCTGATGCTGGTGGAGCAACTGCAAAAAGAAGGTCGCATCGTGGCGATGGCGGGCGACGGCATCAACGACGCGCCGGCGCTGGCCAAAGCGGATGTCGGCGTGGCCATGGGCACCGGCACCGATGTGGCCATGAACAGCGCGCAACTTACCTTGATCAAGGGTGATTTGCGTGCTCTGGCGACGGCGCGTTTGCTGTCTGAATCGACGGTGGCGAACATGAAGCAAAACCTGCTGTTCGCCCTGCTCTACAACGCGCTGGCGATTCCGATTGCCGCGGGTGTGCTGTATCCGCTGACTGGCTGGCTGCTGTCACCGATGATCGCGGCGCTGACCATGAGCCTGAGTTCGGTCTCGGTGATTGGCAATGCGCTGCGTTTGAAACGCACCAAACTGGCCGGTATCCCGCAGCATGGCAAAACAACCGGTCCTGCAGCGCTATCCACCGAGTCAGCACACTCCGAGTCAGCCCAGGCTTCAGGAGTGCCGATAAATCCCCCCGCTTATCAACCGAAAAAGGAAACCACCATGAATCAATTGCAACAACCTGCTGCGCTGCCCACTTTAGCAAAACCTGTTGGCGCGAACGGTGCCCACTACACCTGCCCGATGCATCCGGAAATAGACCGCCCGCAGCCCGGCGATTGCCCAAAGTGCGGCATGACATTGGTGCCGGTTGTCTGAAATTCATGACCCATCTTGCCAAAGCGCAATCGGTTGCCGGATGGCAAGAAGTGCGTCAACGTCTGGAAAAAGTGCGCAGTGTCATTGACGCGTGCCAGCGTACGAACGACACAAAGTAATGCTGGACCAGGGGCCTTTCGGACTTGGCTCTGCGCTTGCGCGTTAGTCGGGTTGCCTGATGCCGCGATGTCAGGTGTTTGCATGGCCAGAAGTTGGATCGCTAACGACGCTGTGATGCCCTACAGCAGTGAGCGGCATGAGGACGAGAAATCTGAAAATAACAAAAATGTAATCTAACGGTCAGCTTCCCGTCGGCGCTTGCTTGGCAAACTATGTCCAATCAATTTTGAACGGATTGTTTTATGAAGCCGCCTATCCACCCCATTTTGATCCCTGGATTGCTGGGCCTTGCTGGCGATTGGACTGCCGCAGCGATGGTCGTAGAGGTATTCAAGGGCGCCTCTTGCGGCTGCTGTCGTGGCTGAATCAAACACTATGGAAAAAAATGGCTTGGAGGTCACGGTCCACAATGTGGGTGATGTTCCGGCAGAAAGAAAAAAGGGTGACTGGTTCACCCGGACTGGAAACCGATGAAAAACCTGAACAATTTGATACGCTGCTGGTCCACGCAGGCGGCACTACCCGAATTTTTGCTGGACACTAAAACCTTTAAAAGGAACTTATGAAAACTCTGATTACTGCCATTTTGATCGCTTTTGCCAGCACCGGCTTTGCTGCATCTAACACTGCCAAAGCGGTAGCTTCTGCCGATGCGCCGTGGGTTCTGGCCACCGTCAAAAAAGTTGACAAACCCAATGGCCGTGTCGTGCTGGCGCATGCTGCCTTGCCCAACGGCATGCCCGCCATGACGATGGCTTTTGGGGTCAATGAAGTTGCTTTGCTCGACATGATGATACCTGGGCAAAAAATTCGTTTCTCCATTCCGGCCGATGGTTCCATGATCGTGACGCGCTTTGAGGCGGTCAAATAAGTCGTCACCGATGGCTGCCCTGGGCTCACCATGACCAAGCTCACTGACTCCCGCTGGACGCTGGACTTTCTGGCCTGGTTGATTGCCATGCTGGCTACGCTGGGTGCCCTATTCATGAGCGAAATCATGGGCTTTGCCCCCTGTGTGCTGTGCTGGTATCAGCGCATTTTCATGTTCCCGCTGGTGCTCATCCTGGCGCTTGGGCTGTTTCCGTTTGATCCAAAAGTGGTGCGCTATGCGCTGCCACTGGGGTTGATTGGCATGGCCATTGCGGTGTTTCACGTGCTGCTGGTGTGGGGCATCGTCCCCGAGGCACTGGCACCCTGTCGGCAGGGTATCCCGTGCAAGACGGTGCAGATCGAATGGTTTGGTTTTGTCACGATTCCAATGCTTTCTTTCCTGGCTTTTTTAACCATCAACGCCTTGCTTTTGGCAAGCATTTTCAAGTCCTCAAAATGAAACAGAAAACTATTTTTATCTCTGCTGCGGTACTGTTGATCGTCGCTTTTCTTGTTGGTGCCTTTTTCTACCAAAAGCAACAAACCGAAAAGGCCGCGCAAATGGCGGCACAAAACCTTGCGGTTCTGGTGCGTGCTGATGCACCCAGTTTTGGCAACCCCGATGCCCCGGTGCACATCGTCGAATTTTTTGACCCGGCCTGTGGCACTTGCCGCGATTTTTATCCGATGGTCAAAGTCTTGATGGCCGAGCATCCCGGCAAGATCCGCTTGTCGATGCGTTACGCGCCGTTCCACCCGGGCTCGGAGCCGGTGGTGCGGGCGCTGGAGGCTGCGCGCAAGCAGGGCCAGTTCCGGCAAACGCTGGAAGCGCTGTTTGCATCGCAAAATGATTGGGTGCGCAACCACACCGCCTACGTGGATTCGATCTGGCGCGCGCTCGATCCACTGGGGCTTGACATGGCGCGCTTGCAAAGCGACATGAATTTGCCCGAAATCAGCGCCACGATTGCGCGTGATGTGGCGGATGCCAAAACCATGAATGTCACGGCAACACCGGAATATTTTGTCAATGGCAAACCGCTGCCGAGTTTTGGTTTTGACCAGTTGAAAAACCTGGTCGGCGAGGCGCTGCTGGCTAGCAACGCCAAGTAGAACACCATGTCAACCCCGTTACAGACCGGCGTGCTTGCCGTGCTGCTGGCCCTGGGTGCGCCGCTTGTGTCCCACGCCAGCGAAGAAATCCCCGGTGCCAGCGTGGAGAGCCTGCTTTCAGTGGCAAAGGCGAACAATCCAGAATACACCAGCATGCGCTACGAGGCCCAGGCTGCTGCCGAGCGTGTGACGCCGGCGGGCGCATTGATGGACCCGAAATTCCGGATTGAGTGGATGGACATTACGCGCATGGGCGAGCAAAACCCCACGCTGCTGCCCGCCAACGTGGGCAGCACGCGCTACACCTTGATGCAGGACATTCCCTGGTTTGGCAAGCGTGACCTGAAAAAGGGCATTGCCGAGCAGGACGCGCAGGCCAGCCAGGGCAAGGCCTTAGGCACCTGGTCAGAATTGGCCGCACGGGTCAAGACTGCCCAGGCACAGCGGATCTACCTGCGCGGCAATGAAAAATTGACGCAGGAGATTCTCGACTTGATGACGCGCCTGGAACAGGTGGTGCAGAGCCGTTACGCCGGTGGATTGGCGATGCAACAAGACGTAATCCGGTCCCAGGTGGAACAGACCAATATGAGGAGTGAATTGGTAATGCTGCAGAGTGAGAGCCGCCAGGTCGATGCACGACTCAATAACCTGCTGGCGCGTCCAGCTGCTGCGCCTTTGGAAGCGCCAGAGAACTTGCGTCCCCTGCCGACTCCCGCCGAACTTGACAGCGCCGTTTTGGAGCAACGTGTGCGCAACCACAATCCGCAGTTGTTTGTCGAGCAGGCACGCATTCAGTCGGCCGAAAAGAGCCGCGACTTGACCTACAAAAGCCGCTACCCCGACTTCACCTTTTCTGTCACCCCAACGCAGACGGACCGCAGCGTCAAAGAGTGGAGCTTGATGCTGGAAGTCAACATCCCGTTCCAGCAGGCGTCCAGGCGCGCCATGGAGCGGGAGGCCGAGGCGATGCTGGAAGCTGCGAGGGCGCGCAAGCAAGCCGCCGCCAACCAGGTGCTGGCGGAGCTGGCGCAACATCTGGCCGCCATCGAGGCCGCCCGTCGCACCGAGGCGCTGGCCATGGGCAGCCTGCTGCCGCAGGCGCAACTGACGTTCAGTTCCGCGCTGGCCAGCTATGAGAACGGCAAGCTTGATTTTGCGACGCTGCTCGACGCCCAGCGACAGATCCGCCAGGCCCGACAAAGCCAGATCAAGGCGCAGTTGGAGGCGCAAATGCGGCTGGCTGAAATTGAAAAATTGTTAGGAGAAGATTTGTGAATAAAACGATTGGAATCGGCATTGGGATGATCGCATTGGCCATGTTGGCATCGGGCTGCGAGCGTCGCTCAGACCAGCCCAGCGCAGCATCCGAGGCGCAGAGCACCATATCGACAACGGGCGCTGCCACCGGGCAGAAAAAAATTCTTTATTACCGCAACCCGATGGGGCAGTCCGACACCTCACCCACGCCAAAAAAGGATTCAATGGGCATGGACTACATCCCGGTGTACGAGGGCGACAAACAATGAAGCCGGGTGCTGGAATTGCCATTGGCGTCGTTGCGGTGGCGCTGTTGGCGGCCGGTGGCGGCTACTGGTTTGGTCAGCGGGGTTTGACGGCGCAACCGCAGGCCGATATGACTGCGCCGGCAAGTGCGGCCAAGAAGATCCTCTACTACCGCAATCCAATGGGTTTGGCCGACACCTCGCCGGTGCCGAAAAAAGACTCGATGGGAATGGACTACATCGCCGTCTATGCGGGTGGTGATGACGAGCAAGCCGCACCTGCCAACCAGGTCAAAATCAGCACCGAGAAAGTGCAAAAGCTCGGCGTTCGTACCGAGCTTGCGCAATTGCGCTCGCTGGACAAGACGGTGCGCGCGGCGGGCCGGATCGAACCCGATGAGCGCCGCCTTTACACCATCGCACCAAAATTTGAAGGCTATGTGGAGCGCCTGCATGTCAACGTCACCGGTCAGCCCGTCGCCAAGGGCCAGCCGTTGTTCGAGGTCTATAGCCCCGAGCTGGTCTCGGCACAGCGCGAATATGCCGTTGCGGTGCAGGGCGTGGCGACACTGAAAGATGCCAGCAGCCAGGCCCAATCCGGCATGCAACAGTTGGCGCAATCGAGTCTGGCGCGCCTGAAAAACTGGGACATCTCGGACGCCCAGATCAAGGCCTTGACGCAGTCCGGCACGACCCAGCGCACGCTCACCTTTCGCTCACCCGTGGCGGGCATTGTGATGGAGAAGAAAGCGGTGCAAGGTATGCGCTTCATGCCCGGCGAAATGCTCTACCAGGTGGTGGATTTGTCGCGTGTCTGGGTCATTGCCGATGTGTTTGAACAAGACCTGGGCCTGGTCAAAACCGGGGCCAAAGCGCAAGTGAGAATCAACGCTTACCCGGACAAGCTGTTTGCGGGCACCATCACTTATGTTTATCCCACACTCAAAATGGAGACCCGCACGGTACCGGTGCGCGTGGAACTGGCCAACCCGGGCCTGTTACTCAAGCCGGGCATGTTTGCCCAGATGGAAATGCAGGTAGCTGCCAAGGGCCAGGTGGTTACGGTGCCGGTGTCGGCGGTAATTGACAGTGGCACGCGCCAGATCGTGCTGATCGAAAAAGGCGCTGGCCGGTTTGAGCCGCGTGAAGTCAAACTCGGCGCGCGCAGCGACAGCTATATTGAAGTACGCGACGGCATCAAAGACGGCGAGAGTGTGGTGGTTGCCGCCAACTTCCTGATCGACGCCGAGAGCAATTTGAAGGCAGCGGTGGGCGGCTTTGCCAGTGCCGCTCCGACGGCACCGGCGAGCGCTGCCGCAGCGGTGGTGCCCGCTGCCAAAGTCGGCAGCCATCAAGCTGTGGGCACGGTGCAAGAAGTTGATGCGAAAGCCCTCACCCTCAGCATCAGTCACGGCCCCATCGCCAGCCTCAAGTGGCCGGCCATGACGATGGAATTCAAGGCGGCCAATGCGGCATTGCTCGCGGCGCTCAAGCCCGGTGCCAAAGTGGACTTTGAATTTGTCGAGCGTGGGCCGGGTGAGTGGGTGATTACCAGCGTCAAGAAGTAATCATGCTGTCAAAGATCATTGACTGGTCAGGCCGCAACCGTTTTCTGGTGCTACTGGCCACATTGTTCATCGTCGTGGGCGGGGTTTTTGCCGTGCTGCGCACGCCGATTGACGCGCTGCCCGATTTGTCCGACGTGCAGGTTATCGTTTATACCGAGTACCCCGGCCAGGCCCCGCAGGTGGTTGAAGACCAGGTGACTTATCCGCTGACAACCTCGATGCTGTCGGTGCCCAAATCCAAAGTGGTCCGCGGTTTCTCGTTTTTCGGCGCGTCTTTCGTCTATATCATTTTCGAGGACGGCACCGACATTTACTGGGCACGCTCGCGCGTGCTGGAGTATTTGAACTTTGCCTCCGGGCGTATGCCGAAGGGCATTACGCCGCAGATCGGGCCTGATGCCACGGGTGTGGGCTGGGTCTATCAATACGCACTGTTGGCCAAGGACAAGACACTGGCCGAGTTGCGCAGCATTCAGGATTGGTATGTGCGCTACCAGCTCACCAAGGCGCACGGTGTCGCCGAGGTGGCCTCGGTCGGCGGCTTTGTGCAGACCTATCAGGTGACGGTTGATCCGGTCAAGCTGCGCTCTTACGGCATTTCTTTGATGAAAGTGGCGCAAGTGATTCGCGACTCGAACCGCGATGTGGGCGGGCGCGCGGTGGAGATGGCCGAGACCGAATACATGGTGCGCGGCAAGGGCTATCTGCGCGGCAAAGGCGACATCGAGATGCTGGTGGTCAAGGCCGACAAAGGCACGCCGGTGCTGATCCGAGACATTGGGCGGGTGGAGCTTACACCCGACGAGCGGCGCGGCGTGACCGAGCTCAACGGCGAAGGCGAAGTGGTCTCGGGTATCGCCATGGCGCGCTATGGCCAGAACGCGCTCGAAGTGATCGCCAACCTGAAGGAAAAGATCGCCGAGATTGGCCCCGGCTTGCCTGCCGGGGTGACGGTGCAAACCGTCTATGACCGCTCCGAGCTGATCAACCGCGCCATCGAAACGCTCAAGCGCACGTTGATTGAAGAGTCCCTGATTGTGGCCGCAGTCTGCGTCGTATTTCTGTTGCATATGCGCAGCGCGCTGGTGGCGATTCTGATGCTGCCGGTGGGAATCCTGATGGCCTTCATCGCCATGCGCTTGCTGGGCATGAGCTCCAACCTGATGAGTCTGGGCGGCATTGCGATTGCCATCGGTGCCATGATCGACGCGGCGATTGTGATGATCGAAAACGCCCACAAGCACCTGGAGCGCCTGCCCCAGAACCACAGCACCAGCGATCGGTTTGATGCCATACTGGCTGCGTGCAAGGAGGTCGGCCCAGCGCTTTTCTTCTCGCTGCTCATCATCACGGTCTCGTTCCTGCCGGTGTTCAGCCTGGAAGGGCAGGAAGGACGGCTGTTCTCGCCATTGGCCTATACCAAGACCTTCTCGATGGCCAGCGCCGCGCTGCTGTCGGTGACGCTGGTGCCGGTGCTGATGCTGCTGTTCATCCGCGGCAAGATCATGCCCGAAGCGAGGAACCCGGTGAACCGCTTTCTGATCTGGGTCTATCGGCCCATCATCGCCGGCGTGATGCGCTGGAAGAAAGTGACCATCTTCCTGGCGTTGCTGGCCCTGGCTGTCTCCTGGTACCCGGCTTCACAAGCTGGGCTCCGAGTTCATGCCCACGCTCAACGAAGGCACGCTGCTCTACATGCCGGCCTCGCTGCCCGGCATGTCGATCACCAAGGCCGCCGAGCTGCTGCAAACGCAGGACAAGATCATCAAGAGCTTCCCTGAAGTGAGCTCGGTCTACGGCAAGGCTGGGCGCGCCAACACAGCCACCGACCCGGCGCCCACCGAAATGTTCGAGACCGTGATCAACCTCAAGCCCGAGTCCGAATGGCGCGCTGGCCTGAGCATCGACAAGCTGATTGCCGAGATGGACAAGGCCCTGCAATTCCCCGGTGTAGCCAACTCCTGGACGATGCCGATCAAGGCCCGCATCGACATGCTCTCCACCGGCATCCGCACGCCGATCGGCATCAAGGTGTTCGGCAAGGATCTGGATGAAATGGAAAAGCTGGCCAAGCAGATTGAGGCGGTGGTGAAGACCGTGCCCGGCACCACCAGCGCCTTTGCCGAGCGCATCACCGGCGGCTTCTACCTCAACATCGAACCCGATCGCGAGCAACTGGCCCGCTACGGCCTGGCGGTGGGCGATCTGCTGGATGTGATCGGCACCGCCCTCGGCGGCGAGATGGTCACCACCACGGTCGAGGGACGCGAGCGCTATGGCGTGACCGTGCGCTACCCGCGCGAGCTGCGCGCCGACCCGCAGCAGATTGCCACGCGAAGTGCTGGTGCCCACCATGGACGGCGCCATGATCCCGCTGGGCCAGGTGGCCAAGGTGGTGGTGGCCAAGGGCGCGCCCGGCATCCGCACCGAGAACGCGCTGCTGTCGGCCTACATCTACGTCGACATCCGCGACCGCGACATTGGCGGCTATGTGGCCGATGCCAAGAAGGCGGTCGCCGAGCAGGTCAAGTTCCCGCCCGGCTATTACGTCACCTGGAGCGGCCAGTTCGAGTACATGGAGCGCGCCATCGAGAAAATGAAGGTCGTGATCCCGGTCACGCTGCTGTCGATCTTCCTGCTGCTGTACCTGAACTTCCGGCGCATCACCGAGACGCT
This sequence comes from uncultured beta proteobacterium, assembly GCA_963750665.1. GTDB lineage: Bacteria > Pseudomonadota > Gammaproteobacteria > Burkholderiales > Burkholderiaceae_C > Rhodoferax. The sequence goes on from CAVVRQ010000029.1 coordinate 45,301, forward strand.
GATCGTGATGCTGTCGGTGCCGTTTGCGCTGGTGGGCGGCGTCTGGCTGATGTGGCTGCTGGGCTACAACCTGTCGGTGGCGGTGGCGGTCGGCTTTATCGCGCTGGCCGGCGTGGCGGCCGAGACCGGCGTGATCATGCTGATTTACCTGGACCATGCGTGGGAGGCGATCAAGGTCAAGTGCCGAGCAGCTGGCCGGGAGCCCGGCGTGGGCGATCTGTACGAGGCCGTGATGGAAGGCGCCGTCGAGCGCGTGCGCCCCAAGATGATGACCGTGGTGGCCATCATGGCCGGCCTGCTGCCGATCATGTGGGGCACCGGCACCGGCTCCGAAGTGATGAGCCGCATCGCCGCACCGATGGTCGGCGGCATGATCTCTTCGACCGTGCTGACGCTGGCGGTGATTCCGGCGATTTATGCGCTGGTCAAGCAGTGGCGGCTGAAGCGGGGGATGGAGGGTTGACGGCAATTTGGCATTGCGAGCGCAGCGCGGCAATCCAGGCACTCGAATCCAGCAAGAAAAATGGGGCCGGATCACTGGCCGCGCAGCGGGCATGTGCTCTGACCCCGCTTTTTGTCTCCGCCGGACAGCGCTCAATATAAAAACAAGTTGCAGACCACGTGCAATATGCTATAGCAGCTATCAATACAAGGAGCAATTGGTGTGCCTGCTGGCAGCAGAGAAACACGCAAAGCTGGACAGAAGCACAAAATCATCGGACACCCGGCCCTGGCAGGCATTGTCCCATGCCTGCCGCCGCCCGTTCGTGCCAGCGGCGCAGACCGGAACGGGTGCGGGCGCCCAGCGTTGTGTGTATGGCCTTTGCTATTATCTCCAGTCCTCTTGATCCAGATCATTTGGTCATGCTTAGCCTGTGGCTACAGTATGCGCACCCCACACCGGCGTTGGAGCTATCAGCCATCCGCCATGAACTACAGGAGTTTGCATGTCCGTCAAAATTGACTTTTCCACGCTCGATCTTATGGACGCTCTCGATCTTGCCATTCTGATCGAGGTCGAGGCCCGTGACCGCTACAACTTCTTTGCCGAACAAATCGGTCGGCGCAGCACGCTCGACGCCACCTCAATTTTCGAATCGATGGCCAAGGCCGAAGAAAAGCATGGGGCCCAGCTCAGAGAGCGCAGGCAGTCATTGTTTGCCGCGAAGCCGATGCGCGTGAGCAAGTCGGCCATCTTCGACGTCGAGGCACCCGAGTTCGGCGCTCCGCGCTGGAACATGTCTGCCCTCAAGGCGTTTCAACTGGCACTTTCGTCCGAAGAGAAAGCGTTCTGGTTTTACGATGAGGCGTTGAAACACGTGAAGGACGCAGCAGTGCGCGAGCTGTTTGCGGAGCTGCGCGACGAGGAGACCGAGCACGTGCAGATGGTCAAAAACGCGATCGCCGCCCTGCCGCCAGGTTCGGACGTGGATATTGAGGACGAGGACGCCTGAGACTCAGTCCTGGAACCCTCACCGCGGGGGGGCCGTTGCACACCCTGTCCCCGACTCAGCCCTGACAGGTGGTGCACAGCGCAGCGGCGCGTTGGAATCGGCCTGTAGCGCTTGTATATATTGCGTAAGAAGCTACTAATAGTATAGTAATTTGACGACTGACTCAAGCCACAATCACGCCGCCACCCAGGCACACGTTGCCGTCATACAGCACGGCTGACTGTCCCGGTGTGACGGCCCACTGGGGCTGCGCAAAGCTCAGGCTGAAACGCTCGCCAGCACCGGCTGCCAGCGTGCACGGCGCATCGAGCTGCCGGTAGCGCGTCTTGACGCTGCACGCGCCAGTTGCCGGGGCTGTGCCTGCCACCCAACTGGCCTCCTGTGCCGTCAACTGGAAGGACTGTAGCCAGGGGTGCTCATGGCCCTGCACCACCCACAGCGTGTTGCTGGCCAGGTCTTTGCGCGCCACAAACCAGGGCGCGTGCGCGCCGCCGCCGCGCTGCGCACCTTTGGCCTTGAGGCCGCCAATACCCAGGCCCTGGCGCTGACCCAGGGTGTAAAAGCTCAGGCCCTCATGCGCTCCGATGGTGCGGCCTTTGTCATCTTTGATGGCGCCCGGCTCCTTGGCTATATAGCGGTTCAGGAATTCTCGGAATGGCCGCTCGCCAATGAAGCAGATGCCGGTCGAGTCCTTCTTTTTCGCATTCGGCAGGCCAATCTCAAGCGCCAGGCGGCGCACTTCGGTCTTCTGCAATTCGCCCACCGGGAACAGCGTTTTGGAAAGTTGCGCCTGGTTCAGCCGGTGCAGAAAATAGCTTTGATCTTTGGACCGATCCACGCCCTTGAGCAGCTCGAAGCGGCCATCTCCCGCCTGGGCACGGGTCGCATCGAGCGCGCGGCCGTCCGATGCCAGGCAGCGCACTTGGGCGTAATGGCCGGTCGCGATTCTTTGCGCTCCAAGGCGCAGCGCATGTTCCAGAAAGGCCTTGAACTTGATCTCCGCATTGCACAGGATGTCCGGGTTGGGCGTGCGTCCCGCCTGGTACTCACGCAGAAACTCGGCAAACACCCGGTCTTTGTATTCGGCGGCAAAGTTGACGTGCTCGATCTCGATGCCAATCACATCAGCCACCGCGGCAGCATCAACAAAATCGACGTTGGAAGAGCAGTATTCACTGTCGTCATCGTCTTCCCAGTTCTTCATGAAGACGGCGATGACCTCGTAGCCCTGTTGTTTTAGCAGCCAGGCAGTTACCGCAGAATCCACGCCGCCGCTCAAACCAACCACCACGCGTTCGCCTCTGTGTTGCTTGTTCATAGGGGCACGATTATCCGGCTGTCGCGTCGTTCGGCTTGATCGGTGCGCGGTTAGGGATGTGCGGGCCGTATTGCAAGAGATTGCCAATCTATTGATGTATGTCATGCTGCACCCGACCGGTTGGAGCGGCAATTTCGGTTAAGCTCTGCGGCTGATCCCTTTGCCACGTTACAGACGGTGCCAAGGCGCTCGCACGACCTATTGCAACCATCAAGTTGAGGAGCCTCTTTATGCAGACTGGCGTAACCAATCCTTCCCCCGCTGACGCCAAAGCAGTGCAACGCATTGGCGTGCCACGCGAGGTGTTCCCCGGCGAAAAGCGCGTGGCCACCGTGCCTGAGGCGGTTGAAAAGCTGATCAAACTCGGCTTCAAGGTCGCAATCGAGTCCGGCGCGGGGGATGCCGCAAATTGCAGTGACGAGACCTATCGCGCCGCTGGCGCAGAAATCATTGGCACAGCGGCCGCGCTTTGGGCGGCCTCCGATATTGTGTTCAAGGTGCGTGGCCCGACCCCGGACGAAGTCGCGCTGATGCATGAGGGCCAGGCCTTGATCAGTTTCATCTGGCCGGCACAAAACCCTGAATTGATGCAGCAACTCAGCTCCAAAAAGGTGACCGTTCTGGCCATCGACGCGCTGCCGCGCACGCTGAGCCGCGCCCAGAAGATGGACGCCTTGACGTCCCAAGCCGGTGTCGCCGGCTACCGCGCCGTCATTGAGGCCGCCAACGCGTTTGGCCGCTTCTTCAACGGCCAGATTACGGCTGCGGGCAAAGTGCCGCCAGCCAAGGTCTTCATTGCCGGTGCCGGGGTGGCCGGTCTGGCCGCGATTGGCACGGCAGCCAGTCTGGGTGCAGTTGTTCGCGCCAATGACACGCGCGCCGAAGTAGCCGACCAGGTGGTCTCGCTCGGTGGTGAATTCGTCAAGGTGGACTATGTCGAAGAAGGCTCGGGCGGTGGCGGTTACGCCAAGGTCATGAGCGAAGGCTTCCAGAAGGCGCAACGCGAGATGTACGCCAAGCAGGCCAAGGACGTCGACATCATCATCACGACCGCGCTGATCCCGGGCAAACCAGCGCCCAAACTAATTACGGCCGAGATGGTGCAGAGCATGAAGCCCGGCAGCGTGATCGTCGATATGGCCGCCGAACAGGGTGGCAACTGCGAGCTTACCGTGCCCGGCCAGGCGGTGGTCAAGCACGGCGTGACGATCGTCGGCTACACCGACCTGGTGTCGCGTCTGGCCAAGCAGTCGTCAACGCTGTATTCCACCAACCTGTTTCGCCTCACCGAGGAACTGTGCAAGACCAAGGACGGCATCATCAACGTCAACATGGAAGACGAGGCTATCCGCGGCCTGACTGTCACCAAGGATGGCACCATCACCTGGCCACCACCGGCTCCAAAAGTAGCCGCCGCGCCGCCAGCCGTGGTCAAATCGTCGGCACCAGTGGCCAAGAAAGGCCACGGCCATGGCGAGCCCAGCGCCCCCATGCCGGCTGGCAAATTGGTGATCATGTTTGTCGTGGCGGCGGTCCTGTTTGGCCTGATTGGCTTGAGCGCTCCCAAGGAGTTCATGTCGCACTTCACGGTGTTTGTGCTGGCCTGCTTTGTCGGCTACATGGTGGTCTGGAACGTGAAACCGGCGCTGCACACACCGTTGATGAGCGTGACCAACGCTATCAGCAGCATTATTGCCATTGGCGCGCTGGTACAAATCTCGCCCCTTATGGGCGCTGCGGAACGGCCCAATCAAATGATCACCTGGATTGCGGCTGCCGCCATTGCGCTGACCGCCATCAATATGTTCGGCGGCTTTGCCGTCACCCAGCGCATGCTGGCCATGTTCCGTAAATAAAAGGAGAAACCACCCATGAGCTCAAGTTTCTCAGGTCTGGCTACTGTCGCCTACATTGGTGCGACCATTTTGTTCATTCTAAGTTTGGGCGGTCTGTCCAACCAGGAAAGCTCCCGTCGGGGCAACCTTTTTGGCATGATCGGTATGACGCTTGCCGTGCTGGCCACGGTCCTCGGACCGCAAGTCAACAGCGGCGGTTACGCCTGGATTGTGGGTGCCATGCTGGTCGGTGGCAGCATCGGTTTGTACCTGTCGCGCATGGTGCAAATGACGCAAATGCCCGAGTTGGTGGCCTTCATGCACAGCATGGTCGGTTTGGCTGCTGTGCTGGTTGGTTTTGCCACTTTTGTTGACCCGACCGCGACGACCGGTTTTGTTGGTTCGGCGAAAACCATTCACGAGCTCGAAATTTACATTGGCATCTTGATCGGTGCGGTCACACTCTCCGGCTCGGTCGTTGCCTTTGGTAAATTGTCCGGCCGCATTGGCGGCAACCCGATGCTGTTGCCAGCGCGCCATTGGCTTAATCTGGCCGGGCTGCTGGTGGTGATCTATTTTGGTGGCGTGTTCATGAACGCGCACACGGTCGAAGAGGGCATGATCCCGATCATAGTCATGACCGTCATTGCCCTGCTGTTTGGCGTGCACATGGTGATGGCCATTGGTGGTGCCGATATGCCGGTGGTGGTGTCGATGCTCAACAGCTACTCCGGCTGGGCCGCTGCGGCCACCGGGTTCATGCTATCCAATGACTTGCTGATTGTGGTTGGTGCGTTGGTCGGCTCCAGCGGTGCCATTCTGTCTTACATCATGTGCCAGGCCATGAACCGCAGCTTTATCAGCGTGATTGCCGGCGGTTTCGGCACCACCAGTGCCACGCCAAAGGTCGGCGGCCCGGCACAACCAGCGGGTGAAGTTTTTCCCGTCAACGCCACCGAAACCGCCGAACTGCTGCGCGAATCCAAGAGCGTCATCATTGTTCCGGGTTACGGCATGGCAGTGGCGCAAGCCCAGCACACCGTGTTCGAGATCACCAAGTTCTTGCGCGAAAAAGGCGTCAACGTGCGTTTTGGCATTCACCCGGTGGCGGGGCGTATGCCGGGCCACATGAACGTGTTGCTGGCCGAGGCCAAAGTGCCTTATGACATCGTGTTCGAAATGGATGAGTTGAACGACGACTTCCCAAGCACTGACGTGGCCATCGTGATCGGTGCCAATGACATCGTGAACCCGGCTGCGCAGGACGACCCGACCAGCCCGATTGCCGGTATGCCGGTGCTCGAAGTCTGGAAAGCCAAGACCTCCATCGTGATGAAGCGCTCCATGGCCTCGGGCTATGCTGGTGTTGATAACCCGCTGTTCTACAAAGAGAACAACCGCATGCTGTTTGGCGATGCCAAGAAGATGCTCGACGAAGTGCTGACGGTGTTAAAGGCCTGAACGTCCCACTTCGACTGATTAGGGGAAACACCTCTCTCAAGAGGGGTGCGTTCGGGCGAGAATCCGGTTTCTGATAAACATTTAGGAAACAGGAAACATCACCATGACTGATCGTATTTGGCTCAAGAGCTACCCTGAAGGCGTTCCCGCAGACATCGACCCGGGCCAATACAGCTCGATCGTGGAGATGATGGAGGAGAGCTTCAAGAAGTTCGCTGGCCTGAAGGCTTACAGCTTCCTGGGCAAGGACCAAAGCTACGGTCAAGTGGACAGCCTGAGCCAGGCATTCGGGGCTTACTTGCAGGGTTTGGGGCTGGTCAAAGGGGATCGCGTTGCGGTGATGATGCCCAATGTGCTGCAGTACCCCGTCGCCGTTGCCGGCATCCTGCGCGCTGGCCTGATCCTGGTCAACGTCAATCCGCTGTACACCGCGCGTGAGCTGGAGCACCAGCTCAAGGATTCCGGCTCCAAGGCGATTGTCATCCTGGAGAACTTCGCGAGCACGCTGGAGAAGTGTCTGGCCAACACGCCGGTCAAACACGTCGTGTTGTGCGCCATGGGTGACCAGTTAGGCCTTGTCAAGGGTGCCCTGGTGAACTATGTGGTGCGACAGAAGAAAAAGTTGGTGCCCGCTTTTTCCCTTCCGACTGCGGTGCGTTTCAATGCCGCGATTGCCAAGGGCAGTAGCGGGACACTCAAAAAAGCCAAGATCAAACCCGACGACGTGGCGGTGCTGCAGTATACCGGCGGCACCACCGGGGTTTCCAAGGGTGCCACGCTACTGCAGCGCAATCTGGTGGCCAATTTATTGCAGGCCGAGGCCTGGTTTCAACCTGCACTCACGAAGATTCCTGCTACCGATCAGATCACGCTGGTGTGCGCGCTGCCGCTGTATCACATCTTTGCCTTCACGGTGGGCATGATGATGGCGCTGCGGCTGGGCGGCAAGTTGCTTTTGATTCCCAATCCACGTGACATGGCGGCCGTGCTGGGGGAGTTGTCGAAACACAAGATACATGTCTTGCCGGCGGTCAACACCTTGTTCAACGGCATGGCCAATCATCCGGATTTCAACAAGGTGGACTGGCGCAATCTGGTTGTCTCAGCAGGCGGCGGTACGGCGGTGCAGAGCGCCGTGGCCAAACTCTGGTTTGAAAAAACTGGCTGCGCCATTGCCGAAGGTTACGGTCTGAGCGAGACCTCGCCGATTGCCACCTCCAACCCGGTCACCGTGACCGAATACTCGGGCACGATTGGCGTGCCAGTCTCCAGTACCTATTTGAAGCTGCTCGACGACGATGGCCATGAAGTGGCCCTGGGACAGGCCGGGGAAATTGCCATCAAGGGGCCGCAGGTGATGGCCGGCTACTGGCAACGCCCGGACGAAACCGCCAAGGTCATGACTGCCGATGGCTACTTCAAGTCGGGTGACATCGGTGTCATGGATGCGCGTGGCTTTTTCAAGATTGTGGATCGCAAGAAAGACATGATTCTGGTCAGCGGTTTCAATGTCTTCCCGACCGAACTGGAAGATGTTGTCTCCCAATTGGCCGGGGTGATGGAGTGCGCCTGCGTTGGCGTGGCCGATGCCAAGACGGGTGAAGCAGTGAAACTGGTGATTGTCAAGAAAGACCCCAATTTAACCGAGGCCCAGGTGCGCGCCTACTGCAAGGAAAACCTGACTGGCTACAAGCAGCCCAAGGTGGTTGAGTTCCGCGCAGAATTGCCAAAGACGCCGGTTGGCAAAATTCTGCGCCGGGAGTTGCGCGACAAATGACAAGCAGCCAGGCCGTCATAGGCAAGCCCGTTCTTGGCATCCTGGGTGGCAGTGGGGTTGAAAGCCTTGAAGGACTGGCCAACCAGCGTTGGCAGCAGTTTGACTCGCCATTTGGCGAGCCATCGGATGCGCTGTTGTTGGGTGAGCTCAATGGCCAGGCGCTGGCATTTTTGCCGCGCCACGGTCGCGGGCACCGCATTCCACCCTCGGAAATAAACTATCGCGCCAACATTGACGTGCTCAAACGCGCGGGCGTGACGGACCTGATTTCAGTCAGTGCGGTCGGTTCCCTGCGCGCAGACCTGCCGCCGGGCATGTTTGTCATCGTTGACCAGTTCGTTGATCGAACTTTTGCTCGGGAAAAGAGTTTTTTCGGTACCGGTCTGGTGGCGCACGTCTCGATGGCGCACCCGGTTTGCAGCAGACTGGGAGACCACCTTGCGGTGGCAGCACGCGACGCAGGCATTGCGCATGTTCGCGGCGGTACCTACCTGGTGATGGAAGGACCTCAGTTTTCCAGTCTGGCCGAATCAGAGCTTTACCAAAGCTGGCATTGCGACGTGATTGGCATGACCAACATGCCCGAAGCCAAGTTGGCGCGCGAGGCCGAACTGTGCTACGCGGCCGTGGCAATGGTGACGGATTTTGATTGCTGGCACCCGGACCATGATGCCGTCAGCGTGGAGGCCATCATCAAGGTACTGCTGGCCAATGCCGATCAGGCGCGCAGCCTGGTTAAGGCCGTGGTGCCGCATGTGCATGGCGACCGGACGGCGGGTACGTGCTCCTGTCGCAGTGCGCTACAACATGCCTTGATTACCGCGCCGGCGGCACGAGATGCTGCGCTGGTGCGGCGTCTGAATGCCGTGGCGGGGCGTGTGCTGGGACTCTGATGGCCGGTGTTGCCACGATCCACCGTGGAAGCGACCTGGAGCTGCGCCGCGCTATGGTGGCGGCGGCACGCAGCTTGACCGCGCAGGGGCTCAATCGCGGCACATCGGGCAATATTGGCGTGCGCTGCGGTGCATCGTTTCTGATCACGCCGTCGGGCGTCGCGCCAGATGAGATGTCGCCCGAAGCGATGGTGGCCATGGATTATTCAGGTGCAAGTGTTGGACCGGGCAAACCCTCCAGCGAGTGGCGCTTTCACCGTGACATCCTCATGGCTCGAACCGACATCGGCGCCGTGGTGCATGCGCATTCACGCTACGCGACGGCTTTTGCCTGCCTGCAGCGGGACATTCCCGCGTTTCACTACATGATTGCAGTAGCGGGGGGTGACACGATTCGCTGTACGCCTTACGCCATTTTTGGCAGCCAGACCTTGTCCGATTTCGCTTTGAAAGCGCTTATCGACCGCAAGGCCTGTCTGCTGGGCAATCATGGCATGATTGCGCTGGGTTTTGATCTGTCTGATGCGTTGAGCGTGGCCATCGAGGTCGAGTCGCTTTGTGCGCAGTATTGGAGCGCGCTGCAGGTGGGTGAGCCCAGGCTGCTCTCGACCGATCAGATGACTCAAGTGCTGGAAAAATTTAAAGCCTATGGGCGCCGACAGTCAGTGGCGACGGGTCACTCGACTTTGTGCGGGACAAACGGGGTGGCTGACAAATGACCGATTGCACCTTGAGCGACCCTCAAACCATTCAGACCTTGCGCTGGCTCGATGGCCACCTCGAGATGATTGATCAACGCGTCTTGCCAGCCCGCTTTGAGTATCTGCCGTTTACTTCTGCGGCCGAAGTCGCCGAAGGCATTCGCTCCATGGTGGTACGCGGTGCGCCCGCCATCGGCTGTGCGGCGGCCTATGGTGTGGCCCTGGAAGCAATTGCCCTGCGGCACATGGGCCCAGACGAATTCAGTGTCTCGATGGAGCGCGCTTTCGCGGTGTTGGCAGCGAGTCGGCCAACGGCGGTGAATCTGTTTTGGGCGCTCGAAAGAATGCGCCGGGTGTGGCAGACCAAACAGCAGCGCAGCGTGGCCGAAATTGCCGACTGCCTGCTTGCCGAGTCCCATGAAATTTCAATCGAAGATGTGCGCATCAACCGCGCCATGGGCAGCCATGGCGCGGCTTTACTGGCAGATGGCGCGCGTGTGTTGACGCATTGCAACGCCGGTGCCCTGGCCACCGCCGGGCACGGTACGGCGCTGGGTGTAATTCGCTCGGCGGTAGAAATGGGCAAGCGCATTGCGGTGATTGCGGACGAAACGCGTCCCTTCCTGCAGGGCGCCAGGCTGACTGCCTGGGAGATGGTGCAGGAAAAAATCCCGATCACACTGATTACCGACAACATGGCAGGGCACTTGATGAGTCGCGGTGAAATCGACGCAGTCGTGGTCGGCACCGACCGGGTGGCAGCCAACGGCGACGTGGCCAACAAGATCGGAACCTACATGGTGGCGGTGCTGGCGCAACGGCACGCTATCCCGTTTTATGTGGCGTGTCCGCTCTCGACCATCGATTTGGCATTGCCCAATGGAGCCGCGATTCCGATTGAAGAGCGATCACCCGACGAAGTGACTGGATTTCGCGATTGCCAGTGGGCTGCGTCCGGCGTGCAGGTTCGCAATCCGGCCTTTGACGTGACACCGGCCGAGTTGGTGACGGCCTTGATCACGCAAGCGGGCGTCGTGATGCAACCCAACCGGGAAAAAATTCAAGCCCTGTTTGTGGCTTGAGCTGAGGTTTGGACCTTGTGATCCGCAAGGGCTGGCGTCACGTGCGCTATTTGAGCCAGCCGCGCTTGCGGAAGTACCACATCGGTACCAGGGCGCTGGCGATCATTAGCGCGACTGCGTAAGGGTAGCCGTAGGCCCATTCCAGCTCCGGGAAATAGCCCTTGAAGTTCATGCCATAGACGCTGGCGATCAGCGTCGGCGGCAGCAAGGCGACACTGGCAACCGAGAAGATCTTGATGATCTTGTTCTGATTGATGTTGATGAAACCAACGGTGGCATCCATCAGGAAGTTGATCTTGTCGAACAGAAAAGCGGTGTGGGAGTCCAGCGAATCGATATCGCGCAGGATCTGGCGTGCGTCCTCAAACTGCTCGGCGCTGAGCATTTTGCTGCGCATCATGAAACTCACAGCACGCCGCGTGTCCATCGCATTGCGGCGGATGCGCCCACTCATGTCCTCATGTCGCGCGATGGAGCCCAGCACCTCGCCCGCCATGACGTCGGTGACGTCACCAGAGAGCACTTTTTTACTCACTTTTTCGACATCGTCGTAAATGCCCTCCAGCGTGTCGGCAGAATATTCGGCATCGGCGTCAAACAGCTTGAGCAAGACTTCCTTGGCATCTTCAATCAGTCCCGGTGCCCGGCGCGCTCGCATGCGCAGGAGACGAAACACCGGCACGTCCTCGTCGTGAATCGAAAACAGCACGCCTTTGCTCTTGAGGGCATCGTTGACCAAGTTCAGGATAAAAGCGACGCGCACCGTGTGCGGCTCCTCGTCATCGGCGACCAAAAAGTCGCTGCGGATGTGCAACTCGCCATTGTCTTCCTTGTAGAAGCGGGCCGACTCCTCAATGTCCTCGTCCATCGCGTCTTCTGGAATTGACAGCCCATAGTGCTGCTTGATCCAGCGCTTTTCTTCCAGCGTTGGCGACTCCAGATCAACCCAGATGGGCTGAAATTTGGCCAGCTCTGCCATCGAATCGATCTCCTCCTGGAAGAGCCGACCATTGGCGAGCGTGAAAATGTTGAGCATGGCTGACTCCCGATTGATTGATGGCAGCGAACAGAGCTTGTGGGTTGTGGCTTGCAACCCCGCTGCAGGATGGGAGTTACAAGCTACCGACTAGGGCAGGTTTCCAAGGGGGTATTCCAACAGTGATAAAAAAGAAATTATCGCATTGGACGAGCATCTCAAGCTGAACCGCGCTGCCAAAAGTGCCAGATTTTCTGTAGCGGCAACAAAGTATTAGCCGACGATCTGGCCGACTTCCACCGTCTTGGCCACAGGGGTGCCGCCGCAGGCCTGCAAGTCAATGGCAGCGTCGCCGCCACTGCAGATGATGAGGATGCCAAATCATTGTCTGGTGCGGCTGGCGGGGATCGAACCCACGGCCCTCGGCTTCGGAGGCCGATACTCTATCCACTGAGCTACAGCCGCTCCATGTTTGATTATAGCCGTTTGACCTCAGATTCGCCACGTCTGATTGATTCGTTGCGTGCACCTCGGTGCGCGGCCGGCAGGGCACCGCTGATGAACGCTGCACCGAGCCAGAGCAGGGGTGCCACGCCGAGCGGCCCGACGGCAAAGCCAAACGCAACTGGAATCAACACCGAGGAGCCATTACCAACCAGCGAGCGCAAACCCAGCGCTTCCCCACCACGCCCCCGGGGTGCGGCCGCATGGAGCAGGGAAAGCATATTGGGTTGACTAAATCCGATCGCGGTGCCAAACAGGAACCCCAGCATCATGAAGACGCTTGCGGCCCGCGCCCAGGGCAAGGCCACGAACACCAGCACGATGATGATCATCGCCGCGCGCATGATGTTCCACTCGCGCAAGCGGCTTGAAAGCCAGGGCATCAAGGAGCGGCTGACAAAGGTGCCCAGCGCAAAAAGCGAGAACACGGTGCCGATGATGGAGGCTGAAAAGCCCAGGCGCGTGCCCAACACCGGCAGCATGACGATGAACAGGTCCCAGGCGCAAGCCAGCGCCAGGCTGACGTAGTAAATGCGCCGCAGCTCGGACGCTGCCATCAGGTCACGCCATACTTTGGGCGTGGACTTGTCGGTGGTCTGTGCGTCGGCTTGCTTGGCAGCGGGCAACTGGGCCAAGTGCCTGAACACCAGCCAGCAAGCGATGCAGGAGAACATCGCCATGGTCGCCAAAGCGGCGCGAAAACCGACCTGGTCAATCAGCAAGCCCGAGATGAAAGGCCCCAGCGCGCTGGAGGCCGAATGCCCCAGCGCATACCAGCCAAAATTGCGCAAGCGCTGTTCAGCCGTTTGGCCCGGTGCCAGGCCACCCACCGTGTGCTGGCTGGCAACGGACATGGCGTTGAAACCAAAACCCACCAGCACCGCCATCACGAACAGCGTGGGTACGCTGAGCCAGAGCACGGGCAACCAGGCCCCAAGCAGCACGGTCAGCACGCCAAATCGCAGCACCGGCAGCGCGCCCATGCGGTCGATCCAGCGACCAATCGACAGCGCCGCCAAGGTCGGCAGAAGCGAAAACGTGGCCATGAACAGCCCCACCACCCACTCCGGCGAGGCCACGCTCAAGGCATAAAGTGAACCGGAAACACGCCCGCCTGAAAAGGCCATGTGGCCGGTCAGGGTGACCAGAATCAAGGGCAGCAGCAGGGGCGGAAAGCGCTTGGCCACGCCTCGATTATCGCGGTGTCTGCGCCGGTATCGGGCGCGGCCTGCCCTGCTCGTCAATGGCAACATAGGTGACCAATGCTTCGGTCACCTTGATGTAGCTGCCCTGGCTGCGAAAACGCTCGGCATAGACCTCCACCTTGACCGTGATCGACGTGCGCCCGATGCGCACCAGCTTGGAGAAAAAGGTCAGAATGTCGCCGACCCGCACCGGCTGCTTGAAGATAAACTCGTTGACCGCCACCGTCGCCATGCGGCCCTGCGTGTAGCGTGCCGGAATCACCGAGCCCGCCAGATCGACTTGCGCCATAACCCAACCGCCAAAGATGTCACCATTGGCATTGGAGTCAGCCGGCATCGGAATGACCTTGAGCACCAGCTCTTCATCGGTCGGCAGCTGGACGTTGAGTGGATTTTGGTTTGCGGACATAGGCACAATTGGAGGTTTACAAGGATTGTCCCCCCAATGCACGGCCACGGTCAACGCAGCTCTTCCCGCAACGCGCCACCCGATAGCGCGTCAACGCCCGCCACGCCACGCTCCGACTGGGCCACGCTGCGCCGCCTGTTCCCGTATTTGTGGCAATACAAGTGGCGCGTCATGTTCGCCCTGGCGTTCATGATTGGCGCCAAGATGGCCAATGTCGGTGTACCGTTGCTGCTCAAGCAGCTGGTGGACACCATGAACCCGAAGGGCGGGATCACGGCGAGCGCCTTGCTGGTGGTGCCCGCTGCCCTGCTGTTCGCCTACGGCCTGCTGCGCCTGTCAACGACGCTGTTTACCGAGCTGCGCGAGCTGGTCTTTGCCAAGGCCACCGAGGGCGCCTCGCGCAGTATCTCCTTGCAGGTATTTCGCCACCTGCACGCTTTAAGCCTGCGCTTTCACCTGGAACGCCAGACCGGCGGCATGACGCGCGACATCGAGCGCGGCACGCGCGCCGTGCATTCGCTGATCAGCTTTTCGCTCTATAGCATCTTCCCGACGCTGATCGAAGTGACAATGGTGTTGAGTGTCCTGGCGGTTAAGTTCGACATGTGGTTTGCCTGGATCACCATCATCGCGTTGATCTTTTACATCACCTTTACCGTGATCGTGACCGAGTGGCGCACCGAGTTTCGCAAGGTCATGAACGATCTCGACTCCAAAGCGCACAGCCGGGCGATTGACTCGCTGCTGAATTACGAAACCGTCAAATACTTCAACAACGAAGAGTTCGAGGCGCGCCGCTACGACGACAACCTGGAGCACTACCGCAAAGCGGCGCTCAAAAGCCAGAGCACCCTGAGCCTGCTCAACACCGGCCAGCAGCTTATCATCGCAGCGGGCCTGATCGCCATGCTGTGGCGCGCCACCCAGGGCGTGGTCGATGGCCGCATGACGCTGGGCGACCTGGTGATGGTCAACGCCTTCATGATCCAGCTCTATATTCCGCTGGGTTTCCTGGGCGTGCTGTACCGCGAGATCAAGCAGGGCCTGACCGACCTGGAGAAAATGTTCACGCTGATGGAGCGCGAGCGCGAAATTGCCGATGCGCCGGGTGCGCTGCCGCTGCGCGTGGACGGGGCCAACGTCAGGTTTAATCACGTCAGCTTTGCCTACGACCCGGCGCGTCCGATTCTGCACGATGTGAGCTTTGAGATTCCGGCCGGTAAAACCGTGGCGGTGGTCGGCCCCTCGGGTGCCGGCAAATCGACACTGGCGCGGCTGCTGTTCAGGTTTTACGACGTGCAGCAAGGCCAGATCCTGATCGCCGGGCAGGACATCAAGCGGGTCACACAGGCCAGTGTCCGGCAAGCCATTGGCATCGTGCCGCAAGACACCGTGCTGTTCAACGACACGGTGGAATACAACATCGCCTACGGCAAACCCGGTGCCACGCGCGAGCAGGTGCAAGAGGCGGCGCGCGCCGCACACATCCACAACTTCATCGTGGCCACGCCGCTGGGCTACAACACCATGGTCGGCGAGCGCGGCCTGAAACTATCGGGTGGCGAAAAGCAGCGCGTGGCGATTGCCCGCACATTGCTGAAGAACCCGCCGATTTTGATCTTTGACGAAGCCACCTCGGCGCTCGACAGCGCCAACGAGCGCGCGATCCAGGCCGAGTTGCAAAGCGTGGCGCAAAACAAGACCACGCTGGTGATCGCGCACCGCCTCTCCACGGTGGTCGATGCGCATGAGATTCTGGTGATGGAGGCGGGCCGCATCATCGAGCGCGGCTCGCACGCGGAGCTGCTTGCGGCGAGTGGGAGGTATGCGGAGATGTGGGCGTTGCAGCAGTCGTCTGAGTGATTTGACAAGTGTTTTAGGGCTTTAGCACCCGTGTGCTAAGCCTTTGCAGCTACATAAATGATATCGTTTTGTAGCAGAGATCGGGGCATGGGCCCCCGCCTCATACTGCCAAATGCGCACAAATCGGCGGGGACCCATGCCCCAATCTCTGCGGGTGGCGTTCTGGGATTGCGGAACAAGTTTGGGGTTGCTGCGAAGGGCTGTAGTGCAGCGTAAGCGGGTCTACGGAAATTCAAATTGCCTGCCTGATAGCGGACATAATCATCAGCATGATTACAGTACATCACCTTGAAACGTCCCGTTCACAGCGCGTTCTGTGGCTACTTGAAGAGCTTGGCGTGCCCTACGAGATCAGGCTTTACAAGCGCGATCTCAAAACACGACTGGCACCACCTGCACTGAAAGCGGTTCACCCATTGGGCAAGTCGCCAGTTATTACCGATGACAACGAGACCATTGCTGAGTCTGGCGCGATCCTGGAGTACCTGGTTGAACGCTTTGGTGCGAATGCGCAAGGCGAACTGGCCTATTTGCAACCTGCGCTGAGTACCCCTGAATACCGCCAGTCGCGCTTTTGGATGCACTACGCTGAAGGCTCCTTGATGAACTGGTTAGTCATGAAGCTGGTGTTCATGACGATCCCCACACAGCCGATGCCTTTTTTTGTTCGACCTATCGCGAAACAGCTCTGTTCAAAAGTGCAGGCCAAATTGATTGATCCCAACTTGGCGACCGCGTTGACCTTCATGGAGGAGCACTTGGGTACTCACGCTTGGTTTGCTGGAGAGCACCTTAGTATTGCTGACTTTCAGATGAGTTTTGCTGTTGAGGCGGCACTCGCTCGGGGTGTCGACGCCGTGAGTTTTCCAAATTTGACTGCGTTCAAAGCCCGCATGGTGGCGCGACCCGCCTATCAACGTGCAATAGCCAAGGGCG
Source organism: uncultured beta proteobacterium (assembly GCA_963750665.1). Lineage (GTDB taxonomy): Bacteria > Pseudomonadota > Gammaproteobacteria > Burkholderiales > Burkholderiaceae_C > Rhodoferax. The sequence continues at coordinate 61,715 of CAVVRQ010000029.1, forward strand.
GTCCAGTGGTCATGTCTTAATGTCTGCATGGCCTTGTTCATCAGACAGTCAAGTTCATTTCAAACTCCGCATTGCTGCCGGGTACCGCATGGTTCTCGGGGTAATCGCCCTATTGCGCTTTCTTCGCCACAATAAACACGCCCGTGTTTTTGCCCGGTTGCCATCGGTAGTCAATTTCAACTCCGGCTTCGGTCAAGCTGGCGAGCCGGAATCCCCGCCGTGATAGAGGTGTGCTCCACATCTGCTCTACGTCAAGGCGATCATTGATCAGTTGGCTATCGCCTCAGACGAGGTGTCCTTGCAATGTAACTATAGCAAGTCGCTGACAGATTGCAAGTTCAATTTGAAGGGCTTTGCACGCGATCTCGTGCGTCATGGCGGAGCTGACTTGGCTCTCTGCAAACGACTGCGATGGAGAGATTTTCATAGCAGTCTGAACCGGGTCCGAGGGCAGGCGTTGTCCACTTGCCTGTTTCGGCGCGCGCCGCAGATGGCTTAGCGCAATCAACTAGCCTACTCAGGCTGGCAGGTCGGCACTTTGGCCGAGCTTGAACCTACTTTGCCCCCCGGTAGCCGAGCAATGTTGCCGGGAGAAACAAAATGCTCTTGATCAATGCCAACGCGGCTCCCACACCAATTCCGATCAATTTCAGCGGGATCGAGATGAGCCAGACCAGCGGCCACAGCACCAGTGCCAACAAAGCCAAAGGCCAGCACAACACGAACAGGATCAGCCAGCCAACCAGGGACAGCATTACATTCACCTGCTCAAGTCCGTGACCCGACAATGGTGACCGTTTCCAGCGTCACGACAGCGGCTGGCCCGGCGCTGGCCAGCACCCCATCTTGAGCGATCGTATCGAACTTCCAGAGCATGGCGCCGTTGATGGCAACCGTCATCAATACTGCGAGCATGAATGCGGCCAAGCGAGTGGTGTGATCTGTGTTCATCTACTTCTCCAATTTGAGGCCACCGTGGCCCGTTGAAGAGAATATAGGTTCTTTGATTCCGGATTGCATGGGCTTTGCGACAGACTGCGTTACTGTCAGGGGAATTGAGGGAAAGCCGGGATGAACGGACGCGATTGAGGCTGGTCGGAGACCAAGCGGGTCGCCAAAATTAGTGGCCCAGCGTGTAGCCGTGGCTCGGGGCTTGCCGGATAATCCAGTATGGCTTTACCCGATTCATTAATGCCCCACCCGGATGCCGAAAAGGCTGACCCGCCAGCCGTTTTTGATCCCAATAAGACAAGCTCCTACCAATTGCGTATGAAGAGGGCACCAAGGTGGTTTTCCGCTATTCTGGCAAGCAACAACCGGGAAAGGAACCGGCTACGCCAGGAGTTGGGAAGCGTCAAGGGCTCCATTGCGTTGCTGATGAAGCCGCGCAACGGTGGCAGGTGGACGGCGCAGGATCGGCTTGAACTCCAGCAATTGTTGCGCGCCGCATCAGCCGTTTATCCTTACCTGCTTATCTGGGCGCTGCCGGGATCCATCGTGCTGCTGCCGTTTCTGGCGTGGCATCTGGACGCCCGCCGAAAGAACCGCCAAAGCGAAGCTGCTACCTGATTCAAGGCGTAAGAACCCTCTATCTGGTCGCTTATAGGGCCGACCATGCATTGGACCCGCCCGCCATGTGCGACCGATGAGCCAGCACATGCAGACGAACCAGCCTGCCAATTGTTGTTGCAGTCCCACCAGTTCATGGTTCAGATCGACAGGGGTCGCCAGGGGGCTCAACGACCCTGGGGCGTGTGATCCCTCGATCTATTCTGCGGAGAGCTTGGCGACCTGCTACAGCCCTTCCTCAAGGGTGTCGGGCATCAGGTCTGCTGAGCGTCTGTGACTGTGACTCACTTGGCTCACTTGACCCGAACCAAGACCGCTTTAGCCCAAGCTAACTTTCCAGTCAAAGTGGCTTTTTGTTGAAGACACGAAGGGCACCAAACGGCTCGAATCCTTATAGGGCCATCAAATGCTGGAAAAATACGCCTGACCAAGGGCCTCACTCTGGCGCTTCATGGTTTTGGGGACAAGGTCTGCCAGGTTTGGTCAGGTACTCACCGGCGTGCTCAATGCGCCGGGCGTGCGCGCTCATGCGCTATTTTCCTGAAACCTTGTATTTTCATGCGGATTACTCCCCTTAGCATGCGGAAATCGCATCTAAGTATATGATTTATAACGATATTTAAGACCCCGCTTCAGGCATGAAGATTTGCAGGCTATTTGAAGTCTTCCAGCGAGTCGGCGATGCCACTTTTAGCTGCTTTAGCCAGTCGCTGCTACTGCCAGTCAAGCCCAAGTTTCAATCATCCGCGCCGACTGACTGAGAGGCTTTGTGTGGCCCGTCCGACCAGACCGTGAATATCATAGAGCGCCGATTCAGAAAGACCACAGCCATCCGGGCCGAGGTGGGTTCGTGCATCCAGGCAAATCCATTCACCCTGTGGCTTGCGTATCACTCACGGCGGATCGCAAGATTGGCGAGGAGTTCAGAGTTACGTTGAAAAAGACGTGCTGCGCTCAACTATTGAGTTGGCGCAGCAACCCAATCATGGTCGCACAATCATTGAGAAGCTATTTGATAGCGCCGGCGAATGCGATTCCGCGGTAATAGTGATGACAGGCGATGACGTAGCAGGGGACGAAGTTCCTGCAAGAGAGAACGTTTTTCACGAGATCGGATTCTTCCAAGGTCGATATGGGCGCGATCGAGTTGTGCTGCTACATGAGGATGGCGTCACCCGACCGATCTGGGCAACCTGGCGCTGCAGCCGTGGGAAGGCCCAGATGGTGCCAAGGCGAAGGACGTCGTGGAGGTCCGGGTGAAGCGCCTAATCTGTACTGGCCGCATCACCCTGGCACAGGGCCAGCAGTGCTTTATTGATGACTGGCGCAAGTGCCCGAGACATTGATGTGTCATTTCCTGATGGGGCGGACAACAAAAACCCGCCGAAGCGGGTTGCGATCAAGTCGGCGAGCAACTTAGTAGTGTTCTTTGTAGAACTCCAGCGCAAGCGATTCGCACACGGTATCGTGGACTGGAATGTCGGTGAAAATGGCGCTGTGTGATGGATTGCTGTTGGAGTTTGGGTAATGGACGATTCGCACGGGTTTTCCGTTGTACTGGGAAAGTTCCTTCACGCGCCCCACTTGGCCGACACCAAACATGGACTTGGCCCCCTTGAGCACAGTCTGAAGACCGGCTTTGCAAGCCGTGACATTGCTGGCATGCGTCTGTTCATAGTATTCCAGCCAGTTCACAGAAAGGTATTCCTCACCATCCCGGTGGGCAAAAGCTCCAGGATAGAAGCCGACGACATTGCCGTCATCATCAAGTTCCTGCAGTTTGCGTGGAACGTACCGCATCACATGGTCGGCATCGGGTAGCGAGTAGTGGCGTTTGACCTTAGGCACAGCCCAGCCACTCCGCACAGTTAAGTGATACGAGCGTCTTTTTTAATGCGCTAACGGGCGCACGTGCAGAGAACAATACCGGCTCGCCATCAATCAAGCGCGAACCGATCAATGTGACTCGCCCTGTCGGAGCGAATTCAAGCGACACGCGTTCATTCTCATTGTTCCGCCATCCGGCGATAAGGTTTCCGCTGTAGGCCAAGCCTAGGCCTGGCCGCTTGGCTGGTTTCAGGTCGCAAATGGCCTTGAGGAATGTGTCAAAGGACCGCTCTTGCAGTGGCTTGTCTACCGGATCCCACTCATTCGGGTCGAGCAGGTTATCCAACTGATAAAACAGCTTGTCGCGCCAGCCTTCACGCAAATACATGCTGATTCGCGAAGTCAATATCTTGGCCATGGCCCTGGCGTCAAACAGCGACTCTTCGACCGACCGACCGCTATGGGTAGTGCCGCGAATGTTTGCCCGCGAAAAATTTTGTTCTCCCATGGTCAATGCGGCAGGATTGTAGACCTCGGCGTCGCCCTGTCTAGTTATCAAAGTGGAACTGGATACCGCGAATGCTTTGTGGGGCGCAAATAGTTTGCGCCACTCCAGCGCCAGCGTCTTCAGGTGCAATAGGTCGTGTGATGGCTGGTAAACCAGAGCACTGGGTCGGATGGCTTCAGTTGTTGGCATGTCCAAAAATTTCCTGGCGCGCACGCTGTGTGATGCATTCTTCAAACACGCGATTCTTCGCTACCCTCATGTGTCCCAGCAGTTCGTAAAGTGCTGCTTCATTCATGGGGAGATTGCTCGTTGTATAGACGTCAATGTCCAGCATGAATGAGGCATGACCCAGTGTAGGTGATGCCACGGGGGTGGTTCTCAAGGTGACCTGTCCGTCAATTTTTTCGATGTCAAATGAGACCTGCATGCCATAGCCAACAATAGGCCCCAATGTGTCAGGCACCCGTGGGTGAAAGTTCAGGTATTGCTCGTGCTCAATGATTTCACCGCTGACCGGTATGTCAATGCGGTTGATATAACGCACACCAACCCGGCTGAGTTGCCGCGTCTTTTGCCGCCCCATGTAGCCGTGGAAGTCCCGCTTAAACCGGGCCATAAAGGTATCCCACCCAGGGTAGGGTGCCAGCTGCGAGACGGTTATGGAGTTCGGCATCAGAATTGTCAACTCGTCCAGGTTCGGGTTCGTGCGCTTGTGGCCATGCACGGTGGTGCCTTCGGTAGGGGCCGCAATCATCTTGCGGTCTTCACCTATATTCAGACTCACATTGAAATTGGTCTGGTGCACATCCTCGTGCGCCGGGTAATGCTTGCCGATGCGCTCGTCAGCCTTGGCCAGGGCCTTGCCGTCCAGCGTCTGGGCAAAGGTGATGCCGATCACCGCTTCCAGAATTGGCGGCGTTGGGTACTGCGGCGCGGGGGCTGATGTCGGCTTGAATTGCTTCTTCATAGTTTGGCGCCCATCCAGATGGCGCAGCCTGTGATGGTAATCGGTTTTACACAATCTGGAATGCGGCTTGGCTCTCGACCGGGCCAATCCAAGCCGACCAAGTGCGCCAGCGCATGCTTTTCCGGAATTTCCCTTGCACACAGTCATCCTAAAACATCCAAGAGTGGGCGACCGTCGTGAACTACGCTGCAGCCGTCGCGTTGATTGGGATCACGTTGGTTTTGTAGTATTCGGGCGGGTTGTCAATGAAGTCAGCCCACTCCTGCATCAACCGCTTGCGCTTTCTGAAGACGTCGGTGCGCCAGTAGGCTTCATCCAGCTTGTCGCCGTGTGCGTGGGCCATGGCGGTCCTCTTCACTTCATCGGTGAAGTCGGTCTCTTCCGCAGAGACCCCCCGGAACGTCGAACGGAAGCCGTGCGGCACTGCGTCGTAACCCATATACGAACATGGATACTTTTCTCGCCTCCGACATGTCGAATTATCGTACCCAAAAATGGGCACGATGCCGAACGCCATGAACGGCTTCTGCCCGGCGTCGAACTGGGCAACCGGTAAGCTGCCTTTCGTGAACGGCTCTTACGTGTCTGGAGCGGCCTTCCGCCATGGACCTTACGCCACCCTCAAGCCGACAGCTTCGCGCTAACCAGGCGATTCAGGCTGACGCCTTGCTCGGCCGCCATCAGCGCCAGATTGCGGTGGACCAGCGGCGGGATCCGCACACGGAACTCGCCGCGGTAGTTCTTTTCGGCCAGCGCGATGGCTACGGCTTCACCGCTGGTCAACATGTCGGCCATCACGTCGGCCACCACCTTTTGGATGCCTTTGAGCGCAGCTTCAGGGGTCTTGGCCAGCCAGCTCGGGGACGGCAACTCGGCGCACAGCCCCACATGCTCGCCGTCTTCGGATGACCAGATTGCGCGGTAGGTGTAGTGTTTTGTATTCATGATTTGCCTTCAATTTTGTCAACGGCGTGCAGGACTTAACCGGAGGTGGCGGAGATTGGGGCATGGGCTCCCGCCGATTTGTGGGCCTTTGACACCATGAGGCGGGGGCCCATGGCCCAATCTCTGCCACCAATAACGCTATCAGTTATGTAGCTGTTAGCGAAGGACAGACGGGGGCTTAAGGCCTATTTTCCTTAGGAAATGGTTCTTTGGCATCCAGCAGCGCGACACGCTGGTTGAGGCGACGCAGTTGGCGCTCGAGCCGGGTGTTGGTTATGTCGGCATACAGGGATTTCACCAGCAGGACCAGCACCGCACCGAGCAGTAGCGCCGCGGGCGGATAGCTGATACCGATCCACCCCGCGACCAGGTCGATCAGGCCCGGCCACAACCCAAGCAGCACAGCCAAGGCCGCAATGATGATCCAGAACAGCGCGTGCAGGATATAGATGTGGTCCCGTCGCAAGAGTTGCGCGATGATCACGGCGAGACCCAGTCCCAACAGGCCGGTGGTGATTTGCAGGTTGGGCATCAGGGTTTTGCAGCCGACTTGCCAGTTGGCACGTCAAGTTGTTGTTGCAGTTTGCGGTAGATCGGATTATCGGGCTCGGCGCGCAGGGCGGTCTCCAGGTCCAGCCGGCTGGCCGTGCGATTGCCCTGAAAGAAGTGGGTCAGGGCACGGGCGTAATAAGCCGGGCCAGCGGGGTGGGCAGCGATGGTTGCATTGAGCAGGGCCATGGCGGCAGCGAAGTCCTGCTTGCGCAGGTAGGCCATGCTCAAGCCCACTTGGTAGCGTTGCTTGTCCGGCGCGGCCTGGATCAGGGTCTTGTAGCTGGCAATCGCGGCGTCATAATTTTGGCTGGCGACGCCCGCCTCGGCTTGGCGCATGCGGGTGAACTGCTCGGCGTCCGGGGCTTGCGGGCGTTGCAGCGCCTTGGAGAAACTCTCAAACGCGTCCTGAAAGCGAGCCAACGCGTATTGCGACTCACCGCGCTGGTAATAAAGTGCTGCCTCGGTGAAGCCTTTGGCTTCGGCCTGGGCAAAATTGTCCAGTGCTTGCGGGTATTGTTTAAGTTGCTGCAGGCTGACACCCATGTTAAAGCGGGCAGAGCCGAGCGGCTCCCCCAGCGCTTCGGCCTGACCGAAAAGACGCAACGCTTCAGCATAGTCGCCGCGCTCCTCAAACTCGGTGCCAAGATTGACCAGTGGACGCCACCGGCCAACGGCGTTGGGCGGTGCCTGGCGGTCAATTTTTTCGCTGGCATCGGTCCACGCGCTGCTGGGCGACTGCAGGCTGTGAATGCGATCAAAACTGAATGCGGCCAACAGTGCCATCAGCATCACGCAGATGGCCTGAACCACTTTGCCAGGCAATGCAAGCAAGACCAGCGCAAGCAGCAGCGGCACGCCAATTGACCACAGGTAGCTGCGATAGAGGACGAACGGATCCTGCACCCAAACTGTGGCAAATTCAGTTATAAAAAGCAGACCAGGAATCAGCAGACACAAACCAAACAGACCCCAGGCGTCGCTGCGGCGCAGCAGCAGCCAGACGCCCCAAACCAGTGTGCCGATCCAGGCCAGTGCGCCCAGCACATGCCAGCTCAGCAAAGTCAAAGGAAAGGCGGGACGAATGTCGATTGACATCCAGCCGACGTAAGGCAGCAACCAGATGGCGCCGTAGCGAAAAAAGAGCCCGGCTTGATTGAGCAGGCTCAAGGGATAGATGTGCTGACTGATGCCGGGCTGCAGCAGCTCGAGTTGCGCCACGAAAGCGCGTGAATTCTCATCGAATGCCGCCCCAATAATGGAGCCGTAACGGCTGTACAACAGGGCTCCCATGGCGCCCAGCAGCAGGCACGCGGCACCGGCCAGGCCCAGCACCCGTTTCAAGCCTGGCCGTTTGACAAAAATGAACAGGGGCACGGTCAGGCAAACGGCGGCAATGGCGTGTTCCTTGGCCGCCACCGCCAGCAGGTAGCAAACGCAGGCCAGCAGGTACCAAAGCCGTTTGCCACTGACCAAAGCACGTACATAGCTCCAGCAAGCCAGCGCCACCAACAAGGTGGCCATCACAATGGAGCGCTGAATCAGATAGGCGACGGCATAAACGGCCACTGGGTTGAAAGCCCACAAGGCCACACCCAGTCGCGCTGCACTGCGCTGTGCCGATGCCTGCGCGGCTGCGTCTGCCACTGCGGCCGACTCAATGCGCTCAAGCAAGGCCAGCACCAAGGCATAGAGCGTGAAAGCGGTGGCAATATGTAAACCGATGTTGAAAAGTCGCTGTTTCCACCAGCCATCGCCTAAAATAGCCTGTAGCCAGACAAAGCTGCCATAAGAAAGCAGTCGCGGCCTTAGTTCGCCCAGGCTGCCGTAGTTGGAAAAAATAGTGCCGTCGGTCAAACGGGCGTCATCAAACACGAGTTGGTTGTTCAGACCCAATGCATACAGCACGACGATGCCGACGGCGAGCGCCAGTGCGTAGAGAAGGGTGGTGGATCGAGTGGTCATCCCTGGACGATATAGGTTGCATGCGGCCGAGTCGAGCGCTGAATTGTAAATGCTGATTTTTTGAGGGAAGTATCTTTTGTTGCTTGCAAAATCCAAAACCACAGCAGCGACGCTGCGGGCACTGATGCGCTGGTCAGCGCTGGGTTTGGTGTGCATTTCGTGCACGCCAGTGTTGGCCGATGTATGGAAATACGTCGATGAGAACGGTCTGACGCAGTTCACCAACCAGCCCCCGAACAAAAATGTGCAACTGGTGATTCAGTCTGATCCCGGCGCTCCCAGCGCGCTGAATGTGGACGCGACGCCGCAAGCCATCAACAAGGCGGCGCAGCAAGCAGTGGCCATGATGAACGCATCGCCGACCTATCTGGCGCTGCAGGGCCAGTTGGCAGCGGCTTCGCAATCGCATGGTGTGGACTATGCGCTGCTCAGGGCGGTGGTCGCAACGGAGTCGGCTTTTGATGCAAAAGCAGTTTCACCCAAAGGCGCTGTGGGCTTGATGCAGATCATGCCAGCGACGGCTCAGCGCTATGGCGTTTGGTCCGAGCCGGGTTCCCCGATTGCCCGCAAGCTGACCAATCCCGCGCTCAACATCCAAACGGGTACCCATTACCTGGCTGATTTGCTGCGTCTGTATGGCGGTGAAACCGAACTCGCCCTGGCCGCCTACAACGCGGGCGAAGGCGCCGTACTGCGGGCCGGCAAGCGGATCCCCAACTTCAGGGAAACGCAGCACTACGTGAAGAAAGTAATGGCGGTTTACCGGGTGCTGCAGACCGGGTAGATTTGACCGGCACGGTCTGGAAACTCCGGTTCCGGTCCGGGAGAAGGTTCTGGCTGGACTTCAGCTCGGCTAGCGTGAGGCCGCCGTCTCGCTTGCGCAACAAATCCATTTCAGCGCTCACGCAGTAATCCGCGTCGCGGTACGTTGCTGTGGCATAGCACGGCCAGTTTTCGCCATTTGGCCGGTTTTCCTGTTCAATTGCGTTTTGCTGGGTAGGGAGAAAAGTCAGCATCCCTGCCGACCAAGGAACGCGCCATGTGCAAAGACATTTTGAAGCCCTAACCGTGATTGGCCCGACCATGACATGGGTGGAATTCGTCACCTGGCTTTTTCTGCTGGCCCACGCCTGCCGTTTGCCGCGCCAACGCCCGCCGCTTGCACCGAAACAGGGCGCGCAACGGGACTATGCCAAGTCACTCGGTAACGTATCAGTTTTGTAAAACCATTCAAGGAGATGATGATGAGACTATTTGGTAATTTGGTGGCGGCCGTCGTGACCGTAACAGCGATGCAAATCGCGTTAGCAGACGGGCCGCTGGTCATCCGTTTCAGCCACGTCGTGGCGTCGGCTTCGCCCAAGGGGCAGGCAGCCGAAAAATTCGCCCAACTGGTGGCGCAGCGCAGTGCGGGCAAGGTGCGTGTTGACTTGTACCCGAACAGCCGGCTGTACGGCGATCAGGATGAAATGTCTGCGCTGCTGCTGGGCAACGTGCAGATGCTGGCGCCCTCACTGACGAAGCTCAAGGTGTTGCATGCACCAGAATTTGAGGTTTTTGATTTGCCCTATTTGTTTGCCGATACCGAGGCGGCGCACCGGGTCACGCAGGGACCCATTGGTAAATCCTTGCTGGCCAAACTGGATCACCAGGGGGTTGTTGGCCTGGCATTCTGGGACAACGGCTTCAAGCAGATGAGTGCCAATCGCGCGTTGCGCAGTCCGGCCGACTTTGACGGTTTGAGCCTGCGCATTCAGCCGTCGCAGATTCTCGAAGCCCAAATGAAAGCGCTTGGGGCCAGACCGCGAACGCTGCAATTCAGCGAAGTCTATAACGCACTAAAAAGCGGCATGGTGGACGGCACGCAAACCAATGGCCGAATTCCCAGGGAGTTGATTGAGCGCATCTACCGCGAAACTGGTTACAACCAAACCGCTGTTTCGATGCGGTGAAGGTCGCACTGGAATCCAGCCTGGCTCCGATGTCTCAAGTGCGCTGCCCGAATTGCGGTTCAGCGCAGCCCGGTGTGTTTGACTTCTGCGTTGAGTGCGGGGCATCAAGCCAGTCTCGCGCGGGGCTGGCCAGGTCTGACTGGCCGGGCGTATTTTGGGGGATCGGCGCGCTGGGTCTGGCCACCTGGTTCGTTGCTTTACTGGTTGAATTTTTCCTGCATTGGTTGCGCTAGCGGCTAACGTCGCTTTGCCGGGTACAAACCCTAATCAAATTGATGGCACGAAAATGGCTTTGGTCGATAGAATAAGTTGACCAACGGGTTAGATTCCGTTGGCTCGCTTCTTTCTGGTGCACCCAACCTATCTGTCGCGTCTCAATGAACCTTTCCGAGCTGCCGCTAACGCCTTCTTCCCAAGCTTTGAGCAGCACGCCATTGACGGTTCAGATCCGCAACGCCAGTGTCATTTTTCAAACCGCCGATGCGCCCGTGCAGGCGCTCGACCGGATTGATCTGGACATCCGCGAGGGGGAGTTCGTGGCACTGATTGGCCCTTCGGGCTGTGGCAAGACCACCTTGATGCGGGTGGTTGCCGATCTGGAAAAAATCAGCTCCGGCGAGGTGCTGGTGAACGGGGTGACGCCACACCAGGCCCGACTGGCACGTGCCTACGGTTATGTGTTTCAGGCGCCGGCGCTGTTCCCGTGGCGCACCGTATTGGCCAACGTGACCTTGCCACTGCAAATTCAGGGCCGCAGCCGCACCGAGAGCAAAGCCATTGCAATCGATCATCTGGCACGTGTCGGGCTGACCGGCTTTGAGGGCAAATACCCCTGGCAGCTCTCGGGCGGCATGCAGCAGCGCGTGTCGATTGCACGCGCCCTGTCGTTCGAGCCGCGTATTCTGATGATGGATGAACCTTTCGGGGCGCTCGACGAAATTACGCGCGACCGGCTCAACGAGCAGTTGCAGCAACTGTGGCAGCGCGAGCGCCGCACAGTGGTGTTTGTCACGCACTCAATTGCCGAAGCAGTGTATTTGTCCACCCGCATCGTGGTCATGTCGCCGCGCCCGGGACGCATCATCAAGGTCATCGAGTCGCCCCTGCCCGATGAGCGCTATCTGGCGCTGCGCGATAGCGCCGCCTTTACCGACGTCGCGCATGCGGTGCGCGAAGCGCTGGCGCAGGGGCACCATGATTGAGAATCTTTTCCGGAGCGGCGTGGTGCGCTTGAAGCGCCAGGGTCTGCCAGTGGTGGTGATGCTGCTGGCGCTGTTGCTATGCTGGTACCTGGGGGCCTTGGCGCTCAATGCACCTGGGGCGATTGAACGTGTTTTGCCACCCGAGGGGGCCTGGAGCTGGCGCGAACTGCTGGCGGCCACCATGGATATGCAACGCCCGGTGTTGCCGCCGCCGCACCAGGTGGCGATTGATTTTTGGTCGAGCCTGGTCGATTGGCCGCTGGACTCGCCACGCAATCTGATATTCCATGTAGCCGTGACTGCCGAATCCACTTTGTGGGGCTTCATCCTGGGCACCTTGCTCGGGCTGGTTTTGGCAATATGCATTGTTCATTCGCGCACGCTGGAGCGCGCCTTGCTGCCGTGGATTGTGGCCTCGCAAACGGTGCCGGTGCTGGCCATTGCGCCGATTGTGCTGGTGATTCTGGGCAGTCTGGGCGTCTCCGGTGTGGCACCTAAAGCCGTGATTGCGATGTACCTGTGTTTCTTTCCGGTCACGGTGGCGATGGTGCAGGGTTTGCGCTCCCCGCAGCGCATCGAGACCGAGATGCTGCATACCTATGCCGCCACGCGCTGGCAGGCGCTGTGGCTGTTGCGATTGCCGGCCTCACTGCCGTTTCTGTTTCCAGCGTTACGCGTTGGCATTGCCGCCGGTTTGGTCGGTGCCATGGTGGCCGAGTTGCCGACTGGCGCCGTGGCCGGACTCGGGGCCCGCTTGTTGACCGGCTCTTATTACGGTAACACGGTGCAAATCTGGTCGGCGCTGGTGATGTCGGCGCTATTGGGCTTGAGCCTGACTGCCGGGGTGGCGGGTGTTGAGCGCCTGGTGTTGCGCAAGCGCAGTCAGACATGAAACGATCGCCCGCATTCGTTGCCGCGTTTGCCCTGGTCTGGCTGTTAGGCGCTGCGCTGTGGCTGCAGTTGCCCGCAGCCCGCGGCGCGGCAGCACCCACCCCGTGGTTCTGGTTCGGCACCGTTGGCTTGGCGTTGCTGGCGGTGCAGTCGATACGCTGGGTGGCGGCGCTCGATGGTGCGCGCATTTACGGCCTGTTGACCGCCGCACTGTTTGGCGTCTGGATCATCTATTTCTGGCAGTTGCTGGTGCTGGCGTTTGACGTGCCAAAAGTCCTGCTGCCCCCGCCCAGTCTCATTTTGCAGGCCATCGCAAGCCACGCACCCACGCTGTGGCGCGACTTTGTGCAGACCGTTCTCAAGGCGGTGTTGATCGGCTGGACGCTCGGGTCCGGCCTGGGGTTTGTGGTGGCGCTGGCAATTGATCGTCTGCCTTTTCTGCAACGCGGCCTACTGCCCCTGGCCTCACTCACCAGCACCATTCCGCTGGTCGCAGTGGCACCGATCGCCGTGATGTGGTTTGGCTTTGAGTGGCCCTCCAAGGCGGCCGTGGTGGTGCTCATGACATTTTTCCCGATGCTGGTCTCGACCCTGGCCGGGCTCAAAGCAGCCGGTAGATTGGAACGCGAGTTGATGTACAGCTACGCCGCCAGCTATGGCCGCACCTTGCTGGCTCTGCGCCTGCCAGCGGCACTGCCATTCATGTTCGCCGCGCTCAAGATCAATGCCACCCTGGCCCTGATCGGCGCCATCGTGGCTGAATTTTTTGGCTCGCCCACCTCGGGGCTGGGCTTTCGGATCTCGACCGAGGCCTCGCGCATGAACATGCCGCTGGTGTGGAGCGCCATAGTGGTGGCGGCGGTGACCGGCTCGCTCGCCTATGCCGCTCTGGTGCAACTGGAGCGCCGGGCCGCTTTTTGGCACCCGTCGGTGCGTGAAGGATGAAAGTGTTTTCGCCGTGTCGTCCGTTTGTCCAAGTCGACCATTTTTTTCTTAACCCAAGGAGCCTTCCATGATTCGTACTTCCAAGATCACCAGCAGCCTGCTGGCCGCGCTGCTAGCCGTCTGCGGCGCAGCAGCAAGCGCCGCGGACAAAGTTACCGTGCAGCTCAAATGGCTGCCGCAGGCGCAGTTCGCCGGCTACTACGTGGCGCAAAGCAAGGGCTACTACAAAGCCGCCGGTCTGGACGTGACCATCAAACCAGGCGGCCCCGACATCTCACCGGTGCAGGTGATTGCTGGCAACGGTGCCGACGTGGTGGTGAACTGGATGCCCGACGCGCTGGCCGCGCGCGAAGCCGGTGTGCCGCTGGTCAACATTGCGCAGGTGTTTAACCAGTCCGGCTTGATGCTGACCTGCAAAAAGTCCAGTGGTGTCGCCAGTCCGAAGGACTTCAAAGGCAAGACGCTGGGCGTCTGGTACGGTGGCAATGAATATCCGTTCCTGAACTGGATGGCCAAGCTGGGCCTCAAGACCGACACCGACATCAAGATTCTCAAGCAGGGCTTTAACGTCGATCCGCTGCTGCAAAACCAGGCGGCCTGCATCTCCACCATGATTTACAACGAATACTGGCAGGTCGTGGACGCCGGTGTGAAAGAGAGCGATCTGGTGACCTTCTTCTATGAAAAAGAAGGCGTGGCCTCGCTCGAAGACGGTTTGTATGTGCTCGATTCCAAACTGAAAGACCCGGCTTTCGTCGCGCGCATGGGCAAATTTCTGAAAGCCACATTCAAAGGCTGGAACGATGCCGTCAAAGACCCGGCCGGTGCTGCCAAAATTGTGGTGGCGGCTGATATGTCGGGCAGCGCCACCGAGAAAGTGCAAAAACGCCAGATGGAAAACGTTGCCAAGCTGATTACCAACGCCGGTACGACCAAAATTGGCTATCTGGAGCCAGCAGCGTTCGAGCGCACCGTCAAGGTGCTGCTGGCGGCTGGCAGCGCACCGGTGATCAAGAAGGACCCGGGCAAGGCGGCCTACTCGCATGTGGTGTGGGACGCAGCGCAAAAGTAACCTTAATGTCAAAGGCACCGTCTAAGCAGCTTGTCGGAAGCGTCGATGCCACCAAAGGCCAGATTCGTCAGGTCAATGAAGCGGTGATTCTGGCGGCGGCCGAGCGGGTCTTTGCGGGCGCTGGCTTTGCTGGCGCGACCATGGCGGCAATTGCCGAGCTGGCGGCTTTGCCGAAGGCCAATATTCACTACTATTTTGGTAGCAAAGAAGCGCTATACCGTAAGGTGTTGGCGCGTATTTTGCAGGATTGGCTGGTGCCAGCGCAGGGCATCACGCCGGCGGCCGACCCACGCCAGTCGATTGAGCGTTACATCCGCGCCAAAATGGCGCTGTCGGCGCAACGTCCTGACGCCTCCAGGGTGTTTGCCAACGAGTTGCTGCATGGCGCACCGGTGCTCAAAGCACTGCTCGGCACCGAGCTGCGGGAACTGGTGCTGACCAAGGCAGCGGTGGTCGATGGCTGGATTGCCCATGGCCGCATGGCCCCGGTCGATTCGATTCATCTGTTCTTTACCATCTGGGCCGCCACCCAGACCTACGCCGACTTTGCGGTGCAGGTGTCTGCCGTGCTGGGTCACGCGAGCCTGAGCGCGCCCGACCACGCCCGTGCCACCGAGCATGTGGTGTCGTTGATACTGCGGGGTTGTGGCTTGTCGACTGGTTGAGCTTGGGTGTGGCTGCCTATAATTGCAAGACGCATGTACAAATCCAGATTCTGGGCCGATCTTTCGACGCAAGATTTTGCTCAATTGATGGCGACCGGTCAGGCGGGACAAACCATTGCCGTGTTACCTGTCGCCGCCACCGAACAACACGGCCCGCACCTGCCGCTGCGGGTGGACACGGCGCTGGTAGAGGGCGTGATAGCGGCCGCACTGCCACATTTGACGGCGACACTCCGGGTGCTTTTCCTGCCGACGCAGGCAGTCGGATTGAGCCCCGAGCACGCCGGGTTTCCAGGCACCTTGACGCTCAAGAACGAGACCATTCTGCGTCTTTGGGGGGACATTGGCGAGTCGGTCGCGGCACTGGGCATCAGGAAACTGCTGCTGTTCAATTCACACGGCGGCAATGTCAGCGTGATGGACCTGGTGGCACGGGACCTGCGAGCGCGGCTCGATTTGCTGGTGTACAGCGCGAGCTGGTTTAGTCTGCCGCTGCTGGATGCAAAGGGGAACGATGTGAAGACATTGTTCAGTGCCGACGAACAGCGCTTTGGTATCCATGGAGGAGAGATGGAAACCTCGATGATGCTGGCTCTCGATGCCGCCCATGTCGATATGCTTTGCGCGCAGAATTTTGCGTCTTCTGCCCAGGATCGGGCACAGAAGTATGCCATCCTGGGCGACGGCCAGAGCGCCAAACTGGGTTGGCAAATGCAGGATTACAACCCGGCGGGCGTTGTCGGCAATGCGGCGGGCGCAACGGCTGACAAAGGGCGCGAGTTGGTGGCTGCAGCCGGGCGCGCTCTGGCCAAACTGCTCGCCGAGATGAACCAGCTGCCGCCAGACACGCTGGCGCAGGCACCCCTGGCTCGGCGCTGACCCATTTCGATGATCGCGAGCTACGATTTATTCGCCCTCGGCGCTGCCGGCTGCTGGGCGGTGGGTAGTGTCACCTCGGTCATGCCGGCGCGCCATTTGGGGGCCTTTGCCTTTACCCGCTGGCGCATGTCGATGGTGGCTTTTATGCTGTGGGCGGTGCTGGCGGTGAGCGGCGGTTGGCGGACGTTCACGCCAGATGCGTGGGCCGTGATGGCACTGAGCGGGCTGGTGGGTATCTTTATTGGCGACACCGCTTTGTTTGCTGCCATGAACCGGCTTGGGCCGCGCCGGGCTGGCGTCTTGTTTGCCACCCATGCGGTGTTCAGTGCCCTGATGGGGGTTGCCTGGCTGGGCGAGCGCATGAGTTGGCAAGCCCTGTTCGGTGCGCATTTTGACACTGGCGGGAGTGATGATGGCCATCTTGCTGGGTCGGCACAAGGAGGAAAGCCATGCCTGGGAAACAGATCGCGGCAATGTCGGTGCGGGGGTCGCCCTGGCGCTGCTGGCCGCGCTGTGTCAGGCACTGGGCACTTTTATTGCCAAGCCGGTGATGAATATGCAGGTGGACCCGGTTATGGCCTCGGCGGTACGCGTCACGGTGGCGACGAGCGCGCATTTTGTCCTGTTGGCGCTGGGCTTTCGGGCCGCCCGTGCCCAGCAGGCACCAACGCTGCGGGTGCTGGCGCAAACGGGGCTCAACGGCTTCATTGCCATGGGCGTGGGCATGACGCTGGTGCTGCTGGCGCTGGAAAAGGGCGACGTTGGCATGGTGGCGATACTGTCTTCAGTCTCGCCAATTCTGGTGTTGCCGCTGCTTTGGTTTCAATTGGGTCGCTCGCCGGCGCCGGCTGCCTGGCTCGGCGCCATGCTCACGGTGCTGGGTACGGCCTTGATTCTGTGGCGCTAGGCGCAGGGCTCACACAGCCATCAGGCATAGGTAACCGAGCTGGCCAGACCCGGGTCGCTCAGATGGGGCAGTGTGTTGAAGGTCAGCAGCGTGTGGCGTTTTGGGTTGAAAGTGAATTCGCTCAGCGCACTGTTGCGCAACCGCAGATTGAGCTCAATCGTGGTCTCAGGCGTCGTGCCCAGCACATGGCCGACCGCTGTGGCAATCGGCCCGCCACTTGACACCAGCAACACATTGCCATCGTAGTGCCGCCGGATGTGATCAAGCGCGCTGGTCACGCCCTGCTGAAATTCTTTGTAACTGGGCATGCCATGCGGGCTGACCACGCCATTCATCCATTGCGTCAATCCGTCCCGAAGCAGTCGAAAGTGATGCCGGTAGCGTTCCGGCGTGTCGGGCCTGACCAGCGCGAAGGGATGCACGGTGGCGATCACCGCTGCACTGTCAAATTCATTCAGGCCAGGCCACTGAAGGGTCGCCGCAGCCAACTCCGCGCCCCGGCAAATGCTGGCATAAGTCTGCGTGTGACGGCGCAGCGTCCCGGTCAACACGGCGTCAAACTGCAAATTCTGTTGTCGAAAATAGGCACCCAGTCGCTCGCTCTGCTGCTCGCCAAGCGCGCTGAGCTGGTCATAGTCGCTGGCGCCAAACGAAGCCTGGCCGTGGCGCACAAGATAGAGATTTCCCATTTCTCAAATCTATACGAAATTAGACTGTAGCCCTTGTCCCGCCTGCGACTATAGCTACAAAGTATCTAGCAACCAAAGCTTGACAAGGCGCTTGGCTCTGCGGCGCAAGCGGCGCACGCCTGTAACCTCCGTTGGCGTCGTCAACGAGCTGCCTGGGGCGTGCTGCCCGGTCCGGCAAAGAGCCGTTGCAGCAGGTTAAAATGCTCAGTTGACCGATTTCACGGGGGTGGTCTTATCGGCCACCCCCTTTGTTTTTGCGCGGGTGGCGAAATTGGTAGACGCACCAGGTTTAGGTCCTGACGGTAGCAATACTGTGCGGGTTCGAGTCCCGCCCCGCGCACCAATGTTTATATAGGAGTTTGATGATGGCTGTTAACGTGGAAACCCTGGAAAAGCTGGAGCGAAAGATGACCTTGACGTTGCCAGTCGAAATTATTCAGTCCGAAGTTCAATCGCGTTTGAAGAAGCTCGCACGCACGGTCAAGATGGACGGTTTCCGGCCGGGCAAAGTGCCCCTCAACGTGGTCGCCCAGCGCTACGGATACTCTGTTCACTATGAAGTCATGAATGACAAGGTTGGCGAGGCATTTGTGACTGCGGCCAATGACGCAAAGTTGCGCGTTGCCGGGCAGCCCCGAATTTCCGAGTCGGAAAGCTCGCCTGAGGGTCAAATGGCATTTGACGCGGTTTTTGAGGTCTATCCAGAGGTCAAAATCGCTGACTTGAGCGGTGCCGAAGTCGAACGGATCAACACCGAAGTGACCGATAGTGCCGTGGACAAAACGCTGGATATTTTGCGCAAGCAGCGCCGCACCTTTGCCCAGCGGGCACAGGAAGCCGCCGCCCAGGAGGGGGACCGTGTCACGGTCGATTTCGAAGGGAAAATCGACGGCGAGTCCTTTACCGGTGGCAAGGCGGACGATTTTCAGTTCATTGTGGGCGATGGCCAGATGCTCAAGGAGTTTGAAATCGCTACGGTCGGCATGAAGGCAGGGGAACGCAAAACCTTCCAACTCGCGTTTCCGGCCGATTACCATGGCAAGGATGTTGCAGGTAAAACGGCAGACTTCATGGTCACGTTGAAAAAGATTGAGGCGGCCCATCTGCCCGAGGTCAGTGAAGCGCTAGCAAAGTCCCTAGGCATTGCAGATGCCACGGTCGAAGGCTTGCGCGCTGATATCAAGAAGAATCTGGAGCGTGAAGTCAGGTTCCGTCTGCTGGCTCGCAACAAGGCTGCAGTGATGGATGCATTGGTGTCAAAGGCCGAGCTGGAACTGCCACAGGCCAGTGTGCAGGCCGAAATGAACCGGTTAATGGAAGGCGCGCGCGCCGACCTCAAACAGCGCGGCATCAAGGATGCCGACAAGGCACCGCTGCCCGACGATATTTTCCGGCCTCAAGCCGAACGTCGCGTGCGCCTGGGTCTGGTCGTGGCCGAGTTGGTTCGCGCCAACGGGTTACAGGCCAAGACCGAGCAAGTCAAAGCACATATCGAGGAATTGGCTGCCAGCTACGAGAAGCCGGCCGAGGTGCAACGCTGGTATTACGGCGACAACAACCGCATGGCGGAAGTCGAAGCGATCGTGATCGAGAACAATGTGACAGAATTTGTTCTGGCGCGAGCCAAGACGAATGAAAAAAGTCTGTCATTTGATGAGTTGATGGCGCAGAATTGAACTGAAACCTGGCGTGACAAACCGCAAGGGGCGCAAGCGCTGCCGCTGTGTCCCAAAATGCTTAGGAAACCTATGAACGTGCAAGTTGGTGCAATGCAAACTCAGGCCTTGGGCATGGTGCCCATGGTGATTGAGCAATCCGGTCGCGGTGAGCGCTCCTACGACATTTACTCGCGTCTGCTCAAGGAGCGCGTCATCTTCCTGGTGGGCCCGGTCAATGACCATGTCGCCAATCTGGTGGTGGCGCAATTGCTGTTTCTGGAGAGCGACAACCCGGACAAGGATATTTCGTTCTACATCAACTCTCCGGGTGGATCAGTCAGCTCCGGCATGGCGATTTTTGACACGATGAATTTCGTCAAACCCGATGTTTCAACCTTGTGCACCGGCATGGCTGCCAGTATGGGGGCCTTTTTGCTGGCCGCCGGTGCCAAAGGCAAGCGCTTTTCCTTGCCCAATTCCAAGGTGATGATTCACCAGCCCTCTGGCGGTAGCCAAGGCCAGGCCACCGAGATTGAAATTCAGGCACGTGAGATCCTTAAGACGCGCGAACAACTTAACAAGATTCTGGCTGAGCGCACCGGCCAGCCGCTCGAGCGCATCGAACGTGACACGGAACGTGACTATTACATGTCCGCTGATGAGTGCAAGGAATATGGCTTGATCGATCAGGTTATTTCAAAAAGGGCATAGTTGTATGGCTGAAAAAAAGGGGCCTTCCAGCGAGAAGACGCTTTATTGTTCCTTTTGCGGCAAGAGCCAGCACGAAGTCAAGAAGCTCATTGCCGGGCCATCCGTCTTCGTCTGTGACGAGTGCATCGACCTTTGCAACGAAATCATTCGTGATGAATTGCCTGCCAGCACGGCGCGCGGTGGCGACAATGACCTGCCCACACCGTCAGAAATCAAGGCGAACCTCGACAACTATGTGATCGGCCAGGAACCCGCCAAGCGGACCTTGGCGGTCGCGGTTTATAACCACTACAAGCGCCTGCGACATCAGGAAAAGGCCAAAAAGGACGATGTCGAATTGGCCAAAAGCAACATCTTGTTGATCGGCCCGACCGGCTCCGGCAAGACACTGTTGGCGCAAACACTGGCGCGCATGCTCGACGTGCCCTTTGTGATGGCAGACGCCACCACCCTGACCGAGGCCGGCTATGTTGGGGAAGACGTCGAAAACATCGTGCTCAAGCTACTGCAAAGTTGCAACTATGAAGTTGAGCGCGCGCAACGGGGCATTGTCTATATTGATGAAATCGACAAAATATCGCGCAAATCCGACAATCCCTCGATCACACGCGATGTCTCAGGTGAAGGCGTGCAACAGGCCTTGCTCAAACTGATTGAGGGCACAATGGCCAGCGTACCGCCGCAGGGCGGCCGCAAGCACCCCAATCAGGACTTTGTGCAGGTCGATACCACCAATATCCTGTTCATCTGTGGCGGCGCTTTCTCCGGTTTGGAAAAAGTGATTGACAGCCGCACGCAGTCCTCGGGCATCGGTTTTGGCGCGACCGTGAAAAGCAAAGAGCAGCGCAGTTTGACCGAAGTGTTCAAGGACGTTGAGCCAGAGGATTTGATCAAGTTCGGGCTGATTCCCGAGCTCGTTGGGCGCATGCCAGTGGTAGCCACATTGGCCGAGCTCAGTAAAGATGCGCTCGTGCAGATTCTGGTCGAGCCCAAGAACGCGCTGGTTAAACAGTACAGCAAACTGTTCGCAATGGAAGGGGTGGACCTGGAAATTCGCCCGTCCGCGTTGACGGCGATAGCCAACAAGGCGCTGACACGCAAGACCGGGGCGCGCGGCCTGCGATCAATCATGGAGCAGGCATTGATCGACACCATGTTTGATTTGCCCAATGTGTCAAACGTGGAAAAAGTGGTGGTGGACGAGTCAACGATTGAAGAAAACAAGCCGCCTTTGCTGGTCTATCGCGAGGCGGCCAAAAAGGCCTGACACGGCTGATCCATGTGCGCGTTCACTCAAATTTGTTCCCTGCTTGGCTGAGCAACAATTAAGCTGGGGCCGCAAGCTTGCATTTGCGACCCAACGCTACATCTAACTGGCAACTCAAAGGACTCTCGATATGTCTGTCAATACCCTGCTGCCTGCCAACCCGATTGAATTGCCGCTGCTGCCGCTGCGCGACGTGGTTGTTTTTCCGCACATGGTCATCCCTCTTTTTGTCGGGCGACCGAAAAGCATCAAGGCGCTCGAGGCCGCCATGGAGGCAGAGCGCCGCATCATGCTGGTGGCCCAAAAGGCGGCTGCCAAGGATGACCCTGTGGTGACGGACATGTTCGACGTCGGCTGCATCTCGACCATTCTTCAGATGCTCAAATTGCCCGACGGAACCGTCAAAGTGCTGGTGGAGGGGCAGCAGCGCGCGCGTGTCAATCACATTGAAGATGGAGAATCGTACTTTTCCGCCAACGTCACCCCGGTCGAGGCGCAGGTCGAACCTGAACCCAAGACGCGCGCCAAAGCCAGTGAAGTCGAGGCTTTGCGGCGTGCCGTTATGCAGCAGTTTGACCAGTACGTCAAACTCAACAAGAAGATCCCGCCCGAAATTCTTACTTCTATTTCAAGCATTGATGATGCCGGCCGATTGGCCGACACGATTGCGGCGCATTTGCCACTCAAACTTGACAGCAAGCAAGCGGTGCTGGGTTTGGCGGGTGTCAGAGACCGCCTGGAAAATTTGTTTGAACAGATTGAACGCGAGGTCGAAATCCTTAACGTGGACAAGAAAATTCGCGGGCGCGTCAAACGGCAAATGGAAAAGAACCAGCGTGACTTCTACCTCAATGAGCAGGTGAAAGCGATTCAAAAGGAGTTGGGTGAGGGTGAAGACGGGGCTGACGTTGACGAACTAGAGAAGAAGATCAAGCTTGCCAAGATGCCCAAAGAGGCCTTGAAAAAGGCTGAAGGTGAGCTCAAGAAGCTCAAACTCATGTCGCCCATGTCAGCCGAGGCGGCGGTGGTGCGCAACTACATTGATGTGCTGACCGGTCTGCCGTGGAGCAGCAAGACAAAAATCAAGCACGATCTGGGAAACGCCGAAAAAGTTCTGAACGAAGATCACTACGGACTTGACAAGGTCAAAGACCGGATTGTCGAATATCTGGCTGTGCAACAGCGGGTCGAAAAGGTCAAGGCCCCGATTTTGTGCCTGGTAGGGCCACCGGGTGTTGGCAAGACCTCCCTGGGCCAGTCGATTGCCAAGGCAACCGGTCGCAAATATGTTCGTGTCGCTTTGGGCGGCATGCGCGATGAGGCAGAAATCCGGGGTCATCGACGCACCTACATTGGAGCCATGCCGGGCAAGGTACTGCAGAGTCTGGCCAAGGTCGGCACACGCAATCCCCTGTTCCTGCTTGACGAAATCGACAAGCTGGGGACGGACTTTCGGGGTGACCCGTCGAGCGCCTTGCTGGAGGTGCTGGACCCTGAGCAAAACCACAAGTTTGGCGACCATTACGTTGAAGTGGATTTTGACTTGAGCGACGTCATGTTTGTGGCCACATCAAACTCCATGAACATTCCGCCAGCCTTGCTTGATCGGATGGAAGTGATTCGCCTGTCAGGTTACACCGAAGACGAAAAAATCAATATTGCCCTGAAGTACCTGCTGCCCAAGCAACTCAGCAATAACGGGGTCAAGGAAGAGGAATTGCTCGTCGCCGAAGATGCCGTGCGCGACATTGTGCGTTACTACACGCGTGAGGCCGGGGTGCGCTCGCTCGAGCGAGAACTTTCGAAAATCTGCCGCAAGGTGGTGAAAGGACTCCAACTCAAGAAGATGGTGCCGCAGGTCAAGGTCGGTGCCGACAATCTGAATGCGTTTCTTGGCGTGCGCAAATTCGATTTTGGACGGGCAGAAAACAAAAATCAGGTCGGACAAGTGGTCGGTCTGGCCTGGACCGAAGTGGGTGGTGACCTGCTGACCATTGAGGCGGCCATGATGCCCGGCAAGGGCGTCATCACGCGCACCGGTTCCCTGGGTGACGTCATGAAGGAGTCGGTCGAGGCGGCGCGAACCGTGGTGCGCAGTCGTTCGCATCGGTTGGGCATCAAAGATGAATTCTTCGAGAAGAAAGATATTCACATTCACGTGCCGGATGGCGCTACACCCAAGGATGGCCCCAGTGCAGGCGCCGCCATGACGACGGCTTTTGTCTCCGCCATGACCGGAATTCCGGTGCGCGCGGGGGTCGCCATGACCGGTGAAATTACCTTACGCGGTGAAGTGACGGCCATTGGTGGCTTGAAGGAAAAGCTGCTTGCGGCGCTGCGCGGAGGCATCAAAACCGTACTGATTCCTGAGGACAATGCCAAGGATTTGCAGGATATTCCGGAGAACGTCAAGAGCGGTCTGGAGATCGTGCCGGTGCGCTGGATCGATAAGGTGCTCGAAGTGGCGCTGGAGCGGTTGCCCACGCCGTTGCCGGAAGAAGAGCTTGCCGAAGTAACTACTGTGACCCAGGCTGTAGCTTCACAACCGGGCCTGGCGGTGTCGGTGAAGCATTAGACACAGCCACGAACAGATTTTCCCATTGACCGGATAGCGTGAGAAAAATATTGACTATAATCTCCAACTCGAAACGCGGGAATAGCTCAGTTGGTAGAGCGCAACCTTGCCAAGGTTGAGGTCGAGAGTTCGAGTCTCTTTTCCCGCTCCAAAATTCCAAAAAAGGAAGCTCAGGCTTCCTTTTTTTGTAAGAGGCATCGGCGCGATAGCAAAGCGGTTATGCAACGGATTGCAAATCCGTCTAGCCCAGTTCGACTCTGGGTCGCGCCTCCATCAAGTCCTGGCTTGCGCCCGAGTGGTGAAATAGGTAGACACATCGGACTTAAAATCCGCCGCTTCGTGAATAACGGGCGTACCGGTTCGATTCCGGTCTCGGGCACCAATCAACGGTTTCAGACGGTCTCAAAACATATCGAAACCTGCAGGTTTTACTGACCCCAAACCTAGCTTTCCCGAAATTAACTCCCACTTACCAAATAGGAATTAATGCCGCTCGTGCCCATTGCCGCCATGCTGCTCGCCGCCGGTCGCGGCGAGCGGATGCGTCCGCTCACTGATGACACCCCCAAGCCGCTGTTGTCCGTGCGCGGCAAAGCCTTGCTGCAGTGGCATTTGGAGGCGCTGAGGCGCTCCAGGGTGAATCGGGTGGTGCTGAACACGGCTTGGCTGGGACAACAGATTGTTGACAAAGTTAGTAATGTTTTTGTGCTCCAGCCGCCGTCTGATAAGCCTGAGCAGCTATCAAAACAGGATCAAATCGAGATTGCCTATTCGCACGAGGGGCGCGACTTCGGTGGCGCGCTGGAGACGGCCGGGGGCATTGTGCGGGCCTTGCCGCTGCTCTGTCCGGAAAGCCGGCCAGCGTTGGCTGGCGGCTGCGCCAAAGCGGCCTCGGATGACGATGTGTTCTGGGTCCTGGCGGGAGACGTCTTTGCACCGGAGTTCGAGTTTAGTCAGAGCGCGGTAGTGCGCTTTATCGCCAGCAAGCAACTGGCGCACCTGTGGCTGGTGCCCAACCCGGCGCACAACGCGCGCGGCGACTTTGGGCTGGATCTTAGCTGCGGCACTGCGCTGGGCTGGCCGTCAAATATCGGTCTGGCGCTGAACCTGCCACAGGACGACAAGCGCCCGCGTTACACCTACAGCACCATCGGCCTGTATCGCCGTGCCTTGTTTGGGCCGCCCTGGTGCCGCATTGCCCCCGGCAATCCACTGGGCATCAAAGCCCCATTGGCACCCTTGCTGCGCGCGGCAATGGACAATCAACTTGTTTCTGCCCAGTTGTATGAAGGTGCCTGGACCGATGTCGGCACACCGCAGCGGCTGGCGCAGCTCAACGCGCACTGAACCCACACCAAAGGTCCCACCGAATGAATCAACACACGCACTATCAACACCGGCGCGACCGCCTGGTCAATCTGATCGGCCCAGACGGCATTGCCATCCTGCCGGCGGCGCCCGAGCAGCAGCGCAATCGCGACAGCGATTTTTTGTACCGCCAGGATAGCTACTTTTATTACCTGACGGGGTTCACCGAGCCCAGTGCCTGGCTGGTGATCACGGGCGACGGCAAAAGCACGCTGTTTTGCCAGCCGAAAGACCAGGAACGCGAAATCTGGGACGGTTTTCGGCTCGGCCCCGACGCTGCGCCGGCTGCCTTGGGTCTGGACGCGGCCTTTCCGGTGGCCGAGCTCGATGCCAAGATGGCGGGCCTGCTCGATGGCCGCGACACAGTCTGGTTCCCGTTCGCCACGCACCGAGGGCTGGAGACCCGCATCGACGGCTGGCTTGGCAGCGTGCGCACCAGGGTGCGCTATGGCACGCTGTGCCCGGAGCAACAGCGCGACCTGTGCGGTGTCCTCGATGAGATGCGACTGGTCAAAGACGCCCACGAGCAAGCCACCATGCGCCGCGCCGCGCAAATCAGTGCGAGCGCACATATCCGCGCCATGCAGCTATCGGGCAGGATGCTGCGCGACAGTCAAGAAGTGCGCGAGTATCACCTGGACGCCGAACTGCTGCACGAGTTTCGCCGCCACGGCTCGCAATACCCGGCCTATGGCTCCATCGTCGCCGCTGGTGCCAATGCTTGCGTCTTGCATTACCGGGCTGACGCCGGTCTGATCCGCTCCGGTGAGTTGGTGCTGATTGACGCCGCCTGCGAGCTCGACGGCTACGCCAGTGACATCACACGCACATTCCCCGCCAACGGCAAATTCAGTGGGCCGCAACGTGCGCTCTATGAACTGGTGCTGGCGTCGCAAGAAGCGGCCATCGCGGCCACCCAAGCCGGGGCACGCTTTACCGATCCGCACGAGGCCACCGTCAAAGTGCTCGCGCAAGGCATGCTGGACCTTGGGCTCCTTGACAAAAACAAGGTTGGCACGCTGCAGGATGTGATCGAAAAGCGCGCCTACTTCCAGTTCTACATGCACCGCACCGGCCACTGGATTGGCATGGATGTGCACGACTGTGGGGCCTACACCGAACCGTCGGAGATTGGCCAGACCAGCAGCCGCAAGGACGCCTTAAGCGGGGAGACGATTGTTGATCGCCCCGCACGCATCCTGCGCCCTGGCATGGCGCTGACCATCGAGCCGGGGATTTACGTGCGAGCCGCTGAGGGTGTGCCTGGGCAGTTTCACAACATCGGCATCCGCATCGAAGACGACGCCATCGTCACCAAACAGGGTTGCGAGCTGATCAGCCGCGATGTACCGGTCAAAGCCGACGAGATCGAGGCGCTGATGCGGGGGTGAAGGCAGGAAGGCGCGTCGGCGCTGCGACCGAAATCAAATAAGCAACTGCTAGACTTGCGCGATGAGAACGATCTTCTACTTATTTCTGGCCTGTCTGGCCGCCACCGCCAACTTTGCATCTGCCAAGACGCCGGGTGAAGTTGAGGTCGGTGCCACGCTGCGCGAAGCCTCCATGCAAGGGCTCACCGGGCCGGCTCGCAAATTGTCGGCGTTTCGCGGTAAACCGTTGATCATCAACGTCTGGGCCAGTTGGTGCGGACCGTGCCAGCAGGAAATGGGCTCGCTGGAGCGACTGGCCAGCAGCAAGGCGGGCAAGCAGTTCACGGTGATTGGCATCTCCACCGATGATTACCCGGCAGCGGCGCAGGCTTTCCTGAAGCGCTACAAGACCAGCTTCAGCCATTTCATCGACCAGCATCTGGAGCTGGAAAACATGCTCGGAGCCGATCATCTGCCGCTGACCCTGCTGGTCGATGCGCAGGGCCGGGTACTGGCCAAATACGTTGGGGCCAAGGAATGGGACAGCCCTGAGGCCCTGAAAATTGTTGGCCACGTCTTGCGCATCAAGATGTGACGCCCTTGTCTGGGTGCAGCGAGCGGCTCACCTCGCGTGGATCAAGACCGTACATTTCCGCAAACTCCGCAAGACTGCTGCCGCTGCTGGCAAAGGCTCGGCGTAACGCCTCTTGCTGGGCCAGTTTCTGACCTTGCTCGGCCAGAGCCTCTTCCAGCAGGGTGTTGAGCGCTGCATCCTTGATCTGGACTCTGGCCAGGTAATCCTGGCGCGTCAAGCCGGAAGCCGCAAAAGCCGCGCTCAGCCGCGCCCGGAATTTGGGCGTCAAGTCTTCCTGGGTGCGCCCTTGTTTGCGCCGGAATAATTCAAGTAATGCCAGGCAGACATGCTCGGGCGCCACCGGCTCCAGCGCGCGACCCTGCAGGTCATGGCGCGACTTTCCCGCCGCCACGCTTTGCAGATAGCGGCTGGAACGCGTGTGCACGCCCAGCGCGGCTTTGAGCGTGGCGCGTTGAAAACGCTCGGGATGCAGCGCCAGCAGTTCCTGGAATATTCCCAGCTTGAGCGGCGGGAACTCGGCGCCAAACAGGTGTGGGTAGAGTTCAAACAGTTTTTCAAGAACCGGCTGCACTGGTAACACAGGGCGGGGTGCCCTGGCGGGCTCTTTGGCAGGTGCGGATTCGCTGCTTGGAAGCTGGGCTTCAATGGGTAGGTCAGTCATGGCATTAAAAAAGGTGATCAACCGGTGATTGTCAACCCTGCGCGCGCCGCGGCCGATTCAAAGTGTCCCATCGTGCTTGAATTGATCCGTTGCCGCCACCAGCGCGCGCGCAATGCCAGGTTCGAATGCGGCGTGCCCAGCGTCCTCTATCATCTGAAAATGGGCCTCCGGCCAGGCCTGGTGCAGCCGCCAGGCCGAATGCGGCGGACACACAATGTCATAACGGCCCTGGATGATGACGGCGGGCAGATGGCGAATGCGCTGGACGTTGCGCAGCAGCTGGTCCTCCGTCAGAAAGGCGTCGTTCAGAAAATAGTGCGCCTCCAGCCGACCCAGCCCCAGACTGACGCCATCCGAGCCAAATTCCTCGGCCACCTCCGGGTGCGGCAGCAGGTGCAGGCAACTGCCCTCGTAACGGCTCCAGGTGCGAGCGGCAAGCGCGTTCTGCGCCGGGTCGGTGCTGAACAGGCGCTCGGCGTAGGCCTGCAGCAGGTCGCCCCGTTCGGCCACTGGAATGGGTGCCACAAAGCGCGCGTGCTCTTGCGGGAAGAACCAGCGCACGCCATTCAGAAACCAGTCGATCTCTGCCTGGGTGCAAAGAAAGATGCCACGCAACACGAATCCGGCGCAGCACTCGGGATGGGCCTGGCCATAGGCCAGCGCCAGCGTCGAGCCCCAGGAGCCACCAAACACCAACCAAGCTGCAATGCCCAGCATATTGCGCAAGCGCTCGATGTCTTCGATCAGCAATTGCGTGGTGTTGTTGCGGTACTCGCCCAGCGGTGTCGATTGTCCGGCGCCACGCTGGTCAAACAGCACCATGCGGTAATGCGCGGGGTCAAAAAACTGCCGGTGCCTGGGGCTCAAACCGGCACCCGGGCCGCCATGCAGGAACAGCACCGGCGCACCCGTTGGCGTGCCGCACTCCTCCCAATACAGGCTGTGCAATTCATCGACTGGCAAGTGGCCGCTGCGGTAGGGCTCGATCGCCGGGTACAGGGGGCTCGCGCTGTTGGCGTCGTTCATGGCCGATGTGCCTTTCTCGTGCAAGTCATGCATTTTGCGCCAGCGCCGCTGTCTCTACGCATATCCACTTACTAGGGTTTACCAGTGTCAGAGGCTACAATTTCGGCTCTATAAGACGCTGACAGGAAGTCCGTTTGGCCGTACTGGTTCCAGTGATTGCAGCAGGAGAAAATAGTGCCCCAAAGCATGACAACCGCCGAAGAAAAACGTGCCGAACTGCGCCGTGCCGCCCTGGACTACCACGAATTCCCGACCCCCGGCAAAATCTCTATTGCTGCCACCAAGCAGCTCATCAACCAGCATGATCTGGGACTGGCCTATACGCCCGGCGTCGCCATTCCATGCGAAGAAATCGTCAAAGACCCAAACAATGCCTTCAAGTACACCAGCCGGGGCAATCTGGTCGCGGTCGTGACCAACGGCACGGCGGTGCTCGGTCTGGGAGACATTGGACCGCTGGCGGGCAAGCCGGTGATGGAAGGCAAGGGCGTGTTGTTCAAGAAATTTGCCGGCATTGACGTGTTTGACATCGAGATCAATGAAAAACACGACCTCGATAAGCTGGTTGACATCATTGCCTCGCTGGAGCCGACCTTTGGCGGCATCAACCTCGAAGATATCAAGGCGCCGGATTGTTTTTATGTGGAGCGCAAGCTGCGCGAACGCATGAAGATTCCGGTTTTTCACGATGATCAGCATGGCACCGCGATTACCGTCGGCGCCGCCATACTCAATGGCCTGAAGGTAGCCGGGAAGAATCCCGAAGACGTAAAACTGGTGACCTCCGGGGCCGGCGCGGCGGCGCTGGCTTGCGTTGGCTTGCTGGTCAAGCTCGGCATTCGACACGAGAACGTTTGGGTCACCGACCTGGCCGGTGTGGTCTATGAAGGTCGCACCGAGTTGATGGATCCGGACAAGACCATTTACGCCCAGAAAACAACTGCCCGCACCTTGCGGGAAGTGATTGAGGGGGCGGATGTGTTCCTGGGTCTGTCTGCGGGCGGCGTGCTCAAGGGCGACATGGTCAAAAAGATGGCCCCGAACCCGATCATTTTCGCGCTGGCGAACCCGACGCCGGAGATCACGCCTGAAGAAGTAAAAGCAGTGCGCAGCGATGCGATCATCGGCACCGGCCGCTCCGACTACCCGAACCAGATCAACAACATCTTGTGCTTTCCCTACATCTTTCGGGGCGCGCTCGACGCCGGTGCCTCCACCATCACGATGGAGATGGAAATGGCTGCGGTCCATGCGATTGCCGACCTGGCGCAAGCCGAGCAGAGCGAAGTCGTGGCTGCCGCCTATGCCAGCGAGCAATTGGCCTTTGGCCGGGAGTATTTGATTCCCAAGCCATTTGACCCGCGCCTGATGATGAAAGTGGCCCCCGCCGTGGCACAAGCCGCCTTTGACAGTGGCGTGGCGTTGCGACCAATCAAGGACATGGACGCCTACCGCGAGAAGCTGCAGAGCTTTGTCTATGCCTCGGGTACCGTCATGAAGCCGATTTTTGCGGCGGCCAAGAAGGCCCTCAAGAAGCGCGTGGCTTACGCCGAAGGCGAAGATGAACGCGTGCTGCGCGCCGCTCAGATTGTGGTCGATGAAGGGCTAGCCATGCCAACACTGATTGGTCGCCCACTGGTAATTGCCGCGCGCATTGAAAAATTTGGTCTGCGCTTGACGCAGGACATCGACTACAGCGTCGTGAACGTGGAGCAAGATCACCGTTACCGCGATTTCTGGCAAACCTACCACCGCATGACCGAGCGCAAGGGCATGACTGCCCAAGTTGCCAAGATTGAAATGCGACGACGCCTGACCCTGATTGGCAGCATGCTCCTGTACAAGGGTGACGTCGATGGGCTGATTTGCGGTACCTGGGGCACCACCGTCATGCACCTGCAATATCTCGACCAGGTGATTGGCAAGCGCGCCGGCGTCAATACCTATGCGTGCATGAATTGCCTGTTGCTGCCAGAGCGGCAATTGTTCATCGTGGACACCCACGTCAATTACGACCCAAGCGCTGAGCAGTTGGCAGAAATTACGACGATGGCGGCCGAAGAAATGATGCGTTTTGGCATCCGGCCCAAAGCCGCCCTGCTGTCACATTCCAATTTTGGCAGCAGCAACCAGCCCAGCGCCCTCAAGATGCGCGAGGCGTTGGCGCTGTTACGGGTCAAAGCGCCCTGGCTGGAGGTGGACGGCGAAATGCATGGCGATGTGGCGCTCGATGGTGCCGCGCGTGCCGCAATGATGCCGCGCAGTACGCTTGCCGGCGACGCCAACCTGGTGGTTCTGCCCAACATCGACGCGGCCAATATCGCCTACAACCTGCTCAAGACGGCAGCGGGCGGGAACATTGCGGTGGGTCCCGTGCTACTGGGCTCTGCGAAACCAGTGCATATCCTGACGGCCAGCACGACCGTGCGTCGAATTGTTAATATGACAGCGCTGACCGTCGCTGACGCAAACGCCACCCGTTGAGGCCATGGCGATAAGCGAGCACTGACTTTTTACCTTTGACAGGCCTTTTTAACTGCTTATTTTTTCAGCACTCACTTGCATTTTTTCAGGAAATACACGACACTACCCGGTCTGGAAATTCCGGGTTAACCCGGACCTGTTGCGAGAGGCGTTCTTCATGTCGTTGATTCGAAGCCTGAGGCTGGCGCTGGCTGGCCTTGCGCTTTTCGGGGCTGTTTTGACGGCCAGCGCTTTGCTGGCCGTGCCTGCTTTTGCAGAAGCCCTGGCGACGGTTTCGGTGGCAGAACTGCCCCGACAAGGGGCTCAAACCTACCAACTGATTCGTCAGGGTGGCCCCTTTTCGCAGCAGAAAGATGGCGTGGTATTTGGCAACCGGGAGCGCTTGCTGCCGGCCCGAACGCGCGGTTATTACCGCGAATACACCGTCAAAACGCCTGGTTCGCGGGGCCGGGGGGCGCGGCGCATCGTGTGCGGTGGTCCGGTCGTCGCGCCAGAGGTTTGTTACTACAGCGCCGATCACTATGCGAGTTTTCGCAGGATTCTGCCCTGAATTTGGTTTAGTACTTTTGAAAAGTTAAGTGAGAATGTATATGACATCTATTCGAGAAAAGGCATCGCCTCAGCGCGATGAACCCGACTTGCCGTTGCGCGGCGTGCGTCCTAATATCGTCCAGTCGATCCGGGCGTTCCGGGTACCGGAGTTGCAGGATGCAGCCCGCTCACTGAGGCAGCATTTTCTGTATGCCAATGTGGCCAACGCCCAGACCAAGCAGGACGTGCTGGACTTGATTGGCCAGCAGTTCATGCTGTCGGTGCACGTGGGTAAGAATTTTGATGCCCTGTATGACAGCATGACCGATCCACTGCACAAGTCGGGCCCGCAGCCCGGTTTTGTTGTGGTACTGGAGCATATCCCGGCGAACGCCAAGTTCGACAAGGAAGCACGCGAACAACTGCTCGATATTTTTCGTGACGCCGCCGACTACTGGGCCGATCGAAAAATACCGTTTCGATGTTTCTATTCTTTTCAGTAGCCCGTTCTGCACACACCAGCCAAGCAGAACGGGCGAACGAGGCAAAGAGCCCCGGTTCCGAGGTCGGCAGTCCGGCGGCACCTGGCATCGAACTCACCACCGAGTCGGGCGAGAAAATGCCGACCGACAAACTGTTGGATATATCGCCCCTGGCGCTGCGCATGAGCAGCCCCTTTAACGCCGGGTATTGGATGGCTGCTGCCTGACCGGCGCAAACGTTCCAGTCGCAAAACGGGCCCGCCAACGGGCCCGTTGTTTTTCCATGAAGGCCAATTTTTACGCCCTTGCCGCAATCTTTCTGTGGGCCTCGCTGGCTACGCTGGGCGTGGCACTCAAGCACGTGCCGCCCTTCTTGCTGACCGGAATTTCCCTGGCATTGGGCAGCGTGCTGGCCTGGCCGTTTGTGTTGCGCGACCCCCGCCAGTGGCGCATCGCGCCCAGCACCCTGGGTCTGGGCGTGAGCACGCTGTTTGGTTATCACTTCCTGCTCTTCCTCGGCTTGCGCCTGGCACCGGCGGTGGAGGTGAACCTGATCAACTATTTGTGGCCCCTGTTGATCGTCGTCCTGGCACCGCTCTATGTTCCCGCCATCAGGCTGCGCGTGCCGCACCTGATCGCTGCGGGTTTGGGTTTTGGCGGCGCGACGCTGGCCATCTGGGGCGGGCACCAGGTGGCTGACGAGATCCCGCACAGCGCTTCGGTCATCCCGGGCCTGGGCTATCTGCTGGCCTTGGGCTCGGCCTTTCTTTGGGCCAACTACTCGCTGCAGACCAAGCGCGCTGCGATTACCGGCAAACGTTTCCCGACGGCAGCGATCGGCCTGTTTGGCCTGTTGTCGGGTCTGCTCTCGCTCTTGTGCCATTGGCTGCTGGAGCCGGCGGCACATCTGAGCGGGCAGGATTGGCTGCTGCTGCTGGCCATGGGTCTGGGGCCGCTAGGTGCCGCCTTTTTTCTCTGGGACAAAGCCCTCAAGCTGGGCGATGTGCGCCAGGTCGGCATTCTGAGCTACCTCACGCCGCTGGCTTCCACGCTGCTGCTGATGCAGGTGACCGGTCGTGCCATGAGCTGGAATGTGGCGCTGGCGGCGGCCCTGATTGTTGGCGCGGCACTCATCGGAACGCGCCAGAACCTGTAGTTTCCAGCGCACAAGCAAGGAGTCCAGCATGATTCAACTCACCGACATTCAAGCCGCCGCCGCACGCCTGCAAGCTCAGTTGCTGCGCACCCCCTGCGTCGCCTCGCGCACCCTGTCTGACATAACCGGCGCGCAGGTGTTCCTCAAATTCGAGAACCTGCAATTCACCGCCTCGTTCAAGGAACGGGGCGCATGTAACCGCCTCGCGCAGCTTAGCGCCGAAGAGCGTCAGCGCGGCGTCATCGCCATGAGCGCGGGCAATCATGCGCAAGGCCTCGCCTACCACGCGCAGCGCCTGGGTCTGCATGCCGTTATCGTCATGCCGCGCTACACGCCCGGCGTCAAGGTCGAGCGCACGCGCGGCTTCGGCGCCGAGATTGTGCTGCACGGCGACACGCTGGAAGAAGCGAGCGCGCACGCCATGCAGTTGGCCGCCGCGCGACGTCTTGTCTTTGTGCATCCTTATGACGATGAATACGTCATCGCCGGCCAAGGCACGGTTGCGCTGGAGATGCTGGAGGATCTGCCGGACCTGCAAACTCTGGTGGTGGCCGTGGGCGGCGGTGGTCTGATCGCGGGCATGGCGACAGCGGCCAAGGCAATCAATCCGGCAATTGAAGTGATCGGCGTGCAAACGGCGCGCTTCCCGGCCATGGTGAATGCCATCCAGGGCACGCAGCATGCACAGGGCAGCAGCAGCATTGCCGAGGGCATCGCCGTGGCGACACCTGGCAAGCTGACCCAGGCCATCATTGCGCGCCGGGTCGACGACCTGCTGCTGGTGGATGAGGGTGACATTGAACAGGCCATCGTCTTGCTGCTCGAAGTCGAAAAGACCCTGGTTGAAGGCGCTGGTGCGGCCGGTCTGGCGGCGCTGCTCAAATATCCAAAACGCTTCGCAGGCAAGAAAGTCGGCTTGGTGCTGTGTGGCGGTAACATCGACCCGCTGCTGCTGGCGGCCATCATCGAGCGCGGCATGGTGCGTGCCGGTCGCCTGGCCAGGATTCGCGTCAGCGCGCGCGATGTGCCCGGCACGCTGGCGAAAATTACGGCCACCGTGGCCGAAGCCGGCGCCAATATCAATGAGGTGCATCACCAGCGCGCTTTCACCACACTGGCGGCGCAAAATGTCGAAGTCGAACTGGTCATCCAGACGCGCGGCCCGCAGCACATTGCCGACGTGCTGGCCGCGCTACTGCAGGCCGGTCTCGAGGCGCAGCTGGTGCATTGAGCCTTTTTCATGCGTCATGGCGGCATACAAGCACGAACTTGGCGGGAATCCTGGCTCGGCTAAAATTGGCTTCGTTGCCCATCGATCATTCCAAGGAATCACCCATGTCCACTCCCTTGCCCCAGCGCGACGCGACTGCCATCGACGCCGTGGAAGCGGTCGTCTCGTCCATGCCCCTGGTGCTGCCGCTGGCGGGTGCCGTGTTGATTTTTCTGCTGGCCTTTATCGCCGTTTCAATGGCGTGAGGTCTGCAACAGGTCGCGCATCCGGCTGGCCTCGCGCCGCGCCGCTGCGGCAAAGTCCGGACCTGAGCCCGCGTAAAGAATGGCCCGCGAGGCATTCACGATGATCGGCGCATTGCCGCGCCAGCCCGCCTTGACCGTCGCCGCCGCATCGCCACCCTGCGCACCGACACCGGGAATCAACAGCGGCAGCGTCGGCGCCAGCCGCCGCACGCGCTCGATTTCGGCCGGATAAGTGGCACCCACCACCAAGCCCAACTGGCCATTGACGTTCCACGGGCCCTGCGCGAGCCGAGCAAGGTGTTCGTACAACAGCGGCTCGCCGGCCACACTGGACAAACGCTGGTTCTGAAAATCGTCGCCCCCAGGGTTGGAAGTACGGCACAGCAAAAAAGCACCTTTGCCGTGGTACTGCAGATACGGCTGGATCGAGTCAAAACCCATAAAGGGCGACAGCGTGACTGCATCGGCACCGTAGCGCTCAAAAGCTTCTTTGGCGTATTGTTCGGCCGTGCTGCCAATGTCACCGCGTTTGGCGTCCAGAATGACAGGCACATGGGGTGCCGTGCGGCGCATGTGGGCCATCAGCCGCTCCAACTGATCTTCCGCCCGATGCGCCGCAAAGTAGGCGATTTGCGGCTTGAAGGCGATCACCAGGTCGCTTGTGGCGTCAACGATGGCCGCGCAAAAGTCATAAATCTTGCTGGCATCGCCCTGCAGGGCGGCGGGGAATTTTGTCGGATCAGGATCCAGGCCAACGCACAACATGGAGTCGTTCTGGCGTTCGGCCTGGCGCAACAGGTCAAGAAAAGTCATCTCGCGATTGTAAGAAGGTCAGGCAGGTTTGATTTGCCGCTTTCGTGTTTGCCCTAAGCTGGCCTTAAGACAAGCAGGCGATGATTCGCCCCAACCCATCACCACTCAAAAGAGGTTCGCCATGAATTCAGATTTGCAGCACTTTGTGACCCAGTACTTGAGCGTTGTTGCTGCCGCGCTGCTGTGCGTCAGTGTTGTCGCCTTTCTGACGATCCCCTACAGCCTGGGCGGCCACCCCGGCGAGCCGCGTTCCACCGAGCACTTCAGCAGCCGGCACATGACCTGAGCCAACACGCGCCGGATTGACCTAAACTCGCGCTTCACCAAGCTGCGAGACGCGCGCCACGCCTGCCATGAATTTGAACCAACTTGCTGACGACCCCGAAGACGACCAGCACAGCCCGACCGAACGCGCCGCCGCCGCCTCGCGCAGCACCTGGGTCAGCGTCGGCGTCAACCTGCTGCTGACCATTGCCCAAATCGTGGCCGGGGTGCTGGCCAAGTCGCAAGGCCTGATCGCTGACGGCATCCACTCGCTGTCGGACCTGGTGGCCGACTTTGTGGTGCTGTTTGCCAGCCACCACAGCAAGAAGGACGCCGATGCCGACCACCCCTACGGCCACCAGCGCTTTGAGACGGCCGCCTCGCTGGTGCTGGGCGGGCTGCTGCTGGTGGTGGGCCTGGGCATGCTGTGGTCGGCGGCGCATAAGCTACAGGTGCCCGAATCCATTGCCACCGTGCACAGCATCGCGTTGTGGGTCGCGGCCAGTGCCCTGACGGCCAAGGAACTGCTGTTTCGCTACATGCTCTCGGTCGCCAAGCGCGTCAAGAGCAGCATGCTGGTGGCCAACGCCTGGCATGCCCGCTCCGACGCGGCCTCGTCGCTGGTGGTGGGCATCGGCATCATCGGCAACCTGGCCGGTTACCCGATCCTGGACCCGATTGCCGCGGCAATTGTCGGCTTCATGGTCACCAGGATGGGTTGGAGCTTTGGCTGGGACGCGTTGCACGACCTGATGGACCGCGGCGTTGACGAGCAGGAGGTGCAGGCGATCCGCCAGACCCTGCTGGACACACCCGGCATCAGCGCGGTGCACGACGTGCGCACGCGCAAGATGGGCGACATGATCGTGGTCGATGCGCACCTGGAGGTCGAAGCCGCGCTCAGCGTCGAGGCCGGCCACGATATTGCCGTGGCGGCCCGCGCCCGCGTGCTGCAGCGGCACCGCGTGCTCAACCTCATGACGCACTTGGACCCGTTCAAGCGCCCGGATCTGGACCATGCGGCACTGGGAAAGTCCGCAAGTTGAACGTGTTTTAGGCTGCTAGCGCACGGTTGACGGGCCTAAACAGCTACAAAACAGATAGCATTTTTCAAGCTCTGGCGAACCTTGTTTTTAGCGTAATAGAGCTTCACTCAAAATGCCCTTCAGCCGGTCGCGCGACGCCGTCACCCATAAACCCCTGGCGCGCCAGCACTCCCGCCAGCGCCACGCCGGTGTGCGTGCCTAGCCGGACCACATCCTCCGGTGTCGCGGCGGCCACGACCTGGCCACCGGCCTGGCCGCCGTCTGGGCCCAGGTCGATCACCCAGTCGGCTTCGGCAATCACGTCGAGGTCGTGTTCGATCACCAGCACGCTGTGGCCGCCATCGACCAGCCGGTGCAGCACCTTGATCAGCTTTTCCACATCGGCCATATGCAGTCCCACCGTGGGCTCATCCAGCACATACAGCGTGTGCGGGGCTTTCTGGCCACGCCGCGTGATGTCGTCGCGCACTTTGCTGAGCTCCGTCACGAGCTTGATGCGCTGCGCCTCACCGCCGCTGAGCGTGGGCGAGGGTTGGCCCAGCGTCAGGTAGCCCAGGCCAACGTCTTTCAAGAGTTGCAGCGGATGGCTGATGTTGGGCATGGCGGCAAAGAAATCGACCGCTTCATCGACCTCCATCTGCAGGATGTCGCCAATGTTCTTGCCGCGCCAGGTGACGGCTTGCGTCTCGGGGTTGAAGCGCGCGCCCTTGCAGGTTTCGCACAGCACCTTCACGTCCGGCAGAAAGCTCATGGCGATGGTGCGAATGCCCTGGCCTTCACAACCCGCGCAGCGACCCTCACCCGTGTTGAAGCTGAAGCGGTTGGCCGCATAGCCGCGCGCCTTGGCCTCCAGCGTGTCGGCAAACAGTTTGCGGATGATGTCCCAGAAACCGATGTAGGTGGCGGGGCAGGAACGCGGCGTTTTGCCGATAGGCGTTTGATCAACTTCGAGCACGCGGTCGATGGACTCAAAGCCTGATACCGACTCGCAGCCCACCCAGGCGATTTGCTCGCCTGCGGCCAGCGCGTCGCGTCCGGCTTTGGTGCTGCGTTTTTGCACGGCGCTGTGCACATTGGCCAGCAACACGTCGCGCGCCAGCGTCGATTTGCCGGAGCCGCTGACGCCGGTGATGGCGACCAGACGACTTAAGGGAACTTGAACCGTGATGTGTTGCAGGTTGTGCAGGGTGGCGTTGCTGACGGTGAGCCAGCGTTGTGGTTCTTGACCCGTGAAATTGGGATCCGACCCCAATGTCACTACTGCCGTTGCGACTGGCAGCCCCGCAATGGCGCGCCGCACTTGCAGCGGGTGCTTCATCGCATGCAGCAGGTAGCGCCCGGTCTGGGACTCTGCGGCCTGCTCGATGTCGGCGACGCTGCCCTGCGCCACCAGCCGCCCGCCACGCTTGCCGGCACTCGGGCCGATGTCGATGATGTGGTCGGCGTGACGAATCGTGTCTTCATCGTGCTCCACCACCACCAGCGTGTTGCCCTGCTCGGTCAGGCGTTGCAACGCGCCCAGCAGAATCTGGTTGTCGCGCGGATGCAGGCCAATGGTGGGCTCGTCGAGCACATAACACACGCCCTGCAGATTGCTGCCCAGTTGCGCCGCCAGCCGGATGCGCTGCGCCTCACCGCCGCTGAGCGTGGGCGCACCGCGGTCCAGCGTCAGGTAGCCCAGGCCGACCTGCTCCAGAAACTCAAGACGGCCCTTGATCTCTGGAATCAGATCGCGTGCGATGTCGCTCTCGCGCTGGCTCATGCGGCCTTTGACTTCAAGCGTCTCGACCCACTGGCGGATGTCGGTGACGCTCAAAGCGGCCAGCTCAGTGATGGCAATGCCGTCGCCAAACTTGACTGCCCGCGCGGTGGCGTTCAAGCGCGTGCCCTTGCAGCTTGGGCAAACGGTATCAACCAGATCCTCTACCTCCGGCTCGGCAAAGGTCTGCTCACGGCCCTTGTTGTCCTCACTCTGCACCGAGTCGTCGAACACCTTGCGCTGCTCACGCGTGAGCTTGACGCCGGTGCCGACACAGTCCGGGCACCAGCCGTGCTTGCTGTTGTAGGAGAACAGACGCGGATCGAGCTCGGCGTAGCTGGTGTTGCAGACCGGGCAGGCGCGCAGGGTGGAAAACACACTCAAGTGGCCAATGCCGGCGGTCGGTGTGCCCGCTTGCATGGCGTCACGCAAGCCAGTCAGCTGGCTGAGCACATGCAGCACGCCCTTGCCATGTTGCAGTGTGCTGGCCAGGGCCTGGCGCAATTCGGCTTCGTGCCGGGGTGAGACCTCCAGGCTCATGACCGGCAGCTCAATGGTGTGTTCCTTGAAGCGGTCGATGCGCGGGAAGCCCGTGGTCGGCAAGAAATTGCCATCGACCCGCAGGTGCCTGAAGCCGCGCGGCCGCGCCCAGTCGGCCAGCTCGGTATAGACGCCCTTGCGGTTCATCACCAGGGGTGCCAGCAAGCCGATCTGCTGACCGCGAAAACTTTTCATCAACTGCGCCGCAATGCTCTCGATGCTTTGCGGTGCCACCGGCGTGCCGTCATGGATGCAGTGCTGCGTGCCGAGCTTGACATACAGCAGGCGCAGAAAATGCCAGACCTCGGTGGTGGTGCCGACGGTCGATTTGCGCCCGCCGCGACTGAGCCGCTGCTCAATGGCGACGGTGGGTGGAATGCCATACACCGCATCGACTTCGGGCCGCCCGGCCGGCTGCACGATGGAGCGCGCGTAGGCGTTGAGCGACTCCAGATAGCGACGCTGGCCCTCGTTGAACAAAATATCAAAGGCCAGTGTCGATTTGCCCGAGCCCGAGACGCCGGTAACGACGTTGAACTGGCCGCGCGGAATATTGACGCTCAGGGATTTCAGGTTGTGCTCGCGGGCGTTGATGATTTGGATGGTGTCCGCAGAGTCCTCGAAGTGAGTGTCATTGCGGACGTGATCCGCAATCCAGCCTTCGCGAACACTGGTTGCCGGATCAGGTCCGGCATGACAAAGCTGATTAATTGGAATCTGACCCCAATTATTTGAAAAATCCTGCACCGCATGAACCACGCCCGTCTGCGCCGCATAGTCGCGCAGCGCCAGCGCGGTATGCGAGCTCGCGTGCCACATCAGGTCTTCGGGCGTGCCAAACGCGACCACTTCGCCCCCGGCCTCGCCGCCTTCGGGGCCAAGGTCGATCAGCCAGTCTGCCGCGCGGATCACGTCCAGGTTGTGCTCGATCACCAGCAGCGAGTGGCCGGCGTCCTGCAGTTTGCGCAGCGCGCGCATCAGCTTGGCGATGTCGTCGAAATGCAGGCCGGTGGTGGGCTCGTCGAACATGAACAGCACGCCGCGTTTGGCCAGCGCCTGACGGCTGGCGCTGCTGCTCTTGGCTGCCTCGGCCAGAAATCCGGCCAATTTCAGCCGCTGCGCCTCGCCGCCGCTCAGCGTGGGTACCGGCTGGCCCAGCTTGAGGTAACCCAGGCCTACATCCAGAATGGGCTGTAGCGCACGCAGTACCTCAGGGTCAGCTTCAAAAAGTAGAGCAGCTTGCGTGACGGTGAGGTTCAGCACGTCGGCCACGTTGAGATGGCTTGCCTTGCGCTCAATTGTGATCTCCAGTATTTCCGGTCGGTAGCGCTTGCCGTTGCAATCGGGGCAGCGCAAATAGACGTCGCTCAGAAACTGCATTTCCACATGCTCAAAACCGGAGCCGCCGCAGGTCGGGCAGCGGCCATCGCCATTGTTGAAGCTGAACTTGGTGGCCGTATAGCCGCGCTGTCTGGCCAGCCGCGCACTGGCAAAAATATCGCGAAGCGCGTCCCAGGCACCAACATAGCTGGCCGGGTTGGAGCGTGCGGTCTTGCCAATTGGCGACTGATCGACAAACACCACGTCGCTCAATTGCTCGGCACCCAGCAGGCTGTCAAACACGCCCGGTGCTTCCGACGCCTTGCCAAAGTGACGCTTCAACGCCGGTGCCAGGATGTCCTGCATCAGCGTCGATTTACCGGAGCCGCTGACGCCCGTCACGCACACCAGCCGCTGCAATGGAAATTCAACGCTGATGTTCTTCAGGTTGTGCTCGCGCGCGCCCTCGAGAATCAGGCGCGGCGTGTTGGCGGCCACCAGCCGCTTGAAGCCCATGCCGACCTGCTTGCGCCCGCCCAGATAGGCACCGGTGAGCGTGTCGGCCCGGCACAAATCGGCCGCCGAGCCGTCAAACACAATTTGCCCGCCGCGCTCGCCCGGTCCCGGCCCCATGTCAAGCATGCGGTCCGCCGCCAGCATCACCGCCGGGTCGTGCTCCACCACTACCAGCGTGTTGCCGGCGTCACGCAGGCGCTGCATCGCCACGATGATGCGCTGCATGTCGCGCGGATGCAGCCCAATGCTGGGCTCGTCCAGCACAAACAGCGTGTTGACCAACGAGGTGCCCAGCGCCGTGGTGAGGTTGATGCGCTGCACCTCGCCGCCGGAGAGGGTGCGGCTTTGCCGGTCCAGCGTGAGGTAGCCGATACCGACCTCGCTGAGGTATTTGAGTCGCGTGCTGATTTCTTCAAACAGCAGCTTGAGCGCCTGGGATTCACCCGTATGCGACTCCGTCTCACGCAGCATGGATGCCGGATCAGGTCCGGCATGACAACCCATTGTCATTGCGGGCTCGACCCGCAATCCAGACTGGCCCGCTGGCAATGCAGGATCAGAGCCTGCCCCGGACTCGCTGCGGAGTCCAACATGCTCAAAAAACCGGCGCAATCTGTGCAGCGGCAAAAGCATCAGGTCGTGCAGACACAGCCCCGGCAAGGCTTCCAGCTGATCACGGGTCCACTTGACGCCGACCGGCAGGAAACGTTGGGCTGGCGCCAGCACCGCATCGGCGGCGGCCTTGCTGCCGATGCGCCAGAGCAGGCTCTCCAGCTTCAGCCGCGCGCCGCCGCAGGCCGGGCAGGGCGTGTAGCTGCGGTATTTGGAGAGCAGCACCCGGATGTGCATCTTGTAGGCCTTGGTCTCCAGGTATTCAAAGAAACGCTTGATGCCAAACCAGTGCTGGTTCCACTTGCCGTTCCAGTTGGGCGAACCGTTGACGACCCAGTACTGCTGTTCGGGTGTCAGCTTGTACCAGGGCGTGTCGCGTGGAATGCCGGCCGCTTCGGCGTGGCGCAGCAGGTCGTCCTGTGCTTCCTTCCAGGCCGGGGTCTGCATCGGCTTGATGGCCCCGGCGCGCAGCGTCAGTTTCTCGTTCGGAATCACCAGGCCGTAGTCCACGCCGATGACGCGGCCAAAGCCGCGACAGCTTTCGCAGGCCCCAACTGCGGAGTTGAAAGAAAACATCGAGGCGATTGGGTCGGCATAGCGCAAATCACTCTCGGGGCAATGCAGGCCGGTCGAAAAGCGCCACACGTCAGGAGCTTGCGTCACTATTGAATCAGTAGCTGCCTGATAAGGTGAATCGGGGGCTGAAGCCTGATTTAATACATAAACGTTGAGGCAGCCGCTGCCGTGCTTGAGCGCCACCTCGATCGCCTCCAGCACGCGCGCGCGCTCGATGCTGCCGAGGCGAAAGCGGTCCGCTACCACGTCCAGGACTTTGCGTGTCGTTTGACCGGCCGTGGCTTTGGGATCTGACCCCAAATCCACCACGCGCTCGGCTTGAACTTTCGTAAAGCCGCTGACCGACAACCATTGTTCGACCTCGGCCGCTGTCGCGCTGGCCGGCAATTCGACCGGGAAAGTGATGGCCAGGCGCGCATCAGTCGCACCAGATCGCAGCAGCATTTCAGCATAAATCGACTGCGCTGAATCGTGCCGCACGGCGCGTCCGGTGTCCCGATCAAACAGCTGGCCGGCGCGCGCGAACAGCAGTTTCAGGTGATCGTTGAGCTCGGTCATGGTGCCCACGGTGGAACGGCTGGAGCGCACCGGGTTGGTCTGGTCGATGGCGATGGCCGGCGGCACGCCTTCCACCTTGTCCACCGCCGGCTTGTCCATGCGGTCCAGAAACTGGCGCGCGTAGGCGCTAAAGGTTTCCACATAGCGCCGCTGGCCCTCGGCATAGAGCGTGTCAAACACCAGACTCGATTTGCCCGAGCCGCTCGGCCCGGTCACCACCGTGAGTTCATTGGTTCGAATGTCGAGATCGAGATTCTTCAAATTGTGCTGGCGCGCGCCGCGAATGCGGATGATTCCGTGTGGCATGAGTTGATGTCTTTCCTGGGGGCCGATCATTCTATGCACTGCGCGGGGAGAGCCTCTGCGACAATTTGAAAAACCCTGCATTGACTCGCCATGCCTGCCTTTCGCCATGATGCCTGATTTAAGTCTGCCAACGACCACGCAGCCCAGTGCCCACTTGAGCGCTCAGTTGAGCGCGGCGGCGCGCGCGCTGGCCCAGGCGATTGCCGAACAGCGCACTGTCACGGATCTGGCGCGCGTCAGCGCCGGGGTCAAGCTGCTGCTGCAAGACCTGGCGCGCTGCGCTGTCAGCGCCTGCCGCAGTGGCCAGCTCATCACCAGCCTGAGCGACGCCGTGACGACCCGTCTGATCGAATTGGCCGAGCAACAGTTCGGTCCGGCACCGATTGGCTATGTCTGGGTGGCGGCGGGCTCCCAGGCGCGCCAGGAGCAGAGCGCCCAATCCGACCAGGACAACTGCCTGATCTTGCCCGACAGTTACCGTGCAGCCACGCAGGCTGCGTATTTCCGGGACTTTTCCAAATTTGTCTGTGACGGTCTGAATGACTGCGGCTACCTGCACTGCCCCGGCAACGTCATGGCCATGAACGACACCTGGTGCCAGCCGCGTCGGCGCTGGTTGACTTACTTCAGGCAGTGGATTGACCAGCCCTCGCCCAAGGCACTGATGCTGGCTTGCGTTTTTTTTGACTTGCGCACCATCCATGGCGATGCCGAGTTGCTGGAGTCGCTGCGCTGCGAGGTCCTGGCCAGCACCCGGGACAACAGCCTGTTTTTGGCCTACATGGTCAGCAACGCGCTGAAACACCGCCCGCCGCTTAAGCTGTTCGGCCGCATTTCCCTGATCCGGGACGGCGAACATGCAAACACCCTTGACCTCAAGCACAGCGGGCTGGTCCCAATTGTTGATCTGGCGCGCATCTACGCCTTGGCTGGCGGCCTGACTGCGGTCAGCACCCAGCAGCGCCTCGAACAAGCTGCCCAAACGCACGAGGTGAGCGTGTCGGGCGCGCGCGATTTGGGCCAGGCCTTTGAATTCATGGGTCGGTTGCGTCAGTCACAGCAGGCACGCCAGTTGGCGCAGGGCCAGACGCCAGACAGCTTTCTGGCCCTCGGTGCGCTCTCGAAGAGCGAACGCAGCCAGCTCAAGGATGCCTTCCTGCTGATACAAACCCTGCAGGACACGCTAGGCCAGCGCTACCAGGCGGAGAACTTTGGCGCTTAGTCTTTAACCAACCCTCAGTACTTCAGCCGCGCATAGTAGGTGGCCTGGGCGGCTTCGCGCGCCTGACGCAGGGTGCGGATGCCCATCTCGGCCAGCAGCGCAATCAGCCGCAACCAGACTTCAGCCGTCAGCATCGCGTCGCCCAGCGCCGTGTGGCGGCCCAGCACGGTCAGGTTGAAGCGCTCGGCAATGGCTTCCAACTGGTGTGACTCCTGGTTTGGGTGGACCACTGCGGACAACAGCAGCGTGTCAAGCACCGGCTGGTGAAAAGCGACGCCCGTGCTGGCCTCCTGAAGCTGCAGGAACTTCATGTCAAACGCCGCGTTGTGCGCCACCAGCACGGTATCCCGGGCAAAGGCGTGAAAGGCGG
Source organism: uncultured beta proteobacterium (assembly GCA_963750665.1). Classification (GTDB taxonomy): domain Bacteria; phylum Pseudomonadota; class Gammaproteobacteria; order Burkholderiales; family Burkholderiaceae_C; genus Rhodoferax. The sequence goes on from CAVVRQ010000029.1 coordinate 106,509, forward strand.
GCAATACCGCGCCGATGAGTGGCTTGCCCGCCACCATGTCCTGCGTAATGCCATGAATCTGGGTTGACGCCGCCGGGATCAGGCGCGCCGGATCCACCAGTTGCTCAAAACACTCCTGTCGCAACAGCTTGCCGTTGACAATGCGCGCCGCGCCAATCTGCACGATTTCATCGCCTTCAGACGGGTTCAGGCCGGTCGTCTCGGTGTCGAACACGGTATAGGACAACTCCGCCAGCGGCCGCTCATCGAGCTCGCTGGACGAATCCATCATCTGGAACAGGTCAAAGTCATAGTATTCGGGTCGGCTGTCGCCTTGCATCAGCTGCGTGGCTTCCAGTTGCTCCTGCTCGGTTGCCAGCGGCAGCAAAAAGCGGAAGAAGGCCTCATGGCGGATGCGCTCGCGCTCAAACCACATCTCGCCGCCGTGGCGCTCAACCACGTCGCGCACCGTCAGTGGTGTCGTCTCGGCACCAAAGCGCATGGCATCCATCTCCCAGGTCATCACCGTCTCACTGCTCATGGCGTGGCCGGTCCAGATCAGGTCGAGTTGGGCGCGCTGACCCACGGCCTGCAGCCGCAGGCGCAAAAACTTCACCTCAAACTCATCGACCAAACGACTGGAGAGGTAAGTCAAAGCCTGCAACAGCGTAAAACTCTCGACCTTGAGCCACAGGCTCTCATCGACGCTGTCCAGCGCGACCGAGCGCTGGCAAGCCTTTTCGATCTCGCGCTGCGCCGCCGAGATCAGGTCGGTGCCGAGCATTTCTTCCAGCGGCCAGCGCGTCTTGAGCCCCTGCGTCGAGTGCTGCACCAGGTCGGTCACGCGCGCACTCATGGCGGCGAGCTCCTCGCGCAGCACGGCCATAAAACGCTCACGCATGGCGCTCTCCAGGTCCGGATAGGCCAGCATGTCCAGCGCTGCCTGCATGTTGGCCAGCGAAGAGCGGCTGCCTTCGGTCAGGCCGTGCAGCAATTGGTCGCGCAAGGATTCCTGCTCAAAGTTGCGCGTTACGTTGTCGAGCATCAGCACAAAACCGCTGAAGGCGTCCACATTGCGCGGGTCGGTCTCACCCGGGCGCACCGGCGCCATTTGCACCCGCAGCAACAGGCCCGACGGCGTGCTCGTCACAAACTGCGTGGAGGGACTGGCCGCACCGCGCACCAGGCGCTGGTGAATATTCTCCAGCGCATGCGCCACCAGTTGGCGATCAAAGACGGCATAGATGGAGCGGCCGATGCCGATCAGCTCGCTGCCGTCGGCCAGGCCGGGGGTCTGCGAAAAAGCCCGGAACTGCAGCCGTGCCCGGTTGTTGTAAAGCAGAATGCGCCCATCCAGGTTGCACACCACCACGCTCTGGCTGAGCTCGGACATCAGTGCCGCCAGGCGATTCTTTTCCTGCTGCACGCTGCGGCTGGCCTGCGCCACCTGCTGCGCCATGTCCGCGCGCAGGGCGTCGCGCTGGGCCGCCAGCTCGTTGATGGCCAGCGCCAGCGCACGCGTCTGCGCGCTGCCGCGTGGCTTGAGCTGTTGCGCGCCGGGTGCCGTCAACAAGACGCGGGTTTCTTCCAGCAAGCGCGCCGGCGCATTGACAAAGCGGCGTTGCAAGACCCCCAAAACCCAGCCCAGCAAAGCCAACAGCGCCAGCCAGCTCAAGCCCAGCACGGCCGCACGCGCGACCAGCGCAGCGCCCAGCGCTTGCTGCTCGGAGGCCTCCAGCGACAGCCACAGCAGCCCCAGCGTGACGCCGAACCAGAGTGCCAGCAGCAACGCCGCGGCCACCGTGGCCAGCAACAAGCCGCGCCCGCTCTTCATGCTGGCGAGCCCAGCATCAACGCCACTTTGGCCACCAGTTCGCGCGTCGAAAAGGGTTTGGTCATGTAGTCGTCAGCGCCCAGGGCGGTGCCCTTGGCCATGTCTGTATCACGCCCTTTGGCCGTGAGCATGAGGATCTTGGTGTTCTGCAATTGCTCATTGGCACGCAGCGCCTGGCACACCTCGAAGCCCGACTTCTTGGGCATCATCACGTCCAGCAGCACCAGATCGGGCCGTTCGCGCGTGATGACTTCAATCGCCTCCTGGCCGTCCCGCGCGATCAGCACCGCGTAACCCTCGCGCTGGAGCAAATACTCCAGCGAGATCACGATATTGGGCTCGTCGTCGGCCACCAGTATTTTCTTTTGCATGCCTTGTCTCCTTGTGTTGTTGCTCAGGGCGCTGGCTCGGCTCGCTGCCAGGGCAGGTGAAACAGAAAATCTGCTCCCTGCCCGGGGACCGACACGATCCACAGTCGCCCACCAAAGTGCTCCACAATCTGGCGGCTGATCGGCAAGCCCAGGCCAGTGCCCTGCGGCCGGTTGGAGGCATCGCCGCCCTGGCGGAAGCGGTCAAAAATCAGACGCTGCTGCTCCACTGCCACACCGGGGCCGTTGTCGCTTACCACCACCGTCACACCGCTATCGTCGCTGCTCAAGCTGACACCAACCCGACCGCCCGGCACTGGCACAAACTTGGCGGCATTGGAGAGCAGGTTGAGCAGCACCTGCATCAGGCGATCAGCGTCCGCCAGCAGCGGTGGCACCTGGGCCGGCAGCGACACCTCAACGACGATCTGGCGTTCGCTAAACATGCTGGCTGTGGTCGTGACAGCCTGATCAACCAGCGCGCGCAGGTCCACCTCACCGGTGTGCCATTCGGCGTGTCCCGACTCGATCTTGGCCATGTCGAGCACCTGGTTCACCAGACGCGACAGGCGCTCTGTCTCGCTGACGATGATCTCGATGAACTTGCAGCGTTGCGCCAGCTCAATCTTGGGGTCGTCGCGCAGCAGCTCGGCCAGCGCCCGGATCGAGGTCAGCGGCGTGCGCAACTCGTGCGTCACGGAGGACATGAAGTCATCCTTGAGCCGGTCCAGGCTTTTGAGCTGCTCGTTGGCCAGGCGCAGCTCGGCGGTGGCGCGTTCCAGTGAGTCGGACTTTTCTTCCAGTTCGCGCGAATGGGCGCGCAACTGCGAGGTCTCGTCGAGAATACGCAACACGTCTTCGGGCGTCAGCGCTTCTTCTTCTACCGCCGAAGCCACCAGTACGCGCGCCGAGGCGCTGCCCACGGCACCAGCCAATTGCGTCTCGACATATTGCACCAGGCGGGCATCCGGGCGAATCGATTCAAGCTGCGCGGCACCGACCCGTCGCGCGTAGGCGTGGAACAGCCCGCGCGCTTTGGGAACGCCCAAAAAGCGCTCGCATAAACGCAGCAAATCGGGCACCTTGGCCTGGCCGCGCCAGAACACCGGGCTGGCCGCCGCGCTGCGATTGAAGACATCGACAAACAAGAGCGCCTGACTGGCCTCATGCCCGCTCGGCGCGCGCCACAGCGAGAGCCCGACATAAGCACCGACGTTGACCAGCATGCTCCAAAAAAGAGAGTGCGTGAGGCCATCGAGGCCACGCAGACCGAGCAGTTGTTCGGGTCGCAGCAAGCTGATGCCCCAGGGGCCGAGCGTCAGAAAATCAGTGCCCAGCCAGCCCGACTTGGCAATCGAGGGCAACATCAAGGTATAGACCCACATCAGAAAGCCCGCCAGCAGGCCCGCCAGGGCACCGCGGCGTGAGCCACCTTTCCAGTACAGGCCGCCAAACAGCGCGGGCGCAAACTGGGCCACGGCGGCAAAGCTGATGAGTCCGATACTGACCAGTGCATAGGCCTCACCGGCCACGTGAAAATAGACATAGCCCAGCAGCAGCACGCCCAGAATGGCGGCGCGCCGAATGCCCAGCAGCACCCAGGTCAGGTCATGCCCGGCGTCCGGACGAAAGTGGCGTGTGCGCAACAGCAAGGGCATCACCAACTCGTTGCTGACCATGGTCGAAACGGCAATGGTCTCCACAATCACCATGCCGGTCGCGGCCGACAGGCCACCGATAAAGGCGAACAGGGCCAGCGCCTGTTGCCCGGCCGCCAGCGGCAGCGACAGCACAAAGTTTTCGGCGTTCATCGGCGCCGGGCCAAAATACAACAACCCGCCGAGCGCGATGGGCAAAACAAACAGATTGATCACCAGCATATACAGCGGAAAGACCCAGACCGCGCGCCGCAGATGGCTCTCGCGCACGTTTTCCACCACCATCACCTGAAACTGGCGCGGCAGAAACACCACCGACAGCATCGACAGCAGCGTCAACGCAAACCACTGGGCCCAGGCAAAATCGCCGCCCTGCTCGAGCCGCAACAACAGCGCCAGGGCCGGCACCCGGCGCGCGCGGGCAAACAGGTCTTCCAGCCCGTCAAACAAGCCATAGACCACAAACAGCCCGACCGCCACAAAGGCCGCCAGCTTGACCAGCGACTCAAACGCAATCGCCGCCACCATGCCCTCGTGGCGCTCGGTGGTGTCGAGGTGGCGCGCGCCAAACACCATGCTGAAACCGGCCAGCGCCAGCGCGACATAAAAGGCACCGTCCTGACTCCAGTGCCGACCCGGCAACACCGTCTGATAGACCGGTGCCGTCAGCAGCTCGTAGCCGCCCGACACCGCCTTGAGCTGCAGCGCAATGTAAGGCACGATACCGACCACCGCAATCAGCGTCACCAGGCCCGATAGCAGCGGGCTCTTGCCATAGCGGCTGGCAATGAAGTCGGCAATCGAGGTGATGCGGTAAACGCGCGCAATGCGGATCATCTTGCGGATCACCACCCAGCCCAGCACCATGGCCAGCGTCGGCCCCAGATAGATCGGCAAAAACCAGATGCCGCCAGATGCTGCCCGCCCGATGCTGCCAAAATAGGTCCAGGCAGTGCAATAGACCGCCAGCGACAGGGCATAGGTCCATGGGTTGGCAATGATCGAGCGTCCTTGCGCCGCGCGCCGGTCGCCCAGGTAAGCCACCGCAAACAGCAGCAGCAAATAGGCAAACGAGGTGCCGATGACGACGCCGGGCGTAAGCATGCCTAGTCGTCCGGCGACAGTCCGGGCCGCTCCATCAACCAGGCGATGGCCGCAATCACCAGACCCCAGAGAATGAACAAGGCTGCCGGGAACAGCGGCACCCCCAACAGCGTGGCATCCCGATCCCACAGACTCAGCAGCGGGAAGCTGAACAGCAGCCAGCCGCCAACAAACAGGGCCGCCAGTCGCTGTGCGCCAATCTCTTTGAACACGGCCGTCTCCTTGTTATGGGCCTGGCACCCTTTGCGCGGACGCCCTTGTTGCCAGGCATTGTCCCCTGCGCGCTTACCTTGGTCTTACGCCATCAAGCGCAAACCAAGGGTTTCCCCTTGCTAAATAAGCGCGCCCGGTGCCTCAACTGACAGTCAACTGTAAGGATTAAAAATCAGACTGCGTCCGTGGCTCAAACCCGTGTTGCGCCGTCGGCCTCGAAGCCTGGCGGTTAGAGACGTAGCTCCCACTTGGGTTCACGCGGCTTTTATTTTTCTAACGAAGGAGACAATATGTCAATTCATGCTACCAAGGAGTTGCTTGCGTACTGGCGGGAAAACTTGGTCATCATTGCAATTCACCTGGGACTCTGGTTTTTCGTGTCCTTTTTCTGCGGCATCATGATCGCCGATCAGCTCGACGCTTACCGCATCGGCGGCTTCCCGCTCGGCTTCTGGTTTGCCAACCAGGGCTCGATGTTCATCTTTGTGATTCTGATCTGGACCTACGTTTGGCGAATGAACATGCTGGACAAGAAATACGACGTTTTTGAAACTTGAAATAGACCCGACTCTATTCTTGTCCCACCAAATCATTTTTACATTCAAACATTGAGGTGACCAAACCATGAGTATTCTTGTCTGGACCTGGATCATTACAGGCGGCAGTTTCGCCCTGTATATCTACATCGCCTACTGGGCGCGAGCCAAAACCACCGGCGACTTTTATGTTGCTGAAAAGCGCATTCCGGCTTTCATGAACGGCATGGCCACGGGAGCTGACTGGATGTCAGCGGCATCGTTTATTTCGATGGCCGGGCTGATCTCGTTCCTCGGGCGTGACGGCTCCTATTACCTGATGGGCTGGACTGGCGGCTATGTGCTGCTGGCGATGCTGTTCGGGCCTTACCTGCGCAAATACGGCAAGTTCACGATCCCGCAGTTCATCGGCGACCGCTATTACTCCAATTTTGCCCGCGTCATTGCCCTGGTCTGTGCCATTTTTGTCTCCTTCACGTATGTGGCGGGCCAGATGCGCGGCGTTGGCGTGGTGTTCTCGCGCTTCATGGACGTCGGCATCAACACCGGCGTGATTATCGGCATGGCGCTGGTGTTTTTCTACGCCACGCTGGGCGGCATGAAGGGCATCACCTACACCCAGGTGGCGCAGTACATCGTGCTGATCACGGCTTACATGGTGCCGGCCATCTTCATCTCGCTGCAGTTCACCGGCACCGTTTTGCCCCAGTTTGGTTATGGCTCGCCGATCACGGCAGAAGGCGCGGCGCTGCTCAACGACCCCGGCACGCAGGGCAAATACTTGCTTGACGTGCTCAACGGTTTAAACAAAGACCTGGGGCTGGCCGACTATACCAGTGGGCACCGCCCGCGCATCGACGTCTGGTTTATCACCATGTCGCTGATGATCGGCACCGCCGGTTTGCCGCACATCCTGATCCGCTTCTTCACGGTGCCCAAGATTCGCGACGCGCGTGCTTCGGCCGGCTGGGCGCTGATATTCATCGCCATCCTGTACACCACGGCACCCGCAGTGGCCGTGTTTGCGCGCACCAACTTTGTCAAGTCGATTCACAACGTCGAGTACACCAAAGCGCCAAGCTGGTTCACGAACTGGGAAAAAACCGGTCTGGTGAAATGGGTTGACAAGAATAACGACGGCAAAATGCAGATTGCCAAAGGCGCCTGGGATAACCCCAAGAGCGCCAACGAAGTCAAGATTGACCAGGACATCATGGTGCTGGCCAACCCTGAAATCGCCAAGTTGCCGAACTGGACCGTCGGTCTGGTCGGTGCCGGTGGACTGGCGGCTGCGCTCTCCACTGCGGCCGGCTTGTTGCTGGTGATCTCGGCGGCGGTCTCGCATGACTTGATGAAGGGCATCGTCAAGCCCGATATGTCAGAAAAAGAAGAACTCTGGTGGGCCCGTGGCGGCGCCGGGGTGGCGGTGATCATTGCCGGCTTGTTCGGCATTTACCCGCCCGGCTTTGTCGCGCAGGTGGTGGCCTTCGCCTTTGGCTTAGCGGCGGCATCCTTCTTCCCGGCCATCCTGATGGGCATCTTCAGCAAGAAGGTCAACAAGGAAGGTGCCGTGGCCGGCATGATCGTCGGCATCATCTTTACCGCGGGCTACATCTGGTGGTACAAGTGGGGCGACCCGGCCTCCAACAACCCGGCTGGCTGGTGGATGGGCATCTCGCCCGAAGGCATCGGCACTGTCGGTGCCATGCTGAACTTTGTGGTGGCCTACATCGTCAGTATGGTGACGCCGCCGCCGCCCGTGCACATCCAGGACCTGGTCGGTAACCTGCGTTACCCCGGCAAGATTGTGGCTGAACCCACCAGCCATTGATTCGCTCGACCTGAGGAGACAGTGGCGGCTGCCGGCAACGGCAGCCGCCTTTTTTTCATCCGGGACGCGCTACCATCGGGCCAATTCCATTCCAATCCAGTACCAATAATGATCAAACGTCTCAATAAATTTATCATCTCCAGCATCTGGAGCATTCGTTGGCGACCCAGCCTTGCCGTTTTTCTCGGTGCCTGCGCGGGCCTGAGCCTGACTGCCACGGTGCTGCCGGAAGTCATCGCCGGTGCCGGTTTCAACGACAGTTTCTCGGCGCGCATGGACCTGGCCGGTTTTGCGCTGTACTCCGTGATGTGGTGGGCACTGGGCGGTTGGTCGGCACAGAAAACGGGCAACACCTGGATGGGTGGCGTGGTGCTGGGCCTGGTTGGCTTGACCAGCGCAGTTTTTTTTACCGCTATGACGTATGGTATGGGCGCGCCATTGCTGCTACTCAGCGGCGGCGGCGGTCTGGCCTACGGTGCCCTCGGTGGCATGCTGATTGCCACCGCGCTGATCGACCCCGGCAAGACGAACGCAAACAAAGCGGTGCCCTGAGGTCGCGTCGAGTGGCCTCTCGGTAGTTACCCTAATTGCATGATTGGGCCCTTGCGCACCAAAATGAAACGCGTCACAGGCGATTCAACAAAATGTTGCCTATAAGGATTTGCGATGCCCGAAGTTACCCTCGATTTGTCCAAACTGGTCTTTGCCAAGACCGCTGCCGGTCAGGAGGAAATCCACAAGCGCGCGCTGGGCTTGGGGCCCTTGCCGCGACGCCTGCTGGTGCTCATTGACGGTAAGCGCAGCGGCCAGGAGCTGGCCGCGTTCGTCGCCGGTCACGACGTCAGCGAATTGCTCAATGAGTTGCAAGAAAAAGCGTGTATCGAGGCACTGGCACCTGTGGCCGCCCCGACGCCACCCATTGCAGTCGCAGTCAGCTTGAGTCAACAACTGGCGGGCACACCCGCCGCCGCGCTGGACGCCTCGTTGGCACTGCTGCCACCGGCCGAAACGCGCAGCGCCAAAGATGTCGAGATGGCGCGCAATTTCATGATGAATACGATCAATACCGTATTTGGCAAGAATATGCGGCTGTCGGCGGTTGAGGCCGTCTTCAATTGCCAGACAACACAGGAATTGCGGGCGGTTTATTCGCATTGGGCCGAACTGATGTTGTCCAACGGTGTCGCCAGCAAAAGGCTGCCTGAATTCCGCGTGCAATTATTCAAGGTGCTCTGAGCGAGCGCCCCGCCGCAACCAGCATGGCCGGGACTGCCTGCGTTAAGCTTGCAGTCATTTTGCTTTGAATGGAATCACGCGTGTCGGACGACTTTTCTTTTGCCACGGTACCTTTTGACGAGCTCAGCGCCCCGCAGCAGACACTGGTGCGAGAGACGGCACAGCGCGTCACCTGGCAAGCGGGCGAGACCTTGCTCAACCCGCTGACAGCACCGCAGCAACTGTGGGTTTTGGGCAGTGGGCATGTGCAATATGTGGAAGGTACGCACAGCCTGATGCTGCAAGCCGGGCAGACACTGGGCTGGCGTGCGCTGCTGACCGAGCGCTGCCACGGCACCGCCACCGCCCTTGACACCACCCAAGGCTGGCTGTTGCCGCGCCGCACCGCGCTGGCCTTGCTGGCCGACAACTCGCGCTTCAGTGCGCGCGTCTTTGCCGCCCTGTCGGACCGGCTGGCCGACCAGGAAGACGTCAACCAGAACCGCGAACTGCTCTCGCTCATGCTGGTGCGGGTGTGCGATATTGCCCTGCATCCGCCTTTTTACGTTGACGGCGGGCTCGATCTGGTTTCGGTCTGCCGCGTCATGGCGGACAACCAACGAACCAGCGCGCTGGTGCGCGACGTGCAGGATGGCGCGGCGCGTCTGGGTTTTTTTACCACCACCGACCTGCGCGATGCGATGCTCAGACCGCAGCCGCTGGCGGTGCGTGACGTGGCCCACTACGCGCTGATCACGCTGCCCCCGGAGGCGGAATTGTTTGACGCCTTGTTGACCATGTTGCGCCATCGCGTGCACCGCATCCTGGTGAAGCAGGGCGAACAGATTGTGGGTGTGCTCAGCCAGCTTGACCTGATGGCTTTTGTCTCGAACCATTCGCACCTGATCAGCTTGCGCGTCGATCAAGCGACCAATACCGACGAACTCCGGGTGGCCGCGCAACAGGTGGACGACTCGATCGCCTTGCTGGTGCGCGGCGGGGTGCGCATTGACATCGTGTCGCGCCTGGTGAACGGCTTGAACGCACAAATATTTGCGCGCCTGTGGTCTCTGCTGGCACCGGTCGAACTGATGCAGAACAGTTGCCTGCTGGTGATGGGCAGCGAGGGCCGTGGCGAGCAAATCCTCAAAACCGATCAGGACAATGCCCTGTTGTTGCGTGACGGCTATCAGTGCGATGAGCTGGCCGACATTGTCAACCGCTTCAGCGCCGCGCTGCTGACCTTTGGTTATCCACCCTGTCCGGGCAACATCATGGTGACCAATCCGCTCTGGTGCCAAGCGCTGGCCAAGTTCAGGGAGACGATCAGCCACTGGCTGCTCGGGGGTGACCCGGATGGTGCCATGAACCTGGCCATCTTCATTGATGCCCACGCCGTGGCGGGCGACGCAGCGCTGCTCCATGCGGCGCGCGCGCATGCCCTGACGCTGGTCAACGGAAGCGAGGTTTTTATCGCCCGCCTGGCGGGTGCCATCAACCAGTTCAGGGAGCCTGAAAGCGGGTTTTTTGGTCTTCTTGCGAAGCTGCGCCCGGGCTCGAGCGCGCCAACTTTCGATCTGAAAAAGCTCGGCACCTTTCCCATCGTGCATGGTGTTCGCGCGCTGGCGCTGGAACATCAGCTTGATGCACGCAGCACGGTGGACCGGCTGCACGCGCTGGCCAGCAAGAAGACGCTCGCGCCCGGACTGGCGCGCGACCTGGAAGAAGCCCTGCACCTGATGATGACGCTCAAGCTGCGCCATAACCTGCTGCAAATGACGCTGAGCCAGAGCGTCACCAATGTGGTGGCGCTGGCTGATCTGAGCACACTCGAGCGTGATCAGATCAAGGCTGCGCTGGCCATCATCCGGCAGTTTCGGCTGCATTTGAATCTGCATTTCAGGCTGCAGGCGTGACGCGCGCTGGGGTGTGATTGCATCGTGCGCCAAGTAGTTTCCCCAATTGACACGGGGCTGGGTTGGCCTAGACTGGCGTCTGACTTTCCAGGTACTTCATGAAACCAATGCATTTATTGTTTGCAGCGATTGCGTTGCTGCTGGGTGCGCTGAACGCGTCGGCGCAAATTCTGATTGGCCAGACCGTCGGCGTGACCGGTGCCGTGGCGGCCACCGTCAAGGAATCCAGCGCGGGTGCCATGCTCTACCTTGATGAGGTCAATGCCAAAGGCGGCATCGGTGGTGAAAAAATTGAAGTCGTCACCCTCGACGACAAATTCGACACCAAACTCACCCTTGCGAACGCCAAAAACCTGATTGAAGAGCGCCGCGTCATCGCCCTGTTCATGACGCGCGGCACACCGCACACCCAGGGCATCATAGCGCTGCTGGACCAGCATGGCGTGCCGCTGATCGGCCCCTCGACCGGTGCCATGGTGTTTCATCAACCGGTGCAAAAGCACATTTTCAATGTGCGCGCGACCTATCAGCGTGAAGCCGAGCGCGCGATTGCCCACCTGGCCTCGCTGGGCATTCAACGCATCGCGGTGGTTCATGTGGACGACAGCTTTGGTGCCGATGGCCTCGAAGGGGTCAAAAAAGGCTTGACCGCGGCCAAGCTCAAGGCCGTGGCGATTGAAAAGTTTGACCGCAGCAAACCCAGTTTTTCGGCCATTGCGCCGCTGATGGTCAAGACCGACGCGCAGGCCATCATGATGATTGGCTCCGGTACCGCCGTGGTGGACGGCATCAAGGCGATCAAGGCGGCGGGCAGTGGCGCCCAGCTCGTCACCCTGTCCAACAATGCCTCGGCTGGCTTTGTCAAACTGTTGGGAGACCAGGGCCGCGGCGTCATCGTCAGCCAGGTGCTGCCGCAGACCTTTCGCTACAACCTGGTCAAGGAGGCCACTCAACTGGCGCAAGCGCACCACATCGCTGAAGTCAGCCCGGCCATGCTGGAAGGCTTTGCCTCGGCCAAGGTGCTGGTCGAAGCGTTGCGCCGCAGTGGGCCCAAACCAACGCGCGAACGCCTGCAGGCGGCGCTGGAAGGCATGCAGAAGTTTGACCTGGGTGGCCTGGACATCAGCTTTAGCCCGACTGATCACACGGGACTGGACTTTGCCGACCTGTCGATCATCAGCGCGGATGGCCGCTTCCGGCGCTGAGGCCAAATTGAAGTTACCGACGAATCCCTGCCGGTAGCTGACTGGCTGCTGCCCAATCCGGGCCGGTAAACCAGGCATCACCCGCCAAGTAGTGACGCAGCATCGGCAAAGCGTCAAAGCCCCAAAACAGCTTGTCATCGACCGTGAGGGTTGGCACGCCAAAAACGCCGGCTGCAAGCGCCTCGTCGGTGTTGGCTTTAAGCTGGGCCTTGACCTCGTCACTCGCGGCTGACCGTGACGGCGCCAATTGCTCGCTCACCGCCTGCAAGCGTTGCGCATCCGAGGCCTCAGCGCCACCGCGCCAGACATGCCGGAACAAAGTCTCACAGACATAGCGGTTGGGCTGGCTCTGCGCCGCACAGGCCAGCGCGAGACGCAGTAATGCCAGCGGATTGAAGGGGTGGCTGGCCGGCAATTGCATCTCGACGCCATGCTGGTGCGCCAGCCACAGCACCTGGCGGTAAGTCCATTCGCGCTTGCCGGCAATTTCGGCGGGCCCGAGTTGGCCGTAGTGCTTGAGCAGTGCGGCAAACAGCACTGGCTTATAGCTCACGCTGTAGCTCTGCCCCAGCAGCGCCTCGGGCAGCTTCTCAAACGCCAGGTAGGCGTAGGGTGAAATGAAATCGAGGTAGAAGGTGATGTGTTTCATGGTGCGCTATTTTCGACCGATTCGTTACGCAGACTCAGGCGAATCTTAAACACGCCGAATGAATCAGGACCAAAAGCACAAAGCCTGACTTTTACCGACCAGACTTAGCCCAGTCTTAATTCGCCCCAGGTTTAAGATTCACCTAATTTGCGTTGGACAATAATATTCAAATGAACAAGTTTTTATGCCGGTGCGGCACAGGATTTTTCTTGTGTGTTTTCCTGAGCGCACAGAGCGACAGGTAATTCAAGCCTGGGCCGGTCTCATGCGTTTGCTTTTGGTAGAGGACGACTTGATGATTGGCGAATCGGTGCTGGATTTGCTCCGCGCTGAGGGCTACGCGGTGGATTGGGTCAAGGACGGGGAAATGGCCGACACCGCACTCGATTCCCAATCCTACGACCTGGTGCTGCTTGACCTCGGATTGCCGCGACGCGACGGGCTGGCCGTGCTGCGCCGACTGCGATCGCGCAAAGACCGCACACCGGTGCTCATCACGACCGCGCGCGACGCTGTCCCGCAGCGCGTTGAAGGCCTGGACGGCGGTGCCGATGACTACATCGTCAAGCCCTATGAACTCGAGGAGCTGTTGGCCCGCATACGGGCGCTGATACGCCGTGCTGCCGGACGCGCAGAGCCGGTCTATGAACATCTGGGTATCAGCATTAATCCTGTTACCCGAGAGGTGACACAAGATGGGCAGCCGGTGGTGCTGTCGGCGCGTGAATGGTCGGTGCTGGAGTTGCTGCTGGCGCGCCCGGGCAGGGTGCTGTCGCGAAGGCAACTGGAAGACAAGCTTTACAGTTGGAAAGATGAGCTCTCAAGCAATGCGGTCGAGGTGTATATCCACGGCCTGCGAAAAAAACTGGGCCCCCACATCATCCAGAATGTTCGGGGGCTCGGTTATATGGTTCCCCGAGGTAGCGCGTGAGCCTGCCAATGTCACATTCACTGCGCAAGCGATTGCTTTGGCTGCTGCTGTTTGCCATTATTCTTGCGGCTGCGGCACAAGCCATCATCGCCTACCGCACTGCGCTGGCTGAAGCAGATGTCATTTTTGATTACCAGATGCAGCAGATGGCGCAGTCGCTGCGCCCCGGCTTCCCCGTCGGTGACGGACTGGGTGGGCCCTTTGCCAGTGGTGACGACGAGAACTTTGACTTCGTGATCCAGGTCTGGACTGCTGACGGTCTGCGGGTATTTCAGTCAACGCCTCGGGCCGAGTTGCCGCAACGCGCAGTGCTTGGTTTTTCCACCGTGCAAGCCCGGGGCACTGCTTACCGCGTGTTTTCGGTCGCCGCCGGTACGCAAGTGATTCAAGTGGCGCAGGATTTGGCCGCCCGACGTGACATGGCGGGAACATTGGCCTTGCGCACGGTTAGTCCGATGCTGCTCATGGTGCCGCTGCTGATGTTGGTGGTGTGGTGGGTGGTCAGTGCCTCGCTCGCCCCGGTGGCAAGGGTGCGCCAGCAAGTCGCGACGCGCCAGGCCGATGAACTGAATGAGTTGAGCGAGGATGATTTGCCTGATGAGATCCATCCGTTGGTTCATGAACTGAATCTGTTGTTCTACCGCGTGCGCCAGGCCTTTGAAGCGCAAAAGAATTTTGTGGCGGATGCTGCCCATGAACTGCGTTCGCCATTGGCGGCGCTAAAGCTGCAGGTGCAAGGCTTGCGCCGTGCCGCCGACGAGGCAACACGTGAATTAGCCATCAGCCGCCTCAACGCGGGCATTGACCGTGCCACCCGGCTGGTGGAACAACTGCTGGTACTAGCGCGGCAACAATCATCCCCGGCGCTCGGGGCCAACACGGCAGCGGTTGACTTGACCGCTCTGGCGCGGGGTGTACTGGCGGATGCAGCGGCAGCAGCGCTGTCCAGGCAAATCGACCTTGGTCTGGTGCAGGCTGATCAGAGTGTGGTGCTGGGGCAAGAGGAGGCGCTTCGAATTTTGATCCGTAACCTGCTCGACAACGCTATCAAATACACCCCAGTCGGAGGAACGGTGAACCTCGCGCTGCGCCGCGCCGCAGGGCAGACCCAGTTGACGGTTGACGATAGTGGCCCGGGCATCGCAGCCGAGAATCGCAAACGCGTGTTCGATCGCTTTTATCGCATCGCCGGCAGCGAGACCGGTGGCAGTGGACTGGGGCTGGCCATCGTCAAGACCATTGCAGACTTGCACCAGGCAACTTTGTCGATTGACCGCTCCGAGAGTCTGGGCGGCCTGTGCGCCACGGTCATCTTCACCAACGCTTCCTGACGCATCCCAAGCGGGTGCACACAACCCGGTTTGCGAAGCCGAGGTAAAGCCGGGGCACTTTAAGTCTGTTCTAAGTTCAAGTTCTCATACTTGGCTGGTGGTTTTCATCCACGTTTTGAAAGGACTTCTCATGAATACACATCTCTTTACGCCTCGGCGAATCGTGCTGGCACTGGTTTCAGCCGGCGTCATCGGTGCTACCAGCATGGGCGCCGTGAGCTTCTCACACGCACACGCTGGTGCTACTTCGCCCCAAAGCGCGGCCCAGATGGCAGCGCCACCGGCGATTGCCTTGCCCGATTTCTCGCAGATTACGGCGCGCAACGGCGCGGCGGTGGTGAACATCAGCGTGACCGGGATGATCAAGACCTCAAACGACGACAGCAACGATGGCGCCAGTGCCCGGCGCCACGGGCTGCCTGGTATGGATCCGAACGACCCTTTCTTTGAGTTCTTCAAGCACTTCCAGGGCCCCAATGGCGGCTTGCCGGGCCAGCAGCAACCCACTCGCGGCCAGGGCTCGGGCTTCATCATTGCCCAGGATGGCTTGATACTGACCAATGCCCACGTGGTGCGTGACGCCAAAGAGGTGATGGTCAAGCTCACTGACCGTCGCGAGTTCCGGGCCAAAGTACTGGGCGCGGACCCGAGAACGGATGTAGCAGTGCTCAGGATTGATGCCAAGAATCTGCCCACCGTAGCGCTAGGCAACACACGCGACCTCAAGGTCGGTGAATGGGTGCTGGCCATCGGCTCGCCGTTCGGCTTCGAAAATAGTGTCAGCGCCGGGGTGGTGAGCGCCAAGGGTCGCTCGCTGCCGGACGACAGTTTCGTCCCGTTCATTCAGACGGACGTCGCAGTTAATCCGGGCAACTCGGGCGGGCCGCTGTTCAATACGCGGGGTGAGGTGGTCGGCATCAACTCGCAAATCTACAGCCGCAGCGGTGGCTATCAGGGCCTGTCGTTTGCGATCCCGATCGAGCTGGCAAGCCGCATCAAGGATCAGATCGTCGCTACCGGCCAGGCCAGCCACGCACGACTGGGTGTCGCGGTCCAGGAGGTGAACCAGACTTTTGCCGATTCCTTTCATCTTGACAAACCCGAAGGCGCGCTGGTGTCCAACGTCGATAAGGACGGCCCAGCGGACAAAGCGGGCCTCAAGAGCGGCGACGTGATCCTGAAAGTTAACAACCAGGCAATTGTTGCCTCCGCCGACCTGCCAGCCGTGATCGGTTCGGCAACACCCGGCGACAAGGTCAAGCTGGAGGTCTGGCGTCAGGGCAAACGAGAAGAGTTCACCGCCAGACTCGGTGACGCCAGCACCTCATCGCAGAAACTCGCCAAGTCGGATGATGGTGTTGGCAAAGGCAAGCTCGGCCTGGCACTGCGCTCCTTGCAGCCGCAAGAAAAGCGCGAGGCCGGCGTGAACCAGGGCCTACTGGTGGAAGATGCCGCAGGTCCGGCGGCCCTGGCCGGTGTTCAAGCGGGCGACGTCCTGGTGGCGGTGAACGGCACGCCGATCGAAAGTGTGGACCAGGTGCGAAGCCTCGTAGCCAAGGGCAGCAAATCGGTGGCGCTGCTGATCCAGCGTGATGGCAACAAAATTTTTGTGCCGGTGCGCTTGGGTTGACGCATTGCGATGCAGTTCTTGACTCACCAAAGCACGACAGCGGCCAAGCCGCTGTCGCGCGGGCTCTCGACCCATATTCTGCCCACTTCGGCAACGATGATCGGCGTCTGTATGACTGTCTTATCCATTGGTCATCTTGGCGCTGGCAACGAATGGCACATGATCATTGACAAATTGCTGGCGGGCGATGCACTGGTCTTTTTGGCCAGCGCACTACTATCGTTTATTTCGATGAAGCCAGGTCGATTCGCCGCACTGTATGAAACCCGGGCCGAGGTGGTTTTTATCGCCGGATTGGGCTTGCTGGCACTTGGTGCGGTGGCGCTGGCTTTTGAGATCAAATAGAAAAATCAGATTCTGTAAAACGACGAGTCGACGTCGCCCTTCAACAGGAAGACTGTAAGATAGCCGATAAATATGTTTAACGACTGGAATCTGCTGTCGTACGACCTAATGAGTCTGGCGCTGAGCCTTGCCCTGCTTGCGGCCTATCACATTTATCTTAGATACAAAATTCGCCAGAATCCTGCCTATACGGTGCAGGCGGTCAACGTCATGGCACGCACCATCTGGGTGAAAACGGTCATGCAGGAAGGCAAGGATATCCTGGCTGTGCAGACGCTGCGCAACTCCACCATGGCCGCCACCTTCCTGGCCTCGACTGCTGTACTGCTGATCATCGGCGTGCTGACGCTGACTGGGCGCGGCAATGAATTCAGCGATTCCTGGCATGCCCTCAACAGCGTGGGAGCGCGCCATAGCGAACTGCTGTTAGCCAAGTTGCTGCTGATGCTGCTGGACCTGTTCGTCGCGTTCTTTTCATTTTCGATGTCGATCCGCCTTTATAACCATGTCGGATTCATGATCAACGTGCCGCTCAAACTCAATCACGAGATCATCAACGCCCAGCACGTCGCCATTCACCTCAACCGCGCTGGCAGCTATTACAGCATTGGCATGCGGGCCTATTATTTTCTGCTGCCCCAGGTGTTCTGGTTGTTCGGCCCACAGTTCTTGCTGGCGTCGAGTGTCGGCCTGATCTTCGTGCTATATCAAATCGACCGGGCACCCAAGAGCTTCCGGGATGAGACGGTATGACTCAATACGGCCGCTTGATCAAGGGTCACTGCACGGCAATCAGTCGCTGCTCGATCTGCGCCCAGATTGCCCGCTTGGCCGGGTCATCAGCACCGCCCCACTGAATAATTTCGTCGAGCGTGCGCCAGCAACCCTCGCACAAACCGGTTTGCTCGCTCATGCGACACACAGAAATGCAAGGTGAAGCTACATTCTTGACTGTAGCCCTTGCAGATATTGCGATAGCAGCTATCAATTCAATAGTATTGTGCGGCTTTTCCAGCACCACCGACGGCACCACATCCACCACCGGTGCCGCCGCCAGGCGCAGCAGATCCTGTGGACACAGTTTGAAAACGGCGTGCGGGTGGCCCGCTGCCGCCCATATTTCCGCAAAACGAAACAGCGTCTGGTCGATCAGCGTCACCGAGGGACTGGCGTGGGCTATCGGCGGCACGCCACCAATGGAATAACCGGTTTTGGCTTTGACGAAAGCCGCGTCAGCGCGGCCCAGCGGACCGACCAGCGCGGCAACTTTGGCCTCGTCCACGCGCTGGTCGCCAGCGGTCACCACCAGCACGGCAGCGTCATCGGACAGACGACGAAAGATGATGCTTTTGGCGATCTGGCCAACCAGCACGCCGAGCATATCTGCCGCCTGCTGCGCAGTGCGTGCCGCATCATCCAGCAACACAGGGGCATGGGCGTGACGCTGCGCTTGCAGGGCAGCGGCAACCCTTTGAACACCCGCGGAAAGCGGCTTGGCCCGGGCGCTGCTCATCTCAAAGCGGTCGCTTGTTAAACAGCGCCTTGCCCGCGCGAGATTGCGTGGCACGGCCCAAGAATTCACTGATGAACTGCCCGGCGTCAATCAACTGATCCAGATCGATGCCGGTCTCGATGTCCATACCGTGCAACAGATAGACCACGTCTTCCGTCGCTACATTGCCGGTGGCACCCTTGGCATAGGGACAGCCGCCCAAACCGGCCACCGACGCATCAAACTGCCAGACCCCCATCTGCAGGCACATCAAGGTGTTGGCCAACGCCTGGCCGTAGGTGTCGTGGAAGTGGCCCGACACATCGTCAAGTTCAAAATGTTTGAGCGTGGCGGCAAAAGCGCGCTGCACCTTGAGCGGCGTGCCCACGCCAATGGTATCGGCCACGCCCACATGCTGCACGCCAATTGAGCGCATCAGCCCCGCCAGATAGCTCACCCGCGCGGGGGCAATTTCGCCCTCATACGGGCAGCCGACGGCGCAACTCATGGCCCCGCGCACGTAAATGCCCGCCGCACGCGCCGCCGCCACCACTGGCGCAAAACGCTCGATGCTTTCGGCGATTGAGCAGTTGATGTTCTTCTGGCTGAAGGTTTCGCTGGCGGAGGCAAACACCACGATCTCATCGGGCTTGCAGAGCAAGGCTGCCTCGAAACCCTTCAGATTTGGTGTCAACACCGAGTAGCGCACGCCGGGCAGGCGCTTGATGCCCGCCATCACCTCGGCGTTGTCGGCCATTTGGGGCACCCATTTGGGCGACACAAAGCTGGTGACTTCAATTTCTTTCAGGCCAGCGGCTTCCAAGCGCTGCACCAGTTCAATCTTGACCGCGGCTGGCACCGCCTGTTTCTCGTTCTGCAGGCCATCACGCGGGCCGACTTCGACTAATTTGACGCGGGAAGGCATTGGCATGAAGAACCTTTGATTGAAAATCTGCCTGGTCGTTACTTGAGGGCTTGTTGCCGGTAAAACGCCTCGACCGTGCCCTTGAGCTTGATCATCAGCGGATTGCCTTTGCGATCAAGCGTTTTTCCGGCAGGGACCTTGATCCATCGCTCGCTGATGCAATACTCACTGACATTCGAGTGCTCCTTGCCGTTCAACCGGATACCCACGTCGTGTTCGAATACCGCCGCGACGTGATCCGGGCTGCGCGGGTCGATCGACAGGCGGTCGGGCAATGGCGGAAATTGAGTGGCGTCGTTCATGAATATCTCTTTGTCAGTCAGGGTTAGTCTGACCCGATTTTCCATGATTTGCTGCCGACCTGGTTTGGATCAGAGGCTGCAACAGGTAATTCACGCCGAACAAGGGCGCGCATTTGATCGACGCCGTGCTCGCTTAGAATGAAATCGGGTGTCCACGCCGGGTGTTCTGGTGTGACAGGTTCATGCGTCGGTCGGGCCGCCACGCGGAGAACCTTCGCCCATGTCCCAGTTGCAAAGCCCAGCGA
Source organism: uncultured beta proteobacterium (assembly GCA_963750665.1). Taxonomy (GTDB): domain Bacteria; phylum Pseudomonadota; class Gammaproteobacteria; order Burkholderiales; family Burkholderiaceae_C; genus Rhodoferax. Next base: position 126,218 of record CAVVRQ010000029.1, read on the forward strand.
TCGCACTGATCGCCATATTCATCATTGCCTACGCAGCGATCGCGTTGGAACACCCTCTGAAAATCAATAAATCAGGCTCGGCCCTGGTGGGCGCCGGTCTGCTCTGGACGATTTATGCGTTGTCGGTTGAAGATGCACACCTGGTGAGCGAGCAGCTGGGCGAGTCACTCATGGGTACGGCTCAGATCGTATTCTTCTTGATGGGCGCGATGACCATTGTCGAAGTGGTGGATGCGCACAATGGTTTTGACGTCATCACGACGCGCATCAAAACTTCCAGGCTGTCCACACTGATGTGGCTGGTCGGGTTTGTGACGTTTTTTCTTAGCGCCATCCTGGATAACCTGACCACCACCATCGTGATGATTTCATTGATGCGCAAACTGCTGGCCAAGCACGATGATCGGCTGTTCTTTGCCGGCATCATCGTTATCGCCGCCAACTCGGGCGGTGCCTGGTCGCCGATTGGCGACGTCACGACCACCATGCTGTGGATTGGCGGACAGATCACCAGCCTGGCCATCATCAAGGCGGTGCTGCTGCCGTCGCTGGTCAGCATGCTGGTACCCTTGGCTATAACGGCCTACGTCCTGCGTGGCCAGGCGCTGGTGGCGCCTGCCCGGCGGAGCGCTGCTGACAGATCTCATACCAGCGTGTTTGAACGCAACTTGATGTTCTTTCTTGGACTTGGCATTTTGGTGGCGGTGCCCGCTTTCAAGACGAGCACGCACCTGCCCCCGTTCATGGGCATCCTGTTCGGCTTGGGCATTTTGTGGATTGTCGGGGACCTGGTGCATCGCAACATGGACGAGAGCACCCGCCAGCCCCTGACGCTGGTGCATGCCATGAGAAAAATCGACATGGGGTCGCTGGTATTCTTTATCGGCATTTTGCTGGCCGTCGCAACCCTGGAGCACACGCACATTTTGAGCTCCCTGGCGCACTGGCTGGATCAGACTATAGGGAACCAGGCCGTCATTGTGATGATCATCGGTCTGGCCAGCGCGATTGTGGACAACGTGCCGCTGGTGGCGGCTTCCATGGGCATGTACAACCTGACGCAGTACCCGCCGGATCACTTCTTCTGGGAGTTTTTGGCCTATTGCGCGGGCACCGGCGGTTCCATTCTGATCATTGGTTCTGCGGCCGGTGTGGCAGCCATGGGCCTGGAGAAAATCCACTTCTTTTGGTATGTCAAAAGAATCAGCGGGTTGGCTTTGATCGGCTACCTGGCGGGCGCGGGGGTTTACCTCATTCAGTCCCGGTTGTTTCAATGAGATCAATCTTTCAGACAGCGCGGTGTGTTGCGAGCTGGCCGTCAAGCAATCGACTCAATACCCCTGCTCGCGATCAACCAAACCGGTCAGGCTTTCCCCGCGCTCAAGCGCCGCAATCTTGCCCGCGATCTGCGCAATGCTGGTCTCACGCAGGGTGCGCGCTGAGGTGTGCGGGGTGATGGTGATCTTGGGATGTCGCCAAAACGGGTGATCTGCCGGCAAGGGCTCGGTGCGAAACACGTCCAGCGTGGCACCCGCCAAGTGGCCGCTGTCAAGCAAGGCCAGCAAATCGTCATCCACCAGATGCGCGCCGCGCGCCACATTGATGAGATAGCCGCCGGTTTGCAAGCGGCTCAGGGTGGCGCGATTCAGGATGCCCTGGGTGGCAGCAGTGAGCGGCAGCAGGTTCACGAGAATGCGGCTGGAAGCCAGGAACGCATTCAACTGCGCCGTGCCGTTGAATCCACGCACACCCTGCGTGACCTTGGGTGAGCGGCTCCAGCCGTTCACGGGGAACTCGAACTGGTTCAATGCCTGCGCCACGCGCTGGCCCAGCACGCCCAGGCCCATGACGCCCACCGCAAAATCGGCACGCTGGCGCGGCTTGCGCAACTGCCATCGGCCTTGCCCGATGTCGGCCGCATAAACATCCAGTTCGCGAAAGTGGCGAATGACAGCGTGACACACGTACTCGGCCATCTGCACCGCCATGCCGGCGTCGTCCAGTCTTACCACGGTAGCGTGTGGCGGCAGGCGCAGCCTGAGCAAGGCATCGACGCCAGCCCCGATGGCAAACACGCCTTTGAGTAGCGGCTGCTGTTCAAAAAACTGTTGCGGCGGCGCCCAGACGACGGCGTGATCGGCCGGCGCTGCGCCGGGCTGCCATAGCTCGATTTGGGCCTGCGGCAATGCAGCACGCAGACCCGCCAGCCACGGTGCAGGCTCGGTGCCGGTGCAGCAGAAACTGATTTTCATGATGGCCCGATTTTCACTTCGCTACCAACTTGAGCAGTTCGGCACCTTCCACCACCTGGTCGCCCGGCGCGTACAGCAGTTCGGCTACAGTGCCATCAGCCGGGGCGGCAATGGTGTGCTCCATCTTCATGGCGTCCATGACAGCGAGCACCTGTCCGCGCTTGACCTGGTCGCCTGCCTTGACCGCAAATGACACCACTTTGCCCGGCATCGGTGCGGTCAGGCGACCGACCTCTGCGGGGCCCTCCCCGGCGTGGGCAAGCAGGTCAATTGCTATTATTTGAGTAGCTCCTTGCGCAGTATGGACGTGCGCTACCTCGCCATTTTTATAGACATTGACAAGCGAGCGTTGACCGGCAAAGCGCAAGTCGATGCCCTTTGAGGTGAGGCCAAATTCGAGCGCGCCGACGCATTTCTCCACGGCGAAAGACAGCGCACCGTCATGCAGATAGGTCAAGCTCGCTGGCACCTGCCGGCTGCCAAACTCAAACTCAAAGCGGCGCGTGAAGATACCGTGACTGCGCCAGCCATCGGTCTTGCTGAACGGGTCGGCCGCTTCGGCGGCACGCTCGTCCAGCAGGGTCTGAGCCACGGCGGCGGCGGCGGCAAGCGCCAGCCCGACGCGCTCTTGCTTGAACAGGACAGCCGCTTCGCGCGGGATCAGTCCGGTGTCGAGATTGGCGTTGACAAACGACGCTGACTGCACCACGTAGCGCAAGAACTGCACATTGGTCGTCAAGCCAACAATATGCGTCGCTGCCAGTGCGGCATCGAGCCGGGCCAGTGCCTGGGCACGTGTGTCACCATGCACAATCAGTTTGGCCAGCATGGAGTCGTAAAACGGGCTGATGCTGTCGCCCTGGCGCACGCCATCGTCAATGCGCACCGCGCTGGCCTCGAAACTGCTGCAATCGGGCTTGCGGTAGATTTGCAGAGTACCCGTGGCGGGCAAGTAATTGTTGTCCGGGTTTTCAGCACAGATACGCGCCTCGATGGCGTGGCCGTGGATCTGGAGCTGCTCTTGCCGTAACGGCAAGGGCTCACCACTGGCCACACGCAGTTGCCACTCCACCAGGTCCTGGCCCGTGATGGCTTCAGTCACCGGATGCTCAACCTGAAGACGCGTATTCATCTCCATGAAGAAGAACGACATCGAACCGTCGCCATGCTGTTCGACGATAAATTCCACCGTGCCGGCACCGACGTATCCCACGGCCCGGGCCGCGGCAACGGCAGCGTTGCCCATCTGCTGGCGCAACTCGGGTGTCATGCCGGGGGCTGGTGCTTCTTCCAGCACTTTTTGATGCCGACGCTGCACCGAGCAGTCGCGCTCAAACAGATAGACGTAGTTTCCCTGCGTGTCGCCAAATACCTGCACCTCGATGTGACGCGGGCGCTGCACGTATTTTTCCAGCAGCATGGCGTCGCTGCCAAAGCTGTTACTGGCCTCACGTTTGCAACTGGCCAGCGCATCCGCGAAGTCTGCGGCCTTGTCGACCGCGCGCATGCCTTTGCCGCCGCCGCCAGCGCTGGCCTTGATCAGCACCGGGTAACCGATGCGATTGGCTTCGCTTTGCAGCAGCACCGGATTCTGGTCCGCGCCGTGGTAGCCCGGCACCAGCGGCACGCCGGCCTTTTCCATCAAGCGTTTGGACTCGGCCTTCAGCCCCATGGCCTGCATGGCGGCGGCAGGGGGGCCAATCAAGACCAGTCCGGCAGCCGCGCAGGCAGTGGCGAAGTCGGCGTTCTCGCTGAGAAAACCGTAGCCGGGGTGAACCGCCCGAGCGCCCGTTGCCTTGGCCGCATCGATGATTTTTTCCCAGCGCAGGTAGCTGTCTTTCGGCGCGCTGGCGCCAATATGAACCGACTCGTCACAGGCTGCCACATGCTTGGCGTGGGCATCGACGTCGGAATAAACCGCCACCGTCTTGACACCCATGCGCCGTGCCGTAGCGGCAACTCGGCAGGCAATCTCGCCTCTATTGGCAATAAGAATTTTGCTAAACATTCAACCCACCTTTTTTGAACTGTCGAAGAGCGCGGCCACGCGCAAGAACACGACCCGCAAAAACCTGAAAAGCATCACTGTCACCACCCACATCAGCACCACAGTCACAGCCAGCACCAGCCCAAACACCAGCGGATGTGTGGCAGCCAGCCACACGGCGGCCACCACCAAACCGTCTTCAAGCAAACTGGCCAGCAGGTTGGAAAACGGCTCGGGCGAGGTGTTGATGGCCGCGCGCGTGGTGGTTTTGGCCGCCTGGCTGGTGGCAGCCAGGGAGCCGCCCAGCAGCGCTGCGGCCAGCGCCAAGGTGCTGCTGTCAGCCCCCAGCGCAGCAGCAGCCAGTGCCGCGCCAGCCGGAATGCGGATGACGCTGTGGAGAATGTCCCACACCGAGTCCAAGCCTGAAATCTTGTCGGCAAAAAACTCAACGCACAACATGACTGCGCTGGCTGCCAGCAGCGCCGGGTGCTGCAACACCGTCAATCCGGCGGGCAAGGGGATCCAGCCCAAAGCACCCGCTGCTCCCACCAGAAAGACCACCGCGTACAGCCTGAACCCGCTGGCCCACCCTAGCGCTGCGGCCAGCGCCAGCAGACTGGGCAGGTCCAGCTTGTCCGCAGCCTGGGCAAGCCCGGGCGGCAGGACGACGTTGGCGGGTGCAGCCCCACTCAGGCCGATTGACTGCAGCCAGCTCAGAACGTGTTGCCAGATCAGTTCCATGGCGACCGAACGATCAGGGCAACCAATTGGGTTTGCGCTTTTGCAGGAAAGACTGCACGCCTTCGCGGCCTTCGTCGCTGGCGCGGATATTGGCAATGCTCTCAACCGTGCGTGTGATCAGGGCAGCATCCAGCTCCTTGCCCGCGACGTTATGCAGCAGGGTTTTGCATTCCTCGACGGCGTTGGGGCTGGCGTTGACCAGGTTCCTGACGAGTTGATTGATCTTGTCGTCAAGTTGCTCTGGCGCGACCACCGCATGCACAAAGCCGATGCGCAAGGCCTGCACCGCATCAAAGCGCTCGGCGGTCAAAAAGTAGCGGTGCGCGGCACGCGCACCCATGGCGCGGATCACATACGGGCTGATGGTGGCGGGTATCAGGCCGAGCCTGACTTCGCTCAGGCAAAAGCTCGCGCTATCGGCGCTGACGGCCATATCGCATACCGCCAACAGACCCATGCCACCGGCATAGACGTCGCCCTGAACGCGTGCCACGGTGGGTTTCGGGCAGGTGTAAATGACGCGCAGCATCTCAGCCAGTTGCGCTGCATCGGCCAGGTTCTCGGCGCGCGTGTAGTCGGCCATGCGGCGCATCCAGTTCAGGTCAGCGCCAGCGCAAAAAGCCGGGCCGGATGCGGCCAGCACGATAGCGCGCACGTCCGGGTTGTTGCCCAATCGCGTGAAGGCGGCGCTCAGTTCGGCAATCACCTCGTCGTTGAAGGCGTTGCGCACCTCGGGTCGGTTGAGGGTGACGGTGGCTACCCCGGCGGCGATGGAAATTTGTAGGGTCGCCATGTGTCACATCCTGAACAATCCGAATTTGGTGTCTGCAACGGGCGCATTGCGACTGGCGCTCAAGCCCAGCGCCAGCACCCGTCGGGTGTCGGCGGGGTCGATGATGCCGTCGTCCCAGAGCCGCGCGGTGGCGAAATAAGGGTGGCCCTGCGCTTCGTATTGAGCACGAATGGGGGCTTTGAAGGCCTCCTCTTCTGCAGCAGTCCATTGCCCGCCTTTGGCCTCCACGCCGTCCCGGCGCACGGTGGCGAGCACGCTGGCCGCCTGCTCACCACCCATCACTGAAATGCGGGCGTTGGGCCACATCCACAAAAAACGCGGTGCATAAGCGCGGCCGCACATGCCGTAGTTACCGGCACCAAAACTGCCGCCGATGATGACCGTGAACTTGGGTACCGCGGCGGTAGCCACGGCGGTGACCATCTTGGCGCCATTGCGGGCAATGCCTTCGTTCTCGTACTTGCGCCCGACCATGAAGCCGGTGATGTTCTGCAGGAAGATAAGGGGAATCTTGCGCTGGCAGCACAACTCGATAAAGTGCGCGCCTTTCAAGGCTGACTCGCTGAACAGAATGCCATTGTTGGCAATGATGCCCACTGGCATGCCCTCGATGTGGGCAAAGCCTGTTACGAGCGTGGTGCCAAAGCGCGACTTGAACTCGTCAAACTCGCTGGCATCGACGATGCGGGCGATGATTTCGCGCACGTCATAGGGCTTGTGGGTGTCCGTCGGGATCACACCATACAACTCGCTTGCTGCGAATTTAGGAGCTATTGATGCTTTATCAGCGGGCGCTAGAGGCTTATTGCTATTGAGGTTTTGGATAGCTGTGCGCGCCAACGAGAGCGCGTGCATGTCGTTTTGCGCCAGATAGTCGGCAACGCCTGAAAGGCGTGTGTGCACATCACCGCCGCCAAGGTCTTCCGCGCTCACCACCTCGCCCGTGGCGGCCTTCACCAGCGGCGGACCACCCAGAAAGATAGTGCCTTGATTCTTCACGATGATCGCCACATCGCTCATGGCTGGCACATAGGCGCCGCCCGCCGTGCAACTGCCCATCACCACGGCGATCTGCGACAAGCCCAGTGCGCTCATGTTTGCCTGGTTGAAGAAGATGCGGCCAAAATGGTCGCGGTCCGGAAACACCTCGTCCTGCGTTGGCAAATTGGCACCACCCGAGTCCACCAGATAGATGCAGGTCAATTGATTTTGCAGTGCGATTTCTTGCGCCCGCAAATGCTTCTTGACCGTCATCGGGTAATAGCTGCCGCCTTTGACGGTGGCGTCATTGCACACAATCATGCAGTCCACACCACTGACGCGCCCAATGCCGGTAATCACGCCAGCGCAGGGCGCACCGTCAACACCGTGGCGATCCGTGTACAAGCCCAACGCGGCCAGCGGCGAGAGCTCCAGAAACGGCGTGCCGGGGTCGATCAGCATTTGCACCCGATCACGCGGCAACAGCTTGCCGCGCGCGGTGTGCTTGGCGCACGCCGCCTTGCCCCCGCCGAGTTCGACTTGCACCAGTTTGGCATTCAGGTCTTGCACCAGCGCCTGCATGGCAGCGGCATTGGCCTGAAAATCGGCTGAGCGCGCGTTGAGTTTGGTTTCCAGAACTGACATGAGCGTCCCGAACAGAAAAAGTTGATGAATCGGCGTAGTTGACGTTTACGTAAACGTCAACCAGAGCGCATTGTGACAGACAAGCCGGGTTGGGATGACTGGGGGGTAACCTGAATGTCTGGCAAAAGCGGCTCCGCCCGCAAGCAGGCAGGATAGACCCTATTGCGATGCCATCTGATCCAAAGCGCGCGCAACGCCAAGCAAGCCTGGTGTCGCAGCGGTGATGACCCAGCCCGGTATTTCTTTCAGGTAGGGTCGGTAGCGCCCCTTGTCCTCAAAGCGTTGGCGAAACAGCTTTGCATTGAACGCCGTTCCCAGCGACGGCACGATGCCACCGCCAATGTAGAGACCGCCGCGTGCGCCTAGCGTTAGCGCCAGATTGCCAGCCACATTGCCAAGAAAACTCGTGAACAAATCGACCGTGTTCAGGCAGTCCTGATCGGCCCCGATGCGCGCCGCCTGCGTTATTTCAAGCGGCCTCAATTTTTGAGCCGAACGGCCTTCAATTTGACACACTGCGCCATACAAATCGACCAAACCCGGGCCGGAAATAACGCGCTCCGCGCTGACGTGACCCAAGCGTTTGCGCAGCGTCGCCAACACTTCGTCTTCCCGCTCATTCGCAGCGGCCAATGTCACATGCCCACCCTCCCCGCTCAATGCCACCCAGCGCGACTTGTCAACCCGTAGCAGGCCCGAGACACCGAGCCCGGTGCCAGGGCCGAGCAAAGCCATCGGGGCGCCGTCAACGGCGCGGCCGCCCCCCCCAAGCGAACGCAATTCCGATGCTGTCAGAGCGGGCAGACTCATGGCCAGCGCAGTAAAGTCATTGATCACCAGGCAATGCTGCACCCCCAGCGCCTGGCGCAAGCCAGCAATGGAAAACACCCAGTGGCTGTTGGTCATGCGCACTTCGTCGCGCAGCACCGGCGAGGCGACTCCAACGCCCACCGACTGCGGCCTGGCGTGACCAGTGAGCGTCAAATAGTTGAGCGCGGCGGCATACAAGGATGGGCTGGCCTGGCAAGGCAGGACCGAAATATCCTGTAGCGGATCCCCAGCGCGCCCTTGCCAGGCCCAGCGTGCGTTGGTGCCGCCAATATCTCCCAGCAACTTGGGGTAGATCGTCTGGTCGGTCGTCAGTTTCAATGTCACTCCAGCCTGAAGTTGAATGCCACGGGCCATCACGTCTGAGCCATCGGCCAGGTATTTCTACAGCATCATAGCCTGCCGGAATGCGATATTTGCGGGCGGCTTCCGGGTTGCTCGCACCATTCGCGAGTACATTGAGCGTATTTGGTCCTTGCCTTTGACTTGACGAGGTGCTGGGAGCGTCTGGATGGTGTGCCGCCGCCCCGAGCCCGGAGAACGCGAATGATTTCGGAGCATGATGTTGAAGCGCTCATAAGCGCTAGCCACGATGACCCGTTTGCCGTGCTGGGCCTGCACGCTGACGCGCAGGGTCGGCTTTGGTTGCGCGCACTGCTGCCGCAGGCCGAGCGGGTGGCTGTGCTCGACGCAAAAACGGGGCGCTCGCTGGCACGCTTGACGCAGCGCCATCCCGCAGGGCTGTTCGAAGCCCGCATCCCACGGCGCCGCAGGCATTTTGCCTATCGGCTACAGGTGCAGTGGCGCAATACGCCCGGCGTGCCAGATGGCGTTTATGCCGATGCCTATAGCTTTGGCTTGCAGCTCGACGAGCGCGACCTGAGCGCGCTGCGCGACGGCACCCACCCGCAACCCTACACTGTGCTGGGTGCCCATGCGTTGCGCCAAGGCGAGGTAGACGGGGTTCGCTTTGCGTTGTGGGCACCCAATGCCAAGCGCGTCAGTGTCGTCGGCAAATTCAATCAATGGGATGGACGCCGACATCCGATGCGGCTGCGCCATTTGGGTGGCGTCTGGGAGCTTTTTGTGCCGCACGCGAGCATTGGCGATCTGTACAAATTTGAATTGCTGTCTGCTACCGGTGCCCTATTGCCGCTCAAAGCCGATCCTTACGGACGCGCCGCTCAGTTGCGCCCGGAAACGGCGAGCCAGGTTGCTGCGCTGCCAGATCCCGCGCGCCTGCCGGACGGCCGGGCGCAGGCCAACGCACGCGCCGCTCCCATTTCAATTTACGAGGTCCACGCCGGGTCATGGCGACGCGGTCCTCACGGTGACTTTCTGAGTTGGGATGAGTTGGCAGAGTCTCTGCCGGCCTACGCTGCCGCGCAGGGCTTTACCCACATTGAACTGTTGCCGGTGAGCGAACACCCATTTGACGGCTCCTGGGGTTATCAGCCGATCGGCCTGTATGCGTTGAGCTCACGCTTCGGGCCACCCGAGGGCTTTGCGCGATTGGTCCAGCGCTGTCATGCGCTGGGTCTGGGCGTCCTGCTTGACTGGGTACCCGCGCACTTTCCGTCGGATGCACACGGTCTGGCCCAATTTGACGGCACGGCCCTGTACGAATACGCCGACCCGCGTGAGGGCTTTCATCAGGACTGGAACACGCTGGTCTATAACTTTGGCCGCAACGAGGTCCGAAATTTTCTGGCGGGTCAAGCGCAATACTACCTGCAGCGGCTTGGTGTTGACGGACTGCGCGTCGATGCCGTCGCCTCGATGTTGTACCGGGACTACTCCAGAGCGCCAGACGAATGGCTCGCCAATGTCAATGGCGGCCGCGAAAACCTTGAGGCCATCTCACTATTGCAGCGCGTCAACGAAGAGGTGGGCGCGCGCGCGCCGGATGCCATCACCCTGGCCGAAGAATCGACCGCATTTGCAGGTGTCTCGGCACCGACCAGCGTTGGCGGTCTGGGATTTCACTACAAGTGGAACATGGGCTGGATGAACGACACGCTGAAATACATGCGCGAAGACCCGCTGCACCGGCGCTGGCACCATCAAAAGATGACGTTTGGCCTGATCTATGCCTTTAGTGAAAACTTCGTCTTGCCCCTGTCGCATGATGAAGTGGTCTATGGCAAGGGCTCCCTGCTGGGAAAAATGCCGGGTGATGACTGGCAACGCTTTGCCAATTTGCGCGCCTACTATGGTTTCATGTGGGGGCATCCGGGAAAGAAGCTGCTGTTCATGGGGCAGGAATTTGCGCAACCGCAGGAATGGAACCACGACGTCGAATTGCCCTGGGCGCTGTTGCAAAACCAGCGCCACGCCGGTGTGCAGCGCCTGGTGCGCGACCTCAACTTGCTTTATCGCGCGCAAACGGCGCTGCATCAGCTCGATTGCCAAGCCCAAGGCTTTGAATGGCTGGTGTCCGACGACGCCGAGCGCTCGGTCTTTGCCTGGCTGCGGCGTGACGCGCAGGGCGGCATGGTCATGGTGGTGAGCAATTTCACACCCGAAGTGCGCCATGGCTATTGTCTCAAGCTCGACAGCGGCCCCAATTCCTGGCGCGAGGCTCTCAACACGGATTCAAGTTATTACGGTGGCAGCAATCTCGGCAACGGCGCTGCCCGCCTGCGCGCCATTGCTTCGACCCATGAGCTTGGCGTTAAGCTGCTAAGGTTGACCCTTCCGCCACTCGCGACCCTCTTTTTGTTACCGGCTTGATCGCACGACCTATGCCTGAGCTTAGCCTTTCTCGCACCGTTTTGCTGACAGGGCGCCACGAACCCATGGGCTCAAGCCCGCGTGATGGCGGCGTCAACTTTGCGGTTTTTTCACAACATGCGCAGCGCATCGAACTGTGTCTGTTCGATGCCAGCGCTGAGACCGAACTGCAACGCTACGATCTTTTTGGCCCGGACGACGGCGTTTTTCATGGCTTCTTGCCGGGCGTCGGGCCGGGCCTGGTTTACGGTCTGCGCGCACATGGTGCCTACGAACCCGAGGCCGGGCAACGCTTTAACCCGCACAAGCTGCTGCTCGACCCCAACGCCCGCGAGATCGTCGGCAACTTTGTCTGGCACTCACAACACCATGGTTTCATTTTGGGCCACTCGGACGGTGCGCAGTCGTTTGATCAGCGCGACAACGCGCGCAACGCGCTGAAAGCCCGCGTGGCTGCTGCAAACGGTCCGGCACCCGGTTTTTTCAACGCACCGCGCCATGCCAACGCGGACCTGGTGCTCTACGAAGTGCACGTCAAGGGTTTCAGCAAGACACATCCCGACATCGAGGCTAGCCTGCAAGGCACCTACGCTGGCCTGGCGCACCCGGCATCCATCGCCCATTTCAAGTCCTTGGGCGTGACCACCTTGTCGCTGTTGCCCGTGCACTATGCCCTTGACGAGGCGGCTCTGGCACTGCGCGGTAAGACCAACTACTGGGGCTACAACACTCTAGGCTTCTTTTGCCCCAATCCGCAGTTCGCCACGCAAGCCGAAGATCCGGCCGCGGTGACTGCGGAGTTTCGCCAAATGGTGCATACGCTGCACGCCAATGGCCTTGAGGTGGTGCTCGACGTCGTCTACAACCACACTGCCGAGGGCAATGAGCTCGGTCCAACATTGAGTTTTCGAGGCCTTGACAATGCCAGCTGGTACCGGTTGACGGCAGATGACCGGCGGCACTTTGAAAATTCTTCCGGCTGCGGCAACACGCTGCAGGTCGCACACCCGAAAGTGACGCAGTTTGTCATGGATTCCCTGCGCTATTGGGTACTTGAAATGGGCGTTGATGGCTTTCGCTTTGATTTGGCACCGGTTCTGGGGCGCACGGTGCACGGCTTTGACAACCAGGCGGCGTTTTTTGCAGCGCTGCGTCAGGACCCCCTGCTGGCACGGGTCCACCTGATTGCCGAACCCTGGGATGCGGGTCCCGGCGGCTACCAGGTCGGACGCTTCCCGGGCCGTTTTCTGGAATGGAACGACAAGTTTCGTGACGCCGTGCGCGGCTACTGGCTGCGCCGTGGTGTCAACCGGGGCGAATTTGCACGCCGCCTGACGGCATCGAGCGACCTGTTTTGTCATGACCAGCGGCGCCCGAGCGCCTCCGTCAACTACCTGTCCGTGCATGATGGCCTGACCTTGTCTGACGTGGTCAGCTATAGCCACAAGCACAACGAGGGCAACGGCGAAAAAAACCGGGACGGTCGAGACGATGAGCTGTGCGCCAATTTCGGGGTCGAGGGCGAAACCCATGACGCAAGCATCAACAGCATGCGTCGGCGCGTGCGTCGCGCCATGATGGCGACGCTGCTGTTGTCCAAGGGTACACCGATGCTGTGCGCGGGCGATGAATTTGGCAAGACTCAAAATGGCAACAACAACGCCTATTGCCAGGACAACGCAGTTGGCTGGCTGAATTGGGCAAGCGCCGATAGCGGCTTTAAGGCCTTCGTGGCAGAACTGCTCGCCTTGCGAGCGGCTGAGCCCTGGCTGCGCAGCAATGAGTGGTTTTCACCGGATTTTTCTGAGCACGGCGGCCCGACCCGAATCTGGTTGACGCCCGAGGGCCGGGAGTTGCAAATTGAGGACTGGCATGACGCCAATCAGCATGCTTTTGCTTGCCAGCTGGTCGGACAGCCCCGCAGTGCCAATGGCGACGAGACGCCCTACCGCCTGCTGCTCGCATTCAACCCGGCCCCAACAGGCATCCGCTTCAGGATCGAAAGCGGACCCTGGCAACTGATGCTCGACAGCAGCGGCGTGTTGGATAAAGGACAAAGCGTCGTCGGTGAATTGGCGTTGCCAGCCCAGGCCATGCTGCTGCTGCGCTGTACTGCCTGCTGACTTTCACTGAACAGTCTCCGTCATGATCAATTTAGCAAAACGCCGTGCTGGCATCTTGTTGCATATCACCTCTTTGCCTGGACCACATGGCATAGGCGACCTGGGCCCAGACGCCTATCGTTTCGTCGATTGGCTGGTCTCGGCTGGGCAGCAGATTTGGCAGCTGTTGCCAACCACGCCGATTGGGCCGGGAAACTCACCCTATCAAAGCCTCGCGGCCTTTGCCGGCAGCCCCTTGATGGTGGCGCTGGAACCGTTGGTGCAGGCCGGTTGGCTCGAGGTGCCCCAGTTGCCAGTCGAAGGTTTTGCACCGAGGCAGGTGGAGTTTGCTCGGGTCGTGCCGTGGCGGCTCGCGCAATTGCGATCGGCGGCGCTCGGCTTCGCGCAACGGGCCGATGCCATTGAGCGCGCCGACTTTGGTGCTTGGTGCCAGCAGCAGGCCCACTGGCTGGACGACTATGCGCTCTTTATGGCGCTTGATTCGGCGCAGGCTGGCAAGCCCTGGTGGCAATGGCCCGAGGACCTGCGACAACACCAGTCGCAAGCCTTGCAGCAAGCGCGCCAGCAACACGCAGCCGAACTGCATTTTTGGCATTTTGTGCAATGGTGTTTCGATCGTCAAATGAGTGCGCTCAAGCGTTACGCCAATGAGCGTCGCGTTGCCATCATGGGTGACGTACCAATTTTTGTTGCCCACCACAGCGCAGACTGCTGGGCGCGACCCGACCTGTACCAACTTGACGCCTCCTTTGAACCCACTGTCGTGGCGGGCGCACCACCCGACGACCTGGGTCCGCTCGGGCAACGCTGGGGCAATCCACTGTATCGGTGGGATCGCATGGCCGAGGAAGATTTTGCCTGGTGGATCGAGCGTATGCGCCGCGCCATGGCGCAGACCGATTTCTTTCGCATTGACCACTTTCGTGGTTTTGCCGGCTATTGGGAGATTCCGGCCAGTTGTCCGACTGCCATCCAGGGGCGCTGGGTCCCGGCACCGGGCAAGGCCCTGTTTGCAGCGATTGAGCGGGCCTTGGGTCAGGTGCCGATCATTGCCGAGGACCTGGGATTCATCACGCCCGACGTACATAAACTGCGTGACGACTGCGGCTTTCCCGGCATGAAGATTCTTCAATTTGCGTTTGGCAAAGATGGTACCCATGAGTTTCTGCCCCACAACTTCGCGCCAACTTGCGTCGTCTATACCGGTACCCATGACAATGACACGACACGGGGTTGGTGGAACAACGCCCCCGAGCGCGAACGCCGCTTTGCCGGCAGCTACCTGGCGGCCAATCAGCAAAACATTCACTGGGGCATGATCCGTGCCGCGTGCAATTCGGTCGCCCGGATGGCCATCTTTCCACTGCAGGATGTGCTCGGTCTGGATGGCAGCCAGCGCATGAACCGGCCGGGCACCGTGGGTGGCACCAATTGGGTCTGGCGTTTTGACTGGGACCTGCTGGGCAGCGAAGCGGGCCGGGTGCTGGGCCTGATCAGCGCCGCCAGTGGCCGCGCACCGATAGAGCTGTTGAACCTGAACGCATGATATGCGGGTGCTGTGCTACGACCCCGGTGGTTGCAGCGTTGTTGCCATTTGACTGGACAGAATCAGCTCGACGCTTGACCCAACGCGTGGCTCGCCTGGCGGTCGGCGTGGTAGCTGGAGCGCACCAGGGCGCCCACGGCGGCGTGCTTGAAGCCCATTTGGTAAGCCTCGGCCTCAAACATTTTGAAGCTGTCGGGGTGGACGTAGCGCTTGACTGTCAAGTGCGCGCTGGAGGGTGCCAGGTATTGGCCGATGGTTAGCATCTCGATGCCGTGGGCGCGCATGTCACGCATCACTTGCAGGATCTCCTCGTCGGTCTCACCCAGGCCGACCATGATGCCGCTCTTGGTCGGCACGTCGGGGCACAGCGCCTTGAATTTCTTTAGCAGGTTCAGGCTGAATTGATAGTCCGAGCCCGGGCGCGCCTCTTTGTACAGTCTGGGCACAGTTTCCAGATTGTGGTTCATGACGTCGGGTGGCGCGGCTTTGAGAATCTCCAGCGCGCGCTCGTCGCGACCGCGAAAGTCGGGCACCAGAATCTCAATTTGCGTTTGCGGCGAGAGCCCCCGAATTCGCTGAAGGCACGCGACAAAATGTCCGGCACCGCCGTCGCGCAGGTCATCGCGATCAACGCTGGTGATCACCACATATTGGAGTTCGAGCTGGGCGATGGTGTTGGCCAGATTCTGCGGCTCGTCCAAATCGAGCGGATCGGGCCGGCCGTGGCCGACATCGCAAAACGGGCAGCGCCGGGTGCACTTGTCGCCCATGATCATGAAAGTGGCGGTGCCGTGGCCAAAACACTCGCCGATGTTCGGGCAACTCGCCTCTTCGCACACCGTGACCAGCTTGTTGGCGCGCAGAATGTCCTTGATCGCGTAGAAGCGGGTGCTGGGGCTACCGGCGCGCACGCGGATCCAGGCCGGCTTGCGCAGCACCTCGCCGGGCTGCACCTTGATCGGGATACGTGAGAGTTTGGCGGCGGCCTTTTGTTTGACCGTCGGGTCGTAGTGGTCAGTGCCTTGGGCTTGGCGCGTCGTGTCCTGGGTATTCATGCTGTACAAAGTGTTGGCCCGGCCGGTCAGGGCGTCAGATAAGCCACGAGCTTCTGGCTCAAAACGTCGGCGGCCTCCTGCCACGCGACAAAAACGTCGATTGTAGAAAGGTCCACCGTTTGCAGCCCCGCGTAACCGCAGGGGTTGATGCGCGAGTAGGGTTGCAGGTCCATCGCCACATTGAGCGCGACGCCGTGGTAAGTGCAGTTGTGGCTGACTTTGAGGCCCAGTGCAGCGATTTTGCCCAGGCCTTCAAAATTGGGGACGCTGGATTTTTCCTGCCGTAGCAATGCGTGCGAGCCCGGGTCATCGATCCGCACATAAATGCCCGGCGCACCGGCGACGCGGTGCCCGGTGACGCCGAAATACATCAAGGTGCGGATCAGCGCCTCCTCCAGTCGATAGACATATTCCTTAACGAAATAGCCCCGGCGTTTGAGATCCAGCAGCGGATACGCCACCACCTGCCCGGGACCATGGTAAGTCACCTGGCCCCCCCGGTTGGTCCGCACCACGGGAATGTCGCCCGGGTTGAAGACATGCTCCGGCTTGCCCGCCAGCCCTTGCGTATAAACCGGATTGTGCTCACAGATCCATAGCTTGTCAGGCCCGTGCTGCGGGGGCTGAAGGCTCCTTTGGCTGGTAAAATCCTGCATGGCCTGGTAGGTTGGCAAATAATCCACGCGACCAAGCTGGATGACTTCAATTGCGCTGGACATGTGTTTTGGCAGCCTGTGGATGCGTCAGTCGATGAATCAGGGCTGCTCAGGCACCCGTCATGTCGACCCGTGTGAACGTCAGGATTAAAGCACCACCTTGACCATCGGATGCGTGGACAGCGTGCGGTAGAGTTCGTCGAGCTGCTCCCTGGAGGTGGCAGTCACGGTGAGGGTCACGCCCAGATACTTGCCACCCTTGCTCTCGCGCAGCTCAATGGTGCTGGCATTGAACGTGGGGTCAAACTGGTGCGCGACCAGAGTGAGGGCCTGCACCAAGCCTTCCACTTTGAGGCCCATGACCTTGATCGGAAACAGCGAAGGGTAGGCAATGAGCGACTCGGACGCCGCTGCCGTGGCTGATGACGCAGACGGTTTCATGCCCGAATTATGCAGGGCTCACTGAATCTGGTCCAAGTTCCCGGCGAGTTGATCTTCGTCAACTCAATAGGCCAAAAAGCGATAGGTATCTCCGTATAATGCAAGGCTTTGCGGCAGTCGTCGCGTGCAACCTGCGTGTAATTTGAGATGTCGATAATTGCGCCTGTTTCCGAGTTCGACGAGCCAGCGTTCAACGAATTGCCGTTCAAGCGGCTCAGCGCCGCAGAAGCACAGGCCTTGCGCAAACAACAGCCGCCGGTGTCGCCTTGGCGCATCGTGCGCTGGCAGGTGCTGGTGGGTTTGCTGGTGGCTTTGGCGGCTTGGGCCTTGACCGGTCGGGCTGGGTCGGTCTGGTCGGCGGCTTACGGTGCCTTGGCAGTCGTGGTGCCTGCGGCGCTGTTTGCGCGGGGTTTGATGAGCCGGTTCTCATCGATCAACGCTCTCACCGCCGGGTTTGGTTTTTTTGTGTGGGAAGCGATCAAGATCGCCGTCACTCTCGGGATGCTGTTGGCGGCCCCGCAGGTGTTGCCCGGTTTGGATTGGCTGGCGATGTTGATCGGTTTAATATTGACCCTGAAGGTGTATTGGTTGGCGCTGTTGCTGCGCCCAAAACGTATAACAGACTAAAGAGTAAACAATGTCCGCAGAAGAACACGCGCCCACCGCCAGTGAATACATCGTTCACCATTTAACGCACTGGCAGACCAAGCAGCAAACCGAAATCGTCGATTTCTCCATCTTCAATATTGACTCCCTGTTTTTCTCGGTGTTGCTGGGCGTGGTGGGCTGCTTTTTTCTCTGGAAAGCCGCGCGCAAAGCCACTTCGGGCGTGCCGGGGCGTTTCCAGGCCGCGGTCGAACTGCTATTTGAACTGGTGGACGGCCAGGCCAAGTCCATCATTCACAACGCCAACAGCCGCAAACTGGTGGCACCGTTGGCGCTGACGGTCTTTGTCTGGGTGGTTTTGCTCAACACCATGGACTTGTTGCCGCTTGATTTACTGCCGATGATCTGGCAGACGATGACGGGCGACCACGCAGCCAAGTTGCGCATCGTACCGACCGCCGATCTGTCCATTAGCTTGGGGCTGTCGGTCTCGGTATTGCTGATCTGCCTGTTTTACAACATCAAGATCAAGGGTCTTGGCGGCTGGGCGCATGAGTTGGTGACGGCACCCTTTGGCACCAGCAAAAACCCATTTTTTGCGCTTATTCTGGGCGTCGTGAATCTGGCAGAGCAGTTGATTTCGTTTACCGCCAAGACGGTGTCGCACGGCATGCGGCTGTTTGGCAACATGTACGCAGGCGAGCTGATTTTCATGCTGATCGCCTTGCTCGGTGGTACTTGGGCGTTTTCCGCGGATCCGGGCAGTTTGATGCTCTTGCTGCTGCATGTGGTGGCGGGTTGGGCCTGGGCGGTGTTCCACATTTTGATCATTTTGCTGCAAGCCTTTGTGTTCATGATGTTGACCCTGGTCTATATCGGTCAGGCGCACGATGCGCATTGAGTGGGTACGCCAATTTTCGTTTTCTTTTTTCGTTTGTTTTATTTGTTAATCTAGGAGTGAATCATGGAAGTTATTAGTTTTGCTGCGCTGGCTGCTGGCATCATCATTGGTCTGGGCGCGCTGGGTGCTTGTATCGGCATCGGCGTCATGGGCAGCAAATACCTGGAAGCCGCTGCGCGTCAGCCTGAGCTGATGGGCGAACTGCAAACCAAGATGTTCGTGCTGGCTGGCCTGATTGATGCGGCTTTCATTATCGGCACCGGTATTGCGCTGTGGTTTGCCACTGCCAACCCGTTTTTGGCGCAAATCGCACGTCTGGTCAAGTAAGCCTTTCCTGCAACACCCTTGTTGAAGGAGATTTACTGTGAACATTAATGGAACTCTGGTGGCGCAAGCCATCGTCTTCGCATTGCTGGTGCTGTTTACGATGAAACTCATCTGGCCACCGATTGCGGCGGCGCTCGATGAGCGCATCAGCAAAGTCGCCGCCGGTCTGGCTGCTGCCGACAAAGCCAGGTCCGAGCTCTCTAGCGCCAACCAGCGCGTAGAAGCCGAGTTGGCCAAGTCGCGCCTGGAGACCGCAGCACGGCTGGCGGACGCCGAGCGGCTGGGTCAGTCGATGGTGGAAGAAGCCAAAGCCAAGGCCGTTGATGAAGGCAACAAGATCATCGCGGCTGCCAAGGTCGAGGCCGATCAGCAATCCGTCAAGGCACGCGAAGCCCTGCGCGAGCAGGTGGCGGCGCTGGCCGTCAAAGGGGCCGAGCAGATTCTCAAACGCGAAGTCAATGCCAGCGTTCACGCTGACTTGCTGGGTCGCCTGAAGACCGAGCTGTAAGAGGACCACCATGGCTGAACTAGCGACCATTGCCCGCCCCTATGCTGAAGCCTTGTTCAAGGCGACCCAATCGGACTTGAACGCTGCCGCGGTGTGGGTGGAAGCCTTGAAGGCGATTGCGCAAGACACGCAGTTGCTGCAGTTTTCCGACAATCCCAAGGTCACCAGGGCGCAGGTGTTTGAGCTCATCACGGGTGTCACGCGCGTGGCTCTGCCTGAGATGGCCAAGAATTTCTTGCGCACTGTGATCGAGAATGGTCGTTTGACAGCATTGCCCGAAATTGCCGAGCAGTTTCAGGTGCTCAAAAGCGCCCAAAGCGGATCCTCTGACGCCGTGGTATACAGCGCGTTTGCGATTGACGCGGCGGCCTTGTCGGACTTGATCGCCACGCTGGAAAAGCGCTTTGCGCGCAAACTCAATGTCACCGTCCAATTGCAGCCTGAACTCATCGGCGGCATTCGTGTGGTGGTGGGGGATGAGGTTCTTGACTCTTCTGTCAAAGCCCGTCTGGAACAAATGAAAGTGGCGTTGACGGCCTGAGGCGAAAAGCCTCTGGTTGTTGCGCCCCATTAATGAAAGAAGGAAAGAGTCATGCAACTCAATCCAGCAGAAATTTCTGAACTGATCAAGAGCCGTATCGAGGGCCTGTCAGCCAGCAGCAACATTCGCAATGAAGGCACCGTGGTGTCGGTCACGGATGGCATTTGCCGCATTCACGGCCTGTCCGACGTGATGCAGGGCGAAATGCTTGAATTCCCGGTCGATGTCGATGGCCAGCCTTGCTTCGGTCTGGCACTTAACTTGGAACGTGACTCGGTCGGTTCCGTGATTTTGGGCGCTTACGAGCACATCTCCGAGGGCGACACAGTCAAATGCACGGGTCGCATTCTGGAAGTGCCGGTCGGCCCTGAGCTCAAAGGCCGAGTTGTTAACGCGCTGGGGCAGCCGATTGACGGCAAGGGCCCGATCAACGCCAAGATGACCGACGTGATCGAAAAGGTCGCACCTGGTGTGATTGCACGTCAGTCGGTGAGCCAGCCCATGCAGACCGGGCTGAAGTCAATTGATTCGATGGTGCCGGTCGGTCGCGGTCAGCGCGAGCTGATTATTGGCGACCGCCAGACTGGCAAGACGGCGGTGGCCATTGACACCATCATCAACCAGAAGGGTCAGCAGATGACCTGCGTTTATGTCG
Organism: uncultured beta proteobacterium; assembly: GCA_963750665.1. GTDB lineage: Bacteria > Pseudomonadota > Gammaproteobacteria > Burkholderiales > Burkholderiaceae_C > Rhodoferax. Next base: position 146,537 of record CAVVRQ010000029.1, read on the forward strand.
CTATTGGCCAAAAGGCATCCAGCGTCAAGAACGTGGTGCGCGCGCTGGAACAAGCCGGTGCCATGGAGTACACCATCGTGGTGGCGGCCACCGCCTCGGAATCGGCCGCCATGCAGTATGTTGCTGCCTATTCCGGTTGCTCGATGGGCGAATACTTCCGTGATCGCGGCGAAGATGCGCTGATTGTCTATGACGATCTTTCCAAGCAGGCGGTGGCTTACCGCCAGGTTTCCTTGCTGCTGCGCCGTCCACCAGGCCGTGAAGCTTATCCCGGCGACGTGTTTTACCTGCACAGCCGTCTGCTGGAACGCGCTGCCCGGGTCAACGAGAAGTATGTCGAAGACTTTACCAAGGGTGCGGTCAAGGGCAAAACTGGTTCGCTGACCGCATTGCCAATCATTGAAACCCAGGCTGGCGACGTCTCGGCGTTTGTGCCGACCAATGTGATTTCGATTACCGACGGCCAGATTTTTCTGGAAACCTCGCTCTTCAATGCCGGCATTCGTCCCGCTATCAACGCCGGTATCTCGGTGTCGCGTGTGGGTGGCGCAGCGCAAACCAAGCTGATCAAATCCCTGTCCGGCGGTATCCGTACCGACCTGGCCCAGTATCGTGAGCTGGCGGCGTTCGCGCAGTTTGCTTCTGACCTGGACGAAGCGACCCGCAAGCAGCTCGACCGCGGTGCCCGCGTGACTGAGTTGCTCAAGCAGCCGCAGTACAGCCCGTACCCGATTTCCATCATGGCTTCGACCCTGTTTGCGGTGAACAAAGGTTATCTCGATGATGTGGATCTCAAGAAGGTGCTGGCGTTTGAACATGGTTTGCATGGCTACCTGAAAGACAAACACGCGGCCTTGCTGGCCAAGCTGGAAGCCGCCCGGGCCATGGACAAGGACGCAGAAGCCGAATTGAATGCTGCTGTCGCTGCGTTCAAGAAGACGTTTGCCTGAAGTCACCTGCCCTAGACTAGGAGACTGATATGGCAACCGGCAAGGAAATACGCGGCAAGATCGCCAATTTTGAGAGCACGAAGAAGATCACCAAGGCGATGGAGATGATCTCGGTCTCCAAAATGCGTAAAGCGCAGGAGCGTATGCGCATGGCCCGGCCGTATGCAGAAAAAGTGCGCAATATCGCCGCCAATTTGGGCCAGGCCAATCCAGAGTACGTGCATGCCTTCATGAAAGCCAACGACGCGAAAGTCGCTGGCCTGATCGTGGTGACAACTGACAAAGGCTTGTGCGGCGGCCTCAACACCAATGTGCTGCGCAGCCTGACCAACAAGCTGCGCGAGCTCCAGGCTGCTGGCCAGTCGGCGCAAACGGTGGCCATCGGCAACAAGGGCCTGGGCTTTCTCAACCGCATTGGTGCCAAGGTGGTAGCGCACGTGACGCACCTCGGCGACAAGCCGCATCTGGAGCGCCTGATTGGCCCGGTCAAAGTGCTGCTGGATGCCTACGCCAAAGGCGAAATCAGCGCCGTTTACCTTTCTTACACCCGCTTCATCAACACCATGAAGCAGGAAGTGGTGCTGGAGCAGTTATTGCCTCTGTCGGCGGCCCGCATGCAAGCCGAAACCCAGGCCAACGAAAGCGCCACTGGCGCCAAGCATGGCTGGGACTACATTTATGAGCCCGACGCGCCAAGCGTCATTGACGACTTGCTGGTGCGCTATGTCGAGGCGCTGGTCTATCAATCAGTGGCTGAAAACATGGCATCGGAACACGCCGCGCGCATGGTTGCCATGAAGGCTGCCACCGATAACGCCGGCAACGTCATCGGCGAGCTCAAACTGGTCTATAACAAAACCCGTCAGGCGGCGATCACCAAGGAACTCTCCGAAATCGTCTCCGGCGCTGCCGCCATCGGGGCCTAAGCCCGCCAGCGCAGTCCACTAGCAAGATTCAAACTTATTGGAGCAAAACCAAATGGCTCAAGATACAAATACAAACTCGCAGGTTCGGGGAAAAATTGTCCAGTGCATTGGCGCCGTGGTCGACGTGGAGTTTCCGCGCGACCGGATGCCCGGCATTTATGACGCCCTCAAACTCGAAGGCACCGAATTGACGCTGGAAGTGCAGCAGCAGTTGGGTGACGGCATCGTGCGCACGATTGCGCTGGGCTCGTCGGATGGGCTGCGTCGTGGCTTGATGGTCTCCAACACCGCGCACCCGATCATGGTGCCCGTCGGTACTGCCACGCTTGGGCGCATCATGAATGTGCTGGGCGCACCAATTGACGAGCGCGGCCCCATTGCGACTGAGCAGCGCGCTTCGATCCACCGCAAAGCCCCGGTCTATGACGAGCTCAGCCCGTCGCAGGAATTGCTGGAAACCGGCATCAAGGTGATTGACCTGGTCTGCCCGTTTGCCAAGGGCGGCAAAGTCGGCCTGTTCGGCGGTGCTGGCGTCGGCAAGACCGTGAACATGATGGAACTCATCAACAACATTGCCAAGGCGCACAGCGGCTTGTCGGTGTTTGCCGGCGTTGGTGAACGCACCCGTGAAGGCAACGATTTCTATCACGAAATGGCGGACTCTGGCGTGGTGAACCTGGAGAGCCTGGGCGAATCCAAGGTGTCGATGGTTTATGGCCAGATGAACGAGCCACCGGGCAACCGCCTGCGCGTGGCGCTGACCGGCCTGACCATTGCCGAATCGTTCCGCGACGAAGGCAAGGACGTGCTGTTCTTTGTTGACAATATTTATCGTTTCACGCTGGCCGGCACTGAAGTGTCAGCGCTGCTGGGGCGCATGCCTTCCGCCGTGGGCTACCAGCCGACACTGGCCGAAGAAATGGGCCGTCTGCAAGAGCGCATTACGTCCACCAAGGTCGGCTCCATCACCTCGATTCAGGCGGTCTATGTGCCCGCCGACGACTTGACCGACCCGTCGCCTGCCACCACCTTTGCCCACCTGGACTCCACCGTGGTACTAAGCCGCGACATTGCCTCACTGGGCATTTACCCGGCGGTGGACCCGCTGGACTCGACCAGCCGCCAGCTTGACCCCAATGTGGTCGGCCTGGACCATTATGAGACGGCGCGCGCCGTGCAAGGCACGCTGCAACGCTACAAGGAGTTGCGCGACATCATTGCCATTTTGGGCATGGACGAGTTGGCACCTGAAGACAAATTGACGGTGGCTCGTGCGCGCAAGATTCAGCGCTTTCTGTCGCAGCCGTTCCATGTGGCTGAAGTGTTTACTGGCACGCCCGGCAAATACGTCAGTCTGGCCGAGACCATTCGTGGCTTCAAGATGATCGTGGCGGGCGAGTGTGATCATCTGCCGGAGCAAGCGTTTTACATGGTTGGCGGCATCGACGAAGCGTTTGAAAAAGCCAAGAAAATATGAACACGATTCACATTGATGTGGTCAGTGCCGAAGAGTCCATCTTCTCGGGCGAGGCGCGTTTTGTTGCCTTGCCTGGCGAAGCGGGCGAGCTTGGCATCTACCCGCGCCATACGCCGCTGATCACACGCATCAAGGCGGGTTCGGTGCGGATTGAAAAGGCTGACGGCGGTGAGGAGTTTGTTTTTGTCGCGGGGGGTCTGCTGGAAGTGCAGCCCAATTGCATTACCGTGCTGTCCGACACCGCGATTCGCGGCAAGGATCTGGACGAAGAAAAATCCAATGCCGCCAGACTTGCTGCCGAAGAGGCCCTGAAGAATGCCAAAACCGATGTCGATCTGGCTCGCGCCTCGGCTGAACTGACGATCATGGCGGCGCAACTGGCCGCCTTGCGTAAATACCGCCAAAAACGATAGCGCTCAGCCGAGCAGCGGCTGGTCGGGCAACTCGTTCGGGTTGTCCTGTCCTGCGGCGAGCGGGAAATGCTGCACCAACAGCGCCGATACCCCATCGAGCGCCTGCGTCAGCCCCCCTTCAAAGTCGCTTTGCTTGAAAGCCTGCTGCATTGACGACACCAACTTCTGCCAGACCTGCGGCGTCACTTTGTCATTGAGCCCCCGATCAGCCACCAGCTCGATGGAGTGCTCAATGAGCAGCAGGTATATCAGCACGCCATTGTTGTGCTCGGTATCCCAAACGCGCAGCTTGCCGAACAGGCTGAGCGCGCGTTGACGGGTAATTTGCCCCATTGACGCCTTGCGCCAAAGGTAACTCATGGGCAATCCGGCTTCAACATAAATTCGGATTTCGCCCGAGTGAGCCTGCTCGCTCGCCACCACCTGTTGCTGTAGCCGCTGCAACAGGGCAGGTGGGATGGCGCGCTGCACCGCCCAGGCATCCAGCCAGCGGTGTTTGAAGATTCTTTTGATGCGACTGATCATTACCAGCTCCCCGAGGCACCGCCGCCGCCAAAATCACCGCCACCGCCGGAGCTAAAGCCCCCGCCAGAGCCACCACCGCCTGAACCAAAACCACCAGCACCCCAGCCACCGCCATGGTGCCCGGAGCCAAGGCCACTGCCAGCGCCGCGCGAAAATCCGGAAACCAGCGTAAATAAGAAAGCGCCCAAGCCTGCCAGTCCGCTGATCAAGAGACTGGTGGTGATGAACAGTGCCAGTGCGCCGACGCCACCGCCCGTGGCGAGGGCACCTAGTTTGGGGCCCAACATGCTGCGTGCCACGGCACCAAGCACCGGCACCGCGAAAAAAGCAAAAATGGCCAGATCCATCCACTGAAAGCCAAATGTCTCGAGCCCGGTCTCGGCGCTCGGTTCCGGCAAGGCCTCGCCCTTGATGCGCGCCATGATTTGATCCACGGCCCCATTCAAACCGGCCGCATAGTCACCTTGTTTGAAGCGTGGCGTGATGCTCTGCTCGATGATGTGTTTGGCCGCCAGGTCTGGCATGGCACCTTCCAGCGTCTTGGCAACTTCGATGCGGACCCGGCGATCATCCTTGGCCACTATCAGCAGCAAGCCGTCACCAATGCCTTTGCGCCCGACCTTCCAGGCATTGGCGACCCGGTTGGCGTAACTGGCAAGGTCCTCGGGCTGCGTGGTGGCCACCATCAGCAGCACGACCTGACTGCCTGTGGCTTGCTCAAACGCCGTGAGCTTGTCTTCCAGTTGGCGCACCTGTTGAGCGTTCAGTGTCGCCGTGCTGTCCATCACATGGGCGCTCAGCGCAGGCACCGCGACCTGTGCCTGCACCAGCGTCATCGACAACAACAGGCCCAGCCCGATACGCCACAAGCAGCCCGATACGCATCGCCCCAGCGCAAGGACCGGTGTCTTCAAAGTCTCAAACAAGGCATTCAACCGGTCACTGATTGACATCACTTCTTGTTGAAATCAACCACCGGCGGAGTCGAAATGGCCGCCTCGTTTTGCACGGCAAAATTCGGTTTGGCCGGGTAGCTGAACAGCATGGCGGTCAGGTTGCTGGGGAAACTGCGCGCCAGCACGTTGTAATCCTGCACCGCCTTGATGTAGCGATTGCGCGCCACCGTCACGCGGTTCTCGGTGCCTTCGAGTTGCACCCGCAAATCCGAAAACCCCTGATTGGCTTTGAGGCTCGGGTATTGCTCAGAGATTGCCATCAAGCGGCTCAGGGCCGAGCCCAGTTCGCCTTGTGCGGCCTGAAATTTCCGGAACGCTTCGGGGTTGTTGAGCGTCTCGGGCGTGACCTGAATCGATGTCGCCTTGGCGCGCGCCTCAATCACTTTGGTCAGCGTCTCTTGCTCAAACGCCGCCTCGCCCTTGACCGTGGCCACGATGTTGGGCACCAGATCAGCACGCCGTTGATACTGGTTGAGTACCTCGCTCCAGGCTGATTTGGTTTGTTCGTCCAGGCGCTGAAAATCGTTGTAGCCACAGGCAGTCAGCGACAGGGTGGCAAGCAAAAGCAGGAACCAGCGTTTCATATCAATCTCCAGCGTTAATGGCGCAACATTAGCATAAATCCGCGTACAGTTTCAATGCGCCACCTTGCCACTTCGGGGCCTCAGGCAGGATTGAAGCCACGCAAGGACCAGAAACACGGCAAAATGCAGCACAACCCGCGTACCAGGAAAGCATGACCAAAGCCAAAAAACAGGCCGCCGCAGTGGGCGGCAGCGCCGATGAAATCGAAGCGGCTTTTTACGAGGCGCTGCAAAGTGCCGACATTGAGAAGCTGATGGCCTGTTGGGCTGACGATGATGAGATTGTGTGCGTGCACCCGGGTGGGCCGCGACTGGTCGGTTTGGGTGCCATTCGGACGGCCTTTGACGCCATGTTTTCCAACGGAAGTATCCGGGCCTGGCCGGAGGCAGTGCGCAAGATTGATGCGCTCGCCAGCAGCGTTCATAACGTGCGCGAACGCATTGAAGTTTTGACCCATGAAGGGCCGCTGCAAGCCTTTGTCGTTGCCACCAACGTGTATCACAAAACCGCCCAGGGTTGGCGCCTGGTGGCACACCACGCCAGTCCGGGCTCCCCACAGGAAGAGCCCGATGTGCATGAGATTGCACCGGTTCTTCATTGAATCGCCAAGCCGCTGCTGATGGATGACATCGTCCGGCAAGCCATGGCCAAATGGCCCCATGTGCCGGCCTGTTACGGTTGGCTCGGCCTGGATACGCGCGGCAACTGGTTCATGCGAGATGCGGACGTGCAGGCGCGGGGTCCGTTCCGCGGCGCAGCACGGCAAAGCAAGGGTGCCCTGCTCAAGCACGAAAAACTGATCGAATTCATTGGCCGCAACTACCAAGCCGACGCACAGGGGCAATGGTATTTTCAGAATGGGCCGCAGCGCGTCTATGTCGAACTTGAAGCCACGCCGTGGATTTGGCGCCTCAACGCCGACCTGTCAGTGCGCAGTCACACCGGTGCCTTGGTGCACGTGCAGAATTGTCTGCAAGACGAGCTGGGACGTGTCTATCTGGCTACCGACTGCGGCTTCGGCCTGGTACACAGCCTCGACGTGATCTACGCGGCCGAGGCGGTGGAACACGGGCGGTGGTTGCCGCAGGACGTGCTGGGGGCGGAGTTGCCGGACCTCTTCAACTACGTCTCAAGCCCTCAATTGCTACAAATTAAATAGCTGTTTGCGCAGTTAGGACGGCGGCTACACGCCTAAAAAGCTTGCAAAATTCATTTTGCCGCCGAGGCACCAGAGGCCGCAGCGCTGGCAGGTGCTTCGGCACCGACTGCGGCAGGTGCCTTGGGTTCGTCCAACTTGCCGCCGGCGGCATTGACCATATAGACCACGGCACGGCCAATTTCGATTTCCTGAAATTCGCCGCCCGCCTGAGCTGCCATGGCGTTTTTCCCTTTGACGGCAGAATTGAGCAGGGCGTCATAACCGGATTTGATGCGCGGCGCCCACGCCGCAGCGTCGCCAAACTTGGGCGCGCCCACCAGGCCCGCCGTGTGACAGGTCGTGCACTGGGCTTTGAACACTTCTTCGCCGCTCCTGAGCGGCCGGTTGGCATCGTGGATCTGAACGGCACCAATCTTCTGGATGCGTGCTTCCAGCGCCATCTGCTGGTCCAAGCCGTCGGCGGGCTTGCTGCCCGACGTGACGTAGTAAACCAATCCGATGATGACAAAAATGGGAACCACAAACGAGAAAGTCACCGCCAGCAACACCTGCCTGGGATTCTTGATCGGGCCATTGTGCGCCTCGTCTTGCACAGTGGCTTCGTTCTGATTGCTCATGGTATTACCTGGTTAATGGCTGACAATGCGGGCTCGTGGCCTGGCCCCGCAGTCTGTCGCCCAAGATTTCTTGATGGCTGGGTCCGAAAGTCAGGGGGCGATTATAGCGGCGGCCCTCTGTGAATACATCTGCAATGGACCCTCCAACAAGCGGCTGTAGCTCAGCTCGATAGCGAAGAAAGAAGTGCGGAACGACAGCTTTCTCCGAAGGAGAACAATGGTTGCTCGTCAATTCTCTGATCAAACCGAGCATCTTCTAAGCACTGAACTTGGCGTAATACTGCGCCACCGCCGGGGTCTGGGCAACACGCTGCATATGTGCATTCAGTGCAGGCGCGACCTTTTCCACCAGATCGGTGGGCACATGGTCCAGACGGCCGGAGTTGAGGCCACGCACATAGACATACACCTTCAGATCGGCAACGGTGAGGCGATGGTCAGCAAAGTATTCACCGCCATGGGCCTGCAACTGGCTTTGCAGCCAGTCAAGGTACACGGGCATGGAGCCATTCACCAGGGCCGTGCGGGCTTCCTTCTGGGCCTCACCCGTCATTCGAAAACTCGGCCCCATCAGGACGCCGGCTTCCTCCACGACATATGTGACCTCGTCGCACAATAGTGCCTGGTATGCGTCGGTGGGGTACAGGCCTGCCAGTTTGCCCGCGTATCGAAGAATGGAGTCGCTCTGCGTCACCTGCACGCCATCCACCATCAGGGTGGGCACCTGGCCAAAGGGCGTGGACTTGCGCACCTCGCCAAAATCAGAATGTGCAAAGCGCTTGTCTTCAAAGGCAACACCGCCAATGTGCAGGGCCAGCCGCACGGGCTCAGCGCGGCCGCCGTGAATATCGAAGTAGGTGAGTCTGAGCTTGGACATGGTGATAAATATTTCCTGACATTGGCATTCGCAGGCGTGGCCGCCGCTTGGACGGCGGCGTGCAAAAAACGCTAGAGTGGCAAGGCACGGTCAAACAGTCTTTTCTGGTCGAGCATTACTTTGACATCGAAGCCCTCCATTGCTCGACGGCTTTCATCGTGTTCTCGACGTGCTTATCCGGGCTCATGCTCGAATAGACGTATAGCACCTTACCCTGCGGGCTGATGACGTAAGAAATTCGGTCTGCCGTATTGGGCATCAACATGAGTGCAGCATCATATTTCTTGATTATCTGAGCGCCACCATCGGCTGCGACCATGAATTTGCTTCTGCACGCCTCAACCGAGAACTTCTTCAAGGTTTCTATGTCGTCATTCGATACCCCCACGACCGTTGCCCCCAACGCATTGAATTTCTCGGTAGCCTCGGCAAAGTTATGGGCTTCAATCGTGCACCCCGAAGTAAACGCCTTTGGATAGAAGTACAACACGACAGGACCTTTCTTCAGGGTCTGAGATAGCGAAAATTTTGCGGCTTCGCCTGCGATTGCTGCATGCGTTGAAAAGTCTGGTGCCTGATCGCCAAGTTTAAGTGCGGCCATCGAAGACATCGGCATACCCATGCAAAATGCCGTTGCAAATGCTGTTATTGCGACTCTTGCAACGCTCATAAACAAGCTCCTACAAATTTAACGTTGTTGAATTGTGGGACTTTAGTATTGCACCATTAAATTGCCACCCTTCCAGAGAAGGTTATTTGCCATACATAGTACCGGTGTTGAAGACGAAGGATAGATGACAAGCTGCATAATTCGATTGAGCCAGCGCAATGAAGCTAACTTATGAGCCAATATTCTCTCAATGTCAATGGCATATCGCGTGCAGTGGAAGTGTCACCAGAGACCCCTCTGCTGTGGGTCCTGCGTGACACCCTTAATCTACCCGGCACCAAGTTTGGCTGCGGTGTAGGTAGTTGCGGTGCCTGCACGGTCCACCTCAATGGCGTACCAACGCGTGCCTGCATGACACCGGTGTCAACCGTAGGCCGCAGACAAGTTGTCACGATTGAGGGACTCGATCCGCAAGGCACGCACCCCCTGCAAACGGCGTGGCAGGAACTTGACGTCCCCCAGTGTGGTTATTGCCAGAGCGGACAGATCATGACTGCAGCGGCTCTACTAAAGGAAAACCCGAATCCGACAGACGCGCAGATCGATGACGCGATGTCTGGCAACCTGTGCCGGTGCGCTACCTACCTGCGTATTCGCGCCGGCATCCACCGCGCAGCCGAAATCGCAAAAAAGAGGGGCAAGCTATGAAGCCCGTTCGCAATCGCGCTGGCGCACCCAGTGGTATCAGTCGTCGCTCGTTTTTGAGGCACACAACGCTTGGCACTGGATTGTTACTGGGGTTTTCTCTTGAAACTGCCGGTGCGCCAGATGCGATTGGCAAGCCGATCAGCGCAGCCGATACCACCGGATTCAAGCCCAACGCCTTTATCGGCATCTCTGATCAGGGTGTCGTCACACTCGTCTCCAAGCAACCCGAGATCGGCCAGGGCATCAAGACCTCGCTGCCGATGGTCATTGCTGAAGAACTGGAGGTGGATTGGAAGGATGTCAGGGTTGTTCAGGCTGATCTCGACCCTGTCTATGGCAGACAGAGCGCAGGCGGTTCAACTTCGACGCCCACCAATTACGACAATTTTTTACGGCTTGGCGCAACCGCTCGCACCATGCTCATCCAGGCAGCGGCGCAAACGTGGGCGGTACCCGTGGCTCAATGTATTGCCGCCAACTCCGCCGTGCACCATTTGCCAACAAAGAGAACCCTGCGTTATGGCGAACTCGCCTCAAAGGCCGCCCAGCTTGTGGTCCCTTCGGCCGATGCAGTGAAACTCAGGGACCCCAAGGATTACAAACTGTTGGGAAGTCGGATCGGTGGCGTTGACCATTTTTCGATTGTCACGGGAAAGCCATTATTCGGCATTGATGTGCGTTTGCCGGGAATGCTCTATGCCGTGTTCGAGAAGTGTCCGGCCTTTGGCGCAAAAGTGCTGAGTGCCAACCTTGATTTGATCAGGGCCTTGCCCGGCGTGCGCGATGCATTCATCATTGAAGGAAGCACGAATCTCAACGGACTGATGCCTGGTGTGGCGGTCGTAGCGGATTCGACCTGGGCGGCCTTCAGTGCCCGCAGGCAACTTAAAGTGAGTTGGGACGAAGGAGCAGTGGCCAGAGAAAGCTGGGACGGCTTTGTGACCCGGGCGAAAGCTCTCGGCGGTCAGCGCGGTGCCATCGAGTTGCGCAAGGACGGTGACCCTGCAGCCGCCTTTGCTACTGCAGACGCCACGGTGCGGGCTGATTACAGCTACCCGTTCATTTCGCATGCCAGTATTGAGCCCCAGAACTGTACGGCATGGTATCGGGACTCCGTGATGGAGATTTGGGCACCCACTCAAAATCCGGCGGCAGGTCAAGACCTTGTATCGAGCACGCTGGGACTACCCAAGGACAAAATCACAGTGCACATCACCCGAAGTGGTGGTGGTTTTGGCCGAAGACTCAGTGCAGACTACATCGGGGAGGCGGCTGCCATTGCACAGCGGGTCCAGGCGCCCGTCAAACTGACCTGGTCGCGCGAAGATGACCTGCGCCATGATCACTTCCGTGCTGGAGGCTTTCATCACCTGCGCGGTGCTCTGGACAAAGCCGGAAGACTTACCGCCTGGCACAACCACTTTGTCACCTTCGCCAATCGTGTCACGCGCGATGGACAATCCGTATTGAAGCCTGGAAGTGGTGCCAATCTTTCGGGTGATGAATTTCCGGGTCGTTGGCTGGCTAACTGCTGGCTTGAGCAAACCGCAATGGAGTGCGCAATTCCCATGGGACCGTGGCGTGCGCCGGGCAGCAATGTATTTGCCTGGGTCTTTCAGAGCTTTATCGACGAGCTCGCGCATAAGGCGGGGCGCGACCCACTTGAATTCCGACTCGAGCTTCTTGGGACGAAGGACGTTTTGCCAGGAACGAGTCCGAGCGGTGTGCCCTACAACGTGGCGAGAATGCGCCGCGTCTTGACCGAAGTCGCCCAGAAAGCCGAATGGGGTCGAAAAGCGTTCGTGCGTGGTCAGGGCCAGGGCATCGCATTTCACTTCAGCCACCGAGGCTACATCGCCGAAGTCGCCGAGGTCACTGTGTCCAAGGCTGGAGCGTTGAAAGTTGATCGTGTTGTCGTGGTTTCGGACGTCGGCTCGCAAATCGTCAACTTGAGTGGTGCAGAAAATCAGGTCCATGGCTCTGTCATTGATGGGCTGGGGACCATGATGTTTGCCGAGCTCGATATTCAGCGCGGGCGCATTGTGCAAGGAAACTTCACTGATTACCCGATGATTGGCATCACCGATGCACCGACGCGCATCGATGTGCACTTTCTCAAGACCGACCAGCCTGTAACGGGCTTGGGAGAACCAGCCTTGCCGCCATTGGCGCCCGCAGTTTGCAATGCCATATTCGCCGCCATTGGCAAGCGAGTGCGGCTATTGCCACTAAGTCGGGTTGACTTGAGTTGGAGGGACGTTGAGTAGTCTCCTCAGGCGAGGCCACGGCAATGACGGCGTCAACAGTCAACGCGCCCAGCGGTTCTTTCGTTATGTACCCTGATCGGAAAATCTACCAAGCCTACAGGTTGGAAACACATTAGGAAATTTCCATGAAAATCTCTCTGCCAATTGCGTGCTTGGTCTGTGCCTTTGCGGTATCGAGTTTCGCCCAGTCCGCACCCAACAAGTCCGCCGCAGAAGATGGTGCCCAGCTAGTCGCCCAGCATGATGCGACCTGGCACAGGCAACATGCCCAAGACCAGATGGCAATAGAGCCGATGACGCATCACAAGCTTGGGCACACAAAACACGTCAAGCACGCCAAGCAGCACGCTCGCACCCAGCATGTCAAACATCGCGGGCATGCAAAGCGCAAAGTCAAAGAGACGGTGTAGGGCGCAGCGGAATAATCGCTTTCAGGGATGAGATTCACAATCGGGCTCGTCGTCTTGACTGCGTTGGGCGCGGCGACACTTTGGAGGTCCGGCCTGCTTGGCAATTGGAGTTCCACAGCAATCATGGTGGGCGCAGGACTTTTCGCCATCGTGGGCCTTTGGGGCGTGGGGCTGAGGATGCGCCAACTTCACCGCAGACGGCTGTCTGAGATGCGCGATTCGGCACTTTGGTGAGACGTTAGATCAGTGGCTTGCCAAAGCATCGGTTGCGCTAGTATCGCCATGAACGCACTGTCCACCACCGTTGGGTCATTTGCCATGCCGACCCCATTGATCCTGTTGTTGATCTGCGCTGGCGTTGCCGCGGTCGTTGGCCACTTCATTGGGCGACACCAAAAGGCCAGCATCGGCGGCATCCTGACAGACATGGGCTTGGCAGCTGCCTTGGCGGCGCGTTTGGCCTTTGTTGCGCTCTGGTTTGACCACTACCGCAGCGCGCCCTGGAGCATTCTTGACATTCGCGACGGCGGTTTTACGCCTTGGGTCGGTTTGCTGGCGGCCGGTATTGTCGGCATCTGGCAAGGCTGGCGTCACGCACCACGCAGAGCGCCGCTGCTTGTGGGACTGCTGGCAGGCGCTTTCACGTGGACGGTTTCGCTGGCGATTCTGCGCCTGGCTGGGGGCCCGACGTTGTCTGGTCTTGATGAAATATCTTTCACAACGCCACAGGATATGCCCCTCTCCCTGGTGAGCCTGGCGCAGGGTAAGCCGTTGGTTATCAACCTGTGGGCCACCTGGTGCCCCCCATGCCGCATCGAGATGCCGGTGCTGGCGGCTGCACAGCAACAAGTCCCCGGCATCGTCTTCGTTTTCGCGAACCAAGGCGAATACCCGGAGACAGTACAGAAATTTCTGGCTACCAGCCAGTTGAGGCTTGCCAACATACTGATGGACCCGGGCAAGAAACTTGGACAGCAGTTGGGCTCTATGGCGCTGCCGATCACTCTGTTTTTTGACACGAGCGGGCGGCTCGTAGATACCCATCTCGGTGCGCTGTCATCCGCATCCCTTGCCAGCAAGCTAAGCAAGATCCAAGCGCCCAGCGCCAATGACTCTCGGGTCATTGCGAAGTGACCGAAAGGACTCTCATGAGGGGCTTATCCTGCCCGAAATTCTGCGGGTAAGCGCAAGGTGAAGAACAAGCCCTGAAAAAGTCTGTGCTGGGAAGGTCACCCGCCAGCACGGAACGGTGTCGCACAATGCTGGCCTACTCACAATCAAGAGGCCGCCATGAACGACTCCACACTTTCCCGCCGCGCACCCCGTCGCTTTTGGGGCTGGGGCCGGGCCGATGCCGCGCTGGATGCGCGCGAGCAGGCCACGGTAAGGACCATGGTCGAGCAATTGGAGGTGCCTTATGTCCAGCGGGCAGTGCCGCAGGTGCACGAGTTTAGGCTGCCCGCGCCGCGCGTTGCGGCGCCCAAGGCTTTGGTCTCGGTGTTTTCAGACGCACCGCTGGACCGGCTCAACCACTGCGCTGGCAAGAGCTATGCAGACCTGGCGCGCATGTGGCTGCGCGCCCCGCCATCACCACCCGACTGGGTCGCATTTCCCGATGACGAGCAGGCAGTGGTGGACATTCTGGACTGGGCGCAAGCCGACAACGTGGCGGTCATTCCCTACGGGGGCGGCAGCAGCGTGTGCGGGGGTGTCGAGGCGGCGGTGGGCGACACCTATGCCGGGGTGGTGTCGCTGGACCTGGAGCGCCTGTACCGGGTGCTCGAAGTCGACCCCGTCAGTCGCGCCGCCCGCATTCAGGCGGGTGCGTTGGGGCCACAGCTACAAGCCCAGCTCAAACCGCAAGGGCTCACGCTGCGCCACTTTCCGCAGAGCTTTGAGTTCTCCACGCTGGGTGGCTGGATCGCCACGCGCGCCGGGGGTCATTACGCCACGCAGCACACCCATATCGATGATTTCATTGAGTCCACGCGCTTGGTCACCCCTAACGGCGTTATGCAAACACGGCGTCTGCCGGGATCGGGGGCCGGGCCTGCACCAGATCGGTGGGTGCTGGGGTCTGAGGGGACGCTGGGCGTGCTGACCGAGGCCTGGGTACGCCTGCAAGAGCCGCCGTGCTTTCGTGTATCGGCATCGGTGCGCTTTACCGACTACTTTGCGGCTGCACACTGTGTGCGGGCATTGGCGCAGTCGGGGTTGAACCCGACGAACTGCCGTTTACTGGACCCGATGGAGACCGTGTTTTCTGGTGTGGGCGATGGCCGTTTCGCCATGTTGGTGCTGGGCTTTGAATCGTCCGACCATCCGCTGCAAGCATGGATGGAGCGCGCTTTGGAACTGGTGCGGGACCATGGCGGCATGTTTGACGCGGATGCCGTGGCTCGCTCGCTGGCCGCGCAAGGCGGGGACGCGCACCGCAGCGGCGCCGCCGGGGCCTGGCGCGACGCTTTTTTGCGCATGCCGTATTGGCGCGACCCGGCCGTTGGGTTGGGGCTGATCATGGATACCTTTGAGAGCGCCATCACCTGGGATCGGTTTGAGGCTTTTTACGCCAGTGTCAAGGCCGACGTGGGAGCGGCGATAGCGCGCGCCACCGGGCAAGAGGCGCTGCTGTCGTGCCGTCTGACCCATCTGTACCCGGACGGAGCGGCACCCTATTTCACGCTGGCCGCGCGCGGCGGCGCGGATGGCAGTGTGGCCAGCGCCTTGTCGGCCTGGCGCGACATCAAGCAAGCGGCAAATGCCGCAGTCATTGCGAACGGGGGCACCATCACCCACCACCATGCCGTCGGGCGTGACCACCGCAGCGGCTATGAGCGCGAAGCGCCCGCCCTGTTTCGCCAGATGCTGGCGGCAGCCAAACACGTGGCCGACCCGCAGGGCATCATGAACCCCGGTGTTTTACTCGATCCGGTGGCCCGGCAGGTGGGTCATGCACGCAGCTAACACTAGGACACAATGTAAGCGCCCGCTGCGGTGGAGAGCAGCTTGCCGTCGGCCCCAAGAAACTCCATGCGGGTGGAGGCCACGCGCGAGCCCAGACGCATGACCTGGGCGCGCAGTTCAAACCACTCACCGATGCCCGGGCGCAAATAATCCACACGCAAGTCGATGGTGCCGAGCTTGGAGAAGCGCTGCAGGCGCTGCAGCGGGGTTTCATCCATGTGGCGTGCGCCAATGGCTGCCATCGCGGCCAGACCGCCCATGGCATCGAGGCCGGCGCTGATGACGCCGCCGTGAACCCGGTTGAAGCTGAAGTGACCCACCAGTTCTGGCTTCATCTCGATGCGCCCTATGACCAGATTTGATTTGAGGGAAGTAATCTTCAGGCCGAGTACCCGGTTGAAGACAATCATTTCCTCAAAGACTTTTTTCAGCCCGACGACAAATTCGTCTTCGAATTCAATTTCGGCCTCAACGGCAGGGTGTTTGTTCATGTCTGGATTTTCATTGATTTGCAGAAAACACCTTTGGTGTTTGTGCGCGATGAAAGCCCTCAAAGGGTTTGATGGCGTCGCGCGCCTGCGTCGCCTTGGACGCCACGCGCATCGGCCAGCCCATGCGCACCTGCGGTCGGGCGCCGTCAATGCGCAGCGTGCTGCCACTGATGAAGGTTGCCGCCGGGCTGAGCAAAAAGACAATCCCCGCAGACACTTCGGCCTCACTGCCGAAACGTCCCAAAGGAACGGTCTGGCTCATCTCGCGCAGCATCGGCGCCATCTCCAGCGGGTAATGGTCCATGCCGCTCGATGCAATGTAGCCCGGTGCCACCGCATTGACACGCACACCACGGCCGGCCCATTCAAGCGCCGCCGTTTCAGTCAAGCTGACCATGCCGGCCCGAGCGGCACCGCTGTGCCCCATGCCGGGCATCGAGCCCCACATGTCGGCCACCATGTTGACGATGGCCCCGCCGTGTCGATTCATGCTTTGCAGAAAGCATTCGCGTGCCATCAGAAAACCACCGCTCAGGTTGGTGTTAAGTACCGTCTCCCAGCCCTTGGCGCTGATGGCTTCGAGCGGCATCATGTACTGGCCCCCGGCGTTGTTCACGAGGCCGTCAATGTGCCCCCGCGCAGCGACCACGGCGGCCACCGTTTGCTTGACCGCGTCTTCTTGTCGGATGTCACAGACGTAGAAACTGGCCTCGCCACCATCCTGTGCAATTTCAGCCACCACGCTTTGCAGCTTGTCGGCCTTGCGCCCGAGCAGCACCGGGTGCGCGCCAAGAGCCGCCAGTTCGTGCGCCACACAGCGGCCAATGCCAGAGCCGCCGCCCGTGATCAGCACCACCTGGCGGGCAAACAGGCCCGGCGCAAAGATAGATTGATATGCCATCAAGACTCCCGTAGAAATAAGGCCATCGCGGCGTCGGTCAGCTCATCGAGCGAAGCCCCCTTCTTTGCATCAAACCACTGCACCGACCAGTTCAGCGCTCCCAGCATCAAGAGCCTGGCAAGCTTCACCGGCGCACGCAACTGGCCGCTAGCGTGCAGCGCCTCCAGCACCGGCGTCCAGGCCGCTTCGTAAGCGACTTGCAGGCGTGCCAGCGCCGTGCGCTGCGCCGCATGCAAGGAGCGATGTTCGTACAGCATCACGGGCACAAAATCATTGCCCGGCCCCAGCAGCGTATCGAAGTGCGCGCGCATCAGCCGTCTGAGCCGCGCCGCAGGCGAGGCCGCCAGCAAGCTCCCACCAGCCACGGCTGATGGGGGCGAGTGGTCCGCATTCAACGCACCGGTTTGTCGTGCAATGGCCCGCTGCATGCCCTCAGCCATCACTGCATAGAGCAAAGAGTCCTTGCTTTTGAAGTGATAGAACAGCGAGCCACTGTGCATGCCCACCGCCGTCGCAATGTCGCGCGTGCTGGTGGCGGCAAATCCTTGTCGGCGAAACAGCCGTGCCGCCGCAGTCAGCAAGGCCTGACGCCGGTTGCCATCGTCGCGCTGCTCTTCCGTTTTATGCGGACGACCGCGTGGGCGCTTGAGGCCGCTGACCGGAGTTGCGTGTGCGCTAGAAAGAGGAACTGATACGCTCGCTGACATGGTGCCACAGCATACGCAGAAAATGTATTTTTGGCAAGCAAACGCTTTGTAAAAATAAAGCGTGAGGGGAAGCATTATCATGAATTCATTCTTGCGGTGCGATACTCGTGGTCATGATCGAGCGGCAACGACTTGAATCCAGCATCGACGCGCTGAGCGCGCAGCGTGACGTGCTCGGTGCCACGTTGGTCGAGGCGGCACTGGCACCCTTGCGGGCCCGATTGACCGAGCTCGATGCAGAGTCGGCGCTGTCCGTCAGCCGCACCGACACGAGCCAGGCGCTCAAGCAGGTCACCATCCTGTTTCTTGATGTTGTCGGCTCAACCAGCTTAAGCCAGTCGCTCGACCCGGAAGATGTGCAAGGGGTGATGGACGGCGCGCTGACGCGCTTCACCCAAGTCGTGGCCTCGCACCAGGGCCGGGTTCTCAACTACGCGGGCGACAGCCTGTTGGCGGTGTTTGGTGCTGACGAAGTGCATGAGGACGATGCTGAGCGTGCGGTCCGCACCGGCCTGCTATTGCTTGAGGAAGGCAGACGCCAGGGGCAGCGGGTATTGCAGCGCCATGGACTGAGCGATTTCAATGTTCGCGTCGGGGTGCACACCGGTGTCGTGCTGTTGGGTGGTGGTATTGACGGCGATGACAACATCCGTGGTTTTGCGGTCAACGTGGCCGCCCGCATGGAACAAAGCGCGCCGAGCGGCGGATTGCGCATCAGTCACGATACCTATTGCCACATCCGGGGCATTTTTGATGTGACGCAACAGGCACCGATTGAGGTCAAAGGAGTCGTCGAGCCGATGCTGACCTACCTTGTCCAGCGCTGCAAGCCGCGCGCCTTCCGGGTGATTGGCCGCGGTGTTGAAGGGGTGGAGACGCAGATGATCGGGCGCGAGCGTGAACTCGAACAACTGCAGCGCGCCTATCAACGCCTGCACCAGCAAAGCAAGCTGTGCATCATCATGATCGTGTCGGAAGCGGGCCTGGGCAAAAGCCGCCTGCTCTACGAATTTCAGAACTGGGCCGAAACGCGTCCCGAACGCTTTATCCTGTTCCGGGGTCGTGCCCACCCAAGCACGCAAAGCCAGCCCTATGGCCTGTTGCGTGATATGTTGGCCTGGCGGCTGCAGATTGGCGATGGCGACAGCCTGGCGCTGGCCAGGAAGAAATTTGAAGACGGCATTGAGCCGATGTTCGTCGTCGGCAGCGGTGCCGACATGGCGCAGGGGCACACCCATCTGTTAGGGCATTTGATCGGCATCGACTTTAGCGCGAGCCGTCATATTTTGGGCATCCAGGAAGACAGCCAACAACTGCGCAGCCGTGGCTTTCACGCAGCGGCGCTGTTGTTGCGCCGGATCGCAGCCCAGAGCAACAAGCCCATTGTCGTGCTGCTCGACGACTTGCACTGGGCTGACGACGGCTCGCTCGATTTCCTGCATTATTTCCTGCAGGTCAACGCCGACGTACCCATCTTGCTGCTGGGGCTGGCGCGTCCGGCACTGTTCGAACGGCGCCCTGATTGGCCCGGCACGAGCGCCACGCAGCGCATTGCGCTGACGGCATTAGACGAGGACTCAAGCCAGCGATTGGTCAGCGAGTTGCTCAAAAAAATGCCGGACCCTCCAGCGGCACTGCGCGCATTGATCAGCGCAGGTGCCGAGGGCAATCCGTACTACATGGAAGAGCTGCTCAAGATGCTGGTGGATGAAGGTGCCATCGTCGTTGCTGCGGCACGTTGGCATCTCAACTTGACAAAGATGCAGACCGTGCGCGTGCCACAAACCCTGACCGGCGTGCTCCAGTCGCGACTGGATAGTCTGCAACCGTCCGAAAAACTCGCGCTACAGCACGCCAGCGTTATCGGTCAGGTGTTCTGGGACCAGGCGCTGGCCGCCATTGACAGCCATTCGGTGTCCCAACTGGCGGCCGTCATGCGGCGTGATTTGGTGATCCAACGCGAGCAGACCGGTCTGGATGGCGTGCGCGAGTTTGTCTTCAAGCATCAACTGCTGCATCAGGTTATTTATTCGACGGTGCTCAAGAGCGCCCGGCGCCAGTGGCACGGCACGACAGCCGTCTGGCTCGCCGCTTTCACCGGAGCCGGTGCCAACAACTTCCTCGGCCTAACCGCCGAGCATTTTGAGCAAGCCGGTGACAACGCGCAGGCTGCCGAGTTTTTCAGCCGCGCCGCTGAGCATGCCGCCGCACGCCACGCCCATGAAGCGGTGCTGAACTACGTTGCCAAGGCGCTGGTGTTGACCGCGGAAACACCGCTGCGCGAGCAGCAGGTGCAGCGCTGGCGCCTGCTTGACATGCGCGAGCGCACCCTCGATCTGTGCGGACGGCGGCTTGAGCAACAGATTGATATCCAGGCCTTGCAGGCCCTGGCTGACACGCTGGACGACGACCGCCGACGCGCCGATGCGGCCCGCCGTCTGAGCACCTTTGCCATGCGCACTGGCGACTATCCGGGCATGCAGTCGGCCGCGCGCCAGACCATTGCCTGTGCCGGGCGGGCTGGCGATGACCTGCTGGGCTTGCGCGGGCAACATCGCCTGGCGTTGGCGCTGACTTATCTTGGTGACGCCACCCGTGGCCGGGCGCTGGCAGAAGCGGGCTTGAACCGCTCGCGTGCCCTCGGCGCACGCCAGCTCGAAGCGCTTTTTCTCAACGCCTTGTCGGTGATTGCCGACAGCGCAACTGGCGGCCTGCCCTCGCTTGAAATGGATGAGCAGGATCTGCGCATCAATCGCGAGTTAGGCAACCGTCGCCATGAAGCTATTGCGCTCGGCAATCTGGGCAGTGGCTGGCTCAGATTGGGTGATCCGCTGCAGGCTCAGCGCTTTCTGGAGGAAGGCTTGCGCCTTGCCCAGGCGGTGGGCGACCGTGCCACGCAACCCGATGCGCTGGCCAACCTGTCGGTGCTCGCCTTGCGCCAGGGGGACGCGCTGCTGGCACGCCGTCACGCCCAGGCCGCATTGGAAATCGCGCTGGCGGTGCAGAGCCCGGAATTTGAGGCGATCGCGCTGTGCGCGCTGGGTAACGCGGAACTCGCGCTGGGTCAGCAGGCTGCGGCTAAAAACAACTTTGAGCGCGCGCTGGCGTTGGCGCAAGGGCTCGACAACGCTAGTCAGCATGATGCACGGGCTGGCCTGGCGCGCGCGCTGCTAGGCTTGGGGGAGGTGTCTGCAGCGCAGCGCGAAGTTGAGCTTTTGCTGTCACACCTGGGCCGTCCTCCTGCGCTGGAAGGCAGCCGCGCACCGCTTTTGATCCGCCTGACCTGCTACCAGGTGTTGACCCGCGCGCAAGACCCGCGGGCACCAGTGTTGCTGCAGGGTGCCCACGCCGCATTGCAAGCCCTGGCCGCCAGCCTCTGCGACCCCGAGCTCCGTCACAGTTTTCTGCAAAACATCCCCGAGCACCGCGCCATCCTTGCCGCCAGTTCAGGTGCGCCAAGAGAGCTGCGCGACGAGTAGCAGGCTGTTAAAGCCTGGCTGAAACCCAGGCCAGCACGCTCGCCAGCGCCGTACCGAGTTTTTCGGGCTGCGTGCCACCGGCCATGGCCATATCGGGCTTGCCGCCGCCTTTGCCGCCGACCTGTGCGGCGACGAAGTTGACCAGCTCACCGGCTTTGACTTTGGCGCAAGTATCGGGCGTCACGCCAACGGCAATCTGCACCTTGTCGCCGTCGGCCACACCGAGTACGATGACGGCGGTCTTGAGCTTGTCCTTGAGTTTGTCCATGCTGTCGCGCAGGGTCTTCACGTCGGCGCCATCGAGCCGGGCGACCAGCACTTTGACGCCCTTGACTTCGACCGCCTGCGTGGCCAGTTCATCACCCTGGCCTGAAGCCAACTTGCCTTTGAGCGTGGCGACTTCCTTTTCCAGCGCCTTGACGTGATCGAGCATCTGGTGAATGCGCTCATTGAGCGCCGGCACGGCCGCCTTGAGCGCGCCAGCCGCTTGCGTCACGGTGTCTTCCAGACTCTGCAAATAGGTCAGCGCGTTCTGGCCCGTGAGCGCCTCGATGCGGCGCACGCCCGAGGCCACGCCGCTCTCGGCCAGCACCTTGAACAGGCCGATGTCGCCGACCCTGCGGACATGCGTGCCGCCGCACAGCTCGCGGCTCTCGCCAATATCCACCACACGCACCGACTCACCGTACTTCTCGCCAAACAGCATCATGGCACCGGTCTGCTGGGCGGCCTGGATGTCCATCAGGCGCGATTCGGTCTGAGCGTTGCCCAGAATCTCAAAATTGACGCGCGCCTCGATCTCGCGGATCTGCCCGTCCGTTACCGGGGCGTTGTGGGCAAAGTCAAAACGCGTGCGCTCCGGCGTCACCAGCGAGCCTTTTTGTTGCACATGCCCGCCCAGCACCTCGCGCAGCGCCTTGTGCATCAGGTGCGTGACGCTGTGGTTGCGCTGCGTGGCCAGGCGTCGGCTTGCGTTGACATGGGCCGTTACCCCATCGCCGATTCGGAGTGTGCCGCTGGTCAAGCGGCCCTGGTGGCCAAAAACGTCGGCCTTGATTTTCTGTGTGTCGGCGACCTCAAACATGGCCTGCTCAGAAAAAATGTTGCCCTGGTCACCAACCTGGCCGCCGCTCTCGGCATAAAACGGCGTGCTGGCCAGCACCACAACCCCGTCTTGTCCTTTATTTAGCTCGCTAACGCCCGTGCCATCTGCGTAAAGCGCTACTATTTCAGTAGTATTCGTGAGCCGCTCATAGCCCACGAACTGATTGCCAGCGCCATGGTAGTCGAGGGCTTTGTCCATTTTGAATTTGCCCGCCGCCCGGCCTTGGGCCTTTTGTCTGGCCATGGCGGCGTTGAAGCCGGTTTCATCGACTGCCACAGCGCGCTCGCGGCACACATCAGCCGAAAGGTCGAGCGGGAACCCGAAGGTGTCGTGCAGCTTGAAGGCAACCTCACCGGGCAGCAGCTTGACCCCACTGGCCAGCGTCTCGTCGAGTATCTGCATGCCGTGTTCCAGCGTCTCAAAGAAGCGTTCTTCTTCGGCCTGCAGCACTTGCGCAATACGTTCCGCCTGCGCCGCCAGGTTCGGATACGCCTGGCCCATCTGTGCCACCAGATCGGGCACCAGCCTGTAAAAGAACGGCGTCTTTTGCCCGAGTTTGTAGCCGTGGCGGATGGCGCGGCGGATGATGCGCCGCTGCACGTAGCCACGCCCTTCGTTGCCGGGCAGCACGCCGTCGCTGACCAGAAAGGCGGTGGCACGAATGTGGTCGGCAATCACCTTGAGCGAATTGTTGGACAGGTCCGCGCAGCCCGTCTCGCGCGCAGCGGCCTTGATCAAGGCTTGAAAAATATCAATCTCGTAATTGCTGTGCACGTGCTGCAAAATCGCCGCCAGGCGCTCCAGCCCCATGCCAGTATCCACGCAGGGCGCAGGCAAGGGTTTCACGGAGCCATCGCTCAGCATATCGAACTGCATGAACACATGGTTCCAGATTTCGATGAAGCGGTCGCCGTTTTCGCCCGGGCTGCCAGGCGGGCCGCCAGGGATGTCGGCGCCGTGGTCATAAAAAATCTCGCTGCAGGGGCCGCAGGGACCCGTGTCGGCCATCATCCAGAAGTTGTCTGAGGCGTACTTCTTGCCCTTGTTGTCGCCAATGCGGATGACGCGCTCCGGTGGCAGGCCAATCTCTTTGGTCCAGATGTCATAGGCCTCCTGATCATCGATATAGACAGTGGCGGTCAACCGGTCGGCAGGCAATCCATAGACCTGGGTCAGCAACTCCCAGCCCCACCTGAGCGAATCACGCTTGAAGTAGTCGCCAAAGCTCCAGTTACCCAGCATCTCGAAAAAAGTGTGGTGGCGTGCCGTGTAGCCGACGTTTTCCAGGTCGTTGTGTTTGCCCCCGGCGCGCAGGCAGGCCTGCACGGAGGCGGCCCGCATATAACTGCGCTTGTCTGTACCCAAAAACACGTCCTTGAACTGCACCATGCCCGAGTTGGTGAACATCAGCGTCGGGTCGTTGCCCGGCACCAGCGGGCTTGAAGCCACGACGGTGTGGCCCTTGGCGGCAAAGAAATCCAGGAAAGTTTTGCGGATGTCGGCAACGCTGGCGGGAGTAGTGGTAGTCATAGGATCACAAAGAAATCAATGGAAAAACTGAGAGAACTCTTCAAGAATTCATTTGAGCCAGTCAAACTTGATGCCCGGAAACTTTCTGAAATCCCGGTCAGAGTTGCCGACGGTGGCTCCATGCTCAATGGCCAAGGCAGCCAGATGGGCATCGTGGCGCATCGTGTCTGGCTCCAGAGTTGGTTGATTCAGCCAGATTTTATCATTGGACTGCGCCCGATGGACGCCAACCTGGGGTGCCCAGCCCTGACTCGCCGGGAACCCTGCTGGGCTTTCAAGTTAACATGCGCGCGCCGCTTGCGGCAAGTCAGAATTGAGGATCATCGAGTACAAAACCATGTCAAGCCATCCTGATTTTCGCCGTCGCACGCTGCTCGGCGTCAGCGCCGCCTGCATGTGCGCGCTGGCGTTGCCGGGTCGCGCTCAGAGCAAGACGCTGCTGCGCATCTCGACCCCGGCGGTGCCCGATGACTGGCACGCCAAGATGTGGACGGTTTTTAGGGATTCACTGGAGCAAAGTGCGCTGGGCGAGTTTGAGGTTCAAGTAAATTTGAATGCCTCGCTGTTCAAGCAGGGCGCAGAGCCGGCCGCGATGGCGCGCGGTAACCTCGAACTGTCCTCAATCTCGGCCTTCGACATTGCCAAACTGGTGCCTGAGTTCTCCATTTTTACGGCAGGCTATGTGATTCGTGACCCGCTGCAACAACAGCATGTCTTCAACGGCCCGATCGGCGCTGAAATGTTCAAGAGGGTTTCAGACAAAATGGGCGTCACGGTGCTGGCCAGCGCCTACCTGGGCACACGCCAGGTCAACCTGCGCGAGCTGCGCATGGTCCGCACGCCGGCTGACCTTAAGGGCGTCAAGCTGCGCATGCCAGGTTCACGGGAGTGGTTGTTTCTTGGCAATGCGCTGGGTGCCAGTGCCACGCCACTGGCCTTCGGCGAGGTTTATCTGGGACTCAAAACCGGTACCATTGATGGTCAGGACAACCCGCTTCCATCGGTGCGCGCGGCCAAGTTCTACGAGGTGACGCGGCAGATCGTGCTGACGAGCCATCTGGTGGACACACTCTTTATTGCCATGTCCAACAAGAGTTTTAATGCCTTGAGCCTGTCCCAAAAGCAAAAAGTCACAGCTGCGGCGCAGGCGGCTGCGCGCTACAACAACGAGAACCGAATCAAGGAGGAGTCGCAACTGATTGAATTCTTTCGACACGAAGGCTTGCAGGTCAGCACGCCGGACCTGGAGGCTTTTCGCCAATCCGTTCAGGCAACTTACCAGAATTCCGACTATGCCAAGCTGTGGCCCAAGGGCCTGCTGGATCGCATCAACGCGACCAAATAAACATGGCGACGCGCTGGCTCAAAGGGCTTGCTAACGCCATTGGCGGCATCTTGTTCCTGGCGCTGTTCCTTGTTTTTATCATTCAGATTGGGGCGCGATTTGGTTTCGGCCGACCCTTGCCCTGGACCGATGAAGTTGCCGTGATCCTCTACCTGTGGGTCATTCTCTGGGCGGCCGCTGTGATGGTGCCCGAGCGCGAGCATGTGGCTTTCGACCTGGTCTGGAACAGCGTTGGGCGGCGCGCCCGACAAGTCATGCAGATCGCAGGCCATGCGCTGATCGGCGGGCTGGCGCTGGTGGGTCTCCCAGCCAGTTGGGACTATGTACACTTCATGGCCCGCGAGGGCACGCCCGTGCTCAACCTCCCCTTCATGTGGGTCTATCTGCCTTTTGTCCTGCTGCTGGGTGCCTTGGTGCTGCGCAGCGCCCTTGGCATTTGGCGTGCGCTGCGCGGGATCGGCTTGCAGGCTGAACTGCACCTTGGCTAAGCTGCGCACATGACTCTCGCTATCGGGGTTTTGGTGTGCGTGCTGCTGGTGGCCATGCTGCTGCGCATGCCCATCGGTTTTTCCATGCTGGCCGCGGGTTTCGCCTATCTGCTGGTCAAGCGGCAAGATCTGGGCCTGGTGGCCGAGCAGGTCTGCAACGGTCTCTACAACAGTTATGTTCTGCTGGCCGTGCCGCTCTTTGTGTTTGCTGCCAACATCATGAATGCGGGCACCGTAAGCGAGCGTATTTTTGATTTTTGCCGCATTCTGGTTGGGCGCTTGCGCGGCGGTCTGGCGCAGGTGGACATCCTGGTCAGTGTCATCTTCTCTGGCATGAGCGGCAGCGCCATCGCCGACGCTGCCGGGCCGGGTCTGGTCACCATTCGCCAAATGTTGAAAAAACCAGAATATTCGCGTGGCTTTGCTGGTGCCGTGGTGATCGCCAGTGCCACCCTGGGACCGATCATTCCGCCCTCCATTCCGATGGTAATCTACGCCTCGGTGTCCGGCGCTTCGGTCGGTGCCCTGTTTCTGGGCGGCGTGCTGCCGGGATTTTTGATGGCGCTGCTGATGATGTTGGTGGTGCATGTTATCGCCACCCGGCGCAACATGCCGCGCGAAGCCAAAATCCCCCTGCATGAGTGGCCTGCCATCCTGTTTCGCGGTGCCCTGCCTTTGTCCATGCCGATGGTACTGCTCGGTGGCATTTACTCGGGCGCCTTCACGCCCACCGAGGCGGCTGCAGTGGCGGCCTTGCATGCCCTGATTCTGGCCGCCGTGGTGTACCGCGCGCTGAGTTGGCGCAGCTTCTGGGGCGTGCTGCTGGAGTCGACCCGCAGCAGCGCCGTCATCACCCTGATTCTGGCGGGCTCCTTCATGCTCAACTACGCGTTTACGGCGGAGGGCGTGCCACAAGCCATGGCGCTGTGGGTCAACAACCTGCAGCTCTCGCCGATCAGGTTCTTGCTGCTGGTGAACCTCATGTTTCTGCTGCTGGGCTGCTTTCTGGACGTCTCGGTGCTGCTGCTGGTGTTTGTGCCGATGCTGCTGCCAGCGGTCAAACTGCTGGGCGTCGATCTGGTGCATTTTGGCGTGCTGGTGGTGCTCAACATGATGATCGGTTTGATCCATCCGCCTTTTGGCATGTTATTGTTTGTCACCAAGGCCCTGACTGGTATCCCGATTGGAGAAATGATGACGGAGGGCTGGCCATTTCTACTCATGTTGCTGCTCTTGTTGCTCGCCATGACCGTGTTTCCGCAGATCGTCCTGTGGCTGCCGCAGACCATGGGCTACACGACGCGCTGAGCCGCACGCCTGGAGCAAACCAGGTTAATGAATACTTTGCTGAAGAAACGCAAACACCGCCGGATCGTCCGAGAACGCCACATTGAATCGAAGCCAGGCGCTGGGCTCCAGATTGGGGCTGAACAGGTGCCCGGGACCCAGCAAAATATCCTGCTCTGCGGCTTTGTAGGCCAGCACGGCAGAATCCGGAATTGAGGGGTGGCGCGCCCACAGAAAGATGCCGGCTTTGGGTTCGGTAAAAATTTCAAAGCCAATATCGAGCAAGCGCGCCGCCGCGGCCACATGCGCTTTGGCCAGTCGTTCACGCAGGCTCTTGACATGCTTGCGCCAGCGCCCATCGAGCAGTGCGCCATGCGCCAGGCGTTCAGTGAACTCCGACGAAGTCAGTCCGGAAATCATTTTCAGTTGCGCCAGATCCTCCAGCAAGTCGGGGTTGGCGGCCAGGTAGCCGACGCGGATGTTGGGCGAAATGGTCTTTGAAAAACTACCAATGTAGATGACGCGATTGAGCTGGTCCAGGCTGGCCAGCGATGGCCTGGGTTCAGGGTCGAGGTCGGCGTTGATGTCGTTTTCCACCACCAGAAAGTCATGCTTGTCAGCGAGTTGCATGACGCGGTGCAGGTGCGCGAGTTGGGCAATCGAGCCGGTTGGGCTTTGCAGCCGGGCTTGCGTAAAGAAAATCTTGGGTTGGTGCTCGATGATCAATCGTTCCAGCGCCACCAGGTCGTAGCCCGACGCGGTCCGTGGCGCACCAATCAGGCGCGCGCCCAGGAAGCGCAGCGAAAAAAGCAAATTTGGGTAGCCCGGTGCATCCACCAGCACGGCGTCGCCAGCGCGCACCAGGCGGCGCGCGACCAGATCCATCGCCTGACTGGAGCCTTGCGTGAGGAGCACTTGCTCCGCGCTGACGGCGATTTCCTGCTCCGCGAGCAAGTCGCGCACCAGTTGGCGCAGCGGTGGGTAACCCTTGGGCTCGCCGTAGCCGCCCAGGTCCACGTCCTCGGCCGCCAGTCCGCGCAGGCTGCGCCGCACGCCGTCCTGAAACAGCCAGTCCCCCGGCAGCCAGCCGCAGCCTGGTTTCATGCGCAGCGCGCGGTTCTCGAAAATCCGCCGCAGGTACCACATGGAGTCAAAACTGAAATTGGGTGCCTGGCCGATGGCACCGGCATCGCTTAGCGGTCGTTGCTTGACAAAAAAGCCAGAATGCGGCCGCGACGCAAAGTAGCCTTGCGCCACCAGCCGGTCATAGGCGTCCACGACAGTAAAAACACTCACCTCCTGGGCGTGCGCAAATTGCCGGATGGACGGTGCCTTGGAGCCCGCGCGCAGGGCCCCGTTGTCGATGACCAGCCGAAACCCCTCCACAATTTGTGCTACGAGCGGCGTCGAACTTTGCGGATTGAGAGAGAACATGGGTCTAAGGGTTTGTCTGTAGTGGCCCGCTTCACTGCACAGTGCATCCTCACATAATGGCGGTCTGTATATGGTAACCGGCGTGACTTGAGGATAAATTCGCGTCACATTTACTTTGCAAACCCTTTTACAAGCACTGGACTGATATGCAACACGAATCTCATTTGAGCAATGCGTCCCTGATGGCGCGGCGTCGGGCCGCCATTCCGCGCGGTGTCGGCCAAAGCCACGAAGTCTTCATCGCGCGCGGCGAGAACGCCGAAATCTGGGACGTCGAGGGCAAGCGCTACATCGACTTCGCAGGCGGCATCGCGGTACTCAATACCGGGCATTGCAACCCGAGCGTGATTGCCGCCGTCAAGGCCCAACTTGATCATTACACCCACACCTGCTTTCAGGTGCTGGCTTACGAACCCTACGTTGAGTTGGCCGAACGCATCAACGCGCTTGCTCCCGGTGACTTTGCCAAGAAGACGCTGTTTCTGAGCACTGGTGCCGAAGCCATTGAGAATGCGGTCAAGATCGCCCGCGCCTACACCAAGCGTGCCGCCATCATCGCCTTCACCAGCGGCTACCACGGGCGCACGCTGCTGACGCTGGGTTTGACCGGCAAGGTGGCACCCTACAAAACCGGTTTTGGCCCGTTCCCGCCCGAGATCTTCCATGCCCAGTTTCCCAACGCGCTGCACGGAGTCAGCGTCGATGACGCCATCGCCTCAATCGAGTCGATCTTCAAAAATGACGTGGAAGCCAGTCGCGTGGCCGCCATCCTGGTGGAGCCGGTACAAGGCGAAGGCGGCTTCAACGTGGCACCGCCCGAATTCCTGCAACGCCTGCGCGTGCTGTGCGACCAGCACGGCATTTTGCTCATCGCCGACGAGATCCAGACCGGCGCCGGACGCACCGGCACCTGGTTCGCGGTGGAGCAAAGCGGCGTTGAGCCCGACCTGATCACGCTGGCCAAGTCGATGGCAGGGGGTTTCCCGATCTCCGCCGTGGTCGGTCGTGCCGAGGTCATGGACGCCCCCGCCCCCGGTGGCCTGGGCGGCACCTATGCCGGCAGCCCGATGGCATGCGCGGCGGCTTTGGCGGTACTGAAGGTCTTTGAGAAAGAGAATCTGCTCGAGCGCAGCCGCAAGCTGGGTGTGCGTTTGACCGCCAGTTTGAAAAAAATGGCAGCCAGGAATTCCTGTATCGCCGACGTGCGCGGTCTGGGTGCCATGGTGGCGATGGAGCTCTGCAAGGGCGGCGACATCCATCAGCCTGATGCCGATATGGCCAAACGGCTGGTCGCAGAAGCTACCCAACGCGGGCTCATTTTGTTGTCCTGCGGCACTTATGGCAACGTCATCCGCATCCTGGTGCCGCTCACCGCCAGCGACGCGCTGGTGGATGAAGGTCTGGCCATCATCGACGCTGCGCTGACGGCCATTCAGATGGCATGATATGGTTAGGAATATCAAAACCGCTCCCCTCGCTGTGCTCAAAGACCCAACGCTGCTCAAGACCGATGCACTGGTCAACGGCCAATGGATCAAGGGCAATAGCCGCTTTGACGTTTTTGACCCGGCGACCGGTGCCAAGCTGGCGGACGTGGCCAATCTTGGCCCGGCCGATGCCGAAAAAGCCATTGCCGCCGCCAATGCGGCGTGGCCGGTCTGGCGCAACAAGACTGCCAAAGAGCGCAGCGTCATCCTGCGCAAATGGTTTGAGCTGATCATGGCCAATCAGGATGACTTGGCGCGCATCATGACCGCCGAGGAAGGCAAGCCGCTGCCCGAGGCCAAGGGCGAAATCGCTTATGGTGCCAATTTTGTTGAGTGGTACGCCGAAGAAGCCAAACGTATCAATGGCGAGACGCTGCCGCAGTTCGACAACAACCGGCGCCTGCTGGTGCTGCGGCAGCCCATCGGTGTTTGCGCGGCCATCACACCGTGGAACTTCCCGATGTCAATGATTACGCGCAAGGTGTCGCCGGCATTGGCCGCTGGTTGCACGGTGGTCATCAAGCCGGCCGAACTCACACCGTTGAGTGCGCTGGCGCTGGCGGAGCTGGCGCTGCGCGCCGGCATTCCGGCCGGTGTGCTCAACGTGCTGAGCGCGGACGCTGGCAACTCGATTGCGATTGGCAAGGTTTTCTGCGCCAGCGACGTGGTGCGTCACATCAGCTTTACCGGCTCCACTGAAGTGGGACGCATTTTGCTGGCGCAATCGGCACCGACGGTGAAGAAGATGTCGCTTGAGCTCGGTGGCAATGCGCCCTTTATCGTGTTTGACGACGCCGATATCGACAGCGCGGTCGAAGGCGCTTTTGACAGCAAATACCGCAACGCCGGGCAGACCTGCGTTTGCTCCAATCGTCTGTACGTGCAGGCGGGCGTTTATGACGAATTCGTGCAGAAATTTGCTGCCAAGGTCAAAACCGCCAAGGTTGGCAATGGTTTTGAAGACGGCGTCAACCAAGGGCCTTTGATTGAAGAGGCGGCACTATTAAAAGTAGAGCGGCATGTGCAAGATGCGATAGCGCTTGGGGCACGTTTGCTTACTGGTGGTAAGCGCCTGCCAGGGCTCTTTTTTGAGCCGACCGTGATCGCGGACGCGACTGCTGACATGCTGTGCGCCCGGGAAGAAACCTTTGGCCCGTTCGCGCCGGTATTCCAGTTTAAAACCGAGCAAGAGGCCATTGATGCCGCCAACCACACCGAGTTTGGTCTGGCGAGCTACTTCTACAGCCGCGACGTCGGGCGCATCTTCCGCGTCACCGAAGCGCTGGAATTCGGCATGGTCGGGGTCAACATCGGCATACTGGCCACCGAGCACGTGCCCTTTGGTGGCGTCAAGCAGTCCGGTCTCGGCCGCGAGGGCTCGCACCTGGGCATTGACGACTATGTGGAAATCAAGTACGTTTGTATTGGCGACGTGCTGAAATAACCCAACCCCGAAAGAACGATGAATACCACAACTCAATCATTTTCTGCCGCCGGGCAACGTGACGTCAAAAATCACCTGCATCCCTACACACAACTGCGTCAGCTTGAGCACGATGGACCGCTGGTCATCGTACGCGGCGAAGGCGTGCAGGTCTTTGACGAAAATGGCAAGGCCTATATCGAGGGCATGGCCGGCCTGTGGTGTGCTTCCCTGGGGTTTTCCGAGAAGCGGCTGGCCGAGGCGGCCTACCGCCAGATGACCACGCTGCCTTACTACCATTCATTTTCGGGCAAGGTGCCGGGGCCGGTCACCGAGTTGGTGCAGGCGATGATTTGTCTCGCGCCGGTGCCCATGGCGCGCGTGCTGTTTGCCAATTCGGGCAGCGAGTCGAACGACACCGCGTTCAAGCTGGTGCGCTACTACAACAACGCCAAGGGGCGACCGCTGAAGAAGAAGATCATCGCCCGCAACAAGGGCTATCACGGTGTCACAGTGGCCGCCGCATCGCTCTCCGGGCTGGCTACGATGCACCAGAATTTTGATCTGCCGCTGCCCGATGTGGTGCGCGTGAGTTGCCCGAATTTTTATCAATACGGTTTGACAGGGGAGACCGAGGCGCAGTTTTCGGATCGTCTGGCCAAGGAGCTCGAAGACACTATCTTGCGCGAAGGCCCCGACACCGTTGCCGCTTTTATTGCCGAGCCGGTGCAAGCCGCAGGCGGCGTCGTGGTACCGCCACCCGGTTACTTTGGCAAGGTGCAGGCGATTCTCAAAAAGTATGACATCCTGTTTCTGGTCGATGAGGTGGTGACGGGCTTTGGCCGTTTGGGACAAGCCTTTGGCACCCAAGTGTTTGACCTGAAGCCCGACATGATCACCGTGGCCAAAATGCTGACCTCGGCTTATGTGCCAATGTCGGCCCTGTACCTGAGCGACGAGATTTACCAGACTGTGGCCGACGCCAGTGCGGTCATTGGTATCTTTGGTCATGGCTACACGTATAGCGGCCACCCGCTGGCGTGTGCCATTGCGCTCGAAACACTGCGTATTTACGAGACCGACAACGTCATTGGCCATGTGCAGCAGGTGGCTCCACGCCTGCAGCAAGGCTTGCGCAGGTTCAAAGACCATCCCCTGGTCGGCGAAGTGCGTGGGATGGGCCTGATTGCGGCCATCGAGTTGTCAGCCAATCCGGCACAGCGTCAGCCGTTTGATCCGGCACGCGGGGTGGGCGGCTATTTTGTCAGCCGCGCGCAAGAGCATGGTCTTATCGTGCGCAACCTGATCGGCGACGTGATTGCTTTTTCACCCCCCCTGATCATCTCGGAAGAAGAGATTATCACCTTGCTGGCGCGCACCGAATTGGCGCTGGCCGATACCTTGGCGTGGGTCAAGTCGTGGAGCACCGAACTGTGATGCATCGAAATCTTCCGAAAATTGAGCTACACCATGGCCCTGATCGAATTTGAACATGTCTTCAAGCGCTACCCTGGCAGCCCTGTGGCTGCGGTGGATGACCTCAATCTGCACATCGAGGCCGGTGAATTTCTGACCCTGCTCGGTCCGTCGGGTTCGGGCAAAACCACAAGCCTGATGCTGCTGGCCGGATTCGAGGCCCCAAGTGAGGGCACCATCCGGCTCGATGGCACATCCATTGAATCGCTGCCACCGCATCAGCGCAATATGGGCGTGGTTTTTCAAAGCTACTCGCTTTTTCCCCACATGACGGTGGCGCAGAACGTCGCCTTTCCGCTGTCGGTACGCAAAGTATCGGCCGCCATCATTGCCGACAAAGTCACCGCCGCCCTGACCAAGGTGCATCTGGAGAATTTCACGCATCGCAAACCCAGTCAGCTCTCGGGTGGTCAGCAACAACGTGTGGCATTGGCGCGTGCGCTGGTGTTTGAGCCGCGCCTGGTGCTGATGGATGAGCCGCTGTCGGCACTGGACAAGAAATTGCGCGAGGAGATGCAGCTCGAAATCCGCCGCCTGCATCGCGAGCTGGGCATCACCATGGTGTTTGTCACGCACGACCAGTCCGAGGCCATGACGCTTTCGGACCGGGTGGCCGTTTTCAACCAGGGCCGCGTCGAGCAACTGGCCTCGCCGCAACAGCTCTATGACGCGCCCGCCAACCCGTTCGTCGCCAATTTTCTGGGGGACAACAATATGCTCAATTGCACCTTGCTTGGCAGCGTCACTGCGGCGCAGGAAGCGGCGACAGGCAGCGTCACAACCGCCAATGGCCAAAGTCTGCAAGCCCGCATATGTGGCACCGAGACCCGAACCGAAAATAGTCTTGCCAAGCTTTGCGTGCGACCCGAATTTCTCCACGTCGGGGCCAATCGCGCTGCACTGGACACGTCAAATTGCCTGGAAGGCACCCTGATTGACCTGATTCACCAGGGCGATCATTGGCGTCTGGTGGCGCGCCTGGATGGCATGGGCAAGAGTGGCGCCGGTGAAGCGCCGCAATGGTTTGCAAAAATCAGTCCCGGCGCCTTGCCGCAAGGGCTGGTCGTGGGGCAAAGCGTGTGCCTGGGCTTCTTGGCCCAGGACGCGTGGGTATTTTAGTGGCTTGACTTTAATTTTATTCAGGAGAACAGGCATGAGAAAACAGGTTTTGATAGCGATCGCCGGGGCCGCCGCATTGGCTTGCCTGGGCTTGCAGACACAGGCGCAAACGCGTGATCTGAATGTGGTGTCGTGGGGTGGTGCCTATCAGGATGGGCAGAAAGAGGCTTACTTCAAGCCTTTCAATGCCACTGGCATCAAACTAAGCGACGAAGCCTGGGATGGCGGTCTGGGCGTGTTGCGCACCAAGATCAAGGGCGGTAACAGCACCTGGGACGTGGTTCAGGTCGAGCACGATGAGCTCGAGGTCGGCTGCGACGAAGGGCTTTATGAAAAGCTGGACGTCAACAAAATTGGCGGCGCTGCGCGTTACCTGCCTGGCACCGTGCATCCTTGCGGCGTCGGCGCCATCATTTACAACCTGGTGCTGGCCTATGACGGTGACAAGATGAAGACGGCACCCCACGGCTGGGCTGATTTTTTTGATACCAAGAAGATTCCCGGCAAACGCTCGATCCGCAATGGTGCTAAATGGAATCTCGAAGTGGCACTGATTGGCGACGGCGTCGCGGCCAAAGACGTATATAAAGTGCTGCGCACGCCCGAAGGGATCGAGCGCGCTTTCAAGAAGCTCGACAGCGTCAAGGGTGATCTGGTGTTCTGGAAGAGCGGTGCGCAGCCCCCGCAGATGCTGGCCGCCGGTGACGTGGTCATGACGACCGCCTACAACGGCCGCATCACGGCAGCCAACGAGAAAGACAAGAAAAACTTCAAGATGGTCTGGAAGGATACGCCCTGGACGATGGACAGTTGGGTCATTATGAAGGGCACGCCACAAAAGGCCAGCGCCGAGAAGCTGATCGAATTCATGGGCCAGCCAGCCAATCAGGCCAAGCTGCCCAAGTACGTGCGTTACGGCGTGACGGCGGTGGCTGCCAACTCACTGATCGACAAATCCCTCATGGCAGACCTGCCAACCAATCCGGAGATTCATAAACAGGCTTTTGCCGAAGATGTGAAGTTCTGGATTGACAACGGCGACAAGCTTGCCGAGCGCTGGACCAAGTGGGCCGGCACGAAATAAGTCTGATGGAGTGAGTTAGCAATGCGTGTGCGTCAACGAAGTGCCTTGTTGTTGCCCCTGACCGGGTTTTTGCTGGTGTTCTTCGTGGCGCCGCTGGTATGGCTGCTGTCGCTGGCGGTGCGCGAGGCCGAAGTGCCGCGCGCGCTGCCGCGAACGCTTTTGGCACTGCAGTCCTGGCAGCCTGGGCAAGCCGTTCCGCCCAAGGTTTTTGCCGGAATGGCCATGGATTTGACCGAGGCGCGCGCCGCTAGTACGCTGGCCGACGCCGCGCGGCGTTTGAATTATGAAGTCAACGGCGTGCGCAGCACGCTGATGCGCGCGGCGCGCGAAATCTCGGACGCCCCCGCCAACACCGTTTTTGGGCCCGAGTTTTTTTCCACGGTTGATCCAACTTTGACGACCCCCGATTTTTTTGCCGCCGTCAAGCGTGCGAAGGGCCCCGTCTCCAGCTATTACCTGCTGGCCGCCTTTGATCTGACGCGTAACGTCAAAGGCGAAATTGAGATGGCATCGCAGGCCAACCGCATCTATGTTGATGTGCTGCTGCGCACGCTGGGCATCAGCGCCAGCGTTACGCTGCTGTGCCTGCTGCTGGGTTTTCCGGTGGCGATGTTGTTGACACAGGTGACGGAAAAGACGGCGGATTGGCTGATGATCCTGGTGCTGCTGCCGTTCTGGACTTCGCTGCTGGTGCGCACCGCCGCCTGGGTCGTGGTCTTGCAACGCGAAGGCATGGTCAATACCCTGCTCATGCGCCTGGGGCTGATTACCGAGCCCTTGACGCTTATTTACAACCGCACCGGCGTCTTGATTGCCATGACGCACGTGTTGCTGCCGTTCATGATCCTGCCGCTGTACAGCGTACTCAAAGGTATCCCGGCGCACTATATGCGCGCGGCGACCAGTCTGGGTGCGCCGCCGCTGACAGCTTTTTTCCGCGTCTATCTACCGATGGCGGCACCGGCCATTGTGGCGGGCTCGCTGATGGTTTTCATCCTGGCAATGGGCTACTACATTACACCCGCTTTGGTGGGTGGAGGCTCGGATCAGATGCTGTCGTATTTTGTCGCGACCTACACCACTGACACCGGCAACTGGGGCCTGGCCTCTGCGCTGGGCCTGATGATGCTGGTGACCACCATGCTGCTGTATGCCCTGGCGCATCGGCTCTCGGGTGGACGCGCTTTGTCGATGGGCTGATTCTGAATGAACGCCCACATGAAAACTTTGAAGTTCCCCTGGAAGCCACTTTATTGGTTGCTGTGCGCGCTGGTGCTGGTATTTTTGCTGGCCCCCATTGCGGCGATCATTCCGCTGTCGTTCTCCAGTGGCTCATTTCTGACTTACCCATTGCCGGGCCTGTCGCTGCGCTGGTATCACGAGGTTCTGGGCGGTGGCAAATGGCTTCACGCGCTGGGAAATTCGCTTTATGTCGGGGCTTTTGCCACGGCTCTTTCGGTGCTGCTCGGCACGCTGGCTTCACTCGGACTGATGCGGCACAAGGCTTGGTGGAGCGAGGCGCTCAAAATGATGGCGCTGTCACCCATGATCGTGCCAGTCATCCTGATCGCTGTGGCCTGCTACTTCTTTCTGGCGCCGCTGGCGCTGACCAGCAGCTACACCGGCCTGATCATTGCGCACACCGTGATTGCCGTCCCGTTTGTCGTGGTGCCGGTGCTCACGGCGCTGGAGTTGCTCGATCCCAACCTGGTGCGCGCAGCGGCGGCTTGCGGTGCCACCCCACGGCTGGCTTTTATGCGCGTCACCTTGCCCGGCATCATGCCGGCCATGGCGTCGGGTGCGCTGTTTGCTTTTGCCGCTTCGTTTGACGATGTGGTCATCGCCTTGCTGATTGCCGGCCCGGATCAGCGCACCCTACCGCTTGAAATGTTCTCCAGTTTGCGCGACAGCATGACACCCGCGCTGACCGTCGTGGCGACCATCATGATCGTTTTTTCAACGACGCTCTTCATGCTGATGCAAATGCTGCAGCGGCGTTCGCGCAAAACGGCTCAGGGCAAATGAGTTCGATGCGGCTTGAGCAAAAGACAGCGATCGTGACCGGCGCCAGCCGCGGTATTGGGCATGCGGTGGCGCAACGTTTTCGCAATTTAGGCTGGCGCGTGATTACCTTGTCGCGCGGCCCATTGCCGCAGGAATGTCCGTGGCACGAAGAGGACAACACGCATGTGCAGCTTGATCTGTCCAATCTGGATCAAATTCAACACACAGTAGCGGCTTTGCGTCCCTTGCTGGGCGGCTCTAAACTGCACGCGCTGGTCAACAACGCAGGTATTTCACCTAAAGGGCTTGGCGGCGAGCGCGTCAACTCGCTGACCACCGACCTCAAGGTCTGGCAGGAGATGTACAACGCCAACTTCTATGCGCCACTCATCCTGACGCGCGGCTTTGCCGAGGAACTCTCCAACGCGCACGGTTCGGTCGTCAACCTGTGTTCCATTGCGGCCTATCGGGTGCACCCGTTTGCCGGTGCCGCCTACGCAACATCCAAAGCCGCGCTGGCGGCTCTCACGCGCGAGATGGCGGCTGACATGGCACCCATGGGCGTGCGCGTCAACGCCATTGCGCCGGGTGAGATCAATACCTCGATCCTTTCTCCCGGCACCAGCAAAATTGTAGAAAATGACATCCCCATGCGACGCCTGGGCGAACCCTCCGAAGTGGCGGACCTGATCGAATTTTTGTGCAGTGAAAAATCGTCCTACATCACCGGCGCCGAGATCGCCATCGACGGCGGCCAACGGGTGTAATAGCAGCCTTCCAAGCTACACTGGCAAGTTCAAGTTTGTAAAGGAAGCTGTATGCAATATCGACGTCTGGGCCA
Source organism: uncultured beta proteobacterium (assembly GCA_963750665.1). Lineage (GTDB taxonomy): Bacteria > Pseudomonadota > Gammaproteobacteria > Burkholderiales > Burkholderiaceae_C > Rhodoferax. The sequence goes on from CAVVRQ010000029.1 coordinate 184,182, forward strand.
CAGCGGCCTGCAGGTGAGCGTTCTCTCGCTGGGTTCCTGGGTCACGTATCACAATCAGGTGGATGAAGCCGCAGCACGTGAAATGATGGCAGCCGCCATGGACGGTGGGGTCAATTTTTTTGACAACGCCGAAGCTTATGCGGTCGGTCAAAGTGAAGTCGTCATGGGCCGGGCGATAAAGGCCTTGAACTGGCCGCGTCTGAACTACATTGTCTCCACCAAGTTCTTTTGGGGCCTGTCGCGCGAGGGTCAATCGGTCAACCGTAAAGACACGCTCAACCGCAAGTACTTGATGCAAGCCATAGATGGCTCGCTGCAACGCATGGGGCTGGATTTCATCGATCTGGTGTATTGCCATCGCCCCGATCCGCACACACCGATTGAAGAAACGGTCTGGGCCATGAGTGACATGATCAGCCGCGGCAAGGCGCTCTATTGGGGCACCAGTGAATGGTCAGCCGATGAAATCCGCACGGCCTGGAACACTGCCGAGCGGCATCACTTGCACAAGCCGGTCATGGAGCAGCCGCAATACAACCTGTTCTATCGCAAGCGGGTCGAGCAAGAGTACGCGCGGCTGTATGAAGATATCGGTTTGGGCCTGACCACCTGGAGTCCGCTTGCCAGTGGTTTGCTCAGTGGCAAATATCGCAACGGCGTGCCAGCAGACAGCCGCGGTGCAGTAGCGGGCATGGGCTTTCTGGTCAAGGGGCTGACCGATGTTGCTAAGAATGCCGCTGTGGCGCAAGTCGAAGTGATCGCCACAGAACTCGGCTGTAGCTTGTCTCAGCTGGCGATTGCCTGGGCGGCAAACAACCCGCGAGTCAGCAGTGTGATCACGGGGGCTTCCAAACTTGCACAGTTGCAGGAAAACCTCGGGGCCCTGAAGGTGTTGCCAAAATTGACGCCCGACGTGTTGGCGCGTGTCGATCAGGTTTGTTGCCCATTGGCGAACTGACAGGCAGACTGATCAAGCAAAATCTGTCGCGAGGGTGATTTTATTCGAATGCTGTCTATCGCACCTGACCACGACAGTACCTACCGGCGTAAATATGGGTCAGTGAAGTGAGTGGCAATAGCAACCCCGGGGCCGATCACGCGGCATTTGAAGAAAACACGAAGTGAATCAAGATTTCCCAATTCGCTACGTTAATCCTGTCTTCCGCCCACCGAGCGAAGCGCAGTCGTTGATCCTGCCAGTCACCAATGGCTGTTCCTGGAACAAATGCACTTACTGCGAGATGTACACGGCACCGCAAAAGAAGTTTGGCAGCCGCGATGAGCAAGAAACCCTGGACACGATCCGGCGCTGTGGTGAGCAGTTTTCAGACCAGGTGCAGCGCGTCTTTCTTGGCGATGGCGATGCCATGGTGCTGTCAACACGTCGGCTCATCACTTTGCTGGCAGCGATCAAAGAACACTTACCCAAAGTTCGGCGCATTTCAAGCTACTGTCTAGCCCGCAACCTGCGCCACAAATCGGTGCCGGAATTGCTGGAATTGCGCGCGGCCGGTTTGACTCTCGTGTACCTCGGCGCAGAGTCGGGCGATGATGAGGTTCTGCAAAAGGTGAATAAAGGCGAGAGTTTTCAAACGACCAGCGAGGCGCTGGACCAGCTGGGTGCCGCCGGAATCACCCGATCGGTGATGCTGCTCAATGGGCTCGGCGGCCGCCTGCACTCAATGCAACATGCGCAGAACTCTGCCCGCCTGGTTAATCTGGCGCAGCCGGAATTTCTGGCAACGCTGGTGGTCAGCTTTCCCCAGGGCGAGGGCAGATTCCGTCAGAACTATCCGCAATGGGAACCGCTCAATCAGCAGGAACTATTCTTCGAAATGGAACAATTTCTGCAAGCCCTGGAGCTCAAGCGCACGGTATTCCGCAGCGATCATGCGTCAAACTCGCTGGTCCTCAAAGGCGTCCTAGGTGCAGAAAAGGAGCGGATTTTGCTGCAGGTGAGAAATGCCATCGACTGCCCGGAGTCCGTTGGGCTCCGTCCTGATTGGCAGCGGGGACTCTGAGACCCAGCGTGTCCAAGAAATTCGTCAATCAATCGCCGCACTCCAACGATCGTTCCAGTCGTTTTGTTGACGGCGGTCACGTTTGGTTGGACGGCCATGCTCAATACTCAGTCCGGGCTCGGGGCTCAGTCGGTGACGTTCGGAGATAAGTGCTCTTCGCTGCAGGCTTTCGGCAGTTTCCTCGTACAGGAACTGGGCAACCGTGGTAGGACCGCGTTGCTCGCTAATGCCTTTAACTACCACGGTGTGGGGAACTTTGCCTTGCATAAAAGCGACTACATCGCCGACTTTGACTTCTTTGGCTGGTTTGACATCAAGCGTGTTGACCTGAACGTGTCGGCGATCAACTTCTTTGGCTGCGAGCGACCGGGTTTTGAAGAAGCGTGCCGCCCAAAGCCATTTGTCAATGCGAGTTTTTTCCATTTGGGAAAGCGTGTCGGGGTTATGTAACCATGTCTCGATAGAGACTAAAGCAATTATTCCCGCATCATACGGTCGCACAGGTCACCTAAGCGGGACGGGTCGATGCGCTATTCACCAGGATCAGCGTTACGCGCCGGCTCTAATTGCAGCACCCGACTACCGTCGGCGGGACAACGAGCGGCTCTATGAGGTCTCCGTCACTTCCGTACGTGCGGTGGTCGGAACACCGGAGCAGCGCTGCTGGGTCGAGCGTGAGCAAGTTGTCCAGGATCAAGGCAGCGCCAACGTCCCCGGGGCCATTGCTGGCACCCTCATTGACGGCATTCTCGGTCACCAGATCGGCGACGGAACCGGCAAGGATATTGCCACCGCTGGCGGCGCTGTCGCCGGGGCCGCGATAGGCGCCAATGTCGGCCGCAATGCCGGCGGACAGCAGGTGTCTACCCAGGACGTGCAGCGTTGCGAGAACGTACCCAATCGGACCCAACCCCAATATTGGGACCTCACCTACAACTTTCGAGGCCAGGAACATCGCATTCAGATGACAGTTCCCCCCGGACCGACAGTGACCGTCAACGAGCAGGGCGAGCTCCGGAAGGAGCGCCAGTCACCCTCGACACAGCGATGCGGCCCATGAAGGGCCGCTTTGTTGTGTATTTTTGCGTCTGTTAGGAGCGTAGGTCACGAAATCAGACCTTCGTTTCAGCTCTCACGCAGTGGCAGAATCAATGAGAAAAAGCGTCATTGCTGGCACTGTGTTAATGTACAGGCATTAAATTAGTCGTTGTCGCCTTGCCAGACCCCCCGATCCCCAATGGAAACCATAGCTCCCGTTCGCATTGACCCGTTCGAGTCACTTAATGCCGAGCAAAGACGGGCCGTCGAGCACGGCTTGGGCGAACTTGGCGACGACACACGCCCGATGCTCATCATTGCCGGTGCAGGCTCAGGCAAGACCAATACTCTGGCCTACCGTGTCGCCAATCTCATCCTTCATCAGGCCGACCCGCAGCGCCTGATGCTGTTGACCTTCTCACGCCGAGCCGCTATTGAAATGGAGCGGCGGGTTGGCAGTGTTCTTCAACGTCTATTGGGTCAAGGTGCCGGTCGCCAGTTGCCTACCTTGCCTTGGTCTGGCACCTTCCACAGCATCGCCGCACGCTTGCTGCGTGATTACGCCCCCCGCATCGGTTTGGACGACTTCTTCACCATACACGACCGAGGCGACTCAGAAGACTTGCTGGGCATGGTCCGGCATGACATTGGCCTGTCATCCACCAAGAACCGATTCCCGCAAAAGGGAACCTGCCTGTCAATCTACTCCCGGGTGGTCAACAGTCAGGAGCCGCTGGTAAAGGCTCTACAGCAGATATTTCCCTGGTGTGCCCAATGGGAGAGTGAACTCAAGAAACTATTTGGTGCCTACGTTGAAGCCAAGCAGGAACAAAACGTGCTCGACTACGACGATCTGCTGCTGTTCTGGTCTGAAATGATGGCTGAACCAGAGCTCGGCGCTGAGGTTGGCTCACGCTTTGATCACGTGCTGGTCGATGAATACCAGGACACCAACCGGCTACAAGCGTCCATCCTGCTGGGACTCAAGCCCAGCGGCAAGGGTGTGACGGTGGTAGGTGATGATGCCCAGAGCATCTACAGCTTTCGCGGTGCCACGGTACGCAATATCCTGGACTTCCCCAACCAGTTCCAGCAACCAGCGCGTCTGGTGACCCTGGAGCGCAACTACCGATCAACCCAAGCAATCCTGGATGTCTCCAACGCCGTGATCGCACAGGCCAGCGAGCGCCATGCCAAAAGTCTCTGGACCGACAAGGCGGGCAGTACCCGGCCCCAGTTGATCATGATCCCCGACGAGGCGGAGCAAGCGCACTGGGTTGCTGATCGCATCCTGGATCAGCGCGAAGCGGGTCTCACCCTCAAATCGCAGGCGGTGTTGTTTCGCACCTCGTCGCACAGCGCTGCGCTGGAGCTTGAGCTCACACGCCGCCAGATTCCATTCGTCAAGTTCGGCGGCCTCAAGTTTCTTGAAGCGGCACATGTGAAAGATCTGCTGGCGATCCTGCGGTTCGTCCAGAACCCAAGGGGCCGTATGGCGGGCTTTCGCGTCGTGCAACTCATCCCCGGCATCGGGCCAGCGCATGCCTCGCGCCTGCTTGACACCATGGGTCAAGCCACCGACCCGGTTGCCGCCCTGGAGAGTTTCAAGGTGCCTGAGAGCGCCGCGACCCAGTGGCAGTCCTTTGTGCAGGTTTACCGGGCGCTGCGTCAGCCGCGAAATAGCTGGCCTGCGGATTTGGATCTAGCCAAGCGTTGGTACAGCCCTCACCTGGAGCGACTTCACGACGATGCGCCGGTGCGACGTGCCGATCTGGACAACCTGGAGCGTATTGCCTCAGGTTACGCGAGTCGGGAGCGGTTTCTCAGTGAACTCACACTGGACCCACCCGACGCGACCAGCGACCAGGCAGGTGCGCCACACCGGGATGAAGACTATGTGACCCTCTCGACCATTCATTCGGCCAAGGGTCAGGAGTGGACGGCCGTCTATGTCCTTAATGTGGTGGATGGGTGTATTCCCTCAGACCTGAGCACCGGCTCGCAGGATGAAATTGAGGAGGAGCGCCGTTTGCTATATGTCGCCATGACGCGCGCCAAAGACCAGCTGCAATTGTTGGTGCCCCACCGTTTCTACGTGACGCAACAGACAGCAATGGGTGACCGGCACATATACGCTGCGCGCACGCGCTTCATTACAGACGCACTGGCCGCACAATTTGAAACCATTGTCTGGCCGTCTGAAGTGGCTGCAGGCGCTGGCGCACATCAGGGTGGTACGGCCACCATCCAGGTTCGTCAGCGTTCTCGATCGGCATGGCGCTGACTCCTTAACCAGGGCAAATCATGCCACGTCACATAACGTCCTCGCTCGCGGATAGGGACCGGTGAGGGTCGTCAGCATCACGATGCCGGCGAACACGCTGCGGCTAGCCATCGCGCACTGCGCCTTCAGCCCAGCGCGTTGAGCGCGCGCTTCAACTCTGCCGCGCACAGCGCTACGGCCGTGTGCGCTTCATCGAGCACCCGGCCCATCGTGATGAAGCCATGCATCTGGCGGTTGAAGCAGACATAGCTGGCGCGGTTGTCTGCCGCAGTGAGCCGCTTGGCGTACTCGGCGCCCTCGTCGCGCAGCGGGTCGTAGCCGGCGGTCAGCACCAGAGCCGGTGGCAGCTTCGAGAGGTCGTGGTGCAGCAGGGGCGAGGCGCGCCAGTCGCGGTACTGCGCGGGTTCGGCAATGTAGTGACCTGTGAAGTACTCCATCGTTTCGCTGGTCAACAAGTAGCCCTGGCCGTTTTCCGCGTGCGATGGCGCAGTGCGGTGCTGATCGGTGGCGGGATAGATCAGCAATTGGAAGGCGATGGGCAGGTCGCCGCTATCGCGCGCCGCGATCGAGACCACTGCTGCTAGGTTGCCGCCTGCGCTGTCCCCGCCGACCGCGAGGCGCGACGCATCAAGATGGAGTTCGGCGGCGTTCGCGCGAACCCAGTGCGTGGCCGCGAGCGTATCATCCACCGCCACTGGAAAGCGGTGTTCGGGTGACAGCCGGTAGTCGACCGCGACCACCGTGCTGCCGGCGCCATTGGCGAGCTCGCGGCATAGCGTGTCGTGGGTGTCGAGATCACCGATGACCCAGCCGCCCCCGTGGTAGTACACGAGCACGGGCAAAACCGCCGCCGCATCGGCGCCGAGCGGACGATACAGGCGCATCGGGATTGGACCGTGCGGGCCGTTCATCAGTAGATCGCGTACCAGCGCCACCTCGGGCGGCACAGGTTGGGTGATGTGACGCCGCTCGCGATAGAAAGCGCGCGCGTCGGCCGGGCTCAGCGTGTGGGTCGGCGGGATGCCGCGCAGTTCGATCAAGTCGAGCAGGGCGCGGTTCTGGGGGTGCAGCATGGCTATCCTTTAAAGAGTGATCGAACCGATAGGATTTTCAACAACATCAGGCCCAGTATGCCAGCCTGAATTAGGCATCGAACTGGGGGGGAACCCAATTTGACCCCGCTTGGCCTGAACCCTACTGCATGGTGCCAGTCCGATGGCCTACAGCAATCATGTTTCGGATAGGGCGCGCGGGTGGGCTACTTGGTTCACTGGAAAGTCAGCTTGGGCTGAAGCGGTTGGTGCCGGACAACTAGGTTCGTTAGACAGCGCCGGTGAACCCGATTGATCGCTCAGACTCTAAAATTGTGCGACACAGTTTCATTGGAAGGCAGGCGCTATGGCAACGGTTCGCGAAGGTACCGCAGGCGTATTGATGGTCGTGGACGTTCAGGTCGGGGTAGTCAAGGATGCGTGGGATGCGACCCGGATCGTCAAGAACGTTGCACGTGCCGTCGAGCGAGCTCGCTCGCAGGCTGTGCCGGTGATATGGGTGCAGCATTCCGACGAGAACCTGACCTACGCAAGCCCGCAGTGGCACTGGGTGCCGGAGCTGACCCCTAGAGAGCGTGAGCCACTCATCCACAAGCACTTCAATTCATCGTTCGAGCAGACCACACTCGAATCAGAACTGGCTCGCCTTGGAGCGACCCATATCGTGCTGGCTGGTGCCGCCACCAACTGGTGCATTCGGGCTACGGCCTATGCAGCGCTGGAACGCGGCTACGACTTGACGCTGCTTAGCGATGCCCACACCACCGAAACCATGGTTCTGGACGATGGCACGCGCATCGAGGCCTCAAGTGTCATCGAAGAACTTAATATCGGGATGATCTGGGTCAGTTATCCTGGCCGCAAGAATGGCACTGCCCGGGCCGAAGAAATCAATTTTGCAGTCCCCGGCGGTATACGCGAGGTCGAGCAGCAACTTGGCGTGACTTGACGTATCACTCATCGGCGACCCTCTACCGGAGACCTCACACATGCCCACCAAGACGTTCACAAACGGCCGCATCAAGCAGGCCGACTACAACGCCACATCGCAACAGCTAGACCTGCATTGGGACAACAAGACCGTCCTGGCCTACAAGTATGTTCCGCAAGAGGTCTATCGACGTCTTTGCAGCGCGCCCAACCCGGCGACTTACTGGGAAGACCGCATCGCTGAGGAGTATCCGAAGGGCACACCGATGACGTCCAAGGCTGACCCAGATGGAGCGAAGAAGTTTAGTGACCTGTTTGGCGACGGGGCTGAGTGGTTCTAGGACAGGAACCGCACCTATGCGCCAAACGCGGCCTGCGCTTTATCGTGCGTTCGTTCCAGCTTTTCTGCAGATTCTCGCGCTGTAACGCAGCCTGTCGCAAAACCTTTGCAATTCAGAATCAGGGCGCCTACATTCTCTTCAACGGGCCACTCTGGCCAAAACTTGGAGAAGCACATGAACACAGATCACACAACACGTTTGGCCGCTTTGATGGTCGCGGTATTGATGACGCTTGCCATCAACGGCGCCATCCTCTGGCAGTTCGACACGCTGGCTCAAGTCGGCGTGCTGGCCAGCGCCGGGCCAGCGGCTGTCGTGACGCTGGAGACGGTAACCATCGTTGCGTCACGGACTTGGTAAAAGCAATGCTGTCCCTGCTTGGCTGGCCCTGGTGCTGTGGCGGCTGGTCTGGCTCATCTCGATTCCGCTGAGATTGATCGGATTCAGTGTGGGAGCCGTGTTGGCGCTGACAAAAAGCATTCTGTTTCTCCCGGCAACGCTGCTTGGCTACCGGGGGGCCAAGTAGACCCCTTGCAATATCTCAGCAATTCGCTATAGTTGCATTGCAAAGGCACCTCGTCTGAGGCGACAGTGATCAGCGAGACTCTTTGTGAAAGGCGGTACTTATAGATCCAACGCATATCCTCCTCATCCAAGCGCCGGTGTTTCTTAACCCGGATTACGTTACTGCCAAGTAACGACAAGAGCTACAGCAATGTGGCAATTGTGCAGGCCCTGCGATTTTCGTGGGGCCTTTGCGTTTCCGGAAGCCCGAGGATCGCCGCGCGTAGCGGCCATTCACTAAATTCTGACGTCGCGGCGTCGGGTGCTTTGAATAGTCTATTTGCCACGGGGTTTTCTCCAGCAGACGGCATCTGCGGCAACATGCTTTCGTTGATCCATGCAAGTGCTTCGCATGCAGTCATCACGGCAGTCAAAGAAACGCAGCTTGTTCGCTTTCCGTGGAAGAGACCTGCTTAAGTCGACCGCCATTTACGCTTTTATATCGGTAGGTCCATGTCTTGAGTGATACAGAGACCTCCAACCGTAAGCCGGGACACCCCGAGAGGAGCAAATGCTCGCCCGGTTTAAGCAGTTTGGCCGCCCGTGCGTCGCAGTGCATGATTTATACTTCCCGTTGGTGACCAGTGCAGTTTTTCAATTTTCAAGCACTTACCACAACAAGTCGTTTTGAATCAACGGGTTATAAAACGCGGGTGTAGTTCAATGGCAGAACGGCAGCTTCCCAAGCTGCATACGAGAGTTCGATCCTCTTCACCCGCTCCACGGATGGCCTCGCGCCATGGCAGGGTTACTTTTTTTTGCAAGCCCGCGTTTCAGGCGATTGGATAGAGCGACCATAGAGCTTGGATTTGAACCGATAATCACCCATGTGAAGTCCACCAGACTGCCGCTGGTGCAAGCCTGGAAACAGGGCACTGGAGGAACGTCCGGACTGCGCAGGGCAGCGTAGCAGCTAACGGCTGTCCACCGTGAGGTGAGGATCAGAGCAACAGAGACGAGTCGCAGCGGGGCAACCCGAGGCGGGTGAAACGGGCAATCTCTACGCGCAGCAATACCAAGTAGGCACACGTTGACGGGGCCCCCGGAGTGTGCGGGTAGGTAGCATTGAGCGCTTGGGTGACCAAGCGCCCAGATTAATGGCAGTCACTTCTGCAAGCCCGCAAGGGCCTGCAGTTGCACAGAATCCGGCTTATCGGTGGGCTTCACACTTTATTTGGCGAGCAGATTGGTGCCTGCCGCACCGACTGCGGCATAGGCGTAAATGCCGCGCACCACGGCAAAAAGATCCTTGGTGTTGCTGGAGGTCGCCGCCGTCCAGGTCGTGCCATCGTTACTGTAGAAAATCTTGCCACCGGCACCAACGGTAACAAACTGGGTGCCATAGACGATCGCATTCAGGGCGGCAGCACCAGGCACAACCTGCGACACCCAGGTGCTGCCATCGGCGCTGCTTAGCACCGTGCCGGCAACGCCGACTGCAACAAATGTGGTTGTGACCACAGCAGTTGCAGACGTGACGGTGCTTGAGGCAATACCACGCAAGTCCGATGTGGTGCCCGATGTAACGCTGTGCCAGGTCAAGCCATCGGCGCTTTCCACTACGGTGCCGCCTGCCCCAACGGCGACCCAGGTGCCGCTGTTGTAAGTGCTGTAGCCGACTGCATACAAGTCACGGCTGGTGCCCGAATTGGCCGCGAGTGACCAGGCAACGCCGTCCGGGCTGGTGATGATGGTGCCGTTGGCTCCCACCGCCACATTCAGGTTCGCACCGTTGCTGGCAATCGCATACAGGTTTTGCGTCGTTGGCGTGGTCTGCGCCGTCCAGGTCACGGCGTCAGAACTCGCCAGCACCAAGCCACCATCGCCCACCAGCTTGTAGGTGCCAAAGTAGGAGCCGCCGTTGAGGTTGCTGCTGGTGGCGTAGTTGATGGCGCTCCAGGTTACGCCATCACTACTGGAATACATGGCGCCAGCCGCCCCCGCTGCCAGATAAGTTGACACGCTGGTGGTAACTGCCGTGGAAGTTGTTGTGGCCGGCGTGGTGATGGCAGTCGTTGCACTATAGACCACCGTGCGCAAATCACTGGTCCCGGGCGGGTTGGTGGGGCCTGTGGTCCAGCTCGCGCCAGCCAATCGGGGTATTGCGGAAACCGGTGCCGCGCCCGGGCCACCGGGTCCGCCACCGGTTCGGCCGTTGATGGAGAATGAGTAGCCGGTGCCATTAATCAGGCCAGTGACCAGGTAAGGCGAAGTGACCTTCAGGATCACATTGCCACCCGGCAAGCCAATCCAGTCATGCATCAAGGCCGTTTCGGTTGGGGCGATGCTGCTGGGACCAAAAAATAGCCAATACTCCACGCCATCGACCATGTCCCACGAAACGGTCGCGGTGCTATCGCCTGGCGTCACCGCCAGCCCGGTGGCAGCCGGTGCCGGTTCGCCGCCGCAGCCCACGGACAACAGGGCGGCCAGCAGGACCGCTGTAAACAACTTAATAGAGCGCAAAAACATAAATGGATCCAAACAAAGTAAATCGGTCTCGCGCGGCATTATCGAATATTTCAATCTGCCCAATCCGGCACCGGCTTGGGTCGGCTGCTAAAAGCGCTCATGCGCCTGCTGGTAAGCGCCACTGACCGAGCGGCAAATGGGCCAGTGTGACGCGCCCGATGCGTAGCCGCTTTATGCTGAGAATCTGCAGGCCAACGTGCTCACACAAGTAGGCGATCAGACCGGGCTGCGCGCCCTTGACGGCAAAGCGCAGCTTGCTGGCAAGCTCACTCGCGCTGCTCACGCTGACTTTGACCACTGGCAAGGGTTCGCCATTGGCGAGCAGTCCCTGATTGAGACGCAGCAGACTCTCGGGTGGCGCGAGGCCCGCCACTTCCACCATCAATTCCTGCTCCATCACCTTGGCGTCTTCGGTGAGTTTGCGCAGCACTCGCCAGTCCTGCGTGAACACCAGCAGACCGCTGGCAGCGCTCTCCAGCGGCACGGCGGGGGTGAGCTTGGCAAAGTGACGCTTGAGCAAACGAATGCCTGCGCTGTCGTCCGCGTTGTGGTTGGCTGTGTTCAACAACTGTTGCGCTGGTTTGACGCTGGCGTTGGCCTGGCCCGGCGAGGCCATGGCCGCAAAGCCGGGCGGCTTGTGCAGCAACAGCGTGACAGGCACCAGTTCCATCAAACTGGCACGCGGGTCAATGGCAACGCGCTGGTGCAAAACCCGAAACATGGGTTCCTCCACCAATTGACCATCGACACTGACCCATCCCCCTTCAATGTACTGCTCGGCCTCGCGCCGCGAGCAGGGCACCAGTGCCGCGACGCGCTTGGCCAGACGCTCTCCCGTGTGCGGCAGAGGCGGCTTTAATTGGCTGGAACGGATCATGCGGGTCATGTTAACCCGCCCCCGCATCACCAGCTCAAAGGATCGAGCCGGTAAAACTGGATCAGCTCCTGATACAGCGCCGGGTGTTGGGCGGCCATGGGTTGGGGCTGCTCAAAGAAGACCTCCGAGATGACGGCAAAAAATTCAGCCGGATCGCTGGCACCGTAGTCGCTGAACAGCGACGCTTCACCCTGTCCGGCGCGGGACTGCAAAGCGTTGAACTCAGCGCTCAGCACCTGGGACCAGCGCGCGTAATGGGTGCGCCGCCGCAACAGCGGGGCACCGTTGGCGGTGCCGGTTTCCTGGTCCAGTTGATGGGCAAACTCATGGATCACCACATTTTGACCATCATCGGCAATGGCGGCCCCGGCCAGAGTGTCATGCCATGACAACACCACCTGACCTTCGCTCCACGATTCACCCGAGAGCACCTGGCGCGCGTGGTGCGCCACGCCGATGCCGTCGGTGTGCTCGCGGTTGACGACAAAACTGCCGGGATACACCAGAATCTGGCGCAAGTTGGGAAAGTAGCCGCGTGGCCGATTGAGAATCAGCAGGCAGGCCTGCGCCGCGATGGTGACCCGGATCTCGTCGGTGATGTTCAGGCCATCGCAGCCAATGAACGCCTTTTCGGCCACAAAGACCGCAATATGCTGCTTGAGTTGCAATTGCAAGTCTGCGGGCATGGTGCGCACATAGGGCACCCGCTGCTTCAAGATTTCGCGCCAGCCGGCAGGAAACGGTCGCGCCCGAATTCTCTGGCGTCGGCGCTCGGTCAGCATCGGCCCAGCCAGCAGCCAGAGAATGAACAACAGGGCCAAAGCCGAGATGATGATGGCAGGCAAAGGGATGCCCCTCAAGTGAGAGTCGTGGAACTGTGCTAGCTGGTCACGCCATGCATTGATTTCAATAGGGAAGTGAGGATTTCCCGGCGAGTGGGGGTTCTATTCTCTTTGCATCGTTGCAACGGGCGCCAGCGAAGACCGCTGTGCGCTGACTTATCTATCCCAAGTACCCCGCGAGCGTCCCAAGGATCAAGAAACAAAAAAAGCCTGCTATGTTATAAGTAGCAGGCTTTGTATGCCCCTTAAGGGTTTAACTGGTGGCGCTTCACGGATTCGAACCGCGGACCTGTGGATTATGATTCCATCGCTCTAACCGACTGAGCTAAAGCGCCAAGGCGGCGAATTATAACCAGAAGGCTCAGTCCTGGCCCTGAGCCAGTCGGTTGCGGATGCGATTCAAAGTGGAGTGCCATGGGGTGACAGTCCAGTGCGTTGACAAGCGGCATTGACGCACGGCGCGGCGACTGGGTCAGGCGCGTGCGGTTTTGTGGTGCAAACACGCGCGGGAATAGTAAAGCGGTATGCCAAGCTTGTTGGGCGCGCGCCTTGCACCCCAAAGCCCGGTCACCTGACCCAATCACCACGCCCGAGGCGTGTTTGACATGACGCCCCTGCGAAGGCAGCCATTGGGCAATGTGTGGCGCAAGGCGCCCGCTCAACCCTGCCGGGCATAAAGATTCGATACCAGAACACACTACTTTGAATCGCACCCGACGGTGACCTTATTGGTTGCGGAAATCGGCTTTGCGCTTCGCCACGAAGGCTGCCATCCCCTCCTTCTGGTCGGCCGTGGCAAACAAGGCATGAAACAAACGCCGCTCAAAGACGATGCCGTCGCTCAAGCTTCCTTCAAACGCCCGATTGACGGATTCCTTGGCCGCCATGGTGGCCAGTTGCGAGTACTCACTGATCATCAGCGCTGCGGCCAGTGCTTCTTCCATCAGTTTGTCCAGCGGCACGACGCGACTGACCAAGCCGGCGCGCTCGGCCTCAACTGCATCCATCATGCGTCCGGTCAACACCAGGTCCATGGCCTTGGCCTTGCCCAAGGCGCGCGGCAGCCGTTGTGTACCGCCCGCACCGGGGATGATGCCCAGCTTGATCTCGGGTTGACCGAAACGGGCGTTGTCGGCGGCGATGATGAAATCGCACATCATGGCCAACTCACAGCCACCGCCCAAGGCGAAACCACTGACCGCGCCGATGACCGGCTTGCGAATACCCCGGATGAGTTCCCAGTTGCGCGAGATGAAGTTGTCCTTGAACGCATCGGCGAACGTCAGATTGGCCATGGCGCCAATGTCAGCGCCCGCTGCGAAGGCTCTTTCACTACCGGTCAGGATCATGCAGGCGATGCCTGGGTTGACATCGAAGGCTTGTAGCGCGGCACCCAACTCGTCCATTAGTTGATCATTGAGGGCGTTGAGTTGCTTCGGGCGGTTGAGTGTGACAACGCCAACTTTGTCGGCCTCGGTGTGAACCTTGATCAGTTCGAAATTCATGCGGAACTCCTGTTTTGAATATTGGGTGACTATACCCAAGCGGCTCTGCGGCTCAGGCACCCTCAGTTGGCATCCAGCCACATGGCGACGAGCGCAGGGTCACGCAGGCTCAGACGCCAGGTGGTCACTCCCTCGGGCAGAGTCAAAGGCAGTTCCAGCAGGCGCTTGTCGCGCGCCACCAGCGCCACCATCTTGCTCGCCCGCCCGGCGTAAAGCAAGATGTCATCGAGCTTGCCAATGCGCCACGCGCCGGCGCGCTTGCCGGTGCCCACCTTGACGCCCAGCCACTCGTCGCCGGCGGCGAACCCGGCCCGCTCAGCAGCGCCGCCCGACAGCACGACCTTGATCTGCAGGTTGGATGCGTCACTAACGCGCAGCCCCAGTCGTTGCGCGAGTTGGGCTGGCTCTTCCTGCACGTTGATGCCTTGGCGCTGCAGCAGGGGCCGCAGCGGCAACTCGGTGGTGCTGTGAACCCATTCTGCCAGGGCTCGCGCGCACGATGCCCCGGCCAAATCCGACAACGTGGCGCACAGGTCGCCCTCGGTCATCGGCCCGCCCTGGCAGTCCTGCCAGACGGCGCGCATGACGTCATCCAATGTGCTGGCGCCGGTTTGTCGCAGTGTCAGGTCGAGACACAGGGCCACCAATGCGCCCTTGGTGTAGTAGCTCACGGTGGCGTTGGGCGTGTTTTCGTCCTGCCGGTAATATTTGACCCAGGCATCCATGCTGGCCTGCGCCACGCTTTGGACCTTTCGCCCCGGTGTTTGCAGGACCTGGTTGATGGTCTTGGCAAGCAGTTTCAAATAAGCAGCGTCATCAATCAGCCCGGCGCGGCGCAGCAGCAGGTCATCGTAGTAGCTGGTAAAGCCCTCAAAAAACCACAGCATCTGCGTGTAGTTTTCGCGGCCATAGTCGTAGCGCGTGAATTCCGCGGGCCGTAAGCGCTTCACGTTCCAGGTATGGAAATACTCGTGGCTGATCAGTCCCAACAGGGTGGTGTAAGCCTCGCCCTGCGGAGCCGGTGCGCCGGGCGGCTGCTCGGTGCCGGATGGCGTCACCAGGCCGGCCAGCCGCGGCAAATCCTGGCGCTTGCAAATTAGCGCGGTGCCATTGCGATGTTCCAGACCGCCATAGCCGTCATCGACCGCATTGAGCATGAACAGGTAGTGCTGGTGCGGCGGCTTGCTGCCAGCGTCGGGGCTCGCTTGACTGGCGTGCCAAAAGTCGATTTCGGTCTCGCACACTCGCTTGCAGTCTGCCAGCAGTCTCTTGCCATCAAAACTGGGCGGTGCGCCCGCCACCACAAAGCGATGCGCCACGCCGCGCGCAACAAACGAGCCGCTCCAGAAATGTCCCATCTCGACCGGGCAATCCACCAGTTCGTCGTAACTGGCGGCGACATAAGTGCCAAAGCCATTTTCGTCAACTTTGCGGGCGGTCAGCGCAGTGGCCAGTTGCCAGCCCGCCAGGGCCTGGTCGGCCACCAGGGTTACTTCATGCGGCAAATCCTGCTGGTCTGCCACTTGCAGAAACAGGCTGGTGCCATTGAAAAAGCCACGCTCCAGTCCCAGCCAGGCGCTGCGCACCGAGTTGTCAAAAGCGTAAATCTGATACGTCAAAACCAAGGGCAAATTTGCCACAGACTGCGCCTGCCAGGTGCATTTGTCGAGTTGCAGCACGGTTAGCGCCTGTCCCGACTGACGCGCCCGCAGCCCCTGCAAATTCCTGGAAAACTCGCGCACCAGATAGCTACCTGGAATCCAGACCGGCAAGCTCACGCGTTGCAATGCCGCTGGCCGCGCAATGCGCAAGCTGACTTCGAACAGATGCGTCTGCGGGTCCGTCGCCCGCACGCGATAGGACAGCGCCGAGCCTGCCATCAGTTTTTGGCAGTCGTTAGATGCTTTTCAACTTCTGCAGCGCCAATGGCACCGGGCACGCGCGAACCATCGACAAAAATCAACGTCGGTGTGCCGGTAATTTTGTGTTTGTGACCGAGCTCGACATTGCGTGCCAGCGCGGCCGTGTCGCAGTTCGCCGTCGCCGGCAGTTGCTCACGCAGCATCCAGTCCTGCCAGGCCTTGGCCTTGTCTTTGGCGCACCAGATATTTTTGGATTTATCGGTCGAGTCGGCGCTCAAAATCGGGTAGAGGAACATGTGAACCGTGACATTGTTGACAGCCTGCAAGTCGCGCTCAAAACGTTTGCAATAGCCGCAGTTTGGGTCCTCGAAGACTGCCAGTTTGCGTTTGCCGTTGCCGCGCACAATGGTGAAAGCGTCCTTTAAGGGCAGTGCGTCGAAACTGATGGCTGTCAACTTGTCCACCCGCTCTTCGGTCAGATTGCGGCGCTGTTTGGTATCGATCAGGTTGCCTTGCAGCAAATAATTGCCCTCGGCATCGGTGTAGAAAATCTCGGTGCCATTGACCCGCACCTCAAACAAACCCGGTATCGGACTCTTGTTGACTTCATCGATCTTTTGCAGTTGCGGCAAGCGCTCAGCCAGGTTCTTTCTGATCGCGGCTTCCTGCGCCGAGGCGCTCAAGGCGACCAGCAAGCTGGCGGCAACTAATGCAGTTTTAATCATTTTCATTGGTCTCAAGTTCGTCGTTAAACACCCATGGCCTGTCGCGCGACCCATTGCTTGATCGGGCCGCTGCGTTCAAACCCATTCATACCCCAATTGCGCAGCGCCAGCCAAGGGCCACTTTGCTGCGAAAACAACTTTTGCAAACCATCCATCGTGGCGCTCAGGGTCAGCACCTCTGCCTTGCGCGAGCGCTCGTAGCGGCGCAACAGTTTTTCATCGCCCAACGAGCGCCAGTATTCCCGCTCACGCAAAGTTGTGGTCAATGCAGCCACATCGCTCAGGCCCAAATTCAAGCCCTGCCCGGCCAGCGGATGCACATTGTGGGCGGCATCGCCCGCCAGCACCCAGGCACGGCCTTGGTAGGCACCGATCCAGCGCTGAGCCAAGGCCGCTTGCAAGGGCCAGGCGCTGCGTTCACTGAGCAAGCCGAGCTTACCCAAACTGCCTTCGCTGACGAGTTCCAGCTGCTGGCAAAAGTCGCCCGGACTCTGGTCCAGCAAATTCTGCACCCGCTCCCGCAAAACAGACCAGACGATTGCCACCGACTTACCCTGCGCCCCACCCAAAGGCAAGAAAGCCAGTATTTCGCCCTGGCTAAACCACTGACGGGCGGTTTGGGCATGTGCGCTTTCGCAAGTCAGTCGCGCCGCAATCGCCGTTTGAGGATAGGGCGTGACCGCAAAGTCAACGCCAAACTCGGCGCGCGTGCGGCTCGTCCGACCCTCGCAGATCACCGTCAAAGCGGCGTCCTGCGGGGCGTCCAACAACTCGATCTGAGCCTGATAACGCACGGCGTCAGCCAGCTGCGCTTCCAGCACCGGCACATCAACGATCCACGTCAGACCTGGCACATTAAGCTCCGCCGCTGAAAAGTTCACCGCGCCGCCATCATCGCCCTTGACCTGCATGTGCAGAACTTCGGTGGCGTGCAAGGCATCCGGCCAGCAGCGCAGCGATTCCAGCAAGGCCTTGGATCTGGCGTTCAAGGCGTAGGCCCGCACGTCGTCTGCCGTTGGCAAATTCAGCGCTGGCGGTTCCGGCTTGTGCATGACCAGGCCGACACGGAGCCGCTCGCGCGCCAGCAGCAGTGCCAGTGTGCGCCCGACAATACCGTCGCCACGAATGCAAATATCAAGAGCTTGAGTCATCTCCACCCATTGTAGGTGGGGCTATCGCATACACTTGATCGGTCGTCATTTGCCTCTCAAACTTGCAGGATATTTATGAAATGTGGCATTGTGGGCTTGCCCAACGTCGGTAAATCGACGCTGTTCAACGCCTTGACCCAGGCCGGTATCGCGGCCGAAAACTACCCCTTTTGCACGATCGAGCCCAATGTCGGCATTGTTGCCGTGCCGGACCGGCGTCTGGATGCGCTGGCGGTCATCGTCAAGCCGCAAAAAATTCAGTGCGCGATTGTCGAGTTTGTCGATATTGCGGGCCTGGTGGCCGGTGCCAGTACGGGTGAGGGTCTGGGCAACAAGTTTCTGGCGCACATCCGCGAAACCGATGCCATCGTCAACGTGGTGCGCTGCTTTGAAGACGACAACGTGATTCACGTGGCGGGCAAGATCGACCCGATCTCGGACATGGAGGTGATCCAGACCGAGTTGTGTCTGGCCGACTTGCAGGCGGTGGAAAAGGCATTGCACCGCATCACCAAGGCGGCGCGCTCGGGCGACAAGGAATCGATCAAACTGGTGGCAATTCTGGAGAAATGCCAGGCCGCGCTGAACCAGGGCAAACCGGTCCGCACGCTCGACTTCAGCAAGGAAGAATTGCCGCTACTCAAGCAGTTTTTCCTGATCACGGCCAAGCCGGCCATGTTTGTCGCCAATGTGGCGGAAGACGGTTTTGAGAACAATCCCTTTCTGGACCGCTTGAGCGCCTATGCCCAGGCGCAGAACGCACCGGTGGTCGCGATCTGCGCCAAGATAGAGGCCGAAATGGCCGACATGGAAGACGCGGACAAGGCCCTGTTTCTGGCTGAAATCGGTCAAACTGAGCCTGGCTTAAACCGCCTGATCCGCACCGCCTACAAGTTGCTGGGCCTGCAAACCTACTTCACCGCCGGCGTCAAGGAGGTGCGCGCCTGGACCATTCATGTCGGCGACACCGGGCCGCAGGCGGCCGGCGTGATCCACACCGATTTCGAAAAGGGCTACATCCGCGCCCAGACCATCGCCTATGAGGATTTCATTGCCTTCAAAGGCGAGCAGGGTGCCAAGGACGCCGGCAAGATGCGCAGCGAAGGCAAGGAATACGTCGTCAAGGACGGCGACGTGATGAATTTCCTGTTCAGCCCCTAAATTTATAAAAAAATGGGCGGTAGCCCTTATGCAGTATGCGTAAGTAGCTATTACTATAATAGTAATTTCGGAGTTTTTGGCTGACTTAAGAGAGTGTCGGAGGCAACCAGCTGCCCATTCGCGTAATAACAGAATCGATCAAAGTGCACGGCGATCCTGGACGCTTGAGTCGGAACAGTTTCTTCTCGCGCCAACTTCATCCGTGCGCGCGAATCGCCCAGCGCAAGCTCAAGAATTCGCACGCTGCCATGATCTTCAATGGACAAAATGGACGTCGGGAAACTGTCTTCTTCCCTTTCGTCAACAAAAGACAAATGCTCAGGCCTGACACCCAACTCGATATCCCCTTCAGGTAGTTCTTGCGGTAACAGCGGCGGGGATTTGCCAGCCAGCGTCAACACCGTTCCACTTCTGATAAGGGGCAAAAAATTCATGCCGGGAGAACCAATAAACGTTCCAACGTAAGTATTGACCGGACGTTCAAACAATTCCTCTGGCGTACCACGCTGGACCACCAGCCCATCCTTCATAACCAGAATCTCATCGGCAAAACTCATAGCCTCATTTTGGTCGTGCGTAACGTAAATGACAGTCATCTTCGCATAGGCATGTGCCTGCTTGATCCGGCGCCTCAATTCGAATTTCATTTGCGGATCGATCACCGTCAACGGTTCATCCATCAGGATGGCCGCCACGTCGTCGCGCACCAGGCCACGTCCCAATGAGATCAACTGCTTTTCGTCCACTGTCAGATCGCGTGCCGGTCGCCCCAGCCGGGAAGTCAAGCCAAGCATGTCAGCGACCTCCTTGACACGAGGAGCAATTCGCGCTCGATCCCAGTGCCGACACTGTAGTGGAAACGCGAGATTTTCAAAAACAGTCTTGGATTGATAAACCACGGGAAATTGAAAGACCTGGGCAATATTTCGCTGCGCGGTTGGAATCTGGGTCATGTCTCGATCATCAAAGAACACATGACCCTCGGATGGCTGCAACAGACCCGAGATGATATTGAGCATGGTCGTCTTGCCGCAGCCCGACGGGCCTAGCAAGGCATAAGTTCTGCCATGCTCGAATGTCAAATCGGTCGGCATCAACGCGTAGGTGTTTTCGCCATAGGAGTGACCAACCTGCGACAGATGCAAGCGGCTCATAGCTGGGCTCCGGTAGCCGGGGCCGCCACCAAGCGTCTCGGTTCGGTTGACTCAAAGGTAAACAGTCGCTCAGGTGGGATTCCGATTCCAACATTGGAGGCCAGATCGTGAATGTGAACACCCTGGACCTGCAAAATCAACGGACCAACGGGCGAATCAACATACAAGAATGTTTCCGAGCCGGAGACCTCCGAAAAAGTAACTTGGCCGGTCACCGACGCCTGGCCAACCCGCAGCTCATTGGCGCGAATGCCAAACCAGTAATTTCCGTTCGTCAATGCCTCGAGGTGCCAGGGCAGGTCGAGACGAATCCCGCCGGTCAGTTCGATTGTGTCGTCCGCCTTGAGGCCGTTTATGAAATTCATTGGCGGGTCATTGACTACCGAGGCGACCTGCACTGAGGCCGGACGATCAAAGACCTCAGAGGGCGTGCCGATCTGCAAGACTCGGCCTTCATGCATGACCACCACCGTATCGCCGAGCAACATCGCCTCGACCGGCTCGGTGGTGTTGTAGATAACGATAGTTTGTTCCTGTTCAGCCAGCAGACTGCGGAACTCGGTCCGCATTTGCTCCCGTAACTTGTAATCAAGATTGACCAGGGGCTCGTCCAGCAGCAGGATAACCGCCTCACGCGCCAGTGCCCGCGCCAGCGCGACCCGTTGTTGCTGACCGCCCGATAGTTGCGATGGTCGTCGCGCATCAAAGCCTGTTAACCCGACCTTGTCGAGTACTCCCCGCACACGGCGTTCGATCACCGCTTCGTCCAGCTTCTTGCGGCGCAGTGGAAACGCCACGTTCTCGAACACGTTCAGGTGGGGGTAGTTGATGAATTGCTGGTACACCATCGCGATGTCGCGATGCCAGGCCGGCAAGGCCGAGAAGTTCTGCGTGCCAAGCAGCACTGAACCGCGATCCAGAGACTGCAAGCCAGCGACCGCGCGCATCAGCGTTGTCTTGCCCGCCAGCGTTCGACCGATGACGGTGGTCAGTTTCCCACGCTCGAAATTGGCACTCACACTGTCCAGGTGAGACACCCCATCAACGGCAAGGGTCAGCTCATGCAGTTGCAAACTCATGGCGCTTCCCTAGCGAATGGCGCCGGCAAGAGTGCCGTGCGACAAAAATCGTTCGACCACAAAAGCCACCAGCAGCAGTGGTGCCACCGAGATCAGCGCAGAGGCCGACAAGCTCCACCATGGTGTTACTGAAGAATTCAACGCAACCACTGCCACCGGAAGCAACTGCGTGTCTGTGAAAGTGAGGGTGAATGCAAAGAAGAAATCATTCCAGCCAAAGATCAGGCAGAACATCCCGGCCACGATGATGCCGGGCAAGGAGTTGGGAAGGATGACTCGCAGAAACGCCTGGAGCGGTGTACAGCCATCAAGCATCGCCATCTCGTCAATCTGGCGTGGTATGTTGTTGAAGAAATCAACCATGATCCAGACCGCAATCGGCAGCAGCAGTGCCACGTACACAAGAATCAGGCCGATCTTGCTGTCCAGCAGTCCCAGCCACTTGAGCATCAGGAAGAAAGGAATCGCCAAAACAATCGGTGGCATGATGCGCTGCGAGATGAAAAAGAAGATCAGATCAGCATTTTTCACGACCCCGGCCCGATAGGTGAATCTCGACAAACCATAAGCGGCCAGCGACCCCAGGACAATACTGATAAAACTTGCGCTCGCAGTGACAATCAAACTGTCCAGGTAGGGCTTGACGATGTCAATACCACCGCCACCACCGAAAAGACTTCTCCAGCCGGTCAGCGACGGCTCATATTGAAGCCATGGCAGGTAGGTTGGGCCGCCGGTCACCCCATTGGCAGTCTTGAAACTGGTCGTCAAGGCCCACAGGAATGGTGTAACTACAAAAATACTCCATAGCGCTATCGCCAGGTACTTGAGGAAGGTGTAAAGCCTGGACATCAGCTGCGCCCCCCAACCAGGGCGCGGTGCAGCAGCTTGCCGATCACTGTTAGCAACACGATCATGATTACCAGGTAAGTGATCGAGAGGGAGGCTGCGTACCCGATGTCAAAGTCGCGAAGACCCTTGATGTAGATATAGTAGCCCGATGTTTCCGACGCGGTGCCAGGTCCCCCGGACGTCAATACGTAAACCGTCTCCATCAGCTTGGAGGCCTCGATCAATCGAATCATAATGGCGCCGATGGACACAGTCGCCATCAAAGGAAATGTAACATTGAAAAAGGTCCGGATCGGCCCGGCACCATCAATGGCAGCCGCCAGGAACGGTTCTCTTGGAAGACTAATCAGGCCGGCAAGCAGGAGCAGGAACATGAATGGAGTCCACTGCCATATTTCAACAATCATGACGCTAGCCACGGCCCAACCTCCCGAAGTGAGCCACGGATACGGGCCCATGCCAACCAGATGCAACACGTCATTCGCCGGGCCTAGAGACTCGTGAAATATGGTGCGCCAAATCACGGACATGATGACGGGAGTCGTCATCATTGGAATCAGGAAGAGCAAGCGGAACAGGCGGCGCGCCTTGACATCTCGCCATACCAGAAGCGCAAGCGCGAACCCCAGCACGTACTGGAACAGGACGGTGCCGACGGCCATCCCGCCAAGACGAGCAAGGGACTGCCAGAATCGCACATCGTTCCAAAGCGCAGCATAGTTGCTGCCACCGACCCAACTGAGTTCTGGTGTAATGGCATCCCAACCCGATGCGCTGACCCGAATCGTGAACAACAACGGGAACAGGATGATTGCCAGCAACGTCAGCAGGCCTGGCAACAAGAACGCAAGCTTGTATCGTCGCAACCCGGTTTCACCCATCACAACACCTTTGTTCGCGCAGAACTCCTCTTTGCAAGTAAATCGCGCGTATTAAACCAGCTGCCAAGTTCAAGCAGGCGCGGCCACAGCCTCGCGACATGTGACCGCTTCCCTTTAGAGAAAGTTGGGACCTAGCGACCCTTGTCTTCAAGCGTCACAACATTCTTGTAGGCAGTTCTCACCTTTTCTACACCAATTTTCTTCACAATGTCATTCCACTGCTGGGCAACACCGTCCAATGCGGCTTGCGGTGCTTTCTGGCCAGCCATCGCCTCAGCGACCCCATTGGCCAGTGTAGACATGAATTGATTCACACCCGGAACACGAAGGTCGAACACACGGTTATTACTGCCATCCATGTCGCCCAGGGTCTTCACGTAGGATTCTGCAAGACTCTTCTCCCAACCCAGCTTGGTTTGCCAAAACGTGGCGTTGTAGTGAGCCTTACGATAGGGATTGATACCAAATCGGCCGATCTGGAGATCCAGATCCGCATTGGCTTCGTTCGAGAAGAAACACAGGTAATCAAATGCGACATCTTGATTCTTCGAACCCTTCGCCACGGCTGACGTCCAACCCCAGGTGATGTAGGGAGGCGCATTAGGGGTCTCAAAGTGGTCCCACTTTCCCGTCACGCGATTCCATACATCTTGCGAACCAGGCAAAGGCGCGGCGGCAACCTTGTTGCGAATCGGGCTGCCTTGCTCCATGGCCTGAATAAAGGCATCGTCCCAGCTATAGCTCATCAGTGTTTGTCCACCACCAAAGGAGAAGATCTCGTCCCCGAGGCCAAAGTTGGTGCCGCCCGGAGGAAAGGCGGCCTTGGCCTTAATGAACATTTCCAGCCCACGCACCCATCCTGGGTTGTTGACCTGCGGTTTCATCGTCTTCAGATCGAAGAAAAACCCACCCTTGACATTCGGATTCTTGGCGTAGGCCGCAACCCGGCTGATAAAGGCCGAAAACATTAGATCGTCGCGCTTGGTGACTTCGGCGCTGCCGAAGTGAGGCTTGCCATCGCCCGCCCAGTCCCAACCCGAGAAGAATGTGGCAACGTCGTTATAGTCTTCCCAGGTGCGTGGCACCTTCAGGTCTTTGCCGGTTTTTTCCTTATAGCGCGCCTGCATCTGGGGATTGCTGAAAATATCAGAGCGGTACTTCATGTAATGGCGGTCACCATCCACGGGATACTGCACCATCTGGTTACCCCAGGTTGCCACATCTCGGTAATTGGCAGTGACGTCTTTCATGCCGCTGGCGGCAGCATACGCTGCTGGCACTGGGGCAAGAAAACTCTGAACATCGCCAATCCATAGAGATGGATAGAACAACACGTCATAGGCGGCCTGGCCGGTTTGGAACGGAATCATGATCCGTTGGTAAAGGTCGCCGAATGGAATATGCACCACATCGACTTTTGCGCCCGTCAAATCCTGAAATTGCTTGGCATGAACGTCGGTGGGTTCACCAAGCACTGGCACCGCATGACTGATAATTTTCAGGGTGCGCCCCTTGTAATTCTTCTTCGCAATCGCCTCGTAAGAGCACATGCCGGGCACGTCGGCTGCCGAGCCGTACTTGGCATAGTCGCCGTACTTGCTGTAATTGATGTCTGCGGCTGAGGCCGGGAGACTGCCAAGCTGCAACAGACTCGCGGCGACTGCGGTCAGCATCACCGGAACGATCTTTTGCGTTCTTGACCCATTTTTTTTACTCGATGCAATTTTCATTTGTCTTCCTCTTTGGATGGTTGGTTTGCTTGCGGGGGTTTAAGGAATGAGCACGGCACGTCCGTGTATCTTTCCGTTGTGGAGATCCTTCAGCGCCTGGTTGGCGTCTGCCAGCCGGTATTCGACCGTCGTCAAATTCACGAGACCTCGATCGGCGAGCGCCATTAGCTCGACCAACTCTGCCCAGTTGCCAACCAGGTTGCCAATGATGTTCTTCTCGGTGATGATCAGATCCACCGCCGGGACTTTGATGTCTTCGCCGTAACCAACGATGTAGTAGCTCCCCATAGCCCGGGTCATGGTCAGACCTTTACTGGTTGTGCCCTTTTCACCAACAAAATCTAGCACCGCTTCAGCACCCAAGCCTTCTGTTAATGAGAGTACAGCTTCCACTTCGTTGCCGTCGGCCAAAATGAGATGATCAGCACCACTCTTACCGGCGAGCTTGAGCGACGCTTCCGATTTGTCAACGACGATGATATCTGCGGCGCACATCGCCTTTAGGCACTGGATGCCGATGTGGCCCAGGCCGCCGGCACCGATGACAACACAGCGCTCACCGGGCAGCAGGTGACGTGTTGCCTTTTTGACGGCGCGGTAGGCGGTCAGCCCGGCATCTGCGTAGGGAGCGACGTCTTTCGGTGCCAGCGTTTTTGGTAGCGGCACAATGTTTCGCTCCGACGTCCCAAGATACTCGGCGTATCCGCCATTCGAGTCAAGCCCAGGGAACTTGCCGGCACCATGCATATCGTGTCCGCGACGACATGCCAAACAGGTACCGCCAGTAATCTTCGGATGCACGATAACCGGATCACCGACCTTCAGATTTTCGACGTCTCGACCGACTGCCTCAATCCAACCGGCGTTCTCATGGCCCATGATGAAGGGCAGCAACGCATTGCCGTTGGGATCCATATGCGGCTTCCACACACCTTCAATGATGTGCAGGTCGGTACGACAGACACCTGCCCCACCGATGCGAACGATAACGTCGGTCGACTTGTTGATGGTTGGGTCTGGAGCATCTTCAAAACAAACCCATTGGGCTGCAGTGAGTTTTTCATCGTAGACTTTAAGTACCTGTGCTTTCATTGCGATTGTCTCCTGTGCCGGCAACATGCCGTTTAGCAGGTAACCTAATGCACGGTTCATGCCAGACAGGAAGGCCTTTCGTCAAGAGCACAAGCGCAGTGAAGATGGAAAAATGATGTGCATGTTGTGAACGATCGTCTCTTTGCACTGTTCATTTTCTGCACAATGACTGGTTCAGATTTCCTCCTAGAATGGCCCAACGCCATTCATGCGAAGTACGTGAAGGAGGAGACATGCAGAAGTTATCCGGAATTGAACGGGCACGCCGTGCGCTTGAAAGTGGACATCGCTTTCCCACGAATGTCCTGACAACAACGGTCGCCGCGAGTTGGCAGCGTTGCCGTGACATTGGATTTGCCCCATCTGCGCAGCCCAGAGACGTGGTCATGCCTTTTACTGACGTGCGCCGAAAGCGCGAAGCTAACGCGGTGCTTAGACGCCTGGCATTGGCAGAAATGCAGAATTTGTACTCCCAAATTGCCGGTTCCAACTTTCTCATCGCTTTTGCAGACCCCGATGGCGTCATTCTCGATACTGTTAGTGATCAGCATTTCGCTGAAAGCCGCGCGGGGAAAAAGATTATTCCAGGCAGCGTCTGGAGCGAAACAGAAAGTGGCACCAACGCCTTAGGGCTTTGTCTGTTGGAAAAATCACCGGTCGCGGTTTATGGGCGTGAACACTATTTCAGCCACTACGGGCAGCTCAGTTGCATGGCAGCCCCCATCTTTGATGCCACAGGAAAAATTGCCGGCCTGCTTGACGCTTCCTGTTCAAGCGAAGTTCGCCAGCAGCACACCCATGCGTTGGTAAAAATGGCAGCTGCGACGGTAGAGAAGGGTCTGATATACCAAGAAAGTGCCGGCCACTTCATCTTCGCATTCCACCCCCGTGCGGAGTATTTGGACACCTTGTCGTCGGGATTGATTGCCGTCTCGCCGGGCGGAACCATCGGATCGGTCAATCGACCAGGACAGGCTTTGCTGGCTGGTCTTCCGGCTCTGAATGGTGTCCATTTTGAAGAGTTGTTTGACGGAAAGTTTGATGTTGCCGTTGAAAACTTGATGCGTGGTGGCGTCATTCGGATTCGTGATCGCGCAGGGAGCAGCGTCTTTATGGTGTGTCGTCAGATCGGTTTGCGACACCACACCAGCAGCACCATCGGCACATCGGCGCGAGTGGTTGCAAGCACGGTCTCGATTGTTCGTCAACAACTTGATGTTGGCTTTGTCTGTCAAGACAAAACGTTGAGTCATGCCATGGCAGGTCTGAAAAATGCAACCCGCTTAAGGATGCCCATCCACTTGGTGGGTGAGACTGGGACTGGTAAAGAGCTGATGGCCCGTCATGTTCACAGACTCAGTGGCCGGAAGGGACAGTTTATTGCTTTGAATTGTGGCGCAGTTCCCGAGCCCCTGTTCATTTCTGAAATTTTTGGGCACGAAAGAGGTGCCTTTACTGACGCCCGGCATGACGGGGCTCAGGGGCTGGCTCGCCTAGCTGATGGCGGTTCCCTGTTTCTTGACGAAGTGGCAGATATACCCTTGACCTCGCAAACCTCATTGTTGCGCTTTCTTGACAGCATGGAGGTGCGCCCGGTTGGAGGAAAAAGCACAACGAAAGTCGATGTGCAAATTATCTCTGCAACCAACAACGACCTGCTCAAGATGGTAGGCGACCACCAATTTCGCGCTGACCTTCTATACCGCCTAAATGCTTACACACTAAGAATACCTTCCCTTGGAAAGCGCGAAGATTTTGCGGCAATCATCAAACGCCTGATGGATGAAATCGCGCCTGATGCCGCGATCACCGATGCCGCAATTGAATGTTTGCATAGAGCGGATTGGCCTGGCAACATACGCCAACTCAAAGGCGTGCTGCAGCGCGCGCTGTTGCGAAGGAACATGGAATTTATCGACGAAGAGTCATTTGATGACCTGACGACCCCGGAGCACTCAGCTCGTGAAACCTGTGACAGCTGCCGCGGTCATCCGCTAAATGAGCACAAATGTCAGGAAATTCGACTGGTCTACCTGTCGTCTGGGCGAAATATTTCTGAGACGGCACGTGCCCTGGGCCTGTCTCGCACCACAATTTATAAGCATATCTGCTAATTGCAGGCTGCCGTGGAATTCGCACTTGTGGGCCGGGCCGCGCCGCTGAACTGCGTCTGCGCGCCGGGGTAGTGCCAATGTAGTGAACGCACACATCCACAAATCGTGTCGTGGAACAAAAGCCCGCCCCGGTGGCTTGGCTGGAGGCTGTATGGTGGAACTTTAGCCGCCAAAGACGCCGACCAGGCTGGCGGTCATGATCAGGTAGCGCGCAAATTTGCCAATCGCCATGTAGCCCAGGCAGGGCCAGAATGGCAGTTTCAACCAGCCGGCCACGGCGCACAGCGGGTCGCCCACCAGCGGCAGCCAGGCCAGCAGGCAGGCTTTGGGGCCAAGCCGTTCCAGCCACACCAGCGCCCGCAAGTGATGGCTGGAATGCTGGTAGTGGTCAACCACCTTGTGCGAAGCCAGTCCCATGGACCAGGTCACCGCCCCGCCCAATGTGTTGCCAAGGGTGGCGACGCCAATGGCGGGCCAAAATAGATCCGGGTTGAGTTCCACCAGACCAAACACCACGGGCTCCGAGCCCAGCGGCAGCAAAGTCGCCGAAATAAAGGAGACCACCAACACGGTGCTCAATCCAAACTTGGGCAGGGCGAGCAGGACGAGCAGTTGATCTAACCAGGCTTCCATGGGTGATTGAGTATAGGGTTGCGTTTCCAGTGCCGAAATTTTGGGCAGTTAGAATGATTCTGAACCGGCTCCACCCAGGCGCGGGTCGGTGCGCTAATTTTTCTTCTTACCTTGCCTTCACCCTCAGTTTGTCCGCATGAACATTGGCCCCTATTGCTTGCTCAATCGCTGCTTTGTGGCGCCCATGGCCGGCGTGACCGATCGGCCTTTCCGGCAGCTTTGCAGAAGACTGGGGGCGGGTTATGCGGTGAGCGAGATGCTCAGCAGTCGTGCCGATTTGTGGCGCACGCCCACCACCATGCGGCGCGCCAGTCATGCCGATGAAGCCGGCCCAATTGCCGTGCAGATTGCGGGTACCGACCCCCTGATGATGAGCACTGCAGCAGCCTGCAATATTGACCACGGCGCCCAAATCATCGACATCAACATGGGCTGCCCGGCCAAGAAAGTTTGCAACCAGTGGGCCGGTTCGGCGCTCATGCAAGACGAAGCCCTGGCGCTGCGCATCATCGAGGCCGTGGTGACGGTCTGCGCCGGGCGCGCCGTGCCGGTGACGCTAAAGATGCGCACGGGCTGGAGCGCGTCGCACAAGAACGCCGTCGCGCTGGCGCGCGCTGCCGAGGGCGCAGGCGTGCAGATGATTGCGGTGCATGGGCGCACACGCGAGCAGGGCTACCGGGGCCAGGCTGACTACGAGACCATTGCGGCGGTCAAGGCGGCGGTGCGGGTACCCGTGGTAGCCAATGGTGACATCGATTCGCCGCAGAAAGCGCGTCAGGTGCTGGCCGACACCCAAGCCGACGCGCTGATGATTGGCCGCGCCGCGCAGGGCCGCCCCTGGATTTTCCGCGAGATCGCCCATTTTCTGGTTACTGGCACCCTGTTGGCACCGCCCCTGGTGGTTGAGGCGAAACAGCTGTTGCTTGACCATCTGCAAGACCATTACGCGCTCTACGGCGATTTTCTTGGGGTGCGCAGTGCGCGCAAGCACATTGGCTGGTACGTCAAGGCTTTGCCCGGTGGCGTTGACTTCTCCTCGCGCATGAATTTGATCGACGACTGTCATCAGCAGTCCGTCGCGGTGGCGGATTTTTTTGATCGATTGAATGAGCGCACAGACCGCCTGCCGGGCGCGCTTGCAGCGGACTGCAACCAGGAAGAAAAACAAGTGGAGACGACAACATGAGCAAGTCACACATTGAAGAATGCGTGCGCACCAGCCTGGAAGGCTATCTCAGGGATTTACGCCAGACCGAACCGGATGGCATGTACAACATGCTGGTTCATGTGGTGGAGAAGCCGCTGCTGGAAGTGGTGATGCGGCACGCCGACCATAACCAGTCGAAAGCGGCCCAATGGCTGGGCCTGAATCGCAACACCCTGCGCAAGAAGCTGCTCGAGCACAGGTTGATCGAATAAGCGCGACAGCGCGAGCTTTTTTATCTCATTGCCAACACGCAAAACCATGAACGCACTTATCTCGGTCTCAGACAAAACCGGCATTGTTGAATTTGCCAGCGCCTTGCACCAGCTTGGCATCCACCTCGTCTCGACCGGCGGCACCGCCAAGCTGCTCGCCGACCAGGGGCTAACGGTCACCGAAGTGGCCCAACTGACGGGCTTTCCGGAGATGCTCGACGGCCGCGTTAAGACGCTGCACCCCAAGGTGCATGGCGGCCTGCTGGCGCGGCGTGATTTGCCCGAGCACATGGCTGCCTTAACGACCCACGGAATCGACACCATTGATCTGCTGGTGGTCAACCTTTATCCGTTTGAAGCGACCGTGGCAAAAGCTGGCTGCACGCTGGAAGACGCGATAGAAAACATCGACATTGGTGGCCCGGCCATGGTGCGTAGCGCGGCCAAGAACTGGAAAGATGTGGCCGTGCTGACTGATGCCTCGCAGTACCCGCTGGTGTTAACCGAACTCAAAGCGGGCGGCCTCACGCTCAAAACCAAATTCGCCCTGTCGGTGGCCGCATTTAACCGCGTCAGCCAGTATGACGCCGCCATTAGCGACTACCTCTCGTCACTCAACTTTGACGAGGGCAACAAAAGCCCGGCGAGGCAGATGTTCCCGGGCCAATCCAACGCTTGTTTCGTCAAACTGCAAGACTTGCGCTACGGCGAAAACCCGCACCAGCAGGCCGCCTTTTACCGCGACCTCCATCCGGCTCCCGGGTCGCTGGTCACGGCCATGCAATTGCAGGGCAAGGAATTGAGCTACAACAACATCGCCGATGCCGACGCCGCCTGGGAATGCGTCAAGAGTTTTGACTCAGCCAAGGACGGTGCTGCCTGCGTCATTGTGAAGCATGCCAACCCCTGCGGTGTGGCGGTCGGCGCGGACGCGCTGGAGGCCTACAGCAAGGCGTTCCAGACTGACCCTACCTCTGCTTTTGGTGGCATTATTGCCCTCAACTGCCCTCTGGACGAGCGTGCGGCGCTACAAATGTCGAAGCAATTTATTGAAGTCCTGATGGCACCCGGCTTTACGCCCGAGGCCTTGGCGGTGTTCAAGACCAAGGTCAATGTGCGGATTTTGCAAATCGCCTTGCCGCCCGGTGGCGTCAGCGATTGGGACAACGGCCGCAATGCGGTCGAAGTCAAGCGCGTTGGCTCCGGCCTGCTGATGCAAAGCGCTGACAACCATCAACTCAGCCTGGCTGACCTCAAAGTCGTCACAAACAAGCAGCCCACGCCGGAGCAACTGCAGGACCTGCTGTTCGCCTGGAAGATCGCCAAATTCGTCAAGAGCAACGCCATTGTTTTCTGCAAGGGCGGTATGACCATGGGCGTCGGCGCGGGTCAGATGAGTCGGCTCGATTCGGCGCGCATTGCCAGCATCAAGGCCGAACACGCGGGCTTGACGCTGGCGGGCACGGCAGTCGCGAGCGACGCCTTCTTCCCGTTCCGCGATGGCCTGGACGTGGTGGTCGATGCCGGCGCCACCTGCATCATCCAGCCCGGTGGCTCGATTCGCGATCAGGAAGTGATTGAAGCGGCCGATGAGCGCGGTGTGGCGATGGTCTTCAGCGGCGTGCGCCATTTCAGACACTGACCCGCCAGTGCGCCAGCCGTGCTGCAGCAAAGAACCCTCAAATCCCTGACACACGCGGTGGGCGTGGGGCTGCACAGCGGGCAACGGGTGGAGATCACTTTGCGCCCGGCGCAGCCCGATACCGGGATTGTGTTTCGCCGCATCGACCTGCCGGTCCCGGTGGACATCAAGGTGGCTGCCAGCGCCGTGTCGGACACCACCATGGCCTCCACCCTGGCCGCCGGTGATGTCAAGGTGCATACGGTGGAGCACTTGATGTCGGCCTGTGCCGGGCTGGGCGTCGATAACCTGTATGTCGATATCACCGCTGAGGAGATGCCGATTCTCGACGGGTCAGCAGCGTCCTTTGTGTTTCTGTTGCAAAGCGCCGGCATTGAACTGCAAAACGCGCCGCGCCACTTCATGCGCATTGTCAAGCCGGTGGAAGTCAGACTGGGCGCAGGCGCGGATGCCAAGTGGGCGCGGCTGGAGCCCTTTCATGGCTACAAGCTGAGTTTTGAAATTGACTTTGACCATCCGGCGGTGGATGCGACCGGGCAGCATGTGGTGTTTGACATGAGCACCGGCTCCTATTCCAAAGACATTGCGCGCGCCCGCACCTTCGGCTTTACCAAAGACGTCGAGATGATGCGGGCCAACGGTTTGGCACTGGGTGGCGGTCTCGACAACGCCATCGTGATGGATGATTACAAGATATTGAATGCCGAGGGGCTGCGCTACGACGATGAATTCGTCAAGCACAAAATTCTCGACGCCATGGGCGACTTGTATTTATTGGGCAAGCCCTTGCTGGCGAGCTACAGCGCACGCCGATCGGGGCATTTGCTCAACAACCTGTTGCTGCGCGAGTTGCTCAGGCAAGCCGGTGCCTGGGAGTTGGTGAGCTTTGCCGACGAAGCGCTGGCACCAAAAGGCTTTGCCCAGCTGGCCCGAGCCTGGTAGCGCCAGGTCATTCAGAAGTTGCCGCATCATGCTCTTGTTTCGTTGGCTCATCCTCTTGCTGTTGTTGGGTGCCGTGGTGTCCTTCGGTTTCTATGCGGCGACTGGCCAGACGCACTTCAGACGCTACGGCTTGCTGGCGCTGAAATGGGTGTTGATCGCCGGCTTCGGTTTTTTCGCGGTGTTGATTCTGGAGCGCTTGGCCTGAGAGAAAAACGGGTTAGCTCCGTAACAGCGCTAACCCGTCATTGCGTGACGCACTGCCGACTATAAAGATGATGTATACTTGACTACACAAGTATTATTCAACTTAACGCAATGCCCAATTTCCAAACCCTTCATCCAATCGATGGCCCAACCGCCACAGGGAAATCTACCTGGGCAAAGGCCCGTGCTGCGAATGAATGCGCCGTTCGTTTTGCCATCAATGACGGGATGCATTCTTTGTACAGGGACCGCAATCATGGCTAAGCCGACAAACATCAAATCCACCGCCAAAAATTCAAGTGAAAGTCTTGAATTTTGTTTGCGGCTGACACGGGCCTATGCGACCCTGACTCGCCGACTAGACAATGCACTCTCCAGCTTGCATGGACTGAGCTTTAGCGACTTCATGATTTTGTATTACCTTGACCGCGCACCGGATGGAAAATTGCGCCGAGTTGACCTGGCGGAGCGCTTGGGAGTGACCGCGTCGGGTGTGACCCGAAGTCTATTGCCGATGGAAAAGCTGGGCTTGGTATCACGAGAACCTGACCCCAGAGACGCCAGGGTTGGCTTTGCGTCTCTGACGCAAGCTGGTCAGCAACTTCTCACATATGCTTTGGCGTCAATTGAACCAATTGCCAAGGAAGCAGTTCAGAAGGTGCCAGGGGAGCAAATTGGCCCGCTTTTATTGGTCCTGGGTGAGCTCGCTGGCATCAATCTCTCGAACAATTAGCAAGAAGGCTTTTGCAATCCTGATCAAGCGCGAGCAGTCTGCTGATTTCGCCGGGTAAAGCCCCCGACATGGCGCTAACTGACGCGCTTTTAGGCTGCAACAATCCGGCGAGCGTGGTGATGCCGCGCGCAGCTTGACAGTTTGACGACACGGCCCAACACAACACAAACCGTTGAAACTGTCAAAACCGATTGCAGCAAAAGTTCTGCTGGCGTAAATTCTCTTTTAAGATAAAATTTTGTCATGGTCATCCCTATTCCACACACGGTAGTGCACTACACCGAGGACGATGTTGACCTGTTTGGGCAGTGACTTGATTCGTTGATTGACCTGATCGCCCAAGCTGCCATTGCGGCACGCTTGCTTCGGCTTGAGTTGGGTTTGTTTGGCGACTGCAAGAGCTTGGAGGTGGCTTGTTTGAACTTCGCATTGACCATGGGCAGGGCTGGCGCGTGTACTACGGTATCGAGTCTGGGCGCGTGGTGTTGCTGCTGGCGGGCAGCGAAAAATCTGGAAAAACAGCGCCATCAAAACGGCGCGCAAACGCCTACAGAATTGGCAACAAAGGAATATTCAATGAAGCACACCGATTGGCTCAATAACAAACTCAAAGATGACAACTTTGCTGCGCAGTACCTGACGCAAGCAGCGCAAGACCTGGAGCCTGCTGTTTTTATTGCGGCGCTTCGTCATGTAGTGGACGCGCGCGGTGGCCTGGCCCGGGTGGCCGATGTGGGCAATTTGTCAAAGGCCAGCCTTTACAAAGCGATACCGCATTCTGGTCAAGGCAATCCAACGGCCAGGACAATGTTTGCCGCGCTGCGCGCCAGTGGGTTGAATTTGTCGTTTTCGGCGGCCGCACAATGAACGGTTGATTGCACCCTGAAAGGTCAGGGTTGCCAACTGTGGTGGCGATCAGGTGGTTTGAAGCCACCAAGCAAAA
Organism: uncultured beta proteobacterium; assembly: GCA_963750665.1. GTDB lineage: Bacteria > Pseudomonadota > Gammaproteobacteria > Burkholderiales > Burkholderiaceae_C > Rhodoferax. Next base: position 218,425 of record CAVVRQ010000029.1, read on the forward strand.
CGGGCTAGCAGCTAAAAACCGTTAACCCGTTGATTCAATTGGTCGGAATGAGAGGATTCGAACCTCCGACCCCTTCGTCCCGAACGAAGTGCGCTACCAGGCTGCGCCACATTCCGAAAATCCAGAAATTTGCTCGTTGCACATCAAGACTGACGTGCCAGCAACTGAGTCGCCAATTGTATCAAACACTCGGTATGGGGACCGGGGGGAAGCTGCTTGGCGGCAGTGATCGCGCGTTGTGCCTCCTGGGATGCCACCAGCCGGGCCACACCGAGTGCGCCGGTCTCCTTGACGATGGCAATCACCTGATCGAGCATGGTCATGCCGCCACTTTCAATGGCGGTCTTGAGGATGTCACGCTGATCGCTTGAAGCGCGTTGCATGGCCGAAATCAGCGGCAACGTGGCCTTGCCTTCGCGCAAGTCGTCGCCCAGGTTCTTGCCCATCACGCTGGCCTCGCCGGTGTAGTCAAGCACGTCATCAATGACCTGAAAAGCGGTTCCGAGCGCCTGGCCATATTCGGCGCAAAATTGCTCCATTTCCGGGCTGCTTTGGGCCAGAATGGCACCCACTTGAGCGCTGGCCTCAAACAGCTTCGCGGTCTTGGAGCGGATCACTTGCAGGTAACCCGCCTCATCCAGCGCCGCATTGTGCATGTTGGTCAACTGCAGCACTTCACCCTCGGCGATGATGTTGGTGGCATCGGCCAGCACCTGCATGATGCGCATGTCTTGCGCCCCGACCATCATCTGGAAAGCACGCGAGTACAGAAAGTCACCGACCAGCACGCTGGCCGGGTTGCCGAAAGTTTCGTTGGCGGTGGCGTTGCCCCGGCGCAGCGCCGAGGCGTCCACCACATCGTCGTGCAGCAAGGTTGCGGTATGGATAAATTCAACGACGGCAGCCAGATTAAAACGCTGCTCACCGTGGTAGCCCAAGGCGCCACAGGTCAGCAGCAGCAAGGCGGGGCGCAAGCGCTTGCCGCCTGCGGCGATGAGGTAGTGGGCGACCTGACCCACCAGCGGCACGCCCGAATCAAGCCGACGGGCGATGACCTGATCCACCGCGCGCATATCCTGCGCGATGATTGACATGGGCGAAGAGGAGGGGCTCGATGGATTGACTTGCAAGACAAATAACCAGTTGTGTGGGCGGATTATAGAAAGTTGGCTGCGCCAGCAATCGGGCTGCATTGGGCAGCAGATGTTGCAGGCCCGCTATGTTATAGTAACGGGCTCTGTAAAAATTCGTTTGCAGGGCAAATCAAAAGAGGTCAACATGTACGCGGTCATAAAAACCGGTGGCAAGCAATATCGGGTTGCAGCCGGCGAAAAAATTAAAGTAGAACAGATTGCTGCGGACGTAGGCCAAGAGATTGTGTTCGATCAGGTTCTGGCGGTCGGCGACGGCGCAGAACTCAAGGTTGGCACACCCTTGGTGTCCGGCGCAACAGTGAGTGTCACGGTGGTGGCACATGGCAAGCACGACAAGGTCAGCATTTTTAAAATGCGCCGTCGCAAGCACTATCAAAAACGGCAAGGGCATCGTCAGCAATACACCGAACTGCTGGTTGACGGTATTTTTGCTTAAGGGGAACGAGACATGGCACACAAAAAAGGCGGCGGCTCTACGCACAATGGGCGCGACTCCAAGCCCAAGATGCTGGGTGTTAAGTCATTTGGCGGTGAGTTGATCAGTGCGGGCGCGATCATCGTGCGCCAGCGCGGCACCAAGTTTCACCCCGGCACCAATGTCGGCATTGGCAAGGACCACACCTTGTTCGCACTGGTGGACGGACACGTGTCGTTTGGCACCAAGGGCGCACTCAACAAGTCAACCGTGAGTGTGGTCACGGCTTAATCTGCCGGACGCTCCCAACTGAAACCCTGCGCAGCGCGCGGGGTTTTTAATTTTGAGACCTTGTGGGACAGACCAAGAATTTGTGCTGAGCGTAGTGAAGATCGTTGCTCTGTCCCCAACTGATTAAAAATGAAATTCGTTGACGAAGCCTATATTGACATCTCCGCCGGAGACGGCGGCGCGGGCTGCGTCTCGTTTCGGCATGAAAAATACAAGGAATTTGGCGGCCCCAACGGCGGCGATGGTGGCCGCGGCGGCCACGTCTTTGCCGTCGCTGATATCAATCTCAACACCTTGGTGGACTATCGTTTTTCAAGGCGCCATGACGCCCAGCGCGGTCAACACGGCATGGGCTCCGACATGTTCGGCGCGGCCGGTGAAGACATCACGCTGAAAATGCCGCTCGGCACCATCATCAGCGACGCCGAAACGGGCGAAGTGCTGTTTGAATTGCTGACGCCCGGTGAAGTCATCACGATTGCCAAGGGGGGCGACGGTGGCTTTGGCAACTTGCGCTTCAAGAGCGCCATCAACCGCGCACCGCGCCAAAAAACGCCGGGCTGGCCGGGTGAGAAGCGCAATCTCAAGCTTGAACTCAAGGTACTGGCTGACGTGGGTTTGCTGGGCATGCCCAACGCCGGCAAATCGACCCTGATCACCGCCATCTCCAACGCGCGTCCGCGCATTGCCGACTACCCCTTCACCACGCTGCATCCTAACCTGGGTGTGGTGCGGGTCGCGCCCGAGCAGAGCTTTGTGGTGGCGGACTTGCCGGGTTTGATTGAGGGGGCCAGTGAGGGAGCCGGTCTGGGGCACCTGTTCCTGCGTCATTTGCAACGCACCCGGTTGCTGCTGCACGTGATTGACATGGCCCCATTTGACGACGCCGTGGATACCGTGGTGCAGGCCAAGGCAATTGTCAATGAGCTCAAGAAGTACGATCCGGCGTTGTACGCCAAGCCGCGCTGGCTGGTGCTCAACAAACTCGACATGATTCCGCTGGAGCAGCGCGCGGCGCTGGTCAAGGACTTTGTCAAACGCCTCAAATTCAAGGGGCCGGTGTTCGAGATTTCAGCGCTGACGCGCGAAGGTTGCGAAGCCATGATCAAAGTCATCTACCAGCACGTGAAGGCGCAGCAAAAGGCCGAGCAGGCGCCCGAAGCCGTTGATCGGCGTTTTGCTGCGGATATCGAGTAAATTTTGGCGCTATTTATATAGTAGCTAGTTGCGCAGTATTGACGGGGACTAAAAGCCAATATGCCATATAAAACCAGTTCAAAGGTGGTGCGCGATGCCAGGCGCATCGTGGTAAAAGTCGGCTCCAGTCTGGTGACCAATGAAGGGCGCGGGCTCGACGAGGTGGCCATCGGCGAATGGTGCCGCCAACTCTCCTTGCTGGTGCAGGCGGGGCGTGAAGTCATCATGGTCTCCAGCGGTGCTATTGCTGAGGGCATGAAGCGCCTGGGCTGGTCCACGCGGCCGCATCAAATCCATGAGCTCCAGGCGGCTGCTGCCGTCGGCCAAATGGGGCTGGCGCAGATGTATGAGACCAAGTTGCGCGAAAACGGCCTGGGCAGCGCGCAGGTACTGCTGACGCACGCGGATCTGGCCGACCGGGAGCGCTACCTCAATGCCCGCTCGACCCTGCTGACGCTGCTCAAACTGGGCGTGGTGCCGGTCATCAACGAGAACGACACCGTCGTCAATGACGAAATCAAGTTTGGCGACAACGACACGCTGGGCGCCCTGGTGGCCAACCTGGTGGAGGCCGATGCGCTGGTGATTTTGACCGATCAAAAAGGGCTCTACAGCGCCGATCCGCGCATGGACCCTGGCGCGCAGTTTGTCAATCAGGGCAAGGCCGGCGATCCTGCGCTGGAGCATATGGCCGGTGCTGCTGGGTCGACCCTGGGGCGCGGCGGCATGATCACCAAGATACTGGCGGCCAAGCGCGCAGCGGGCTCCGGTGCTTCGACCGTCATTGCCTGGGGCCGTGAGCCCGATGCCCTGCTGCGCCTGGCGCAAGGTGAGCCGATCGGCACCTTGCTGGTGGCGCAGACGCACAAACAAAAGGCGCGCAAGCAATGGATTGCGGATCACCTTCAGTTGCGCGGCTCGGTCACCGTGGATTCGGGTGCTGTGAAGAAGTTGCGTGACGCGGGCACCAGCCTGTTGCCGATTGGCATGACCGCCGTGGAAGGCGATTTTTCACGCGGCGACGTGATCGCCATTCGTGATCCGAAGGGGGTCGAAATGGCACGCGGTCTGGCCAACTACGCCAGCACCGAGGCGCGCCTTATTTGCCGCAAGCCGTCGAGTGAATTCGAAAAATTACTGGGTTACGCCGCCGAGCCGGAAATGGTGCACCGGGACAATTTGGTGCTGTCCCGATAAATACGTTGTCATGCCGGACCTGATCCGGCATCCAGTGCCACTCGCAATCTGGATTGCGGATCAAGTCCGCAATGACAAATTCAAAACGCGGGATCTTTGCAGTTGGGTCTCCCCTAGCCCGGTTGTTCAGGGCTCAGGCTGATTTTCGTGCTTCGGGTTGTCCTGCCCGGTTGGTGCATCCGGCTCAAAGCTGGCCCCCGGGGGCAATTCAAAATTAACGCCGGACAGCGCCACGAAGGACGGGTCCTGTTCCAGCGGGCGCATGCCCTGGCGCAGAAAGCGATTGCGGAATTCGTTGCGCGGCAAGTAACGGGCCAATTCGGTCAAGGCAATTTCATAGACCCCGCGCTTGAACTCGACGACGGCGTCCAGCGGCACCCAGTAATCGTTCCAGCGCCAGGCGTCAAACTCGGGGTGATCCGTGGCGCGCAGGTTCAAATCCCAGTCGTGACCCAGCAGTTGTAGCAAAAACCAGATTTGCTTCTGGCCCTTGTAGTGGCCGCGCGCGTCGCGGCGAATATAGCGGTCCGGCACCTCGTAGCGCAACCAGTCACGGGTACGGGCAACAATGCGAATGTGCTCCGGCAGCAGCCCGACTTCCTCGTGCAGTTCACGCACCATGGCCTGTTCAGGGGTTTCGCCCCGGTCAATGCCACCCTGCGGAAACTGCCAGGAGTGGGTGCGAATTCGCTTACCCCAAAATACCTGATTTTTCTGGTTGAGCAGGACGATGCCGACGTTGGGCCTAAAGCCTTCGCGGTCAAGCATAATCAAACCCCAATTCCTAAATTGCGTCCATTATGCACAGCAAGTGCTGCGCAGCAAGGGGCGAAGCCCTTAGTTATTTACAAAGTTTTGCCATGAAAGCCTCCCAGTTCTTCATTTCCACCCTCAAGGAAGCCCCGGCGGACGCCGAAGTGGTCAGCCACCAATTGATGCTGCGCGCTGGCATGATCAAGAAATTGGGTGCCGGTATTTACACCTTGATGCCCATGGGCTTGCGGGTGGTGCGCAAGGTGGAGCAAATCGTGCGCGAGGAAATGAACCGCGCCGGCGCGGTCGAACTGGCCATGCCGGTGGTGCAGCCGGCCGAGCTTTGGCAGGAGACCGGCCGCTTCGAGACCAATGGGCCCCGAGCTGCTGCGCATCAAGGATCGCCACGGTCATGACTTTGTGGTGCAGCCGACCAGCGAAGAGGTGGTGACCGACATCGCGCGCCAGGAAATCAGGAGTTACAAGCAGTTGCCGAAAAACTTCTACCAGATCCAGACCAAATTCCGTGATGAGCGGCGCCCACGCTTTGGTCTGATGCGCGGGCGGGAATTCATCATGAAGGACGCCTACAGCTTTGACCGTGACCTGGACGCAGCCAAAGCGAGCTATCAGGTCATGGCAGGCGCTTATCGGCGCATATTTGATCGTTTTGGGCTGCGCTACCGGGCGGTGGCCGCTGACAGCGGTGCCATCGGCGGCGACGTGAGCGAGGAATTCCAGGTGATTGCCGCCACCGGCGAGGACGCCATCGTCTATTGCCCGGGCAGCGACTATGCCGCCAACATGGAAAAAGCCGAGGCGCTGGCACCCGCTGCACCACGACCGGCGCCGACGCAGGCGATGACCAAAACCGCGACACCGGGCAAAAGCACCTGCGCCGACGTGGCGGCGCTGTTGGGCCTGTCGTTGCAGCAGACGGTCAAATCCCTGGTGTTGGCGACCGACAGCCCGAATGCAGCGGGTGAAATTGCCAAGACGCAAATCTGGCTGCTGTTGCTGCGCGGCGATCATGACATGAATGAAGTCAAGGTCAGCAAGTTGCCGGGGTTGGCCACTTTTCGCTTTGCCACGGTGCCTGAGATTGAAGCGCATTTCGGCTGCCAGCCGGGTTATCTGGGCCCGATCGGATTGAAGCAAGCCGGTCAATCTTGTCGTGGATCGCGAAGTCGCCGTCATGAGCGACTGGATTTGCGGTGCCAATGAGCCCGAATTTCACATCACCGGCGTCAACTGGGGTCGCGATCTGCCCGCAGCCGACGCTGGTGGCGGATCTGCGCAACGTCGTCGAGGGCGATCCTTCGCCCGATGGCAAGGGCCTGCTGGCGATTGAGCGCGGCATCGAGATTGGCCATGTCTTTGTACTTGGCACTAAATACAGCCAGACGCATGAACGCCACTTTTCTGGATGTGAATGGCAAGCCGCAATTCATGGAGATGGGCTGCTACGGCATCGGCATCACGCGCCTGCCGGCCGCCGCCATTGAGCAAAACCACGACGAGCGCGGCATCATCTGGCCCGATGCACTGGCACCTTTTACTGTGGTGCTATGCCCCATCAGCCCGGAGCGTTTCCCGGCTGTCAAAGCAGCCTCGGATCAGCTATACGACCAGCTGCTGGCCGCCGGTGTGGATGTCATTCTGGATGATCGTGGCGAGCGCCCCGGCGCCATGTTTGCCGACTGGGAACTCATCGGCGTGCCGCACCGTGTGACGATTGGCGAGCGGGGTCTGAAAGCGGGTGAGGTCGAATACCAGCAGCGCCGTGACGCGGCGGCAACACCGGTCGCCGTGGCGGAAATCTTCGACCTGATCAAAGCCCGGCTGAAACTTTGAGCCAGGCGCGCTCGACTCCCATGGTTTCAAGGAGAACCAGCCTATGCTCCCTGATAGCAGCTATTGGCGTGCTATCTATTTGCGATGAAGCCGGGGCTGGTGGTCAGGTCGAGGAGCCGCTGGCGGATTCCGTCCGCAGTGCCTTGAGTTCGGCCATTGCCAACAGTGCGCCACCCGTGCCGGAGTTTGCCGATACCGAGTCGCGCCTGAGCTACCTGCGCTGGCTCGGCCGCATGGGCGAGCGCCTGAAAAAGAAAAAGACCGACTGGAGCGTGCGCAGGGAATTCCTGCAGACGCTCTGGTACGAGAGCCGGCGTGCCGGGCTGGAGCCGGCTTTGGTACTGGGTCTGGTGCAGGTCGAGAGCAATTTTCGCAAGTTTGCCGTGAGCCGCGTTGGAGCGCGCGGTTACATGCAGGTGATGCCGTTCTGGGCGCGTTTGATCGGCGATGGGGACGCGGGCAAACTGTTTCACATGCAGACCAATTTGCGCTTTGGCTGCGTCATCCTGCGCCACTACCTGGACCGCGAGCGCGGCGACCTGTTTCTGGCACTGGGCCGCTACAACGGCTCGCGCGGCCAGTCCCCCTATCCCAACGCCGTGCTGGGGGCCAAGCGGCTGTGGGAGTAAGCCGGTTTAACTGGCCTGGGTGCCCAGCGCCTGCTGCAGTTCCCCTTTTTCGTACATCTCCATCATGATGTCGGCGCCGCCAATGAATTCGCCCTTGACGTAAAGCTGCGGAATGGTCGGCCAGTTGCTGTACTCCTTGATGCCGTTGCGAATGTCCTCGTCTTCGAGCACATTGACCGTCTTGACGGCTTTGGCATCGACGCCGCAGGCCTTCAGGATCTGCACCGCGCGGCCGGAAAAGCCGCACTGGGGGAAAGTGGCCGTGCCTTTCATGAAAAGCAAGACGTCGTTGTTTTTCACCAATTCGTCAATGCGTTGTTGTGTGTCGCTCATGTCAATGGTTCCTGGAAAGTGGATAGGGCTGATTATTTCACCTTCGCCTGCCTGGCCGTGCCGGTAACCCTGCTAAGCGCAGGGGAGCACCAAACTGCTATTCACAAGATAGCGTTATGTGCAGCATTTACAAGGGCTAACAGCGTACTGTTCAATCAAAAAGCAATTTGCCGGGCCTGTTTGGATTCACATCGCCCAGATTCTCGGCGGCAGCGCCGCTTGCTTCCACAATAGTTCCCGCCAGCTCGCCCAGACGCCTTTCAATAAATCCAGCGCGGGCTCCACTTGCGGTGCCAGCGCACGCAGCAACAGCACCTGCGGATTCGGGCAGGTCACGCCCGCCCTTGGCTTGAGTGTGTGAACCTGCAGCACGTGGCGGGCCGCGTCCAGTGCCAGATCGCGGCGCTGTCGCTCAATGGCGCTGCCAGCGGCGAAAAATAGCGAGGCCATGCAGTGCTGGCCGGCCAGGCCCAGCGGACTCTGCAGCAGCCTCGTGTCCTGTGCATCGAGTACCCCGCGCTCCAGCCAAACTCCCGGCATTTCGATCTGCTGGCCATAGCGCCCACAGACAAACGGCTTATCGGCGTGCGGCAGCCCCAGTGCGCTGATATCCCAGGCGATCAGTTCAGCGCCGGGTGCAAGATCAAAACGGAGCTGATTTTCGGCCTGGCAGCCACTGTGCAAGATGGTCTCAAGCGGCAGCCATTCCAAACGGGCACCGTGCGACAAGTGCAAACTGGTTCGCTGTGCAGCGCTATCACCCTGAGAGCGATAAAAACGCGTGGCACCCGGCGTGGTGATGAGTGCCTGCGCCCCGACCCCAAGCGTAACGTCAATCGCCAACGTATCGCCGCCGACCAGTCCGCCCGGTGGATGCACCAGCACATTGTGGCAAATGCCATTGCCCTCAGGGTACAGGCTTTGCAGCACGCGCAGCGGACCGTCGTGCCGGTAGCGCACGACACTGCGAACGTCTTCGAGTGTGTAGTTCAGTGCGAGCGAAGCATGCCAGGTCATGGCCTGATCGTACCCAAGCCGCGTGGTGGCCTCAAATCGCCACCAATTGGCGCACGCCATCCATCTCCATGTTGGCACCCAAGCCACGCGCCAGCACAGCGCCGCGCTGCATCACGACATAGTTGTCAGCGAGCTCCTGCGCAAAGTCAAAATACTGCTCCACCAGCACGATTGCCATGTTGCCGCGATCTGCCAAGCGGCGAATGACGCGACCAATGTCCTTGATGATATTGGGTTGAATGCCCTCGGTCGGCTCATCCAGAATCAACAGTTTTGGCCCGGCTGCCAGCGCGCGCGCGATCGCCAGTTGCTGCTGCTGCCCACCCGACAAGTCCCCGCCACGGCGCTGCAGCATTTGCTTTAGCACCGGGAACAACTCAAACAGTTCCGCCGGGATGGGCGTGTTGGCGTTCTTGTAGGCCAGGCCCATGGCCAGGTTTTCTTGAACCGTCAGGCGGCCAAAGATTTCACGCCCTTGCGGCACGAAGCCGATACCAGCGCGCGCCCGTTCATACGGTGTCGCATGGTGAATGGGCCTTCCATCGAACTCGATTGAGCCAGTCCTGATCGGCACCAGACCCATCAGGCTTTTTAGCAAGGTGCTCTTGCCGACCCCGTTGCGCCCCAGTATCACAGTGATCTTGCCCAGGCTAGCCTGCAAGCTCACGTCGCGCAGAATGTGCGAGCCGCCGTAGTACTGGTTGATGTTGGTGACGTTCAGCATTCAATTGATCCTTACCGGATGATGCCGGCTGTCGCAACGGTTGGTGAAATACCTGCTCCTCGCTTGATCTGCGCTAGGCGCGCTGGCCGGGGGTGGCCCGGCGGCCACTCACTTTTCTTTGCTTCGCCAAAGAAAAGTAAGCAAAAGAAAGGCGAGCCGAATGCGTCGTCCCTGCGCTGCGCTTCGGGCACGCTGCGTTGCTCGGACTGGGCGGGGTCTCGCTCGAACTCGCTACGCTCAAACAATCGCGAGCCCTGATCCGCCCAGCCCTGCGCTACTCGCCGACGCATCACGGCGTTGGGAGCCACACCCATTGCCCGGCAAAGCCGGGCTTCGAAATTACGGTGCAATGTGGCGCGCAGCGAGTTCGAGCGGTTCCCCGCCCCCAGCCCGCAGCGCAGGTTGCCCGTAGCGTAGCGTAGGGACGCAGACAATGGGGTCGCCCTTTCTTTGCTTACTTTCTTTCGGCGAGGCGAAAGAAAGTGAGTCGCCAGCCGGGGCGAAATCCCGGCAAGCCCGGCTGGCAAAGACAAGCCATCAGCGCCCAAGATACACCTCAATCACCCGTTCATCCGCCTGCACGTGTGCCAGTGTGCCCTGCGCCAGAACCGAGCCCTCACACAGCACGGTAACGATGTCGGAGATGGTGTTGATGAAGCTCATATCGTGCTCCACCACCATCAGCGAGTGCTTGCCTTTGAGGCTTAAAAAGAGCTCGGCCGTGCGCTCGGTTTCTTCATCGGTCATGCCGGCCACCGGCTCATCGAGCAGCAGCAATTTGGGATCCTGCATCAGCAACATGCCGATCTCCAGCCACTGCTTTTGCCCGTGGCTCAGGTTGCCAGCCTGGCTGTTGCCGCTGCCGGCCAGATGGATGATGTGCATCACGTCGGCCAGCCGGTCGCTCTGGCTGGAGTCCAGTCTGAAAAACAGCGAGGCGGTCACCGCCTTGTTGGTCTTCAACGCCAACTCGAGATTTTGAAATACCGTCAATTGCTCAAACACCGTGGGCTTTTGAAACTTGCGGCCAATGCCCATCTGTGCTATTTCCGGCTCGGTGTAACGCAGCAGGTCAATCGTGCTGCCGAAGTAAACCCGGCCTTCGTCCGGTCGCGTTTTACCGGTGATGATGTCCATCATCGTGGTCTTGCCGGCACCGTTCGGGCCGATGATGCAGCGCAGCTCGCCCGGCGCAATGTCGAGCGAAAGTTTGTTGATGGCCTTGAACCCGTCGAAGCTCACGCTCACCTCTTCCAGGTACAAGATGCGGCCGTGCGTCACATCCACTTCACCCGGCGTGGCAATGCGCGAAAAGCCGGCGGCGCGGCCACCCGACGCGGTTTTGCCCTGCTCGACTTTTAGTGCATGCGCCTGCAGCCGACGCGCGCCCTCCTGCAACAGATCAGGCGTCATGCTTTGCTGCCTTTGAGCCTTTTGATCAGCCCCACCACACCGTCGGGCAGAAACAGCGTGACACCAATGAAAAGCAGGCCCAGAAAGTACAACCAGAACTCCGGGTAGGCCACCGTCAGCCAGCTCTTGGCACCATTGACAATAAATGCGCCCACGATTGGCCCTATCAGCGAGGCGCGGCCCCCAACGGCGGCCCAGATCGCGATTTCAATCGAGTTGGCTGGACTCATTTCGCTCGGGTTGATGATGCCCACCTGCGGCACATAGAGGGCACCCGCCACACCGCACATCATGGCGGAGAGGGTCCAGATGCTGAGTTTGTAGCCCAGTGGGTTGTAGCCGCTGAACATGACGCGTGATTCGGCGTCGCGCACCGCCTGCAGCACACGGCCAAACTTGCTGCTGACCAGCCAGCGCGCCAATAAGTAGAAGGTCAGCAGCGTCACGCCGGTCAGCACAAAGAGCGCCATGCGCGTCGCCGGCGTGGCAATCGGGATGCTCAAAATTCGCTTGAAATCGGTGAAGCCGTTGTTGCCGCCAAAGCCGGTCTCGTTGCGAAAGAACAGCAGCATGGCGGCAAAGGTCATGGCCTGCGTGATGATGGAAAAATACACGCCTTTGATGCGCGATCTGAAGGCAAAGTAACCAAACACGAAAGCCACCAGTCCCGGCACCGCCAGCACCAGGAACAGCGTGGCGATGAAGCTGTCGCTGAAAGTCCAGTGCCAGGGTAGCGTCTTCCAGTCCAGAAACACCATGAAGTCGGGCAGATTACTTTTGTAGTTGCCATCAAGCCCAATCTGGCGCATCAGGTACATGCCCATGGCGTAGCCACCGAGCGCAAAAAACACACCATGCCCTAGGCTCAGAATGCCGGTGTAGCCCCAGATCAGGTCCATCGCCAGCGCGCAGATGGCATAGCACATGATCTTGCCCACCAGTGCCAGGGCGTAGTCGCTCAGGTGAAACAGGCTTTCCTTGGGCACCAGCAGGTTGAGCGTTGGCACCACGGCACACACCAGCAGCACGGCGACGACGAAGGCGGACCAGCCCGTTCGGGTTAGCAAGGGCGCGGGAACTGGGAGAGCGGTCGTCGTCATGATGTCAAGCCTCGGCCGAGCGGCCCTTCATGGCAAAGATGCCTTGCGGACGTTTCTGGATGAAGATGATGATGAACACCAGCACTGCAATCTTGGCCAGCACGGCACCGGTCCAGCCTTCCAGAAACTTGTTCAAAATTCCAAGGCCCATGGCCGCATACACCGTGCCGGCCAGTTGCCCGACGCCGCCGAGTACCACCACCATGAACGAGTCCACGATGTAGCCTTGCCCCAGGTCCGGCCCGACATTACCGACCTGGCTCAAGGCGCACCCGGCCAGCCCGGCGATGCCGGAGCCAAGTGCAAAAGCGTAGGTGTCAATGCGCGCCGTGTTCACGCCCATGCAGGCGGCAATCGGCCGGTTTTGCGTGACGCCGCGCACGAACAAACCCAGGCGCGTTCTGCCGATCAACCACGCCACCCCCAACAAAACAAAGACCGCAAAACCGACGATCACCAGCCGATTGAAGGGCAGCGACAGATTACCCAGCACCTGCACGCCGCCGCTCATCCACGAGGGGTTTTCGACGCCGACGTTTTGCGCGCCAAAAAAGCTGCGCACCAGTTGCTGCAACATCAGACTGATACCCCAGGTGGCCAGCAGGGTCTCCAGCGGTCGGCCATAGAGGAAGCGGATCACGCTGCGCTCCAGCACGGCCCCCATCAGCGCCGAGGCCAGAAAAGCCACCGGCACGGCGGCCAGCAGATACCAGTCAAAGGCAGCCGGCAGGTATTTGTGAAACACGCCCTGCACCACATAGGTGGCATAGGCGCCGATCATCATGAGCTCGCCGTGCGCCATGTTGATCACGCCCATCAGCCCGTAGGTAATGGCCAAGCCGAGCGCCACCAGCAGCAGGATTGACCCGAGGCTGATGCCGCTGAAGATGGCTCCCAGCCGGTCGCCCCAGGCCAAAGAAGCCTCGACCTGGCGCAAGGTGTTTTGCAAGGCTGATTTGACGTCCGGCTCGGTCTCCAGCGCCAGCCGCGCCAGCAGCACGGTTTTGGTGTTGGCCTGCGTGCTGCCAGCCAGCAGCCTGGCCGCTTCCAGGCGCCTGGTTTTGTCGGTGCTGTTGAGCAGCGCGGCCGCACGCACCAGCCCCAACTGCGCCTTGATCTGTGTGTTCTGCTCTGCCGCAAAAGCCTTCTCGATCAGCGGCAATTTGCTTTCGTCCGCATCGCGCTGCAACTGCTTGATGGCGGCGATGCGGGCTTTTTCGTCTTTTGAAAACAGCTTGAGTGCGGCCAAAGCGGAGTCGAGCTCGCCGCGCATGCGGTTGTTGATCATCACGTCTTCAAGCACCTCGGGCACGGGCACTTCAGCGCCGCTCACCGGGTCATAGCCCTTGCCGTCCTTCATGACAAGCACTTTGTCATCCACCACTTTGACAGCGTCATCTGACAGGGCCTGCAAGAAGGCTGCGGTTTGGTCGTCAGCCGTTGCCACCGCTTTGTTGAGGGCCTCGATGCGCGCGTCGGCTTCACCAGATGCAATGGCTTTTGCCTCGTCAGCCCTTAGCGCATAGGCGTTACATGCTATGAAACAAATAGCTAATGCGGTCAATCGGAGCAAACGTCGAAGCATTGACTAACTCTCTCAATGGGTTGTGTTGATGCAAACGAAAAAGCCCGAGCGAAGGCCGCAAGTCCTCAGCTCGGGCTGTGTGACAGCGTTAAGACCTATTTTGATTTACTTCTTCGCCGGCTCGTCGGGCTTGCCTGCATTGCCTTCGATGTAGGGCGACCAGGGTTTGGCCTTCACCGGGCCGGGCGTCTTCCAGACCACGTTGAACTGGCCGTCGGCCTTGACCTCGCCAATAAACACCGACTTGTGCAGGTGATGGTTCTTCTCGTCCATCTTGCTGACGATGCCGCTGGGTGCCTTGAAGGTCTGGCCCGCCATGGCGGCAATGACTTTGTCCACGTCGGTGGACTTGGCTTTTTCAACCGCCTGCTTCCACATATTGATGCCGATATAGGAAGCTTCCATTGGGTCGTTGGTCAAAGGCTTGTCAGCGCCGGGCAGGTTCTTGGCCTTGGCATACGCCGTCCATTTCTTGATGAACTCGGTGTTAGTCGGGTTCTTGATCGACATGAAGTAGTTCCAGGCGGCCAGATGGCCCACCAGTGGTTTGGTGTCAACACCGCGCAGCTCTTCTTCACCCACGCTGAACGCAACCACCGGCACGTCCTTGGCCTTCAGACCGGCATTGCCGAGTTCCTTGTAGAACGGCACGTTGGAGTCACCGTTGATGGTGGAGACCACGGCGGTTTTGCCAGCGGCGGAGAACTTCTTGATATCCGCCACGATGGTCTGGTAGTCCGAATGACCAAACGGCGTGTACTTCTCGTCAATATCGGTGTCTTTCACGCCCTTGGATTTGAGGTAAGCGCGCAGAATCTTGTTGGTCGTGCGGGGATAGACATAGTCAGTGCCGAGCAGCACCCAGCGCTTGGCCGCGCCGCCGTCCTTGCTCATCAAATAGTCCACGGCGGGAATGGCTTGCTGATTCGGCGCCGCACCGGTATAGAAAACGTTTTTGGACAGCTCTTCACCCTCGTACTGAACCGGGTAAAACAGCAGGCCGTTCATTTCTTCGACCACCGGCAACACAGACTTGCGGCTCACGCTGGTCCAGCAGCCAAAGATGACGGCGACCTTGTCTTGCCCCAGCAACTGCTTGGTTTTTTCGGCAAACAGGGGCCAGTTGGAAGCCGGGTCAACGACCACGGGCTCAAGCTTCTTGCCCAGCACGCCACCTTTGGCGTTGATCTCGTCTATGGCCATTAGCACGGTGTCTTTCAACACGGTTTCAGAAATGGCCATGGTGCCCGAGAGGCTATGCAAAATGCCGACCTTGATGGTGTCGGCCGCGTGAGCCGGCAAAGCGAAAGTGATTGCGCCACTGGCAATGGCCGCCGCCGTGGCGATGGCCTTGAGATGTGCTCGACGATTCATCATGATTCTCCAAAAAAAGAAAGGGGACTGGGCGAAAGGCGCTGTTTGCAATCAAACGGCTGCAAGGCTCTTCGCAAGCAACGTGCCAGCTCGTTTGTGCCGGGCCGTATCCACAGAGCTAGTCCAGAGATGCCTGCACCAGGCGGCCTTGGCCCGTGATCGCACCAGAACAGTGTTCCGGTTTGCACCAAAATATAGCAATGGGCGGCTTCGCTGATGATCTGCACCGGTAGCCCCCGCACAACGCGTATGCCGAGAGCGGCACGCAAGTTGCGTGACAATGCAAGTTCAAAAACACCAAAAGCCTCCCCATGGAACTAACGCCTCGCGAAAAAGACAAGCTGCTGATTTTTACTGCGGGCCTGCTGGCCGAGCGGCGCAAGGCGCGCGGTTTGAAACTGAATTACCCCGAGGCCATCGCTTTGATCAGCGCGGCCGTGATGGAAGGGGCGCGTGATGGCAAAAGTGTCGCGCAACTGATGAGCGAAGGCCGCGCTGTGCTGACCCGTGCTGAGGTGATGGACGGCATCGCCGAGATGATTCCCGACGTCCAGGTCGAGGCAACTTTTCCTGATGGCACCAAACTGGTTACCGTGCACCAACCGATTGTTTGACTGCCATGCATTTTTACGCTATTGCAAAGTGAAGTGAGACCACATGACCCCTGGCGAACTTTTTACTGACGGCCCCGATCACGTCCTCAATCCCGGTCGGCGCACCCACACGCTGCTGGTGGTCAACACAGCCGACCGCCCCATTCAGGTCGGCTCGCACTACCACTTTGCCGAAACCAATGGCGCGCTCGGCTTTGACCGGGCTGCGGCGCACGGGATGCGGCTGAACATTGCTTCCGGTTCGGCCGTGCGATTTGAGCCCGGCCAGCAGCGCACCGTCGAGCTGGTGGACTACGCCGGTGAGCGCATTGTTTTTGGTTTTCGTGGTCTGACGCAAGGAGCGCTTTAATGGCAACCATTGGACGACGCGCCTATGCCGAAATGTTTGGCCCCACGGTGGGTGACTGCTTGCGCCTGGCCGACACCAACCTGATCATTGAGGTCGAAGCTGACATGACGCTAGGTGCCGGAGGCTACGGCGAAGAAGTCAAGTTTGGCGGCGGCAAGACCATCCGCGACGGCATGGCGCAAAGCCAGCGCAGCAGGGCGCAAGGCGCGGTGGACACCGTCATGACCAACGCCTTGATCATCGACCACTGGGGCATCATCAAGGCCGACATTGGCCTCAAGGACAGCCGCATCGTGGCCATTGGCAAAGCTGGCAACCCCGACACCCAGCCCGGCGTGGACATCATCATTGGCCCGGGCACCGAGATCATCAGTTGCGAGGGCAGCATCGTCACCGCCGGGGGTTTTGACAGCCACATCCATTTCATTTGCCCACAACTGATTGAAGAGGCTCTGGCCAGCGGCATCACCACCATGACCGGCGGCGGCACGGGTCCCGCCACCGGCACCTTTGCCACCACCTGCACGCCGGGGGCGTGGCACCTTGAGCGCATGTTGCAAGCGGCGGATGGCTTTGCCATGAACCTGGGCTTCATGGGCAAGGGAAATGCCAGCCTGCCCGCCGCGCTGCACGAGCAAATCAACGCCGGGGCGCTGGGCCTGAAACTGCACGAAGACTGGGGCACCACGCCGGCGGCCATTGACAACTGCCTGAACGTGGCCGAACTCACCGACACGCAGGTGGCGATCCACACCGACACGCTGAACGAATCGGGCTTTGTCGAAGACACGCTGGCCGCTTTCAAGGGCCGCAGCATCCACACCTTTCACACCGAGGGCGCTGGTGGCGGTCATGCGCCCGACATCATGAAACTGGTGGGTGAGCCCAACGTGCTGCCCTCCAGTACCAACCCGACGCGCCCCTACACCGTCAACACGCTGGATGAACACGTGGACATGCTGATGGTCTGCCACCACCTGGACGCCTCTATAGCCGAAGACCTGGCCTTTGCCGAAAGCCGCATCCGCAAGGAAACCATTGCCGCCGAAGACATCCTGCACGACCTGGGTGCCATCAGCATCATGAGCAGCGACAGCCAGGCCATGGGCCGCGTCGGCGAGGTCATCATCCGCACTTGGCAGACGGCGCACAAAATGAAAGCGCAGCGCGGCTGGCTGGCCCCGCCGCCTGAGCGCAGCGAGCCGGTGGAAAAATTGCAGCGCAACGACAACTACCGCGTGAAACGTTATCTGGCCAAATACACCATCAACCCGGCGCTGACCCACGGCATGGCACATGAAGTGGGCAGCATCGAGGTGGGCAAATGGGCAGACCTGGTGGTCTGGAAACCAGCCTTTTTTGGCATCAAGCCGGCACTGATTCTCAAAGGCGGCTTTATCGCCATGGCCGCCATGGGCGACCCCAATGCCAGCATCCCGACGCCGCAGCCGGTGCATTACCGCCCGATGTTTGGCAGCTTTGGCGGTGCGCTGGCGCGCGGCTCCATCACGTTTGTCTCACAGGCTGGGGAAAACGCCGGCATCAAGGCACGCTATGGCCTGAGCAAAAATGTCAGTTCTGTGCGCAACATCCGTGGCATCCAAAAGCAGCACATGATCCACAACGCCTACCTGCCCAAGATGGAGATCGATGCGCAAACCTACAGCGTGCGCGCCGACGGTGAGCTGCTCACCTGCGAGCCGGCGCTGAGTTTGCCAATGGCGCAGCGGTATTTTTTGTTTTAATTGCGACAGGTAGCTCGTTGGTTTGGACGTGCGCCAGCCCACAGACGGCAGATCTCTAAATCCGTACAGTAAGTTTTGGGGATGGTGCATTTCGCAATTTGCCCCTAACCGCGTTTAGCGTCCGCGCCGAGTGATCGCTTTGCCAAGCCAGGGTGCGGATCTCCGATGAGAATCCGTACTGCATACTTCAAGAGAGAATCCCATGACAGATCCACGTAACATTGCCCACGACAAGAAGGTTGCGCAAGAAAAGAAGCACCAGGGCGAAGAGCTTGCACCGGGTACTGACAAGATACCGCATCCGGGGAAGAAGACGCATATGGAACAGCATGTGTCTGACAAGCCCAAGATCCCGGATGAAGCCGCTCCAATACCCACCGAAGAAAAGCCCTTGGACTAGTTACCAGTAGCCTGTGACCATACAGCATGACCATCAAAGCCTTTGGCGCCCATGCGGGCAACCTGCCCCTCGAACCGATCGACATCACCCGGCGCACGCCGGGCGCGCACGATGTGCAAATCGACATCGCTTACTGTGGCGTGTGTCACTCAGACCTTCACCAGGTGCGTTCCGAGTGGCCGGGCACGCGCTACCCTTGTGTGCCGGGGCATGAAATCGTGGGACGTGTGTCAGCCCTGGGCGCACACGTGGCAGGCGTCCAGATCGGTGATCTGGTGGGCGTTGGCTGTATCGTCGATAGCTGCAAGCACTGCGTGGATTGTGACGATGGTCTGGAGAATTACTGTGACCACATGGTCGGCACCTACAACGGCCGGACCCCGGACGCACCCGGCCACACGCTGGGCGGCTACTCGCAGCAGATCGTCGTGCATGAACGTTATGTGCTGCACATCCGCCACCCCGAGGCCCAATTGGCTGCCGTGGCACCGTTGCTGTGCGCAGGCATCACCACCTATTCGCCGCTGCGGCATTGGAAGGTAGGACCTGGCCAGAAGGTGGGCGTGGTTGGCATCGGTGGCCTGGGCCATATGGGCATCAAGCTGGCGCACGCGATGGGTGCACACGTAGTGGCCTTCACCACGTCAGGGTCCAAGCGCGAAGCGGCCAAGGCCTTGGGTGCGGATGAGGTGGTGGTCTCACGCAATTCCGACGAAATGGCCAAACAGGCCAAGAGCTTCGACTTCATTCTGAACACCGTTGCCGCGCCGCATGATCTGGATGCTTTTTTGGCCCTGCTCAAGCGCGACGGCACGATGACACTGGTCGGTGCGCCAGCCGCGCCGCATCCGTCACCCAATTTGTTCAACCTGATCATGAGGCGCCGTAGCCTCGCCGGGTCGATGATCGGCGGCATCCCCGAGACGCAGGAGATGCTGGATTTCTGCGCCGAGCACGGCATCGTCTCCGATATTGAAATGATCCGCATGGATGAAATCAACGAAGCCTATAACCGCATGCTCAAGGGTGACGTGAAGTACCGATTCGTCATCGACTGCGCGAGTCTGGCCGCATAGTCGGTGTTGCTGTCAGCGCAACTGCATGTGCTGGCGAATCCAGTCGGCAAAGACCGCTTCTTCCATGTCGCCAGCGGCAACGGACAGCATGGTCAGCGTGGCATCAGCTTGGCTTGCCTGTAGCCGGTAACCATTAATTGCCAGGAATAGGCCGACAGCCAAAAAAGCTGCGCGCTTGTTGCCGTCGATAAACGCATGGTTTTTCGCCAAACCTACGCCATAAGCCGCAGCCAAGCCAGCCGCATCCGGCGCTTCATAAAGTGACAAATTCAGCGGGCGAGCCAGTGCGGAGTCCAGCAAACCAACGTCGCGCAAGCCGCTGGCACCACCGTGCTCTGCCAAACTCTCGTCGTGCAGCAGCAGCAGCGCCTGCCGATCAATCCAATTCCAGGCTTTCATTTGGCCAATTGGTGGAACGTTTCACGGTAGTCACGCATGAACTCGCGTCCGAGTTTGAGCTGCGTATCCAGCTCGGGATCGTAGGGTGTGAGGTTGATGCTGTTGGCCGCCTCGGTCAGAAAAACGGTATCTCCTTTGACCAACTTGAGCCGCGCCAGAACTTCCTTGGGCAAGATCACGCCCACCGAATTGCCAATTTGTGTCAGTTTGAGCGCCGTCATGATGCATGCCTTGAGGTTATAACAAACGTTATATTAGCAGCCTTCATCGTGGCCAGCAACCCTGTCATCGCCCAGACGATGCAAGGTGCAGCCTGATAATCGGCATAACTCTTGCTCAGTCGGTTGCACCGTATTTAGAACAGCACCTCCCTACTACCATGCTCCAAACGTCCAAACTCATCCCACAAGGCAAAGGCCTGGCCCCGGCCTTGCTCAAGCGCGCTGCCAGCTTTGAGCTGGACTGGGACATTCGCCAAAAAAGCCGCTTTGAAACCACTGACTCGGCCGGACGACAACTTGGCGTGTTTTTGCCGCGCGGCACCGTGGTGCGCGGCGGCGATGTGCTGGTGGCGCAAGACGGCTCACTCATCAAGGTGCTGGCGGCACCCCAGTCAGTGCTGAAAATCACCCCCCGTAATAACCACGGCACGCCCTTCGATTTGATCCGTGCCGCCTACCACCTGGGCAACCGCCATGTGCCGATTGAGCTTCAACCCGACCACCTCAAAATCGAGCCCGACCCTGTGCTGGCTGACATGCTGCGCGCCATGCACCTGACGGTGCTGGCCGTCAACGAGTCATTTGAGCCGGAAAACGGCGCCTACGCCACGGGTGGGCACGCGCATGGCGACCACAATGATCCGCATTGAGCTATGAACGCCACCAGTCTGCTGCAACTTATGTGGCTGGCCTCACCGGCACTGCCTATCGGTGGATTCTCCTACTCCGAAGGCCTCGAAGCCGCCGTGGACAGTGCGCGAGTAGCTACAGAAAACGAAGCGTCTGGGTGGCTGCTCGATCAGCTTGAGCTGAGTCTGGCACGCTCGGACCTGGCGCTGCTGGCCCAGGCCATACCCGCCTGGCAGTGCGGCGACAGCGCGCGAATTTCTCAACTCAACGCCTGGGTCCTGCAAACCCGTGAAAGCAGCGAGTTGCGCGCCCAAACCGAGCAAATGGGCCGATCCTTGCTGGAATGGCTGCGCAACCACACCACCGCCACAGCGGGGCAAATCGAGCTGCTGGCGAACTTGCAGCCCACCTATCCGCTGGCTTTTGCGCTGGCAGCCAGCGCCACCCAGGCGCCACTGCGCGATTGCCTGCTGGCCTATGCCTTTGGCTGGGCCGAGAACATGGTGCAAGCGGCCATCAAATCGGTGCCGCTGGGCCAGAGCGCCGGACAACGCATCCTGTCAAAACTGGCAGCGCAAATCCCGTGCGCCGTCGATCACGCGCTGGCCCTGCCGGATGACGCGCGCCAGGCCTTTTCGCCCATGCTAGCCATTTTGAGCGCGCAGCATGAGGTGCAATATTCACGCATTTTCAGGTCCTAGCCCTTATGCAGCCTGCGTCGTCTACTCTTTAATCAATAGCAAAATATGTCATGAACAGCCCACTGCATCACATCAAAAACCGTACAAAAATGCTGCCGCCCTTGCGCGTGGGCATCGGCGGCCCGGTCGGCTCCGGCAAAACCACTTTGCTGGAGATGCTGTGCAAAGGCATGCGCGAAAAATTTGACCTGGTCGCCATCACCAACGATATCTACACCAAGGAAGACCAGCGCCTGCTGACGGAGAGCGGCGCCTTGCCCGCCGAGCGCATCATGGGCGTGGAAACCGGCGGCTGCCCGCACACGGCGATTCGCGAAGATGCCTCCATCAACCTGGAGGCCATTGACCGCATGCTGGTGGACTTTCCCGATGCCGATATCGTCTTCATCGAAAGTGGCGGCGACAACCTGGCCGCCACCTTCAGCCCCGAGTTGTCCGACCTGACGCTCTACGTGATCGACGTGGCGGCCGGCGAAAAAATCCCGCGCAAAGGTGGCCCCGGCATCACCAAGAGCGACCTGTTGGTCATCAACAAGACCGACCTGGCCCCTTATGTGGGCGCCAACCTGGACGTGATGGCGGCGGACACGATGCGCATGCGTAGCACGGTCAAGGGCTTGAAGCCCTTTGTCATGACCAACCTGAAAACTCTGAGCGGCGTGCAGGAGGTGATGGCGTTCATTGAAAGCCGGGGCCTGTTGCGCAGCAGCGATACAGCCACGCTGCGTGACGGCCGTTGACCACCCATAGGGAATACCGCCAGCCCTGAATTTTCACGAGAGCCGACGACAGCAACCCCAATACCCGAGTACGGCTGCCTGGCGGCTACGATGTTGCAGACACATGGCTGATTTTCGCGCAGCTCAAAAGCGGTCATGACGTTGGCGATGACCCGCGCCAGCAGGGTCGATCAACCAGTTAAATCCGAGCCACCCAATAGCCTGGCTGGCGGCGATGATGGGCGATGGCCAGCACTTGAACCAATCCATCAACTTCGCGGTAAACCAGGTCAAAGTGAAAAACTTTGAACATGGCGCGTCGAATGTCGGGCGCGAGAACAATGCGTGAGCGATCAGGTGACGCACAAACCGAAGCCAAGATATTCTGAAATTCCGTGTGATACCGCCTGCCCAATCCTGCTTCTACCTCTTCATAGCGAGCGACCTGCTTTTTGTGTTCTTCAGCGGCCTCAGGATGGAGCCAATAGTTCACTTAAAAAGCGCCTGAACTTGTCGCTCAAGCTGTTCACCACTTACCAGATTGACTTTGCCCGAGTCAATATCATCAGCGCGGCGGCTAGCCTCATTGAGCCAGATAGCCTGAATATCAGTTTCCGATGGTGCATCCAGGCTATCGAGCAATAAATGCACCAAGTGCGCACGCTCTGGCCTGGACAAGCCCAGTACAGATTGTTCGATAGTGGTTGAGTTCATGACGCGATGCTATCACTGAACAGGCACGGCTTTAACCCAATATAGCCGAGCGCTTTTCTCGGCATTCCCAAGCTAGCCGACGAAATAAACCGGGAACCCACCGATGGATGGTGAAGCGCCTCAAGCGGTAAGACTCACCCAGCCTGGGTTTGCGGTCAATTTCACTAGAAGTTAAAGCCATTTGCATCGATTGAACGGTCTCGCCTATCCTTGCTGGCGAAATTTGGGTAACGTCGAGTTCACTTCTTTCGACGTTTGATTTGGTCAGAACCATAGCCCAGTGCGCTTTGCGCCTGGATGTCGGCTTCCGCTGCAACGCGCCACGTCGGCCAGATCGCAGCGCGATTGCACCGGATCAAATCCGCTTTGTTCCAGCAACTGCCGCACGGCGATGGAAGTACGGGCTACGCAGCCTCAAGCATGAACTCAACCTTTACGGCCTCAAAAGGAAACACAACGCCCCCCTCTGCCGCACGACTCAGAACGCCTGCATCCAACAGGGCCACTACGTCCCCATGCACAGCCTTCACATCACGCCCAACGCGCCTGGCCGCCTCGCGGATAGACATGGCACCCGCCCCGCACATTGCTTTGAGTAAATCCCAGCGCTTGACTGTCAGCACTTGCCACAGCAACTCGGGCGTGGCAAAACCAATGCGAGCCTCGCGCTCAGAGCGGCCGGACTTCATGGCGTGCTCCGCATCTGCAAGCGTGTCCGCCAGGGAACGAACCTCAAGAATGACTGTGTTCATGATTCCACCTCGTAATATCAGCATTGAAGTCGCGCATCAACTGTTCCGGTGTTGAGAAGGCATACTCAAGCTCATGCCCTCCGACGTGCCGGTGATCACCCTTACCTCGTTCGTTGTCATATTTCAGCACGCATTCCCCACCAACAACATAAGCGAGACGGTACTTGAACGGATGCTCAGACGGCGCAATAGGTTCAGGGACGCGCCATACGGCCACCTCTGCGAATGCGTCGGTGGCAAGGACCACGCGACGACGAATGAGCGGGGTAGCCTTCATGTTGGAGATTATGACAACGCAAAGGCCCTGTTGTCAATGAGTCCAACAAACGTTGTCAGCGGCGTAGCCGAACGTCATGTAGCCGTGCGCCCGCCGCTGCAACGCACCACGCCGGCCAGATCGCGGCGCGATTGCACCGGGTCAAATCCGCTTTGTTCCAGCAACTGCCGTACGGCGCTGGCCTGGTCGAAGCCGTGCTCCAGCAGCAGCCAGCCGCCGGGCAGCAAATGGCGTGGCGCTTGCGCGATGATCTGGCGCAAGTCGTCGAGGCCATCAGCACCACTGACCAGCGCAGCCGTTGGCTCAAAGCGCAGCGCCGCCAGGTGCCGATCGTGCGCGGCCACGTAGGGCGGGTTGGCGACGATGAGCTGAACGCGCGCATCGATGCCCTGCAGCCACGAGCCTTGGCACCAATGCACAGGAAGCTGCAGGCGCTGCGCGTTGGCGCGGGCAACGGCAAGTGCGTCAAGGCTTGCATCCAGCGCCGTCACGTCAACCGCCGGGCGCTGGTGTTTGATAGCCAGCGCAATGGCGCCGCTGCCGGTGCCCAGGTCCAGCACCGACCGGCTAGCGTCTGGTGCGTCGTCCAACCGCTCCAGCGCCCATTCGACCAGGGTCTCGGTCTCGGGCCGTGGCACCAGCACACGCGCATCGACCAGCAGATCGAGGCCAAAGAATTCCTTGTGCCCGGTGATGTAGGCCAGCGGCTCGCCTGCGGCGCGACGCCTGACGCAGTGCTCCAGCCGGGCTTGCGCCATGGCTGACAGCGGCTCGCTGTCGTGCGCCAGCAGCCAGGCCCGCTCGCTGGCGGGCTTGTCCAGCAGGTGCAGCAGGAGCAATTGCGCATCGAGTCGCTCCAGCCGGCAGGATTCGGCGTAGCGCAGCGCTCCCGCGATACTGGAAAGCTTCATCGGCCTCAGCCCAGCTCCAGTGCCGCCAACTGTTGCGCCGCTTCATAGGCCTGCAGCGCCTGCACCACGTCGTCAAGGTCGCCCTCCATGATGGCCAGCAGCTTGTACAGCGTGAGGTTGATGCGGTGGTCGGTCAGGCGGCCCTGCGGAAAGTTGTAGGTGCGGATGCGGTCGCTGCGGTCGCCGCTGCCGATCAGCCCCTTGCGCTCGGCGGCGTCCTTGGCCGCGCGCTCGCTGCGGTCTTTTTCCTGGATGCGCGCCGTCAGAACCTTGAGCGCCTGCGCCTTGTTGCTGTGCTGGCTGCGCCCGTCCTGGCACTCGGCCACGATGCCGGTGGGCAGGTGGGTGATGCGCACGGCCGAGTCGGTCTTGTTGATGTGCTGGCCACCGGCACCGCTGGCGCGGTAGGTGTCGATGCGCAAATCGGCCGGGTTGATCTTGATGGCTTCTTGCTCATCGGGCTCGGCCAGCACCGCCACGGTGCAGGCGCTGGTGTGGATGCGCCCCTGCGTTTCGGTCACCGGCACGCGCTGCACGCGGTGGCCGCCGGACTCGAACTTGAGCGCGCCGTACACATTGTCACCTTCGATCTTGAGCACCACTTCCTTGTAGCCGCCCAGTTCGCTGGGTGACTCGCTGAGAATCTGGGCGCGCCAGCCGCAGCGCTCGCAATAGCGCGTGTACATGCGCGCCAGATCAGCAGCAAACAGGCCCGATTCATCACCGCCGGTGCCGGCGCGGATTTCCATGAAGGCGTTGCGCGCGTCGTCCGGGTCTTTCGGCAGCAACATGCGCTGCAACTCGGCCTGCAGCTGCTGCAGCTCGGCGCTGGCAGCCGCCATCTCTTCCTGCGCCAGGGCGGCCATGTCGGCGTCATTGGCCGAGCCGGTGAGCAGCTCCTGCGCCGCTGCCAGGTCGCCCTCGCGCAGCTGGTAGCGTGCCCAGCGACTGGCCACGGCGGCCACCTCGGTGTGCTCGCGCGACAGCAGCAGGAACTGCGCCATGTCTTTCATGATGTCCTCGCGCGAGAGCAGGAATTCAAGCTCGCCCAGGCGATCTGCGTAGCGCGCCAGTTGCTGGCGGAGGAAGGCTTTCATGGGTGCGCGCGGCTAGCGCTCTTTGCGCAAGAAGAAGTGCTGAATGGCGGCGCTGGCGCGCTCGCGGGCGGCGGCGTCACCGGCGCGCAGTTCGGCCATGGCGCCGTGCAGCATTTTTTGCGTCAGCCCTTTGGAGAGCGCTTCCAGCACGACCTCGACATCGGCTCCTTTGGTCAGCAGCTTGCGCGCGCGCGCAATTTCTGCGGCACGCCACTCGTCGGCCTGGGCGTTGAGTTGCTGGATCAGAGGTACCGAGCCGCGCTGGTCGATCCAGTGCATGAAACTGAGCACACCGGCATCGACAATGGCTTCGGCCTGTGTCACGGCCGCCTGACGGCTGGCCTGCGCCGTTTGCACCACACTGGAGAGGTCGTCGACGGTGTAGAGATAGATGTCTTGCAGCGACTTGACCTCCATCTCGATGTCGCGCGGCACCGCCAGATCGACCATGAACATGGGGCGGTGCTTGCGCCTTTTGAGGGCGCGCTCGACAGTGCCCAGGCCCAGAATCGGCAGCGTGCTGGCGGTACAACTGATGACGGCGTCAAACTCGTGCAGGCGCTCTGGCAGCTCGGCCAGGTGCATCACTTCGCCGCCAAATTGGCTGGCCAGTTTTTCACCGCGCTCGAGCGTGCGGTTGGCAATCACCATGGACTTGGGCGTCTTGGCGGCAAAGTGCGTGGCGCAGAGTTCGATCATCTCGCCGGCGCCGATAAACAGCATCTTGACTTCGCTCAGGTCTTCAAACAATTGCCCGGCCAGGCGCACGGCGGCAGCGGCCATGCTGATCGAGTGCGCGCCGATCTCGGTTGAGCTGCGTACCTCCTTGGCGACCGCAAACGAGCGCTGAAACAGTTGGCTCAAGGTGTTGCCCAAGGCACCGGCGGCTTCGGCCGCGCGCACGGCATTTTTGATTTGACCCAGAATTTGCGTCTCGCCGAGCACCATCGAGTCCAGTCCGCTGGTGACCCGAAACACATGGCGCGCCGCCAGGTTGTTCTCCAGCGTGTAAGCATGGGCGCGCAACTGCGAAGGCGCCACGCCGCCGGACTGCGCCAGCCAGTTCAGTGTGCCCTCAAGCTGGGGTGTTTCGCCGGCGCAATAGATTTCGGTGCGGTTGCAGGTGGAGATCAGTGCCGCTTCGGGTTGCTGCGTCAGGGAATCGCGCAACGCCCGCAGCGTTGGCTCCACTTGCTCGATAGCGAACGCAAAGCGACCCCGCAGATCGAGCGGCGCGGTTTTGTGATTAATGCCTAATGCCCAAACTGCCATGACTGGATTATAAAATGCGACTGCTTCGCAGGCACTTTGGCTGACAATGGCATGAGGTTTGATGAACTCGCTTGACTGGTTGAATCATGTTCTGAACTTTGCCGCCCCGGCATTCTGGGTTGCGCTGCTGGTGCCGCTTTTTTCCCGATTATTTATAAGAAAAACGACTGGAGCCCCCGTCTGGTATGCGCAAGCAGCTATTAATTTTGCAGTTTCCGGGGCCGCGCTCGGGCTCGGTTTGTGGTATTTTGGACACGATGGCAAGTTGAACACCTACCTCGCCATGACGCTGCTGTGCGCCACCAGCCAGTGGCTCCTGCTGCGCGGCTGGCGCGCCTGAAGCGCTGGACTACTTTAGTTTGTTGCCGCAACTGCCGCAGAAAACATCGTCGGGCGTGATCGGCGCGGCACATTTGGAACAGGTTGTGGCGCGCGCGGCCGGTTTTGCCGCGACCGGCTGCGCTGTTGGCAAGGGTGGTGGGCCTTGCATCACTTCCTTGAACGTCATCGGGGCGGCGGCGGCCTGACGCGCGCTGCTCGGTGCGCCGCCGATGTCGATTGGTCCGATATCAGCTTTTTGCTGCTTGATCAGGTGCTCGATCACGTCGATGATTTTCTGCAACTGTTCTTCATTGATTTCCTGCCCTTCGATGACCGAGCGCTTGAACTGGATGGCTGAACTGATGCCGCTGTCTTCGGTGAAGCCGATGGTCAGTTCGCGGTTCAAAAAGTAGTACAGGCCAGCAACCAGCACGCCCAGCAGAAAAAACACCGAGGTCCAGGAGGTGCCGCCGAAGCCACTGTTGCCTATGGCGCTGCCGATGAAGGAAAAGATGGCAAAAATCACCAAGGCCGTCTTCCAGGGCTTGTTGCGGCCATAAAAGGTGGAACCAATATGCTCGAACAGCGTCAGTCGCCGAATAAAGCCCGACAGCGAGCCGCGCTCAAACTCAATGCGCGTGGCGCTGACCTGCAAGGTGGTGGTGGCGTCAATACCGAGCAGCGACAAGATAAAAGACAGCAAACCGCTTTCGCGCGCCACCACCTTGACATAAGGCTCGCCGAGCGCAGGGTTGGATTTGACGCTCCAGGATTTGATGACAAGTGCCATGATGCTTCTCGGTTGGACGGTTTACGGGATGATTTGGCCTGCAATCCGGATGGCGGCCTCGGGCAGGCTAGCGGTTGCTGTTGCGGTCCTGAATCGCCTTTTGTTGCTGGCGCATCTCAACGCACTGCGCGTGATTTCTGAATCTGGGCGAGTCGCACTGCTCTTGAAAGCACATGGCGAGCGCCAAGAAGACTCTTGCGCCACACGCTTCGCGCGGGCTGGATGGACCCACGGGCTGCGCTGGTGGCGGGGCCGGGCGCGTGGGAAGCGTCGTCACCGGCTCTTGCCTGACCGGCTCAGGCACTGGCTCTGGCGCGGGCAGCGGCAAGGGTTTGATCCTGGGGGGTACTTTTTTACGCTCGGGTCTGGGTGCGATTGGCTTGGGGGGCGTCGAGCGCGGCGCTTCCACGATTTCTGGTGCGGGCGCCGGTGCTGGGGTCGGCTCGAAGACGGGTGCTGGTGCTGGCGCGGGTTGCGGCGTCGCTGCTGGTTCAGGGATCGGCGCCGGAACAGGGTCGGGTATGGGTGCCGGAGCTGGAGCTGATCGCCGTGCGGGCGCTTCGACGCTCGCGCCAGCGGGGGCGGGCTGGCTCACATACCAGTAACCGGCACCCGCCACGGCCAGCAAAGCTGCGGCGAGACCGCCCCACAAAAAATAGCGCGTTGACGTTTGACTCGGCGCTTGGCGCGCCACTTCAGGACGCAGCGGAGCGGCTGTGGCGGGCTTGATGGGTGTCGTCAACTGTTTGATGGCGGCGTCAAAATCGGTAATCTGGGCGGGCGCTGCGGCGGGAGTTTGAACCCGCGTTGGCCTGATCGTCGCCTCGGGATCGACATGGGGGGGCAAGGGTTGCGGTTCGGCTGCTGGCGTTGGCACTGGGGCTGGGGCAGGGGCAGGGGCTGGCTTAGGCGCAGCGGGTGGCACAGCCGCCAGCGCGACCGGGGCGCCACACAGCTTGCAGAATTTCGCCGCGCTGCTGTTGGGCGTGCCGCATTTGGCGCAGGCCCGATCCATCGATGCAAGGGGCGGTGCGGGTTGGGCCCCGGTTACCAAACCCTGTCCACAATTCTTGCAGAATTTTGCGCCGTCGCAATTTTCTGTTGCGCACTTGGGACACTTGATGCTCATGTTTCATCCTTCTGATGCACACTGTCTGCAACGCAATGGCGCTGCTTGCGCGCCTGGCGTCTGACAGACCTGGCTGAAGTCAGTGTAGCGTAGAACCAGCTGCACAAAGATCATGCGGCGGCTGAAAACAGGTCGATCCGGTCGGTGATGATGCCGTCGGTGCGCAGGTCGATCAGGCGCTTCGCCGCCCATTCATCGTTGACGGTATAGCTCAAGCTTCGAAAGCCAGCGCCTTTGGCTTGCGCCACGCTGCCTGAGTCCCACAGCGCATGGTTGCAGACGATGGCGACGCAGTCAAGCGCGCGGGCGGTCTCCAGCCAATCCGGCTGAAAGGTGTCGAGCAACAGCGCGCGCGGGAGTTGGGGCTGTGCCTCGCGTGCCCCCGCCAGCGCAGTCGGGTCAAAGGAACTCAGCAGCGGTGGCACCGGCGCGTTCTGCCAAAGTTGGGCGGCCTGCTGTGCCACCACACGGCCGGTCTCTCGCTGCAGCCCTGGCGTGGGTTTGATTTCGATATTCAGAAAATAGTTGTTTTTCAGGCAATAACCAGCAATATTTTTGAAACTTGGCAGCGGCTCGCCGGCAAAGGAGCGCGAATGCCAGCCCCCGGCGTCAAGCTGCGCCAGTGCGGACCAGGGATGGTCGCCCGCCACCAGACTGTCCTGTGCGCCCATGCGTTCGCTGGCGTTGGTGGTGCGCGTCAAGCCGTCATCGTGCAGCAGGAACGGGACGCCATCGCGGCTCAGCTTCACGTCACATTCAAACATGCGGTAGCCGTAACTCGCGCCCGTGCGAAACGCGGCCAGCGTGTTCTCCGGTGCCAGCTTGCCCGCACCGCGGTGGGCGATCCAACGCGGGTAGGGCCAGTGTGCAGCGCGGACCGGCGTCATGAGGCCGCCTCCTGGCGCTTGCTAGTGCTGGCATCGAAGCAGTGCAGCTTGTCGGCGCGCGGGCTCACATGCAGCGTGCTGCCCAGAGGCGGCACGGCGTGCGACTCATCGTTGCGGATGATGACCAGCTCGTCGCCTGCGCCATGCGCCCAGCGGCCATAGACCAGGCGCTCGGCGCCCAGCATTTCGACCGCCTCCACCCGCAAGGCCCAGCCGTCGCTGGCGATGTCAAGGTGTTCCGGTCGGATGCCTGTGATGGTATTGGCGCGCGCGCCCGGGGCATTCTTCAACAGATTCATCGGCGGCGAGCCCATGAAGCCCGCGACAAAGGTGCTGGCCGGGCGGCTATAGACCTCTTCAGCCGTGCCAAATTGCTCCATCACCCCCGCGTTCATGACCATCATGCGTTGCGCCAGCGTCATGGCTTCGACCTGGTCGTGCGTGACAAAGAGGGAGGTGATGCCCAACTCGCGGTGCAATTTCTGGATTTCCAGCCGCGTCTGGGCGCGCAGCTTGGCGTCCAGATTGGAGAGCGGCTCGTCAAACAAAAACACCTGCGGCTGGCGCACGATGGCGCGCCCCATGGCGACACGCTGGCGCTGGCCGCCCGAGAGTTCGCGCGGTTTGCGCTGCAGGAACGGGCCGATTTCAAGAATCTTGGCGGCCTTGTCAACGCGCGTCCTGATTTCATCGGCCGGCACCTTGGCGATCTTCAGCCCGTAGGCCATGTTGTCGAACACGCTCATGTGTGGATACAGCGCGTAATTCTGGAACACCATGGCGATATCGCGTTGCGCCGGCTCTAGATCGTTGACGACCCGATTGCCAATCGATATTTCGCCTTCAGTCACTTCTTCCAGACCGGCGACCATTCGCAACAACGTGGACTTGCCACAGCCCGAAGGTCCAACGATGACGACGAATTCGCCATCAGCAATTTCGGCTGTCACGCCGTGGATGACCTGGTTGGCGCTCTTGCCGTGGCCGTAGCGCTTGATGACGTTTTTAAGTGTGATGGAAGCCATATTTCTAGTCAGTTGGGGACAGAGCAAATTTGTTGCGCAAATCTTGGTCTGTCCCGCTATAAATTCATTTCTCCGTATCGACCAGCCCTTTGACAAACCATTTCTGCATCAGCATGACGACCAGGGCCGGTGGCAGCATGGCCAGCAGGGCGGTGGCCATGACCACGTTCCATTCGTTTTGCGAGTCGCCCCCGGCGACCATCATCTTGATGCCCACCACCACTGGGTACATGTCCTCGGAGGTGGTGGCCAGCAGTGGCCACAGATATTGGTTCCAGCCATAAATGAACTGGATCACGAATAGCGCGGCAATCGAGGTCTTGGACAGTGGCAGCAAAATATCCATGAAAAAACGCATCGGGCTGGCGCCGTCCATGCGCGCCGCTTCCACCAGTTCGTCGGGCACCGACATGAAAAACTGGCGGAACAAAAATGTTGCGGTGGCCGAGGCGATCAACGGAATGGTCAAGCCGGCGTAGGTGTTGAGCATGCCCAGGTCTGACACCACTTTGTAAGTCGGGCCAATGCGCACTTCCACCGGCAGCATCAGGGTCACAAAAATGGCCCAGAAGAAAAAGCTTTTGAATGGAAAGCGGAAATAGACGATGGCAAAGGCCGACAGCAACGAGATGGCGATCTTGCCAAAGGTGATGACCAGTGCAGTCACCAGGCTGACCCACATCATGTGCGCCACCGGTGCCCTGGAGCCCGCACCGGCGCCACCGCCCAACAGCGCCTTGGTGTAGGTCTCCCACAGGTAATTGCCCGGCAGCAGCGGCATCGGTGCCTGCACAATTTCCTGTGCCGTGTGGGTTGATGCGATAAAGGCCAGGTACAGCGGAAACGCGACGATGACGACGCCAATGACCATCACCGCGTGGGCCAGAAAAGTCAGGAAGGGGCTGCGTTCAACCATGGCGCGAGTCCTCGCGGCAATGCCGCAGCGCCGGGCCGCCCCAAGCAAGGCACGGCCCCCTCGGGGGGCAGCGAAGTACGCGCAGCGACAAGCGTGGGGGCATGCTAGTAGTTGACTTTCTTCTCGATAAAGCGGAACTGCACGACGGTCAGCGCGATCACGATCGTCATCAATACCACCGACTGCGCTGCCGAGCCACCCAGGTCCATCGCTTTGAAGCCATCGTAATACACCTTGTAGACCAAAATCGAGGTCGCCTGTCCGGGGCCGCCGTGGGTGGTGGCGTCAACAATGGCAAAGGTGTCGAAGAAGGCGTACACCATGTTGATGACGAGCAAAAAGAAAGTGGTGGGCGAGAGCAGCGGGAACTGGATCGTCCAAAAGCGTCGCCAGGAACCGGCACCGTCAATTGCCGCCGCTTCGATCAGGGATTTCGGGATTGACTGCAGACCGGCCAGAAAAAACAGGAAGTTGTAGGAGATTTGCTTCCAGACTGCGGCCATCACAATCAGCGTCATGGCGTGCCCCTCGTTGAGCAGGTGGTTCCAGTTGAAACCCCATTTTCCCAAAGCGTAGGACACCACACCGAGCGAGGGTGAAAACATGAAGATCCAGAGTACGCCAGCCACCGCAGGCGCGACCGCGTAGGGCACGATCAGCAGCGTCTTGTAAAACATGGCGGCCTTGATGACGCGGTCAGCAAAAATGGCCAGCATCAGCGACAAACCAATGCCCAGCACCGCCACCAGAATCGAAAACTTGGCGGTGGTGGCGAACGAAGCCAGATAGCTGTCATCAGCGAACAGGCGTTTGAAGTTTTCCAGGCCGACCCACTGCGTCGAAATGCCAAAGGCGTCCTGCACCTGGAACGACTGCAACAAGGCCTGTGCGGCAGGCCAGAAGAAGAACACGCTGATAACCAAGACCTGGGGCGCCAGCAGGAGCCAGGGCAACCAGGGCGAGCGAAACTGAACGCGCTTCTCCATAAGTCTGGCTAGGACTTATTGGCCTTCTCAAATCGCTCCAGATGCTCGTTGCCACGCTTGACGATCGCCTGCAACGCTTCCTTGGGGGACTTCTTGCCGCTCCAGACCTGTTCCAGTTCTTCGTCTTCGACCTGGCGAATCTGCACATAGTTGCCCAAACGAATGCCGCGGCTCTTGTCGGTGACCTTGCGGATCATTTGCTGAACCGCGATGTCGGTGCCGGGCTTCTCCTTGTAGAAGCCGGACTTCTCGGTCAGTTGGTAGGCCGCCGTGGTGATCGGCAGGTAACCGGTGCGCTTGTGGCTGGCCGATTGCACTTCAGGACTGGAGATGTAGTTGAAAAAGGCCGCTACGCCCTTGTACTCGGCCGGCTTCTTGCCTGCCATCACCCACAGGCTGGCGCCACCGATGACGGTGTTTTGCGGCGCGCCCACCACGTCCGGGTAGTAGGGCAGGGTGGCCAAGGCGTAGGCAAACTTGGCGTTCTTGGCGACGTTGCCGTAGAAGCCCGCCGAGGTCGTGATCATGGCGCATTCGCCCGATATAAAGCTGGCCTCGGGCACATTGGCGCGGCCCTTGTAGATGAACAAGCCCTGCTTGGCCATGTTGGCAAGATTCTCGATATGGCGCTCATGCAGCGGCGAGTCAACTTTCAGACGCGCATCCAGACCGGCCAGGCCGTTGTGTTTGGTGGCAAATTCCACGTTATGCCAGGCCGAGAAACTCTCCAGTTGGGTCCAGCCCTGCCAGGCAATGGTCAGCGGACATTTGTGGCCACTGGCCTTGAGTTTGGCCGCCGCAAGTGCGACTTCAGGCCAGGTCGTGGGCGCCTTGGCGGTGTCAATACCGGCGGCCTTGAATGCGTCCTTGTTGATGTAAAAAATGGTCGTTGAGCTATTGAACGGAAAACTCAACATCTGGCCATTGGGCGCGGTGTAGTAGCCCGCCACAGCCGATACGTAGGCGGTCGGGTCAAACTTGTAGCCGGCGTCCTTCATCACCTGCGCGACCGGCACGATCGCACCCTTGCTGGCCATCATGGTGGCGGTGCCAACTTCAAATACTTGCAGGATGTTGGGTGCGTTGCCGGCGCGAAAGGCGGCGATGGCGGCGGTCATGGACTCGTCATACGTGCCCTTGAAGGTCGGAACAATTTTGTAGTCAGCCTGGCTGGCGTTGAAGTTTTTGGCCAGGTCGTTGACCCATTCGCCATTAACGGCGGTCATCGAGTGCCACCACTGGACTTCGGTCACGGCCTGGGCCGATAGGGCAAAAGCCGCTGCAACGGCCAGCACGGTCAATTTCAATTTCATGGGATCTCCTGTAAGTTAGAGGGCAAAGCATAGCGACGAAATGTGAAAGATTCGCGACAAAAATAAG
This sequence comes from uncultured beta proteobacterium, assembly GCA_963750665.1. Classification (GTDB taxonomy): domain Bacteria; phylum Pseudomonadota; class Gammaproteobacteria; order Burkholderiales; family Burkholderiaceae_C; genus Rhodoferax. Next base: position 252,772 of record CAVVRQ010000029.1, read on the forward strand.
ACAATCTGCCCAAGCCTTGATTAAACGCACATTTTCAGGCGCGGTCATTAGGGTTTCCATCAAGCCCGTAGGGCAATGCTGCACTGCGTTAACATCACCGGCCCTGCCGGACGAAGCCTGAGCGGGCGGCATTGCGCCGTGCTGACTGCAATCAAATAACCCGATGAACGATCCTACTGCGCTTAGCCATTTATTGCCCGCCGCTCGCCCGGCGTCGCACGGGAAGGAGCGCATCCGCGAGATCCCCTACAACTACACCTCGTTTTCCGACCGCGAAATCGTCATGCGCCTGCTCGGTGCGGCGGCTTGGGGCTGGCTCAATCAATTGCGCGAAGAGCGCCGCACGGGCCGCTCGGCGCGCATGCTGTACGAGGTGCTGGGGGATATCTGGGTGGTGCAGCGCAACCCCTATTTGCAGGATGACCTGCTCGACAACCCAAAGCGCCGCACGCTGCTGGTGCAGGCTTTGCAGCACCGCCTCTCGGAGGTGCAAAAGCGCCGTTCACCCGAGCTCGACCCGGTGCGCGACGCGCTGGTGGGGCAGTTGCTAGAGGCGGCTGAAGCGGCGGTGCAGCGCTTTGATGCAAGTTTTGTGGAAACCAGCACGTTGCGCCGCCAGGCGCAGCGCGTGCTGGCCCCGCTGACGGCCAAGGACAATATCAAGTTTGACGGCCTGAGCCGTGTCAGCCACGTCACCGATGCGACCGACTGGCGCGTGGAGTACCCCTTTGTGGTGCTCACCCCGGATTCTGAAGCCGAGCTGGCGCATCTGGTCAAAGGCTGTATTGAACTGGGTCTGACCATCATTCCACGCGGCGGCGGCACCGGTTACACGGGCGGCGCGATTCCGCTGACCTGGAAGAGTGTGGTGATCAACACCGAGAAACTCGAAGCCATGAGCGAGGTCAAAATGCTGCGCCTGCCCGGGCTCGAGCATGAGGTGGGCACGGTCTGGACCGAAGCCGGTGTCGTGACCAACCGGGTCTCGCAAGCGGCCGAGCGCGCCGGTTTTGTCTTTGCGGTGGACCCGACCTCGGCTGAAGCCTCCTGCATAGGCGGCAATATTGCCATGAATGCGGGCGGCAAAAAGGCGGTGCTGTGGGGCACGGCGCTGGATAACCTGGCGAGTTGGCGCATGGTGACGCCGCAGGCTGAGTGGCTGCAGGTGACGCGACTGAATCACAACCTGGGCAAGATCCACGACGTTGAGGTGGCCAGCTTTGAGCTGCAGTATTTCAAGGCGGATGGCAAAACGCTAATGCGCACCGAGCGCCTCGACATCCCCGGCAAAAGCTTCCGCAAGGAAGGCCTGGGCAAGGATGTGACCGACAAGTTCCTGAGCGGCCTGCCGGGGATTCAAAAGGAAGGCTGCGATGGCTTGATCACCAGCGCGCGCTGGGTCGTGCACCGCATGCCCAAACACACGCGCACGGTGTGCCTGGAATTCTTTGGCAACGCCAAGGATGCCGTGCCGTCAATTGTCGAAATCAAGGATTTCATGTTCGCCGAGCATAAGCGCTCGGGTGTCGTGCTGGCCGGTCTGGAGCATCTTGACGACCGCTACCTGAAAGCCGTGGGCTACGCCACCAAGAGCAAACGCGGTGCCGCTTTGAGCGGTGCTGGCGTGCCCAAGATGGTTTTGTTTGGTGACATTGCGGGCGACGATGCCGACGCCGTGGCGCGGGTCACGAGCGAGGTGGTGCGTATCGCCAATTCACGCAGTGGCGAGGGCTTTATTGCCGTCAGCGCCGAGGCACGCAAGAAGTTCTGGCTTGATCGCAAGCGCACGGCGGCCATCAGCAAGCACACCAACGCCTTCAAGATCAACGAAGACGTGGTCATACCGCTGCCGCGCATGGCCGAATACAGCGACGGCATCGAGCGCATCAACATCGAGTTGAGCCTGGCCAACAAGCTGGCGCTGCTTGATGCGTTGCGCGACTATTTTGTCGAAGGCCATTTGATCCTGGGTCGCAGCGACGCGGTCGGTCAGGTATCAGCGGCCGAACTGCTGGAAGACCGGGTGGCGCAAGCGCTGGCCCTGTTGATCGAGGTGCGCACCTTGTGGTCTGGCTGGTTGCAAGGGGTGGAGCCCTTGTTTGCGCAGTTGCAGGATCATTCGCTGCGGGCGAGCTGGAAGACACAAATCCGCGCGCCGCTGCAACAAATCTTCAGTGGCGCCGCGTTTGAGCCGATTCTTAAAGAATGCAATGCGATTCACCAGCGTGTGCTCAAGGGCCGGGTCTGGGTTGCGCTGCACATGCACGCCGGTGACGGCAATGTGCACACCAATATACCGGTCAACAGCGACGACTACGCGATGCTGCAAGCGGCGCACGGCGCGGTCAAGCGCATCATGACGCTGGCGCGCTCACTCGACGGTGTGATCTCGGGCGAACACGGCATTGGCATCACCAAGCTGGAGTTCCTGACCGACGCCGAGCTGCAGCCGTTTACCGATTACAAAGCGCGGGTTGACCCCGAAGGCCGCTTCAACAAGGGCAAATTGCTACGTAAAACAGAGCTGTCTGTGCAAGCAGGACGGGGGCTAGAGCCAGATTTGTTGCATTCCGACCTGAGCAATGCGTACACCCCGAGCTTTGGCCTGATGGGGCACGAGTCGCTCATCATGCAGCAATCAGACATCGGTGCCATCGCCGACAGCGTCAAAGACTGCCTGCGCTGCGGCAAGTGCAAGCCGGTCTGCGCCACGCACGTGCCGCGCGCCAATTTGCTGTATTCGCCGCGCAACAAGATTCTGGCGACGTCCTTGCTGGTGGAGGCGTTCCTGTACGAAGAGCAGACACGCCGCGGTGTCTCGATCAAGCACTGGCAGGAGTTTGAGGACGTGGCCGATCATTGCACGGTGTGCCACAAATGCCTGGCACCGTGCCCGGTCGATATCGACTTTGGCGACGTCTCAATGAACATGCGCAACCTGCTGCGCAAGATGGGCCAGAAAAGTTGGCGACCGGCTGGCGCGGCGGCGATGTTCATGCTCAACGCCACCAATCCCGCCACAATCCGGCTGGCGCGCTCGCTGATGGTCAATGTCGCCATCCGCTCGCAGCGCCTGGCCGCCGACTTGCTGCGGGTGCTGGCGCACAAGCAGACGCAGGCGCCGCCCGCCTCGCTGGGCAAAGCGCCGCTCAAGGAGCAGGTGATTCACTTCATCAACAAGAAAATGCCGGGCGGCTTGCCCAAGCGGACCGCGCGCGCCTTGCTCGACATCGAAGACAAGGATTACGTGCCCGTCATCCGCGACCCGAAAGCCACGACAGCCGAGACCGAGGCGGTTTTTTATTTTCCGGGCTGCGGCTCCGAGCGTCTCTTCAGCCAGGTCGGGTTGGCAACGCAGGCCATGTTGTGGCACGCCGGGGTGCAAACCGTGCTGCCGCCGGGCTATTTGTGTTGCGGTTACCCGCAGCGCGGCGGCGGTGAATTTGACAAGGCGGAAAAAATCATCACCGACAACCGGGTGCTGTTTCACCGCGTCGCCAATACCCTGAATTACCTGGACATCAAGACCGTGGTGGTGAGCTGCGGCACTTGCTACGACCAGTTGCAGGGCTACGAGTTCGACAAGATATTTCCGGGTAGCCGCATCCTGGATATTCATGAGTTTCTGCTGGAGAAAGGCATCACGCTGGCCAATGCCGGTGCCTTTTTGTTCCATGACCCGTGTCACAGTCCGATGAAGTTGCAGGAGCCGATCAAGACGGTGAAAGCACTGTTGGGCGAGAACGTGATCCAGTCCGATCGTTGTTGCGGCGAGGCCGGCACGCTGGCTTTGACCCGGCCTGACGTCGCAACCCAGGTTCGCTTTCGCAAGGAAGAAGAAATTCTTAAAGGCGAGGCTGCATTGCGCAGCCGGGGTTTGCTGGGTGCCAAGGAAAACATCAAGATTTTGACCTCCTGCCCGGCTTGCCTGCAAGGCTTGAGCCGTTTTGGCGAGGACCTGCAAAGCGGTCTGCTGCAGGCCGACTACATTGTGGTTGAAATGGCGCGCCAGCTGCTGGGCGAACAATGGCTGCCCGATTACGTCCGGCAGGCCAATGCGGGCGGCATCGAGCGCGTGCTGGTCTGAGCATGCAGCACAGTTTGATGAGGAGCGCAGACTGTCCTTTGTGCTGCAGCCTGGGCGGTGACCTGGTGTTTCAGGACGACCGGTTCCGGGTGATTCGTGCTGTTGAGCCCGGTTTTCCGGCGTTCTACCGCATCGTCTGGACGCAACATGTGGCCGAATTTTCAGACCTCGACGAGCCCGACCGGCACTTGTGCATGGCGGTGGTCAATGATGTGGAGTTGGTTTTGCGCGGCCATTTGCAAGCCACCAAAATCAACCTCGCGGCGCTCGGCAATGCGGTGCCGCACTTGCATTGGCACGTGATTGCCCGCTTTGGCTGGGACAGTCATTTTCCGGCTCCGGTGTGGTCCCAGGCGCTGCGACCGGTGGATGCGTCGGCCTGTACCGCCGTGGCGGCGCGTCTGGACGCAGTTGATGAGGCGATTCGGTGCGCACTGACGCCCCGGTCTTCCAGTTTGTGATGGTTCCAATTTGGTAAGCAGTCATTTAAGCAAAGGCGGTCAATATGGCAGGTTTGAAAGCAGGGGCGCCAGCGCCCCAGGCAATGACAGTGCACGGTCAGTCCCGGGTATTGGAAGTGAGCTTCTCTGACGCAGAGGTCTTTCGCATCCCGTTCGAATTGATGCGGATCTATTCACCGTCAGCCGAAGTCGCTGGTCACGGGCCGGGCCAAGAGATTTTGCAGACCGGCAAGCGACAGGTAGAGTTGCTGGGTCTGGAGCCGGTCGGCAACTACGCCGTCCAGCCCACGTTCTCGGACGGACATGACACCGGCATTTATTCCTGGGATTACCTGTATTTCCTGGGTTCCCAGCAAGACAAGCTATGGGCCGACTACACGGCCCGTCTGGCTGCGGCCGGTGTTGAGCGCGATGCTCCCATGCCCGAAAAGGCGGCGCCCAGTTGCGGCAGTCATTGAGTTTGATTCATTGCAATTACAACGCCCGGCGACGGCGCGCGCTGGGTTGGCATTCCAACTTTGTTAATTCTGGTCTAGCATTGCCCTTATGACAACAACCCATTTTGGTTACACCACGGTCGAAGAAACCGAAAAAGCCAGGCATGTGCGCGACGTGTTTGATTCAGTCGCGCCCAAATACGACCTGATGAATGACTTGATGTCCTTGGGCCTGCACCGCGCCTGGAAAGCCTTCACTGTGCTGGTCGCCGATATTCAGGAGGGCCACCAGGTGCTCGATATCGCGGGTGGCACGGGTGACCTGGCACTGGCCTTTGCCAGCAAGGTGGGCAAAAGCGGCAGCGTGGTGCATACGGACATCAACGAAGCCATGTTGCGCGCCGGGCGTGATCGCCTGCTGGACGCCGGAGTGGTGCTGCCAACCCTGGTCTGCGATGCCGAGAAGTTGCCGTTTCCGGGCAATCACTTTGACCGGGTCAGCGTCGCTTTTGGCCTGCGCAACATGACGCACAAGGAACTCGCGCTGACCGAGATGAACCGGGTTCTCAAGCCCGGCGGCAAGTTGCTGGTGCTGGAGTTTTCCAGGGTGGCGGCACCGCTGCAAAAGGCCTACGACTGGTATTCCTTCAAGGTCTTGCCCCGCCTGGGCAAACTGGTGGCCGGTGACGATGCCAGTTACCGCTATCTGGCAGAATCGATTCGCATGCACCCGGATCAGCAAGCGCTAAAGGCCATGATGCAGCAAGGCGGATTCGGTCATGTGGACTATCACAACCTGAGCGGCGGGCTGGTGGCCTTGCATGTTGCAATCAAGTGCTGATGGCCATAGGGTGGGTCTTGTGATTTTTGAAACTGCCAGCATCTGGCGGTGAATTGTTTGGAGATGGTATGAAAATTTTGACTTGGGTGTTTGCACTATTTTTGCTGTTGGCGGGTACCAGCGCGGACGCGGCACGCTTTGGCGGGGGTCGGTCCATCGGCAAGCAGTCGGGCAATGTGACGCAGCGCCAGGCGGCACCGGCGCAAAACGCGACCCGACCGGCTGCGCCCGCGCCGCCGGCGGCGGCGGTGGCTCCGAAGCGACCGTGGGGTGCCATGCTGGGTGGCCTGGCCGCTGGTCTGGGTTTGGCCTGGCTGGCGAACTCGCTGGGGATGGGCGGCGCGTTTGGTCAGATATTGATGTTTGCCCTGCTGGCGCTGGTGGTCATGATGGCGCTGGGCTGGTTCATGCGCTGGCGTCGGTCAGCACAGGCAGGCACCAACCCGCCCTTTGCCTTTCAGGGCGCCGCGCCCGCCGGTGTGGCACCGGTGCCGCTGGCCTATCGGCCGGAAAACGTCGGTAACGATGCCTCGGCGCGACCTTGGGAGCGCAACAGCATGGCGTTTGAGGCGCCAAAGCCTGAGTCCGGGGCCACCGGATCGATGATTGGATCAGGCTTGGGAGGCTCGCAAAGCTGGGGCATTCCGGCAGGCTTTGACGCCGACGGTTTTCTGCGCTCAGCCAAGGCCAATTTCGTGTCTTTGCAGGCGGCTTGGGACAAGTCTGACATCAATGCCCTGCGTGTCATGATGACCGATACCATGCTCAAGGAGATTCAGGCGCAACTGGCCGAGCGTGCCGAGCACGCGCAAGGCCCCGCCAATTTGACCGAGGTGGTCATGATTGAAGCCCAGCTTCTGGGCATTGAGGATCTGGGCGAGGATTACATGGCCAGCGTCGAATTTTCCGGCATGATCCGCGAGCAGCCGTCGGCGGGTGCCAGTCCGTTCCGCGAAGTGTGGAACATGACCAAACCCAAAGACGGCCATAGTGGCTGGTTGGTGGCAGGCGTGCAGGCCCTGCAATAGGCTCATCGGCCTGGGTGCGATTCAAAGTGATGGAAAAAATGCCTCTAGCCCTGTAGCTGTCTGCGCAGGCAGCTACAAATATAGTAGTTCAAGATAAGGACTCGCGCCAGCCGGATGATGTGGCTTGCGGACTCCGGCCCACGCTCGCGGGCGCGCTGATCAGTCATCCCATGTGGCGGCGTCAAAACTGCCCTTGGTGAGCCTATTCCGTAGTGACCGCGAATCGGGCCTGCGCTCGCAAGCCACACCACCCGCCTTCATTTGGAACTTGGACCTACCTGCCCCAAAATCCTCGGCTTGACGTCATCGCTGGCGAAGTCGCCAATTGGCGCTTTAGACCCCAAGCGGCCATAGACTGTTCTCAATACCTGTCGTTAACGTTTGAGTTAGGCCGCAGAAGCGCAGCCAGATACATCACTGTGCTCTCCCACTGGACTGGACGACAGCGAACGCGGCGCTGACCAATGCAGCATTGCTCCGTGCAAGAGTGCCGTCGGGCAACCTCAACGTATCTTCGAAACCTGTACGCGTGTCGTAACCCCGCTGCGCGGCTAAAGCGATCATCTCCCACGCCGAAAGATCTGGACCATGCAATAGTCGAGGCGTGGAGATGACACTAAGTGCAGCTTCGATCTCCACCAGGTTAACCGTGGCGTCCCCGGGCTCTTCACCTGGTTCGATAAGGACCCGCAAACATTCCCCCGCGAGCCCACTACCGAGCAAGGCTCTTGCCGCCTTAGCATTCCACACTCCTGCTTCAACTCCGACCCCCTTGTCAATCAGTAACCTGACGACTCGCATCGCCCCCTCTTCGTGAACGTTCACCGAAGCGAAATCGGGCAAGACCTCCCATTCCTGGATGAGCTTGAGCCGCCGCTCGACATTGGGAACAATCCATGCACCGGTGCTGACACCGACCGGGACTCCAGGACAGGCCGCCCGGATCGCTTCCAAGGCACGCGCACCGTCATCTGGTGAAATACTCTCCCTACCATCTGTACCGCGCACATGGACGTGAATCGCTCCTGCACCTGCCGCTACCGCAGCGGCAGATTCCGCAGCTTGCTGCTGAATTGTGACGGGAACGGACCGATGCTCCTTCGGAGTCCGTGAACCGTTGATGGCGGCTTTGATTAGCATGGTTCTGTTACCTCGCCTCCAACGAGGGGTTAGGCATCAGTTGTTCAATGCTTGGATTGGGACCTTCTTTGAGGACTTGCTCGCCGCCTCTATCACTTGACGTTTGAAGGCGTCGAAGTCTCGCTTAACCGGCGCTGCGCGGCTTTATCGCGCAGCGTCCAGCGACCAAAGGGAGCGAGGTTGAGCGCCGGGTTAGAACCATGTTCTACTGCTGCCACTCTGCAACTGCCAAAGCTGAACATGATGTAATTCCGGACAGTCCATTTCTTCCCATTGAAATGCGAATTCGTTGCTCATTGAGTGGCTGAATTTTCTTTCCCTGCTTATCAGCTTGCTCATAAGCGATAGCAGTAAGAGCACTCCTACATGCAGTAGCCACAGCGCCACTTTCCGGTATGAACTGGTATCTCGAATAATTAATGGCAATCGAAAAACCATCTGGTCGAGCGGTTACAGCGTAATCAGTATCTTTATCATATGCAGTCATTGACGCATCAGTCATCCGTGTCGGTGTGGCACAGCCCGTAAATAATGATGCAATGACAATTGAAGCAATTAACGTATACGGCGACATAATTTTCTCCGAAGGTTCTAACGCCATGTTGAGCGGCGCGCTTCAGCGCGTCCGCTCGAACTAAAGTTAGCCATTGAGTGCGTGAACACGCTAGAGAGCCCCAAAGTTAATGTAGTCGCAGTCTCCACGCATGACGGATGCTTTGGTGATAAGCACACCATCGCCAGCGCGGCTCAGGGTGTGGATGTACTCCAGCTTCCCTGAGTTGGTCTTGAGGAATGTGTAGACCTCAGCTGTCTTACCCGGATAAACGACCAAGACTGAAACCACGTTTTTCCCGCGGTTGAGAAGCATGACTTGGCCACCATCCTGCCGAGCAGAGATGATCTCTTTCCGAATATCGACAAACAGAATGTCGTATTCATTGTCGCTTCGCTTGGAAAGCTTGGTTATGCCGCCAGTAATTTTCTCTTCACTCCACCCACTGTCTTTGGCGGTGACGACGCCCGTCTCGGGGAAGTAGCCCTTCCCGCTTGGGTTGGAACACGATGCAATGTCCGCGGCACACAAAGGCGGACTGAGCACAGCTAGGACTAAGAACGCTACACGCTTCATGGATGTGGCCCTCAATGGCTAACGTCTGAAATCACCGGGCTGCGCGGCTTCTCGCGTAGCTCCGGTGGCTTGATTGGTTATGCATAACTTTCTCCAGATTCGAGGAGAGCGATAAACCGCGACGACAATCGTTGCCCTATCGTTTGATGAAAGGATATCTGTTGAAAATCTTGCTTTGCGGCATCCAGCATGCGAGCAGCTTCAAGTCGCAAATCCGTCTGTATTTCAAGATCCGCAGATGCGGCCACCTTGCTTTTCCCTTTGTCGTTACCAGCGTGCTTCAGCGCGTTATAGATTGCGCGAAACATACCGTCCTTGGATTCCGGCTCACCAGGTTCGGCGATTGAGTTCGAAATGCGCGCGAGTAATGAATGTGCGGTGTGGCCGCCCTGTTCCTCTAACAATGGGCCGACAATTCCGATGACGGCACCAGAAAGCAGAATGGATACGATGTAGTCGATGTCCCGACCTGCTGCGTGGTAACGGTCGTGTGATTCCACGAACATTTCAGCCGCTATCTCAATCTTGTTAAATGAGGCCATCACGCGCTATGCATAACGTGATGCTGTGCGGCGGGCCACTTCAATGCCAAGAAATGGTGCGCCGCTTGCGGCACGTCCGCACCAGCTAAAGTTAGGCCATTGCCGTGTCACTTGATGTCCTTCAATATGGGCTTGAGGTCTTCGAGCTTGTCAAAAAGGTGCCAGATGTAGTTGCGAGTGCCGTTTATTCTGTGCGGGTGCAGGTCTGCAATGGCCGGATCATTGCGGTAGCTGTCAAAGGCTTCCTTAGACGCCCATTCCACGAGAATGAGCACTGTACGGGGCTCTATATCTCCAACTGCGGCCTCGCGAAACTTGCCGAGTGCAACGACACGACCGCCGTGTGCTTGAACCTCTTTGGCGGACCTGCGTGAGTACGCCATGTATTCGTCTCGGTTCGAGACATCGAAGAGGTTCAAGGCATAAACCGGATTGCTCATCACTACTCCTCTCGCGCAAAAACTGTGGTGGTCTAACGGCCTAGCGA
>CAVVRQ010000030.1:0-243396 GCA_963750665.1 uncultured beta proteobacterium
TCGCATCGAAAGAATCCGCCCTATCGTTCTTGTTGAACCATCCTGAAGTGACGGCCTTCTTTTGTGCTTCAGACGTTATGGCGTTAGGTGTGTTGCAAGCCACGCGAGAACTTGGTCTCAATGTACCTGAAGACTTATCCATCATCGGTTTCGATAATATTCTATTGTCTCAATACGTTTCTCCTCCGCTTACGACGGTCGCGCAACAACCCTACGAAATGGGGCGCAAGGCTGCTTCGATGATCGTTCATATTGTGGAAGGACAAGACGCTCCACATGAAGCGTTCGTAAATAATCAGCTGATTCTGCGGGAATCAGTCGCAAAAAATCGGCGATGAATTAATCATCGCCGATTTTTCGTATCGTCATGAACGCAAAGATGCCGACCGTCGCCCAATATAAAACAGACAACATTGGTATGGTGATGGGTAGTAAAGAAATAACCGTCCGTACTAACAGTGGTGCCGTGATACCGTACGCCGTTATTGTCCATGCCTCTTTGTATCGAATCGGTACGAACCTGCGGAAACCGAGTCCTGCAAGTGCGAGGAACGAGATGACGGCGAGGTGAATCAAGATATCGATTACAATCGCTCCATAGATATAGAGTGGATAGAACCACTTCAAGTCCTCTAGTATTGTTGCCATATCTCGCTCTGTCAATTCTTTTTTTCCTAAAAATCCGAGCAAATCATTATAATCCTTCAATTCGGTTGAAACACCACTACGTTTGAACACCCAGCCTGAATCAGCTAACAAGAGCGTTTGCACCGCATTTGTTTTGTGCTCCTCTCCTACCATCACTGTTAAATCTAATGTTTCTAGGTCAAAGCTAAACGGTTCTTCGTATTGAATACCTTGCTTCGTCATCGTGAATGCTGGTAAATCGGCCGTTATTTCCTTTGACTGATTTACCCATTTCAGACCGAATACGACTGCGTTCGCTACTAAAACCATGATGATTACATAAAAGACCGACTTCCAAATGGATTGTTTCCTCCATGCCTGTACTTTTTCGAATTGAAATCCCAAACTAGCAGTCAATTGTTGCATGACAAACCTCATTTCTAAAACGTTTCTGATCCCATTTAATCACGTTTTCTGAAGGAAAGGAAGAAAATAAAAGAAAAATATTGTTGAATACCCGAAACGTTTCGGATAGAATAGGGTCGAATCAAGAAAGCGCTTTATCAAACAGGAGGTTATAAGGTGACGAATACATTGATGAACTATACGACAGGTATTGGAGAGTCAAAAGATTGGCTCGTTGCAGAAGAGGGGTTCCGTACGAATTGGCTTGGTAAAGGAGAAACTGTGTTCTCGCTCGGCAACGGCTACATGGGACTCCGCTCAGTGACGGAAGAGCATTATACCGATGAACGTCGAAACCTTTTCGTTGCAGGTACCTTTAATAAATTTGCACAGAATGAAGTGACGGAACTTCCGAACGCGGCAGACGTTTTGTGGATGGAATTCACGCTGGATGGAGTACGATTTGACCTTACTCAGGGAACAATTCTTAACTATAGACGTACACTCGACCTAAAGCAGGCAGAGCTCGTTCGTGAAGTCACATGGGAGAATCCTAACGGGAACGTCTACGAACTTGTCTTTCGACGTTTCGTATCGATGGCCGACTTACATGTCATCGTCCAGCGTGTCAGCATCACACCTAAACAAGAGAGCGTCTTAGCGATGACATCCGGTATCGATGGACAGATGACGAACAGTGGTGTCCAACATTTCTTGGAAGGCGACAAACGTCTCTATGACGGAAGATTCATGCAACAGCTACTGACGACAACAGAATCTGGTATCCATTTTGCATTCCATAGTGTTCATCGTTTCAGTCGAGGCGATTCATTCGAACCGAAGTCAATCATCAAAATGGATCGTCGTCAAATCTTCTTCGATTATTCGGACATCCTCATCCCAGCTGAGGACACACTGACAATCGAGAAGTATTCGACCGTCTTCACCTCCCGCGATAATGATTTGGTGACTGAGACGAAGAAGAGCTTGCAAACTTTGCCCTAAACGCGACACGTGATGCTGAAGCAAAGGGTTACGGAGTCCTTATTCAATGACCATGTCAAGGCTTGGGATGAACTCGTCTGGTCACACACGCCAATCATGATTGAATCCGAATCGATGTTTGACCAGTTAGCGATTCGTTTCGCTCAGTATCATTTAGCGGTCATGACGCCGAAACATGATCATCGAATGAACGTTGCTGCAAAAGGATTATCAGGTGAAGGCTACAAAGGTCATACGTTCTGGGATACAGAAATCTTTATCTTGCCTTACTACACATACACGAATCCGAAAATAGCGCGTAGTCTACTCGAGTACCGTTATCTGTCTTTGCCAGGAGCACATCGGAAGGCGAAAGAAAACGGTTATGAAGGAGCGATGTTTCCTTGGGAATCGGCATGGCTGGACGACGGCGAAGTGACGCCAGTCTGGGGAGCCGCCGATATAGTGACAGGTGAAGCGACAAAAATCTGGTCAGGCTTCATCGAGCAACATATCACGTCCGATATCGCATTCGCGGCGTGGCAATACTACCACGTTACAGGCGACCAAGATTTCATGGATCGATACGGATACGAATTACTCATTGACACTGCTAAGTTTTGGACAAGCCGGCTCGAGTGGAATGACGATAAAGGAATTTATGAGATCAATCAAGTCGTCGGTCCTGATGAGTACAAGGAACATGTTGATAATAATGCCTTCACGAACTATACAGCACATTGGAATATCCAGAAAGCTATTCAATATGTTGAGCTGCTTTGTCGAGAGAAGCCAGAGCTATACGAACAGTTGAATAAAAAGCTCGATTTGGAGACTGCTCATGAGCGGTTCCGTCACGTACTAGACTTGATTTACTTACCGCAAGTACGTGAAGATGGTGTTTTACCACAAGATGACACGTATTTACAGAAAGAAATTATTGACTTGACGAAATATAAAAACCAAGAAAACGTCGGCTCGATGTTCTATGACTACAATCTCGAGCAAGTGAACGAAATTCAAGTCTCAAAACAAGCAGACGTCATGATTTTGATGTACTTGCTCGAAGATTTGTTCACGTCTGATGTCAAGCGAGCCAACTGGGAGTACTACGAGCCGAAGACATTACACGATTCGTCCCTTTCCCTCTCGACGCATAGTGTGCTTGCATCGGATCTTGGTGATCAGGAGCTTGCCTACGACTTATTCCGTCGTGCATCTGAGATTGATCTCGGCCCTAACATGAAGACATCGGATGCTGGAATCCATGCAGCGTCACTCGGTGGGATTTGGCAGGCGGTCGTCAATGGCTTCGGAGGTGTCCGGATGACTGGCGGGAATTTACGTATCTCACCGATGCTCCCGAAAGCATGGAACACACTTCGTTTCTCGATTGATTGGAAGGGAGAGACACTCGACGTTCGAGCATCTCAAAATCAAGTCATCATCGAGCGGCGTAATCCTTCACGTGAACCTCTCTCTGTCGAGGTATACGGGGAGACACGTGAAATCACGGATTCGTTCACAAGTGAAGTGTTGTCTGTATGAGCTATCGTCCCCACCATCATTCGACTTACTCGTTCAGTGAAGATTGAGAGAATGTATAGTGAGTTAGCATGCGGGAGGTCAAATGACTTGTCCTTTATTCGTCAAAGTATCGATTAAAGAAAATGAGTTCGTATTGCCGAGCAGAGTTCATGGTCAAGAGTTAGCCAAGGCATCGGATATTAGGTAATGTCATAAATCCAGTACCAGATTGCTATTGAAAAAATTCCTCGTCGGACAATACCGATGAGGAATTTTTTCAATCCTTAATAATCAATTTTTCTTTTAATGCGAATTGAAGGGCTCTCTTCCCCATGAACGAATAGGTTAGATTTGACGTCATATACGTCTTGAGAGCTAGGTTTCTATAGAATCAATCCGTTATTCCGCATCTGTAAACGTCTCATCCCATTCTAATGACTTATTGAACTCAGACATCGTAAAATCCTTATGGAGCTTCGCTAGGTTTAACCAGACCCACGAACCAAACCCAGTAGTCTTTTCGTCATCTGATCCCATCACAATCACCTGCCCGTTCTTCATCGAGCCATTCTTCATTTTCATCGCTAGTTCTGCCAAGTCTTTTCTTACTGTTTGTTTAGCACCTTCACGCACATATAACATGATTTCAACGTTCTTCATCGATTCCTCACTCAATTCTGTATATCGTGGCACATTCTTACGATCTACATCATCTATAGACAACTCAGGGGCAGAGCTGACCTCTACATTAAAGAAATTATCTCCGTATACATCTTTTGCTTCTTTCGTTAACGTCTTTCGAATATCTCGTGACCAGATTTCCTCCCGATATGTATCATATAATTCATCATCGTTATGATATGTAGCATAAAATGATACATTATCTTTCTTGTTCGACTCGTTCGTATGGAAAATCGCTCCGTACTCGCTTCTACTCGCATCATAACGAGTGTGTTCTAAGTCAAATTCCTTCATATATTCCTGCTCCAAATCCACTTCTAAACTCTTCCCGACTTCCTTTTCCTTAATGGGATTCCCGTTCATGATTAAAACAAATGAGTAAGCTCCAAAAACTAAGCAAGAAACAATAGCAATCCACCAAAACTTCAACCAAATACGATACATTTTACTTAACCATCCACGCATTTAAATGCCTCCTGCCGACAATGACTAAACTCCCCATAAGTTCTCCTATCCATTTAAGAGATTGAATTGCCCTGACCTGACCTAACTAAAAGTTAGTCATAGAACGTCTTTGTTCCAAGCCTTCACTTCTATCTTATTCATAGCAGGATTCTGCTGCGGCGACTTCGTAGTAGTGTCATTCAGTGTAATTACTTTGTTTTTTCCTAATAAACCCCCTCTTTGTGTCCTTGTGTAATTCCAACTGGATAGTACTCTGAAGCTTCTGCTAAAGTAGCTGGAAAAATCAAAATGAATGCTAAAGCGAGACTTGTAACGAATCTCATGAAATAAACTTCCCTATTCTCTTTTTTATCAATAACTTTATAATTAACTATAAAGGAAAAAATACTTGATTTATTTGTTTTTAAATGTCAGGTTAATCGATTATTCGAATTTCAATTTATCTTAAGTCGACTATTCAAGGGATATCGATGAGAGGCTTTCCGTAAGCTGAATTATTTCTACGGCCGTATTTATTTTTCAGCTTTTTATTTGGACTGATGATCTATTCACATGCTCTATGACCAGATGTATGGAGTTTATCTGTATTTCTGACCCACTAATTGCAAAAATAATTCTGATTTTCTACCTTTTTGGACATCCTAATCGAGCAAGAAGCTGCCAATCCATGACTTTTCGATGGTATCACGGGTCTGAAAAGTGATTAGGCCGACTAATAAGTCGCTGATGTGCATACTCATCTGTTAGATTATTCATGCTGATTTTCAATATAAAATTCAAGACGATACATAATAGGAATAGGAGCTGAGTTTATGGAACATAATAGACAACCGATTCTCGATATTTTCGAGGGAGAAGTAACCATCTTAGATCAAGAGGACAACGAGATTGCGTCATGGAAGGAAAGTGAGTGGAAAGAGAATCCTTCTGTCGTAATTGATATGATGAACGCACTCGATTTGGCTTATCAAAAAGGAACTAACTATCTTGCAGCAAAGCTGAAGGCGGAACGATTGTACGGTGGTGAGACTGTCACTGCTCGCTACATGAGGAAGCGTGAAGAGGATGCTGCGACCAACAATACCATAAAGATTTTGAACGCAGATCGATTAAGTAGACGCATTGAAATGGTCCTGACCTCCCCTCGGCATATCGAACAGATTGAAGGTATGCTCGTCGATAAGGGATATGTCCAGACTTTGTTCGAGGCTTACTCACCAGAAATCCATGAATCAGATTTCGTGCAGTATCTTGGAGAGGACGTTCATTATGGCGTGCTGAATGTGAATCTAAAGAAAGTCTTTGAGGATTTTCCGATTCCGGATGCCATCCTCGAGATGAGAAACTCTATGCTCACGATTCGTCTATGGGACGTGACAATTCCTGAAGAAAGCGACATCTTCTGCATCGATGATTTTCCTGGATTAAATGATGACACGATTGAATTCACTCGTCTCTCTGACATGTGAAAAGTTTTTTCCTACATGATAAAAGATGAAAGAGGAAGGAGGTTCTCATATGAGGCCACAGTCCGTCAAACAACAGACTGTCAGTTATACTAGGCTTGAACAACAAGGACTCGTCAGGATGATCGACCGGGGTGAAGATGTACTGAAGATGCTTGAGGAACATGCTTTCATAAGCATAGAGGGTAAGTTCATGTCTATCTACTCCGTTTTTCTTGAAAAGCTCGAAGCATGTAAGATGGAATATCAACTGAAATGGTTCGCGAATGGTGATTTTCACTCCAGTCCACACACCGAAATCAATTTGCCTCACTTCATCGATGACCGCGTTCTGTTACCGGACGGACGACGTGGTGAGCGACAGATACGACCGTCTCACCCGCGATACAAGAGATACGAGTATGAGCCTTACAGCATGGCAGTGCGACAGAACCCCTTCCTACACACGGATGATCGGACGGCACTGTATCAGGTGCTTCTGACTTGCGGGTTCATTGCCTATAAGGGCAGAGTACCAGTGACTTTACTGCAATTTCTGAGTCGACATAAGTGTGAATTTTCTATGCGTAGCTATCATGATGAGCATGGGTGGGAGTACGAAATCCAGTTGCATGGATTTATCGATGATCGTGATGAATAGATATTAGATGTTACCGTTGTTTGATATCTTAAATTCTTTACATTTCATTGTAGTCGTAACTTGTAATAAGGAATAAAGAACGAAATCTTAATACTATGATTCTCCTGGGTAAAATATGATGTTAGGTTAGTCTTATAATGGGTGGCGATCAAAAATCAATAGTCTATGAAGAAAGGTTCGACTCACTTGATTTTTAAGGCTTTAAAATACCAGACTACCGTAATATTACAAACCCATTCTTGAACATCCGATAATCGTTGTAGCATTCCTACAGGACTTTAAAAATAAAGGGAGATATAATTTTTCCTACCCAAGTTCAGCGTCTCTCTTTTTAAGGAGCGGAACTAATCGAATAGCTAAATCTTTTCCTCCCATTACAAACGATTATTCCTATACGAGAAGTTCTCTATTATCATAAGCTTTTTTATACGATATTTTATTTTTAATTGACAATATAGTATCTTGCTGACGGCTTCTAGGAATTTACATTATGGAGGCTTGATTAAATATCCATAAAAACAGAAGTATTGACCTTCCGGATAGATTACAATCATAAAGAATATTGTTCTTTATTTTAATATGATAAAAACTTATAATAATTACTTTTTAAGTGAAAAACAGAAATTTATGCTTAAGGGTGTGTATCTGTATATGATAGTAGTACAGCAAGGGCCAACGTGCGGAATTTATGCATTTTTAAACGGAATAAAGTTTTTTTTCTCTTTAAAAAAATTAAATTCAGCTGAAATGAACAGAATTACATTTGAATTATTAAAAAGAAATAAGAGAACTATTGAAAACAAAGATGAAGAGGGTAAAACCTTCATTGGAGAATTTTTTACAATGAACGATTATTTGATCTTTTTAAATAATAACTATAAATTTATAGTTGAGGAGATAGAGAAGAGTACTGGAAGTAAAGTTAGCTTTAGGATTAATGAAATTTCGATTAATGATATAGAAACCCATTCGAACGCTTTGTTTATCTGTTCAATTCTAGCTAGCAATAAAAAAAATGAAAAAGGGACGCTACATTGGATAAGCTTTTTATCGAGAAATTGTGGTAAATACAAAATCATGGATAGTAGATATAAGTTTAGGTATAAGATGAAAGCACAAAAAATCTTGTTAAAACATAATCAATTGCACAATAATAAATTTTGTTGGACCAAATTTAATGAAGAATCTGGAAAAGAGGGAGGAATTTATGAATTTGTAAGGTGTAGATTGAAACAGAAAGAATATTTTATTGAAAAAGGGGCTTTAAAAAAATCTGTACAATACGAGAAAGGAAAAATTGTACTCATAACACGAATAGATTAAATCCTAGAAGATGTTTTTTCGAAATTTATAAATACATACTTTATTTTATACAAAATATCTCTTAAATGAAGAATGAATCTATATTTTAAAGGTATCGTAGAGAAGTATCGAATTCGTATTTCTCTACGCATACTCAAGGTTTATTTATCATTAGCATCTGTTGTTTTATTTTTAATCCCATTTAAACAATCTTCCAAACATAATTTTTTTATCGGAAGATCGTTAGTTGTATCCAAGATTTTATCAATTTCTATATACAGATTCGTCAATAATTCAAAGTGCTGTTTATGGAATTCATTAGGTATAGAATATGAGTTATCAATACAACTAGAAAAAAATCTAATATCCTTATTTGTTCTTCTTATGAGAATTTCTGTAAATTTAATCAAACCAATCTTATTAAAAAACAATAGAATGTATTTAGGATTGTTACTTTCTATAAAAAGACTATTGATTGTCCCATTGAAATCGACTTCAATAGTAGTCAATAAATTTTTAATGAAATCTGAATCAAATTTATTAGTAGTATTTAATATTTTTAAATTCGAATATTCTAATAGTTTTTGCAGATGAGATGATATTTTATCATCGTTAACAGAATTGTAGGATCGTAAATGAATCTTACGGTCAACCATGTATTTTTCATCAATTTCAATTTTATCTATGCCTTTCTTAAAAATATCTAATAAGTATTCAGGAGAATATAAAATGATTTTTTTTTCAATTAATTGCTCAAATAAATTAAAAGCCTCAAAATATTGTTTTAGTTCGTAAAAGCCATGTTCAATTTGAACTAATGCTTTCTCCAGTAATTCTTTAAAATCGTCATCTTCTAGTTGAAGATATTGATTTGATATTATATAAAGAGGATCTGCCATACTGCTTTTCAACAAAGCTGCTTCGTCTGTATATTCAATTACTTTTATTAGTTCATTTTTGAATTCTATAGTGTCTAAATTCCCTGAAATAATGTAATCTATTACAGTTTTTAAATTGTAAAAAATTAGTGAGAATTTATTATTAATATTAAAATAATATTTACGTAAAATCATTTTTATTACCTCGTCTTTTGAAAATATCAATTCAATCCTAAAGCTAGATAAAGAGAATAAATCATTTGCTGAAATGTTGCCTAATCTCAGCTCAATAGAAAAAATAAATGTAGAATCAAACAGTTTGTCGCAAAGCATATCTTTTGATGATTCTGATGTTAACGACTCTTTATGAATCTCATCAAAAACTTTTTTATAATCATTTATTGCTTGGATTATTACCCTTAAATTTCTTTGAGACATACTATCCAATAGAAGTAATAATTTATTATTTTTTTCTAATAAAAATTTGTGGAATATCCCTTCATTTATAAATTCATTTAAAATAACTTCTAATACGTAATCAGAACTTGGTACAAATGAAATTGTCCGCCCAATCGTTTTCTCTTTAATCTGAATATATCTGTTAATACTCTTTTTTTTAACTACATCTTGTATTTCATTATTTTTAGCTTCATCAACATTACTAATAACGATGTTTATCTCTTGTCGATTAACGTTAGATATAAGTTCCGTTTCGTTTGTTAATATTAAAATTTTTGAACTATCTTTTTCCAAGAAAGAATTAACTAATCCCATAAGTTCATCAATATTAATTTGGGACCTTTCTAAATCATCAAAACAAAGAAGAACTTTTGGATTGATAGAAATAAATTCTTCAAATAAAATTTTTGTTTGATTTAATCCTGCATAAGTCATTCCTAAGTCTAGTGATAATTTCGAAAAACTTTTAATCAATTTCCCATATTTTGACTCTTCAATTTTTTTGAAGCTATCACCATTAAATAATTTACTAGTAGAAAAAAAGATATGTTTATTTACTTCTTCTGTTGTTCTCAAACCATTGAGAGAAATATAGACTAATGAATATCCCATTTTATTTAGCAGTTCAGAGATTTTAGTATTTAAATAAAAAGTTTTACCAGCACCCCAATTACCATCAATCATAAATGCATAGTCAGTATTTTTTTTTAGATAGTCTTCAAAACTCCCTAAAAGATGATTCATCTTCCTATTATCCCCTTTATTATTAATTTATTTGTACTTTTAATAGAGACAGTGAATTAACTAACGTAGAGTCCAATAATCAATCAGTAGATTTTATTTTATTTACTGATCAAAAATATCTATTTTGACTCATTGTTATGTAACGTTACAATAATTATACATCTTGATTTTTATTTGAATATAGAGGAAATCTCGATAGATAAATTACAAATTTATTTCTTAGTTTTTTTTATGAAAATGAAAATACAATATTAATCACATTAATCCTCGCTTTTATAAACTTTTCTATAAAAAAAACATATGTAACATCTCTGAAATATTCAATTATTTGTTGAATTTACAGAATAATCTGCTATATTCAAATCATCACCAGGAAGACATTGCCATACCTTGGTCCTCAAAGGAAAGGAGCATGATTATGTACCGATTCGGAGAGTGGTTACGACGTGAACGTCTAGAGCATGGGTGGAGTCAGGTCGAGTTGTCGGAAAAGACATGCGGAGAAGTCTCACAGGCAGCCATCAGTGCTTACGAGCGGAATCGTTCGCTTCCTTCTATCACTGATGTCCAACTCCTCGCGACGGCTTGTAAGAAGACGCTAGGATCCATACCCTGGGATGAATTCGACTTAAGGGTGGAGAAGAAACGGAATTGGTCGAATCTGAAGCAAGAACGTTTTGATTTAGCGGAACTACCGCTTGCGGAGTCCGTTCGCACGTTCGACGGCAAGACATACCAGCTACATGGTCGAATTGCGATTGAACAAGAGAGTAAGGAGACCAAAGAGATTGCGCAACTCTATTACCGGATTCGTACTGTCGTCGGAGAGAATCAAGTCATCGCAAAACGAAAACATCCGGATGACGAACTGATTCACGTCTCACGTCGCAAACTAGTCCATCAGTAAGGTACCTATGTATGTTGCGATTTACTTATCGAATAACATTAAACAATAACCAAGAGGAATTGATGACCGTAGCAGCATATCGCTAAGGACAGTCACTCCAATCACATACCGGCGTGTCCCTCATGTGTGACCGGATGAGCGGGATATACGCAGAAATGGTTCGGCGAGAGTCGCCTAAAACTCGCCCACAGGTCACGTATTCGTTGAGGGTCATCGAAAAACCCTAGACAGACGTCCGATATCGGATGTCAGAGTTCGTGGGGGAACGTGCTACAAACCCACCGACTTGCTCGACTTCGACTGTCCTTAAGGATGTGCTGCTGCGCATCGACCTCAAGGAAGGAGTGTACACCATGCCGACACGTGAACAGAAGCAGAACAAGACCTTTGCCGAGAAGTTGCTCCGGATCCAAGGGAAAGACTATGAGGAGTGGCTCGACGCCCAACATCAACTCGTCATCCAAGAGAACCAGGAACTGATTTTAGAAGCGCTCGACTCGAAACTGAACTTCACATCGCCTGTAGCTACGTCACGGGATTGAGAGGAGGAAAACAGATGGGATTGAATGAGACAGGACTCAGCTTACTCCAGTTCTTTCAAGGACTTGCCGTCATCGCGGCAGCGATTGCTTTCGCGGTCGGTGGATTCTATTTTATCTTTGGTGGGGATCGCGGACGTTCGAAAGCAGTGGGTTGGCTCGTCGGCGGTGCCGTCGGCCTGATCATCGTCATGGGTGCCTTCACGCTCGCGGAGATGGTCAACGACAACATCAAATTCTAATCGAACAAGCGATCAAACAGACCGTCATTCCAAACTGGATGGCTTTTTTTATTGCTTTCGTTACGATGTCTCGCTTCAAAGGAGGAGAATGTATGCTCTTTGTCCGTTTTACCGACGTACCAAAAGAAGGCTTTCCGAACTATGAGCGTCTCCCATATGAGGAGGCGCTTTTATTATCCACCCAAGTCCATCAAGAAGCCCAGCAAGCGAACGAACGGTTTGCGAGCGAGTTCCGGATCTTCGATGATGCCGACCAGCTCGTCTACAAAGGAACGTTCCAGTTCGGTGATTCGACCTATCCGAATCTTTATTTGCAACTGAAGGAACGAATTCCACGCATCCGGATCCGAAAGGAGGATGCGACGAAGAAGATCCTATTACTCGAGAATCTGGAACGTTTGACACCGGAATCCTACAAGACGATGACGACGTCAGCGATTCAGCAACATCCGGATGCGACACACGTCTCCCGTTTACGTCGCGGACAACGGCGTCTCGTCTATGGCGTCAGTGGTGTCAGTCTGTTGCTCCTCGGTACGCTATCCGTTGTCCAACTGGTACAGCCGGATCCACCCAGTGGTGTCCAAGCGGCAACGTCAGATTGGCAGCCGCTTTATGAAGCAGCGTTGACCGGAGAGACGGAGCCGCTCATGCAGCGTCTGGAAAAACAAAAGTCATTGAGTAACGAACAGCAACAGTTTCTCATCACGCAGTATGTCGAAAAGCAAGACTACGATCAGGCGGTTGCTGTGACGAACGATCCGATCGACGTCGAGACGATCATCATGCAGTCGAAGCCATTCACAACAGACCGTCAAGAGACACTGCAAGCGTTCCAAGCGGTCCATCCGACGGATGAAGGGGCCTTCGATCTCGCCATCCTCAAGAAAGACTATAAACGTGCGGTCTCCATCCCGGGTGTCGAGATGACGACCGCGCGCAAGGAGGCGAAGACACGCGCCTACATCGCGTTGAAAGATGTGACGAAGGCACAAGAAAGCGTCAAGCTGGTCCAAAACGAAGAATTGAAACAGCAAGTAGCAACACTCGTCCAGACTAGATGAAGAGATTCAAGCACTCGAGGATCAAAAACGACAGTTATCCGAGAAGACGGACAAAAAAGAGCTCGAGAAGCTGAATGAGTCGCTCGAAGCGAAGCAAAGACAAGCTTCTTCTCTTCTTTAATGAAAGTGTGGTGACTGAAATAATGATGAACTTCTCACTTCGTTCCCTCGCTACATCTGCTTGGCTGTGGCGATGTCTTGCCTTTTTGATCGCTTTACCAGCTGTGTTGTTCTTAGTACTCAATGTCGCGTTTCAGTTCCTGCAGCAGACAATCCAAAATCTCTTTCAGGACGGGAAGTTGACGACCGGCTCCCCACTTCAATACGATCCGAGTTGGTGGACGACGCTCGCCTGGTCATCTTCCCTCGCTTTCGCAATCTTTGGTGTCTGTTTCCTGCTTGGAGGGTTTCTCTTATTGAAGTATTGGCTCAACTTCCGCGATCTCAAAGCAGCACAAAAAGGAAGTGCCCGCTTCACGACGTTCCAAGAGCTGAAACAGCAGTATCGGGATGTGCCGGACCGTAAGGAGACATACAGCGGATCCGGTGGTGTCCCGGTCGGTCGCTACCGTGACCGTCTCTACATCGATGACAGTGCCGTCAACAATCTCGTCATCGGGACGACTCGTTCTGGTAAAGGCGAGACGTTCGTCTTCTCGACGATCGACCTCTACAGTCGTGCCGAACGCCAAGCGAGCCTGATCATCAATGATCCAAAAGGTGAACTATTCGCTGCCTCCAAAGAGACACTCGAGGCACGCGGCTATCAGGTCGAAGTCCTGAATCTGATGAATCCGTCGCAATCGATGTCCTATAACCTGCTGCAGCTGACGATCGACGCGTATCTGGACGAGAACTACTCCCTCGCCCAGCAATATGCCCGTTCGGTCGCCTACATGCTCTATCATGACCCGAAGGCGAAGGATCCGTTCTGGAGTAACTCCTCGACGGATCTCTGCACCGCCTTGATTCTTGGATTATGCGAACAAGCCAAACATGAACCGGAGAAGATCACGATGTATAACGTCGCCTTGATGCTATCCGATCTCGGCTCACGCACGGTCACTGATGGAATGGGACAGGAACAATCGGCACTCGACGCCTTCTTCGCGTCGTTCCCGGAGAATCATCCGGCACGTATGCAGTATGCGACGCTTCATTTCTCCGGGGGGCAGACGCGCGCGAGTATCCTCGCCAATACGAATGCCAAGCTCGGGATCTTTACTCTTGATGCGACGGCACGTTTGACGGCACAGAACTCCCTTGATATGAAACTGATCGGCTTCAACCGCTGGATCCGAGGACGTGCGCTTCCCTTGTCCCGGTTGACGTTCTACTTTCCAAGTGGGAAGCAGCTCGCCTTGACGACGGACGACGATGGGAGTTTCGTACTCCATCACGAAGAGATCCTCGAAGTTGATGCCACTATCATCGTAGAGAGTGAGAGACAACGTTACACCGTGACACTTACGGGTTGGACGGACGAGGCAGACGGGATCTTCGACTGGACGACGGATGCCCCGATCGACATCCGGGAGGTTCGCCAGCACCCGCGCCCCGTTGCCGTCTTCCTGATCGTCCCGGACTACGATCCGACGTTGAACGTCATCGCTTCACTGTACGTCAAACAAGTCTACACCTCACTCGCTCGTGTCGCCTCACAAGCGACGAGCGGACGTTGTGAACGGCAGGTCATCTTCTTGCTCGACGAATTCGGAAACATGCCAGCAATCGAAGGGATGGCGAACATCATCACCGTCTGTCTCGGTCGGAACATTCGTTTCAACCTCGTCATCCAGTCCTACGCGCAACTCGAGAACCTCTACGGAGAGGATTGGAAGACCATCGACGGGAACTGCGGAAACACGCACTACCTATTGACAGCAGATGAGTCGACGGCAGAATTGATTTCGAAGAAACTCGGGGAGCAGACGATCGTCACGAAGTCTCGTTCCGGACAGACCTTCTCGCTTTCGAAGTCGAAGACGGAGAGTGTCGATGGTCGGCGCTTGTTGACAGCAACCGAAGTGATGGGACTGAAGGAAGGCGAGATGCTGATCATTCGGGTCATCAAACGACAAGACAAGCAAAAGAAACGGATCCAGTCCTATCCCCTCTTCCTGACCGGACGGACGGCGATGAAATACCGCTATGAATACTTGGCGGATGACTTTAACACGGACCGTTCCATCAACGATCTCGTCATTCCCTGCGCACATGCGCATCTCGACCTGAATACGCTTCGTGTCCCCTTCCATCTCGGCGCCTCAGTTGCATCGAAAACGGTGGAGACGGATGAGGAGACACTTGACGCAACAGAATGGCGCGTTTGTGATGTCCTGCAACCGAAAATCCTACGCTCGATCTTCGAGACGACAGAATACGACACCCTATCCATCACGGTGTTCGAGCAAGGAATTTTAGATAAGACGATTCCTGTGACGGACAACCAGCGTCACTTTTTGAAGACGATCATCAGTAAACGACTCGAAAAACTTCGTCATGGCGTCTAAGGAGGGCATCATATGACAGAACTGACACGCACGGAACGCGTCCAGCGTGAACTCCGCGTCATCGCGACCATCATCAAGGAGAACAAAAAGCGTCTCCGTCGCGGTGAAGTATTGAATATCCAGACCCAGGACGGCTTTCTCGTCGTATTTGAGGAAGAAGACCCAGACTCAGGCGACCGAAAAACTGTTACGCTTATAGACACATTCGATTTTCGGGTCCACGTCAGTAATGGCGATTTAACGGATCCGGAACAGGTGTCATCATAGGAAAAGGGGTGGAGGCATGCAAGCGAAACGAGTACTCTCCGGACTATTGATTTCCTCTGCGTTACTTTTAGTCGGTTGTAGTGAAAATAGTGAAGCAAAGTCTCTTAAACAAGTTTCTGTAAAAGAAATTGATCAACTAAAAGATAGTGATCAAAGTAATTTCTTACTTGTTGATAGCGACAGTAAAGCAGAATTTGAGCCTTATGTAGATAAAGTGAAGGACATCGCTGAGAAAGAGGACATACAAGTAAAATTATTTAATCCTTTTCAACCTAACGGGAAAGATTTAGAAGACCGTGCTACAGATGAACATGGAGAATTAAAGGGTGGTCGTCTGTACAAACTAGAACATGGTAAATTAGTTAGTTCTCTCGATCTCACTGCGTTAGATGACAAGGCACTCGAAGATGAAGTAACCTCTTTTATTGACTAAAAGCAGACAGAGAAGGGAGGACCATCATGGCTAATGGAGATATAGCATCCAAACTGGAGGAATTTCAAGACTTACTGAGCATCAGTGATTTGGTGAGAGATGCGCTTCGTTCTATTGGTTGGCTTTTCGTTAGAGGTCTCTCCTTCATCATCGATGGTCTTGAACAGATTACAAATGACATCCTCCTCATAAAATCATTCTTTAATAATCCTCAAGTGGTTGAATTCGTTCAGACGATTCAACCTTTTTTATATGTCATTTTAGCTGGGAGCTTTTTATTTACCGGTTACTTGATGATTTTTCAGAAAAAATTTGATCGAGAAGGGTTTCTCATTAATCTGTTCATCACTTTGTTAGTTTTAGGGTTATTATCTCCGACAATGATAAAGACAAATGAATTCACAGACAAAGCCATAACAAGCATCAATCAAGATGGAGTATATGAAAATCAGGATCATACTTTATCGCAATCAGTGCTCCAAAAAAATGTACATGATTTAGTTGAATACGATAAAACTGCTTTCAAAGATACAAAAATTAAAAATCCAAACTCTGTTCCAGCAAGCCAAATCAAGAATATAGACATCAATGATGTATTTGATAGCGATGAGTATCGATTGAGTAAAGAAGGTGAAGATATTTCTCAGAACAAGCTTGCTTGGAACGGGAAAGAAATGACCGAAACCGAGTTAGATCAGAGCGGTGTTGAATGGAACAACCAGTACTATTATCGCTATCATCCGAACTGGCTGACAATCCTCGTCACGCTCGGGGTGATGGGCTTTACCCTCTTCTCGATTGCCTACAAGCTGGCTCGACTTTCGTTCGAGTTGGCTTTTAATTATGTCTTGGCGATTTTAGTGGCACCCGCTGATTTACACAGCGGACAAAAGACGAAGAAAGTCATTCAAAGCATCTTGAACACCTTTCTCGTCATCATTTTGATCTTCGTTTCGATTAAACTCTATACGATTGGAACGGCATACCTGGCCGATACACTGGATGGACTCGCCTATTTGATTGCGTTGATTGCCTTCTCTGCCGCTTTGATTGATGGACCGAACATGGTCGAACGTCTCTTCGGGATTGATGCTGGTCTGAAGCGTGGATGGGGTGTTGGCTCGGTCGATTATGCCGTCGGGAAAGGCACCGCGAAAGTCGGGGCTCGTGTCGCTGGTCAGACGATGAAGATGACATCACGCCCTGCTACTCCATCTGTCTCGGAAGCTGCGAGTACGAAGTTACCACCGAATCCGCCACGGCGGTGGCACCCGACGAGTCGTCCGATCGTTCGTCTGAGAGTGTTCCAGTTCCTTCACAAGCACAAGAGCGCACTTCACGATCAACCGGACAAGAGAACCAACGTATCGAATCGGCTGATTTATCAACGCATAACGCGAATCCGGAGAGTTCGACTGCAACAACATCAGAGCAGTCCACGTTACGTCGTCCGAGACTCCGTTTACCACCAACATCTGCGACTAATCCATCATCATCGCAAACACCTGTTTCACAACCGAAGATGCCTGATGAATCGATAAAGGAACAACCAACTACTTCACCTAATGCGTTTAATATCTCTGAAACAACTGTCGAATGACCCCGAGGCTTACCGTTGAGCAACTTGCGCCACCCACGCGCCAACCGCGAGGCTCGCCTGCACGACGTCGTGGTCGGCTATGAATTCAAGCGCGGGCAACGCCGCAGCATTGGTTTTGCGGTCGGCCCGGAAGGGCTGGTGGTGCGAGCGCCCAAGTGGCTGGCGCTGCGCGAGGTGGATGCCGCGCTGCAGGAACGATCGTACTGGATCATCAAGAAGCTGGGCGAGACGCGTGAGCGCCAGCAGCGCTTGCTGGCCAACCAGATTGAGTGGCAGGACGGCGCCACGCTGCGCTTTCTGGGCGCGCCAGTCAAAGTCGTGCTACAGCCGCAGCGCGCGCCGGGACCGCTGGCGGCCGAGCTCAAGGTAGCGAGCGCCGGGGCCGACGCACCGGCGGTCGGTGGCGTGGAATTGCAGCTGCAGCTCGGCCTGGCCGCGAACGCCACACCGACGCAGATTCGCGCTGCCGCGCAGGCCTGGCTGATGCGCCAGGCGCGGCGCCACTTTACCCAGCGGCTCGATCACTTCGCGCCGCAACTGCAGGTGCAGTGGCAGCGGCTGGCGCTGAGCAACGCCGCCACGCGCTGGGGCAGCGCCCGCGTGGGTGGCTTCATCCGCCTGAACTGGCGGTTGATGCAGTTTGGGCACGCCGTGATTGACTACGTGGTGGTGCATGAGCTCAGCCACCTGCGCGTGATGGACCACAGCCCGCGCTTCTGGGACACGGTGCGCGCCGTGCTGCCCGACTACGCCACGCTGCGCGCGCAGCTCAAGGATGAAAACACACCGCGCTGGGGGTAAGCTTGGCACTCCATGGAAAACCCACACAACACCGACCAGCGCCTGACCGAACTCGAAATCAAGGCCAGCTTCACCGAGGACCTGCTGGACAAGCTCGACCAGGTGATCGTGCGCCAGCAGCAGCAAATCGACCGGCTGCTGCGCGAGCTGGCCGAACTGCGCCAGCGCAGCGCGGACGACGGTGCCGACGTCACGCGCAATCTGCGCGAGGAGCTACCGCCGCACTATTGACTTGGCAGCGGTGCGAGTCTGCGGGTTTGCCATTCGGGGCCACGCCCCGCCGAACCGGTTGCGCCGGAATCGCGAGCACCGCGAACCGGGCGAACGGCGATTTGGGAGGGTTAAACTTGCAGCCATTGTCGCCATTTGCGCAAGGCCGACTCCCCCTCCCTTAACTACCTGAGGTTTCAAAGCATCATGAGTACCATCCGCCAGACGGACCTGATTGAGTCCATTGCCGCTGCCCTGCAGTACATCAGCTTCTACCACCCGGCCGACTACATCACGCATCTGGCGCGCGCCTATGCGCTGGAGCAAAGCCCGGCCGCCAAGGACGCCATCGCACAAATCCTGACCAACAGCAAGATGTCGGCTGAGGGCCACCGCCCGATCTGCCAGGACACCGGCATCGTCAACGTGTTTTTGAAAGTTGGCATGGACGTGCGCTGGGGCGAGTTCACCGGCAGCCTGGATGACGCCATCAACGAAGGCGTGCGCCGCGCCTACACCAACCCCGACAACCCGCTGCGCGCCAGTGTGGTGGCCGACCCGCAGTTTGAGCGCAAGAACACCAAGGACAACACGCCGGCGGTGATCTTTACCGACATCGTGCCCGGCGACAGGCTCGAAGTGACGGTCGCGGCCAAGGGCGGCGGCTCCGAGAACAAAAGCAAGATGTACATGCTCAACCCGAACGACTCGGTGGTGGACTGGGTGCTCAAAACCGTGCCGACCATGGGCGCGGGCTGGTGCCCGCCGGGCATCCTGGGCATTGGCATTGGCGGCACGGCAGAAAAGGCCGTGCTTTTGGCCAAAGAGAGCCTGATGGACAACCTGGACATGCACGAGCTGCAGGCCAAAGCCGCCAGCGGCCAAGCCCTAAGCAAAACCGAAGCGCTGCGCATTGAACTGCTGGAAAAAGTCAACGCGCTGGGTATCGGCGCGCAAGGCTTGGGCGGCCTCACGACCGTGCTCGACGTGAAGATCAAGATGTACCCGACGCACGCTGCGGGCAAGCCCATCGCCATGATCCCGAACTGCGCCGCCATGCGTCACGCGCATTTTGTAATGGACGGCAGTGGCCCGGTCTATCTGACCCCACCGGCGCTTTCCACCTGGCCCGACGTGCAGTGGGCACCCGACTATGTGAAGAGCAAGAAGGTCAATCTCAATGCGCTCACCAAAGCCGAAGTGGCAAGCTGGAAACCCGGTGACACGCTGCTGCTCAACGGCAAGATGCTGACCGGCCGCGACGCCGCCCACAAGCGCATCAAGGATATGCTGGCCAAGGGCGAAAAGCTGCCGGTGGACTTCACCAACCGCGTCATTTACTACGTGGGCCCGGTCGATCCGATCAAGGGCGAGGCGGTCGGACCGGCCGGCCCCACCACCGCCACCCGCATGGATGGCTTCACCGAGATGATGCTGGCGCAAACCGGCCTGATCGCCATGGTCGGCAAAGCCGAGCGCGGCCCGGTGGCGATTGAAGCCATCAAGAAGCACCAGAGCGCCTACCTGATGGCCGTCGGCGGTGCGGCCTACCTGGTTTCCAAAGCCATCAAAACCGCCAAAGTGGTCGGTTTTGCCGACCTTGGCATGGAAGCGATTTACGAGTTTGACGTGGTCGATATGCCCGTGACCGTGGCGGTGGACGCAGGCGGCACCAGCGCCCACATCACCGGCCCGGCCGAGTGGCAAAAACGCATCGCCACTGGGGAATTCAAGGGCATTGCCGTGGCTGGCACCTGATTGAAATCGGCAACAGACCCTGATTTGGGCCAACGCCCGGTCGGGGTGTTTGACAGCGGCATTGGCGGCTTGAGCGTTCTCAAGGCGCTGCGCGCGGAGTTGCCGCACGAGGACTTTGTCTATCTCGCCGACAGCGCCTGCGCGCCGTATGGTGAGCGGGCCGAGAGCGAGGTCATTGATCGCGCCCATTTGATCAGCGCCTACCTGGTTGCCCAGCATCACATCAAGGCGCTGGTGCTTGCCTGCAACACCGCCACGGCAGCGGCCATTCATTTGCTGCGCCAGGCGCACCCGTCGCTCGCGCTGGTCGGCCTGGAGCCAGCGCTCAAGCCGGCGCTGCTGCAAAGCCGGACCCGGCGCATTGGGGTCATGGCCACGCGCAACACCCTGGAGAGCGCCAAATTCTGTGCCCTGATGGACTCGGTGGCGCGCGAGGCCAACTTCATTTGCCAGCCTTGTGATGGTCTGGCGAGTGCCATCGAGCAGCAAGATGCTTCAAAAATTAGAGCGCTTTGCGCAGACTACACGGGGGCTATCGGTCAATTTGGCATAAATTTTGGCGAGATCGACACGCTCGTGCTCGGTTGCACGCACTACCCGTTTGCAAGCGACGAATTAACCCGGCTGGTGGGTGGCAACATTCACTTGGTTGACAGCGCCGAGGCGGTGGCACGCCAGACCCGTCGAGTCTTGCCAAGCCTGGCTGCCGACCACTTGGCGGGGCGCTGCATGCTGATCAGCAGCGGTGGGGGGGAAGCTCTGCAGCAAGCGGCGCAGCGCTGGCTCGGGCTTGACCGCCAGGTCGAAGCGCTGAAGATCTAGCAGTTAACACGGCGGCCATTGATTGGCAGAGCAAGCAGTCTGTTTTGAGGGCCTGCCTGTGCCACTAAACGCGGATGAATTCGATAGTTCAAACATTGTTGTATCATTGCAGCATGGACAAATCACTCGCCATCCCCATTTTTGAATCCCTCGCCTCGGGCGTGCGGCTCGACATTTACCGGCTGCTTGTCAAAACCGGGCCGCAAGGCTTGGTGGTCGGCGAGATTGGCAGTGCGCTGGAGGTGCCGCCGACCAATTTGTCGTTTCACCTCAAGGCGCTGACGCACGCGCAGCTTGTCTCAGTCGTGCAGGAAGGGCGTTACCAACGTTACCGCGCCAACCTGGCGCTGATGCAGGACTTGATCGGCTACCTGACCGCCGAGTGCTGCGCCGGCCACCCCGAGCAGTGCGCCGAGATTCGGCTGGCACCCATTTGCGCCTGATGTTTTCCCAAGTCATTGCCGAGGCAGTCTGAACCATGAATCTTCTTTTTTTGTGCACCGGCAATTCCTGCCGCTCCATCCTGGCCGAAGCCACCTTTAACCATCTGGCCCCCGAGGGCTGGTATGCCATGAGCGCGGGCAGCCACCCCAGCGGCAGCGTGCATCCGCGCGCGCTGGCGCTGCTGGCGCGCGAGGGTATCGCCACCACGGGCTGTCATAGCAAATCGTGGGACAAGTTGCCGCAGACGCCCGACATCGTGGTCACCGTTTGCGCCAATGCAGCAGGTGAAACCTGCCCGGCTTACCTGGGACCGGTGTTGCGCACCCATTGGGGCGTGCAAGACCCGGCGCACGCGACTGGTACCGACGCTGAAATTGATGCAGCTTTTGATAGCGCCTACCGCATATTGCGCGGGCGTATCGAGGCATTTTTGGCATTGCCACTGGGACAACTACAGGCCAACCCAGCGCGCCTCAAGGCCGAGTTGGATCGCATTGGAAGCCTGATGCCAATTTGATTGGCGATGCTTTCGCATCCTTTATCTTTTACCGCTTCATCCAAAGGGAATTTCCATGAAGAAACTTCAAGTCTTTGACCCTGCCCTGTGCTGCAGCAGCGGTGTTTGCGGCACCGATGTCGATCAGCGTCTGGTCGATTTCGCTGCAGAGGTCGATTGGGCCAAGCAAAACGGCGTGCAGATCGAACGTTTGAACCTGGCCAAAGAACCCATGGCCTTCGCCGAGGCCGAACCCGTGCGCGGCCTGCTGACACGCACTGGCGAATCTGCACTACCCATCACCTTGCTGGATGGCGAGGTGGCTCTGGCGGGTCGCTATCCCAGTCGTGCGGAACTGGCGCGCTGGCTAGGCTTGGACCTTGCATCGGCGGCCCCGACGCCGGCATCGCAACCCGAGGCACAGACTTGCTGCGGCGGCACAAAGTGTTGCGGATGAAGTTTCTGGAAAGACCGCCGCGCTATTTGTTCTTTACCGGCAAAGGCGGCGTTGGTAAAACCTCGATTGCATGCGCCACGTCGATCCAGCTCGCAACGCAAGGCAAACGCGTGTTGCTGGTCAGCACCGACCCGGCCTCCAACGTGGGGCAGGTATTTGGCATCAGCATTGGCAACCAGATCACTGCTATGGCCGACGTGCACAACTTGAGCGCACTGGAAATCGACCCGCAAGCCGCAGCCCGGGCCTACCGCGACCGCATCGTCGGCCCGGTGCGCGGCGTATTGCCAGAGGCAGTCGTCAAGGGCATCGAAGAACAGCTCTCGGGCGCTTGCACGACCGAGATTGCCGCGTTTGACGAGTTCACCGCGCTGCTGATTGACAGTGCGCTGACGCAGAACTTTGATCACATCGTGTTCGACACCGCGCCCACCGGCCACACCATACGCATGTTGCAGTTGCCCGGTGCCTGGAGCGACTTTCTGGAAGACGGCAAGGGCGATGCGTCGTGCCTGGGCCCTTTGGCCGGACTGGAGAAACAACGAACCCAGTACAAGGCCGCCGTCGATGCCCTGACGGACCCATTAAAAACCCGTCTGGTCCTTGTCGCACGGGCGCAAGCAGCTACATTAAATGAAGCAGCGCGAACCCACGGCGAACTCGCTGGCATTGGCCTGAAGCGCCAGTACTTGGTGATCAATGGTGTGCTCCCAGCGTCCGAGGCCATCGGTGACACGTTGGCGCAGGCCATTTTTCAACGCGAGCAGGCTGTTATGGCCAACGTGCCAGCAGTCCTGCGCGGCTTGCCTGTCGACCAGATTGCGCTCAAGGCGTTTAACTTGTTTGGACTGGCGGCCTTGAAACAACTGTTGGACACCGAGTCCACCGTGTTGCCGACGCCGGAAGTGCCGCTTGATGCCCCCAAAATCGCCGCCCCCAGCCTGGCCTCACTGGTTGAGACAATAGCACTCGAAGGCCACGGTCTGGTTATGCTAATGGGCAAGGGCGGTGTCGGAAAAACGACACTGGCCGCTGCCGTGGCGGTGGAACTGGCCACGCGCGGGCACGAGGTGCACCTGACCACCTCGGACCCGGCGGCGCATCTGATGGAAACGCTGCATGGCACATTGGATCACCTGACGGTCAGCCGCATCGATCCCCATGCGGTCACCGAAGCCTATCGCGCCCAGGTCTTGGCCATCAAAGGTGCCAAGCTCGACGCTGCCGGACGCGCCGTGCTGCAAGAAGACCTGCGCTCGCCCTGCACCGAGGAAATCGCGGTGTTTCAGGCCTTCTCACGCGTGATTCGTGAGGCTGGCAAGAAATTTGTGGTGATGGACACCGCGCCCACCGGCCACACGCTGCTGCTGCTCGATGCCACCGGCGCTTACCACCGCGACATCGCGCGCCAGATGGGCGCCGGCGCGCACTTCAGCACGCCGATGACGCAGTTGCAAGACCCCAAGCAAACCAAGGTGCTGATCGTCACGCTGGCCGAAACCACGCCGGTGCTGGAAGCGGCCAATCTGCAAACCGATTTGCGCCGCGCCGGTATCGAACCCTGGGCCTGGGTTATCAACAACAGTGTGGCTGCGGCCAAAGTGACTTCCCCGCTGCTGCAAGCGCGGGCGCAAAACGAACTGCGCGAGATCAATGCCGTGGCCAAGCAACACGCCAGCCGCTACGCGCTGGTGCCGCTGTTGCAGGAAGAACCTGTCGGTGTGCAACGTCTGCAGCAGTTATCTAACTGACTGCCAAGCCACCCCAAAGTATGAAAGAAGGCTGTCATTGCGGACACCGATCCGCAATCCATGGCTCCAAATTCATGGATACCGGGTCGTGGCCCGGTATGAGAACCCGTTGTTAAACAAGGAGCCTGACCGTGAGTGTGCAATGTGAAGTAACTGGCAAGCGCGCCGCTGGCGCGCCGATGAGCGTGTTCGAGCGCTATTTGACCGTCTGGGTGTTTTTATGCATCGTCGCCGGTATCGGCCTGGGCCAGGTGTTGCCCGGCTTCTTCCAGGCCATCGGCCGCATGGAGGTGGCGCACGTCAACCTGCCGGTAGGCGTGTTGATCTGGGTCATGATCATCCCGATGCTGCTGAAAGTGGACTTTTCAGCCATGCGCGAGGTCGGTCAGCACATCAAGGGCATTGGTGTCACGCTGTTTGTCAACTGGCTGGTCAAGCCGTTTTCCATGGCGTTTCTAGGCTGGCTGTTTATCCGGCAGTTGTTTGCCCCTTACCTGCCTGCAGACCAGCTCGACAGCTATATCGCCGGGCTGATTCTGTTGGCCGCTGCACCTTGCACCGCGATGGTGTTTGTCTGGAGCCGTCTGACCAATGGCGACCCATTGTTCACCTTGTCGCAAGTGGCGCTCAACGACGGCATCATGATCGTGGCTTATGCGCCGCTGGTGGCGTTTTTGCTGGGCCTATCCAGCATCACCGTGCCGTGGGACACGCTGCTGATTTCGGTCGGGCTTTATATCGTGATACCGGTCATCGTGGCGCAGTTGCTGCGCAAGTCCTTGCTGAAGGGCGGTCAGACAGCATTTGACACTGCCATGGAAAAGATTGGCCCCTGGTCGATTGCCGCGCTGCTGGCCACGCTGGTGCTGTTGTTTGCCTTTCAGGGTGAGGCCATCCTGAAACAGCCACTGGTGATCGCGCTGTTGGCGGTGCCGATTCTGATCCAGGTGTTTTTCAACTCAGGCCTGGCGTATCTGCTCAACCGTGCGGTGGGTGAAAGGCACAATATCGCCTGCCCGTCGGCCTTGATTGGGGCCAGCAACTTCTTTGAGTTGGCCGTGGCTGCGGCCATCAGCCTGTTTGGTTTCCACTCGGGCGCTGCGTTGGCCACCGTGGTCGGCGTGCTGATCGAAGTGCCGGTGATGCTGCTGGTGGTCAACATCGTGAACCGTAGCAAGGCTTGGTACGAGCGAACTTAAAGCGCTCTTATCCCAACCGATTACTGACGCGTGAAACGCACCGGGTTCACCAAATACGTTTAGATTCGTCTGCATCTTTTTATCCGACTTTAGGTCTTCCCCGGCATGAATGCCTTGACCTTGCCCCAAAAATCCTGGCCGATGGGCCAGCCCGTTGCCTTTTTGGTTGTCGCCGCCATCGTGTGGCTGGCGCTTTACAACACGCTGATTGCGGCCTCTGAGTCGCTGGTCGCGTTGCTGCCGATGGACCGCAGCAGCCACCTGGGCAGTGCGTTGCAGTTCTTCTTTTATGACACGCCCAAAGTGCTGATGCTGCTAACCGCCGTAGTGTTTGTCATGGGCATGATCAACAGCTACTTCACTCCAGAGCGCACCCGTGCCCTGCTGGCCGGGCGCAGTGAAGGTGTGGCCAATGTGATGGCGGCATCGCTCGGTATCGTGACGCCGTTTTGCAGTTGCTCGGCTGTGCCGCTGTTCATCGGCTTTATGCAAGCCGGGGTGCCGCTTGGGGTGACGTTTTCGTTTTTGATCTCGGCTCCGATGGTCAATGAGGTGGCGCTGACGCTGCTGTTTGGCATGTTTGGCTGGAAAGCGGCGCTGCTCTACCTGGGTCTGGGCTTGACCGTGGCCATCGTGGCTGGTTGGATCATTGGCCGCCTGAAGATGCAAGCGTATCTGCAAGACTGGGTGCGCGATTTGCCCAAAATGTCGGCCGAGTTTGAAGCTGCTGGCATGACGCTGGGCGAGCGCATTGAAGGCGGCTTTCACGCGGTCAAACAAATTGTCGGCAAGATTTGGCCCTACATCCTGGTCGGTATTGCTGTAGGCGCGGCTATACACGGCTATGTACCGGAAGAGTTCATGGCCAGCTTCATGGGGAAAAAGGCTTGGTGGTCAGTGCCGCTGGCCGTCGTCATCGGCGTGCAGATGTACAGCAATGCGGCGGGCATCATTCCGATCGTGCAAGCCCTGCTGGCCAAGGGCGCGGAGCTGGGCACCGTGCTGGCGTTCATGATGAGCGTGCTTGCGTTGTCCTTGCCCGAGATGATCATCCTGCGCAAGGTGCTGAAAATTCGGCTGATTGCCACCTTTGTCGGCGTCGTGTCCGCAGGCATCCTGCTGGTGGGCTTTGTCTTTAACGCAGTGCTTTAACAATTTTGGGGGCAGATCACGTGGCTCAATGTCGGCTTGGGTGCTGAGTTTGTGCAGAAATGGATGAAGGCGTTTAGCATCGCTTAACTGGTGGGCGTAGCGGTGATTTTCTTTCTGGCACCGATTGCGCGCAAAATCACGGGTCGCCTCTTGGGCGTGAATCCCGCTTGATAAATTCCAAAAATTGACAACAGCATGCAAACAGAAAATCATCGAACACAACACATTGGCTGGCTGCGTGCCGCCGTGCTGGGTGCCAATGACGGCATTGTCTCTACCGCCAGTCTGATTCTGGGGGTAGCGGCTGCCAGTGCCACGCAAGGGCCTGTTTTGGTCGCGGGCGTGGCTGGTTTGGTGGCTGGAGCCATGTCGATGGCCGCCGGGGAATATGTTTCGGTGAGTTCCCAGTCTGATACCGAGCGGGCCGACATTGAACGCGAAAAAATCGAACTCGCAACCGATGCCGTCCGGGAGCTTGGCGAGCTGACAAACATTTACGTGCAGCGTGGACTGGATGTGAACCTGGCCCGACAAGTCGCTACGCAATTGACGGCAAAAGACGCGCTGGGCTCGCATGCGCGCGATGAGCTGGGTATTTCAGCAGCTGTTAGCGCCAATCCGCTGCAGGCTGCTCTGGTTTCAGCGCTGTCGTTTGTGGTGGGTGCTGGTTTGCCGTTGATCACTGCATGGGCCACACCATTTGAGCTCCTTAAACCCGTGGTGGCGGGTACGTCGCTGTTGTTCCTGGTGATTCTGGGAGGCCTGGCAGCCTATACCGGTGGCGCCGGCATGGTGAAAGGTGTTTTGCGTGTCGCCTTCTGGGGTGCTTTGGCGATGGCGATCACAGCTGGCGTGGGTATGGTTTTTGGGGTTTCGGCCTGACTGGCATTATTTCGCCGGAAGCCCCGTCGTCCGACGCATCTTCTTTCAAGACAGTGAAATCATCCGCATGAGTGACACACACGACCACACACCGGCCCACAGCCATGCCCCAGCCAATTTCAATCGCGCTTTTGCCATTGGCATTGCGCTCAATACCATTTTTGTCGCCATCGAAGGCTTTTACGGCTGGCGCATCAACTCGTTGGCGCTGTTGGCCGACGCAGGACACAACCTGAGTGACGTGGCCGGTCTGGTGTTGGCCTGGGCCGGTGCGCTGGCGGTCAAAGTGCAGCCCAGCGCGCGCCATACCTACGGCTGGAAACGCGCCACCATATTGGCCGCGTTTGCCAATGCCTTGCTGCTGCTGGTGGCCATGGGCGGCTTGGCCTGGGAAGCCATTGGGCGGCTGATGTCGGACGCTGTCTCGCTGCAAGAGCAGGGCGTGACGATCATGGCGGTGGCGGGCATTGGTATCGTTATCAACACCGCCACCGCGCTGCTGTTCATGCGTGGCGGCGACGACCTCAACATCCGGGGTGCGTTTTTGCACATGGCCGCCGACGCGCTGGTGTCCGCTGGCGTCGTGGTGGCCGGCGGCTTGACGCTGTGGATGGGCTGGGTCTGGCTCGACCCGGTGGTGAGTCTGCTGATTGCAGCGGTGATTTTGTGGGGCACCTGGAGTCTGTTCAAGCAAAGCCTGCACCTGCTGTTTGACGGCGTGCCAGACAGCGTGGATACGCTGGCGGTGCGCAAGCTGTTGCTCGGTCTGCCCGGCGTGGCCGAGGTACATGACCTGCACGTGTGGGCCATGGGCACCAGCCAGACTGCGCTCACCGCGCACCTGGTGACCGATGCCATCGACACCGGAGCCGTGCTGAGCGAGGCTGAGGAAGAACTGCACGAACACTTTGAAATCCGCCACGTGACGCTGCAACTCGAAACCCCGGCCTACGCCCGGATTTGCGCTTTGCGGCCAGGTTCTGGTTGTCAAAAATAATAGCTGTTTGAGCTTATGCTATAAGGGCTAGAGGTCATTTTTACTCATAAAGACCCACTTCGCTAACAAAGCAGCCGCCGCTCGGACAGCGGCCAGCGGGATCAGCGTCCCAGTTCCTTGAGATAGGCCGCGCGCGCCGCAAT
The DNA here is from genome assembly GCA_963750665.1 of uncultured beta proteobacterium. Taxonomy (GTDB): domain Bacteria; phylum Pseudomonadota; class Gammaproteobacteria; order Burkholderiales; family Burkholderiaceae_C; genus Rhodoferax. Next base: position 28,856 of record CAVVRQ010000030.1, read on the forward strand.
GGCGGTGTCGGCAAAGTCGGAGAAAAGGCCGTCAATGCCCAGGCGGTAGAACTGCAGATACTCGTTCTTCGGGTCGCCCTTGTAGTCAAACGCCAGTCGTTTCGGTTCGCTGCGGAAAGTCCAGGTATGGACCGTCAGACCCACCTTATGGGCGTCCGCAATCAAGCCGGTCGCCGCCTGTGACGTCGTGTCCATGTAGTTCACCGCGCCGTCACCATTGACATCGAGCATCTTGCCGGTCGCATCAAACGAGCCTTTGACTGGCACGATGTACGGCTTCCACGGGCCCACGCCATCGGCGTATTTCTTGATCTCGGCCAGACCGGCCGGTGTCAGCATCGAATCAAACATGGCGGTTTTGCCAGCTTTGGTCCAGTCGTAGGGACGATCAAATGGGGCGGCAAAGGTCACTTTGCCGGTCTTGAAGTCATAGTCATCGCCATCGACCAGCTGCACCAACCGAACCAGGGTCTTGGGCCGCAGGTATTGCAGGTTGGAGACTTCAAACGACTGAATGATGACCGGTGACTCTTTTTTGGTGTAGCCGTATTCGGTCAGAATGGCCAACAAGCGGTCTTCCAGCTTGAGGCCGGCGTCCGCATGGTAGGTGGGGTGCTTGGTTTCAGGGTAAACGCCAACCACGCGCCCAACTTTGGCACCCTCTGTCCTGGCCAGGTCCAGCACCTCGCGAAACGTAGGAATCCGATACTCCTTGTTGTGCGTCTGGTCGCGGTCGGCAAATGGCTGCTTGGCGTACAGGGTCTTGATTTCAGCCAGCGTGAAGTCGGTGACAAACCAGCCGGTCTCCGAGGCCCCGTCGACCAAACGGGTGGTTTTTCGGCTGGCGAATTCGGGGTGATCGGCCACGTCGGTGGTGGCGGTGATGTTGGGCTCATGGCGGGCCACCAGTTCTCCATCCGAGGTGGCGACCAGATCGGGCTCAATGAAGTCAGCACCATTCTTGATGGCCAGTGTGTACCCGCCCAGCGTGTGGTCGGGCAAATAGCCCGCCGAACCGCGATGGCCGATGACCAGCGGTTGCGCGCCGTCCAGGGTCAAAAATGGCTGGGGAACGTTGCCGCCGCCGCAGGCGACCAGGGTGGCGAAGCCCAGACAACTCAGGGTCAAGGTCAGCCGACCGGAAATGGGAGGAAATTTCATACAGATGCTTTCAGGTTGGGAAAGCAAAAACTTTATCGGCCCTATGTGAAAGCTTGACGTCACTTTGATGACTAAACAGCGACACATATCTGCCGCAGGCGAAACTGGCTTCCTGGCATTGGAGCTGCCATAATGAAGCACTGTTTCAGTGCCGCCCGGGCGCATCAAATTGACGCTATCCATGGAATTCAAGAGCCTGCCGGATCAACTGTTTCGTAGCGTTGCCCGTTGGTGGCACATGCTGCGCTTCGCCGCGCTGGTTCTGGTGCTGGCGCTGTCGCCTTCGACCTACAACCAGACGCATCGCGGCACCACCGCGCGCCACATCTACGCCAGCGCCTGGCAGGTTTTGCCCTGGTTCACCGCGCTGGCGGCGCTGCTGAGCCTGGTGCTGATCCGAATTGTTGTGGTGAGCGCCTACAGCTATGGCCTGTCGCAGTACGCGCTGCAAATGGTGGTGCGCGTGCTGGTGCTGGAGCTTATTCCTCTTTTGGCCGCGCTGTTTGTGGCGCTGCGCAGCGGGCTCACCTTCAGTACGGATTTGACTACCATGCCGTGGCAGAGTCAGGCCGGACTGATCCAGGGCCTGGGTTTGGCGCGACTGCGCCATGAACTGGTGCCGCGCGCCTTGGCGAGCGCTTTTTCGGTGCTGACACTGGCCACGCTCAGCAGCGTGATTGCGCTGCTGCTGGCCTATCTGACGGTGTATGGGCTTTCGCCCTGGGGGCTGCCGGGCTACACGCGCACGTTGGGCCAGGTCTTTGACCCGCTCGTGACCATCGGTTTTATGCTCAAATGCCTGCTCTTCAGTCTGGCCGTGGCGCTGGTTCCAATGGCCGCCAGCCTGGAGCAGCGCCGCCCCGATGCGGCCAGTGTCGAGCGCATGCAACCCGGTGCGGTGCGCCTGTTGTTGGTACTGCTGCTGATCGAGGCCGCCTCGCTCATGGTCAAATACATCTAAAGGCCCGCAAACCATGCAAGCCCGCCCCGAATCCCCGCCCGCCCTGGCCCAGCTTGAGCGCAAGGCCGTCCTGTTGCTGATGGCGGTAGCCCTGCTGGTGCTTGGGTTTTTGCTCTACGTGATGTATGCGCGCGGCGTGTTCGAGAGCACGCAGCAATTGGTGCTGATCGCCGATGACTCGGAGGGCGTCATCGCGGGCATGGATCTGACGTTTTCCGGCTTCCCGGTCGGTCGCGTGCAGCGCATTGAGTTGGCCGCTGATGGCAAGGTCCGAATCGTGATTGATGTACCGCGCAAAGACGCGCACTGGCTGCGCACTTCGAGCATCTTCACGATGGAGCGCGGCCTGGTGGGCGAAACCCGCATTCGCGCCTTCAGCGGTATCCTGACCGACCCGCCGCTGGCGGCCAATGCCGAGCGCCCGGTGCTGCGCGGCGACACCGGTGCCGAGATTCCACGCCTGGTGGCTTCCATGCGCGCGCTGCTGGAGAACCTGGACAACATGACCGCAGCCGAATCCAGCATCAACGCGAGCTTGGGCAATCTGAAGATTGTCAGTGAGCGCCTGACCGGTCGCTATGGCCTGCTCGGTGGCATGCTGGGTAGCGATGAGCAGGCCAAAAAGATCATGGCCACGCTGGACAAAGCCAATGTGGTCATGGATCGCACCAACAGCTTGTTGGCGCGGGCCGATCAACGGGTCTTCGGTGCCAAGGGATTCATGGATGACACCCAGGCCGCCGTGCAGCAACTCACGGGCGCGCTGAGCGATGTGCGCGCCAGTTTGAAAAAAGTGGACGCTGTGCTGGCCGAGGCACAAGCGGTTGGGGCCAATGCGCGGGTGGCCAGCGCCGACCTGGGCGCCCTGCGCGCCGAGGTGGAGTTGAGCTTGCGCAAGATCAGCCAACTGGTCGATGAGGTCAAGCGCAAATGGCCGTTTGCCCAGGATGCCGAGATCAAGCTGCCATGACCATCGCATTGAATTGGATCGCACGCCGGGCCGCAAAAACACACCTGGCTTGGCGGCTGGTCAACGCGGCGCGGGCCTGCACGCTGGCCGGTGCCGCCGTGTTGCTAGGCGCCTGCGCCAGCAAGCCGCCCGCGCCCGATTGGCAAGTCAACGCGTTCGCCGCGCTCAAGGGTTTTTCATCCGCCTATCTGAGTGGCAACACGCGCTTGGCGGCGTTTGAGTTTGCCCGCGCCAAGTCGGAACTTGCCAGCACCGGTCGGGCCGATCTGCTGGCGCGGGCTGAGTTGACGCGCTGCGCCGTTCGGCTCGCCAGTCTGGAGTTGGACGAATGTACTGCGTACCAGGCGCTGGCGGCGCAGGCGCAGCCCGAAGAACAGGCGTATGCGGCATTTTTGACGGGCCGCTGGAGCGGCGTGGAGGTGGCGCGACTGCCCCTGGCCTATCAGTCGCTGGTGCTCCAGGCGCGGACCAAGCCGAGTGCCAACCCACCGCAGCACGCTCTTGAAGCAATTGAAGACCCTTTATCACGCCTGGTCGCAACCGGGGTCCTGCTGCAAAGTAATCAGCTGACTGCCGCAGACATTGAGCGAGCTATCGACGCGGCGTCCAGTCAGGGCTGGCGGCGCCCCCTGCTGGCATGGCTGGGTTTGCAACGCGAAGGCGCACTACAGGCCCATGATCCGGCGCTGGCGGCCCGGCTTCAGCATCGTATCGATCTGGTGTTGCAGGGCGCGGCCGAAATTCCCTGAGCCGACGCCTTAGGCGGCCAGGCGGCTCAGGGTTTTTGAGCCAGACCAGCGGGCTGCGGATTCCAGCTGAACAACGGGCGCAGACCCTCGCTCACAACGTGCAAACCGGCGCGCAGCGCAAGGCCTGCGCGCTTGCTCTGGCGAAGTAAGGCCGCTGCCATTTGGCGCTCAACGCGCCGAATTTCCTGGGCCCGAAGCTGCCGGGCCGATTCTTCAATTTCAGTGATTTGGATCGAGTTCATAACGTATTTCCTTTTTCATATTGCAATGCAACATCTCATGAGTGGAATGTAATTCCATGTAGGATCAATAACAATTAGCATTAAAAGAACAACATTTATGAATATTCGTCCATAATCAAACCATGGATCGCACTGCTGAGATGACCGCCTTTGTCCGCGCCGTGGAAACCGGTGGCTTTAGCGCGGCAGCGCGTGCGCTGGGTTTAAGCGCATCGGCTTTGTCCAAACTGGTGACGCGGCTGGAAGACCGCCTGGGTGTCCGGCTGCTGCAACGCACCACCCGACGCCTGCAACTGACCACGGAAGGCGAAGCGTTTTATGCGCGCGCCCGTCCCATTCTGGCGGCTCTCGACGAAGCTGAGGCCGAGGTCAGCCAGGCTGGCTTGAGCCCTCGTGGTCTGCTGCGTCTGCATTGCGGATCGGCCTTTGGGCTGCACCAACTGACGCGCGCCATTCCACACTTTCAGGCGCTTTACCCGGACGTTGAGTTGGACATCAGCATCAGCGATCGGCCGCAGGCGGCCATGACGGAAGGCTTCGACTTGTCGATCCGAACCGGGCCGCTGGACGACTCATCCATGGTGGCGCGGCGCATCTGCACACTGCAACGCGTCATCTGTGCGGCGCCGAGTTATCTGGCACTGCATGGCACGCCGCGCACGCCGGACGATCTGCAGCAGCACAACTGCCTTTGGATCTCCAACCTGCCGACATTGAGGCGTTGGCCGTTTGACACCGACGATGGCATTCGCATCGTGCATATTGATGGCAATATTGTGGCCAACAACGCCGAAACCGTGATGCAACTGGCGGTGGCCGGGGTCGGCATTACACGCCTGACCAATGTGATTGTGAGCGACGCCATTCGCAAGCGGCAATTGACGCCGATCCTGGTCGATTGGCACCATGTGGAACCAGTACCCCTATTTGCCACCTATCCCAGCGGCCGCAATCTGGCAGCCAAGGTGCGGGCGATGGTCGATTTTCTGATCGGCTATTTCAAGGATTCCAATCAGCAATTCAATCCGCCCGCGCCAGTCGCCGGTCATGGCGTCGGGTGATCGATGCCTTTGCCAATCTCCGGCCAGCGGCGGTGCAGGTAAATCCAGGCTGACAAGCCAACCCCCAGCATGACCAGCGTGGTGGCCGCCATCAGCACCGTTGACTGCATCACCAGCGGTGCAATGATGCCAGCGACCAGGCCATTGGCGCTGGAGGCAATAAACGCCTGCAGGCTGGAGGCCATGCCGCGTCGCTCCGGGTGTAAATCGAGTACCAACAGCGTCACCACCGGCACCATCATGGCCCAGCCAAAGGCAAAAATCATAATCGGAAACAGCGCCCACGCCACATGCGCCTTGACGAAGAAATTGGCGACCAGGTTGACCAGCGCAATCAACAGCATGATGGAAAAACCGTATTTGATCTGCTGCTTGGGCGCCAACTTGCCCGCCATGCGGCCGCTGACCCAGGCACCCCCCATGATGCCGCTGATGGTGAGTACAAAGAACCAGAAAAACTGCGTCGGTGCCAGCCCCAGGTGCTGCCCAAGAAAGACGGGTGCCGACAACACATACAAAAACATGCCGTTGAACGGCACACCGCTGGCCAGCGCCAGCAATAAAAAGCGCGGGTCCAGCCCGAGCTGCCAATAGCCCTGCAACAGGTTGCTGACCTTGAGCGGCTGGCGCTGCGACTGGTGCAGCGTCTCCGGCAACAAGCGGTAATTGGCGAGCCAAAGCGCAACGCCCACACCCGTCAAAAACCAGAACACACTATGCCAACCCAGATGCACGAACAACCAGCCGCCAATGATCGGTGCAATGGCCGGGGCCACACCAAAATAAATGGTGATCTGGCTCATCACCCGCTGCGCCTGAGCCGGCTCGAACATGTCGCGCACCACGGCGCGCGAGACCACAATGCCGGCACCCGTGGTCAGGCCCTGCATGGCCCGGAAAAACACCAGTTGGCCAATGCTCTGCGACAGGGCGCAGCCGGCCGAGGCCAGGGTAAAGGCGGCCAGCCCCCAGAGCACAACCGGTCGCCGCCCCAGGCTGTCGGACAGGGCACCATGAAACAGACTCATGAAAGCAAAGCCAAACAAGTAGGCAGAAAGCGTTTGTTGCATTTCCACCGGCGTCGCGCCGACCGATTCGGCAATGCCGGAAAAGGCGGGAATATAGGTGTCAATCGAAAACGGCCCGAGCATGCCCAGCAGCGCCAGCAACACTGCCAGCGCCCAGCGCGGTGCGCGCCAGAGTTGTTGTGCGTCCGGGTTCACGGTTGCGTCAGCCCGCGCCGCCGAGCAGTGTGACCAGCACGATCACCACGCCAAGCACCAGATTCACCATCACCCAGGTGCGAATACCGGCCAACGCGGCAGCAGCGGCAGGCCAGTCCAGCGCGGCCACAGCGCGCGTGAGACGTGGGTAAAGCACAAATCGCAGATAGCCAAAAATGAGCAGCATCAGCACGCCCAGCGCCGCCATCACGGTCCACTCCAGCGGCATGTTGAACTTGACGCCCGCCAGCGCCATTTGGCGCGCGGTCCGGCCGATCATCCAGCCCCCGCTGCTCACGATCAGCAGCGCCAGCCACAGCACCGCAGCAAAGAAACGCCCCAGCACATCTTGCAGCAGACGCACCCGGTCCGCGGGTGCCAGTGTGGCCACGGCCGGTCGCAAAAAGAACTGGACAAACACCATGCCGCCAAGCCAGACGATGACGGCAAGCAAATGCAGGGTTTTGAGGCTGATATAAAGCATGAGCAGGCTCGGTTGACAAGTGAACGAAGCGGCCAGGGCGCTGGACGCATGATGCCACAGCCGCTGGCATGGCAGCGCGAGCGTTGTTTTATCCCTCCGATCTTGAATTTCCGGTAAAAGGCCTTATCATTAGCACTCGTAAGAGTTGAGTGCTAACAGACCCACGTTCTCACGCAATCGCCTCTTCAAGTTAATGAGTGCTAACTTTTCCAGGTTGGCGCTATTGATTTTTTAAACCTGTTTCAAAACCTAGGAGCTCCCATGAAACTTCGTCCCCTGCACGACCGCGTCATTGTCAAACGCGTCGAAAACGAAACCAAAACCGCCTCTGGCATTGTGATTCCTGACAGCGCTGCCGAAAAACCTGATCAAGGCGAAGTGCTGGCCGTGGGACCGGGCAAAAAGAACGACAAGGGCGAGTTGAGCCCGATGGCTGTCAAAGTCGGCGACCGTGTCTTGTTCGGCAAATACAGCGGCCAGACCGTCAAGGTTGACGGCGACGAGTTGTTGGTCATGAAAGAAGATGACCTGTTCGCGGTCGTTGAGAAGAAGTAAATTAATTTAATAGCTGCTGGCACAGCATTCATAAGCGCTAGCAGCCAATTTAACCCGTAATTTTTTAGGAACCTATCATGGCAGCAAAAGATGTAATTTTCGGCGGCGAAGCCCGCGCACGCATGGTCGAGGGTGTCAACATCCTGGCCAATGCCGTTAAAGTCACGCTCGGCCCCAAAGGCCGCAACGTGGTGTTGGATCGCAGTTTTGGCGCGCCCACGGTGACCAAGGACGGCGTCTCGGTCGCGAAAGAAATTGAACTTAAAGACAAGTTGCAGAACATGGGCGCGCAGATGGTCAAGGAAGTCGCGTCCAAGACCTCCGACATCGCTGGCGACGGCACCACCACCGCCACCGTGCTGGCCCAAGCCATCGTGCACGAAGGCATGAAGTATGTGACGGCCGGCATGAACCCGATGGACTTGAAGCGCGGTATCGACAAGGCTGTGACGGCTTTGATCGAGCAACTCAAGAAGGCCTCCAAGGCCACCACCACGTCCAAGGAAATCGCCCAGGTCGGCTCCATTTCGGCCAACAGCGATGAATCGATTGGCAAGATCATTGCCGACGCCATGGACAAAGTCGGCAAAGAAGGCGTCATCACGGTGGAAGACGGCAAGAGCCTGCAAAACGAACTCGAAGTCGTTGAAGGCATGCAGTTTGACCGTGGCTACCTCTCGCCCTACTTCATCAACAACCCGGAAAAGCAAGCCGCTTTGCTGGAAAACCCGTTTGTGCTGCTGTACGACAAAAAGATCAGCAACATCCGCGACCTGCTGCCCACGCTGGAGCAAGTTGCCAAATCGGGCCGTCCGCTGCTGATCATTTCGGAAGATGTCGAAGGCGAAGCACTGGCTACGCTGGTGGTCAACACGCTGCGCGGTATTCTCAAAGTGGTGGCGGTCAAGGCGCCGGGCTTTGGCGACCGTCGCAAGGCCATGCTCGAAGACATCGCCATCCTGACCGGTGGCAAGGTCATCGCTGAAGAAGTGGGCCTGACGCTTGAAAAAGTGACGCTGGCCGATCTCGGCTCGGCCAAGCGCGTTGAAGTCGGCAAGGAAAACACCACCATCATTGACGGTGCCGGTGCTGCCGCGGATATCGAAGCCCGCGTCAAGCAAGTGCGCGTGCAAATCGAAGAAGCCACCTCAGACTACGACCGCGAAAAACTGCAAGAACGCGTTGCCAAACTCGCTGGCGGTGTGGCCGTGATCAAGGTTGGCGCTGCCACCGAAGTCGAAATGAAAGAGAAAAAAGCCCGCGTTGAAGACGCGCTGCACGCTACCCGCGCTGCCGTGGAAGAAGGCATTGTGGCCGGTGGTGGTGTGGCGCTGCTGCGCGCCAAGCAAGCCGTTGGCAAGATCAAGGGCGACAACGCCGATCAGGATGCCGGCATCAAGCTGGTGATGAAAGCGATTGAATCGCCGCTGCGCGAGATTGTTTATAACGCCGGCGGCGAAGCCTCCGTGGTGGTCAACGCCGTCATGGCAGGCAAAGGCAACTATGGGTTTAATGCGGCCAATGATACCTATGGCGACATGATCGAAATGGGCATTCTGGACCCGACCAAGGTAACCCGCACGGCGCTGCAAAACGCCGCTTCGGTGGCGTCTTTGATGCTGACCACCGAATGCATGATCGCTGAGTCCCCCAAGGAAGAATCCGCTGGCGGCGGCATGGGCGGCATGGGCGGCGGTGATATGGGTGGCATGGGCGGCATGGGCGGCATGGGCATGTAACGTACTCCTTGCCTGACGACCTACAGCGTCGTTGTTTGGGCTTGCCGTAGCGCTGCTACTGTCTGCGCCCAAACGCCTAGCTGTAGATCGTCATGCTGCGTCGAGCGGCGTTGACGCTCTCGATACCCATCAAAAAACCCGCAAGGCGTGAGTCTTGCGGGTTTTTTATTCAGCGGCAAGTCAAGACTGAGCTGGATTTGAATCGGCGTGGATGGGGCAGACGCCGGGCGCTCCGCGTCCTTCGGACTTTTTGATGTCGCGCCCAACATCTGCCCCACCCCGCCTTGCGTTGCTGTGCGATCCGATCTGGTAGGTCATTGGGACAGCGGTGCCAACGACGGGTTCAGACACTCAGCCGACCGTCGACTCTCAGAACTGCCTCCTCCAAACCGGGCATTCGCATAATCAGACCGACAATCGGCAAAGTGGCGTTGATTTCGTCAAACTGAGTAGCTGTGATTGACCAGAAGCTGAAAAAGCCAAGTGTCTGCTCGCCAGACGACTATATCGACGCTAAAAGAGCGATGAAATTCAAAGCGCTGATTGCGGCTTTATGCCAGCTGGTTGCATCTCCGCAAACAAATCATAGAGCTGTTGCGCTGCAGGCGAAAGTACCAATGAACTGCGTCGGATCAAGCCCATTTTGCGTTTGACGACTGGATCAACCAAGGGCACGCTGACCAGCAGTGGATGGTCCTCAGTTGGCATGGCCATGGCAGGTACCACCGCCACACCTAAACCCGCCTCCACCAAGCCGATGGTGGTGGTTCCGTGCTGGGTTTCATACATGCTTTGCGGGCGGTCAGGCAGGCCCGCCAAAGCTTGGTCCAGCAACAAACGGTTGCCAGAGGTTTTTCCCACTGAGATGTAGTCGTATTTGGCGAGCTCGGCCCAGCTGACCTTGGAACGGCTCGCCAGTGGGTGGTCGCGGCGACAGGCGGCGACAAACTCTTCTTCAAGCAGTGGTTCAAACGTCACATCGTTTTCTTGCGAGCCGATGAAGTTCAGGCCGAAATCCGCCTCGCCACGCGCCACCGCAATCAGCACCTCGTTGGCGCTGTCGTCCATGATCCTGACGCGGATCTTCGGGTAGCGCTGGTGGTAGATGGCAATCACACGGGTCAAAAAATAGTTGACTGCCGATGGCACGCAAGCCACGGTGACCTCACCCATGCGCGTTGCGGCCACGCCCCGAATACCTAGCAAGGTGGTGTCCAGCGCATCGAGGATTTGTCGGAGTTGCCGGTCAAAGTCGCGGCCAATGTTGGTCAGGTTGACGCGTCGGGTGGTACGTTCCAGCAGCCGTGCACCAAGGGCTTGCTCCAGCTTGTCGATACGTCGGCTGAAAGCAGGCTGGGAAATATGCACTGCCTCGGCCGCTTTGCGAAAGCTGCCCAGTTCAGCCAGCGCACGAAAAGCAAGCAGGTCGTTCAGGTCGATGTTCATCGCCATGGCGTCATCCGGTTCGTTGATTGATGCGTATTGTGGATCAATCGATCCTAAATATGCAATTCACAAAACAACTGATGGACGCGATCATTCCCGCCAGTGTTCTGAAGTTACTAAATTCAAACTGCAGCACGCTGGATAGGCATCGAATAACTACTGGACGACAAATCTATGAATCTACACAAAAACACCCCAAAACTATGCACAGTGTTGGCTTTGCTGACCGGTGCCTGCGTTGCCAACGCACAGAGCACGGTAACGATCTACGGTATTGCTGATGCAAGCGTTCGTTATGTGGATGGCCTCAGCGCCAGCAATGCCGCTGCTACCGGTTCGGCCACCGCGGTCAACAGCGGTGTGAACAACACCAGTCGTTTTGGCTTTCGCGGCAGTGAAGACCTTGGAGGCGGCATGGCGGCCATCTTTCATCTGGAATCAGGTGTCAACATCGACACGGGCGCGCAGGCCAATGCCAACAAGTTCTTTGATAGAGCCTCCTATATGGGTCTGAAAGCGAATTGGGGGACGATCACGATGGGGCGTCAGACAACGGTTTTGGCTGATGCTCTGGCGCCAGTTGACCCTCTAGGTGTGCGATTTGCCGGCTTCAATCCCAATGTCGGCGTGGCTGCCTTGAGCTCCCATGGCTTGGGCATTGAATTTGGTCCGTCCGGATCGACCAGCGGCGCCTACCGCCTGGATAACTCCATCAAATATACAGGCAAGTTCAGTGACCTGACCGTGCGCACTATGCATGCCTTTGGGGAAAAGTCAGGTGACTCGTCAGCCCTGTCATCCTCCGGGATTGGCATGACTTACCAGACAGACAAGATCGCGGCAACCCTGGGTTACGCCGAATTCAAAAGCGCAACTGGTCTTCAGCTAAAGGCTTATGTTGGGGGCATCAGTGGCAAGTTGGGCAACAACAAACTGTCCCTGACTTACGGCGACCATGAAGCCGAGGTGTCGGGCACAGCTAAAACAAACCAGACAACGCTGGGCTTTGGCGGCACAGTGCCACTAAGTACCAGCATGGATTTGATCCTCGCCCACTACCGCATTGATCGCACACGCACAGCCAAAGCAGACGACGGCTACAACCGGACCGTGGCCTTCCTGGAATACAAGCTTTCCAAACGCACCAAGCTTTATGCAGAGCTCGATCAAACGAATTGGCAAACCGGCTATGTTGCGGTTGGCCTGCCTAGCTCTGCCACCGGCTTTTCACTTGGAATGATCAACACATTCTGAATGTTGTGATGGTTGATCAACCGAGCGCACTTTACTGATGCGTTTCGTGGATCAATCCATCGAAACATTGCAATTCACAAACATCTCACATTGCAGGATCATCGTACCCAGTGCAGCGTAGTTCTTTACAAAAATGAACGGGCCGCATCCCACCCGGGAATTTTTAATTTTTGATAACACCAGGAGACAAATCATGACCTTCAAAACCCGTAGGCAATTTTCCGCCGCTCTTCTCCCTTCGTTATGCGGCATCACCGTGCTGGCAATTTCAAGCACCTTGCTGTTAGCAACACCAGCGCAAGCACAAGCTCCCATCATCATCAAGTTCTCGCATGTCGCGGCAGTTGACACGCCAAAAGGCCAAGCCGCCGAGTACTTCAAAAAGATCGTCGAGGAGCGCACCAAGGGCCAAGTCAAAGTCGAGGTTTTTGCAAACAGTACTCTATTCAAGGACAAAGAAGAGCTTGAAGCATTGCAGATCGGTACCGTGCAAATGCTGGCCCCAGTACCGGGCAAGTTTGGCCCACTGGGTGTCAAGGAGTTCGAGGTTTTCGATTTGCCCTACATCTTCAAAGACATCGACGCTGTGCACCGGTTTTCGCGCGGTCCTGGCGGGGCAAGTTTGTTGAAAAAACTGGAGTCGCGCGGCGTTGCGGGTCTGGCCTATTGGGACAACGGCTTTCGGGTGATGAGTGCGAACAAGCCGATTCACACCCCGGCAGACATGAAAGGGTTGAAGATGCGTATCAATTCCAGTAAGGTCAATGCGGCCATCATGAAATCAGTCGGCGCACAGCCGCAGAGTCTGGCGTTTTCCGAGGTTTATCAGGCCCTTCAGACCGGTGTGGTTGATGGCACTGAAGGCCCCTTGTCCAACTTGTACACCCAAAAGCAATTTGAGGTTCAGAAGCATGTGACGCTGAGCTACCACACCATCAGCAACTATGTGGTTGTCGCAAATAAGAAGTTCTGGGACGGTCTGCCAGCACCAATTCGCAGCACGCTCGAAGTTGCGATCAAAGACGCCACCACCTTCAATGACAGCGTGGCAGAGAAGGATGAGGCCGCGTCACTGGCTGCCATCAAGGCATCGGGCAAGTCCACGGTGTACGCACCAAGCGCTGCAGAGATGGATGCCTGGACCAAAGCCATCGCCCCGGTGCACGCAGAAATGGCTGACCGGGTTGGCGGCAAAGCCTTTATCGACTCAGTGCGCGCCGCCTCGGCGAACTGATTCTCCGTTCAATCAAGACTGCCCACAAGTCCTCCCTTAATGGGAAGACCTGGGCATGAACACGCCCCAAAAACTTGGAGACACGCCATGAAGATTCTTGATCGACTGGAGGAAACGTTCATCGCTTTCCTCATCGCGGGTGCGACCCTGGTGATTTTTGCTGCGGTGGTACATCGCTTCGTAGCCTCCTGGAATGTGCCCGTGATCCAGGACTTGGCACTCGCGATCAACATGTCCTGGGCGCAAGAGCTGTGCATCATCATGTTCGTCTGGATGGCCAAGTTTGGCGCGGCCTACGGCGTGCGCACCGGTATCCATGTCGGGGTTGATGTATTGATCAACCGCTTGAATGACCGCAAACGCAAGTTTTTTGTGCTGTTCGGACTGCTCTCTGGCGCTTTGTTCACCAGCATTGTGGCTGTACTCGGGGTGCGCTTTGTGTGGGAAAACGGAGCCCACTACGCCGTCATGAACGCGCTGGGACAAGCTTCCGAAAGCATGTTTCCCGGTCCAACCACGCCAGACTTGGAGTGGCAAACCTGGATCGTCTATTCGGCCATTCCTTTAGGCACAGCCCTGATGTGCTTCCGATTTTTGCAGGTCGCCTATACCTTCTCCCAAACGGGTGAATTGCCGCATCACGACCACAGTCATGTGGATGGCCTCGATGAAGTAGACATCGAAGACGAATTCCACCCGCATGAAATACACGCTGCACACCCTGGCAACAACAAAGGGAGCAAATAAGCATGAGTACCGCTGTCATCCTTTTTCTGCTGATCGCGCTCATGCTGACGGGCATGCCGATCTCGATATCCCTCGGTCTGACGGTTCTGTCCTTCCTCTACCTGTTCACCCAGGTGCCGATTGAATCAGTTGCACTTAAGCTGTTCACCGGTATTGAGAAGTTCGAGATCATGGCGATTCCGTTCTTCATTTTGGCTGGTAACTTTTTGACGCACGGCGGGGTGGCCCGACGCATGATTCACTTTGCCACATCGATGGTGGGCCACTTTTATGGTGGCCTCGGTCTGTCAGGTGTGGTGGCCTGTGCATTATTTGCTGCCATTTCTGGCTCATCGCCGGCCACCGTGGTAGCGATTGGCTCGATCCTGCTGCCCGCCATGGTCAAGGCCGGTTACCCGATGAAGTTCGGCGCAGGCGTGGTGACCACAGCGGGTGGTCTGGGCATCCTGATTCCGCCATCTATTGCCATGATCATTTACGCTGTGGCAACAAATTCCTCGATTGGTGCCTTGTTCATGGCAGGTGTCATTCCAGGACTGGTGCTGGCCCTGTTGCTAGGCATCACCACCTGGTATGTGGCACGCAAAAATGACTACCCACGTCAGCGCAAAGCCAGCTGGGCCGAACGTTGGAAGGCTTTGCGTGAGGCTTTTTGGGGCGTGCTGCTGGTGTTCATTGTGATGGGTGGCATCTACTCCGGTGTGTTCACCCCCACCGAGGCGGCGGCGGTTGCGGCCGTGTATGCGTTTGTGGTGGCGATCTTCGTTTACAGAGACATGGGGCTGCGCGATGTGCCCAAGGTGTTGGTGTCATCTGCCAACATGAGTGCCATGCTGCTGTACATCATCACCAACGCAGCGCTGTTCTCGTTTTTGATGTCGTACCAGCATGTGCCGGAGGAAATGGCCGGCTGGATGTTGTCTCAGGGTTTGGGTCCAGTCGGATTCCTGTTAATCGCCAACATTTTGCTGCTGGCCGCGGGCAACTTCATGGAACCTTCCAGCATCATCCTGATCCTGGCGCCTATCCTGTTTCCGATTGCCATCAAGCTGGGCATCGACCCGATCCACTTCGGCATCATCATGACGGTGAACATGGAGATTGGCATGTGCCACCCACCTGTGGGCTTGAACCTGTACGTGGCTTCTGGCATCACCAAAATGGGCATCACCGAATTGACGGTGGCCGTTTGGCCATGGCTGCTGACCATGCTGGCTTTCTTGGTCTTGGTCACCTACTGGGCGCCGCTTACCTTGTGGTTACCCAAGACGCTGGGCATGATGTAAAGAATCCTGCCCTAGCCCATATAGATAAAGCGCCAGGCGCTTACTTTGTTATAGAGGAAGAAAACCATGAACCTCGTTGAATGGATTGGTCGCAGCGAGCGTGTGTGCGACAAGGCTACCTCCACACCCTACGCCGCGCTGTCCGCCACTTTTGACCGCGAAGCCACACGGCCAGATACTGGCACCTTGCTGCCGCCGCTGTGGCACTGGTTGTATTTTTTGCCGCTGTACCGCCAGTCTGAAATCGGCACCGACGGTCACGCCAAACGTGGTGGTTTTTTGCCGCCGGTACCCCTGCCACGACGCATGTGGGCGGGCAGCCAGTTCACCTTTCATCAGCCGCTGCGCATTGGTGACGCTTTGGAACGCACTTCGACCATTGCGGATGTATCCGAAAAATCTGGTCGCACCGGCAAGCTGGTGTTTGTCAAAGTGCGCCACGAAATTCGCCGCGCGGGCGAGGCTGACATCGCGCTCACCGAGTTCCACGACATCGTCTACCGCGAAGCGGCACGACCAGACGACATCGCCCCGCCGCCCAAAGCGGCACCCGCCACATCCACCTGGGAAAAACGCTGGGTGCCGGATGACGTGCTGCTGTTTCGCTACTCGGCGCTGACCTTCAATGGCCACCGCATCCACTACGACCGCAAGTACGTCACCGAAGTCGAAGGCTACCCCGGCCTGATCGTGCACGGCCCCATGGTGGCCACACTGCTGCTGGACCTGCTGCGCCACCAGATGCCTGAAGCGACCGTGCTCAGCTACGAATTCCGCGCCGTACGCCCGGTGTTTGACATCAATCCCTTCTTTGTCTGCGGCGAGTCATCGGCCGACGGCAAAACCATCCATCTGTGGGCCAAAGACCATGAAGGTTGGCTGACCATGGATGCCACAGCGGTCATTGCCTAAGGAGTCACCATGCAACCCCTTAAAGGCATTACCGTTGTGACCCTGGAGCACGCCATTGCAGCCCCCTTCGCCACCCGTCAACTGGCTGACCTGGGCGCACGTGTCATCAAGATCGAGCGCCCTGGTGTGGGCGACTTTGCCCGTGGCTACGACAACCGGGTGCGCGGCATAGCCTCGCACTTTGTCTGGACCAACCGCAGCAAGGAAAGCCTGACGCTCGACGTGAAGCACCCCGAGGCACAAAAAATCCTCAAACGCATCATTGAGGAAGAGGCCGACGTGGTGGTGCAAAACCTGGCCCCCGGTGCTGCCGCCCGCCTGGGCCTGACGTATGAAGCCCTGAGCGTGGCCAGGCCCGGCATCATTGTTTGCGACATCTCGGGTTACGGTGACAACGGTCCCTACCGTGACAAAAAAGCCTACGACCTGTTGATCCAGAGCGAGGCCGGTTTTGTATCGGTCACCGGCACCGAAGACACGCCGTCCAAAGCCGGGCCATCGATTGCCGACATTGCCGCAGGCATGTACGCCTACACCAATATCCTGGCCGCGCTGATGCACCGCCAGCAAACCGGTGAAGGTCAGCACATCGACATCTCGATGCTCGAAGCCTTGACCGAGTGGATGGGCTACCCCCTGTACTACAGCCTGGACGGCGCCCCCCCGCCCAAACGCACCGGGGCCAGCCACGCCACCATCTACCCCTACGGCCCGTTCCCGGCGGGTGACGGCAAAACCGTGATGCTGGGCCTGCAAAACGAGCGTGAATGGAAAGCCTTTTGTGAGCAGGTGTTGCAGCAACCCGGGTTGGCCACCGACGAGCGTTTTGCCAACAACCCCAAGCGCGTCGCCCAACGCAGCACGCTGTATGAATTGATCGTGCAAGCCTTCTCCAGCCTGAACGCTGCGCAAGTTGTGCAGCGCCTGGAAGCGGCGCAAATCGCCAACGCCCAGGTCAACAGCATGGCCGAGGTCTGGGCGCACCCGCAGTTGCAGGCGCGCAAGCGCTGGACATCGGTGGACACCTCGGTCGGCCCGGTGCCCGCCCTGCTGCCGCCGGGCTCCTGGACTCAAGGTGCACCGCGCATGGACGGCGTGCCTGCCCTGGGCCAGCACACCGATGGCATCCTGGCCACGCTGGGTTACAGCGCCGAACAAGTGGCGGCCTTGCACGCCGAAGGGGCGGTGTGAACGCCATGAGTACCACGCCGCCGCTGACCTACCTGTTTGTGCCGGGCAACCGGCCCGAGCGTTTTGCCAAGGCCCTGGCCAGCGGCGCGGATCGGGTGATTCTGGACCTGGAAGATGCCGTCGCCCTGGCCGACAAGGCCCAGGCATGTACCGCAATTGCAGACTGGGTGAGCAGCCTGGCAAGCCAGGAAGCGGATCGGCTGCTGGTGCGTATCAACGACGTGACCAGCCCTTGCCATCTTGATGATGTTTTATGGCTGAAGCGCACAGGCATCAGGTGCGCCATGCTGTCTAAATGTGAGCATCCCGAACAAGTGGCACAGGTCTTGGCCCACATGCCAGCGGGCTCGGGCGTGCTGCCACTGATCGAAACCGTGCGCGGCGTGCTGGCCGCCAACGTGATTGCGCAGGCCGACCGGGTCGACCGGCTGGCCTTTGGCTCACTGGACTACCTGCTTGATCTGGACCTGCCCGGCCCCGGCTTTGCGCTGGATGCAGCGGCGCTTGCCATTGCCATGGCATCACGCGCAGCCAACCTGCCGCCACCCGTGGCCGGGGTCACGCCCGAGTTGGATGTGGCACAGGTGCAGTCTGAACTGGCCCATGCCCGGGCTTTGGGTTATGGCGCCAAGATGTGTATTCATCCGATGCAAGTCGCGGTGGTGCGCGAGGCTTTTCTGCCCGATGCACAGTCCCTCGCCTGGGCGCAGCGTGTGCTCACCCAATGGCAGCAATCCAACGGGGCGGGTGTCATCCAGGTCGACGGGCAGATGGTCGACAAGCCGGTGCTGTTACGCGCCGAACGTATTCTGGCCTTGGCAGGCCCATCTCAATCTCTTTAACTTATTCAGACAGGGGAAACCTCATGGCCTCCACCATCATTGACTCACGGATTTTTGGCGACATGTTCAGCGACGCACGTATGCGTGATGTCTGGTCAGACGAAAACCGCACCGCCAAATACCTCGACATCGAACGCGCGCTGGCCAAAGTGCAGGGTGAGCTGGGCATCATCCCCAAAGAAGCGGCCGACGAGATCGTCCAACATTGCGAGCTGTCGATGATCGACTGGGACAAGCTCAAGGCAAAGACGGAGCAGATTGGCTACCCCATCATCGCGGTGGTGAACCAGATCAACGCCAACTGCCGTGACGGCCTGGGGGAATATTGCCACTGGGGTGCCACCACGCAAGACATCACCGACACGGCATCAGTGTTGCAGATGCGCGAAGGCCTGGCCCAGGTTGAGCAAGACCTGACCGACATTGCGGATGCACTGGCTAGCTTGGCAAAAAAGTATCGCGACACGCCCATCATTGGCCGCAGCAACCTGCAGCAGGCCACGCCAATCACCTTTGGCTACAAGATGGCCAGCATTCTGGCTGGCATTGAGCGCCACCGCGAACGCCTGAACCAACTCAAACCGCGTGTGCTGATGGGTGAGTTTGGCGGTGCTTCGGGCACCCTTTCGTCCTTGGAAAGAGGTGCGATGGAAACCCAGGCGGGCCTGATGAAAGAACTGGGTCTGGCACAGCCTCTGATTTCCTGGCACACGGTACGCGACACCATTGCCGAGGTGGGAGCTTTTCTGGGCCTGATCGGCGGCTCATTGGGCAAAATTGCCATGGACGTGAAGCTGATGATGCAAACCGAAGTGGGTGAAGTGTTCGAGCCATATGCCTCTGGGCGTGGCTCGTCTTCCACCATGCCGCAAAAGCGTAACCCGATTTCCTGCCTGTACATCCATGCCAATGTGTCGGTGGCACGCCAGCATGTCGCCGCATTGATGGACGCCATGGTGGCCGACCATGAACGCTCCACCGGCCCGTGGGAAATTGAATGGGTGTCGCTGCCAGAAATTTTCTGCCTGATGTCGGGCGCGTTAAAACAAACCAAGTTTGTGCTGCAAGGCCTGGAAGTGGATGCGGTGCGCATGCGCGCCAACATGGACATCACCCACGGGCTGGTTATGTCCGAGTCGGTGATGATGGGCCTTGGCCCCTACATTGGCCGTGAATACGCCCACGACCTGGTCTACGACCTGTGCCGCCAGGCATCAAAAGAGAACCGGCCGCTGATCGATATTCTGGAAGTGCACCCCGAAATCAACAAGCATGTGACCCGCGCCCAGTTGGAGGCCATGTGTGACCCGGTGAACAACCTCGGACAAGCCGGTGTGATGGTCGACCGTGTGCTGGCGGCACGCCGGGGAGCTTGACCCACCATGCCTACTCCTGACCCACAAGCTGCCGTAGACGTGCTGGTGATCGGCGGCGGCAACGCTGCTCTGTGCGCAGCCCTGATGGCACGCGAAGTCGGGGCCAGCGTGCTGCTGCTGGAAGCGGCTCCACGCGAATGGCGTGGCGGCAACTCGGCCCACACCCGCAACCTGCGTTGTATGCACGACGCGCCCCAAGACGTGCTGGTCGATGCCTACACCGAAGAAGAGTATTGGCAAGACCTGGTCAAAGTCACCGGCGGCCTGACCAACGAGCCACTGGCGCGACGCGTGATCCGCGACTCCAGCACCTGCCGCCCCTGGATGCGCAGCCACGGCGTGCACTTTCAGCCCTCCCTCTCCGGGGCCTTGCACACGGCTCGTACCAACGCCTTTTTCATGGGCGGCGGCAAGGCATTGGTCAACGCCTACTTTCGCAGTGCGGAGAAATTGGGCGTGCAGGTGCGCTACAACGCGCCGGTGAATCGGCTGGAGATCAAAGACGGTCACTTTATTGCCGCCCATGTGCAGGTGCAGCGGCCAGACGGCAGCACCGACAGCGAGCGCATCACCGCCCGCGCCTGTGTGCTGGCCGCCGGCGGATTTGAGTCCAACCGCGACTGGCTGCGCGAAGCCTGGGGCAGCAACGAGCGGGGCGAAACCCCGTCAGACAACTTCCTGATTCGTGGCACAAAGTTCAATCAAGGGGTGCTGCTGCGCCACCTGCTGAACGACCACAAGGCCGATGCGATTGGTGACCCGACACAGGCCCACATGGTGGCGATTGATGCGCGTGCGCCGCTGTACGACGGTGGCATCTGCACCCGCATTGACTGCGTCTCGCTGGGCGTGGTGGTGAACCGCGATGCCCAGCGCTTTTACGACGAGGGCGAAGACTTCTGGCCCAAGCGTTACGCCATCTGGGGCCGCCTGGTGGCCCAGCAACCGGGGCAAACCGCCTATTCCATCATTGATGCCAAAGCCATTGGCCGATTCATGCCGCCGGTGTTTCCAGGAGTCAAGGCCAACACCTTGCAAGCGCTGGCGGACCAGCTTGGCCTGGACGGCCAGACCTTCATGCAAACACTCAACGATTACAACCAGGCCTGCCAGGCGGGCAACTTTGACCACACCGCCTTGGACAGCTGCTACACCCAAGGCATCTTGCCCGCCAAAACCCATTGGGCCAGGCCGATTGACACGGCCCCCTTCTACGCCTATGCACTGCGCCCCGGCGTGACCTTCACCTACCTGGGTCTCAAGACCGATGAAACGGCTGCGGTGCGCTTCGGCGATGTACCCAGCGACAACCTGTTTGTGGCTGGCGAAATGATGGCAGGCAATGTGTTGGGCAAGGGTTACACCGCCGGGGTCGGCATGTCGATTGGCACGGCTTTTGGCCGTATAGCCGGTGTGCAGTCTGCGCTTGCAGCAATTCAATCTGGAGCAAATCATGCAGGCGCTTGACAGTCTGATCCAAGACGCCAGGCAACTGGCACGGGGTGAGGGTGGGACGTCGCCAGCCGTGAGCGAGGTAGCGCGGCAAATGCAGATTTGTAACGCCTGTCGGTATTGCGAAGGTTTTTGCGCCGTCTTTCCCGCCATGACCCGGCGTCTGGAATTCACACCCGCCGACATCCACTACATGGCCAACTTATGTCACAACTGCGGTGCTTGTCTGCACGCCTGCCAATACGCACCGCCGCATGAATTTGCGGTGAACGTACCCCAAGCCATGGCGCAAGTACGCGGTGAAACTTATGTGGCCTACGCTTGGCCGGCTGCACTAGGCAAGCTGTACCAACGTAATGGACTGACCGTGTCAATGGCACTGGCGGGTGGCTTAGCACTGTTCCTGGTGTCGGTCCTGGCATCTGGGGGCAGCTTGTGGGGTGGGGAACTTGGAGGCAATTTCTACAACCTGTTTCCACACAACCTGCTGGCCTTGATGTTTGCGCCAATCTTCTTGTGGGCGGCGCTGGCTTTGGGCATCGGCGTGACACGCTTCTTGCGCGATGTCTCACCTGCCACGACCGGGCAACTTATTTCAGGCGCAGATGCGGTTCAAGGTACGCACGATGTGCTCAAGCTCAAATATCTCGACGGCGGCCACGGAGAAGGTTGCAACAACGAGGACGACGCCTACACCCTGTCGCGCAGAAGGGCACACCACCTCACGTTTTATGGGTTCATGTTGTGCTTTGCTGCAACCGGTCTGGCCACTGTGTACCACTACGCCTTTGGGTGGCACGCACCATATGACTTGCCTAGCCTGCCTAAGTTGCTTGGGGTGACCGGTGGCATTTGCCTGTTGCTAGGTACAGCTGGGCTATTCCGGCTCAAACTCAAACGCCACCCTTTGCATGGCGATGCAGCACAAAACCCTATGGACTACGGCTTCATTGCACTGCTGTTTTTGACCAGTTCCACGGGCCTGCTGCTGTGGCTTGCACGTGGCACACCGGCGCTGGCCCTGTTGTTGGCGCTGCATCTTGGCGTGGTGATGGCCTTGTTTGCCACGCTGGCCTATGGCAAGTTTGCGCATGGCATTTTCCGCAGCGCTGCGCTGCTGCGCTATGCGGTAGAGAAGCGCCAACCGAGCTCCCTTGCTCTCGGGGACGAATGAAATGACTTTGTCCATTCCCTGCGTGCTGATGCGGGCGGGTACTTCGAGAGGGCCGTTCTTCCTGCGTGACTGGCTGCCCGAGGGGGACGAAGCACGGAATCAGGCATTGATCGGCGCCATTGGTGCGTCTGACCCCTTGCAACTGGATGGCCTTGGAGGTGGCAGCACGCTCAACAGCAAAGTGGCCATCGTGTCGCGCTCGACTCAGCCAGACTGCGATCTGGACTACTTGTTTGCCCAAGTGGGTGTGGGTCACCAGTCGGTCGACACGCGGCCCAATTGCGGCAACATGCTGTCTGGTGTGGTGCCCTTTGCGATTGACCAAGGCCTGATCCAGGCGCAGGACGGTACTACCACCACCCGCGTGTTCAATGTGAACACTGGTTCGCGCATCGAGATCACGGTGTGCACCCCGGGGGGGAAGGTGACCTACGACGGCGATGCACGCATCGACGGGGTGGCCGGTACCGCGGCCCCAGTGCTGCTGAACTTTCTGGATGCCTGGGGCGCAGTCACCGGGCAACTGTTTCCCACCGGTCAACGCATCGACACCATCGACGGTGTGGAACTGACTTGTATTGACGCTGCCATGCCGCTGATGATCTTGCGTGCGGCTGATTTGGGCTTGAGTGGTCGCGAGCGGCCTGCAGAACTGGACGACAATACTGCACTGCTGACGCGTCTTGAGTCGCTACGCCTGCAGGCGGGACAGCGCATGGGTTTGGGCGATGTGTCGGGCAGCGTGGTGCCCAAGCCAGTGTTGGTCAGTGCAGGGGACTCACCCAACAGCATCACCTCGCGCTATTTCACACCACACAAATGCCACGCCTCCCATGCGGTGACCGGTGCCATTGGTGTGGTGACCGCATTCGCACTACCCGGCACCGTGGCCAGTGGCTGCCAATTGGCACCTGGCCAACACGCCATGGTGGTGCTGCATCCTGCAGGGCAGATTGATGTCGAAGTGACGCTTCAGGGCGAGGGCGATCAGGCCTCGGTGCAAAGCGCAGCGCTGGTTCGCACGGTTCGCAAGATCATGCAAGGTGTGTTGCATTTGCCGGGCTATGTATTTCCGCCAACTGCCACGCAGCGCGTCGACAGCGTGGCTGGCCACGCGCATCGCCAGTTTCCCCAAAAGCCGGTGCACATCATCGTGCCAACCAGCGCCGGCGGCGCCAACGACACCATGGCCCGCACCCTGACCCGCAAGCTCGGTCCTCTGCTGGGGCAATCGGTGGTGGTGGACAACCGGGCTGGCGCGAATGGCACCATCGCCAGCGAATACGTTGCAGCAGCCCAACCGGACGGCCACAC
This sequence comes from uncultured beta proteobacterium, assembly GCA_963750665.1. Lineage (GTDB taxonomy): Bacteria > Pseudomonadota > Gammaproteobacteria > Burkholderiales > Burkholderiaceae_C > Rhodoferax. Next base: position 52,229 of record CAVVRQ010000030.1, read on the forward strand.
CCTGATGTTTGGCTACATCGCCACCCACGGCATCAACCCCGCGCTGCAAAAGCTGCGCTACGACCCGGTGGCTGACTTCGCGCCCATCGGGCTGATTGGTTATTCACCCACCTTGCTGGTCGTACCCGCGGACCTGCCAGTGCATTCAGTGGGCGAACTGATTCACCTGCTGCACGAGTCGCCAGCACGGCTCAGCTACGCTTCAGCTGGTGACGGCACAGTACCTCATTTCGCCGCTGAGTTGTTTCAGCTTCAAACCGGCACCCACATGCAACGGGTTGACTACGCCGGTGGGGCACCTGCCATCGCTGATGTGGCCAGCGGACTGGTGCAGGTGATGTTTCCCAGTCTGTTTACCGCGCAGCCATATCTGCGTAGTGGAAAACTTAGGACGTTGGCTGTTGCTGGGGCAAATCGCTTGCCAACATTGCAAGATCTTCCCACTTTGTGGGAGGCGGGTGTACCCGGCGTTGATCTGACTCAATGGTACGCGCTGTTTGCTCCCGCCAAAACACCAGTCACAGTTGTGAGGCAACTCAATTTGGCACTCAACACAGTTCTGCATGATCACGAAATCGTCAGCCGAATGGAAACTGATGGAGCCAAGGTGCAAACGTCATCACCTGGCGAACTGCACGACATGCTGATAGCCGAAAGCGAAAAGTGGCATGGCGTCATAGCTACTGCAGGAGTCAGATCCGACACGGTACAAGAAAGTTAGATTTTGAGAATTTGACGTCAGGTTTGCGGCAGGATTTCAATGAAGTCGAATGTCAGCAATGGGCACCAACACGAAGTTCACGAACGGCTTCTGACTGGCAATGCATTGGACTGCCGGAAAGCTACCGGTCGCCAATACCCGGTTACGCTGCAGACCTGTCCTTCACACGAAGCAAACTTGCGACTTGAACCAATGACGCCGCCAGCCGGGCTTGGGGTCTGGGCCCGCGCCGATTTCTGGGCATTTGACAGTATGAGGCGTGGGCGCAGACCCCAAGCCCTGCCACCACGGTCAGCACCCGCTCCCTGATAGATAGCGAGCGACTCACATTTCACAAAGCGTCACTATGCTTTTAGTAGCTGCTTACGCAATACAGACGGTGGATACAATTGAATTTGACCACTATTTCAAGCGTGTCAGCGGCTATTTCAAAGGCACATTGAGTTGAAACATCAGGGCGGCGTTGCCGTCAGCTCCGCAGGACATCGCCCTTGAACGAATAGAGAATCGCCACCACCTCGTTGACTTCGGTCTGGCCAACCCCCTGGGCCTGCAAGGCCGCGACAAAGTCGTCGATGGCTGCAAGCAACTCCTGTTCGTTGACATTCATCCCGGCATGGGTGGTTCGCATGTCACGGCCCTGGTACTTCTCGGGACCGCCGGAGCCTGCACAAAAGAACTGGGTGCCCAGCAGCTTCAGGCGCGGCAGGTCTTTGCCGCGAAAGCGTGGAGCCAGCAGCGGATTGACCGCATGGCGATCCAGCGCGTCGTCAACAACTGCTGCAATGCGCTCAGCGCCGCCGAGCCGTTGATAAAGTGAATCAGTCATGAAATTTCCTTGGTGAAATGGTTGCGGGCAGGTTGGCGGTCCAGGATTCGAATTCCAGATCGCCCGGGTCGGGTTGGTCTGCGCGAAGTTCGCGGCGCAACTTGAAGAGCAGCTGGTCCAAGCCGCATTCAATCTGGCCGATCACATCCAGCGTCAGGGGTTCCGCCAGGGTCAGCATGGCTGATCCACAGTCGGGCAGTGAAAGTTGTCGTGTCGTCATGGGTATTCCATCTTTCAATTTGCAGGCAGCCAATCTGCCTGCTGGGGGAGAGCATCGCTATGGTGTGTTCCTGAAACGTTCCTGGCTGCACACCCGGTTGCGCGAACGTCGCCGTGGTAGCACACTGCAAAGCCTATGGACATGCAACACACCGCCACCGACCCGAACCCCGCCATGCGCCTTGATGTGCACCTATTGGGTCGCTTTGCTGTGCTCGTTGACCACGCTGAAATCCCGGCGCCACACTGGCCCAGTTTGCGTGCCACCCAGTTGGTGCAGTTGCTCAGTCTGGCGCCACGGCATCGACTGACCCGCGAGCAGGTCATTGACACCCTCTGGCCCGAACTGGCAGCCGAGGCGGGTGCCGCCAACCTGCGCAAGGCGGCGCATCACGCGCGCCAGGCGTTGGGCCGGCACGACGCTATCTTGATGCAGGGCGGCGAGCTCAGGCTGTGGCCCGACGGACCGGTGGCCGTTGACGCAGAAGCCTTTGAGCTGCAGGCGCGCTCCGCACTCGCCTCGCGCGACCCACAGACGTGCAGCGCAGTCGCTGACCGGTATGCCGGCGAACTGCTGCCCAGTGCCCGCTATGAGGCTTGGACCGAAGCGGCGCGCGAACGGCTGCACGCGTGCTTTACCGACTTGCTGCGCGAGAGCGCCCAGTGGGCGCGACTGGCCCAGGTGGAGCCCGGCGATGAACCGGCACACCGGGAGTTGATGAGCGCCGAGCTGGCAGTCGGCAACCGGGCCGCAGCGATACGCTGGTATGCGCATCTGCGTGAAGCGCTTCAGCGGGATTTTGGCGTGCTGCCAGATGCTCAGACCGAAACGCTGTACCAACGCTGTATTGCCGGGCTGCAGCCTGCCCGAGCGACTTTCATCGGACGCGCGATGTTGCTGGCGCAGGCCCTGGCCTGGTTGGAGATGAACGCCACTGATCGACCCGGCGCCATCGTGCTGCGCGGGCCTGCGGGCATTGGCAAGACCGCGCTGTGCCGTGAACTCGAAGTGCAGGCCAGCGCGCGCGGGTGGCGCGTGGTGCGTGTGCACGCCGCGCAACCCGGCCGCGCCTATGCGGTGATTTCGGCTCTGGTTGAGCGACTGTTGCTGGCTGACCGTGGGGCCGTGGATCGGGTCGGTGCCCCGGCGCGCGCGGTGCTGGCCTTGCTCACCCCGCTTGCTGGCCCGGCGTCGGCCTTGCCGGGACCTGTCAGCCGCCATCAGGTCATCGGCGCGTTTCGCCGGCTGTTGTTGGCCACGTCACAGGGTGGCAACATCCTCGTGCCGGTGGACGATGCGCACCTGATCGACGATGCTGATGCGGACGTCCTGCTGCACCTGGCCAGTGCAGGGGCGCCGGTGTGCGTGCTGCTGGCCCTGCGCGCGCCAGTGGCTGCGTCCGAACTGGGTCGGGGCTTGGTGCGCCTGGCAGGCAGCAACGTCGTGCGAACGCTGGAGCTGGAGCCTTTGGCCGATGAGGAAATGCGCCGACTCATCCATCAGTTCGCGCCAGCGGGCCTGGCCGAAGCCAGCGTGGCACGGATCGTGAGTGATGCGCAGGGCAGCCCCTTTGCGGTCATTGAGCTGGCGCGTGCTGCGGGCAGCGGGCTTGAGCCGCGCTTGCACCGCACCGCAGCCGAGGTCATCACGGCCCGCCTGTGTGACGTGCCAGAGGCCACGCTCGACGCGCTCAAGTGGATGGCGCTGGCGGGCGATGCCTTTGACGCCCAGACTGCGGCGGCCGTTCTGCCGGACCTCCAAGGGCGTGCCGATGCCGTGCTGGACGCCGCACTGGCTGCGGGTGTGCTGGTGCTGGTCGGCAGCCAATACCGGTTTCGGCATGAGCTGGTGCGCCAGGCCCTGGTCGACCAGATTGCGCCGCATCGGCGGCTGAAAATTCATCGCCAGGCCGCGCAACGTCTGGCTGAATTGGATGCCGCCCCGGCCCTGATTGCACAGCACTGGATCGATGGCGGCAGTTTGCGCGAATCGGTTCCCTGGCTGCTCGCAGCGGCGAGTGATGCCATCCGGCTGGCGGCCTTCAGCGATGCATTGCGCCATCTGCAGCCACTGCTCGGCTTCCAGCCGGCCCATGCCGATGCCCTGCGCCTGCGCGCCGAGGCGCTCGACGCCATGGGTCAGCCGGCCGCCGTCGCGGCCTACCGGCTTGCGGCCGACGCGGCAGGCGAGCCCGGCGCCCAGAACCTGCGCGCCAAAGGCGCGCTGGCGCAGATCAAACAAGGCGATGCCAAGGGTGCCTTGCATGCGCTCGAAGGCTTGCGGCCGACTAGTGTGGAGGGCCAACTGTGCGAGGCTCTGACCTACAGTGGCGCGGCCGCGCTCGGTGCGGTTGACCCCGCCATGGGCACCCAAAAATCGGCCGAGGCGCGCCGTCTGGCTCTGGATTCCGGCGATACGGCAGCCATCGTGGTGGCTTCCTGGGCGCAGGCGGCCGCGGCCCACGCGCGCGGCGAACTGCACCGCAGCATCTGGGCTGACCTGCAGGAAACGGCCCATGTGCCGCACCTCGCCATGCGCGTGTTCGACGGCCAGCTTTGCATTGCGCAGCGCTTTCTCTACGGTGCACGGCCCTATGCCGAAGTGATTGACTTCGCCAAGTCGCTGGCCGCCGAGGCACAGCGCATCGGGGCCGCGCGGGGCCATGCCTTTGGCATCACGATTCGCGGCGAAGCCGAGCTGCTTTCGGGCGACCTTCCGGCGGCCGAAGAGCACCTCAGGCAGGGCGCAAGACTGCACCGCGCCATTGGCGCTGCCACCGGCGAGGCCTTTTCACTGCAGCGGCTCGCGGAAGTGGCGCTGCACCGGGGTACGCCCCATGACGCCCGTGCGCTGCTCGATGAGGCGCTGGATGTGGCGCGCCAGACCGACGTCGGTTTTCATCTGCTTGATCGCATCTACGGTACCTACCTGCAGCTGGCAGACAGTCCGGCCGCTGCGCTGTGTGCGCTTGAAGAGGCCAACTCCGCAGTGCATGGCCCGCTGGAGACCTGCCCCGGCTGCCGCATCACGTTCACCGTGCCGGCGGCGATTGCCGCCGCTCAGGCCGGGCGGCTTGATTTGGCACAGGGCTACGCGTCCCAGACCGCCTACCTGGCCGATGTGGTCATGCGTTTGCCGGCCTGGCATGCTGCCCACGACGAAGTGCGCGGGCACATCGGGCTGGCCGGTGGTGAAGATACGCTGGCAGTCCATGCGAAGTTTGCTGCAGCGGCAGCGCGTTTTCGGGCCGCAGGACAGCCGATTGACGCCGCACGTTGCGACCGGTTGGCCGCCAATGCGGTTGACACCGCCAGCCGGGCTGGGGCTCGACACGCGCTCCCTGGATAGCCAGCAGGCGACTCAAATCCCGACAAATAATATTGTTTTGATAGCTGCCTGCGCAATACGGACGGGGGCTACAAGTGAATTTGACTACTATTAAAGCGTGTCACCGGCTATTTCAGGGGCGCGTTGATTTGAAACATCAATGCGGCGTTGCCGAGAAAACTCAGCTGCGCTGACCAACCCGGCTTGAACTCATAGGCCAGCGCCGGAATAAAGCCCGGCGAAAAGCCTTTGTAGTTGAGCGGCACCTTGTCTTCGTAGGGTGCCTTGTAGCCGTAAAGCAATCCCGCTGTCCACTTGAACGACAAAGCTTTGATACCGCCAATGGCGTGATAGACATGGCCCCAGGGATAAAGGTAGACGCTGGCCTGACCAAAGGAATTGCTGAACAGCGTGACACCATCAAGTCTGGCATCGGGGTACTCGCGCTCCAGCCCGATCATGACCACATCGCTGTGTTCGGTATCGTAGGTATAGTGATAGGTGTACGGGCTCAATTGCAGGCGCACCACGCTGGCAGCGCCCAGGTCAGGCGCTGGATTTTGTTGGGCCAGGGCAGTTGCCGCCCAGTAGCCCACAATCAGGGCTGCGATGATGCGAATCGATTTATTCAAGGTGTAGAAGTGATGACTGTCATGCGATGGGTACGCAGTGTAACGTCTGCCGTTTTGACCTCCCTGTTGCTGCTGTCGCTGGGGGCTTGTGCCTGGCTGGATGCCAAGCAGCGTGAGTTGATCTATCGACCGACGCCCGGCGTCCCGGCTGATTTTGCGGGCTTGCGCGCAGGCGATGAACGCTATTTTGTCACGCTGCCACAGGTCAGCGGCCAACAGGTCGAGGCTGCGGGTGAAGCGCCGCAGCGTGTAGAAATGTGGTGGCTGCCCCATGCCGACCAGCACGCGCCCACGCTGCTGTATTTTCATGGCACCTTTCGCACGCTGTATGACAACCTGCACAAGATCGACGCCCTGCGCCAGGCCGGTTTTTCGGTGTTGGCCGTCGATTACCGCGGCTGGGGCGGCAGCACACCGATCATCCCGTCCGAGCAAAGCATTTTGCAGGATGCCGATGTGGCCTGGGCCGAACTGCAACGGCGCGAGCGGCGCCCGGATCAGCGCGTGATCTATGGCCATTCGATGGGCAGCGCGGTGGCGGTTGATCTGGCCAGCCGATTGCGCGGCGGCACAGATTTTGGCGCGCTGATTCTGGAGTCGGCATTTACCAGTTTCCCTGACGTGGCGCGCGAAGCAGGCCTGTTGGCGCGCGTGCTGGCCTGGTTCAGCAGCGAACGCTTTGCCTCAATCGACAAGATCGCTCATGTGCAGGCACCCCTGTTGATGATTCACGGCAACGCCGATGCGACGATCCCGATTGACCTGGGCGAACAGCTCTTTGTGGCCGCCAACGCGCCCAAGCAGTGGCTGGTCATTCCGGGCGGCGGGCACAGCAACCTCGATCAGATCGGGCAAACACGGTACCACCAAGCACTACAGAGCTTCATGCAGGAGTACCTATTCAGGCAGGCGCACCGTAAGGCGTTTTGCCAGCGGGAGCCGCTGACTTAACTCAAACACAAGGCCAGCAAACCAGCCGTCGAGCTATCCAGCCCGGTGCCGTCACCCGTGGCCAGCCGCGCTGCCACATCCTTGGCCAGCAGCTTGCCCAGTTCGACGCCCCACTGGTCAAAGCTGTTGATGCCCCAGAGTGAGCCGCTGACAAAAACACGGTGCTCCTGCAAGGCGATCAGCGCGCCCAGGCTGGCCGGGTTCAATTCTTCGAGCAGCAAAAAAGTACTGGGCCGGTTGCCGGGAAAATTTTTATGGCCACCTGCATCCGCTTTACCCAACATCAAGGCCTGCGCCTGCGCCAGCACATTGGACAGCAGCAAGTTGTGGTGTCCTGGCAAATTGTGTTTGGCATGCTTCACCGCCACAAACTCGACCGGCACCACCTCCGTGCCCTGGTGCAGCATCTGAAAATAGGCATGCTGGCCGTTGGTGCCGGGCTCGCCCCACAGCACCGCTGCCGTGTCGTAAGGCAGCGCCTCGCCCGACGCATCGACGCGCTTGCCGTTGCTCTCCATTTCGAGCTGCTGCAAGTACGCCGGATAACGCTTCAAAGCGCTGTGGTAGGGCGCGATGCTGCGACTGGCAAAGCCGTGAAAGTTGCGGTACCAGACATCGAGCAGGCCTAGCCGCACCGGCAAGTTTTGCTCCAGCGGCTGCCGTGCGGAAGTGCGCGTCCATGGCGTGCGCACCGGCCAGAAATTCGCGAAAGGCGTCCGCGCCAATCGCAATCGCCAGCGGCAGCCCGATGGCCGACCAGACCGAATAGCGCCCGCCGACCCAGTCCCAAAAGCCGAAGGTGGTGCTGATGCCGAAGGCCTTGGCCGCCGTCACGTTGGTAGTCAAGGCCGCAAAATGGCGCGCAATGTCGCTGCCGCCCTGGGCCTCAAACCAGCGCTTGGCCGACGTGGCATTGGTCATGGTCTCGAGCGTGGTGAAGGTTTTGCTGGCAATCAGAAACAGCGTGTGCTCGGGCTGGAGCTTGCCCAGCACCGCCGCCAGTTCATGCCCATCGATATTGGCAACAAAGTGAAAGCGTTTGCCCTGGGCAACATAGTCATCGAGTGCCAGCACCGCCATTTGCGGCCCCAGGTCGGAGCCGCCAATGCCGATGTTGACGATGTCGGTGATGGCCGCATCCAGGCGCACCGTTTGCGCAAACGCCAGCATCGCCGCGAGCGTCTCATGCACCTGCGCCAATTCGCTGGCAAGGCTTTCGGGTAAAGCCTCATTAGCTACGTTAGTAATAGCTGTTTGCGCGGTATTGACGGGGGCTACAGCCGGATTTCGCAATAACCAGTGCATCACGGCGCGCTGCTCGGTGGCGTTAATTTTTTCACCGGCAAACAGGGCAGCGCGGTGCTCCTCAAGGCCGCATTGACGCGCCAGATCAAACAGAAGTCGCTGCGTCTGGACGTCGATCAGATTCTTCGACAGATCGGCAAAGACATGCGGGGCGCTCTGGCTGAAGGCATCGAACCGGCGCGCATCCTGGGCAAACGCCTGGCGCAGATCGAAGCCTTTGCCACCAGCGTCAAACGCGACTTGCAGCGCGCCCCAGGCGGCGGTGCGGTCGCAACGGGTTCGTGTCATGAAGAGACTCCTGCTGTCAAAAAAATCAAGCCGCCAGCAACAACGCGTCGAGCTTGCCCGCATCGACACAAAAGGCAGCGAATACCCTCAGCGAGTTTTTCCGTTGCCATGGCATCCTGATTGAGGGCAAAGCGAAAGCCTGCTTCGTCGTAACGGACAGGAGGCAAATCCAGTGCCTTGGCTGCGTCCGCGTCCAGCGCGCGCGCCAGCGGCACCTTGCACGACGCCAATTCAGCCAGCAAATCCGGGCTGATCGTCAGCAGATCGCAACCGGCCAGCGCCGTGATTTGGGCGACGTTGCGAAAACTCGCACCCATGATTTCGGTGGCAATGCCAAAGTGCTTGTAGTAGCTGAAGATTTGCGCCACCGACCGCACGCCCGGATCGGCTGCGCCGGCGTGCTCGGCCTCGACCCAGGCGCTGCCCGCCGACTTTTTGTACCAGTCGTAAATGCGACCGACAAAGGGTGAAATCAGTTGCACCTTGGCCTGTGCGCACGCCAGCGCCTGACTGAAGGAGAACAGCAGCGTCAGATTGGTGTGAATACCGCGGCGCTCGAGCTGCTGCGGCAGCGGCAATGCCCTCCCAGGTGGCGGCCACCTTGATCAGCACGCGGTCGATGTGAATGCCCTGAGCCTGATAGAGCTCGATCAACCGCTCGGCGCGGGCGACGCTGGCGCGGCTATCAAAACTCAGGCGCGCATCCACTTCGGTCGAGACCCGCCCCGGAATGAGGGACAAAATCTCGCAACCAAAACGCACCAGCAGCCGGTCCATCAGTTCATCCAGGGAGCGGCCCCTGAAGCGCGCCACGGTCTGCAGCAGCAGCGTGCGGTAATCGGGCTTTTGCACCGCCTTGAGGATCAGCGAAGGGTTGGTGGTGGCGTCCTGCGGCTGGTAGGCCTCAATCTGTTTGAAGTCGCCGCTATCGGCCACCACGGTGGTGAATTGTTTCAGGGCATCGAGTTGGTTCATGCGTTCATTATCCGGCGTTAACAAGAGGCATTGATGTGCGGCGCGGCGACTGGGTCAGGTGACCGGGCTTTGAGGCCAAAGGCGCGCAAGCAGGACGCTTGCGCACAAGTAACCTGGCCGCGCGCGTGTTTTGGCTCCAAAACCGCATGCGCCTGACCCGGTCGCCCTGCCGTACGTCCAGGTTCGATGCCACAACACATGACTTTGAATCGCAACCGTAACCACGGCGGTTACCGGTTTTCAGTGAAACCATGAAACTAAGTTACATTACCGGTTTACCTGCAACTGTTTTTTTAGTCCCGCCCGGATCCCTATCCCATGAGTTTTGACCTGGTTCTCTTTGGTGGCACCGGCGATCTGGCCTGGCGCAAGCTGATGCCCGCGCTGTTTCAGGCCTTTCGACATGGCACGCTACCTGCTGCGGGCCGCATCATCGGCGTTGGCCGCGAAGCGCTCAGCGACGCGCAATACCGCGCCAGAATTCAGGCCCGTTTTGAGCAAGTCGATCTGGCCAAACGCCCGAGTCCGGAAGAGTTCACGCGCTTTGCGGCCTTGCTGGAATTCGTGCAGATGGATTTATCCCGGCCCGAGGATTACACGCGATTGAGCGCCGCACTGGCGCGGCGTCAGGCTGACACGGTGGTCATGTATGTAGCGACGGCACCGACACTCTTTAGCACCGTTTGCGAGCAGCTTGCTGCCGCCGGACTTAATACGCCCGAGACGCGTGTGGTGCTGGAAAAGCCTCTGGGTCATGACCTGGCCAGCAACCGCGCCATCAACGCGGCGGTGCGCCAGGCCTTTGGCGAGAAGCACATTTTTCGCATCGACCATTACCTGGGCAAGCCGGCCGTGCAAAACCTGTTTGCGCTGCGCTTTGGCAATGCCTTGTTCGAGCCCTTGTGGCGGCGCGAACACATTGCCAACATCCAGATCACGATTGCCGAAGAGCTGGGCGTGGAAAAGCGCGGTGCTTTTTACGAGACCACCGGTGCGCTGCGCGACATGGTGCAAAACCACGCGCTGCAACTGTTGTGCGCGATCGGTATGGAGCCGCCCATCAACACGCACGCCGATGCCATTCGCGATGAAAAGCTCAAGGTCTTGCGCTCACTCAAACCCTGGAGCGATCCATCACTGACGCAGGATGTGATTCGCGGCCAGTACGCGGCCGGCTCCATTGACGGAGTGCCGGTGGTGGCATACCGCGAGGAGACCGGCGTTGACCCGCATAGCCAGACCGAAACCTTTGTCGCCCTGCGCACCGAAATCTCCAATTGGCGCTGGGCCGGCGTGCCGTTTTACATCCGCACCGGCAAACGCCTGGCGGGACGCGACGCGCGCATCGTGGTGAACTTCCGGCCGACGCCGCATGCCATTTTCAACTCACAGATCGGCGCCGCCAACCGCCTGGTGATCAACCTGCAGCCCAAGGACGGGCTGGAACTGCACCTGCTGGCGCAGGGGCAGAGCAACCGTCGCAATTCACAAACCTTGTCGCCGGTGCAACTCGACCTGGACTTTGACCAGCGCTTCGGATCGGAAAGAGTTGGCGCCTATGAACGCCTGCTGCTCGACGTGATCGATGGGCGCCTGAACCTGTTTGTGCGCAGCGACGAGCAGGAGGAAGCCTGGCGCTGGGTGGAGCCGATTCTGGAGCATTGGCAAAACGACGCACAGGGTCCGCGCCTGTACGCCGCAGGCACCTGGGGACCGAGCGCGTCGAGCGCCATGATTGCGCGCGACGGCTTTTGCTGGAGTGAAGAAAACTAATGTTGGACCGCATCAACGCCTGTCTGCCCTCGCTGGCACCCGCTGAGCAACGCGTCGCCAAGCTCGTGTTGAGCGACCCGCGCGGCTTCGCGCGCCAGCCCATCAGTGAGCTCGCGCAACGCGCGCACGTGAGCAAGCCCACGGTGGTGCGCTTTTGCCGCAGTGTCGGCTACGACGGTCTGTCGGACTTCAAGCTCAAACTGGCCGGCAGCGTCAGCGAAGGCGTGCCCTTCATCCACCGCAGCGTCGATGCCGACGACAAGACCGGCGACATCGTGGTGAAGGTGATCGACAACACGGTGGCGGCCTTCCTGAAGTACCGCAATGAGGCCAGCACCAGCGCGATCGAAAAGGCGACGACAGCACTGGTGCAGGCTTATGAACAGGGCAAACGGATCGAGTTTTTTGGCGTCGGCAACTCGGGCATCGTGGCGCAGGACGCGCAGCACAAATTCTTTCGCCTGGGGCTGCACACCATCGCCTACAGCGACGGCCACCTGCAGGTGATGAGCGCCACCTTGCTCGGCCCGGGTGACTGCGTGCTGATCATCTCCAACTCGGGGCGCACGCGTGACCTGATGGATGCCTGCGACATCGCGCGCAAAAACGGCGCCACCACCCTGGTCATCACGGCCAGTGGCTCCCCGCTGGCTGCGGCTGGTCAAATTCACCTGGCGGCCGACCACCCGGAAGGCTTTGACCGCTACAGCCCGATGGTGTCACGCCTGCTGCATTTATTGATCATCGACATCCTGGCAACCTGCGTGGCGCTACGCATCGGCGGAGAAATATTGCAGCCCCGGCTGCGCGCGATGAAAAACAACCTGCGCAGCAAGCGCTACAGTTGAGATAAAAAGTGACTCGAGCGCTTGATGTGATCGATCTGACAGCTCCTATTTTTGATTCAACTTATATTCGCCCTTTGATTCCGGACCGCTAGCATCTTGCCAGCAGCGCACGCTGATGCCATCGCGTTGGTAGCTCGTCGGCACCGCGCAGACTAGGCGCGGCAGCCGTGCCGCGTCACCGGCGACGGCTAGCCATTTGCGCAAGCCTTTGAATAAATCAATGGTGACAGTCGCTGACGACTTGATCTCGATTGGCAATAAGCCTTCGGGCTCGTCCAGCAATAGATCCACCTCCAATCCCACGTTGTCACGCCAGAAAAACAGGTTGGAGGCAAAGCCCGCGTTGAAGCGGGCCTTGAGAAATTCAGACACGATCAGGGTTTCAAACAGCGCACCGCGCAGCGGGTGAACAGCCAACTGCGTGGTGGAGTGAATGCCCATCAAAGAGGCGGCCAACGCAGCATCCAAAAAGTACAGTTTGGGCATCTTGACAATGCGTTTGCCCAAATTGCGGTGGTGCGGTTGCAGCAAAAAAACAATGTAGCTGGCCTCCAGCACCGACAGCCAGGCGCGCGCTGTGGTTTGGGCAATGCCAGCATCCTGTGCCAGATTGCTCAGGTTGAGCAACTGACCCGTGCGCCCGGCACACAGGCGCAAAAAACGCTGAAAGGCTGACAGGTCTTGCACCTGGCTGATTTGGCGCACATCGCGTTCCAGGTACGACATGGTGTAGTCTGCCAGCCAGCGCGCCGGGCTCAAAGTGCGCGCATAGAGTGCCGGGTAGCCGCCGCGCAGCAGCATGGCATCCAGATCAGAAGGCAATTGCCCGCAGGCGGACAACTCGGCGATCGACAGGGGCAGCAACTGGACCAAGGCTGAGCGCCCAGCCAGGCTTTGGGTGATATTGGCCATCAAGGCAAAGTTTTGCGAACCTGTCAGCACGTAACGGCCCATCTGTCCGCAGGCGTCCACATCCGTCTGGATCCACGAGAAAAGCTGTGGCACATGCTGCACCTCGTCGATGATGGCACCGCTGGGCCAGCGCGCCAGAAAACTGCGCGGGTCGGTGGCTGCGAATTCGCGCTCATCGGGCGTTTCCAGCGACACATAGGGTTTGTCGGGAAAAGCGGCACGCGCCAAGGTGGTTTTGCCAGACTGGCGTGGCCCGGTGATGGTGATAACAGGATAGCCTGCGCGCAGCTCAATGAGCAGGGGGCTGGCCGAACGTGGAATCATGAAAACCTTACAAATCAGCTTTTAGTTCGTGGAATTGTAAGACTTTTGCTTGCCTAAGCCTTGCAAGCTGTGCTCGATCCCCACGTGCAGCTTGGCCGCCGAAAGCCAATTGTGGCGCTGGCCCGCTGCCGATCAGGAAGTCTGACCGTGCAGGCGCGTGACAAAGGCTTCAAAGTCAGCTGCTGCGATGGGTTTGGAGAACAGATAACCCTGACCAAAATCACACCCGGCGGCCAACAACAGCTCGCGCTGCTGCTCGGTCTCGACACCCTCGGCGATGACTTTCATGCCCAGCGCGTGCGCCATCACGATAATCGCCTGGCACAGGGCCAGATCGGTGCAGGCCGGGATCAGGTGCTGCACAAAAGACTGGTCAATTTTGACAAAATCGATGTCAAATTTTTGCAGGTATGACAGCGACGAATAGCCGGTGCCAAAATCGTCAAGCGACACCGGGATGCCGGCGTCACTGAGTTCGAGCAGTTGCTCTGCCACACTGGCGCTGGTATCGAGCAGCAGACCTTCGGTAATTTCCACCACGATGCTCGACCCTGGCAAACCCAGGCTCTGCAATTGCTCGTGCCAGGGTTGGCGGGCCTTGGCGCGCCGCTGAAACTGCACCGGAGACTTGTTAACGCTGATCTGGAAATCCGCATCCAGCGACACGCGCCACGCTTGCACTTGCCGCGTCACCTGCTGGAACACCCATTCCCCGATATCGACAATCAGGCCGCTGGCCTCGGCAATCGGGATGAATTCGGCCGGGCTGATCAGCCCGCGCGTCGGGTGTTGCCAGCGAATCAGTGCTTCGGCCTTGCGCACGGCGCCGCTGGCGAGTTCAACAATGGGCTGATAGACGACGCGCAACTGATGCCCGATGAGCGCGGCATGCAGGTCATGGGTCAGGCGCACGCGGTTTAATGCGGCTTCCTGCAAGGCCGGCGTAAAAAAGCTGTAGCGGTTGCGCCCCGCGCCTTTGGCCACATACAGAGCCTGATCCGCGTTCTTGAACAAGCCCTCAATTTCAGTGGCATCGAGCGGGTACAAGGTGACGCCTATGCTGGCCGACACAAATACCTGCTCGCTACCCAACTGGAACGCCAGCGCCAGCGCCTGCAGCAGCTTTTGCAGGATGGACTCCAGTGCGCTGGACTCCTTCAGGTTGCCCAGGATCACGGTGAACTCGTCGCCACCCATGCGCGCCACGATGTCCGACTCGCGCAAGCAGCTGCTGATGCGCCGCGCCGCCTCTTTCAGCAGCACGTCGCCCTGATCATGTCCGAGCGTGTCGTTGACTTCCTTGAAGTGATCCAGATCAATGAACAAGCAGGCCAGTTGCTGGCCCTCGCGTTTGCTTTTTTTGATCGCCTGCTCCAGCCGGTCGCGCAACATGCGCCGATTGGGCAGGCCGGTCAGCGCGTCAAAATTGGCTTGCTGCCAGATCAGCGCTTCAGCCGCCTTGCGCTCGCTGATGTCGGTGTGCGTGCCGATCATGCGCAGGGGCTTGCCCTGTTCGTCGCGGCTGATGACCATGCCCCGGCTCAGGATCCATTTGTAGCTGCCATCCTTGCAGCGGATGCGGTGCTCACTGCGGTATGCCGGTGTCAGGTTGTCAAAATGCGCCTGCAGCTCACGTTTCATTTGCGCCAGGTCGTCCGGGTGCGTGCGGCGGTCGAGTTCCTCCGCTCGATCTCCCAGTTCAGTCGAAGAATATCCATACATCTCAAGCAGATGGCTTGAGTAAAACGTTTTGCGACTTTGAAGATTGAGATCCCAGACACCGTCGCCGGTGCTCTCCAGCGCCAGCTTCCAGCGCGCTTCGCTCTGCAACAGCGCGGCTTGCGCCTGCTTCTGCTCGGTAATGTCCTGCAAGCTGGCCAAGCGCCGGATGGCACGCCCCTGCGCCCAGATGGTGGTACCCATCGAATGCACCCAGATATGGCGCCCCTTGGCAGTAATCATTTCGAGTTCAACGTGATGCGTGGTCGGTTGATTGACGACGTCCGCATAGGTGGCTTTGATCAGCGCGCGTGACTCGGGCGTAAAAAAGCGATTGGCCGTCTCTGGCGTGAGCTCAAATGCATCGGGGCTGGTCTCCAGCATGCGGTAAACGCCGCTGGTCCAGAACACCTGGTCATTGGCAATATCGGCGTCCCAGCCGCCCACCTTGGCGATGTGCTCGACCTGGTCAAGCACACTCGACTGGGCCAGCAGCTTTGCGTTGAGCGCCAGCAATTCACGCTCGGCGAGCTTGCGCTGCTGAATGTCGGCATGCGTGCCTATCATGCGCAGCGGTCGGCCCTTGGCATCGCGACTGACTACCATGCCGCGCGCCTCAATCCATTTCCAGGAGCCGTCCTTACAGCGCAGGCGCAATTCGATCTGGTAGTCGTTGCAGCGACCCTGCAGGTAGTCTGCCAGCACCTGCTGGTTGTGCTGCGCATCGTCCGGGTGCAAGCGCGAGACAAAGTCCTGAATGCCTGCGTTAAGCTCATCCGCAGCAAAGCCGAGCATCTCTTTCCAGCGCCGGGAATGCGTTTGCGCGCCGCTGGCGATATGCCAGTCCCAGACACCCAGGTCGGAGGCCTCCAGTGCCAGACGCCACGGGTTGTCGAACTCGTCTGTAACTGGCTCGGACACGGGCGGGGCGGCAGGCGGGTCAGGTGTTGATGGCACGTCTTGGTTCACTGCGCTTCAAATATTGGCAAGAATCCTAAAAATCAGGTTGTCTGATCTTACCCCTTGAGCCAGCGCCGTGTCGATCCGACCCAACGGCGCAGCGACTACTGGCCCGTCTGCACCGCCGCAACTCGGGCCAGGTGCACCATTTGCCCTACTTTTTCGCCATTGGCCCCCGTCGCCATTGCCTGAGCAGCTATTGAGTTTGTAGCAATTCCCTGCGCCGCCGAGAGCGCCGCCAGCAGTCTCATGCGCTGCGGGTAGGCGGCTTGCGCCAACCCCAGGCGGCCACGCGCGTCGCACTCACAGGCCAGCAAAACCTGCTCAAAGCGCTCGGGCTTGCGAAAGGCATCGCAGCGCTCAAGCAAGCGCACCACGGCAGCGACATCGAGGTTGCCACTGCGGTGGATGTTGCTGTGCTCGCGCGCCACCACGTCGGCCAGTTCGCGGCACGCGACCGGCAGGCGCAGGCGCTTGGCCAGGCCCTTGAGCAGTTGCGCGCTGCGCTGCTCGTGCCCGAGGTGGCGCGGCAAAATGTCGATTGGTGTGGTGCCCTTGCCCAGATCGTGTGTCAAGCAGGCCAGCCGCACCGGCAGCTCGGCAGCCAACTGCGCCGCCATGTCGAGCACCAGCAGCAAATGCGCGCCGGTGTCGATCTCGGGGTGGTAGTCGGCGCGCTGCGGCACGCCCCAGAGCCGATCCACCTCGGGCAGCAGCCGCGCCAGCGCGCCACAGCTGCGCAGCACCTCCAACATGCGCGAGGGCGTTGCCTCCATCAGGCCTTTGGCGAGTTCCTGCCAGACGCGCTCGGGCACCAGGTGATCGACTTCGCCGCTCTGCACCATGTCCTGCATCAGTTGCAGGGTTTCGGGTGCCACGTGGAAGTCAGCAAAGCGCGCCGCCAGACGCGCCACGCGCAGGATGCGCACCGGGTCTTCGGCAAAGGCCGGGCTGACGTGGCGAAAGACCTTGTTCGCCAGGTCCTGCCGGCCCTTGAATGGATCCAGCAGAGGCCCGAGCTCGGCAAGCGCACCGGTTGAGCTGGCACCCTGCGGCGCGGCGTCTGCGTCAACAGCTATTGCATTAATAGTCAGATCACGCCGCGAGAGATCGTCTTCGAGCGTCACATCGGGTGCTGCGCGGAAGCAGAATCCGTGGTAGCCGGGTGCCGTTTTGCGCTCGGTGCGGGCCAGCGCATATTCTTCGTGAGTCCTGGGATGCAAAAAAACCGGAAAGTCCTTGCCCACCGGAACAAAGCCCTGCGCCAGCAACTCATCGGGCGTGGCCCCCACCACCACCCAGTCGCGGTCTTTCACCGCCAGCCCCAGCAGGGCGTCACGCACGGCACCACCGACCAGGTAAATTTGCATCTCAGCGCTGTAGCCGGTAGGGCTCTTCAAAATCGAGAAAATCATGTTCTGCCAGCGCGCCGTCAATCCAGGCCTTGACGCCGGGCAGCGCATAAACCCGTTCAACATAGTTGGCAATCGACTGTGGCAACGGCAGCGCATAGGTTTTCAGGCGTGTGCAAATCGGCGCGAAGTAGGCGTCAGCCAGCGTGAAAGCGCCAAACAGCAATGGCCCGCCATGCTGTTGCAGCAACTCCTCCCACATCGCCACCAGCCGCGCCACATCAGCGCGCACATCCGGTTGGTCGCGCCAGATCAGGGCACCGGCGTCGGGCAAAGAAGCCTCAATGTTCATCGGGCAATGGCTGCGCAGGCCGGTAAATCCGGCGTGCATCTCGGCGCAGACGCTGCGGGCGCGGGCGCGCGCCGACTTGTCACGCGGCCACAAGCATTTTTCGGGAAACTGCTCGGCCAGGTACTCGGCAATTGCCAGCGTCTCCCACAGCACCAGATCGCCATCGAGCAGCACCGGCACCTTGCCCGTGGGCGTCAGGGCCTTGACGGTTTTCTTGAAGTTGGAATCGGGCGTGAATCCATCAAACCGGACCTTGATTTCCTCGAACGCGATGTCGAGCTGCTTAAGCAGCACCCAGGGCCGCATCGACCAGCTTGAGTAGTTTTTATTGCCAATAACGAGCTTGAGCATGTGTGTCTCCAATAGCTGAAGGCTGATTCAAGGCAGGTCGAGGTTGATTTCCGCAACGCCCGCGCCGCGCGGCCCGACCCGCCCGAGGCGGCTTTTGAGCGACTGCGGCTGTCCGGTAATCAGCGCGGCGTAATTGGTGGTGTTGGACAAGACCTTTTTGACGTAGTCGCGGGTTTCGGTGAAGGGCACGTTTTCCGCCCAGATCGCCGCCTCCAGCGTCGGCGCTCCAGCCTGCCCGCGCCAGCTGCGCGGGCGACCGGGTCCGGCGTTGTAGGCGGCCGCAGCCAGCGGCAGGGAGCCGGCAAAATCATCGAGCACCAGTTTGAGGTAGCCGGTGCCAATGGCAATGTTGAGGTCGCGCTCGTTGAGTTGCTGCGGCTTGAAATCGGCCAGACCCAGCTTCTTGGCGGTCCAGCGCGCCGTCGGCAACATCACCTGCATCAGGCCGGCTGCCCCGACGCCCGAGTGCGCATCTAGCAAAAAGCGGCTTTCCTGCCGGATCAGCCCATAAACGTAGGCCGGATCCAGGCCGATTTGCGCGCTGCGCTGCAATACCGCGTCTTTGTGCGGCATCGGAAAACGCTGGGCAAAGTCGATCACGTCCCTGGTGCGCTCGCTGGTGTTGATGCAGCGGTCCCAGACCTCGTGCTGGCAGGCCAGGTCGGCCGCAGCCAGCAGCTCGCGGTCGTTCATGCCCCCGCGCTGATGCAGGTTGGTGCTGTAATTCCACTCACGCACACCCTCGCTGCGCAAGCCGATCTGGATCGCGTACAGAGCCCGCGTCAGGCCCGGGTTCTGGCGTGCCGCTTCCTTTTCTTCTGCGCTCAAGGCGGCGGGTGCCGTGGGCACTGCGATGCGCTGACCGAGCTCCTCCAGTGCCAATTGTTCGTAGAAACCGCGCACACCGGCAATGCTTTGCAGCAGACGCCGCGCTTCGAGCCGGTCCGCCTCGGTCTGTGCCAGCCTGAGCAAGGCCCGTGCACGCCAGTAAACCCAGGTGCTGTCTTTGCGCTGGGCCTCGCTCATGGCGGCCGTCGCGACTTCAACCTGCTGCCAATCGGCGACGCGCAGTGCGGCGCGCACTTTCCAGGCCAGGTGCTCGGCCTGCATAAACTTGTCCTGCCCCTTCAGAAAGTAGGGCAAGGCGTTGCCAGACAGACGCATGGCGGCGCGCTTGCCGATCACGCCCCAGACCCAGCTGCGTTCTTCCTGGCTGAGCTGGGTTTTCCAGCGTAGTTTGTCCATCTGCAGGGCGGCCGCATCGGGGTCTTTGACGGCGAGACGAATCAGCGCCAGCGTGACCAGCTCGCGCGTGCGCAAGCGCAGGGCCAGCAGCCGACCTTCGAGGAAATGCTCGGGGCGACTGTAGATGGCGCCCACGGTGTTGGCCCATTCGGCATCGAGCAGGCCGACCGCCTGCGTGGCGCTGCGGGCATTGTCGTTCTCGAACCCGAGGCGGGCGCGCAACCAGACCGCTTGCGCTTGCATTTTCTTGGCCTTGAGCTGCTGCTCGGCGGCGGCCGCACAAGCCTCGTCGGCCTCGCGCTGCGCCAGCCACAGGGCCTCGACTTGCGCTGCCACCTCGCGCGCACCTGAACTGAAATCGGTGAGCAAGGCGTAACACTGGGCTGAGCGATCATCATTCATGCGGAAATTGGGGTACTCGGCCATGAAGCTGCCCCATTCACGGCGTTGTCCGAGCAGCAGCAGCCAGTCGTTGCGCAGCCGATCTTCCTGGTAGGTTCCGGCAAAACGGTTCAAGAATTCCTGAATCTCGGCCGGACTGGCAGTCTCCAGGCGCGCGCGCAATTCCCAGAAGGCCGCCCAGGGCTCCAGCGTGTGGCCTCGCGCCTGCGGCAGCAGTTCGCTCAAGCGCTTGCGATTGCCCTGTTTGAAGGCCTGGTTCATCTCCAGAATGACTGCGTCGACCGCCATCGCGCCAGCCAGTCTGGACGGCGTTTGCGCCGACGCCGCTGCCAGCGGGCCGAACGCGGCCAGCAGCACAATCGATGTCAAAATGGAAGCTATCTGCATGGGGAGATTATGGACAAGTCTGATGAACAACGCGCCCAGGAAAAAAAAGCCTTGCGCCAGCGACTGGTTGAACAACGTCTGCGTCTGCCGGATCGCCTGCAGCGCAGCGCCTTGTTGCAGCAGGTGATGCGCATCTGGCTGGTCGGACGCTCCGACCACGTGATTGGTGCCTACTGGCCGATCAAGGGGGAATTTGACCCGCTGCCGGCCTTGCACCGCTGGAAGGAAGATGGCGAACTAATCGAGCAGCCGCAACCCCGCACGATTGGCTTGCCGGTCGTGGATAAAGTGCACAAAAGCATGCGCTTTCATGCCTGGTACCCCGGTTGCCCGATGGAAGAAGACGCTTATGGCATTCCGAAACCAAAAGACACCCGCGTCATCGTGCCGACGCTGCTATTTGTGGCCTGCGTGGGCTATGCGCCGGGGGGCTACCGGCTGGGCTATGGTGGTGGCTTTTACGACCGCATGCTGGCGCACCTGCAGCCGCGCCCGTTCACCGTCGGCTTGGGCTATGCCACCGATTTCCTGCCCGATTTCGAACCCGAGCCGCATGACATGCCGCTCGATGCCATCCTGAATGACAATGGGGTGGTTTGGCCGGTTTGAACGGTTTTCAAAACTTTCTTTCAGTTCTTTTCAAGTGTTTTGAATTCCACTTTGCCTTATCTTTTTCGATTTTCCCCCCACTCACTCCCCCAACCCCTCTCCCGCCCCGCCGGGCGGAAGAGGGGAGCCAACAGCCCATTTGGCCGCGTGTCAAAAGCAAAGAAGTACCCGCTCGATGAGCGCGTTGGGAAGGTGCTGGGAATGCCTTGGCACTTGCACTGTTCTTGTTCAAATACGCGGCCCACGCCAGCGGCTGGCAGATGAAAGAGTATCAACATTCGACAATGTTGACCGCCAGCCCGCCGCGCGAGGTTTCTTTGTACTTGGTTTTCATGTCAGCACCGGTGTCGCGCATGGTCTTGATCACTTTGTCGAGCGAGACCACGTGGTGCCCGTCGCCTTGCAAGGCCATGCGCGCCGCGTTGATCGCTTTGACCGCGCCCATGGCGTTGCGCTCGATGCACGGCACCTGCACCAGGCCGCCGACCGGATCACAGGTCAGACCCAGGTTGTGCTCCATGCCGATCTCGGCGGCGTTTTCAATCTGCTCAGCGCTGCCCCCCATGACGGCGGCCAGACCGGCGGCGGCCATCGAGCAGGCCACGCCGACCTCGCCCTGGCAGCCCACCTCGGCACCGCTGATGGACGCGTTGAGCTTGTACAGGATGCCAATCGCCGCTGCGGTCATCAAGAACTCGATCACCGCGTCGTCGGCGCTGGTGTGCGCGTCCCCTGCGGCTTGACCCACCCGGCCATTGTGATTGAGCACAAAGCGGTCGCAATAATGCAGCACGGCGGGAATCACCCCGGCTGCGCCGTTGGTGGGTGCGGTGACGACACGCCCACCGGCGGCGTTTTCTTCGTTCACGGCAAAGGCATAGACGTTGACCCAGTCCAACACGGACAGCGGATCCGCCAACGCCTGCTCGGCGCGTGCGCGAAGTTGGGCTGCCAGCACCGGCGCGCGGCGCTGCACCTTGAACGGACCGGGCAGCGTGCCCTCCACACGCAAGCCGCGTTGCACGCATTCGCGCATCGCGCGCCAAATGTTGAGCAGCCCGGCGCGAATGTCCTCGGCGCCGCGCCAGGTGCGCTCGTTGGCCCACATGACCTGGCTGATGCGCAGCTTTTCTTGCTTGCAAATCAATAGCAATGATTCGCCTGAAACAAAAGGGTAGGGGACCTTTTTGTATTCACTCAGGAGCGCTTCATTGGCGCTACCGGCAGTCACCACAAAACCGCCGCCAACACTCAGGTAGCGGCCTTGTTTAAGTAACGTGCCC
Organism: uncultured beta proteobacterium; assembly: GCA_963750665.1. Classification (GTDB taxonomy): domain Bacteria; phylum Pseudomonadota; class Gammaproteobacteria; order Burkholderiales; family Burkholderiaceae_C; genus Rhodoferax. The sequence continues at coordinate 73,994 of CAVVRQ010000030.1, forward strand.
TGGCCATCGAAAGCGCTGAACTGCATGCCGTTGGGATGCTCCGCCATGGCTTCCCGGCGGTACATCAGCAGATGCTCTTTCTCCCGGAAGGCGATGGTCTGGCAACCCAACAACTTGATCGCTTGTTGCGCGCGTGCGCTGGCGATCAGGGACGGCATGGCTTGCACGTCAACCGTATCGGGTGCCTCGCCCATCAAGCCGAGCATGACGGCTACATCCGAGCCGTGCCCTTTGCCGGTGGCACCGAGCGAACCATACAGCTCGCAGGTGACACCTGCTGTCGCGCCCAGCAGGCCTTCGCGCGCCAGCGCCTGCGCGAACAGGCGCGCCGCGCGCATCGGTCCCACGGTGTGCGAACTGCTTGGTCCGATGCCAATTTTGAAGAGCTCAAAAACGCTGACTGCCATGGGCTGATCCTAGTACTTGTCATTGCGGACTCGATCCGCAATCCAGTGCATGCGGACACTGGATGCCGGATCGGGTCCGGCATGACAGGGGGTGATATCTGGCATCCAAATAGAGGTACTTTTGCATTTTCTGCCTCCCTGAAGCTACCCAAACAGCATCAGGGCGTCAGCAGCGAACGCGCATCGGCCGCGTAGTCCTTGAAGGACTGCGCCGCACGCTCGCGCTGGGCGCTGTTGCTGCTGTTGTGCAGCGCCGCCAGGGTCTTGCAATTTTCCTGTGTCATCTTATTGACGTAGCTGCGATAGACGGCATTGGGCGGGTCCAGGCTGCGCGCCAGCAGTGCCTGCAGACTGGCCTGGGTCCGCGCCCGATCCGGCGTGCGGCGCTGCACGCGACGCAGGGTTTGGTCGATGTCGCGTTGGCGGCGCTGCCACTCAAGCAGCGTCTCGGACGGCTCAAAGGCGGAGGCCAGCAGGCTGGCTCGCGCCACGGCCAATTGCGGCTCCTGCAGCGGCCCATAAAACAATTCAGCGCGCTCAACGAGTTGCTTGAGGCGGCGCTCGCTGCGCTGCGCCGGGCTCACGTCGAGCCACTGCGCACGCCACTTCTGCTGGCGCTTGATCATTTGCCGCGCCAGATGGTCAAGTTGCGCCGGGGTCAGTGTGTTGGCGAGCGTCGCGGCCGCCGGTTCAGCGTGCTGCAGGGTAGCGCCCAGGCGCAGCTTGAGCTCGGCCCAAGTGCCGCACAGTTGAGTCGGCGTGACCTCGCCTTGGGCCGCCTGCGCAAGCTGCTCCAGCGTGTCGGCGTAGAAGGGCAATTCGTGCTGGCGGTGCCAGCCTTGCAGACTGGCCAGCTCAGCGCGCACCTGCAGCGACTGCGCCTCGTTCAAGTCCAGATAGTTGTCAAGCCACCAATAGGCGAGCTCGGGTGCGTTGTTGTAGGCCAAGCGGCTGGCGCTGCAGCCTGACAGCCCGACGGCTAGCGCCAGTGCCAGCAGCAGGGCAGCAGAGCGGCCCAGGCAGGCGCGCAACAGGTGGAAAAGTGGCAGCAATGGGAGCATGGGAACGAACGATGTTGTAGAGAATTCGGGGCAGACATGGCATTGTCAAGGGTCCGATGCTACGGGAAATGGCTTTGACAAAAAAAAGACGGGTCTGGACAGCAACGCCCGCGCCGAGGCGTTTGCCGAATCTGCCAAAATCGCCCCATGCATCCGATCGACACGTCTTCCACCAGCGACTACGCCAAGGCCCTTGGTTTGCAGGCTAAACAGGCTGCAGCGCTTATGGCCTCTGCGCAGACAGCTACTAAAAACACAGCGCTGCGGACCCTGGCGGGGCTTTTGCGCGGCAATCTGGACGCGCTGCAGGGCGAAAACGCGAAAGACCTGGAGCGCGCCAGCAGCGCTGGTTTGGCCGCGCCGTTGCTGGATCGGCTGCGCCTCACCCCAAAGGTCATTGAAACCTGCGCGCTGGGTTGCGAGCAGTTGGCTGCCATGCCCGACATCATCGGCGAGGTCACGGCATTGCGCCAGCAGCCCAGCGGTATTCGGGTCGGCCAGATGCGCGTGCCGATTGGTGTTTTTGGCATGATTTTCGAGAGTCGCCCGAACGTGACAATCGAGGCCGCCAGCCTGTCCATCAAGAGCGGCAATGCCTGCATCTTGCGTGGTGGCTCGGAAGCGATTGAATCGAACAAGGCCCTGGCCCGGCTGGTGCAGCAGGCCATGCTGGAAGTCGGCTTGCCGCTGCACGCGGTGCAACTGGTGCAAACGACGGATCGCGCCATGGTCGGCGCGCTGATCACCCTGACGCAGTCCGTCGATTTGATCATTCCGCGGGGCGGCAAAGGGCTTATTGAGCGCATCAGCCGCGAGGCCAAGATACCCGTCATCAAGCACCTCGACGGCAACTGCCACACCTACGTGGATGATCCGTGCGACATCGCCATGGCGGTGCGTGTGGCCGACAACGCCAAGACCAACAAATACAGCCCGTGCAACGCGACCGAGAGCTTGTTGGTGGCGCAGGGCGTGGCGGCGGCTTTTTTGCCGCTGATTGGCCAGGTTTTTGCGGCCAAGGGCGTGCAGATGCGCTGCGACCCGCAGGCGCTCCAGCTTCTCAAGACAAATCAGCCTGTAGCGCCCGTCAATTCTGCGCAAGCAGCTATCATTTCAGAATCGCTTTACGCTCCCGATGTGGTCGCTGCCGAAGAATCCGACTGGTCTGCAGAATACCTGGCACCGATCATCAGCATCAAGATCGTTGCCGATGTGCAGCAGGCCATTGCCCACATCAACCGCTACAGCAGTCACCACACCGACGCCATTCTCACCAGCGACCACCGGCATGCGCAACAATTCTTGCGCGAGGTGGACTCGGCCAGCGTCATGGTCAATACCAGCACGCGTTTTGCAGATGGCTTTGAATATGGCCTGGGTGCCGAGATTGGCATCAGCACCGACAAGTTCCACGCCCGCGGCCCGGTCGGACTGGAAGGCTTGACCTCACTCAAATACGTGGTGCTCGGTGACGGTGAAATACGCGCGTAAACTTGGCCAAGGCGTCGCTGAGCTTGTCCGGTGGCGCTTGCATCAACTCTGAAAGACATCTCATGTGCCCTCGCCCGTATCGCCATATGGCCTGCATCAGCCTGGCGTTTCTGCTCGCGCTCTCGCCCTGGGCGGCAAACGCAAGCACGCAGTTGGCCCTCGACCACGGTTGCTACAGTTGTCACGGTGCCTATTTGCGTGAAGAGGCCCCCAATTTCAAAGGACTCGCGCAGCGGCTGTCCCGCTACAAAGGGGAATTAACGACGCAGCAGCAATTTGTGGACAAGTTCCTGGTCGGCGAAATGTTCGGCCACATTGACGCCCACGAGCGGCTCAGCGCCGAATCGGCCAAGGTCCTGGTGCACTGGTTGGCCGAAGGCGGTCAGCCGTTGCCATGACTCTAGAATGGCACGCTCCAATTAGCAACTGAGGGCTGTATGGTTCCACATCTTGTCACGGCCCTGACTGGCCCCATCAATGAGCTCGAGCAGCGTGTGCTGGACTCCATGCCCGCAATCGAGCGCTGGTTTCGGCTCGAATGGATGGAACACACGCCGCCGTTTTACAGTTCGGTGGACCTGCGCAACGCCGGCTTCAAACTGGCACCGGTGGATACCAACCTGTACCCGGCCGGCTGGAATAATCTGTCGCCCGAAATGCTGCCGCTGGCGGTGCAGGCGGCCATGGCCGCAATCGAGAAGATCTGCCCGGAAGCACGCAACCTGCTGGTGATTCCCGAGAATCACTCTGACAACACGTTTTATCTCTCCAGCGTGGCGCAATTGCGGCGCATCTTTCAAATGGCTGGCCTGAACGTGCGACTGGGTTCCATCGACCCGGCCATTAAAAAAATCACCAGCGTCAGCTTGCCCGAGGGCGAGAGCATCACCCTGGAGCCTGTGATCCGCAGCAAGCGCCGCTTGGGTGTCAAGGATTTTGACCCCTGCACCATCCTGCTCAACAATGATCTGCGTGCGGGCGTGCCCGGCATTCTGGAAGATATTCACGAGCAATACCTGCTGCCGCCCTTGCAGGCGGGTTGGACGACGCGCCGACGCAGCGTGCATTTCAAGTGCTACGAAGAAGTGGCCAAGCGCATGGGCAAGTTGCTGGGGGTGGATCCGTGGTTGATCAACCCCTGGTTCGAAAAGTGCGGTGACGCCGATCTGGCGCAGGCTGATGGCATGGAAGGCCTGCGTACGCGGGTTGATGCGCTGCTCACCAAGATTCGGCGCAAGTACAAGGAATATGGCATCAAGGAGAAACCCTTCGTTGTCGTCAAGACCGACAACGGTGTGCATGACAGGGACATCCTGACGCTGCACGAGGGCAAGGACCTGGCAACGCTCAGCCAGATATTGCGGCGCCAAGTGGCTGCCACCGGCGCAGCCGCAACAAGCCACCAGATCCTGCTCCAGGAAGGTGTGCTGACGCAGGAACGCATGCATGACGCCGTCGCCGAGCCGGTGGTTTACATGATGGACCGCTACGTCGTGGGTGGTTTCTACCGTGTTCATGCGCAAGGCGCTGGCGATGAGAACCAGAAGGCGCCGGGATCAAGCTATGTGCCACTGGCTTTTGCCCAGGGCGCGCACCTGCCGCAGCCCGGTATGAAACCCGGTGCCAGCGCGCCAAACCGCTTTTACATGTACGGTGTGGTCGCACGGCTGGCGATGCTGGCGGCGAGCTATGAACTCGAAGCCACCGACCCGGATGCTGAGGCCTACGACTGAGCGCCTGCGCTGACGCAAAATGCCGACCCCCAACGAAATGCAATCCTGCCAATTTGAAAGCGCGCACTCCTAGTGGCTGTATCCAAATCGTCCCTCACGGCGCTCACGCTAGGCGCCATCGGCGTGGTCTATGGCGACATCGGCACCAGTGTGCTGTATGCCGTCAAGGAAGTGTTCGGCGCCGGCCATGTGCCTTTCACACCTGACAATGTGCACGGCATTTTGTCGATCTTTTTCTGGACCCTGACCGTCATCGTGTCACTCAAGTATGTCACGCTGGTGCTGCGCGCCGACAACAACGGCGAAGGGGGCCTGATCGCCATGCTGGCACTGGCCTCGCAATCCATCAAGGACAAGCCGAAGTTGCGCAAAGTGCTGCTGTTGGTGGGCATTTTTGGCACCTGCCTGTTTTATGGCGACGGCGTCATTACGCCGGCCATCTCGGTGCTGTCGGCGGTGGAGGGGCTGGAAGTGGTGTCGCCGGCCTTCAAAAAGTATGTGATCCCGCTGACCTTGCTCATTCTGTTTGGCCTGTTTTGGGTGCAAAAGCGCGGCACCGCCGGTATCGGTAAGTTTTTTGGACCGCTGACCGTGGTCTGGTTTGCCTGCATCGCGGTGCTCGGTTTGCGGCAAATCCTGACCCATCCGACGATTCTCTGGGCCATTAGCCCGCACTACGCTTTGGGTTTTATCTGGCGCCAGCCCGGCACCGCCTTCATCATCCTGGGTGCGGTGGTGTTGTGCGTGACGGGTGCCGAGGCACTCTACGCGGACATGGGTCACTTCGGCAAAAAGCCCATCCGGATGGCCTGGTTTGCCGTTGTCATGCCGGCGTTGACGCTCAATTATTTTGGTCAGGGCGCCTTGCTGCTGAACAATCCGGCGGCGGTGAAAAACCCGTTCTTCCTGATGGCCCCGGATTGGGCACTGGTGCCGCTGGTGGGTCTGGCCACGTTGGCCACTGTGATCGCCTCGCAGGCGCTGATCTCGGGTGCCTTCTCGGTAACCAAACAGGCCATCCAGTTGGGCTACCTGCCGCGTCTGAAAATCCTGCACACCAATGTCAGGGAAACTGGACAAATCTATCTGCCGTTTGTCAACTGGGGGCTGTTCGTCGCAATTGTGCTGGCGGTAGTGATGTTCAAGTCGTCGAGCAACTTGGCGGCCGCTTACGGTATCGCGGTTTGCACCGACATGCTGATCACCACCCTGCTGACCTACTTTGTGATTCGCTATAGCTGGAAATATCCGCTGGCCCTGTGTATCGCGGCCACCGGTTTCTTCTTCCTGGTTGACTTTGCTTTCTGGGCCTCCAATCTGCTCAAACTGTTTGATGGGGGCTGGTTCCCCTTGCTCATTGGCGGGGCCGTCTTCACACTCATGGTGACCTGGAAAGACGGTCGGCGTCTGCTCAACGAGAAGCTGCGCGCCGACTCGATCGATCTGAGCAGTTTTCTGGAAGCCGTGTTTGTCACGCCGCCGCTGCGCGTGGAGGGCACGGCGGTGTTTCTGACAGCAGAGCCGGGAACCGTTCCGAACGCGATGCTGCACAACCTCAAGCACAACAAGGTGTTGCACGCCAATAACCTGTTTGTGACGGTGCGCAACCATGAAGTGCCCTGGATCAGCATGGACAAGCGCTTGACAATTGAATCGCTGGGCCACAACTGCTGGCAGGTGATCGTGAACTATGGTTTCAAGGCCGACCCGAACCTGCCCAAAGCTCTGCAATTGATCCAGGGACGTGGCTGCGAGCTTGACCCGATGACGACCAGTTATTTCCTGTCGCGCGACACGGTGGTGCCGACCATTGGCAGCGGCATGGCGCATTGGCGCGAAAAGCTGTTTGCGCAGATGCACCTCAACGCCAGCGGGGCGGCTGACTTTTTGAAACTCCCCAGCAACTCGGTGGTGGAACTGGGCTCCAAGATCGAGATATGAATATCCTGTTTGTGGCCGACCCGCTCGATTCCTTCAAGATCTACAAGGACACGACTTTCGCCATGATGCGCGCAGCGCAGCGCCGTGGGCACCAACTCGGCGCGTGCGAGCCGCAGCACATTTCATGGCAGCGCGGCGCGCCGGTCGAAGCGCTGGTGAACGCCATCAGACTCACCGGCGAGGCACCAGATTGGTACAAACTTGATAGCACTTCACGCACGTATATCAAGGACTTTGACGCAGTTGTGATGCGAAAAGATCCGCCGTTCGACAGTGAATTTTTTTATGCCACGCACCTGCTGGAACAGGCCGAGCGCGAAGGCGCGCGGGTGTTCAACCGGCCCCGCGCCTTGCGCGACCATCCGGAAAAACTGGCCATTCTGGAGTTTGCGCAATTCATCAGTCCGACCCTGGTGACACGCTCGGCGCAGGAGGTGCGGCAGTTTCACGCTGCGCACCACGACATCATCCTCAAGCCGCTTGACGGCATGGGCGGCATGGGCATTTTTCGCGTCAAAGCCGATGGCCTGAATCTGGGCAGCATCATTGAGACACTGAACAAGGACGGTGCGCAGACGCTGATGGTGCAAAAATTCCTGCCGGCCATTGAAGATGGTGACAAGCGCGTGCTGGTGATTGGAGGCGAGCCAGTCCCATTTAGCTTGGCGCGCATTCCGCAGGGTGGCGAGGTGCGCGGCAACCTGGCCGCTGGCGGCAAAGGCGTGGCGCAGGCCTTGAGCGCGCGCGACCGTGAGATCGCGCAGACGATCGGCCCGCTGCTGGCGGCGCGCGGCCTGTTACTGATCGGCCTGGACGTGATTGGCGACTGCCTGACCGAAATCAATGTCACCAGCCCGACCTGCTTTCAGGAAATCTTTGAGCAGACCGGCTTTGATGTGGCCGCCATGTTTGTCGATGCGCTGGAGCAGGCGCTCAAGAGCTGACAAGCCGCGCTGCAGCTTGACTGGTTGCACGGGGCGATGACCCCATCCACAAACACCAGCAGTTGGCCCGGCGTCATGGCGACCCAGTCTTCATCTGTGGTTAGCGGCTCGGTCACGACAATGGCCAGGCGGTCCTGCGCACTGTTGAGATCGGCCAGATCCACCACCACGTCCTCATCCTTCATGTGAACACTGCGAAAGGGGTGCGCTCGCAGCACGTAACACAGCTTGGTGCTGGCATGCGTCCACAAGGCCTGACCGTTACTCAGCAAGAAATTGAAGGTGCCGTGCCTGGCGATTTGCGGCACCAGCTCGCGCAGCGTGCAACTGAGTTCTTCCACACTGGGGACGCCAGCATGCGACTTGGCGAGTTCTTGCAGCAACCAGCAAAAAGCCAGTTCGCTGTCGGTATGGCCGACCGGGTGAAAACCGCCGTGCAACCTGGGCGCGTAGTCTTGCAAGTCGCCGTTGTGGGCAAAAACCCAGTAGCGGCCCCAAAGTTCACGCACAAACGGATGGCAGTTTTCCAGGCCGACGGCGCCTACAGTTGCCTTGCGCACATGGGCAATGACGTTATGGCTCTTGATCGGGTAACTGCACAGCAGTTTTGCAACCGGTGAGGTGGCAGCGCCCTCCCGATCAACAAAGAAGCGAACGCCCTTGCCCGGCAAGTTGCCGTTGCTCTCAAAAAAAGCAATGCCGCAGCCGTCAGCGTGGTTGGCGGTGTCGCCGCCACGCCGCGCAAACCCTGTGAAACTCAGCGTCAAACTGGCCGGCAGGTGGCTGTTCATTCCAAGCAATTGGCACATGCGGCAATTCTAGTCACAGCCTTGAGCCGAGTTGGGCGCGTCACTGTGGCGCAAAATAGGCGTTAAAGCGGAGACTGCGAGGAGACATTTTGCATACCAATCTAAACGATCACGTCGGGCCCGGTACAAGGCGCAACAAGGTGGTCACGGCGGCCGAGGCGGTGCGACTGATTCACGACGGCGACACGCTGGCCACCAGCGGCTTTGTCGGCATTGGTTTTGCCGAAGAGATTGCGGTCGCGCTGGAGGCCCATTTCTTAGCCACGCAACTTGAATCCGGTGTCGGCACACCGGCGCAGCTAACGCTGGTCTATGCCGCCGGCCAGGGCGATGGACAAGCACGGGGCCTCAATCACCTCGGGCATAAGGGGATGGTGCGCCGCGTGGTGGGTGGCCACTGGGGCCTGGTGCCGGCACTGCAAAAGCTTGCCGTTGAAAACGAGATTGAAGCCTACAACCTGCCTCAGGGCGTCATTTCGCACCTGTTTCGCGACATTGCCGCAGGCAAGCCCGGCACGCTCACGCATGTCGGTCTCGACACTTTTGTCGATCCACGCTTTGGCGGCGGCAGGATCAACCCCCGCACTACCCAGGAGTTGGTTCGTTTGATGGAAATTGACGGGCGCGAGTATCTGTTTTACAAGGCCTTCCCGATTTCGGTGGGCATCATTCGCGCCACCACCGCCGACCCCGATGGCAACCTGAGCATGGAGCGCGAAGCCTTGACGCTGGAGTCGCTCTCGATTGCCATGGCGGCGCGCAATTCAGGCGGCATCGTGATTGCGCAGGTTGAGCGCATTGCCGAGCGCGGCACGCTGCATCCGCGCCAGGTGCGGGTGCCCGGTGTACTGGTCGACGCGGTGGTGGTGGCGACTGATCCGGCCTATCACATGCAGACCTTCTCGGAGCAGTACAACCCGGCTTATTCGGGCGAGATCCGGGTGCCGCTGGACACGCTCGCGGTCCTGCCCATGAGTGAACGCAAAGTCATTGCCCGGCGCGCCGCGCTGGAACTGCGCCCCAACAATGTCGTCAATCTGGGCATTGGCATGCCAGAAGGGGTGGCGGGCGTGGCGACCGAAGAAAAGGTGTTCGATCTGCTCACGCTCACAGCCGAACCGGGCGTGATCGGGGGCATTCCGGCCAGCGGCATGAGCTTTGGTGCGGCCATCAACACGCAGGCGGTGATTGACCAGCCCAATCAATTTGATTTTTACGATGGCGGCGGGCTCGACCTGGCCGTGCTCGGGCTGGCGCAAGCCGACTCGCACGGCAATGTGAACGTGAGCAAGTTTGGCTCCAAACTGGCAGGCGCGGGCGGCTTCATCAACATCAGCCAGAACGCCAAGACGGTGGTCTTTGTTGGCACTTTTACCGCTGGCGAACTCGAAGTGCGGGTGCAGCAGAAGCGTATTGTGGTGTTGCGTGAGGGTGCGGCGCACAAGTTTGTCAAAGAGGTGGAACACCGCACCTTCAGCGGGCGCGAGGCGATCCGGCGCGGCCAGCGCGTGCTCTACGTTACCGAGCGCTGTGTCCTTCAGTTGCGCGGCGACGCGCACGCGAGCCACCTTGAACTCATCGAGATTGCGCCCGGCATGGATTTGCAACGTGACGTGCTGGCGCAGATGGATTTTCTGCCCGTCATCAGTGCGCAACTGCAATTGATGGACAGCGCCTTGTTTGCCGAGCCGGTCATGGGCCTGCGCGAGCGCTTGCTGGCCACACCGTTGGCGCAACGTTTTGCGCTGGATGCCAAGCGGCGTCTGCTGTTCATCAATTGCGAGGGACTGGCCATCGACAAGATCGCCGACATTGCGGAAATTGAGCGCATGATCGTGGGCATGCTCGGCCCGCTGGTGCGCACGCCCGCCGAGCGCGTGGCCGTGGTGGTGAACTACGACAGCTTTACCATCCTGCCCGCGCTGGTGGACCCCTATTCCGCCATGGTCAAGCGCATGACAGCGCGCTTTTACAGCCGCGTGACCCGTTACGGCACCGGCGGCTTCCTCAAAGCCCGGCTCGACGCGGCCAGCCTGCCAGCATGAGGCGCGCAAACGCTGCCGCGCCCAAGGGCGTGATCCTGTGCGCCGATGACTTCGGCATTCACCAGAGTGCTTCGCTCGGTATCGCCAAACTGGCCGCCATGGGGCGCCTCAGCGCGACCAGTGTGATGGTGCTGTCGCCACGCTGGGCGCGTGATGTGGCGCTGCTACAGGACTTGCGTGGGCACTTTGACGTGGGCCTGCATCTGGACTGGACCAGCGACTTTGCACGCGCCAGCGGGCACGGCATGAGTCTGCCTGCGGCCATGCTCAAAGCCACGCTGGGTGGTTTTGATCGCGCTGCTGCTGCCAACGTGATTGCGCACCAACTTGATTTGTTTGAGGCGCACTGGAAGGCACCGCCGGACTTTGTCGATGGCCACCAGCATGTGCAGCAGTTTGCCGGTATCCGTGAGGCGCTGGTGCAGGCACTAATCGAGCGTTACGCCAGGCCAAGCGGTCACCCGCCGTATCTTCGCATTTCACGGCCTGCCGGCGGAGTGGCCGACCTGAAAAGCCGGGTGATCGCGGCGCTGGGCGCAAGTGCTATTGAAAAAATAGCTACTAGTGCAGGTATCACGAGGGCTGCTGCCCTATTAGGCATATATAATTTTTTTGGAAATGAAGGCCGCTATCAGCATTTGATGGAAGGCTGGTTGCGCGCCGCGCCACCGGGTGCCATCATCATGTGCCACCCGGCGCAGGCGGCCGAGCCGGACGACCCGATTGGTCTGGCGCGCGCCGTCGAGTTTGCATTTCTGGGGGGTGCCGAGTTTGGCGCCCTGCTGGATGCGGCGGGCGTGCAACTGGTCCGGGGCCAGGCGCGTCAAACCCTGACCACTAAAATCCAGCAGTGACCCCCCCGCTCGCTGATCGACAAAAATCCTGGCTGACGCTGGCAGCGCTGTGCGCGCTGCTGCTGCTGCTGGCGGCGCTGCGGCCACTGGCGGTGCCCGACGAAGGCCGTTACGGCGAGGTGGGTCGCTGGATGTTGCAAAGCGGTGACTGGCTGACGCCGCGGCTGAACGGCCTTCCCTTCTTTCACAAGCCGCCCTATCTTTATTGGCTCGAAGCGCTCTCGCTTGCCACCTTTGGCAGCAACGCCTGGGCGCTGCGCCTGGTGCCCGCGCTGCATGCCGGCCTGATGCTGACGGCGCTGTATCTGGCGGCGCGCGCGATGACCAGCGAAGCCGTGGCACGCCGCGCAGTGCTGATGCTGGGCACCAGCCTGAGCTTTCTGGTCGGTGGCCAGTATGTCAATCACGACATGCTGGTGGCGTGCTGGATAGGCCTGGCAATCTGGTGCTTTGCCTTTGCCTTTATGGCGGGAGACAGGCCCAACGCCTTGCTGGCGCGGCTTGGGTTTATGGCCTGCGCTTTGGGCATGCTCAGCAAGGGACTGATCGGCATCGCGCTACCCGGTCTGGTACTTTTGATCTGGTTGATTTGGAGTCGGCAATTTAAAAAGATCCGGTTCCTGCCCTGGTTCAGCGGCCTGAGCCTGTTTGCCTTGATCGCGGCACCCTGGTTCGTCATGGCGCAACAGAAATACCCGGCGCTGTTTGACTACATGTTCATTGGCCAGCAATTCAATCGCTACACGGCGGCCACCTACAACAACCCGCAACCCGCGTGGTTTTACTTGCTGGCGCTGTTGTTGCTGCTGTTTCCATGGGTGTTGTTTGCGCTGGCTCAGGTACGCAGACAGGTTGCTGCGGTCACGGCAATACAGATTTCTCGGGCCTGGTGGTCGCTGTGCTGGATCTGGGTCGTCGTCATCGTTGGCTTCTTCTCCATTCCGCACTCCAAGCTGGTTGGCTATGTGCTGCCGGTGATGCCGCCGCTGGCGCTGCTCTCGGCGCTGGGTTGGGAGCGTGTCATGACGCCACGAAAACGTGCCAAGCAGGTCTTTATTGGCCTGTGCGCGATCAATATCGGCATCGCGCTGGTGCTCATGCTCAAGGTCGGCGACGTGACGCGCAGCGCGCGCACCCAGGACCTCGCCCAAGTGCTGGCCTGTGTGGCCCAGCCGGACGACAACGTCTATGTCTCGGACGCCTTTCCCTACGATCTGCCGTTCTACACGCAGGCGTCAAAGCCGATGTTGGTATTGGAAAACTGGCCCGCGCTGCGCCAGCAGGCGGGCGACGGCTGGCAACGCGAGTTGTTTGAAGGTGCCGATTTTGACGCGCAGGCGGCGCAGGTCTTGCAACCCCTGGAAAAACTCAGCCAGGCAGCGCTGGCAAGCGGCAACTGGTTGGTCGTTCGCAAGGAATGGAAGACGGCCACGAGTTTGACGGGGTGGCAGGCCTATTACCAAGGTGCGGGCTGGACGCTCTACCAATCGGCCGCGTCGGCACCGCCCCTTGCAGCGTCAACGCCGGAAGGCCCAAAACCGACTCAGCACAAAGGTCTGCCCGGCTGCAAAGAGCAGCGCCAAAAATAGCGCCAGCAAGGCAGGCAGTTGCAGCACGCGCAGCAGCAGTACAAAAATCAATTCGTTACTGAGAAACCCCGCCACCGCCGTGACTGCAAAGCGACCCAGGCTGGTCGTCACACTGGTACTGGCGTCGCTGAAGCTCAGGCAGCGATGCCCGGTAAAACTGACCAAGAAGGCTGCACAGAAGCCCAGCGCATTGGCCAACTCCGGCCACATCCGCTCTTGCACCAGCGCAAATACGCCCATGTGCGTCAGCGCGGCGCTGGTGCCGACCAGCAAAAACCACAGCGTTGATGTGTGCCGCCTCACGCGCGCGAGTTCGACGCAGCCAACTCGGTCGCGGCTGCGACCAAACCCTCACCCACGCGCTGGCTGATGAGGTAGGTGGGGCGCTGCTTCACCTCTTCGTAAATACGCCCGACATACTCCGCCAGCACGCCGATGGAGAGGAGCTGAATGCCACTAAAAAACATCATCCCGACCACGATGGTGGCATAGCCGGGCACCGCGATCCCGCTGATGAAGTACTCGCCCACGACCCAGGCACCGTAACCCAGGGCCAGTATGGACAAGGCCAGCCCGGTCACGGTCAAGGCGCGCAGCGGTGCGATGGAAAACGCCAGAATGCCGGTAAAGGCCAGCGACATGGAGCCGCGCAGGCCAAAATTGCTTTTGCCGTCGGCGCGTGCCAGCGGCTGGTAGTCGATGGCGGTGCTGTTAAAACCGACCCAGGCGTAGAGTCCCTTCATGAACCGATTGCGCTCAGGCAGACTTTTCAGGGCTTGCACCACCTTGCGATCCATGAGCCGGAAATCGCCCGCGTTGGCCGGGATTTTCACCCGGTTGCCAAAATTGACGAGCTTGTAAAAAAGCCCGGTCAAACTCGCTTGCAGTCCTGACTGATCGTCGCGCGTCTTGCGCACGGCATACACCACGTCCGCGCCTTGCTGCCACTTTTGGAACATCTCGGTCAACAAGCTGACCGGATGCTGGCCGTCCGCGTCCATCAGAATCACCGCGTCGCCTGCGGCTGCATCCAACCCGGCCATCAGGGCCGGCTCCTTGCCGAAATTGCGCGAGAGTTTCAGATAAACCAGTTCCGGGTTTGCTGCGCACAGGGTTTGCATGACGGCCGCAGTCTCGTCGCCGCTCCCATCATCGACCACAATAAGTTCCACGCGGCAGCTCAAATTTGTCAGCGTTGCCAAAATTTCTGGCACCACCGTCCGCAGATTGCGGGCTTCGTTGAAAGCCGGAATGACGCAGGAAATGGAAGGGAGAAGGTCAGATCGAGGCTGCATGCTCGCATCATGCCAAAAGAAAACCCCGCGCGGCACCACCGGCGGGGTTTTTTTTAAGTCTCGATCCCCGGCGGGGGATCAGACCAAGCGACTTAGGCCTTCAGACAGTCACTCATGAATTTCTTGCGTTCAGCGCCTTTAAGCTTCTTGTCGCCAGCGTCCTTGTTGCAGGTCTTCATCTTCTCTTGCTGCGTCATCTTCTTGTCAGGGGTCGCGGTGGCCCCGGATGCGGCGGCTGTAGCGGCTGGCTTGGCGCTCAGGCAATCCTTCATGAAAGCCTTGCGCTCGTCGCCTTTTTTGTCCTTGGCATCCGTGTTGCACTGCCCCATCTTGACCTGTTGCGGCGTCTTGGCTTTGGCGGCCGGTGCGTCTGCGGCATAGGCGGCACCCAGCGAGAGGGACAGACCAACGGCCAGCAGAGACAATAGTTTTTTCATGGTGATTCCTTGATATAGGGGTTGAAAGGGGAATCCTTGGGCGGATTCCAGCCCATAACGCCAGCGCTGGCCCTGGCGATGACAGGGTTTGCGGACTTTTGCACCGGCTGTGCCGCCGCCCCCTTAAAATGAACCCATGCTATTTGTGAAAATTGAACTGCTGGCAGCCTTGGCGGACGCACTGGAGCAGTTGTCTGTCGGCGCCGGTGCCAAGGCCGCCTTTGAGTCGCCAAAAATGGCCGCCCATGGCGATCTGGCGACGACAGCGGCGATGCAGTTGGCACGACCCCTCAAACTTAACCCACGTCAGTTGGCGCAAACACTGCGTGAGCAACTGCTCGCCAGCGCCGCGTTTGAGCGTTGGGTGGAGGCGATTGACATTGCCGGTCCGGGTTTTATCAACATCAGACTCAAGCCCGAGGCGAAGCAGCAAATCGTGCGCGAGGTGCTGACGCAAGGCGTGCAATTTGGCAGCCAGGCCAACCGCGGTAAACGCCTGTTGGTAGAGTTTGTCTCGGCCAACCCGACCGGGCCGCTGCACGTAGGTCATGGCCGTCAGGCCGCCCTGGGCGACGCGATTTGCAACCTCTACCAGACCCAGGGCTGGGCAGTTTATCGCGAGTTCTACTACAACGACGCGGGCGTGCAGATCGGAACCCTGGCCAGCAGCACCCAGTTGCGCGCGCGCGGTTTCAAGCCGGGCGATGCCGAGTGGCCCAGTGGTGAAAACGCCGCTGCCTACAACGGTGACTACATCGCCGACATTGCCAGCGACTACCTGGCCAAAAAGACGGTGCAGTCAGACGACCGCGAATTCACGGCCTCGGGCGATATCGAGGCGCTCGACGACATCCGGCTGTTTGCGGTGGCTTACCTGCGCCGCGAGCAGGATCTGGACCTGAAAGCCTTTGGCGTCAAGTTTGACAACTATTACCTGGAGTCGAGCCTGTACCTGAGTGGCCGGGTCGATGCGGTCGTCAGAAAATTGATTGACGCGGGCAAGACTTTTGAGCAGGACGGTGCCTTGTGGCTCAAAAGCACCGAGTACGGTGATGACAAGGACCGCGTCATGCGCAAGGGCGACGGCAGCTACACGTACTTTGTGCCGGATGTGGCCTACCACATCACCAAGTGGCAGCGCGGTTTCGAGAAGGTGGTCAACATCCAGGGCACCGACCACCACGGCACCATCGCGCGCGTGCGCGCCGGCCTGCAAGCAGTTGGCGCGGGCATCCCGGCAGGCTATCCAGACTACGTGCTGCACACCATGGTGCGTGTGATCAAGGGTGGTGAAGAGGTCAAGATTTCCAAGCGCGCCGGCAGCTATGTGACGCTGCGTGACCTGATCGAATGGACCAGCAAGGACGCCGTGCGCTTCTTCCTGCTCAGCCGCAAGCCTGATACTGAATATACTTTTGATGTCGATCTGGCGGTGGCCAAAAACAATGACAATCCGGTCTATTACGTGCAGTATGCCCATGCTCGCATTTGCTCGGTGCTGGCGACCTGGAGAGAAAAGGACGCGCTCGAGCGGGCGGACCTGAGTCAGGCCGATCTGTCGCCGCTGCAAAGCCCGCAAGCACTCGCTCTTTTGCTGTTGCTGGCAAAATACCCGGAAATGCTGGTGGCTGCCGCTGTTGATTTTGCGCCGCACGACGTGACGTTCTATTTGCGCGAGTTGGCTGCCTGCTATCACAGCTATTACGATGCTGAACGCATTCTGGTCGATGATGAAGTCGTCAAGCGCGCGCGCCTGGCGCTGGTCGCCGCCACTGCGCAAGTGTTGCAAAATGGTCTGGCGGTGCTGGGTGTGAGTGCGCCGCAAAGAATGTAGACAAATGCCAACTGATTCGAAAGGGCAGCCAATGAAGCAGCAACATGGTGGAACCATCCTGGGTTTCATCATTGGCCTCGTGGTGGGTTTGGCGACTGCGCTGGCGGTGGCGGTGTACGTGACCAAGGTGCCCATTCCTTTCGTCAACCGGGGGCAAACACGCAGCGCCGATCAGGACGCGGCAGAGATTCAAAAGAACAAAAATTGGGATCCAAACGCGCCGCTGTATGGCAAGAACCCGGCCAAGCCAGCGCTGCCCGCAGCGCTCGGCGCCGCCTCGGACGCGCAGTCGGGCCTTGCCAACGCGACAGTGCCGCTGAGCAAAGGCGAACTCAAGCCTGCTGTCACGGCCGATCCTATCGGCGACCTGGTCAAAGCGCGTAGCGGCAACGCCGCCCCGGATCCATTTAACTATTTTGTGCAGGTGGGGGCCTTTCGCACGCCCGAAGACGCCGAGAGCCAGCGCGCCAGGTTGTCTCTGAGCGGGGTGCAAGCCAAGGTGAGCGAGCGTGAACAATCGGGTCGCGCCGTGTTTCGGGTACGCGTCGGCCCATTTGACAACAAGGACGACGCTGACAGGACCAAAGCAACGCTCGACGCGGCCGGTTTGGAGACGGCGCTGGTGCGGGTGCAGCGATAGCGTGCTGCGATCATGAAGCTTTCTTCGAAAGCCCCACTGATCCGGGTGGGTTCGCAATTTTACTGGAGTGATAGATGAAACGTCGTGATTTTTCAGTGGTTTGCAGTGCCGCAATCGCGGGCGCTGGCTGGCTCGCGCCGAGTGCTCGGGCGCAGGGCAAGGCACCAGTGGCAGGCACCGATTACGTGGTGGTTGACAAACGCGCGGCGGTCGAGGCACCAAGCGGCAAGATCGAAGTGGTTGAGTTCTTCTGGTATAGCTGCCCGCACTGCAACGCTTTTGAGCCAAGTTTTGATGCGTGGCGCAAGCGCGTGCCCAAAGACGTCTTCGTGCGCCAGGTGCCGATCGCCTTTCGAGACGATTTTGCGCCGCAGCAACGCCTGTTCTATGCGCTTGAGGCGATGGGTTTGCTCGACAAACTGCATCGCAAAGTATTCACCGCCATTCACGTGGAAAAACAGAACCTGGCCAAAGGCGATCAAATTGCCGACTGGATCGCCAAACAAGGCGTGGACAAAGCCAAGTTCATGGAACAGTTCAGTTCATTCTCCACCGCGACCAAGACTGCGCGCGCAACCCAATTGCAAAACGCCTATGCCATCGAGGGCGTTCCGGCGCTGGGCATTGCGGGCCGCTTCTGGACCGATGGTGACAAGGCCAAGGGCATGGAGCGCGCCCTGCAAGTGACGGACTTCTTGCTTGCCCAAGTGCGCAGCGGTCACTAGACGGAGTTTGCCTGCCCAGCCCAATATCCCGTGCATTGTTGGCGCACTGGATTGTGGATCGGGTCTGCCATGACAACCAGGTCAAGCCGTTGACGATGCGTGTGCTTCACATTGGCAAGTATTTTCCACCGCAGCGCGGCGGCATGGAATCGTTTTTGTCCGACCTGGTGCAAGCGCAACGCGTGCAGGGGACCCAGAGCTACGTCCTGGTGCATGGCCAGGCTCAGGCGGATGATCCGGCCTGGTTGCACCGGGTACCGGTGCAGGCACAGCTTCTGTATGCCCCCCTGGCGCTGGGCTTTCGGGCGGCGCTGTTGCGCGCCCTCGCTGAAATTAACCCTGATGTGCTGCACCTGCACATGCCCAACAACGCCGTGTTCTGGGCGCTGACGCTGGCTCGCGCACGCCAAGTACCGTGGGTCGTGCACTGGCATTCGGACGTCATCGTCTCCGGCGCGCACCTGGGCTTGCGTCTGGCCTACCCGTTCTACCGGCCGTTTGAACAAGCTGTGCTGGAAAAAGCCGACAGGATCCTGGTCACCTCACCACCTTACCTGGCCGCCAGCGAGCCCTTGCGCCGCTGGCACTCCAAGTGTGCTGTGATTGCGCTGGGCATCGTGCCGGACCCGCCCGCCGCGGCACCGGCTACTGCGCTCTGGCAAAACGGTCGCGTCAAACTCCTGTCGATCGGTCGTTTGGCGCATTACAAGGGGTTCGAGACCCTGATTCGGGCCGTCAGCGGCTCCAGCCACCTGCAACTCATCATTGCCGGTCAGGGCGAGCGCATGGCAGTCCTGCAAGCCTTGGTGCGCAGTAGCACAGCTGCGGGCGAGCAACCCAATGTGCAGTTCCTGGGAGAAGTCAGCGAAGGTGACAAACACCAGTTGCTGGCCAGTTGTGATGCGTTTTGTCTGGCCTCGATCGAACGCACGGAAGCCTTTGGCATGGTCCTGCTGGAAGCCATGGCGCACGCCAAGCCTTGTATTGTCAGCCAGTTGCCGGGCTCCGGTATGTCCTGGCTGGTCGCCTCCAGCGGAGCCGGCCTGAGCCATCTGCCGCCCGGCGACGCCAGCGTCTGGCGCGATGAACTGGAGCAACTCCCGCATCGAGCGGAACAGCTCCGGCAATGGGGCCGCCAAGGCCGCCAGGCCTTGCTGAAACGGTTTTCAATTGCCAGCTGCGCCGAGGCGATCGCGCAACAATACCGCATGATTCAAAATGAGCCTGCCTGCCCACGCGGGAATGCATCGCCGCTGATCGTCATTCCGGCGCGCGACGAGGCCGCCACCATTGGCCAGGTGGTCAGCTCGCTGCGGGCAGCGGGATGGCAGCATATCCTGGTCATTGACGACCAAAGCAGCGATGACACGGGCGATCTGGCGCGCCGCGCTGGCGCCCTGGTCGCGCGACCGGTATTGCCGCTGGGCGCCTGGGGTGGCATGCAACTGGGCGTGCGTCACGCCTTGGCGTTAGGCTATCAGGCAGTCATTACCATGGACGCCGATGGGCAGCATGAGGTCCAGGAAATCCCGACCCTGATTGCCGCCAGTGGCGCGGCTGATGTCGTGATCGGTGCCAACCCGCAGCGCGCGAGCCGCCTGCGCCACATTGCCTGGCGCTGGTTTCGCGCCCTGGCCGGCTTTGAGTTGCGCGATATTACGTCGGGTTTTCGGTATTACAACCGTGCCGCGATCGAAATTCTGGCCGATGAAGAGGCCACCTTGCTCGATTATCAGGATGTCGGTGTTCTTTTGTTGCTGCGACAAGCGGGCCTGCGCTTGGTGGAGGTGAGCGTCAGCATGAATACGCGCCAGGCGGGAAAATCCCGCATCTTTTATTCCTGGTTGAGTGTCGCGCGCTACATGATCACCACCACGCTGCTGTGCCTGGCACGCTGGCACACAGCAGCCGCCACCCGCTCACCACCGCGCGCATGATCACTCTGGTGTGCGCATACCACGCACGCGCTGTTGATGCTCTCGCACCGCAAGCTCAGGTCTGACAGGACTTATATCGCTGACTCGTCAAGTTCACCGGTGCGGATGCGCACGACCCGCTCGACACTCGTCACAAATATTTTCCCGTCGCCGATCTTGCCGGTGTGCGCCGCCTTGACGATGGCATCGACGCAACGGTCCACGTCCATCGTTTTCACGACCACCTCGACTTTGACCTTGGGCAGGAAATCAACCACATACTCGGCCCCCCGATAGAGCTCGGTGTGACCTTTCTGGCGGCCAAAGCCCTTGACCTCGGTGACGGTGAGGCCGGTCACGCCACATTCGGCGAGCGCTTCACGCACCTCTTCGAGTTTGAACGGTTTGACAATGGCGGTGATTTGTTTCATGGGGTTCCTTGGGTGATGTGAGCGTTCAGGCGCGAAACTTATTGGTAATAGGATAACGCCAATCCTTGCCGAAGCTGCGGTGCGTCACACGAATCCCGACTGGTGCCTGGCGCCGCTTGTATTCGTTGAGTTTGATCAGGCGCGTCACCTTCTCCACATCGGCGCGCGCAAAACCGGCGTCGACAATGTCTTCAATGCGCTCGTCATTCTCCATGTAACGCTCCAGGATTGCATCGAGCACCTCGTAGGCGGGCAAACTGTCCTGGTCTTTCTGATCTGCGCGCAACTCGGCGCTGGGGGGGCGGCTGATGATGCGCTCTGGAATCGGTGCCGCTCCGCTGCCGTAGGGGTCGTGGCAATTGCGCCAGCGCGCCAACCGGAAAACAGTGGTTTTGGTCAGATCCTTGATCACGGCAAAACCACCCGCCATGTCGCCATAGAGCGTGCAGTAGCCGGTTGCCATCTCGGATTTGTTGCCGGTGGTGAGCACAATGCTGCCAAACTTGTTGGACAGGGCCATCAGCAGCGTGCCGCGAATGCGGGCCTGAATATTCTCCTCGGTCGTGTCCTCGGGCAAACCGGAAAACTCGCCAGCCAGTGAATGTTTGAAGGCTTCGAATTCAGGCACGATGGAAATTTCGTCGTAGCGCACGCTGAGCCGCCTGGCCATGTCGCGCGCATCAATCCAACTGATGTCTGCTGTGTAGGGCGAAGGCATCATGAGCGTGCGCACCCGCTCTTTGCCCAGCGCGTCCACGGCCAGCGCCAGTACCAGCGCCGAATCAATGCCGCCGGAGAGTCCCAGGATGACACCGGGAAAGCCATTCTTGCCAATGTAGTCGCGCACGCCCAGCACCAGGGCGTCCCACAGGTCAGCTTCAGCTGAGCGTTCGGCCGCGCTAGTCGCTTCCAAATAAATAGCATGTTGCGCCCGATTGGCCTGCACGACGAGGCTGTTTTCTATAAAACTTGGAGCACGAGCGGCGAGCGAACCATCACCGTTGAGCGCGAACGAGCGGCCTTCAAACACCACCTCGTCCTGCCCCCCCACCAAGTGCGCATAGACCAGCGGCAACCCACAGGCCAACACGCGCTGGCGCATCATCTGCTCACGCTCATCGCCCTTGCCGATGTGAAAGGGCGAGGCGTTAATTACCAGTAGCAGCTCGGCACCGGCTTCCTTCGTCTCGCGCGCCGGTGCTTCAAACCAGGCGTCTTCGCAGATCAGCAGCCCGAGCTTGATGCGGCGGCCGCTGGCGTCGGCGGCACCGGCTTCAAACACGCACACCGCGTGCCCGGGTGTGAAATAGCGGCGCTCGTCAAACACCTGGTAATTGGGCAACTCGCGCTTGGCATAGGTGGCCAGCACCATGCCCTCGCACAGGACACTGGCGGCGTTATGCCGTCTTGACACGGCCACCGATCGGGTTCGGCTGTCGCCACCACTCGGGTGCCCCAGCACCACGGTCATGCCCTTTAGCCCAGCCAGCTCGCGGGCCACGGTTTGCACGGCCTCATCGCAGGCAGCGATGAAGGCCGGGCGCAGAAACAGGTCTTCGGCGGCATAACCACAAATCGAAAGCTCGGGGGTGAGCAGCAGGCGCGCGCCGCCTTGGTAAGCCGAGTGCGCAGCGGCAATGATTTTTTGCGCATTGCCCGCCATGTCGCCGACCACGAAATTGAGTTGGGCAACGCAGAGTTGGAGTGTCATGGAGCACAGTTTCAAGGACAGGCAGGAGGATTGGAAGGCAGTCAGGGCCGGTGAGCCAGCCCTTGCGTGATTATGTCATCCGGATCCGCGCGACCAGTAACACCGCAGTGGCACAATGAGACGGTGCTGAACCCGCAGCAGGAAGATGAACCATGAACCCACTCAGCGGGCTCGACGCCTCTTTTCTCTATCTCGAGAGCCCCGAGATGCCCATGCACGTGGGTTCATTTTGCCTTTACCATCGGCCAGTTGGCTTGAAGGGCAGTTGGCATCAGGCGGTGCAAACCCATATCCGCGCTCGCCTGCATCTGGCGTCCATCTTCACTCACAAACTCGGGTTCATGCCGCTGGATCTCGGTCATCCGGTCTGGTTGCAAGCCAGCGACGTTGACCTTGATTTTCATATCCGGCGCGTCAAGGGCCGGACCCTGGCGTTGCAACAGGCCGAAGCGGTCTGTGCTGAGCTGCACAGCTGCCTGATTGATCGGCGTTACCCGTTGTGGGAATTCCATGTGTTTGAACGGATCAAATGTCCCGATGGCAGCCTGTGCGCCGGGATCTATTCCAAGGTCCACCACGCTGCACTGGACGGCAAGGCCGGCACCATTCTGACGAACGCCATCATGGACATCAGCGCGACACCACGCGCAGTCTTAATGCCCGACCAGACGCCCCAGCGCAAGCCGCCCGAGCACGGGGTTGGTGAAATGATTGGCACGGTGTTTTCAAACTCGCTGGCGCAATACGCCAGGCTGATCAAAGCCCTGCCCCACGCGGCGCAGGCTTTTGGCAGCACGTTGCTCAGGCAGTCGATCAATCGATCCGGCCCGAGCGCCCGTGCCAAGTCCCCGCTGCGGCTGGCGCCCATGACGGACTTCAATGTGGCCGTCAGCGGCCAGCGCAGCTTCGGCACGGTCAGCTTGCCTTTCGCCGACTGCCGCGCCATGGCGAAAGCGGTGCAGGGCTCCTTCAATGACATCGTGCTGTGGCTGTGTGCCACGGCGCTGCGCAGTTACCTGCAACAGCACGGCGGCGTGCCCAGAAAATCCTTGCTGGCCGCCATGCCCATCAGCCTGCGCGCCGAAGGCAATCAGGACTTGAATACGCAGGCTTCGATGACGGTGGTCGAACTCGGCACCCAATTTGCCAACCCGATGAAGCGACTGCAGGCCATCATGGGCTCCACCGCAAGGGTCAAGACCGCGATGCAGGACCTCAAAGGCGTACTGCCGACCGATTACCCCTCGTTGCTGGCGCCCTGGATTGTTGGCGGCCTGGCCAAGGTCGCCTTCAAAGCGTATCGGGCAGCCGGTCTGTCGCACCGCTTGCCGGTGCTGGCCAATCTGGTCATCAGCAACGTGCCCGGCCCGCCCGTGCCGCTGTACCTGGCCGGTGCCAGAATGCTCACTTTTCATCCGATGTCCATCGTGGTCCATGGGGTGGCGCTCAACATCACGATCCAGACCTACGCAGGCTCGGTGGACTTTGGTTTGATTGCGGACAAGGCCGCTGTGCCGCACATCGAGGAATTGGCGGCGGCACTGCAACAAGCATTTGACGCAGGCCAAGCGCTGCTGGCACAACCTGGGCCTGTCACCAAAGCGACCAAAAGCGCCACGCCAAGCGTGAGCGGGGGCCGGAAATAGGCCTGTGCGCGTCAAGAAATGCTAGTGTTGCGGGCATGGTCACCAAACATCACCGCAAAACCCCGATCGGCGCCGACCAGCGGCCTGTGGCAGCACCCAGCTCCTGGTTGCTGGCCATGGAGTTGCGCGCCTTCTGGGAGCTCGGCGCCGTCCTGCCGGCCTGGCCCTTGCTGCGCCAGGCCGGGCGGGGTGATGGTCATTCGGTGATCGTGTTTCCCGGCCTGGCGGCAAGCGACGCCTCAACGCTGCCGATGCGCAGCTATCTTGAAAGCCTGGGCCATGACGTCTCTGGCTGGAACCAGGGTTTCAACTTTGGACCGCGTGCCGGGGTCTTGCAAACGGCCAGACAGCAAGTCATCGACACGCACCGGGAAACCGGCCAAACCGTGAGTCTGGTGGGCTGGAGCTTGGGCGGCATCTACGCGCGCGAACTGGCCAAGGAATTGCCGCATTGCGTGCGCAGTGTCACCACGCTGGGCACGCCGTTTGCCGGCTCGCACGAGAGCACCAACGCTTGGCACTTGTACCAACTGGTGAGTGGGCGTGACATCCGCCGCGAAGTCGAACAATTTGACTTGCCCGCAGCGCCGCCAGTGCCCACCACCTCAATTTATTCCCGCAGCGACGGCGTGGTCGCCTGGGCGGCGAGCGTCCAGGCGCCAAGCCGCATCAACGCGCAGACAGAAAACATTGAAGTGATCGCCAGCCACGTCGGGCTGGGTCTGAACCCAAGCGCCTGGTGGGTGGTGGCTGACCGGCTGGCGCAGCCCTTGGGACGGTGGGAGCCATTCGAGCGCAGCAAGCGCCTTCATGGACTGCTCTTTCCGGATCCGAAGCGCTAATGTTTTGATAGCTTGTTGCGCAGTGCCGATAATTGCTAGAAGCCAAAAGCATGCTGTGTTCCGAATGCCAGGGTGCCTGAAGAATTTGTACTTGCGGCGCTAGAACAGACAAATCCAGGCGCTTGTGACACCGTCCCCGGATCAGGTTCGGAGTCGCAGCGTCCGGTACCGCCCGACCCTGAGAGCCAATTTATCGAGTCAATAGGCAGACCCTGGCACGAGGATTGCTGTCAGCACTCAGGACACAAGACATGAGGTGCGCAAAATGAATTCCAAAGCCAAAATTCTGGTAGTTGACGATGAAGAAGTCGTGCGTCGCAGCTATGCCCGATCCTTGATCGGTGAGGACTGCAGCGTGGAGATGGCGACGAATGGTCAGGAAGCGTTGCGCGCGATGGGGCAAGAGGCGTTCGACGTCGTGCTGTTGGACCTGTTGATGCCCGGCTTGTCGGGCATGACTGTTCTGCGGACCATCAAGCAAAACTGGCCGGAGAGCGAAGTGGTGATCATTACCGGCTATCCAGCGCTGGAGAGCGCCAAGGAGGCGCTGACACTGGGCGCTTTTGATTACCTGTCAAAACCCGTGGGTCCGCAGGACATCGTTCATGCCGCCAAAAACGCCATGCTGCGCAAGCGCTGGGCGCTGCGTCAGGTTCAACCGGCTCCGTGCGCAAATCTTCAATAGCGTTGTCAGACACAGCGGGCTCCTACCCGCAGGATCAACTAAAGTTGACCCTACAAGGGATTCATTTTGCTTGAACGCCCGATGCTTCGCCTTGGCATCGACTTGAAACAATCTCTGAAAATAAGACTGCATAAACAAAATAGGCATCCTCACACTGAGGCGTTTCATTGGCAATCGGGCATTCCGCACGCTTGGGGCGCATAAAAAAAATATACCTCATACCGTCCTTGGTCCTGGAACGAGCTCCAAAGAAACACGGATTTAGAAGCTAACTCATTGATAAATAAAGAAAAACACATTAAAACTGGGACCTGGCACAGGGTTTGCATATCCGGGTCAGATCGAAGCACAAATGGATGGAGTTGCAGAGATTTGAGTTCCAGGCTAACGGCAATCTCGCTTAATTAGCCAGATTTTTTGAAGGAGAAATATCATGAGTGCACTACGCAAAGTACTGGTCGTTGACGATGACGCGGTGGTCAGCAGGAGTTTCGACCGGGTCCTGACCAAAGATAAAGGCTACGTTGTCATCACCGCTCAAAGTGGCGCCGAAGCGCTGGAGAAGATGCGGACTCAAAAGTACGACCTGGTCTTCACGGACATCAAGATGCCCGGAATGGATGGCGTCGAGTTGGCCGAACAGGTGAAGGCAAAGCAACCCTGGACACCGGTTGTCATCATCACCGGTTATGGCACGACGGCCAACGAAAGTCGCGCCAAGGCAGTGGGCGTGGCGGACTTCATGCGCAAACCGCTGTCGCCCGAAATGATCGAAGAAAGTGCGGCGCACGCGCTGGCGCAACCAGCCCACGTAGCAGCACCCCTGGCGGCGTTAGAGCCCGAGCAGGGCATCAGCGGGGCCGAAGTTAGTCCGGTCACGGCATCGGTCAAGACGAACAACGCGAAGAACGTGG
Organism: uncultured beta proteobacterium; assembly: GCA_963750665.1. Lineage (GTDB taxonomy): Bacteria > Pseudomonadota > Gammaproteobacteria > Burkholderiales > Burkholderiaceae_C > Rhodoferax. The sequence continues at coordinate 99,944 of CAVVRQ010000030.1, forward strand.
CGCTCTTTTTGGCCGCCCCGTTGATTGGTCTGGCCTATGCGGTGTTGCTGCCTGTGGTTGGCATCGCGATGTTGGCCTGGGTGGCGGGCCAGGCCTTGTTTGCCCTGCCGGCGACCAAGAAGACCTTGCGTCGCGCCAGGGACATTGCCCTGTTTCTGTCGGCGCCTTTCATCGGTCTGGCGTATGCCGTGATGCTGCCCTTTGTTGGCATGGCCATGCTGCTTTGGGTCGCTGTCCAGGCGCTGATGGCCAAGAAGCCGGTGGTCGCCTGACACTGGGCGTGCCCTGACGCAGCGGCACAGCGAGCGAACAGAAACCACGATTGAATGACAATTCGAACCATCAAGGAATGCATTGTTCCTTGATGGTTCTGCCTTGAAAAAGAATCAGCAAGGGGAAACACTGATGAAAAGCTTCTTGAACACAAACCGGCCGCTGGCGTCATGCTCTGGCAGCGGGTGGTGGGCCATCATGCTGGCAGTTACCCTCGGCCTTGCCGCACCCAGTGTCCGGGGTGGCGTGGCCGAGTTGTCAAAAGAAACCCAGGCTTGTCTGCAGTGTCACGACAAGGACGGAATCAAAAAAGAGCTGGCCAACGCCGAGTCGCTCTCGCTGCGCATCTCGGCCAAAGACTATGCCGCGTCGACGCACAATGCCACGGAATGCGAAGATTGCCACGCCAACATCGACGCCAAGACACACGGTAAAGTAGTCACTGCGATCACGAGCAAGCGCAGTTTTGCAATGAGCATGCGCGAGTCTTGCCAGACTTGTCACAAGAAGAAAGTGACTGAATACGAAGACAGCGTGCATGCCACGCTGATCAAGGAAGGCAGCCAGAAGGCACCGATGTGCTCGGATTGCCACAATCCGCATACCCAACGCTCGACCAAGATCGTGGCACCCATCACCGAGACGCCGTGCGCCAGGTGCCATCAAGATATTTTCAAGGCCTATTCCAACGATGTGCATGGGCAGGAGCGCATTGCCAAGGGAATTCGTGCGCCGCTATGCGCGGGTTGCCACCAGGCACACAGTGTGAAGGCGGCATCCCTGGGTGACGGCGTCAAGAATGCCTGCTTGAACTGCCACGTAGAGGCAGTCAAACAGCACAAGGAATGGCTGCCGAATACAGAGCGGCATTTTGAGGCCATCTCCTGCCCGGCCTGTCACAGTCCGAACGCGCAGCGCCGTGTCAACCTGCAGCTTTACGACGGTGTTGCCAACCGCCAGGTGTCAGAAAAGATGGGCGTGCCCAAGTTTGACCAGCGCACCGATGCCGCCGACGTCAAGAACCTTGGCTTGAGCGAGCGCGCTTTATGGAGCCTGCTCAAACAGTTTAATCAGGGTGGCGGCGAGGCAAACACCGTGCTGCGCGGTCGTCTGGAGGTCAGCTCGGGCGTCGAAGCCCACCAGTTGAGTGACAAGTCCAAGGCCATCAAGGAATGCGACTTCTGTCACAAGCGGGGCGCTGAACCGTTTCAGAGCGTCACGCTGACCATCGCCGGGCCTGACGGCAGACCGCTGCGCCACGGCATCCAGAAAGAGGTGCTTAACTCCTTGCTGTCGGTGGACTCGGTGCGTGGTTTCTACGCCATTGGCAGCACGCGTATCAAATTGCTTGACGTGCTGCTGGTGCTGGTTTTCCTGGGTGCCCTGAGCGTGCCGTTAATTCACATGACGATCAAACGCTTGTTCAAGAATGAACGCGAAAAACTCGAGGTCGAGCGGTTGGCGCAGCGCGCCCAATCCAATGGCCCGCTGAGCGACGCAAGCTTCCCCGGTGATCGTCGTGCGCATGACGATACCAACAAATAGCAGGAGTGAATCATGGACAAGCTTTATATCCACCCGCTGCCGGTCAGAATCTGGCACTGGACCAACGCCTTCGGCTTTGTGTTGCTGATTGCCACTGGCTTGCAGATCAGGTACCTTGATCTGTTTGCGCTGCTGCCCTTCAAGTACGCGGTGACGGCGCACAACTGGATCGGCTTTGTGCTGATCGCCAATTTCTTTATCTGGTTGGGCTTTTATCTGTTTACCGACAAGATCAAGGTCTATCACCCGGAGCTCAGCCCGATGAAGTATTTTCGGGCCAGCTTTCGGCAAATGCAGTTTTACGGCTATGGCATCTTCAAAGGCGAGCCCAATCCGCATCACCCAACAGCCTATCACAAGTTCAACGCGCTGCAAAGCATGCTTTACCAGATCATCATGATGCTGCTGGTGCCGCTGCAGTTCTTCACCGGTGTGCTGCTGTGGGATGTGACCCGGTTTGCCTCGCTGGTTGACGTATTTGGCGGCGTGCGCGTGGTGGATACGGTGCATGTACTGCTCTTCATCCTTTTCACCGGATTCATCATCGTCCACGTCTATCTGGCCAGCCTGGGCCACACCCCTTCTGCCCATTTCAAGGCCATGATCACCGGCTTTGAAGAGCTTGAAGACGAGCCCAAGGCAGAAGCAAAGTCATAGGATCACGCCGGGTCCGTGGTGCCGGAATCGAATTCGGTATCACGCACCCGGATGTTGTACTTCTTCATGAGCGCCTGAAAATTGGCGCGCTGCATGCCGGTTTCTTCTGCGCTTTTGGTCACGTTGGACGCGTTGCGCTTAAGCGTTTCCTGAACAAATAGTTTTTCGATTTCCTCGACCGACTTTTCACGCGCGATCTTCTTGACGCGCTTGAGCTCGTCGCTGGTCCTGGGCACTTCCAGGTCGCGCCGCGGCGTGCTGTCGACGATGTTGGCCAGATGCGCCTGGCGGATGATGTGATCAGTGGCGAGAATCACCGCCCGCTGCATCGTGTTCTCCAGCTCGCGCACATTGCCTGGCCAGTCATGGTTGACGAGCAGGCTCATGGCCGCCTCCGAAATCTCGGTCACCGGTTTGTCCAGTTCTTTGCAAAAAATCTTCAGAAAATGAAAAGCCAGCGCCGGGATATCGTCACGTCGCTCCCGCAGAGCGGGCGAGTGAATCGGGAAAACGTTGATGCGGTAATACAGGTCTTCGCGAAAGCTTCCCGCAGCGACCATGGCCCTGAGGTCCTTGTTGGTCGCCGTGACCAAGCGGACATTCGTTTTCTGCGTGGCGGTATTGCCCACCGCCCGGAATTCGTGCTCCTGGATCACGCGCAACAGCTTGGCCTGGGTCGAGAGCGCAATATTGCCAAATTCATCCAGAAACAAGGTACCGTTATTGGCGATGTCGAACATGCCGCGCTTGTTGGCTACAGCGCCGGTAAATGAGCCTTTGACGTGACCGAACAATTCACTCTCCAGCAGATCCTGGCTCAACGTGTTGCAATCCACTGTGACAAAGGGCTGATCCTTGCGCAAGCTGTTGTAGTGGATGGCCCGCGCAATCATTTCCTTGCCGGTGCCACTCTCGCCAGTGATCAGCACCGTGCTGTTGATGGGTGCACACTTGGCGATCAGGCCAAACACCGCCTGCATCGGCGGGCTCGAACCGATGATGTTCTCAAACCGGTATTTGGAGCTGACTTCGGTCTTCAGATTGCGGTTCTCCTGCAGCAGTTGGCGCCGCTCCAGTGCCCGCTCCACTACTTGCTTGAGTTCATCCGGATCGAATGGCTTGGGCAAATAGTCAAAGGCACCCAATTTCATGGCCTTGACGGCGGTCGAAATCTCGGACAAGCCGGTCATCATGATGACCTCAACATCCGGGTAGCGCTCCTTGACCGACTGCAGCACTTCAAGGCCATCCATCTTGGGCATCATGATGTCCAGCAGCAGGATGTCGTAGGCAGACTCATCGACCTTCTGCAAAGCGTCAAAGCCGTTTTGCACTGAATCAAGCTTGAATTGGCTGTCGCTCAAAATGCGCCGGCAACTCCGGATCACAATTTCTTCGTCATCAACGATCAGGATGCTGACACTCATGCTTTGCTTTCACCTGGTATTGCTTTAGGTTGATCAATGAACGGTTCAATTGGCAGATCGACACGGAAAGTGCTACCGACGCCAACAACACTTTCCACGCTGATTTTGCCACCGTGAGCCTTGACAATGCCATAGCTGACCGATAGGCCCAGCCCGGTACCCTTGCCCACTTCCTTGGTCGTAAAAAACGGGTCAAACAGGCGCTGCAGATTGGCCTGCGGGATGCCGCAGCCGGTATCGGCAATGGAAATTTGGACCATGGGCATGGGCTCTGCACTGGTTTGCGCAGGCGATGGGGCAAGGTAGGAGCGACTCTGCACTGTAATTTTCCCGCTGCCCTCAATGGCCTGCTGGGCATTCACCAGTAAATTCATGATGACCTGCTTGAGCAGATCCGCATCGCCCCACACCTCGGGCAAGGCCGGATCAAGTTCGGTGACGATTTCGATCCGTAGCAGCGAGGCCGGGCGCTCAATGAATCGTACCGTATCTTCAATCACCTGATTGAGCTTAAAGTAACCTTTGACGGGCACCTTCTCGCGAGAAAAGTCGAGCAGTCGGCGGATGATGCTGGCGCAGCGTTTGGTCTCGTGAATCACGAGGTCCAGGTCTTCTGCGTCCTCGCTTCCTTCGGCTGCCTTCTTTCGCATCAGCGACGTAAAGGTCAGCACGCCAGTGAGCGGGTTGTTCAATTCGTGTGCGATACCGGCTGCCAGCACGCCAACGGAGGCCAGCTTTTCTCCCTGCGCGACTTCGGCCCGGGCCGCCAGCAGTTCCTTGGTTCGCTCTTCAACCTTGGACTCGAGCACTTTGATCAATTCGTTCAACTCTGATCTGGATTGACTTAAAGCCGCTGTCATCTGGTTGAAAGACCCGGCCACGCGCCCAAACTCATCTGCGTGACGCACCGGAATCAGCAAATCCAAATGCCCCGAGCTCACCTTGCTGGCACCCGACTCCAGGTCCTTCAGGGGCAGGTAAATCATGCGTTGCAGCAGGTAGGCCACACTGAGCGACAGCAGGGTGATGATCAAAAATGCAGTGCCGAGAACATGCGCCGTGTGCTCGTCCATGGAATGGTCAATTTCCTCGAGCGAATACGCAATATCAACGATGCCCAGTACCGACTGACTGGCCGGATGCACATGGCACGAGGCGGTCGAACAGTTCGGCGCGTTGCGAATGGCGTGCATCGCAGTCAGTACCCGGTGGCCTTCGGCGCTTTGGAAGATGTTCCAGCGCCTGTCGTCGGCAACCTGCTTCAAGGGGGCGCTGGTTTGGTGACAGCGGATGCAAGGCTCGTCCTTTTGAGCAATGGAGTGGCCGACTTCCGATTTTCGATTGGAATGAATGATCGTGCCGTCCTTGCTAATCACCCTGAGGCGTTCGATGCCCTTTTGTTTGCCAATGTCTTCAATGATTTGTTCGGCGATGTCGCGCTTGTTGAGCAGCATCGTGTAGCGCGTGCTGGCCACCACAATATCCGCAATCTGCGTGACATGACTAGCCACGACGCTCTGCAAGTCTTCTTGCCGGTGCTTCAAAAAAAGCAGTGCGGTCAAAACAGTTGCCACCGAAAGCGTGACAAACAAATACACACTGACTCTGAGTTTGAGATTGTTTTGAATCATTTGCCAGAGCGAAAATCAAGCCGACAGCGAAAAAACGGATCACGCCGCCGGGAGGTCTCATCCGAACCGGGCGAGTATCGCACCATATCCCCCTCGCCCAGCATGGCTGGCAAGCGCCTCAGGACGGCGTTGCACTTACACTGGATGCGCGATTAATCAATTATTGGGAAGAAAACCGGACCATGCAGCAGCGAAAAATTGGCGCTAGTGGAATCACCGTGTCAGCTCTGGGCCTGGGCTGCATGGGCATGTCGGAGTTCTACGGCCAACCCGATGATGTTGAGTCACTGTTGACGCTGGAAGAGGCGTATGCAGCGGGTGTCAGCCTGTTCGACACGGCGGACGCCTATGGCTTCGGACACAACGAGGCGCTGCTGGGCCGCTTCCTGACTGGAAAACGCAGCAAGCTGCGCATTGCCAGCAAGTGCGGCCTGGTCAGAAAGCCCGGTGCCTATGAGCGCCGCGTGGACAACAGCCCGGCCTACATTGCCAGCGCCTGTGAAGCATCGTTGCAGCGACTCGGAGTGGAAGCGATTGACCTCTATTACCTGCACCGTCTGAACCTGGCAACACCGCTGGAGGAATCGATTGGGGCCATGGCGCAACTGGTCAAGCAAGGCAAGATCAAGGCCATCGGTCTGTGCGAGGTGTCGCCCGAGACGCTGCGGCGCGCCGCAGCCATCCATCCGATTGCGGCAGTGCAAAGCGAATACTCCTTGTGGACGCGTGACCCGGAGCGCGGCGTGTTGCAGGCCTGTCGCGAAGCCGGTGCCTGCCTAGTGGCGTATAGCCCGCTCGGGCGCGGGTTCTTGACCGGAAAAATAACCGATGTCGGCACCCTCGAGGCCACGGATTTCAGAAGTTTCAATCCACGCTTTGCCGAGCAGAACCTACAGCGCAATTTGCGCATCGTTGAGATCGTCAGCGTCATCGCGGCGGAGAAAGCTTGCACGCCAGCCCAACTGGCGCTGGCCTGGCTGCTGGCGCAGGGGGACGACATCATTCCCATTCCCGGCACCAAGCGAACCCGCTACCTGGAGGAAAATCTGGGTGCTTTGCAGGTCAAACTCAGCCAGGCGGAACTGTCCCGCATTTCGCAAGCCCTGCCGGCCGGCATCGCCGCCGGTGAGCGCTACAGTGAGGAAGGGATGAAGGGCATCAACGTCTGATCAGTACATGCGGTTTTGGTGCGCCAACGCGGGGAACAGGCGCAGCCACGCTGCGGCTATCAGTAGGGTACCGACGCCGCCTGCAACTACTGAACCGATGGGGCCGAGCAGCGCGGCAGTGGCACCGGACTCGAATTCGCCCAGCTGATTCGAGGCGCCGATAAAGATCGAATTGACGGCAGAGACCCGGCCGCGCATCTCGTCCGGCGTTTCCAGTTGCACCAGCGTCAGGCGCGTCACGACGCTGATGTTGTCAGCCGCGCCGGTGAGCGCCAGCGCCAGCAGCGACAGTCCGAAATCGGTCGAGACACCAAACACCACCGTGGCCAGGCCAAAGACGGCGACTGCCACCAACAGTCGCTGGCCAACCCGGCGTCGTAGCGGCCAGCGCATCAGCGCCAGCGACATCGCCAGCGCACCGACCGCCGGCGCCGCGCGCAGCAGACCCAGACCGACCGGCCCGGTATGCAGAATGTCGCGCGCATAAATCGGCAGCAGCGCCGTGGCGCCGCCGAGCAATACCGCGAACAGGTCCAGAGAGGTCGCGCCGAGCAGCACCTTGCGCTGCCAGACAAAGGCCACGCCAGCGAGCACGCTGCCCCAACTCGCCGCCAGGCTGGACGGACGATGCTGGTAGCGCACCACCAGCGTGAGCCCGCAGGACAGCAGCAACAGCAGCATGCAGCTGGCATAGACGGTGGTGGCGCCAGTCACATAGAGCAGGCCGCCGAGCGCCGGCCCGCAGATGATGGCGACCTGCATGCCGCTGGAACTCAGGGCGATCGCGCCCTGCAGCAAGTCCTGCGGCACCAGCAAGGGGGTGAGCGCCTGCTGCGCCGGCATCTGGAAGGCCCGCGCCACGCCCAACACCACTGAGATCGCCAAAATCAGCTCGCGCGTGGCAAAGCCCCCCTGAGTCGCCGCCACCAGCAGCAAAGCCACGCCAGCCTGCGCCAGCATGCAGGCGGCGAAGGTGCGCCCACGATGCAGCCGGTCCGCCAAGTGGCCGGCCGGCAGCGTCATCAGCAGCGCCGGCACGAACTGGAACAGGCCGCCAGTCCCAGGTCCCAGGCGCTGGAGGTGATGTCATACATATGCCAGGCGACGGCCACCATGAGCATCTGGTTCGTCATGACACCGGCCAGCCGGGCCAGCCAGAAACGCATGAATTGGCGTTGAGCGAACAGTTGGGACAGGTGGCTTTGCGGCATGAGATGAGCTTAACAGTGCGGGTCATGCGCGGCGATGATGACCAGCCATGCGCTGTGGCTGAAGCGCTGGACGTCGCCGAAGTTGTGCATCAAAAGTGACCCTGACCACCGTTGAATATGCGCAGGCAGCTATCAAAAACGAAGTACGTTACTTCTTCCGATTTCTGCAAGGCAACCTTCGCTTCCGAGCACGCCACTACCGTGGAATTTGGCTGGTTGGGTGGCTGGTCTATAGTGGAGCAATGTTATCCAGCCTGCTGGTTTTTCTGGAGTGCTTATGGTCGCTTACCCGCCTACTGAATGTAGTGAAACCCCAATTGCATTCACGTTGGCGAAAAATTCTGGTGCCGATGTTCGGACGACAGAGGCAATGGTAGGGCACAACATCCTGCCGCTTGATATTGAGCCATCAGTCAAGGGACTCCCATGCTGACCGCTTTAACGATTGACGAGATCCTGGAGTTTCTGAAGAAGACTCCCGAACAGGCTGTATTCGATTGGAAGCAAGACTTTGTTCACCCGTCAAATGACGACGCACGCGGCGAACTGATCAAGGACATAGCCGCAATCGCCAATGCAAGCGAGCTGTCCTACGGATTCATCTTCTATGGCGTTGATCCGCGCCGTCCAGATCCGATTGTTGGCATTTCCAGGGCCTATGACGACTCACGCATTCAGCAACTTGTGCAAGGAAAGTTGGAGCCTCCGCCCAAATTCCTATACTACGAGGTAAGCGCAGGCCCCAAGACGGTCGCTGTGATTCAGGTTGCGCCTAGTCGAAAGCGCCCGTTCATCATCCGTGCGGACATTGGTCGAATCCGCAAGGGTCAAATTGTCATTCGCCGCGGTTCCGCAACTGACGGCGTAACCTTGGATGATCTCGCGCAGTTCTTTTACGGCGCAAACAGCCAATACTTCGCCAACGTTCGAAGCCAGCTTGGACTCGACGTGCAGCGCCAGCAAGCAATGAACGAGTACCTCATCCATTTGCGAAATGAAGCGGATCGAGCGGAAGATGCAATTTGGCAGCAGGTCGGCTTTTCTGGCAAGCCGAGGACGTAGCAATGCGCCGGGCTACAAGTCCTTCGACACGGACGCACAAGTTCCTCCGTGCGCGTTGCGCACTCGCCTCGTGCGCGCCAATCAAGGCCGACGTTGGGACATATAGACCTACCTCACGGCAAGCAGATGCTTACTCAAATCTCTCCCTGGCTTACTGACGCTTGGAACTGGTCGCGCGCGCACGACCTTCCTAATTGGTTCGCGTTCGTCTTCACCGTTGTTCTATGGCCGCTCGCGCTTTTCTTATGGCAGCGTCGCAAGGTGAATGGGGTTACTGGGTTGGAAGTTCACTTCGCAAAAGGTCAAATCACTATCAATGGCAGTCCTTACGCAGCCATTGATCTCCACTTCACCAACCACACAGGTGCAGTTGTCTACGTTCATGGCGTTCGCATCCGAAGCTGTTCAAAGTTATTTCCCGTGCCAAACGAGGCATCCAGAGACATAGCAGAGAACTCATATCATCTGAAGTTCGTGGATGCCAACGGTGGATTTGTCATGCGTGAGGTAACACTGCAAACGAGCCAGTCAGCTAAGACCTGCATGCCTGCCTCAACATCCGTGAACACCGAGTTCTTCACTCACACTTCATCGTGGTTAGCCCGTCGCGTAGGCTTGAGAAAGTATTTCATCCTTGAGTACACGGCGATGGTCGGCACTGCCCCTTACTCGGTGGCAACTCGCTATTAACGCAATGCGCCCCAACCCATCATTCAAGCGCGACTGCGCAAAAGCGCGCAGTCCCTTAGCTCGTTAGCCGGCATGTCCACCTCCGCAATCATCCTCGACAAGTGCTTTCTCCAAGGCGCAAGTAGATCGCGAATCCATGAACTGGCGGCCTCGCATCGCCTTGTCGTGTCTGACGCTCTCTTCTACGAGCTTCTCACAGCAAGCGAGCCCGGAAGATCTCGCTGCTTTGCCAAATTTCCGCCAACCGAAAACCCAGTCGATCTGGTTAACCATATAGGGACATTGATACGTATCGAGATCGACACGCATCGACCGGCAGGCAAGCCTTCGACGCATCGCGAGTCACTGCGTTTCCAGTTCAACCTGCTCATGTTGAATAAGAAATATGAATTGCCCGAGGAGGCGCAGCAAATAGTAGATGAACAGACACGCGATCTACAGTCGGACGTTCACTCCTTCGTGGCGCGCGCTGCCACAACCGATTCGTTCTTCCCCAACCTGCTTACTGGGAGCCAAGCCGAGCGCGATCAAGCACGTAATGATGCCGAGCAGGCGATAGCCGAGCCAGGATCGCTCATCGCCTTATATTCAAGACTTGAGCCTCCACCAGGTGAACAACCGCTTCCGCCTTCAAGACTTGTCACGGAAGATTGGGCACTATATCGATGGCTTCAGGTCCAGTTTCTGTTCGGACTTGATTTGTATGTTCGCTATCAAGGTAATTTTCCTGCCGAATTTGGAGCTGCTACTTTTGAAAAGATCGAGCATGACGTTCTCGACGCGCAGGTGCTCATGCTTGGTTGTCTTGAAGGTGCATTTGCCACACGGGAGAAGAAGCTTATACGATGGTGGCGTCTGCTATGCCCAGACGGAGCGTTGTACGAGTGATCGACTAATCGCGTAGCTGACAATCACGACGAAGTCGTCGCCGGAACGTGACGAAGTCAAGGTTTATGTCTTGCCCTGCAACATTTCTACGCACCACGCAGTCAAGCACTTCAATGGGAAGATCGCGGTCACACCACTGCTCAAGCGTTGGAAACCGGTCAATCTATAGATTAAATCGACCTATAGACCCCGTCGAATATGCGCAAGCAGCTATCAAAGTTGCAGCGCGTTACTTCCCCCGATTTCTGTAAAGTAACTTCCGCTGATCAGCACGCTGCTGCCGTGGCATTTGGTGCGCCGCGCCAAAGTAGCCGCTCTTTTCATGATCAACGCCGTGGGCGGTGGCATGGACATGTGGGCGACTTGTAGAGCGCTTGTCGTTTCGTGAACAAGTGATTACAATCAATCCGTGTTCACCATCAAGCGCCTACCCGAATTCGATGAATGGTTTGAGGGGTTGCGCGACCGTACGACAAGCATTCGCCTCGGGGTGCGCCTGGACAAGGCGCAACGCGGCATCTTGGGCGATGTCAAATCCGTGGGCGACGGCGTGTTTGAGATGCGTGAGTTCTTTGGCCCTGGCTGGCGCATGTACTACGTGCAGCACGGCACGGTCTTGATCGTCATGTTGGGTGGCGGCGACAAGTCCAGCCAAACTGCCGACATTGCTGCGGCCCAGAAGCTCGCTGCCGCCCTCGTTTTCAAGGAGTAAACCATGCGTAAAAAAATCAATGTGGAAGAACTTCCGGTCTTCGATCTGGCAGAGCATCTTAAAACCGACGAGGACATTGCCACCTATCTGAGCGTAGTGCTTGAGGACGACGATCCGTCCGAGCTGATGCACGCCTTGGGTGTGGTGGCCCGAGCACGCGGCATGACCGATGTGGCCCGTGCGGCGGGCCTGACGCGCGAGGCCCTTTACAAGGCGCTGCGCCCCAACTCGCAACCGCGTTTTGACACCATTGCCCGCGTCTGCCGCGCCTTGGGGCTGAAGCTCACCACGCAGGTGCAGGCTCATGCCTGAGGCTGGACGACATAGGGAGAAATCTAACTAAAGCCCCCGTCGAATAAGCGCAAGCAGCTATCAAATTAATAGTTAATCTGGATGTTGTCATGGCGCAGACCTCGTCAGTAGAATGGCTTCACCACCCGCCGGGTTTGACCGGCCCTTTAGCAGGGGGACAGCCATGATGAACCTGACAACACCGGGACTCCAGCGATTTGTGCAGGCGCAAGACCGCGTCTATGAATCGGTCTGCAAGGAACTGGCGCTCGGCGAAAAAACCAGCCACTGGATGTGGTTCATCTTTCCCCAGCTTGAAGGCTTGGGCCGTAGCCCGATCGCCAAATATTTTGGCATCGGCTCCAGGGACGAGTCGCTTGCGTTTTGGCAGCATCCGATTCTGGGCCAGCGCCTGAAAGAGTGCACGCTGCTTGTACTGGCACAGCGCAACACGACAGCGCATGCCATTTTTGGCTCACCCGATGACCTGAAGTTCAAATCCTGCATGACGCTGTTCGCTCAGGTGGCACCGCAGGAGCCGGTGTTCAGGGAGGCGTTGGCGCGATTCTTCGGCGGCCAGTTTGACGAGGCCACGCTGAAGCTGCTACGCTGAACTCAGAACAGCCAGGGCACGAAACGTTTGCTGACCAGGCGGTAGGCGGCATAGCCCGGATAGTGCTCGCACAGCCATTGCTCTTCGAGTGTCGATTTCAGAAACAAAACCGCGGCCAGCGCTGACCACGCAAGCCATGCCGCCAGGGGGCTGGACATCGACGCCAGTGCGCCAGCACCCAGCAGCAATGAGCTGTACATCGGATGACGAATCCAGCGGTAAGGCCCCTTGGTCACCAGAACGCCGCTGACCTTGGGCGTCGGCTGGACATTGAAGTTGCCCAGCCGGTTGTGCATCAGCGTCCACACGACGAGCGCGAAGGAGGCCCCTGCAACAAGCAACGTCCCCACGGGAATGCCGCCCTGCAATATCCTTGGTATCGCCAACGCAGCCTGCAAAATCAGAAGACCGAATTGCGGCACTACCAGCGCGCTGCCCACCAGTTTTCGGTTTTGGATGGTGAGAAGGGACATGCGGCAATTATCAGCACAAAAGACGCTTCAAATAGCGCCCGGTGTGGCTGGCCGGGTTGGTGGCCAGATGCTCGGGGGTGCCCACGCCGACCACCGTGCCGCCGCCGTCGCCGCCCTCAGGCCCCATGTCAATCAGCCAATCGGCGGTCTTGATCACGTCCAGGTTGTGCTCGATCACCACAATGGTGTTGCCCGCGTCGCGCAACTGGTGCAGTACTTTGAGTAGCAGGTCAATGTCGGCAAAGTGCAAGCCGGTGGTGGGTTCATCCAGGATATAGAGCGTGCGCCCGGTGTCTCGTTTGCTGAGTTCGAGCGCCAGCTTGACGCGCTGCGCCTCGCCACCCGAGAGCGTGGTGGCCGACTGGCCGAGGCGGATGTAGCTCAAGCCCACGTCCAGCAGCGTATGCAGTTTGCGCGCGATGCTCGGCACCGATTTGAAAAACTCATGCGCTGCCTCGACCGTGAGGTCCAGAATCTGTGCGATGTTCCTGCCTTTGAATTGCACCTCCAGCGTTTCGCGGTTGTAGCGCTGGCCGCAGCACACGTCGCAGGGCACATAGACGTCGGGCAGAAAGTGCATCTCCACCTTGACCACGCCGTCGCCCTGACAGGCTTCGCAGCGCCCACCGGCGACATTGAAGCTGAAGCGCCCGCCGCCGTAGCCGCGCTCGCGCGCCATCGGCACCTCGGCCATCAACTCGCGAATCGGGGTGAACAAGCCGGTGTATGTGGCTGGGTTGCTGCGCGGCGTGCGGCCAATGGGGGATTGATCGACGTTGATGACCTTGTCGAAATACTCGATGCCCTCAATCGCCTCGTGTTCGGCCGGTTCATCATGGGCGCGGTAGAGCGTGCGCGCCACCGCTTTGTACAAGGTGTCATTGACCAGGGTCGATTTGCCCGAGCCCGAGACGCCCGTCACACAAGTAAACAAGCCAACCGGAAAAGCGACATCAACGCCCTGCAGGTTGTGGCCGCTGGCGTGCAACACTTTGATGGCCTGCAAGTCGCCCTGGGTTGCCAGGTGCAGGGCCTCGCGCTCGGCATGGCGCAGCGCCGCCGGGCTGGGGGCAAAGCGCGAGGCCTTGTGCCTGGCCGCGGTGGAACTTGCATGCACCGTGGGTAGCCAGGGCGTGCGCCTTGGCGGCACGGCAATCGCCAGGGCATGAGCCAGGTAGCGACCGGTCAGTGAAGCCGGATTTGATTTGACCTGCTCAAAGGTACCCTGCGCCATGACGCGACCGCCGTGGATGCCAGCGCCCGGCCCCATGTCAATGATGTGGTCAGCCGCGCGCATCATGTCTTCATCGTGTTCCACCACCAGCACGCTGTTGCCGATGTCGCGCAGGTGTTTGAGGGTGCTGATCAGGCGTTCGTTGTCGCGCTGGTGCAAGCCGATGCTGGGCTCGTCGAGCACGTACATGACGCCGGTCAGGCCAGAGCCGATCTGGCTGGCCAGCCGAATGCGCTGGGATTCGCCGCCGCTCAAGGACTCGGCGCTGCGCTGCAGGCTCAAATAATTCAGGCCCACATCATTGAGGAACTTCAGCCGCAGGCCGATTTCGCGCACCACCTTGGCGGCAATTTCTCCCTTGGCGCCGTGCATTTGCAAGCTGTTGAAGTAGTCAAGGCTTTGTGCCAGCGTGATTTGGCTGAGCTCAAAAATGCTCCTCGCCTGGTCGCCTTCGCCGATTTTGACATGGCGTGCCTCGGACTTGAGTCGCGTGCCCCGACACGCCGGACAGGGCTGGGTGCTGCGGTAGCGTGCCAGGTCTTCGCGCACCAGGGTCGAGTCGGTTTCGCGGTAGCGCCGTTGCATGTTCGGCAGGATGCCCTCAAAGGGATGCTTCTTGCTGATTTTCTTGCCGACGAAGTTGCCCGAATCCATCACGTAGTTGAACTTGATTTCCACCTCGCCCGAGCCGTGCAGCACGGCCTGTTGAACCTCGGCGGGCAGTGACTCAAAAGACTGCTCCAGGTCGAACTTGTAGTGCCGGGCCAGACTCTCCAGCATGGCAAAGTAGTAGCCATTGCGCCGGTCCCAGCCCTTGATGGCACCGCTAGCCAGGCTCAGGCCGGGAAAGGCGACGACCCGCGCCGGGTCGAAAAACTCCTGCGCCCCGAGCCCGTCGCAAGTCGGGCAGGCACCCATTGGCGAGTTGAAGGAGAACAGGCGTGGCTCCAGCTCGGCAATCGAGTAGCTGCACACCGGACACGCAAACTTGGCGTTGAATAGGTGCTCTTTCTGGCTGTAGCCCCCGTCATCATTGCGTAAAGCGCTATTAATTTCGATAGCAATGGCGCGCCCGTTGGCGAGTCGCAGCGCGGCCTCAAAGCTCTCGGCCAGGCGTTGTCTGAGCTGGTCGTAGTCCGTTCGGGCTGAGTTTGTTGAAGCCTCGACCAGCCCTTCGGCAGGTTCAGGGTGAACCGGCGCGTGGCGCACTTTTACGCGGTCAATCACCACATCAATGTCATGCTTCTCGGTCTTCCTGAGCGCTGGGAGCTGGTCAAATTCGACTGCCTGGCCATCGACACGGAAGCGCACGTAGCCTTGCGCCTGCATGTCGGCAAAAACCTCCAGAAATTCGCCTTTCTTTTCGCGCGCCAGTGGTGCCAGGATCATCAGCCGCGTGTCGGGCGCCAGCGCCAGCACGGTGTCCACCATCTGGCTCACGGTTTGGGACTGCAGCGGCAAGTCATGCTCGGGGCAGTAGGGCGTGCCCGCGCGGGCAAACAACAGGCGCAGGTAGTCGTGAATCTCGGTTACCGTGCCGACGGTGGAGCGCGGGTTGTGGCTGGTGGCTTTTTGCTCGATCGAGATGGCCGGCGACAGACCTTCGATCAGATCGACATCGGGCTTGTCCATCAGTTGCAGGAACTGACGCGCGTAGGTCGAGAGGCTCTCCACATAGCGCCGTTGCCCCTCGGCGTACAGGGTGTCAAAGGCCAGGCTGGACTTGCCCGATCCGCTCAAACCGGTGATCACCACCAATTGGTTGCGCGGGATGTCGAGGTCAATGTTTTTGAGGTTGTGGGTGCGCGCGCCGCGCACGCTGATGCAGCGCTGGTACAGGGTGGCCTGGGGCGACGCGCTGGTATCGTCATGGCTCAGGGCAGCGTCGTCAGGGCATGGGTCAGGATGATTCAAAAGAGGTGTCCGCAAAACCTTTAATGATAGTTAAAGATGAACGCTCTGGCGGGGCGACCGCGCGAAAGGGGCCAGATCGGGGACAATTAACGACTGAATCGCTGCCGTCATGTGACGCGCTCTTATCCTAGGAGACCCCAGTTTTGTCCGAAATTGCTGCCGCACCGTCCGGGGAAATCCCGGCTGTTGCTTACAAGATGACGCCGTTTGAGTTGCGTGCCAGTTTTTCGCTGGCCAGCCTGTTTGCCCTGCGCATGCTCGGCTTGTTCCTGATTTTGCCGGTCTTTGCCATGGAGGCGTCCAAGTATCCGGGCGGCAACGATCCGGCCCTGGTTGGCCTGACCATGGGCATCTATGGACTGACGCAAGCCATGTTGCAGTTTCTTTACGGCATGGCCTCAGACCGGCTTGGACGCAAGCGGGTCATCGTTTTTGGCCTGCTGGTGTTTGCCGTGGGCAGTTTTGTGGCCGCTGAGGCGCCCAGCCTGAACTGGCTGGCCATTGGGCGGGCCTTGCAGGGGGCAGGTGCCATTTCGGCCGCCGTGACGGCGATGCTGGCCGATATGACGCGCGATGAAGTGCGCACCAAATCGATGGCGCTGGTGGGTATCAGCATCGGCCTGATGTTTGCCCTCTCGTTGGTGGCCGCGCCGATTCTGGTGGCGTGGGTCGGACTGACTGGTTTGTTTGCCCTGACTGGTGTGTTGGCGCTGCTGGGCGTGGTCGCCGTGCTCTGGTGGGTGCCGCCGGAGCCACTCAAGCACAAGAACCTGCCACGCGGGAGTCTGCTGGAGGTGTTGCGCCTGCCGGCCTTGCTGCGTCTGAATTTTGGGGTGTTTGTGTTGCACGCGGTGCAGCTCGCCATGTGGATGGCCGTGCCCGCCATGCTGGTGCAGGCCGGTCTGGCGCGTGACCATCACTGGTGGGTTTATTTGCCCTCGGTGCTGGGCTCCTTTGTGGTCATGGGTGGTTCGCTCTTTCGGCTGGAAAAAAATGGTTACCTGCGTGCCGTCTTTTTGACATCGATTGGTCTGACGGTGGCGGTGCAGCTCGCCTTGCTGCTGCTGGTGGGCCGACCCAGTGTGGCGGCGCTGGGTGTTTTGCTGTTTGTATTCTTCTACTGCTTCAATGTGCTTGAAGCCAGTCAGCCGAGCATGGTCTCACGCGTGGCGCCGGCGCATGCGCGCGGTGCTGCCATGGGGGTCTATAACACTTTGCAGTCGCTGGGCTTCTTTGCCGGTGGCGCCATGGGCGGCTGGCTTGTCAAGCACGCGGGCGCCACCGGCCTGTTCGCCGTTTGCGCCGGTTTGATGCTGCTGTGGCTGCTGGTGGCCTGGCCGATGCAGGCGCTGGCCGTCAAGGCAGCGGAGTTGGCCGCAAAGGCGGGATAATCAGACAAATTTCAAGGAGATAGAACATGGCATCGGTCAACAAGGTTATTCTGGTCGGCAATCTTGGGCGCGACCCCGAGATCCGTTATCTGCCCAGCGGCGATCCGGTGGCCAACGTCACCATTGCCACCAGCAGCAAGTACAAGGGCAAAGACGGCAACATGGTCGAGGAAACCGAGTGGCACCGCGTCACTTTTTTTGGCAAGCTGGCCGAGATCGTGGGCCAGTATCTGAAGAAAGGCCGCTCCGTTTATGTTGAGGGGCGCATCAAGACGCGCAAGTACACCGACAAGGACGGCGTCGAAAAATACGCCACCGACATCATTGCCAACGAGATGCAAATGCTCGGCAGCCGTGAAGGCATGGGCGGACCGTCGGGCGAGGATGAATCTGCCAGTGGCGGCTACACGCGCCCGGCACCGGCGTCCCGCCCTGCCGCTGTCGCGGCGGCAGCGCAGCAGACCCAGTCCAAGCCGTCGAGTGGTTTTGACGACATGGACGACGATATTCCGTTCTAAGCATCAGATCTGGCTGTAGGCCACGTGCCGACTGCCAAAGTGGCTATAATATATGTAGCATGAATGGGTGCGCCCAACAGCGTTGGACGACGCGCCACTGCTCACACGCCACGCGCCCGATCAGCCTTGAACTGCTGCCGGAACGCGCCAAAGCTGCCAAGCTCCAGTGTCTCGCGCACTTCACGCATCAGGTTCAGATAGTAGTGCAGGTTGTGGATGCTTGATAGCATCGGGCTGAGCATTTCGCCGCAGCGGTCCAGGTGGTACAGGTAGGCGCGACTGAAACCGCCTGATGTGCTGCCGTCCGGGCGTGTGACACCTTTGCAGGTGTAGCAGGTACAGGTCGCGTCGAGCGGGCCATGGTCCGTTTTGTGACGGGCGTTGCGCATTTTCAGGTCGCCAAAGCGGGTAAACAGCGTGCCGTTGCGCGCATTGCGCGTGGGCATCACGCAGTCGAACATGTCGACGCCTTGCGCCACGCCTTCAAGCAAATCTTCCGGCGTACCGACACCCATTAAATAGCGTGGCTTGTGCGCGGGCAGGCGGTGCGGCGTATGCGCCATGATGCGCAGCATTTCGTCCTTGGGCTCGCCCACGCTGACGCCACCTACGGCGTAGCCGGGGAAGTCCAGTGCCACCAGTTGCTCCAGCGACTCTTGCCGTAAATCCTCAAACATACCGCCCTGCACAATGCCAAACAGTGCATTCGGGTTTTCCAGGCGAGCAAATTCGGTTTGGCTGCGCTTAGCCCAGCGCAGGCTCATTTCCATGGAACTTCTGGCTTCGTGCGCGGTCGTGATCTCGCCTTTGCTTTTGGGCTCGACCGACAAATACGGCGTGCATTCGTCGAGTTGCATGGCAATGTCAGAATTGAGCGTGGTCTGGATCTGCATGCTGACTTCGGGCGACATGAACAGCTTGTCGCCGTTCACCGGCGATGAAAAGTGCACGCCTTCTTCCGTAATTTTGCGCATGGCGCCCAGGCTCCAGACCTGAAAGCCGCCCGAGTCGGTAAGGATTGGTTTATGCCATTGCTCGAAGGCGTGCAAACCGCCAAAGCTTTGCATCACCTCCTGTCCGGGACGCATCCATAAATGGAAAGTATTGCCCAGAATGATTTGGGCCCCCATCTGCTCCAGACTGGCGGGGCTGACGCCCTTGACCGTGCCATAAGTCCCCACTGGCATAAAAATCGGCGTTTGCACCGTGCCGTGACTGAGGGTGAGCCTGCCTCGGCGCGCATGGCTGGCTGGATCGGTCTGAAGTAGCTCAAATTTCAACATGGGTGCTATTGTCTTGCATGGCTCAGCTGAGACCATACGCTCCACGCAAATCAAACTTGGCGGCTTAACAGCATGGCGTCGCCGTAGCTGAAAAACCGGTAGCGTTGGTCAATGGCGTGGCGGTACAGCGAGCGGATCCGGTCGTAGCCGGCAAAGGCGCTGACCAGCATCATCAGGCTGGATTTCGGCAGGTGAAAGTTGGTGAGGAGCAAATCGACCAGTTTGAAGTCGAATCCGGGCGTGATGAAAATGTGCGTGTCGGCTGAAAACGGGGAAATGGGAGACCCGACCCCAATTTCAGCGGCCCAGGATTCCAGTGCCCGCACGCTGGTGGTCCCGACCGCCACGATTCTCCCGCCGCGGCTACGGCAATCAAGGATCGCCTGTTGCGTGGCGACCGGCACGGCATACCATTCGCTGTGCATCTGGTGTTCGGCCAAATTCTCGGTTTTGACCGGTTGAAAGGTGCCGGCACCCACATGCAAGGTAACAAAGGCCCGCTGCACGCACTGTGCATCAATGCGGTCCAGCAAGGCCTGGTCAAAATGCAGGGCCGCCGTGGGGGCCGCGACTGCACCAGGATACTTGGCAAACACGGTTTGGTAGCGTGCCGCATCGTGCGCCGAATCGGCGTGCGTGATGTAGGGCGGCAGCGGCACATGGCCATGGCGCTCCAGCAGCGCAAAGGGGTCGTCGCCTGCGTCATTGGCCAGCAGCAGGCGAAACAGCGCGCCTTGTGCATCGGGCCAACGCCCAAGCAGCGTGGCACGCACGCCGTCGTCGGTGCCGGGTGCGCCCGTCAGGGCAAACGTGGTGCCAACTGCGGGCTTCTTGCTGGACCGCATATGCGCGGCCACCTGGTTGCCGTCGAGCACGCGCTCAATCAGCAACTCAACTTTGCCGCCGCTGGGCTTCTGGCCAAACAGGCGCGCTTTCATCACCCGCGTGTCGTTGAAGACCAGCAAGTCGCCCCGCCGCAGCAGTGTGGGCAAGTCCCTGAACACGCGGTCAGTTGGATGCTGGCCGCTGCCGTCGAGCAGCCGCGAATCGCTGCGCTCAAGTGCGGGGTGCTGGGCAATCAGCCCGGGTGGGAGCGCAAAGTCAAAATCGCGGAGCGTGAAGCGGCGCTCGCTGCGCGGGTCGGTAGCAGGCATGGAGTAGGTGGGTCGGATGGATCGGTGATTGTCGCCGTGCGACGACTGGGCCCTTGAAACCGCTCCCCATCGCCCATAATTGCGATCAGACCGTTGTGCTATCCGGGCGCACGGAATGTGTTTTTTGAACGAATTACTCCCATGACCAAACAAACTCTTTCCTTTCAGGCTGAAGTTGCGCAATTGCTGCACCTTGTGACGCACTCGCTGTACTCCAACAAGGAGATTTTCCTGCGCGAGCTGATCTCCAATGCGTCGGACGCTTGTGACAAGCTGCGCTTCGAAGCCATCAACGACAGCGGCCTGTATGAAGACGCTCCCACGCTCGAAGTGCGGGTGTCGTTCGACCAGGATGCCAAAACGCTGACGATCACCGACAACGGCATCGGTATGAGCACACAGGAAGCGATTGAGCACCTGGGTACCATTGCCAAGAGTGGCACCAAGGACTTCATGTCCAAACTGAGCGGCGAGCAAAAGGCCAATGTGGCGGAGCAGGGGCAGCTCATCGGTCAGTTTGGCGTCGGCTTTTATTCCGGCTTTATTGTGGCTGACAAGATCACGGTGGAGTCGCGCCGAGCGGGGTTGAAGGCCGAGGAGGGCGTGCGCTGGATCAGCGCTGGCGCTGGCAATTTCGAGGTCGAAGCCATCACCCGCGCGGCGCGCGGCAGCAGTGTCATCCTGCACTTGCGTGAAGACGCGATGGATTACGCCAGCGCCTGGAAAGTCAAGAGCATCATCAACAAATACTCGGACCACATCAGCCTGCCCATTTTGATGGAAAAGGAAGAGTGGAAAGACGGCGAGCTGATCAACCCGAGCGACGAAAAGGGCGGCCGTCAGCCCGGCTCCATGGTCAAGACCGGCGAGTGGGAGACCGTCAACAAGGCCAACGCCATCTGGGCGCGGGCCAAGAAGGACATCTCGCAAGAGCAATACGACGAGTTTTACAAGCAGATCAGCCACGATTTTGAGGCGCCACTGGCTTATACACACAACCGTGTTGAAGGCGGCACCGAATACACCCAACTGCTCTACATTCCTGGCAAAGCGCCGTTTGATTTGTTCAACCGCGAAAAATCCGCCGGCGTCAAGCTGTATGTAAAGCGCGTCTTCATCATGGACGACGCCGAGGCGCTGCTGCCAACCTACTTGCGCTTTGTCAAAGGCGTGGTGGATTCAGCGGATTTGCCGCTCAACGTGAGCCGCGAACTGCTGCAGGAAAGCCGTGACGTGAAAGCCATCCGCGAGGGTTGCACCAAGCGCGTGCTGGGCATGCTCGAAGACCTGGCCAAGACCGATCAGTTGGCAGCCAGCCCGGTCGCCACGGAAGGCGCAGGCGAAGGCGTGATGGATGTGCTGAGCGCCGAAGAAAAGGCCGAGGTGCAGAAGAACGCCGGCAAATACACCAAGTTCTACGCTGAATTTGGCGCGGTACTTAAAGAAGGTCTGGGTGAAGATTTTGCCAACAAGGACCGCCTGGCCAAGTTGTTGCGCTTTGCCTCCAGCAGCACGGACACGGTCAGCGTCAGCTTTGCCGACTACAAGGTGCGCATGAAAGAAGGCCAGGAAGCCATTTACTACGTCACCGCCGACACGCTTGCCGCCGCCAAGAACAGCCCGCAACTTGAAATTTTCAAGAAAAAGGGCATCGAGGTGCTGTTGATGACCGACCGCGTCGATGAGTGGGCACTGAATTATTTGCAGGAGTTCGACGGCACGCCACTGCAAAGTGTGGCCAAAGGCGCCGTCGATTTGGGCAAACTGCAGGATGAGGCTGAAAAGAAAGCAGCTGAAGAAGCCGCCGAAGCGTTCAAGCCACTTTTGGCCAAGCTCAAGGAAGCGCTCAAGGACAAGGCCGAAGACGTACGCGTTACGACGCGTTTGGTGGATAGCCCGGCTTGCCTGGTGGTGCAGGAACACGGCATGAGCACCCAGCTCGCACGCATGCTCAAGCAAGCCGGACAAACCGCGCCGGACGTGAAACCGGTGCTGGAAGTCAACGCCGGACATCCGCTGGTCAAAAAGCTGGATGGCTCGGTGCATTTCAATGACCTCGCGCACATCCTGTTTGACCAGGCCCTGCTGGCCGAAGGCGGCTTGCCCGCCGACCCGGCGGCTTACGTCAAACGGGTCAATGCCTTGCTAGTCTGAGACTGGGCACCGATTGCTGATCAGGCCGCGTTGCTTTGGTATCGCGTGCCTCTGGCGCCAGCAGTGCGTGCTGCGTGGCACAATCAATCATCGCGCATCCAGACTTGGGCCTGTCGGGCTCAGTTGAAAATCGCGATAATTGTTTCGGACTCATCCCTATTCCATGCCACGTTATAACGCCACTTTTGAGATTCATGTTCATGGTCAGGTGACCTTGCGCAGCGATGTTGTTTTTGAGCAATTGCAGGATGCGCTCAAACCGATCTGGAAGTACGCTGGCGCGCGTTCCTTGCCGGATGCCGCGCACAGCACATACGAAGACGAGCCTGGCATCAAATTTGACCCGCAGGAGCACCTTTTGCAAATGTGCTGGACGGTGCCGGGTGACGACGACTTCCGCCAGACGCTGGATGAGATGTGCATGAATCTCAACGAACTGGCGCAGACCGGTGCCGCAATTGAGGTGACTTTTTATGACACCGAGTTTGACGACGACGAGGACGCGCAGGATACCGAGAGTGAGTCGCGCGATGATTTTGTCATGCTCTTTGTCGGACCGGACCCCGCTGCCATCATGCAGGTGCAACGCGACCTGCTGGTGCAGGATGTCGTCAACTTGATGGAGCGGCATTTTGATGGTGCGGAGCTGGGTGGGGTGGTGGCTGAAATTGACAAATTGTTCAGTCAGCGTTTTGATGACCTGGTCAATTCGATGCAGCTTGGCCGAGCACCCCGGGGACCCGCTGGCGGTCACGGTGGCGCGGGTCGCGGTGGCGGGCGCAAACCGCGTCACCTTCATTAGATCCGGCGATGGCAACCAGCGGCGCGTTGGCACAGTCGGGTACCTTGCTGCCTCCCGGTCGACCCGAGAAATTGCGGCTGGGCGATGTGCTGTTGCAGCAACGTGTGATTTCGCAGCAGCAATTGCAGCAAACGCTTGAGCTGCAGCGGCAAACTGGCAAAAAGGTTGGACGTCTGCTGATCGAAACCGGTGTCATCACCGAAGAGTTGCTCGCCAATGGGCTGGCTCGGCAGTTGCGCATCCCGTATGTCAATCTTAAGACGTTTCCGTTCCGCTCCGATGTTGTGAAGTTGTTGCCGGAATCGGCTGCCCGGCGTTTTCGTGCGCTGGTGCTGGAAGACAAGGGCGAAACCCTGCTGGTGGCGATGGCCGATCCGCTCGATTTATTTGCCTTCGATGAATTAACCCGATTGCTCAAGCGCACGATTGCTATGGCGGCTGCGCCAGAAACGCAGTTGGCGCTGATGTTTGATCGGCTCTATCGGCGTACCGAAGAGATCAGCGGCCTGGCGCGTGCGCTGGAGCGGGACCTGGGTGACGCGGTTGATTTTGGCGAGCTCAGCGCCTCGGTCGGCCTGGAAGGCGCGCCGGTGGTGCGCCTGCTGCAGTCGCTGTTTGAGGATGCTATGCAGGTGGGGGCCTCCGATGTGCACATTGAACCACAAGAGAGCGGCCTGCAGGTTCGGGTCCGTGTCGATGGCGTGCTGCAAACCCAGACCATGGCCGACAAGCGCATTGGCGGCGCGCTGGCGCAACGTCTGAAGTTGATGGCTGGACTCGATATTTCTGAAAAGCGCCTGCCACAGGACGGTCGCTTCAGCGTGCGCCTGAAAGAACACACCATTGACGTGCGGCTGTCCACCTTGCCCACCACCTACGGCGAAGCAGCCGTGATGCGATTGCTCAATCAGGGCGCAGCCATGAAGCGCCTGGACGACATTGGCATGCCGGTCGACATGCTCAGGCGCTTTCGCGAAATATTGGGCCGCAGCGCTGGCCTGGTGCTGGTGACCGGACCAACCGGGTCCGGCAAGACGACAAGTTTGTACGCCGCGCTGGCCGAGATCAATGCCGCAGAGCTGAAAGTCATCACGGTGGAGGACCCGGTTGAATACCGACTGCCTGAAATCACCCAGGTGCAAGTCAATGACAAAATTGACCTGAGCTTTGCACGCGTCTTGCGGGCCTGCCTGCGGCAAGACCCGGATGTCATTCTGGTGGGTGAAATGCGCGACGCTGAAACGGCGGAAATTGGTCTGAGGGCGGCTATTACCGGGCATTTGGTGCTATCGACCTTGCACACCCGGGACGCCATCAGCACACCCTTTCGCTTGCTCGATATGGGGGTGCCGCCATTCATGGTGGCGACTTCCCTGCAGGCCGTGATTGCGCAGCGCCTGGTGCGCCTGAATTGCGTTGAATGCAATGAGCCGCATGCGCCCAGCCCGCAAGAGCAGGCCTGGCTGGCCAGCACGCTGGCCGACGGGGAGTCGCTCGGCGACGTGGCACCGAAGCGGGGTCGGGGTTGCTCGGCGTGCAATGGCACGGGCTATTCAGGTCGACAGGGAGTTTATGAACTGCTTGAAATGGATACTGTGCTGACCCAGGCTGCATCGCGTTCAGACCCGGCAACCTTCATGCGCTTGGCCCGGGAGCGCATGAAAGGGCAAAGCTTGGCGCATCATGCGTCTGCCCTGGTGCGTCAGGGGAAAACTTCGCTGACCGAGGCCTTGCGCATCGGCTTCGACGTGGACGAGCAGGGGGAGTAATCTGTTATGGCCATTTACGCGTGGCGCGGCCGCAATAGCCGGGGCGAGGCGGTTCAGGGTCAATTGGAGGCGATGACCGAAGGCGGGGTGGCCGACCAGTTGCTGTCGATTGGTGTGGCGCCGGTCCACATCGGTGTGGCCGCAGCGACGACCCAAGCCAATGCCGATCACTGGTTGTCACGTTTGAACCGCAAGCCAGTGGTGGTGGAAGATGTGCTGATTTTCTCGCGCCAGATGTACACCCTGAACAAGGCTGGCGTGCCGATTTTGCGGGCTTTTGCCGGCCTTCAGGCCTCGGCGGTCAAACCGGCGATGGTTGAACTGCTCAAGGACATTCGCTCCAGTCTCGATCAGGGGCGGGAACTCTCCATCGCCATGGCGCGCCATATCGACGTGTTTGGCGCTTTTTATATTTCCATGATCAAAGTGGGCGAAATGACGGGTCGGTTGACCGACGTTTTCTTGCGTCTCAACGAACACATGGAGTTTGAGCGCGACGTGCGCGAGCGCATCAAGCAGGCCATGCGTTATCCCGTTTTCGTGTTGATCGCCATGGCCGTTGCGATTGTTATTCTGAACATCTTTGTCATCCCGGTATTCGCCAAGGTATTCGCCGGTTTTCATGCGGAATTGCCGCTCATCACACGGGGTTTGCTGGCGTTCTCGGGCTGGATGCTGGCCTGGTGGCCGGTGCTGATTGCCGGGGCCTTTGGGGCCGCGATGCTGATACGCGCCTACTTGCGCACCAGCGCCGGGCGTTACCGCTGGGATGCGCGCAAGCTGAAGCTGCCAATTGTGGGTGACATTGTGCTGAAAGCGACGCTGGCCCGTTTTGCGCGCAGTTTCGCTCTGTCGAGTCAAAGTGGTGTGCCCTTGGTGCAGGCCTTGACGGTGGTGGCGCAGACGGTGGACAACGCCTTTATTGGCAGCCGCATCGAGCAAATGCGCGATGGCATCGAGCGCGGCGAAACCATCACCCGCTGTGCTGCGGCCACCGGTGTCTTTACACCCGTGGTGCTGCAGATGATTTCGGTCGGCGAGGAGACCGGCGAACTTGACAACCTGTTGTTCGAGATCGCCGCCATGTACGAACGTGAAACCGACTACAGCATCAAGGGCCTGTCGGCGGCGATCGAGCCGATTCTGCTGGCTGTTATCGCCGTGCTGGTGCTGCTGCTGGCGCTGGGCGTCTTTCTGCCCTTGTGGAATCTGGGCCAGGCAGCCATGGGCAAGGGTGGCGGATAGCCGTGGCAACGGTCGAACTTTATCCCTGGAAAAGGCCATTCCTGAGCCTGCACCTGATCGAGTGGTCGCTGGTGGCCGCGTTGATCGTTGCGTTGGTCCTGGTATTCGCCTACAAGGTGCATGTGGTACGCGGTCAAGCCGAGTTGGCGACCGTCAAATCAACCTTGGGCGCTTTGCGCACCGCATTTGTGATCGACCACTTGCAGCGCAGTGTCACACCGGGCGGCGCGGTTGCGGCCCCGCAACCGAACCCGTTTGCGTTGCTACAGCGCCGGCCGAGCAATTATTTTGGTCAGTGGAGCGCGGCTGATGCAGCACCGGTAAGTGGCGGCAGTTGGGTATTTGACCCGGCCTGCGTCTGCGTTGGCTATTTGCCCATTTACGCCGATTGGCTGGAGAGCGCAAGCGGCGACACGATGGCCTGGTATCGCGTCGATGGCGCGCCGGGACCCTGGCAGTTGACGGCCAAGGAAGCCTACCGCTGGCAGGGGCAAGTGCTCGATTAGCTAACGGCGTCCGCCGCTTGGCGTGTCAGCATGGCCACCAGGTTGGCAATGGTCTTGCGCAGTTCCCGACGGTCGCAGATTAGGTCGATGGCGCCTTTGGTTTGTAGAAACTCGGCCCGTTGAAAACCTTCTGGCAGGGTGACGCGCATGGTGGACTCGATCACGCGTGGCCCGGCAAAACCGATCAAGGCCTTCGGCTCGGCAATCACCACGTCGCCCAAAAAGGCAAAGCTGGCGCTGACACCGCCCATGGTCGGATCGGTCAGTACACTGATAAAGGGCTGGCCCTTCTTGGCCAAGTGTGTCAGTGCGGCGTTGGTTTTGGCCATTTGCATCAGGCTCAACAAACCTTCCTGCATGCGCGCGCCGCCGGTCGAAGAGAAACAGACGAAGGGCATTTTTTGCTCGATGGCGCTGTCCACGCCGCGCACAAAGCGCTCGCCCACCACCGAGCCCATGCTGCCGCCCATGAATTCAAATTCAAAGCACGCTGCCACAATCCCGATGCCCAGCACGGCGCCGCCCATCACCACCAGCGCGTCGGTCTCGCCGGTGTGCTCCATCGCTTCCTTGAGACGCTCAGGGTACTTGCGGTTGTCCTTGAATTTCAAGGCGTCGACCGGCAGCACTTCCTGCCCGATCTCAAAGCGGCCCTCGTTGTCGAGAAAGACATTGAGCCGCGCGCGCGCACCAATGCGGTGGTGGTGACTGCAGTTGGGGCAAACGTTCTGGTTTTGCTCCAGATCGGTTTTGTACAGTACGCTGTCGCAGCTCGGGCATTTGATCCACAGTCCTTCGGGCACGCTACGCCGGTCAGCCGGGTTGGTGTGCGCAATTTTCGGTGGAAGCAGTTTTTCAAGCCAACTCATAAGAACATCTCCGTGGGTCTTTGATGACAACGTGTACTGTAACAAAAGGTCATCGATTCACGCCGCGAGGGATGGAGCATACCCTGCCTGACCGGCATGGACCATCGGTTGTGGTATCGAAATGGGTTGTAGTTGTACTGATTGATAAGCACTTATTCGTTTTCCTTTTTTTCTGGCCCCACTCACACCCCCCGCCCTATCCCGCCCCGCCGGGCGGAAGAGGGAGCCAACAGCCAATTTGGCCGCGTGTTGAAAGCGAAGAAGTGGCTGCTGGATAGGCGCGTTGAAAAACTGGAAACCTAGCATGCCTGTCTTAACGCGCCTTGGCACGTGTACTGCGCTTGTTTAAAAACACGGCCAAATTGGCTGTTGGCTCCTCTTTCTCGCCCGGCGGGGCGAGAGAGAGGCGGGGGTGAGAGAGTGGGGCCAAACAGATAGAGTGGGGCCAAAAAAGGAATCCCAAAGAAATTTCTTGTTTCAAATTCGCTCGTTGGATTATGAATCCAGCGCGCTACGAATTTCCCGCAAGAAGTCTTGTGCGACTGCGGCGACACGATCACGAGGTTGCGGATCAATCAACTCGATCAGGCGGCTGCCGATGACCACTGCGTCTGCGACCTTGCCAATTGCCTTGGCCGTGGCGGCGTCGCGAATGCCAAAGCCGACGCCTACGGGGCACTGAACATGGGCGCGGATGCGCGGCAGCATGGCCTCGACCGCCGCGGTGTCAAGCGCGCCAGAGCCGGTCACGCCCTTCAGCGACACGTAGTACACATAGCCGCTGGCAATCTTCGCCACTTGTGCCATGCGATCATCCGTCGAAGTGGGCGCTAACAAAAAGATCAAATCCAGGCCGTGGGCTTTGAGATCAGTCGCAAAGTCTTCGCACTCTTCGGGTGGGTAATCAACGATCAGCACGCCGTCCACCCCGGCTGCTGCAGCATCACGAACAAATTGGCTTCCAACCCGTGTGGATGGGACGTTAGCAGCTATCGAAGAAATAGCGATGTGCTTCTGGTTGTAGCGCTCAACCGGGTTGGCGTAACCCATCAAGACCACTGGCGTGGTGGTGTTGATGGCACGGAACTGGCGCACCATCGCCAGCACCTGGGTCAGCCCAATGCCAAAGGACAAGGCCTTGTCACCCGCTTCTTGGATCACGGGGCCGTCGGCGCTGGGATCAGAAAATGGCACGCCAAGTTCGATCACATCGGCCCCGCCTTGGACCATGGCGTGCATCAACTCGGGCGTCACATCGGCAAACGGGAAACCTGCGGTGACAAACGGAATCAGCGCCTTGCGGCCCTGGGCTTTGAGTCGGGTAAAGGCGGCAGCGATGCGGCTCATTGAGCTGCTCCTGACTTTGTAGCTTTCTGCCCTTGTTTGACAAGGGCTACAGGCTGAATTGATCCATCACCTTTGACAGACTGTCCCTGGCAGCTGGGGCGGCAGAAGAAGTCGGCATGGCTCAGATCAGCCACCGTGCCAATGTCTTTGTCGCCCCGACCCGACAGGTTCACCAAAATCGACTGGTCGACTCGCATCGACTTACTCAGCTTCATGGCGTAGGCGACGGCGTGGCTGGATTCCAGCGCCGGGATGATGCCCTCGGTGCGGCACAGGTAGTGGAATGCTTCCAGCGCCTCCTTATCGGTGATGCCCACGTATTGCGCGCGGCCCATGTCGTGCAGGTAAGCGTGCTCGGGGCCGACACCGGGGTAGTCCAGCCCGGCGCTGATGCTGTGGGTTTCCGTGACCTGACCGTTGTCATCTTGCAGCACGTAGGTGCGGTTGCCGTGCAGCACGCCAGGGCTGCCGCGCTGGATGCTGGCTGAGTGCTTGCCGCTGTCCATGCCTTGGCCAGCGGCTTCCACGCCAACCAGTTGCGTGGCTTCATGGCTGATGTAGGGGTGGAAGATGCCCATGGCATTGGACCCCCCACCGACGCAGGCCACCACCACGTCGGGCTGGTCGGTTTTGCAACCGGCGGCTTGCAGCATCGCGGGCATCTGCACCAGGCATTCCTTGCCGATCACGCTCTGAAAATCGCGCACCATCATCGGGTAAGGGTGCGGCCCAGCGACCGTGCCGATGATGTAGAAGGTGTTGTCCACATTGGCCACCCAGTCGCGCATGGCCTCATTTAACGCATCTTTCAGCGTGCGGCTGCCGCTGGTAACCGGCACCACGGTGGCACCGAGCAGTTTCATGCGATAGACGTTGGGGCTTTGGCGCTTGACATCTTCACTGCCCATATAAACCACGCATTGCATCCCATAGCGGGCGCAGATGGTGGCCGTGGCCACGCCATGCTGGCCGGCCCCGGTCTCGGCAATCACACGCGCTTTGCCCATGCGCCGTGCCAGCATGGCCTGGCCAATGGTGTTGTTGATCTTGTGCGCGCCAGTGTGGTTCAAATCCTCGCGCTTCAGGAAGATTTGCGCGCCCCCTTGTTCACGGCTCATGCGTGCCGCGTGATAGACAGGCGACGGGCGGCCGACATAGTGCGCCATCTCGTAGTCAAACTCCGCCATGAAAGCCGGCTCGAACCGATACTTGGCGTACGCGTCTTTCAGCTCGCTGATGGCGTGGGTGAGCGTCTCGGCGGCAAAGCTGCCGCCATAGATGCCGAAATGACCGCGTTGGTCGGGTTGTTGGTAGTCAAACATGATGATTAAAATTTAATAGCTGCCTGAGCTTATATAGAAAGGGCTAGAGGCTTATTTCTCATAAAGTAGTTGGTCGGCCTGACGAACGGCGGTGACAAACTGATTGATTCGCTGAGCGTCCTTGATGCCCTTTTGACCCGGCATCTCGACACCCGAGCTCACATCCACGGCCAGTGACTTACAGCGTGGACGAACTTGACAGATTCCGTCGGTCACGTTGGCAGCGCTCAGCCCACCACTCAAGACGAGGTGAGCGTTGACGTTTGGAGGTAGCAGTGACCAATTGAAGGGTTTTCCGCCGCCACCGTACCCGTCAACTTGTGCGTCGAGCAAAATGGCTTGGGCTTTTGAATAATCAGAGCAGAATTTTACGAGATCGAAGCGTGCCCCTGCCGGGTCAGCCGGAATGCGCGCGGCGCGCCAAAAGGCTCTGGCCCATGGCGCTGTCGCCGCCAGGCACTCGGCGGGCGTTTCATCTCCATGAAATTGAACTGTAGCCCCCGCCAAACCTTCACAAGCAGCTATTATTTCAGTAGTACTCTGGTTGACAAACAAGAGCACTGGCGAGACCAGCGGCGGCAAGCGCCGTGCCAGTTCGGACGCTCTTTGTGGCGACACATAGCGTGGGCTTTGCGGGTACAGCACGAAGCCGATCGCATCGACCCCGGCGGCCACGGCGGCATCGACATCCTGTTCGCGCGTCAAGCCGCAGATCTTGATGCGGGTGCGTTGCGGCCGCGCGGGCG
Source organism: uncultured beta proteobacterium (assembly GCA_963750665.1). Taxonomy (GTDB): domain Bacteria; phylum Pseudomonadota; class Gammaproteobacteria; order Burkholderiales; family Burkholderiaceae_C; genus Rhodoferax. Next base: position 130,840 of record CAVVRQ010000030.1, read on the forward strand.
CTGCCGGGTCGGCGTTCATTGGCATGACATTCATGGCAATCCATCATAGAGCGGCGATTGGTCCGGCAGACCCCAGTGCGCGGCGTAGCGCGGGCCGACAAAATACAGCCCGTCGGCTGAAAAGGTGGCCGCTGCCGCGTCGCGGTCGCGCGCCAGCAACACGTCTTTGAGCCAGTCTGGTGGACGTTTGTGCTGGCCGACGGCTATCAGGCAGCCCATGATGTTGCGGATCATATGGTGCAAGAAGGCGTTGGCTTCGAACTCAAAGCGCCAATAGGCACCACGCTGCGAAATGTCAATGCGCGTCAGGTTCTTTTGGGGCGACAAGGCCTGGCAGGCTGCTGCCCGAAATGAGGTGAAATCATGGCTGCCAATCAAGTGCGCTGCGGCCTGCTGCATGGCGACCTGGTCGAGTGGCTGGAAGACCCAGCCGACGCGCCCGAAATCGACGCTGGGGCGTACTGCCGAGGCGAGCAGGACGTAGGCGTAGCGGCGCGACAGCGCATGGGCGCGGCAATGAAATTGGCCAGGCATCACTTTGGCCCACTGCACGGCCATGTCACGTGGCAAAAAGCGGTTGCTGCCACGCACCCAGGACGTTTCAGTGCGCGCAAGCGGGGTGTCAAAATGAACAACTTGCATCAAAGCATGCACGCCGGCATCGGTGCGGCCAGCGCATACGGTTGAAATCCGGCGCGCGGCAAATTGGCTCAGCGCCTTTTCCAACTGGTCCTGCACCGTCTGCCCCGACAACTGGCTTTGCCAGCCCTGGTAGGCGCGGCCGTTGTAGCTGATGCCCAGAGCCAGCCGCACGGCAGGGTGGGGCTGATTAAAGATTGTCCAGCGCGCGTTGCGCCATGATCTTCATGTCGCCCGTGGCCTCCGTCATGACTTCTTCAATTAGCGCGCGCGCGCCGTCGTCGTCGCCAATGGCGCGAAACTCCTGCGCCAAGGCCAGTTTGGTCACCAGCGGATCTTCGGCTGCGCCCGGCTCTGCGCTGCTGGCTGGTTCGCCCAAGTCAAGCGACAAGGAGCCAAGGTCAAATTGCAGCATGCCCAAATCCGGGTTGGCGGGTGGCGTCGGCGCTGGCGCGACCAGCGGTCCCGGAGTGGTGGCACCAAAACTCGCCGTCGCCTGACGTTTGAAATCCTCCGACATGCTACCCAGATCGCCCCGAATGGTCACCGCATCGGGCTGGGAAAAGTTGACCGGCTCGACTTTGACCGTGCTCGGCAGCGCTCCAAACGGTTCGATCGCTTCCGTGTCCAAACCAAAGTCCAGGTCGAGCGCGGTCGCACTCGACGCTGGCGCATCGCTTTCGCCCCGGGCTGGGGCGCTGCTGGGGCTCACTTCGCGAATGGCGCTGACGGGTTTATCGTCAAGTGAGAAGTCAAGATCGAAATCCAGGTCACTTGCTGCGCCGACTGCGGGCGCCAGCCCCTGCGTCGCCAACGGGTCTGCAGGCCCTGCAGGGCTGCTGCTCAACTCAAGGGGCGCTGGACGGGACGGGCTGCCATCCGGGTTGTTGGGCTGACCGCCGGGTTGATAGAAGGCGTTGGCTGGATCAATGCCGAGCCCCAGTTCACGGACGTGGTCCCAATCTGAGCCCTGGCCATTGGTGATTCTGAAGACCTGGGTTGCAATACCCTCAAATGACTTGGCATCACGGCGTTTGACGAAAATCTCCAGCAACTTCTGATGAATTGCAATCCGTCCGGGATTGGTTCGCAGGGCATCTTTGAGGATCTCTTCGGCTTGCATGTCGCGGCCATAGGCGAGATAAACATCGGCTTCCGCGACCGGATCAACGTCATCCACGGCGTCGAGCTGACTGGGTGAATAAACCATCGACGACCCGGTGGCGGCCCCGTCACTGGTGTCAACGCTCTGCCCGCCACTGGCGCCAAAAAATGAGTCAGGCTGCAAACGGCTTTCCAAAAAGACGCTGTCAGCTTGGGCCGCTGGCTTGCGCTGGCGAGCGCGATAAATTCCAAAACCCGCCAACAAAGCAAGCAAGCCAATCGCGCCAGCGGGAGCCAAAGGATTTTCGATCAGATCGTTGATCAGGCTGGACCCAGGCTGCGTTGCGGCACCGGCAGCGGGCGTGCCGGGGCGGGCTGAGGCGGCGGGTTTGGCTGCAGCCTCCGGTGCCGATGCCGGGGCGGACTTCGATGCCGCAGTCAAGCTCGTCGGCGGAGCACTGACTGGCACACTTTGCACCGGGGCGACCAGACCGCCTACGCCTGGTGCTGTGACCACATGGGCTGGTGCTGCGGGCGCTGCTGGTGCGCCGGTCGTCCCCAGCTTGTCGAGATCGCTGATGTTCTTGCTGATGGCAGCGGCGCGGTCAGCGGCGTCCGTGGCGCCGCGCTTTTTCGCGACCTGATCCTCGACCGTCTTGCCCAGCATTGCGCCTTTGGACAAGGTGAGTTTGTCGGGTGCCGTGGTGGCGGGTTTCTTGTCTTCGACCCGGGTCTGGATATTGCCACTGGCTTTGCGCTCTGGCGCTGCCACCTCCGTACGCGGTGCGCTGCCAGCGAGCTCTCGGCGAAACCTGTTGAAATCCTTGCTTTGCGCAATGATAAGTTGGGTTGCCTCGGTTGCCGGCGTGGCCTGTATTTGCTCCTCAGAGGGGGCGCTCACGATCGAGCCCGCCTTAATGCGGTTGACGTTGCCGCGCACAAACGCTTGCGGGTTGGCACGCAGCAAGGCGACCAGCATCTGGTCGAGGGAGACATGGGTCGGCTTGAGTGCCATGGCAATCTTGCTGGCGGTGTCGCCGGACTTGACAGTGACCTGCCGAGCGCCCGGCGGCGGCTGGTTCGATTCGGGCCTGGTGCCGGATGCTTTGGGGGCTGCTTGACGCGGTGCCAGCGCTCCAGGGCCTGGCGTCCCAGTCTCCCCGGCAGACGAGGTCTTGGCGGGTACCGATCGACTGGTGGCTATGCGGGCGTCAGCCTGGGCCGCCGTGGGGCTGTCTTTTCGTAAGCTTGGTGGATCGAACAACAGGGTGTAATCGCGAACAATGCGACCTGTCGCCCAACTGGCCTCAAGCAGCATGTCAACAAACGGATCATTGATGGCGCTGTCACTGCTCAAGCGCAGATAAGCCCGACCGTCCGGACGCCTTTGCAGGCTGGCTCGCATGCGCGCCATGGCCGGGTTGTACTCAAGTCCTGCAGCTCGAAAAGCCTCGGGTTGTGCGACTCCCACTTTAAGCGACGCGGCTTCTCCCGCGTTCATATCCGGAATATCTATTTCCGCCCGCAGGGGCTCGCCCAGCGCGGACTGCACCGTGATGCGACCCAGTGATAGTGCGTCGGAGTTTGACCCATGGAGCCCAAGCACAACTGCGGTCACCGCCGCCAAAGTGGTCTTTTGCCAGCGATTTGACTTAGCAATCAATTTGTGGACTCCGGTGGTTGATCGACGTGGGGCAGTATCTCATGATCCGAACCAATGCTTCGCTCGTTAAATCTTGGAAAGCCACAATAACATCAATGCCTTAGGCTGACAAGTTGACAGACCTTCTAACTTTGGATTGAAGCAGGGCATGGCACAATTTGTCAGATTCTATGTTGTCAAACGACCACGCCCGACCTCGACAAGTAAGTGTTTGTGACTGACTCAATGCGCGTCGCGCTGCGCCTGTCAGGCCGTCAACAAAATGCGCAACATGCGCCGCAGGGGCTCTGCGGCACCCCAAAGCAACTGATCACCGATGGTGAAAGCGCCGAGGTATTGCGGACCCATGGCCAGTTTTCGAATGCGGCCCACCGGGATGCCCAGGGTGCCGGTGACGCTGACTGGCGTCAGGTTTTCCATGCTGGCCTCGCGTGTGTTCGGAACCACCTTGACCCAGGCGTTGTCCTGAGCAATCAGGGCTTCAATATCGGTGCATGGCACATCCTTCCTGAGTTTGAAGGTCAAGGCCTGGCTATGACAGCGCATGGTGCCCACGCGCACGCAAAATCCGTCCACCGGTGTCTCGGGCGTGCCGAAGGCGACACCTTGACCCAGAATCTTGTTCGTTTCGGCACCGCCCTTCCATTCTTCGCGGCTGATGCCATGGCCCAGGTCCTTGTCAATCCAGGGGATCAGGCTACCGCCCAGCGGGACACCGAAATTGGCGGTCTCGCTGGCCGTCAGAGTCTGCTGTTTGAGCAGCACGCGGCGATCAATTTCCAGGATGGCGGACTTGGGGTCATCGAGCAGTGGCTTGACCTCGGCATTCAGACTGCCGAATTGGGTTAACAACTCACGCATGTGTTGCGCGCCGCCACCACTGGCGGCCTGGTAGGTCATGCTGGTCATCCATTCGACCAGGCCCGCCTTGTAGAGGGCTCCGACCCCCATCAACATGCAACTGACGGTGCAGTTGCCGCCGATCCAGTTCTTGCCCCCTTTGGCCAGGGCGTTCTCGATGACAGGCAGATTGACCGGGTCAAGAATGATGATCGCATCGTCCTTCATGCGCAGCGTGGAGGCGGCGTCAATCCAGTGACCGTTCCAGCCCGCAGCACGCAGCTTTGGGAACACTGCCGTGGTGTAATCACCGCCCTGGGCGCTGATGATGATGTCGCAGCGTTTAAGTGCGTCAATGTCGCCAGCATCTTGCAGGATGGTTTCATTTTTCGCCTGGTCAGGTGCTTTACCGCCCGCATTGGAGGTTGAAAAAAAGACCGGCTCAATCAGCTTGAAATCACCTTCGGCTTGCATCCGATCCAGTAGGACCGATCCGACCATGCCCCGCCAGCCAACCAAACCGACCCGATTGCCAATTTTCATCATGTTTCCTTTCAGTTTACGAATCCAGTTTTAATGCTTCGACCACAGCATCGCCCATGGCCACAGTGCCGACCAGGCTTGTTCCCTGGCTGGCAATGTCCTGGGTGCGCAGCCCCTGACCCAGCACGGTCTTGACCGCACGCTCGATGCGTTGCGCGGCAAGTTCCTGGTTCAGGCTGAAGCGCAACATCATGGCCGCGCTCAGAATGGTGGCCAGCGGGTTGGCGATGCCTTTGCCCGCAATGTCAGGTGCACTACCGTGACTAGGTTCATACAGGCCCTGCTGGCTGGCATTCAAAGACGCCGAGGGCAACATGCCGATCGAGCCGGTCAACATCGACGCTTCGTCGCTCAAAATGTCACCAAACAGGTTGCCAGTCACGAGCACATCAAATTTTTTTGGCGCGCGTACCAGTTGCATCGCCGCGTTGTCAACGTACATGTGATCCAGCGTCACATCCGGATATTGCAAGCTGACTTCAGTCACCACATCGCGCCAGAACTGAAACGTCTCAAGCACATTGGCCTTGTCAACACTGGTGACGCGTCTGTTGCGTTTGCGTGCTGCCTGAAAAGCGACATGGGCGATGCGTTCGATCTCGGGGCGCGAGTAGCGCATGGTGTCATAAGCTTCTTCGCTACCGGGGAAGTGCCCGTCAATGGCCAAGCGCCGACCCCGCGGTTGGCCAAAATAGACGTCGCCCGTCAACTCCCGAATAATCAGGATATCGAGCTCCGCAATCAGTTCGGGTTTCAGACTGGACGAGCCAACCAACTCGGCGTAACAGATGGCCGGGCGGAAGTTGGCGAACAAGGCCAGGCTCTTGCGCAGCCCCAAAATGGCCTGCTCGGGGCGCAGCCTGCGATCAAGCTGGTCGTACTTCCAGTCACCGACGGCACCGAACAGCACCGCGTCGGCTTCCTCGGCCAGTTTGAGCGTGGCAGGCGGCAGGGGATGACCACAAGCCTCATAGGCGGCGCCTCCCACCAGAGCGCTCTCCATCTCCAACGGGAGATCGAGTGCCTTCAGCACTTTGACCGCTTCGGCCACAATTTCAGTCCCGATACCGTCACCGGGTAATACCGCAATTTTCATCGTGGGGTCAATCTAAAAATATTGGGGGCAGCGCTTGCCATCACGGCCTATGCAAGCAAGGTATGGGCTAGCCAGGGTTTTTGTGCCAAACGCTGGGCCTCAAAGGCCTTGATCTTGTCGGCATGGCGCAAGGTCAGGGCGATGTCGTCAAAACCATTGATCAGGCAGTACTTGCGAAACGGATCGACCTCAAAGGGTAGTTCATCACCGCTTGGCTTAACAATCAGCTGGTGCTGGAGGTCAACCGTCAGAGTGTAGCCAGGAAAAGCCGCGGCCTCGTCAAACAACTGGCCCACCTGGCGCTCCTCCAGCACAATCGGTAACAGGCCGTTCTTGAAGCTATTGTTGAAGAAAATGTCAGCATAGCTGGGAGCAATGATGGCCCGGAAGCCGAATTGGTCCAACGCCCAGGGTGCGTGTTCGCGCGAGGAACCACAGCCAAAATTCTTGCGTGCCAACAGGATCGAGGCACCCCGGTAGCGCGCTTGATTGAGCACAAAGTCCGGGTTGGGTTTGCGGTTGGCGGGGTCCTGCCCAGGAGATCCGGGGTCCAGGTAGCGCCACGCATCAAACAGGTTTTGGCCAAAGCCGGTCTTTCGGATGGATTTGAGGAACTGCTTCGGAATGATGGCGTCGGTATCAACATTTTCGCGGTCCATGGGGGCGACCAGACCCTTGTGCAATGAGAACTTTTGCATGGTCATAACCTACTTTTTGGCGGCGCCTTCAATCTTCTCGCCGGCTTTCTGGAGGTCTTGGCCGACCCCCTTGACGGTGTTGCAACCGAACAGGCAAAGAATGATCGAGGCAGTGAGCAACGCAATCAACTGTTTCATGGTGTTTTCCTGGCGCACGTGGGATTAGATGAATTTTCGAATATCGACGAAGTGGCCGTAGATGGCGGTTGCGGCCGCCATCGCGGGGCTGACCAAATGGGTGCGGCCACCCGCACCCTGGCGCCCTTCAAAATTGCGGTTGCTGGTCGATGCACAACGCTCTTGTGGCTCCAGCCGGTCGGCGTTCATGGCCAGACACATGGAGCAGCCGGGCTCGCGCCATTCAAACCCGGCGGCCTGGAAAATCTCGTGCAAACCTTCGCGCTCGGCCTGCTCCTTGACCAGGCCGGACCCGGGCACCACCAAGGCCAGCCTGATGTTGGCAGCCACTGTTCGCCCCAGTTTCCGGATGATCGAGGCCGCCTCGCGCAGATCCTCAATGCGGCTATTGGTGCAGGAACCAATAAAAACCTTGTCCACATAGAGGTCGTCGAGAGCCTTGCCGGGCTCCAGCCCCATGTAGGCCAAGGCGCGCTCGATGGCCGCGCGCTGGTTGCCATCTTTCTCTTTGTCAGGGTCAGGTACTTGCGCATCAATGCCAAGCACCATCTCCGGTGACGTACCCCAGGTGACTTGGGGCACGATCTGGCTCGCCGACAGCGTCACGACGGTGTCAAACTCGGCCTTCGGGTCGGAGTGCAAAGTCTTCCAGTAGGCCACGGCCTGATCCCATTCAATCGCAGCAGCAGCAGCGTTGACGGCGCGCTGCCCTGGTGCCAAGGGTCGGCCCCACAGGTAGTCGATGGTTTTTTCGTCCACCGCGACCAGTCCGGCGCGCGCACCAGCTTCAATCGCCATGTTGCAAAGGGTCATGCGAGCTTCCATGCTCAAGGCACGAATGGCAGAGCCTCCAAATTCAATCGTGTACCCGGTGCCCCCCGCTGTGCCGATCTGGCCAATGATGGCCAGCGCAAGGTCTTTACCGCTACAGCCGCGCGGCAGTGTTTCGTCCACGCGCACCAGCATATTCTTTGCCTTTTTGGCGAGCAGCGTTTGCGTCGCTAATACATGCTCGACTTCGCTGGTGCCAATGCCATGCGCCAGCGCACCAAAGGCACCGTGGGTGGAGGTGTGAGAGTCGCCACAGACCACTGTCATGCCGGGCAGCGTGGCACCGTTTTCAGGGCCAATGACGTGGACGATGCCCTGGCGCCGGGAAAGGAACGGAAAGTACGCGGCCGCACCGAATTCGGCCATATTGGTATCGAGCGTGACAATTTGTTCTTTGCTGGTGGCGTCAGTGATCCCGGCGTAACCGAGTTCCCAGTCTTTGGTCGGGGTATTGTGGTCAGCGGTCGCAATAATTGAACTGGCACGCCAGACCTTACGGCCTGTCTGGCGCAGGCCTTCAAAGGCCTGTGGGCTGGTGACTTCATGGATTAGATGACGGTCGATGTAGAGGACGGCAGTGCCATCTTCTTCGAGAGCGACCACGTGCTCATCCCAGAGCTTGTCATACAGCGTTCGTGCGTGCAATTCAGTGTTTGTGCGACCCATCTGGTTTTCCTTGGCAATGGGCAATTTTAAAGGGCTGCGTGAATCGGGTTCAGCGCACAAGAAAACGCCTGCCCGACGTTGCCATCGGGCAGGCGTTGAAAGAGGCCTGAGCTAGCGCTTGGCGATGGGCAGCACGTCGCGTTTGACGGAGCCGCTGAAGAGCTGACGTGGGCGGCCGATCTTGTACTCGGGGTCGCTGATCATCTCGTTGAGCTGGGCGATCCAGCCGACCGTGCGAGCCAGAGCAAAAACGCCGGTAAACATGTTGACCGGAATACCAATGGCGCGTTGCACGATGCCGGAGTAAAAGTCGACATTCGGGTAAAGCTTGCGTGACACAAAGTAGTCGTCTTCAAGCGCAATCTTTTCCAGCGCCATAGCCAGCTTGAACAGGGGATCTTTTTCCAGGCCAAGTGCACCCAGCACTTCCTTGCAGGTTTCCTGCATGAGTTTGGCACGTGGGTCGTAGTTCTTGTAGACCCGGTGTCCAAAGCCCATCAATTTGACGCCAGAATTTTTGTCCTTCACCTGCTCCATGAAATGACCAACTTTTTCAATGCCGCCCATTTTTTGAATTTCGCCAAGCATGTTCAGGCAGGCTTCATTGGCCCCACCATGCGCCGGGCCCCACAGGCAAGCCACACCGGCCGCAATGGCTGCAAAGGGGTTGGTGCCGGAGCTACCGCACAGGCGCACGGTTGATGTGGAGGCATTTTGCTCATGATCCGCATGCAGGATGAAGATGCGATCCATGGCGCGTTCAATGACCGGATTCACCTTGTACTCTTCGCACGGCGTGGCAAACATCATGCGCATGAAGTTGCCCGCGTAGCTCAGATGATTCTGCGGATACATGTAGGGCTGGCCGATGCTGTACTTGTAGGCCATCGCCACCAGTGTGGGCATCTTGGCAATCAGACGCAGCGCTGCCACGTCGCGGTGCTCCGGGTTGTTGATGTCGGTGCTGTCATGATAGAAGGCCGACAAGGCACCGACCAGGCCGGTCATGATGGCCATGGGATGGGCATCGCGTCGGAAGCCACGCAGAAAGAACTGCATCTGCTCACTGACCATGGTATGGTTCGTGACGCGCTTGCTGAATTCAGCCTTGGCAGCGGCATTGGGCAGGTTTCCATAGAGCAGCAGGTGGCAGGTTTCCATGAAGTCGCACTGGGTTGCCAACTGCTCGATCGGGTAACCGCGATATAGCAACTCGCCTTTGTCACCATCGATAAACGTGATGGTCGACTGGCAAGATGCCGTTGACAGGAAACCAGGGTCGTAGGTGAACATGCCGCTCTGCCCATACAGTTTTCGGATGTCAATGACGTCGGGTCCGATTGTTCCTTCGTAAACCGGCAAATCGATATTGGGCTTGCCGTTGCTGAATGACAGCGTGGCCTTATTTGCAGAGAGTTTCATAATTTACCTTTCAAGGGGTTTCTTCAACATACACAAAACTTCACGTACTTCATCACGATCCAGATCGGCATTGACTTGTGCCAGCGTCTTTCGATCCAGTTGCAGGTCCAGCAGGTCGTTATCTCCCAATTCCATCAAGGCGCTCAAAGCGCGTCCATGTCTGACCGTCATGCTTGATTCGAAGCGCTGAAAAAATCGTCCAATCAAGAGGTCGTTTTCAAGCAGCCCGCGCCGGCATCGCCATCTAAGTTTGCTCAGCGCTCTTTGATCGATCAGCTCGTCGTCAAGCATCACGCAAATTTCCATACCACGGTCAAATAGCGCGACGAACCATCATCTCTTTGATCTTGCCGATCGCCTTGGTCGGGTTCAGCCCCTTGGGGCAGACATCGACACAATTCATGATGCTGGTGCAACGGAACAACCGGTACGGGTCTTCCAGATTGTCCAGCCGTTCGCAGGTGGCCTCGTCACGGCTGTCGGAAATAAAGCGATAGGCTTGCAGCAGGCCGGCCGGTCCCACAAATTTGTCCGGGTTCCACCAGAACACAGGGCAACTGGTCGAGCAACTGGCGCACAGGATGCATTCATATAAACCATTGAGCTCTTCCCGTTCTTCCGGACTTTGCAGGCGTTCTTTTTCCGGTGGCCGCGTGTCATTGATCAAATAGGGTTTGATCGAGTTGTATTGTTTGAAGAACAAAGTCATGTCAACGATCAAATCACGCACCACCGGCAGACCTGGCAGCGGCTTCAGGACAATGGTGCCGGGCAAGGTGCGCATATTGACCAGGCAGGCAAGGCCGTTCTTGCCGTTGATGTTCATCGCGTCCGAGCCACAAACGCCTTCCCGGCAAGAGCGCCGGAAAGACAGCGTCGGATCAACAGCCTTTAGCTTGACCAGGACTTCCAGCAGCATGCGTTCGGTGCCGTCGAGTTCGACTTCAAGCGTTTGCATGTAGGGCTTGGCATCGGTGTCCGGGTTGTAGCGATATATTTGAAAAGTGCGTTTAGCCATGATTTGCTTTCTTGGTCAGTTGAGGACGGCGCGAACAGTCAGTGCCCCATTTGTCAGAATGTGCGAACTTTGGGCGCAATGGACTGTGCCGTCAGCGGCTTGAGAACGACCGGCTTGTAACTCAGGCTGTTGGTGGCCTTGTCCCACAAGGTGTGTTTCAGCCAATTGACATCATCCCGTCCCAATGGGCACTTGGCGTCGTCAGCCGGGCGGTCATAGTCGCGCACGCTGTGGGCGCCGCGGCATTCGTGCCGTGCGGCCGCCGAGACCATGGTGGACTGGGCTACTTCGATCATGTTGTCCACTTCCAGTGCTTCGATCCGGTCGGTATTGAAGATCTTGGATTTGTCAGCGAGGCCCATGCCGCTGACGCGCTCACGTATCTTGGCGATCTTGGCGACACCCTCATCCATACTGGCTTGCGTGCGAAACACACTGGCGTGGGTCTGCATGGTGTCGCGAATATCGTCACCAATCCTTTGTGAATACTCGCCTGACTGGCTGGTGTCGAGCTGGTTGATCCGCTCCAGAGACCGGTCGGCCGCATCGGCCGGCAGCGGCTTGTGACTGGTGTTCTGCAAGTTGCTTTCAATGATGTGTTTGCCCGAAGCGAAACCGAACACAATGATGTCAAGCAGTGAGTTGCAGCCGAGCCGATTGGCACCATGGACACTGACGCAGGCACATTCGCCGACGGCATAGAGCCCGTTGACGACTTCCTGTGCACCGTTTTTTGGTGCCACCACCTGGCCGCTGATGCTGCTCGGAATGCCGCCCATTTGGTAATGGTTGGTCGGGATCACGGGGATGGGTTCCTTGGTGATATCGACATTGGCAAAATTGTGGCCAATCTCGAACATGGAGGGCAGGCGTTTCATGATCGTCTCAACGCCCAGGTGGGTCATATCGAGGTTGATATAGGCCTTGTTCGGACCACAACCACGGCCTTCCTTGATTTCCTGATCCATGCAGCGCGAGACGAAGTCGCGTGTGGCCAAATCCTTGTAGGCTGGCGCATAGCGCTCCATGAAGCGCTCGCCATTGCTGTTGCGCAAGATGGCACCCTCGCCACGACAGCCTTCGGTCAGCAGAATGCCGGCACCATAGACGCCAGTCGGATGGAATTGCCAGAACTCCATATCTTGCAGTGGAATGCCCGCGCGTGCCACCATGCCTAGGCCATCGCCGGTGTTGATGTAGGCGTTGGTGGAAGCCGCGAAGATGCGTCCGGCACCCCCAGTGGCCAGCAGCACGGTCTTGCCTTCCAGGATATGCAGGTCGCCAGTTTCCATTTCCAGCGCCGTCACGCCTACCACATCGCCCTCGGCGTCGCGAATCAGATCGAGCGCCATCCATTCGACAAAGAAGTTGGTCTTGGACTTGACGTTTTGCTGATACAGCGTGTGCAGCATGGCGTGACCGGTGCGGTCAGCCGCCGCGCAGGCTCGCTGCACGGCCTTTTCACCGTGGTTGCTGGTATGACCACCAAACGGGCGTTGGTAAATGGTGCCGTCGGGGTTGCGGTCAAACGGCATGCCATAGTGCTCAAGGTCATAGACGACTTTGGGCGCCTCGCGGCACATGAATTCAATGGCGTCCTGGTCACCGAGCCAATCGCCGCCCTTTATAGTGTCGTAGAAGTGAAAGTCCCAGTTGTCTTCGTTCATGTTGGACAGGGAAGCGGCAATGCCGCCTTGCGCGGCAACCGTGTGGGAGCGCGTGGGAAACACCTTGGACAGGACCGCCACGTTGAGACCGGCGTTGGCCAGCAGCAAAGAGGCGCTCATACCGGAACCGCCTGCACCGACGATAACGACATCGAATTTACGTTTGATAATTTTGGAAGTAGCAGTCATGATTTATATTGAGTCTCGGTTTTTGGATGCAAGCAGCCGTAGTTTGCAAGCCATCATTAGGAACACCTAGGGAGCCAATTGCTGGACGCTGTTTAGAGGCGCCACAAGACTTGAATCGCCCAGCCTGCGCAACTTACCAACCATACGATGGCAAATACGTGCATGACGAAGCGGACCCAATAAGGTTTGACATAGTCCATGAATACATTGCGCATGCCAACCCACACGTGGTAGAGCAAGGCGAGGATGACGGTGAAGGTCAAAGCCTTCATCCACTGGGGAGAAAAAACGCCGGCCCATTGCGCGTAGCCGATGGGGCCTTTGGCAAAAACCAGTTCGGCCAGAACCAGCACGGTAAAAAGGGCAATCAAAACCGCTGTGACACGCTGGGACAGCCAATCGCGCATACCGTAATGAGCACCGACAACGAGACGCCTGGAGCCAAAATTGACAGACATGATGAATTTCCTAGGGGTTTGCGTTAGACCAAGAAGCCACTGGGTCGCAAGAATTAATAAAGTCCAAACAACTTGGCACCGAGCACCAACGTCAGGCCGATAGCGACCACGATGACAAAGGCGGCGGACGATTTACCGAACTCCTTGGTGGTCGCCTCGTGATGGGTATCCATCCATAGGTGACGCAGACCGGCTATGAAATGGTGCAAGTAGGCCCAGATCAAGCCCAGTGCCACCAATTTCCAAAGTACGCCGGGGATGCCTAGCATGCCCACATTAAAGGCTGCCTTGAATTTTTCAAAGGAGACCTCTGATGAAATGGAATTGTCAAACATCCAGATGATGAAGGGCATCAGAAAAAACAGGATCGCACCGCTGACACGGTGCATCCCGGAGGCAATGGAGGCCAGCGGCCATCGATAGCTTTGCAGACTGGCAAAGTCGATGTTGCTGAATTGAGGTCGTTTGGCGCTTGTACTCGGTGCTGATTCGGGCATACCTTGCTTTCTATGTTTTGGGTCACTGCTTTGTAACCTGCGCAGCAGTTGCTAACATTCTATGGCAAGCCCAAGGGGCTACTTTGCCGGCTCAGAGCCTGCCCATAATTTTTTTCACAAAAGTTTGATCTAACTGCGTTTTTCGACCACCCACCCCTGGTTTAGCCCAAGCTGTTGAGGTAGTGATGTGAGTCAGTCCGGTAGTAACCGCGGCGCAACTCCATCGGTTCATCCTTGTAGGTATAGGCGACTCGCTCGACGCTCAAAAGAGGCGTGCCATGCTTCACATTTAGTAGCACATCGCGCCCATTAATGGCTGCTTCGGCGCGAATCTTTTCTTTGGCTCGAACCATGCGCAAATTGAACTCGGTTTCGAACAAGACGTACATCGGTCCCGGGTAGCTGGCCAGTAGCTCGCTGGTCAATCCTTTGAAGACATCGGCGGGCAGCCAAATGTCCTCAAGAATAGCCGGTGTGTCGGAAAAACTCAGCACCCGCCGGATCTTAAGGACAAGCGCATTCACCTTTAAAGCTAGCCCTCGCGCCACGTCGGGGCTGGCTTTGACGCGCCGACATTCGATAATATTGCGTCGAGCCGGGCCTTCACTGCCCGGCGGACCGCTATCTGGCACCAATTTCAAGAACCGGAACTGCACTTGCTGCTCCGAGTGCGTGGCCACGAAGGTGCCCTTGCCCTGATGACGCGTGAGCAGGTTTTCACTAGCTAGCTCATCAATGGCTTTGCGCACAGTTCCTTGACTGACCCGATAGCGGCGGGCCAAGTCGATTTCACTGGGGATGACTTCGCCCGGCTTCCATTCGCTGGAGCGCAGGCTGTTGAGAAGCAGTCCTTTGATCTGCTGGTACAAGGGGCTGAAAGCCGGGGTCTCGAGCGCTGCCCGGATCGTCAATCGGGCGTCGTTGCCACTGGCACTGCTGTCGACCAAGCTTGGGCGTGAGGATCGCATAGTTCGGCGCATCTTACACTTACATAAGACACAAGATCAAATTGACGTGTCAGGGTTTTCCAGAGTAAACTTGACGGCAATCTGAGACGGCTTGCACCTTGCGTTTAGGCCACCTTCAGATCCTGTTTTTCAACACTTCTGGAGTTATTACCATGAGCAAAAAGCCCGTCCGCGTTGCCGTTACTGGTGCCGCAGGTCAAATCGGTTACGCCATCTTGTTTCGCATCGCTTCAGGCGAAATGCTGGGTCAGGACCAACCCGTGATTCTGCAGTTGTTGGAGGTTCCCATGGAGAAACCCCAACAAGCATTGCAGGGCGTCATGATGGAGTTGCAAGACTGCGCATTCCCGTTACTGGTCGGAATGGAAGCGCACAGTGACCCGATGAAGGCCTTCAAGGATGCTGATTACGCCCTGTTGATCGGTTCGCGTCCGCGTGGACCCGGTATGGAGCGCGCCGAGTTGCTGTCCGTCAACGGTGCCATCTTTACCGCTCAAGGCCAGGCACTGAACGCTGTGGCCAGCCGTAATGTCAAGGTGTTGGTGGTCGGCAACCCGGCCAACACAAACGCCTACATCGCCATGAAGAGCGCGCCCGATTTGCCAAGCAAGAACTTCACTGCAATGATGCGTCTGGATCACAATCGCGCCCTCAGTCAACTGGCTTCCAAGACCGGTAAGGCCGTGGCTGCGATTGAGAAGATGGCCGTCTGGGGTAACCATTCGCCGACGATGTATGCCGATTACCGGTTTGCCAACGTGGGCGGTGCCAGCGTCAAGGACATGATCAACGACCAGGCCTGGAACGTCGGCACGTTCCTGCCCACCGTGGGCAAGCGCGGTGCTGCCATCATTGCCGCACGCGGTGTGTCATCGGCGGCGTCTGCCGCCAACGCTGCGATTGATCATATGCGCGACTGGGCGCTGGGCAGCAACGGCAAGTGGGTCACCATGGGCATTCCATCAAATGGCGAATATGGCATTCCGAAAGACACCATGTTCGGCTTTCCGGTGACCTGTTCTGGTGGCGACTACAAAATTGTTCCAGATCTGCCGATTGATGCCTTCAGCCAGGAATGCATCAACAAGACGCTCAAAGAGCTGCAGGACGAGCAAGCGGGCGTGGCCCATCTGCTCTGATCAAAGCGCTGGTCTGTCAAGCCTTTCATTGCGAAACTGGGCCTGTTGTCCCGGCAGCCAGTGAGTCACCCCGGACTGGATCCGGGGCTCGGTGGTGGCCAGCATGAAGCCGGGTTTTTGCAACCCGGATAATACGCTGCGGATGGACGCGACCAACTGAGGTTACCCGTGATGAACAGACTTCTTGCAACCCTCCTGTTGACCGTTTTCCCGGTCCTGTTGATGGCGCAGGCCCCTGCCAAAGATCAGGATCAGCCCGCTGCCAAGAGCAAAGTCAAAGCCAAGGTCAAAGCCAAGACGCTGAGCAAGAGCCGAATTGAAATCAAGTCAACCGCAGTTCAGATGGCCTCGGGCATCCGGGCCGCAGAGGCGGCCTTGACACTGGCTGAGTTGGCGATCGCCGAACGCGTGTATCTGGGTCGTTTGCCGTGCGAACTGGGTGCTTTTGTCACGTTGACCGCCGATGCCGGCGCGCCGGGCTATTTCGAGCTGCAAATCAACAAGCTCAAGTACCGCATGTCTCCGGTGGTCAGCAGCACCGGCGCGATTCGGCTTGAAGACCAACAGGCTGGCGCGGTGTGGCTCCAATTGGCCAACAAATCCATGTTGATGAACCAGAAGCTCGGGCAACGCCTGGCGGACGACTGCATGAATCCGGATCAGGCCCTGGTCGCCGAGGCGATGCTCAAGAACCCGCCGCCAAGTCTTCTTGACGCCCCGCTCGAAGCCGTTACTTCCACTCAAGTCACTATTCAATAGATAGCTGCTTACGCAGATTTCATAAGTGCTGCAGCCGTTTTTTATTATCAAGGAGTCAATCATGCTAGAAGCCTACCGAACCCATGTTGCTGAGCGCGCGGCGCTGGGCATACCCCCGCTGCCGCTCACGGCCAAGCAAATGGAGCAGCTCACCGAGTTGCTGAAGAATCCACCCAAAGGGGAGGAAGCTTTTTTGCTCGACTTGATCACGCATCGCGTGCCAGCCGGTGTCGATGATGCGGCAAAAGTCAAGGCGTCCTATCTGGCAGCCGTGGCGCACGGCACTGAAAAATGCCCGCTGATCTCGCCTGCGAAGGCCACCGAACTGCTCGGCACCATGCTCGGCGGTTACAACATCAGCCCGCTGATTGACTTGCTCGATCAACCCGCAGTGGCTCAAGTGGCGGCCGATGGGCTGAAGAAGACCTTGCTGATGTTTGACCAGTTTCACGACGTGAAGGACAAGGCTGACAAGGGCCATGCGCAGGCCAAGGCCGTGCTGCAAAGTTGGGCCGACGCCGAATGGTTCACCGCACGACCGGAGTTGCCAAACTCCATCAAGATTACCGTTTTCAAAGTAGCCGGTGAAGTGAACACCGACGACCTGTCGCCCGCGCCCGACGCCTTCAGCCGCCCCGACATTCCCTTGCACGCGCTGGCGATGCACAAGAATGCGCGTCCCGGCATCGTGCCTGAAGACGACGGCAAACGCGGGCCGGTCAATTTTTTTGACACCCTCAAGGCCAAAGGCAACCTGGTGGCTTACGTCGGCGACGTGGTGGGCACCGGCTCGAGCCGCAAGTCGGCAACCAACTCGGTGCTCTGGTTCACCGGACAGGACATCCCGTTTGTGCCTAACAAGCGCTTCGGTGGCGTCTGCCTGGGTGCCAAGATTGCTCCGATCTTTTACAACACCATGGAAGATTCCGGTGCCTTGCCGATTGAGCTTGACGTGAGCCAGATGAGCATGGGCGACGTCATTGAGTTGCGTCCCTACGAAGGAAAGGCCCTGAAGGATGGCAATGTGATCGCCGAGTTCAAACTCAAGAGCGAGGTGCTGCTCGACGAGGTGCGTGCCGGTGGCCGTATTCCCTTGATCATCGGCCGCGGTCTGACCGCTAAGGCGCGTGAGGCGCTGGGCCTGCCGGTGAGTACCTTGTTTCGCCTGCCGCAGAACCCGGTCGATACCCATAAAGGTTTCACATTGGCGCAGAAAATTGTCGGCCGCGCCTGCGGTTTTCCGGTGCTCGCTGGCAAGCAGCAGGGCGTGCGCCCGGGAACCTACTGCGAGCCGAAGATGACCAGTGTGGGTTCGCAAGACACCACCGGCCCGATGACACGTGACGAGTTGAAAGACCTGGCCTGCCTGGGCTTCAGCGCGGACCTGGTGATGCAGTCGTTTTGCCATACGGCGGCTTATCCGAAGCCGGTGGACGTGAAGATGCACCACGAACTGCCCGCGTTCATGAACAACCGCGGTGGCATTACGCTGCGCCCGGGCGACGGCATCATTCACTCGTGGCTCAATCGCATGCTGCTGCCCGATACCGTGGGCACCGGCGGCGACAGCCACACGCGTTTTCCAATCGGCATCAGCTTCCCGGCGGGTTCCGGTCTGGTCGCCTTTGGCGCTGCTACCGGTGTTATGCCGCTGGACATGCCGGAGAGTGTGTTGGTGCGCTTCAAAGGCAAGATGCAGCCCGGTATCACCTTGCGCGATCTGGTCAATGCGATCCCTCTTTACGCCATCAAGGCTGGTCTGATGACCGTCGCCAAGCAAGGCAAGAAAAATGTCTTTTCCGGTCGCATCCTGGAAATCGAAGGTCTGCCCGACCTGAAGGTGGAGCAAGCCTTTGAATTGAGCGATGCCTCCGCCGAACGCAGCGCCGGTGGCTGCACCGTAAAGCTCAACAAAGAGCCGATCATGGAGTACATCAACAGCAACATCACGCTGCTGAAATGGATGATCGCCAACGACTACGCGGATGCACGCACCATCCGGCGCCGGATCAAGGCCATGCAAGCGTGGTTGGCCGATCCGCAACTGCTTGAGCGTGACACCGATGCCGAGTACGCGGCCGTCATCGAGATAGATCTGGCGGACATTCACGAGCCGATCCTGGCTTGCCCCAACGATCCGGACGATGTGAAGACTCTGACGGAAGTCGCGGGAACCAAGATTGACGAAGTCTTTATTGGCTCGTGCATGACCAACATCGGCCACTTCCGTGCCGCATCAAAGCTGTTGGAAAACATGCGCGATATTCCGGTCAAGCTCTGGGTCGCACCACCGACCAAGATGGATGCCAGGCAACTCAGCGAAGAAGGTCATTACAACGTGCTGGGCTCGGCCGGTGCGCGCATGGAGATGCCCGGTTGCAGTTTATGCATGGGCAATCAGGCGCAGGTGAAAGAGGGCGCTACGGTGTTTTCGACTTCCACGCGCAATTTCCCGAATCGCATGGGCAAGAACAGCAACGTCTATTTGGGCAGCGCCGAGTTGGGTGCGATCAGCGCCAAACTCGGACGGATTCCAAGCAAGGCCGAGTACCTGGCAGACATGGGTGTGTTGACGCTGGCCAGCGACAAAATTTATCAATATTTGAATTTTGACAAAGTGCAGGACTACACCGATGCGGCTGCCTCTGTGCAAGAAGTTGTTGCCGCTTAAGGAAGCTCGAGCGTCGAACTGACCCGCCTCGTCTGCTGCAAGTGCCAGCCAATCGGATCGGTTGTCAGCGGGCGGGCTTTAGCGTGGCACGACTCAAGATTGTGCTGGTGGGGTGCCGCCTTCTTCATTTTCCGCAGTGCCTGAGCCAATCACCGTGGCGCGTCAGTTGATGCGCGGCAGGTGACGGTTACACTGCGGGCAATCCCGAATAGACCATTTGTTGATTCAAAGTTTCCTCCCTGGAGTGCGCAATGCTGTTTGCCAAACTACTGCCGCGTGAAGGCAATTTTTTTGAGATGTTCAACCAGCACGCTGACCGGATTGTGGAGGCGGCGTACGCGTTTTCCAAACTGGTGGCAAATTACAGCGATCTCCAATTGCGTCAAAAATACAATTCGGACGTTGACATTGCCGAACGTGCGGCTGACCGGGTGACGCATGAGGTAAATAAAGGCATCCACAAGACTTTCATCACGCCGATTGATCGTGAGCAGATTCATACGCTGATCAATACCATGGACGACATTGCCGACCTGATTCAGGATTCGGCTGAGACCATGGCCCTGTATGACATCCACCATATGACGGAGGACATCACGCGCCTGACCGATGTCAGCGTCAGGTGCTGCGAACGGGTGCGCGATGCGGTCAACCTGTTAGCCAAAATCGCCGATCCGGCCACAGCCGAGGCAGCGCTCAAGACCTGTGAAGAAATTGACCAGCTGGAGTCGGATGCTGATCGAATCATGCGCGGGGCCATGAGCAAACTGTTTCGCGAGGAGCCCGATGTGCGCGAAGTGATCAAGCTCAAGGCCATTTACGAGCTGTTGGAAACCATCACCGACAAGTGTGAAGACGTCGCCAATGTCGTCGAGGGCATCGTCCTCGAAAATTCCTGAGGCGCTGGGGTCATGGCATCGGTCCATGTCGGCGTGTGGGTGGTGATTTTGCTGGTGCTGCTGGCGGTTGCTTTTGATTTCATGAACGGCTTTCACGATGCCGCCAACTCGATCGCCACCGTCGTCTCCACGGGTGTGCTCAAGCCGGGCCAGGCGGTGCTGTTTGCCGCCGTGTTCAATTTCATTGCAATTTTTGTCTTTCAGTTCAGCGTCGCAGCCACCATTGGCAAAGGGCTGGCCGATCCGGGCGTAATCGATGTCAATATTGTCTTTGGTGCCCTGATGGGTGCCATCATCTGGAATTTCATCACCTGGTATTACGGCATCCCGAGCAGTTCGTCGCATGCGCTGATCGGTGGCATCGTGGGTGCTGTGATGGTCAAGGCGGGCGCTTCGGCGCTGGTATTTGCCAGCGTGATGAAGACGGTGGTGTTCATTTTTGTGTCGCCCTTGATGGGGTTCCTGCTGGGTTCCCTGATGCTGATCCTGGTGTCCTGGACCTTGCGTCGCAGCACTCCAAGCCGGGTTGACCGCTGGTTTCGCACGCTTCAACTGGTGTCGGCCGGTGCCTACAGTCTGGGCCACGGCGGCAATGATGCGCAAAAAACCATCGGCATTGTCTGGATGCTGCTGATTGCCACGGGATACAGTGCCATCGGCGACAAATCACCACCTCCCTGGGTGGTGTTGACGTGTTATGCGGCGATTGCGATGGGCACCATGTTTGGCGGCTGGCGCATTGTGAAGACCATGGGGCAGCGGCTGACCAAACTCAAGCCGGTGCACGGGTTCTGCGCTGAAACCGGTGGCGCGATCACGCTTTTTACCGCGGCCATTCTGGGCATTCCGGTTTCAACCACCCACACCATTACCGGTGCCATCGTCGGTGTCGGTGCCACCCAGCGCGCCAGTGCCGTGCGCTGGGGCGTCGCAGGTAACATCATCTGGGCCTGGGTTTTGACGATTCCGGCGACAGCCCTGGTCGCCGCAATCGCCTACTGGATCAGCTTGCAAATATTTTGATGATATCAAATGTGTAGCGTGTTGCGCTTAACCCACGCTGGTTTCAGGTTAATTTCATTGTGAAATGAGACGGGCCTGTTCGATCTCGTACTCAAAATAGCGCTGAAAACCAAATGCGAGGCTGCTCATTAAGACGGTCGTGCCAAACAGCAAAGCCAGTGCAATTGCGCCAATGGTGAACCAGTTGGTCTGGCCGGTCATATCCTCTGGTGGCGCAGTTGGATTGAACTTGGCATTCCATTTTTCACAGCTCATCAAACCATAAATGATGGCGCTCAGGGCACAGCCGGCAATCGTGAAACCCAGTAGCGGAATCAGCACCCAACTCAAGTGATCATCGAGCCCATACCACTGCACCCGCGCCAGCCCATACAGCCCCAGGGCAGTGGGAAGCGGCAACAGCCAGGCCAGTCGATCACCCCAACCGCGCAGATAGAAACGATGCAGACCGAGTGGACCGCCCAGCAATGCGAGCCACGCGGCAAGCGTCTTATTTTTCATGCGGCACGGATGTCATGTCGGCGTGCTGGCGTCGCCCAGGCCCAGCGCCTTGTCCATCAGGACGACGTCGAGCCAGCGATTAAATTTCCAGCCGCTGGACTTGAGAACGCCGACTGGCAGGAACCCATTGTGACGGTGCACGCCGATGGAGCCGATATTGGCCGCATCTCCAATCACTGCGATCAACTTTCGGATACCTGCTGTTTCGGCCTGTGCCACGAGTTCGGCCAGCAGCGCGGACCCCAGGCCGCAACCGATCGCTTCAGGCGCCAGGTAGATCGAGTCCTCCGCAGCAAAACGGTAGGCTGGCCGCGGTTTGAACCAGTTGCAATAGGCAAAGCCCAGCAGCTGATTTCCCTGCATGGCCACGAGGTACGGCAGGCCTTTGGTCAACACCTCGGCGCGACGGCCTGCCATCTCGCTTTGCGAGGGCGGATCAAGCTCAAAAGTGCCGGTGCCATGCAGCACGTGATGGGCGTAAACGCTCGTAATGGCCGCAATATCTTCAGGCAGACTGGGACGAATGAGGGTCATAAAAAACAGAAACGTTATAATACGACGCTATTCAAAGTGTCGCTGGCCAGTTGGTCATGTCGCGTGTCTCAAACTTTGGATTAGATACTGAATCAAACGGTGGTCTTAAAAACGCCGCCACCCCAAAGGATCTATTATGGTCGTCATTCGACTCGCCCGTGGCGGTGCCAAGGCACGCCCGTTTTTCAATATTGTGGTTGCTGACAAGCGCACCCGTCGAGATGGGCGTTTCATCGAGCGCCTGGGCTTTTACAACCCGATTGCGACCGCCACTGAAGAAAGCATTCGCATTGCCCAGGATCGATTGACTTACTGGAAGAGTGTCGGTGCGCAAGCGTCCCCGACGGTGGAGCGCCTGCTCAATCAGGCGGCTCAGAAAGCAGCCTGATTTTTGACTGATGTTGGCCGGCCTCGAAGCCGCCGAATTGCCGGCGGACGCCATCGAAGTCGGGCGCATTCTTGACGCCTGGGGCCTCCAGGGCTGGTTCAATGTAATGCCTTACAGCGCCGACCCAGAGGCGCTTTTTTCGTCCAAGCGTTGGTTCCTGTTGCCCCCTGAACGCGGCGCCAGGGTGTTCGACGGCGTGGCCCGATTGGCCATCAAGGAGGCCAAAAGTCATTCGGAACGTGTTGTGGCCTGCGCGCATGAAGTCAATGACCGAAGCGCGGCAGAGGCACTGCGGGGCGCGCGCGTCTTTGTTGCGCGTTCGAGTTTTCCGACGCCGGCAGCTGATGAGTATTACTGGGTTGATTTGATAGGCCTACAGGTGATCAATCGCCAGGCTGTTGTGCTGGGCAGCGTCAGGGAACTGCTTGCGACTGGTGCCCAAACGGTGCTCGTCATCGAACAGCAAGAAAGCGGCAAGATACTGGAACGCATGATTCCATTTGTAGCGGTCTATATCGACGAGGTTGACTTGCCAGGGCAGCGCATTCTGGTGGATTGGCAGCCGGATTTTTGAGCATCGACCCATGCAATTTGACGTGATCACGCTGTTTCCGGAACTGTTTGCGCCGTTTTTGACCAGCGGCATCACGCGGCGCGCGTTTGAGTCGGGCCAGGTGGACGTCAGACTGGTCAATCCGCGCGATTTTGCCGACGGGAATTACCGGCGCGTTGATGATCGCCCTTTTGGTGGCGGTCCCGGCATGGTGATGTTGGCCGAGCCCCTGATGCAATGCCTGCAGAGCATTCAAGCGCAGCGCGATGACGCCGCACCGGTGGTCCTTTTTTCTCCGGCAGGCGAGCGCCTGGATCATGCCCGTGTGGCGCGTTGGGCGGATAGCCAAGGTGCCGTCCTGATTTGTGGGCGCTACGAAGGGCTGGATCAGCGTTTTATCGATGCCTGCGTGAGCGAACAGATCAGTCTGGGTGATTTTGTGCTCTCGGGCGGCGAGGTGGCCGCCATGGCGCTGCTCGACGCTGTGGCGCGCCTGCAACCAGGCGTATTGAACACCGTCGACAGTCATCAGCAGGACAGCTTCAACCCGGTGCTGGACGGCCTGCTGGATTGCCAGCAATACACGCGCCCTGAGAACTGGTGTGGTCGAGCGGTACCGGAGGTCCTGCTGTCGGGCCATCATGTCCAGATTGAACGCTGGCGACGCGAGCAGCGGCTGGCGGTGACCTGGCGCCAACGCCCCGACCTCATCGATCAGGCCCGCCAACTGGGTCGCCTGGGCGTCGAGGATGAAGCCTATTTGGCCAAGCTATAATAGAAAACTTTTCGATCCTCTGGTTGGCCGCTTTGCGATTTAGATCGCATGGCCTTTGCGTCAATTCTGACGCTGGCGCGACCAAGATCATTTGAGGAAATCATGAATCTGATCCAAACTCTTGAGCAGGAAGAAATTGCTCGTCTCGGCAAAACCATTCCCGATTTTTCGCCCGGCGATACGGTCATCGTCAGTGTGAACGTCGTTGAAGGTGCGCGCAAACGCTTGCAGGCATACGAGGGTGTCGTGATTGCCAAGCGCAATCGGGGCCTGAACAGCGGTTTTACCGTGCGCAAGATCTCCAGCGGTGAAGGGGTGGAGCGGACGTTTCAAACCTATAGTCCCCTGATCGCCAGCATTGAGATCAAGCGCCGCGGTGATGTGCGCCGGGCCAAGCTGTACTACCTGCGCGAGCGCAGTGGCAAGTCGGCGCGCATCAAAGAAAAGTTGTCAGCCCGCAAATTGACTGCTCCTGTGGCGGCGACCGAATAGCCCGAATTGCCGTCGTGAAAGGCCGCCCTGGCTGAGGCTTGTGGCGGTTTTTTTGTTTCCTCGATCTTGTGAGTACCTTGTCCAAGCTGCCGTCCTTCGACCCGCGCCAGGTGGCGGTGGTCGGGGTCGATTCACATTTACCGGCAGTGGCGCGAGACCGGTTGCAGCCAAGCGCCTTGCGGCAACGCTTCATGGCGCCGCCGTCTTGGCAGCCCGAGTTGCGCTCAGAGCAACTGTTTATGAACCGCCCCCCGGCGCACGCCTCGGTTTTGTTGCCGATCGTGATGCGCGAACAACCCACGGTCCTGTTGACCGAGCGCACGCTGCACCTCGCCGATCATTCAGGCCAGATCGCGTTTCCGGGCGGCAAAGCTGACCTGATCGACGCCGATGCGACGGCCACTGCCTTGCGCGAGGCACAGGAAGAAGTGGGACTGCTGCCGACCTTCGTTCAGGTGCTGGGCACGTTGCCACATTACACAACCGGCTCCGCCTTCATCATCACGCCGGTGGTGGCCCTGGTGCAGCCGGACTTCCAATTGAGCCCCAATCCGGCCGAAGTCGCCGCCGTTTTTGAAGTTCCGCTGGAATTTTTGATGAACCCGGCCCATCATCGCCGCCATGTATTTGAGTGGCAGGGAATGCGGCGCGAATGGTTTTCCATGCCCTATCAGGATGAGTCGCGTCAGTGCTTCATCTGGGGTGCCACGGCCGGCCTGTTGCGTAACTTTTACCGCCTGCTGTCAGCTTGACGGTGCCTCCGCTATGATGCTTGCATGAGTTTTGTCGCCGTACTGTTTGCGCTTCTGCTGGAGCAGGCGCGACCCTTGGGCCGGGGTAACCCGGTGCATGCGGGGCTGCGCGCGTGGGTGCGCTGGAGCGCACGCAGCTTTGATGCTGGCATGCCATTTCATGGTGGATTGGCCTGGGGATTTGCAGTTCTGCTGCCCTCTTTGATGGCCTTGGCTATTTATTGGTCGGCCGATACCTTTGTCGGTTGGCCGGCCGGCGTGGCGTGGAGCGCCGCTGTGCTGTATGTCTGTGTGGGTTTTCGCCAGTTCAGTTTTCATTTCACCCAGATCCGAGATGCGCTGGCAGGTGGTGATGAAGACCGAGCGCGCGAACTGCTTGCACGCTGGAGACAGGTCGATGCCAGGGAGTTGCCACGCAGTGCCATCGTGCGACACGTGATTGAACATTCGGTTCTGTCTGCGCATCGCCATGTTTTCGGCGTTTTGGCCTGGTTCTCCGTGTTGGCGGCTTTTGGTTTTGGCCCGACCGGTGCCGTGCTGTACCGCTTAAGTGAATTTGTCGTTCGCTATTGGCAGCACAAGAGCAAAGCGCAGCTGCAGCCGGTCAGCGACTCTTTGCAACTGATCGCCAGCAACGCCTGGCACGTGATCGATTGGGTGCCAGCCCGCATGACCGCCATGAGTTTTGCGGTGATGGGAAGTTTTGAAGATGCGATTGACGGCTGGCGCAACTACGAACCGCAGTCAGTATGGGACAACGACGGCATTGTGTTGGCGGCGACGGCGGGCGCGGTGAACATTCAATTGGGGGTGGCGGCTACGATGCCAGTCCATGGTCCATCCGAGCGAGTGCCAGGGTCTGGGCAGGTGGCGGCTGAATCTGGGCCAGGACAGACGCCGGAGTTGGCACATCTGGCCGTCATTGTTGGCCTGGTCTGGCGCACGGTGGTGCTTTGGGTGGTGCTGCTGGCGCTGTTGACGCTGGCCCGCCTGTTGGGTTAGTAACAAGGTATTTAGTACTTGCGCGTCTGGCTCAATTGGGTAAATAATTCACTATATATATTATAGCGGTTGGGGCTTATTCTATATGGGCTTGCATTCGATTTTAGTGCGGAAATAACGCCGCAACCGGGTTCATGCAAATGGCTGCAGTTGTAGAACTTGCAGTTTCCAACATGGGCCTTCAGGTCAGGCATGTAAGCCGCCAACTGCGCCGGGTCAATGTGGTTCAGGCCAAACTCCTGGAAACCGGGGGAGTCGATCAGGGCGGTCGTCTTCTCTGCGTCCACCCAGTACCAGGTGGTGCTCGTGGTGGTGTGCTTGCCCGAACTCAGGGCCTGCGATATCTCACCAGTCTGGGCCAAGGCGCCGGGCACCAACAGGTTGATCAGCGTGCTCTTGCCAGCACCGGAGGGACCCAGCACCAAAGTGGTTTTCCCGCGCATCAGGTTCAGCAGCTCTGTGCGGTCCGTGGCAGCTGAATGCTTGAGCGAAAGCGGTAGTACAACGTATTGCATCTGGCGGTATGGCAGCAGCCATTCCCAGGCGCGCGCAAAGGGCTCAACCAGGTCGCTTTTATTGAGCACAATCAGTGGCGTGATGTGCTCGGCTTCGGCGGCAATCAGCGCGCGAGCCAGCTGGCTACTGGAGAATTCCGGCACGGCCGCGATCAGGATCAGCACCTGGTCCAGATTGGCCGCAAATGACTTGGTGCGAATTTCGTCCTGACGGTAAAACAGGTTGCGGCGCGCTTCGATCTTCTCGATCGTGCCTTGATCAGTCGAGGCCTGCCACAGCACCCGGTCGCCCACCACGCCCAGACTCTTTTTGCCGCGCGAGTGGCAGATCAGGCGCTGACCCTGCGGTGTTTCCACCAAAAAATGGCGACCGTAGTTGGCGACGATCAAGCCGCTGTCGAGCATGACGCGCTGCATCAGTGCAGCACCTGGTGGCGTTTGTCCATGTTCGCCGCTTTGGCCTTCAGCCCCGCATCCGGGCCAGCCGCTCGGATGCCGCCGGATGCGAGTAATAGAACTTCACATACAGCGGGTCCGGCGTCAGCGTTGACGCGTTGTCTTGGTACAGTTTGAGCAAAGCCGTGGACAGATCGGCGGCATTGGTCTGCGCGACCGCATAGGCGTCGGCCTGAAACTCGTCACGCCGGGAGAGTTGCGCAAACACCGGCGTGATGAAAAAGCTGAATACCGGCACCACCAGCGTGAAGAGCAGCAGCGCCAGTGCATCATTGGCAGTGCCCAGGTTGGGCTGCACCCCCAGCCCGGTGTAAAACCAGGTCTGGCTTGCCAGTCCACCCAGCAGGGCAAAGCCGAGCAGGCTCAAGCCAAACAGCAAGCCAATTCTCTTGAGGACATGCCGGTACTTGAAATGTCCGAGCTCGTGCGCCAGCACGGCATCGACTTCAGCGGCTGACAATTTGGCCAGCAGCGTGTCATAAAACACCACCCGTTTGGCGGCACCCAGACCAGTGAAATAGGCATTACCATGGGCACTGCGCTTGCTGCCGTCCATCACGTACAAGCCCCGGACCGAAAAGCCACAACGTTGCATCAGTGCCGTCACACGGGCCTTGAGCACTTCATCTTCGAGTGGCACAAACTTGTTAAACAGCGGCGCGATCAAGGTCGGGTAGATGAGCAGCAGGAGCAGATTGAATCCCATCCAGACGCCCCAGGCCCAGAGCCACCACCAGATGCCCAATGTGCCCATCAGCCACAAGACCAGCGCCGCTATCGGCAGGCCAATCGCGGCACCCATCAGGCTCGACTTGAGCAGATCCAGCAGCCACAGTTTGAAGCTCGTCTTGTTGAAGCCAAAGCGCTCCTCGACCACGAAGGTCTGGTACCAGGACAGCGGCAGGTCAAGCAAGCCGCTGATCAGCACAAAGGCAGCGAGTAGGGCGAGTTGTTGTGTCATGCCGGAGCCGAGCCAGCCCAGCAACGCCTGATTGAGGATCGACAGGCCGCCCAGCAGTGTCCAGCCCAGCAGCAGCAGCGCGCCCAATGCCAGTTCCAGCAAACCCAGCCGTGCCTTGGTCAGGGTGTAATCCGCCGCTTTTTGATGGGCTGCCAGGGTGATGGTTTCGACAAAGGACGCAGGGACTTGCCCTCGGTGTTGCGCCACGTGGCGGATTTGCCGCGAAATCAGCCAGAATTTCAGTAACAGGACGCCGATCAGTGTCAGCGCAAAGGTACTGGTCAACTGCAATGAAGCAGAAAAAGTCGGAATCGAATCAAGCATGGCCTGCGAGTTTAGGGCATCGGCGACAATTCGACTGATGCAGACCCTGAACACGCCCCCCGCAGTTGTCGCTTTGGCCAAATCCGATCAAAACCTGGTCTGGCTCGATTGCGAGATGACCGGTCTTGACCCGCAAAGCAACCGCATCATCGAAATCGCGATGGTCATCACCGGCCCCCACCTTGAACCCCGGATCGAAGGCCCGGTGCTGGTGATACATCAGGACAATGAGTTGCTCGACAAGATGGATGCATGGAACAGGGGCACCCATGGCAAAAGCGGGCTGATCGACAAGGTCAAGGCCTCGACCCTGTCCGAGGACGAGGCGCAAACCCAGTTGCTTGATTTCCTGAAACCCTACGTGCCCAAGAGCGGCTCGCCCATGTGCGGCAACAGCATCGGGCAGGACCGACGTTTTCTGGCCAAGTACATGCCGCGGCTGGAAGCTTTTTTCCACTACCGCAATCTGGATGTCAGCACGCTCAAGGAGCTGTCCAAGCGCTGGCGGCCGGAAGTCTATAAATCGTTCAAAAAGAAGCAGCGTCACACCGCGTTGGCCGACGTGCTGGAGTCGATTGACGAGCTGGCGCATTACCGCGAACACTTCATTCGCCTCAGCGGCGATTAGGTAGAAACCCGAATCCGTGGCATAATCAAAAGCTGCGCTGCCAAGAGTGGCGCTCATTTGCACATCTCCCTTCATTCACCGGGCTCAAAGCGAATTCGCGCTAGCGTTATTCCTGAAGAAGAGCCCCCCGCGCTGGTCGCACTCCCTGAGAGTCAGAGCAGCTTCCGTTTGATGGTTGATGTTTTTTAACCATTGACGGAGCGGTCGCAGACCCTGCGACGCTCGCGTGTGAGTAAATTCATGACTGACGCTTTTCAAGCGACGGGCGATGCATCGCTTGTCGAAACGATTTCCATTGATGCCAATGATGCGGCAGAGATAAAGCAAGACGCCGGTGCTGCCGTGTCGCCCCTGGCGGTTGAGGCGGCACCCGAGCTGCCCAATGGCTTTTTGACGCTTGGTTTGGCACCGGAGCTGATTCAGGCGGTGAAAGACTTGGGCTTCACGCAACCAACCACGGTACAACTCAAGACCATTCCGCTGGCCATGCAAGGCGAGAGCGCAGGTGGCGGCTCGGAGCGATTCATCGACCTGATGGTTTCGAGTCAAACCGGCAGCGGCAAGACTGCCGCTTTCCTGTTACCCGTGTTGCACACCTTGTTGACGCAGCAAGTGCAGGCCGAAGCCAAAGAGCGCGCTGACTTTGAGCGCGCCGTGGCGGACGCCGCCGCCAGGGGCGAGGCACCGCCAAAGCGGGCCAAGCGCAAAGACCCGACCAACCCGCGTCATTTTGTACCCGCCGCACCGGGTGCCCTGGTGGTCTGCCCGACGCGTGAACTGGCGCAACAGGTCGCGCACGATGCGATTGATCTGGTGCGGCATTGCCGTGGCCTGCGCATTGCCAACATTGTGGGTGGCATGCCGTATCAGTTGCAGATTGCCAAGCTGCAAAATGCCAATCTGGTGGTCGCCACACCGGGTCGCTTGCTCGACTTGCAACGCTCGATGCAAATCAAGCTCGACCAGGTGCAGTTCCTGGTCGTGGATGAAGCCGACCGAATGCTCGATCTGGGCTTCTCCGATGACCTGGCCGAGATCAACCAACTCACCATGGCGCGCAAACAAACCATGATGTTCAGCGCAACCTTTGCGCCGCGAATCCAGCAACTCGCCGCGCGTGTCATGCGCGAGCCGCAGCGCCTGCAAATTGACAGCCCGCAAGAAAAACACCAGAACATCAAGCAGGTTTTGTTTTGGGCTGACAACGCGCAGCACAAGCGCAAGCTGTTGGATCATTGGTTGCGCGACAGCACCATCAATCAGGCACTGGTGTTTGCCAGCACCCAAATCGAATGTGATGGTCTGGCCAACGACTTGCAGCAAGAAGGCTTTTCTGCCGTGGCTTTGCATGGTGCCTTGAGCCAGGGCTTGCGCAACCGTCGTCTGATGGCGTTGCGCCAGGGTCAAGTGCAAATTTTGGTCGCCACCGACGTGGCGGCGCGCGGCATTGACGTGCCGACCATCACCCATGTGTTCAACTTTGGTTTGCCCATGAAAGCCGAGGACTACACGCACCGTATTGGCCGCACCGGCCGTGCCGGTCGTGACGGTCTGGCTGTTACGTTTGCCGAATTCCGCGATCGGCGCAAGATATTTGATATTGAAGCCTTCACGCGCCAGCGCTTCATAGCTGAGACCCTGCCGGGGTTGGAGCCGCAACAGCGTTTTCCAGATGCCCGACCGAAGTCCAATTTTGGTGGGCGCGAGAGCTATGGCAGCAATGACTTTCATTCCCGTGACCGCAAATTTGGTGCGGGTCGCCCCAGCGGCTTCGCTTCCAATCGCCCGGGTTTCCTGGACAGAAGCGGCGCTAGTCACCGTGAATCGGTCGCAGCAAGCTATCAAAATAGAAGTACTCCCGGGCTTGCTTCGCGTGACGAGCAGGGTCCAGGCGCGCGCGACAGCTTCAGCTATGAGCGCAAAGGCGGCTTCAATGACCGATTTGCTGGTGCGCGCAACGAGGTCGGCGCGCCACGGGGTGATTTTGGCCCGCGCAGGCCCACGTTTGGCAAACCCATGGGAGTGAAGGCGGGCAATGGGGGCAAGGTTTTTGTTCCGCGCGATGCCAAAAAACGCCCGGCACGCAGTGCCTGAAGTGTTGCGTCGTTGACGCAGATAGCCCCAATATTCAAGCTCAGGGGGCTAAACGGTGCAGCTTTGGTTTTATAATTCGCCCCTAAGCAAAAAGAGCTCGAGTCGTTTTTGCTTGGTCCCTGCAGTTTTCTGCACCGACAATTTCCGGAAATTGTTTTGTCAACTTAATAGGTAATACTCAAATGAATAAATCGCTCGTTTTGGCAGCCGTTATCGCCGCTGCCGCTCTGGTTGCTTGTGGTAAGAAGGAAGAAGCACCCGCCCCTGCCCCAGCACCCGTTGCTGCCCCGGCTCCCGCACCTGAGGCCTCTGCCCCAGTGGCTGCTGCTGCCGCTGATGCGGCTTCTGCTGCCGGTGCCGCTGCTGGCGCTGCTGCCAGTGCTGCTGGTGCGGCGGTTGTTGACGCCGCCAAGGCTGCTGGTGACGATGCTGCCAAAAAGGCTGCTGATGCAGCCAACGCTGCGGTCAAGAAATAATTCCCAGCCTTAACTCTGACGATAAAAAAGCCACCTTCGGGTGGCTTTTTTGTGGCTGCGTTGATGCGCAGACGCCAAATTACTTGAGGTCGTCGGCGATGACTTTCAGGATGCGCTGCGCATCGACGCCAACATCCGGTTTGCCATTGGCGTCGCGCACCGAGACGGTACTCGAATTCTCCTGGCTGACCACGGCAATGCGGTATTTTAGGGGGGCGGCGTCCTTCTTTGAGCTACTAAACAGTTTGCTTAGGAAGCCCGGTTCTGATTTGTCGGCATTGGGTGCCACGTAGCGCACAAAATAGATGCCTTGACTGCGGTCCCGATCCTCCACCGTAAAACCGGTACGATCCAGCGCCAACCCGACCCGGCGCCAGGCGCGGTCAAAGCCATCGTCAATCTGCAGCACCGGTTGGCCGTTGACGCTCGCCACGCGCGAGCTATTCTTGCTGGCACCAGCGGCAACCAGCGCTTTAGACTGTTCTTGCGTGACGCCAAGCTTGACCATGAGTCGGCGCAAGAATTCGGCTTCCAGTTCCGGGTCGGACGCGCGCGGCTGCCAGACCGTCCGGTCCTTTTCCTTGCTGTCATAGACCTCGATCATGCCCCGGTGGCTGACAAAAATATCGGTGCCACCGCTGGCGTTGCGTTCCAGCCGCGTGCGAAACTTGTCGCGCTCGCCCGTGGAATACAACGCGTCAATGACCTTGCCCAATGCGGCGCGAATAAGGTCTTGCGGCAGCTTGGCCCGATTTTCGGCCCAGTCGGTCTCCATGATTCCGATATTGCGCTGGTCCAGGGTCAGCAGGAAACCACTTTCCTGCCAGAAGTCGCGCACCGGCTCCCACAGTTTGTCGGCGGGCCGATCAATGACGAGCCAGCGCTGGGTGCCGGCGCGCTCAATGCGCACATCGCCCATCGCATTCAAAGCCGTGGGGGCGGTCGGGCTGGCTTGTCCGATCTGAAAGCTAGATGCCGACACGGCACCACCCGGCACTGCATAGCGGGTGTCGCGCGACAATTGGGTCAGGTCCGGCGGCACCTCAAGCGACGGGACTTTGCCCGCGCTCTTGTAATTGATCTTGTCACCTTCGAGCACCGAACACGCCGCCAACGACAGCGACAAACCCAGCAATGCAAGTTTTGAAAGATGATTCACAGAAGTATCCCTTGGGGTAATGGCTGAGGAGTGATCAGGCTGATTAGAGCAGGCCGCTGGCACGCAAGGCGTCTTCCACGACCGCTTCATTGGCGGGTGTCAAACGCGTCATGGGCAGACGAATGGCAGCACCGCACAGCTTCATGCGTGCCATCGCCCACTTGACCGGAATCGGGTTGGCCTCGACAAACAGATTGCGGTGCAGCGGCATCAGCTTGAATTGAATTTCCATCGCTTTTCTTACGTCACCGGCCATCGCCGCCATGCACAGCTCGTGCATCAGCCGGGGTGCCACGTTGGCGGTCACGCTGATGTTGCCCTGGCCGCCGCATAACATCAGCGCCACGGCCGTCGGGTCGTCGCCTGAGTAGATGGCAAAGCCCTTGGGTGCTTGCCGGATCAGCCACTGCGCCCGATCAATATTGCCAGTCGCTTCCTTGATTCCCACGATGCCTGGCACTTGCGCCAGCCGCAACACCGTGTCGTGCGCCATGTCTGCCACCGAACGCCCTGGTACGTTGTACAGGATCATCGGCAAATCCACGGCCTCGGCGATGGCCTTGAAGTGCAGGTACTGACCTTCCTGGGTCGGCTTGTTGTAGTAGGGCACGACCTGCAACTGGCAATCAGCGCCCACCTTCTTGGCAAATTGGGTCAGCTCGATCGCCTCGGCCGTGCAGTTGGCACCGCACCCAGCCATGATCGGCACGCGCTTGGCCGCCTGCTCGACTGCCACGCGGATGATTTCACAATGCTCCTGCACATTGACAGTCGGTGATTCGCCCGTCGTGCCGACCACGCCAATGCAATCAGTGCCCTCGGCGATATGCCAATCGATCAACTTGCGCAGCGTCGGGTAGTCCACGCTGGCGTCTTCCTGCATGGGCGTGACAAGTGCCACGATGCTGCCCGTAATTTGACCGGTTGAAAATGTCATGTCCAAGTGCTGGTTAAACCAAAGCGTGCATTCTACCTAGAGCGCAAAGCGCCGCAGGGCGACCGGGCCCGCAGTGGGCAAATCGGCTTGCGCAGCAACGATGCGCTGCACCAGGCGCGCCGGGCTGCCCAGAAAACCCTGTTCGAAGGCAATGATGTGTAACTTGCCAAAAGTGCCGAGCAATTCGGCAGGCTTCAACAGAAATTCCGGCTTGGAAGGTTTGCCCAGCGCTTCATTTCCTTGCGCAAAGGTTTCGTAAATGAGCACCGCTTGTGGAGCCAAACTTTGCCCGATCAGCGGCAACAGCGGACGCCACAAATAGTTGAAAACAATGACGGCGTCGAACTGGCGCAGTTGCGTGCCCTGCAACAAGGGCCACGGATCATTCTCGAGATCCGACAGCAGCGTCTCGCCGAAATTTGCAGCCGACGCAAGCGCGGCCGGCGAGCGATCAACGCCAGTCACCCGGTAGCCTTGTGCTGCCAGAAATTTCATATGTCGTCCTGCGCCACAAGCGAGGTCAAGCACCGACCCGCCTGGTGCAATCAGGTGAGACCAGCGTTGCAGCCAGGCTGAGGCGCCTTCATGGCCTGCTGCAGTGTCGGTCCGTTGACCCGCTTCAGGAGCCATTTGAATTCAGAAACAGCCCCACACCTGATTGGCCAGGGTAAAGAGGAAGTCGGGGCGGGAGTAAAGGGCGAAGACCGCCAGCAACAGGCAGGCCAGAGCCGCGTAAAGCAGAAGCCTTTGAGCGACCATCTTCACGCGCAAATGCTTCAAATCATGCTCCCAGTGCCAGCGGGTTGCGCACAATGGCCGCTTCCTTGATCGGCAGATTGACCAGCGCCGCCAACACCCCCAGCGCAATTGCGAT
Source organism: uncultured beta proteobacterium (assembly GCA_963750665.1). GTDB lineage: Bacteria > Pseudomonadota > Gammaproteobacteria > Burkholderiales > Burkholderiaceae_C > Rhodoferax. The sequence continues at coordinate 165,189 of CAVVRQ010000030.1, forward strand.
GTACCAGACCACGTCATAGCTGCCAGTGCGGTCATACAGATAGCCACCCAGCCAGACACCCATGAAGGAGCCGATTTGATGACTAAAGAACACGAATCCACCGAGCATAGACAAATGCGCCACGCCAAATATTTGCGCCACCGTGGCATTGGTCGGCGGCACGGTGGAGAGCCACAGCAAGCCCATCACGCTGGAAAAAATATAGACGCTTTGCGCTGACAAGGGGGTGAGCAGGAACAAGCTGATGGCAATCGCGCGGGCCAGGTAGATAAAGGCCAGGATGTTTTTTTTCTGCAGGTGCTGGCCGAGCACGCCGGCCGCGTAGGTGCCAAAGACGTTGAACAGGCCGATCAACGCCAGCGAGTAGCTGGCTACCTGGGGCGACAGCCCCTTGTCGCGCAGGTAACTGGGCATGTGCACGCCGATGAAGACGACCTGAAAGCCGCAGACGAAATAGCCCGCCATCAGCAATTGAAAACTCGGGTACTGAAAGGCCTCCTTCAATGCCTGAAAAATGGTCTGCTCACGCTGAAAAACCGAGCCGACCGAAAAATTCGGCTCGCGCAATCCCCAGGCCAACGGAATCATCATGAGCACGGCGGCGCTCAGGATCACCAGGGCTTCCTGCCAGCCAAAGCTGCTGATCAGGAAGTTTTCGGTGGGTACCATCAGGAACTGCCCAAATGAGCCCGCCGCAGCTGCCACGCCCATGGCCCAGGAGCGCTTGTTGGCGGCGATGTTTCGACCGATGACACCGTAAATGATGGCATAGGTCGTGCCGGCCTGGGCTACGCCAATCAGCACACCGGCAGTCAGCGACAGCAGCCACGGCGTATTGGCATAGGCCATGCCGAGCAGCCCGAGCGCATACAACACAGCACCCAGGGCGACGACCCGGAAGGCGCCAAACCGGTCCGCCACCATGCCGGCAAAAATGCCAGCCAGGCCCCACACCAGGTTTTGCAATGCCATGGCAAAGGCAAAGGTTTCCCGGCTCCAGTTCTGGCTTTGCGAAATCGGCTGCAGCCACAGGCCAAAGCCATGGCGTACGCCCATCGAAAGCGTGACGATGGCGGCACCGCACAGCAGCACCTGAAACATGGAGAGTGGTTTTCTGGCGTGGGTCATGGAATCAGAAAATGGTGTCGTTAGGCCCGGCACTGGCGGCTCGGTCAAATGCGCTTGAGCACTTCGGTCACGCAACGCGAGATACCGGTGAAGACATCGCTCAGCTTGGCATCGTCGAACATATAGGCCGGCGTGGTGATGAGCTTGTGCGCTTCGTCGATTACGATCTCGCGCGCATCGGGTGTGTTCTGGTGTTGCTGGCCGAGCTGCTGCATGGCTGCTGCCACACCGGCGTCGTTGCCCAGGGTGAGCTTGGCGCTGTCGTGGCCATGCAGGGTCAGCGCCACCAAGGCCGGCGCAATGCAAATCGCGCCCACCGGCTTCTTGGCGTCAAAAAAACCGCGTACAAAGGCGGCCACGTCTGCGCGCACCTCGGCCTCGGTGCCGTTGATCGCAAACGTGCAATGATTCTTGGCCACGCCATAGCCACCCGGCATTACCAGCGCGTCAAAATCCTGCACCCGCGCCTGGGCCAGATCCAGGCATTGCCCGAGGCGCGCGATGCGGCTGGATTCTTCGAGAATGTTGCGCTGCGCAGCGGGCACCGGCGCGCCGGTCACGTGATTGACCACGTGATACTGCGGCGCGTTGGGGGCGATGCACTGAAAGCTTGCGCCCTGTTGGTCGAGTGCCAGCAGGGTCAAGACCGCTTCGCGCACTTCGGCACCGTCAAGGTGCCCGCAACCGGCCAGCAAGACGGCGATTTTGGGTGTTTTTGCCATGAAAATCTCCAAAGTTTGACCGGATTATCGCGCGCAATCGCAGCGACTTGACGATGATAGACAGCCTGCCAAGACGTAACGGCCGGGCGCTGTCGGTTGTCCACCGTACGGACGGCGGCGCAAGTCCGCTATTATTCTTGTAAATTGAAGGAGAAACTATCATGCTCTACAAGTTCAAATCCCAGGCCGCCGGAGATGTCATCATGCTCGACCTCAATGGCGAGCAAATGCTGCGCATCATTGGCAAGCAGCCCGCGCCCAAGGGCGTCATCACGGTCGCGCAAATGCCTGCTGCCATCGCCGCGCTGGACGCGGCCATCGTGACGCACGAGGCAGCGCAAGCCGAACGCGAGCAGCATCCTGAAAAACCGGTGGAAGTCGAAGGTGACAGCGTCATGCTGCGGCACCGCGCCGCGCCATTTATCGACTTGTTGCGCTGTAGCGCCGAGGCCGGCAAGGACGTGGTCTGGGGCGTTTGACGCAGGCGCTCGCGCCATTTGACGCGATCCTCGGTGGATTCGCGGCTCAAGGCCCGGGCACGGCCCCACCGCCCAGTGTCTTGAACAGCGCCACCTGGTTTTGCAGATACGCCAATTGGGTTTGTACCAGCGCTTGCTGCGCGGCAAACAGCGAGCGTTGCGCATCGAGCCAGTCGAGCTGACTGGCGGCGCCGTTGTCAAAACGCAGTTTCGTCAGGCGCGCGCGCGCCGCTTCGGCTTCCAGCTGGGCCCGTGTGGCCTGGCGTTGGCGCGCCAGCGTCTCACGTCCGGCCAGGGCGTCGGCCACTTCGCGAAAAGCACTTTGAATCGCCTTTTCATACTGCGCCACCGCGACGTCGCGTGCCGCCTGCGCGGCTTGCAGGTTGGCCTGGTTGCGACCGGCGTCAAACAGCGGCAACAGCAGTTGCGGTGCCAAAGTAAAACCCCAGGAACCGCCCTTGAACAGGCCGGCCAGTTCGTTGCTGGCGGAGCCGGCACCGGCCGTCAGGCTGATGCGCGGGAAAAAAGCCGCGCGCGCAGCGCCGATATTGGCATTGCTGGCGATCAACAATTGCTCGGCCTGGCGGATGTCGGGGCGGCGCGCCAGCAGCTCCGAGGGCAGTCCAGCGGGCAGTTCTGCCAATTGCAAGTGGCTGAGTTTTTGCGCGTCTGCCGGCCCAGCTGGGGTGTCGCTCAGGGGCTGGCCCAGCAACAGCACCAGAGTGTTCTCGTCAAGCGCACGTTGGCGCTGCTGCTGCGCCAGGGTGATGCGGGCACTCTCCAGTAGCGTCTGTGCCAGCCGCTGGTCCAACTCCGAGGCCGCGCCGTGCTGCGCCTTGAGCTCAACCAGTGCCAGCGACGCTTGGCGCGAGGCCAGGGTCTGGTGCGACACGGCCAGTAAGGCCTCGTCTGCCAGCAGGCTAAGCCAGCTTTGCGCCAGTGTGGCAATCAGGCTGATCTGCGCCGTCTGACCCGCCTCGGTGCTGGCCAGGTACTGGGCCAGGGCCTGTTCCTTGAGGCTGGCAACGCGGCCAAAGAAATCGATCTCATAAGCCGTCACGCTCAACCCGGCGCTATAGACCGTGTTGAATGAGCCGGTACCGGTTGCGCTGCGTGAAGCCGCGGCTGCCGCCCCGACGGAGGGGAATTGGTCGGCGCGGCGAATACCCAATTGGGCGCGCGCCAGCTCGATGTTGAGCAGTGCCACGCGCAGATCGCGGTTGTTGGCCAACGCGATCTTGATCAGTTGTCGCAGCGCAGAGTCGGTAAAGTAATCCTGCCAGAGCGCCATGGGCGCGGCCGCAGCAGCGGACTGACCGGGCTGCTTGGGGCCAGTAGACGCCGGCCACTGCGCGGCCACGGGCGCGGCGGGCCGCTCATAGCTTGGCATCAGGCTGCAACCCGCTATAACAATAGCAGCTGCTTGCGCAATTGCGACGGGGGCTAGAGGCCTAAAACGCTTTAGAAATTTACACATCGGTATGCACCCCCATATGGGCGGCCTGCTCGGCATGAATCTGGCGCTGGCGCGCGCTGTCCTTGAACAGGCTGCGCACCACGACAAAAAAGATCGGCACAAAGCCCACCGCCAGGGTGGTGCCGGTCAGGATGCCGCCGATGACACCGGTGCCAATGGCACGCTGGCTGGCGGAGCCCGCGCCGCTCGAGATCGCCAGTGGCAGCACACCCAGCGTGAACGCCATCGAGGTCATCACAATCGGGCGAAAGCGCAGGTGCGCGGCAGCCAGTGCCGACTCGATCACGCTCTTGCCCTGCGCCTGCAAGTCCTTGGCAAACTCGATAATCAAAATGGCGTTCTTGGCCGACAAGCCGATGATGGTGATGAGGCCCACCTGAAAATAAACATCGTTTGCATAACCGCGCAAGAGTGTCGCCAGCAAGACACCGAGTACGCCCAGCGGTACCACCAGAATCACGGACAGTGGAATGGTCCAGCTCTCATACAAAGCGGCCAGACACAGAAACACCGACAGAATGGCAAAGCCGTAGAGCACAAAAGCTTGCGCGCCGGCCAGTTTTTCCTCGCGCGAAATACCGGTCCACTCAAAGCCGAAACCATCGGGCAACTGCGCCGCCAGGCGCTCCATTTCAGCCAGCCCGGCACCGGTGCTTTGGCCGGTTGCCACACTGCCGCTGATGCGCATGGTGGGGTAGCCGTTGTAGCGCACAGTCTGCATGGCGCCGCTGACCCAGCGCGTGCTGGCAAAAGCCGAGAACGGAACGATCTGCCCCTTGGCGCTGAGCACATTCAGGCGCAGCAGGTCGCTCGCTTGCATGCGAGCCGGCGCGTCAGCCTGCACCACCACGCGCTGCAAGCGGCCCGCGTTCGGGAAGTCGTTGATATAGCTCGATCCCAAAGCGGTTGCAATGGCGCTGTTGATGGTCTCGAAGCTCACACCCAGGGCACTGGCCTGGTCGCGGTCAATGTCCAACTGCAACTGCGGTGCATCTTCCAGACCTTCCGGGCGCACCTGGCTGAGCACCTTGCTTTGCGCGGCCATCCCGAGTAGCTGGTTGCGCGCCGCCAGCAGCGCTGCGTGCCCATGACCGGCCCTATCCTGCAAGCGAAAACTGAAACCCGAGGCGTTACCGAGTTCGGGAATCGGCGGCGGATTCACGGGGAAAATGATGGCGTCGCGGATGCCCGTCAAGCCACCAAACGAGCGCTCGGCCAGCGCCAGCGCCGAATTGCCCGGCCCCTTGCGCTGCTCCCAATCCTTGAGCGCAATGAAACCCAGCGCCGCGTTTTGCCCCTGGCCAGAAAAGCTGAAACCGAGCACGCTGATCATGTCCTGCACTTCAGGCTGCTTGAGCATGTAGCTTTCAACCTGCTCCATCACCGCCAGCGTGCGTTCTTTGGTGGCGCCTGGGGGCAACTGGATGTTCACGCGCAGCGTGCCCTGGTCCTCATTGGGCAGGAACGAAGTGGGCAGGCGCAGATAGACCGTGGCCGCCGCAGCGATAATGGCCGCATAAATCACCAGATAGCGCGCCGCGTGCGGCAGCAGCCGCGCCACACCCTTTTCATAGCCTTTTGCGGTAGCCGCAAAACCCCGGTTGAACCAGCCAAAAAAGCCGCTTTTCGCCAAGTGGTGACCGGCGGCCACGGGTTTGAGCAGCGTGGCGCACAAGGCTGGCGTCAGCGAGAGCGCCAGAAAGGACGAGAACGCAATCGAGATGCCCATCACCGCTGCAAACTGGCGGTAAATGTTGCCGATGGATCCGCTAAAGAACGCCAGCGGCACAAAGACTGAAATCAGCACCACGGTGACACCAATGATCGCGCCCGAAATCTGCCCCATCGCCTTGCGCGTGGCCAGCAGCGGTGACAAGCCCTCTTCGCTCATGATGCGCTCAACGTTTTCTACCACCACAATGGCATCATCGACGACGATGCCGATCACCAGCACCATGGCAAACATGGTCAGCACGTTGATCGAAAAGCCCAGCGCCAACAGGGCAGCAAAGGTGCCCAGCAGCGCGACCGGGACGACGATGGTCGGAATGATGGTGTAGCGCCAGTTTTGCAGGAACAAGAACATCACCAGAAACACCAGCGCGACGGCTTCGAGCAAAGTCTCGGTCACTTGGCGCAGCGAGGTCGCAATGAATTCCGAGCTGTCGTACGGAATTGACCAGCTCATGCCTTTGGGAAAGTAGCGCGCCAGCTCGGTCATCTTGGCGCGTATTGCTTTCGCCGTGGCGAGCGCATTGCCGCTGGGCGTGAGCTGCACGCCGACACCGGTGGAAGGCTTGCCGTTGATGCGCGCCGAGGTCGCGTAGTCCTGCGCACCGAGCTCGATGCGCGCCACGTCCTTGAGGCGCACGCGCGAGCCGTCGGCATTGGCGCGCAGTGTCACATTGCCAAACTGCTCGACGCTGGCAAGCTGGCCCTCCACCAGCACAGTGGCCGCAATGCCCTGACCGGCAATGTTGGGCAGGCTGCCGATTTCACCCGCCGAGACCTGTGCGTTTTGCGCGCGAATGGCGGCGTTCACGTCGGCGCTTGACAGGTTGAAGGCGAGCAGCTTGGCCGGGTCAATCCAGACGCGCAGGGCGCGCTCGGTACCAAAAATGCGGGCTTGCCCGACGCCGTCGATACGCTGCAACTCGGGCAGCACATTGCGTGCCGTGTAGTCGCCCAGCGCCACCGGATCCCAGGCCGGGTCATTCGAGGTGATGATGGTAAAGAGCAAAAAGTTGCTGCGTGATTTATCAACTCGCACACCTTGCTGCGTCACCGCTTGCGGCAAGCGCGGGGCGGCGCGGCTCAAGCGATTTTGTACATCCACCTGCGCCAGATCCGGGTTGGTGCCGGGCTGAAAGCTGATGGTGATCTGGCCCGTGCCGTTGGCTTGCGAGACCGATTCCATGTAGAGCAGGCCGGGTGAGCCGTTCATTTCCTGCTCGATCACCGAGATCACGCTGTTCTCTAGCGTCTGCGCCGAAGCACCTGGGTAAGCCGCCGAAATAACGATCGACGGCGGTGCCACCGGCGGGTACTGCGCAATCGGCAACTGCGTGATGGCAACGATTCCCGCCACCATGATGAAGAGGGCGATGACCCAGGCAAAGATGGGCCGGTCGATAAAGAATTTGGCCATGGCGCTGCGTCCTTAGCGCGTCGCGCTGGCATTGGCGCGGGGCGCTGTGCCGCTAGCGGCTTGCCACGGCACGGGTTTGACCGGCACGCCGGGACGCAGTTTCTGCAAGCCATCGACGATGACCTGCTCGCCGCTCTTGAGTCCGTCCAGAATCACCCACTGGCCATTTTGTTGTGCGCCGACCTTCACTGCCCGCGTTGTCACCTTGCCGTCTGCGGCCACCACCAGCACCGAGTCGCCCTGCGGCGAACGCGTCACCGCCTGCTGCGCCAGCGTGATGGCGTTGCTGGCCTTGGCCTGCTCCAGCCGCACCCGCACAAACAGGCCCGGCAGCAGCGTGCCACCCGGGTTGGGCAATTCCGCACGCAGGGTGATCTGGCCGCTGCTGGTATCCACAGTAAGGTCCGAGAACAGCAGTTTGCCCGCTTGGGCGTACTCCGAACCGTCGTCCTGCAACACGCGCACGCTGGCCGACTGGGCACCGGCGCGCTTGAGCTGGCCGTTGTCGAGCGCGCGGCGCAATTGCATCACCTCTGCTGCGGACTGCGTAAAGTTCACATACAACGGATCAATTTGCTGGATGACGGCGAGTTGCGTCGCCTCACCCTGGCCCACCAGGGCGCCTTCCGTGACCAGTGCGCGGCCAATGCGACCCGCGATCGGTGCCGTGACACGGGCGTAGTCCAGATTGATGCGCGCCGTTTGCACCGCCGCCCTGCCCATGGCGACATCCGCCTCGGCCTGCTTCTGCGCCGCCTGCGCATTGACAAATTCCTGCTCGCTGATGGCTTTGGCCTCAGCCAGCGGTTTGAAGCGTTCAGCCTGGGCGCGCGCCTGCAGCAGGTTGGCTTCGGCCCGGGCTTGCACCGCCTGGGCGCTGGCCAGCGCGGCTGCGTACGAACTGGCGTCGATCTGAAATAAGGCCTGACCGGCCCGCACCTCGCTGCCCTCCCGGAACAAGCGCGTTTGCAGAATGCCCGCCACGCGCGCACGCACCTGGGCCACGCGCGAGGCCTCCAGACGGCCCGGCAGTTCGGTGATCAGCCCGACATCACTCGGCGTGACCGTGACAACGCCCACCTCGGCCAGGGGCATAGCGCGGACTGGTCCGGACGGTACGCCGGTGTCTTTGCTGCCACAAGCCACCAGCAAGGTGCTCAGGGCGAGCGCCAGGGCAGTGGCGAGCAGGGTCAGTGAACGCGGCCAAGCCCATTGCCGGGACAAGGGCGTCTGAATCAAGGCGGCGGTACGAAATAGAAACATGGGGACTTCCGGAGTAGGGCGGGGCTGCTGCCTGCGCAGCACGGACTGCGGCATTTTCCCCGAAGTTGAAAAATCCTACGCGCGCGCGTCAAAAATGCCTTTTCATGTCAGGCCAATTGTCGCGCGCCCCCAAGGGACAGCGCGGCGATGCCGCAAGCGCCAGCGACTAGCAGAATTTGATAGCTGCCTGTGCCGGCTTTGGTGATCGGCTACATTAGCTTAGACCCCAACTTCCGCTGGAGGAGACACAAATGGCCGATGCACCGTCCCCTGAGGAAGTCGCACGTTGGCAGCGTCGCCTTGCCGCTCAGGCGAACAACCATGCGTGGCGACTGTCAGAGTCGCCGACTCGTGTGCCGGAGGAAGACGAAGAGATGCTTCAGGCGGCCCACGCTTCAATGTACTTCTGGAAGATGGTCGGAACCGCGGGGAATCGAGCTCATGCGGCGCAGTTACTTGCGCACGTCTATGCCTTGCTCAAACTGCCAAACCCGGCCAAGCACTACTTCGCACAGTGCGAACCAGTCTTCCTTGTGCAAGACTGCGAGCCCTGGGAGAAGGCGTGTGCCTGCGCGGTCAAGGCCAGCGTTGCAGCCGCCGCCGGCGAGGCGCAAGTTCATGCAAGCAGCTATCGTGCGGCGGAGCGCTTGATCGCAGCGCTGCCGGACCCCGAGGACCGAGAAATTCTCTATGCCACGCTACGCACCATTCCCAAACCGGTCGTGGACTAAGCCCTCCATGGAGCCGACGCCGCAAAGGCCCTCGGATTTCTACTGGTTTTGCTTGGGCTATCCACTACTTGTGGTCATTGCCGGCGCTCGCCGGCCCGCTGACCTTCGTCGCGTACATCTGGCGGTTCCAGATCGTTCCCGAGGAGCGAGTTCTCGAGGAGAAATTGGTTCCACCTACCTCGAGTACAAGCGTCAGGTGCGTCGGTGACTGTGAGGCCTTCGACGTCGGCCGCCCCTGACCGTGTACGTTGGCCTGCTGGAGAATAAGTTGGTTACAGTACCGGCATGGCACCTACCATTATTCGTGATGGTCAATTTCGACTCTTCTTTTTTTCTCGAGAGGAGACGCGCATTCATGTGCATGTTGCGCATGCTGACGGCGAAGCGAAGTTCTGGCTTACACCACAGGTGGTTTTAGCCAACCATACTGGACTTTCTGATACTCAACTTCGACAAGCTCAAGCAGTTGTAAATTCACACCTGAAGGAGATCCAAGATGCCTGGAACCACCACTTTGGCGGCTGAAGTCACCCATGTTTCGAAGCACGGTTTTTGGCTGCTGCTTGCCGACGAGGAGTTGCTCGTGCCCTTCGATCAATTCCCATGGTTTCGAAAGGCGACGATTGAGCAGATTTCAGAAGTTCAGTGGCCGACTCCGGACCATCTCTATTGGCCGGACTTGGACGTCGATTTATCGGTGCAGTCCATACGCAATCCAGGCGCGTTTCCGCTGGTTTCAGGCGCAGCGGGTTAACCAGTTGCTCGTCGTCGCGGACACGCAGCAGCAGGTTCCCGCTTCGCGGCGCATGCTGCGTGCCAGATAGCGCCAACGCTAGAGGTCATCACGGACCCGATTTGAATTCAGCATATCCGGCAACGCATCGGGCAGGTGGATTGGGGCTTACCCCTCGCAGCATCAGGCAAGGGCGAATCAGCGTGGTGTGTCCGCGACTGTTTTTATCAGCGCATCGAAGCGCGCGAGGCAGGCGGCGGGTAGGCGCAGGAGCAGCGGCACCGCCAGTGCGTCAATCTGTTGTGGCCACAGCTTGACCGCGTCTTTTTCAGTGCAAATCAGGGTGTAGCCCCCGTATTCATTGCGCGACCAGCTATCAAAGCTATAGTGGTCTGGCAGCGCCAGGGTGCGCGCCAAGCTTAAGCCCTGGGCACGCAACAGCGCAAAAAAGTTTTCCGGCTTGGCAATCGCAGCCAGCGCCAACAGGGGCTTGGCGTTGGCGCGGTTCGGGTCCGCCAGTTGCGCCAGCGGGATCTGGCTGCCGTCGGCTCGCACGGCGTCGGGGCTGAGCGTCCGTTGTACACCAAAACCGGCAAAGCCCGCTGGGCCGGCGCTGTGCAGCACCAGGTCCACCGCGCGTGGCCAGGGTTCGCGCAGCGGACCGGCCGGCAGCAGCCAGCCGTTGCCGACGCCGCGCTCATCAAAAACACAAATTTCCAGATCGCGGTACAGGCTGAGGTGCTGCAAGCCGTCGTCGCAGACGATGAGTTCGATGGCGGGACAGGCCGCCAGCAAGGCCCGTGCCGCCTCAAACCGGCGCGTTGCCACAAACACGGGTGCTCCCGTGCGGTGCTGGATCAGCAGCGGCTCGTCTCCCACGTCGCGCGCCAGACTGTCTGGCTGCACTTGCGCGACAATCCGTGGCTTGGCGTCCATAGCCCCGCGTGATCACGCCCACCTGCCGGCCGCTGCTTTGCAGGTGCTGCACCAGCGCGATCACGACCGGCGTCTTGCCCGCGCCGCCCACCACCACGTTGCCAACCACGATGACGGGCACCGGCACGCGCCAAACCTTCAACACACCCGTGCGATACAGCGCGCGGCGCAGCGCCAGCAGCGCGCCAAAAATGCAGGCGACGGGCCACAGCAAAGAGGCCAGCCAGCCGCGCCGCGTCCAGGCCTGCGTCAGGCCGCGCTGCCAGGCAAACGGCTGCGCCTGGCTTGGCCCGGTTCTATTGGCTTGCACCTTGGGATGATTGAGTGGCAAAGGTGATTTGAACCAGCCCGGCGCGCCGCGCCGCCTCCATCACCGTGATCACCGCCTGGTGCCGGGCGCTGGCGTCGGCATGGATGATCAGCACGGCTTGCTTGCCGGCCTTGGCGCCTTCCTGCAAGGCCAGCGCCAGCGCCTCGACGCTGCGGCCGCTGACGGGCACCTTGTTGACCGAGTAGGCGCCTTCGCTGGTGACGCTGACCAGCACTTCTCTGGGATAGTCGCGCTGCGCCTCGGTATCGGCCAGCGGCAGCTTGAGTTGCAGTTCGGTGAACTTGCTGTAGGTGGTGGACAGCATCAGGAAGATCAGCACCACCAGCAGCACGTCGATGAACGGGATCAGGTTGATCTCGGGCTCCTCCTTTTGGCGCGGGCGAAAATTCATGGCGCTTACCGGCTCACTTGCGCAGCGTGTTGAGGTGCCGCGCCAGGCGCTCGGAGGCCAGTTCCAGTGTCAGCAGATAGGCATCGACGCGGGCCCGAAAATAGCGCCAGAAGATCAGCGACGGAATCGCCACAATCAGGCCAAACGCCGTGTTGTAAAGCGCAATCGAGATGCCGTGCGCCAGTTGCGCCGGATTGCCACCCGTGACACCGCCTGCCGAGGCCTGCGAGCCAAAGATCTCGATCATGCCGACGACTGTGCCGAACAGGCCCATCAACGGCGCGGCCGAGGCGATGGTGGCCAGCGCGTTGAGGTATTTTTCGAGCCGATGGGCGACCAGCCGCCCGGCCCCTTCCATCGATGATCGCAAATCGTCCTCGCTGCAGCGCGGGCTGGCGTTGAGCGCACGCAGCCCGCTGGCCAGGACTTCGCCCAGGGCCGAGTTTTCTTCCAGCTGGCTGACCACATCCGGGGCCGGCACCGACAGGCGCGAAACGCGCAACACCTCGTCGAGCAATCTGGGCGGTGCGATCTTTTCCGTCTTGAGGCTGATAAAGCGCTCAATGACCAGCGCCAATGCCAGGATCGAGCAGGCGACCAAAGGCCAGATGGGCCAGCCTGCAGCTTGTATGATTGAAAACAAATGAGGTCTCCGCGCGGATGAAAAGCTCCGCAATTATGGCCCACCCGTGCTGCGCACAAAATCTGTGGATAAGTGTGTGAGAAAGTGGGTTGTCAAGTGCTGCAAAGCCGCACGCAATGGGCCTGGCACTACGGTGATGATAATTTGAGCAGTAAAAAACACAATGAAATCAAACACTTACAACATGCCGGTGGGCGTTCAGGGCGGCCCCCGGTGCCGGCCGGGCTTGTGCATGAGCGCTGAATCGGTTGCCTGGTCAGGTCGGTGCCGGCCTTGAGTCTCGACCCCCAGCCCGCTGACCTGATGCCACCGATTTGGTCGGTCGGTGCCTTGTGTCACGCCATTGCGGATGCGCTGGATGCCCGTTTCAACCCGGTCACGGTGCGCGGCGAGGTGTCGGGTTTTTCGCGCGCTGCCAGCGGGCATTGTTATTTTTCACTCAAGGATGAAAGCGGGCAACTGCGCTGCGCCATGTTTCGCCGGGCGGCGAGTTTGCTCGATTTTTCACCCCGGGACGGCGAACTGGTTGAAGTGCGTGCTCGTCTGGGTGTCTATGAGCCGCGCGGCGATCTGCAATTGATTGTCGAGAGCATGGGGCGAACCGGGGCGGGCGCGCTGTTTGAGCAGTTTTTCAAACTCAAGGCCCGGCTTGAAGCCGAAGGTTTGTTCGACCCGGCAGCCAAGCGCAGCATTCCGCTGCTACCCAGGGGCATCGGGGTTGTGACCTCGCTCGGTGCCGCCGCCCTGCATGACGTGATGACGACTCTGCAGCGCCGCGCCCCGCATATCCCGGTGCTGCTGGCACCGGCTTTGGTGCAAGGCAACAATGCAGCCGCCGGCATCATTAAGGCACTATCAAATCTATATCTGCTGACGCAAGCAGAACGGTTGCTAGAGCCTAATATGACTGAAAACTTGGGGAGACAAGTGCTGCGTTCCGCACCCGTCATCGACGTTATTCTGCTGGTGCGCGGCGGCGGCTCCATCGAGGACCTGTGGGCGTTCAACGACGAACAGCTCGCGCGTACCTTGGCGCGCAGCCCGGTACCGGTGGTCTGCGGTGTCGGACACGAAACCGACTTTACGATTGCCGACTTTGTGGCCGATTTGCGCGCGCCAACGCCCACTGCGGCGGCCGAGCTGGTGGCGCAAACGCGCGAAGTCTGGTGCGACCGGCTTGACACGGCGGCGCGCCGCCTGCAAGAAGCTTTGCTGCGCCAGCTTGAGCGCCAGCAGCAGCGACTCGATGGAGCGCTGGCGCGCCTGGGCCGACCCTCGTCACGGCTGGCTCAGCAGCAGGTGCGACTGGCGAGCCAGGCGCAGCGGCTGGCGGCTGCGTCACGTCATTTGTCGCAACAGCGGCAGCAGGCGCTGCAGACGGTCGAGCTGAGTTTGCCCGCGGCGTTGCAGCGCGGGCTCGGACTACAGCAAGACCGTCTCCAGAGAGCTGCTTTAAGACTTGGCCTGCTTGACCCAAGCCTGGTGCTACAGCGCGGCTACGCCTGGCTGAGCAGTGCGCAAGGCCTGACCGTCAGCAGCGTGCGCCAGACCCATGCCGGGCAGGCACTGCGCGCCACGCTGGCCGACGGCACGCTTGATTTGACGGTGTCGCCCAGGCTTTGAGCAAAGTTTCTACAATGGCCGCTTCAAGCAACAAACTGTCGAGGACCCCATGGAACATACCCTGCCCGCACTGCCTTACGCAATTGACGCCCTGGCGCCGCACTACTCCAAGGAGACTTTGGAGTATCACTACGGCAAGCATCACAACGCCTATGTTGTGAACCTCAACAACCTGCAAAAGGGCACCGATTTTGCAAACATGACGCTGGAAGAGATTGTCAAGAAGTCCAGCGGTGGCATTTACAACAATGCCGCGCAGGTCTGGAACCACAGCTTCTTCTGGAAATGTATGAAACCCAATGGCGGCGGTGTACCCGCTGGCGCGCTGGCCGCAGCTATCGATGCCAAATGGGGCTCGCTGGCGGCCCTGCGCGAAGCCTTTGTCAAGTCCGCCGTCGGCAACTTTGGCTCGGGCTGGACCTGGCTCGTCAAAAAGGCGGATGGCTCGGTTGATATCGTCAACATGGGCGCTGCAGGCACGCCCCTGACCAGCGCGGACAAGGCGCTACTGGCGGTGGATGTCTGGGAGCACGCTTATTACATCGACTACCGCAATCTGCGGCAAAAATATGTTGAAACGTTTTTCGACAAGCTGGTGAACTGGGCATTTGTTGAAGCCAACTTCGCTTGAGCCGGGTCGGCTCTCAGACGGATTTTCTGACGGTCCGGCGGATTCATGAACAAGGCGTTCACCCGGGAAACGGACGGCGAAGAGGAAGAAGCGGTGCCGCTGCCCGCTTTGCCGACGGGCACCAAAAATTACATCACGCCCGATGGATTTGCGCGGCTGCGCAATGAGCTGCTGGGTTTGATGGATAGCGAGCGCCCTAAAGTGGTGGAGGCGGTTTATTGGGCTGCCAGCAATGGCGACCGTTCCGAAAACGGCGACTATATCTATGGCAAGAAGCGCCTGCGCGAGATAGACCGGCGCATCCGGTTTTTGACGCAGCGGCTGGAAATGGCGGTGCTGAGCGACCCCTCGCTTCACCATGGCAAGGACCAGATATTCTTTGGTGCCTGTGTCACTTACCGGCAGGACGGTGGTGCGGCGCGAAGCGTGACCATTCTGGGGATCGACGAGGCCGACAGTTCAAAGGGGCAGGTCAGTTGGGTGTCGCCCATTGCGCGCACCCTGCTCAAAGCCAGAACCGGTGAGTTGCTGCAGTTGGTGACGCCAGCCGGTGTGGCAGACATCGAAGTGACCGGCGTGGCATATCCGGTACCCGGCGTGAGCGCCTTTACTCGCTGACTTTGGCGCGCTGTGCTTTCAGAACCGACTGCGTTCTTCTGAGGTTGCGCAGGGCGATTTCAAGTTGTTTGGCGTCGCGTACCGCCACGATAAAGCGCAAATCGGTGGCGTCCTGGGCGGCTTCATCTTCCATGTCGATGTGCGTGATGTCCGCCTCGGCGGCGGCCAGCGCAGCAGCCACCCGCGCCAGCACCCCTTTGCCATTGATGACGGTCACAAAGATTTCGGTTTCAAACGCGCGCACCGGCTCGTCTGACCACTCAACGGTGATGAAGCGCTCGCGCTCTTTGTTTCTTAGCTTGAGGGCAACTGGACAATCGCCCGCATGGACCATCAAGGCCTCGCCGCGCCCCAGGTATCCCACAATGGAGTCCCCTGGAACCGGGCGGCAGCAAACGGCAAAACGCACCGACGCGTTCTCACTCCCGTCCAGGATCACGCCTCCCAGAGACAACTCGTCGCTGGCCGTAAAGCGCTCGCGCGTGATGAGCAAGGCGTCCGGTTTTTCGCCACGGGCCGTGAGCAGGCTCAGCAGGCGCTTGGCGACAATGCCGGCGATGCGTTTGCCCAAGCCAATGTCCATAAATAGCTCGGACATGTTTTTGTTGCCGCTGAAGCGCAGCAACTTTTCCCATAGCAATTTATTGCTGCCGCTGTCGTCTGGCAGCTTCTCAATGCCTTCCGCGCGCAACGCCTGCGCCAGCATTTTTTCGCCTAATTCCTCCGATTCAGCCTGCGCCAGGGTCTTTAGGTGCTGACGAATTTTGGAGCGCGCGCGTGCCGTGCGCACAAAAGCCAACCAGGCCGGCTTGGGCGTGGACTCGGGCGCGGTAACGACTTCGATCACGTCGCCATTCTTGATTTCAGTGCGCAGCGGTACTTGTTCGCCATTGATGCGCGCCGCGATCGTCCGGTCGCCGATGTTACTGTGAATCGCATAGGCAAAGTCCACCACGGTTGCGCCTTTGGGCAGGGCCAGGATGCGACTCTTGGGTGTAAAAACATAGACCGCATCCGGAAACAGATCGACTTTCACGTGGTCCCAAAACTCGGCCGCATCCCGCGTTTCATCCTCTATATCGAGCAGGGACTGCAGCCACTTCGAACCCAGCCATTCCCCTGGGCCGCCCGAGGTTTGTGGTTTGCTGGACTTGTAGAGCCAGTGCGCCGCGACCCCCGATTCAGCCACCAGGTGCATGCCCTCGGTGCGCAACTGGAATTCGACATTGACGCCGGAGGGGCCGACCAGCGTCGTGTGCAGCGACTGGTAGCCGTTGAGCTTGCTGATCGCAATGTGGTCTTTGAACTTACCCGGTACGGGCTTGTAGAGTTGGTGCAGGGTGCCGAGCGCCGTGTAGCAGTCGATGACGCTGGGAACCAGAATGCGAAAGCCATAAATGTCAGTCACCTGGGCGAAAGTGAGGTGTTTCTCCTCCATCTTCCGGTAGATTGAGTAAAGCGTCTTCTCACGCCCCGCAATCCGGACATCCATGCCGCTGTTGGCAAACGCGCTGTCAACCTCGCGCTGCACCTTTTGCACCAGGTCGCGTCGACGGCTGCGCGCCTTGGCCAAGGCCTTGGTCAGAATCCCAAAGCGCCAGGGCCGCAGGTAGCGAAAGGCCAGGCTCTGTAGTTCGCGGTAGGTCTGGTTCAGGCCCAGCCGGTTGGCAATGGGCGCGTAGATGTCGATTGTTTCAGAAGCAATGCGTGACCATTTTTCACGCGGCGCGTCGGACAGTGTGCGCATGTTGTGCGTCCGGTCCGCCAATTTGATCAGGATGACACGCACGTCACGTGCCATGGCCAGCAGCATCTTGCGGAATGACTCGGCCTGGATCTCTTCGCGCGTATTGAAATGCAGCCGGTCGAGCTTGGTCAGGCCGTCAACCAACTCGGCCACGGGCGCGCCAAAATGTTCAACCAGCTCGGCCTTGGTGACGCTGCAATCCTCCAGCGCGTCATGCAGCAAGGCGGCCATCAGTGCCTGCGCATCGAGTTTCCATTCTGCGCATTGGGCCGCCACCGCGATTGGATGTGTGATGTAGGGTTGGCCGCTATCGCGTAGTTGCCCCAAATGGGCCTGGTCGGCAAAGCGGTAGGCCAGACGAACCTGCGCCAGATCGGTCGGCGACAGGTAATCGAGCTTGGCCGTCAGGCTGGCAAAACTGGCCGCCACCGCATTGGCCGCAGCGGCAGTTGGCGCGCTCGCTGCGGGCCCACTGGCACCCACGGTCGGCGCTTTGCTGGCGGATGATTTCAGGGCGGTACTCACCCCCTGAATATAGCGTGCGCGAGACGCTTTGGGCTGGTGCCAAAAAAAAGCACCGAAAACGGTGCTTCGCCGGGCTACAAAGTCGCAATCAAAGAGGCACTTTTTTCAGCATTTCAATGCCGACTTTACCGGCCGCGATCTCGCGCAGGGCGGTGACGGTGGGTTTGTTCTTGCAGTCAATCTTGGGTGCATGGCCCTGGCTCAGCATGCGGGCCCGGTACGTTGCCGCCAGCACCAGTTGAAAGCGATTGGGGATCTGCAACAGGCAGTCTTCGACAGTAATACGAGCCATTAAATTCTCCGAAAGACTGGGTTTGAGTACTAATAGATGTGCAAAGCTTTGAACGTTTCAGCTCGCGCGCGGTGTTGCGCCGGGAACTTGAGTCGCTGCGACTGAACGATGGCTTTCAAGTCAAACAGCGCTCGATCAAACAACTCGTTGATTATAACGAAGTCAAATTGATGGACCTGTGCCAGTTCAACTGCGGCGTTCTTGAGCCGCAGTTCGATCACTTCAGGCGAGTCTTCGCCGCGGCGTTCAAGCCGCGCGCGCAATTCATCCCAACTGGGCGGGAGCACAAAAATACTGACAGCATTGCTAAAAATCTTTTTGATTTGAAGGGCACCCTGGTAGTCGATTTCAAGGATGACGTCGGCACCCTGGGCGATGCGCTCTTCGATCGCCTTTTTGGATGTGCCATAGCGTCGGTTGTGGACTGCGGCCCACTCGACAAACGCATCGGCCTGCACCATGGCGTCAAATTCCTCTTCTGTCACAAAATAATACTCGCGGCCATGCTTCTCTTGCCCGCGCGGCGCGCGGGTGGTGTGCGACGTGGAGAGCTGAACGCGCGCGTCGAGCTCAAGCAAGGCCTTGACCAGACTCGACTTGCCGGCCCCGCTGGGCGCCGCTACGACAAACAAATTTCCGGGATAGTCCATGGCTGCACTATTCGATGTTTTGCACCTGCTCGCGCATTTGCTCGATCAGTACCTTCATGTCCACTGAAATATGCGTCAGTTCGAGTGCGGCCGATTTGGCACCCAGGGTGTTGGCCTCGCGGTGCAACTCCTGGATCAGGAAATCGAGTCGTTTGCCAAGTTCGCCACCTTGGTGGATCAGACGCTCGATCTCGTCCAGATGCGAGTTCAGGCGGGTGAGCTCTTCAGCTACATCAATGCGGATGGCAAAGGCTGCGGCCTCCGTCAAAGCCCGATCTTGTACTGCCTCGGGCAAGGTCGAACCGTTGGCCAGGGCCATGGCTTCTTGCCAGCGATCAAGGAAGCGCTGACGCTGCTGCGCGACCAATTGAGGTACCAGCGGCACCGCCTGCGTCGCGAGCGCTCGCAGTTGCCCGACATGGGCGAGCAGCATGGCGGCGAGCCGCTCGCCTTCGCGTTCGCGGGCCAGCAGCAGATCCTTGAGGGCTTGCTGGCCCAGCGGCAGGACTTCTTCGCGCCAGAGCGTTGACGACGCTTGCTCCGCTGTTGCCAGCGCGAGGACCTCGGCGACGCTGAGTGGCTGGGCATTGGGTAGCCAAGCCTTGATGCTGTCTTGTGCCGCATTCAGGCGTTGCAACATGCGCGAGCTTGGATCAGGAACCAGGCTGCGCGAGCTGGCTTCGATGGTGGCGCGCAGCTCCACTTTGCCGCGCTTGAGGCGACTGGCAAGCAGTTCGCGCAGCACCGGTTCAAATTGCCGCAACTCGTCAGGCAACTTGAAGGTCAGATCGAGGAAACGGCTGTTGACCGAGCGCAGCTCGAGCCCAAGACGGCTGCCCGGTGAGTTTCTGGATTCCGACTCTGCGCCGGCGGGGGCTGCGACGCGCTGTGCACTGGCGTAGCCCGTCATGCTGTAAACTGGCATCTGGACTCTTTGATCAATGGAAGGGGCCTGAGAATAACGCGATTCAGGCAGATTAGAGGCAACTTTAGCGAATATTATGTCAAAGGTCAGACCCGCACCATTACCGCCCGGCACCTTGATTGGTGGCTATCGCATTGTCCGTAAAGTGGCGGCTGGTGGCTTTGGTGTCGTCTATCTGGCACAAGATGCAGAGGAGCAGCAGGTGGCCATCAAGGAGTACCTGCCGTCATCGCTGGTTACGCGCTTGCCCGGCGATCTGTTGCCTCAAGTGCCGGCAGAAAAGCTGTCCTTGTATCGGCTGGGTTTGAAAAGCTTCTTTGAAGAAGGCCGTTCCCTGGCTCAGATATCGCACCCCTCAGTGGTGAGTGTGTTGAACTTCTTTCGGGAAAACGAAACTGTTTACATGGTCATGAATTACCTGGAGGGCGGGTCGCTGCAGGAATTTATTGTGACGGCGCGCGATCTGAAGCAGGCCAAGGTGTTCCGGGAGTCAACCATCCGGTCGCTCTACGATGAGATATTGCGCGGTTTGCGCATTGTTCATCAACACAAGATGTTGCATCTGGACATCAAGCCAGCCAACATTTTTATTACGGATGACAACAAGTCGGTGCTGATTGACTTTGGTGCCGCGCGTGAAGTGCTGAGCAAGGAAGGCAATTTCATTCGTCCCATGTACACGCCGGGCTTTGCCGCGCCAGAAATGTATCGACGCGACGCGTCGATGGGGCCCTGGACCGATATTTACGCCATTGGTGCCTGTATCTATGCCTGTATGCAGGGCTACCCACCGAATGAGGCACCGCAACGCGTTGAAAAGGATCGCATTGCCAGTGCGCTGGCGCGATTGCGGGGCGTTTATTCAGACAACCTGATCGAAGTCGTGGAGTGGTGTATGGCGCTCGATCCCTTGTCCCGACCGCAGTCGGTGTTTGCGCTGCAAAAGGAACTGAACCGGGAGGGCGCACGCCGCTATACCCGGCTCAGTGTGGGTGAAAAGGTCCGTTTGCAGTTTGACACGATGATGACGGATACCAAAAAGAGTGTGCAAAAAGTCACCGGCGTTGGGAAATAGTCCACATGAAATTTTCTGTTTTCCAAATTAGTCGCAAGGGCGGTCGTGACAAAAATGAAGACCGCATGGGCTACTGCTACACGCGCACTTCGGGCGTTTTTATACTCGCTGATGGCATGGGTGGCCATCCGCAGGGCGAGGTGGCGGCGCAATTGGCGCTGCAGACGGTGTCGGCCCTGTTTCAAAAGGAAGCGCAGCCCGAAGTCGCCGATGTGGCGGCTTTTTTGAATTCCGCCGTGATGACTGCACACCGCCAGATTTTGCATTTCGCGATCGGCCGTGGCATGCTTGATACGCCGCGCACGACGCTGGTGGCCGCTGTCGTGCAGGCCGGCGCCGTGACCTGGGTGCATTGCGGGGACTCCCGTCTCTATCTGGTGCGCCACGGCGAACTACTGGCGCGTACCAGGGACCATTCTTTTTTTGAGCAACGCCAGGCGCTGGCTCAGAACGTCAATTTGTCCAAGCTTGTCAATCGCAATATTCTCTTTACTTGCCTGGGTTCGCCGACGCGGCCGGTGTTTGAAGTTACCGGGCCGATTCCCCTGCAACAGGGTGACCGGATGATGTTGTGCTCGGACGGTCTGTGGGACAGTTTGAGCGATGCAGAAATTGTTGACCAGTTGGGCCATAAGCCGGTCGCTCAATCCGTACCGGCCATGGTCGAACAGGCACTTCAGAAGGCGGGCGAGGGCAGCGACAATGTGACGTGTCTGGCGCTGGAGTGGGAAACGCCTGACGGGTTCCAATCGACACGCGGTAGCATATCAACCGAAACCGTCAGTGATGGTTTTTTTGCCTCGACTTTTCAGGCCGACGCAGTGGACCTGACGATGGAAGACCTGGACGATGCGGCGATTGAGCGTTCCATCGCCGAAATCAATGACGCCATCCGCCGCTCGGCGGCCAAAAAGACCTGATGCCACGGGATGTGACCAAGGAAGCAGTCCATGCCTGAAATCCTGAGGGTAGATGGGCGCTCGGCTGACCAACTGCGACCGGTTCGCATCACACGCGGCTACACCTTGCACGCGGAAGGCTCGGTGCTGATCGAATGCGGCGACACAAAAGTGTTGTGCACCGCGTCCGTCGAGGAAAAGGTACCTGGCCACAAAAAAGGCAGCGGCCAAGGCTGGGTCACGGCCGAATATGGCATGCTGCCGCGCGCCACCCACCATCGAAATGAGCGCGAGGCCGCGCGCGGCAAGCAGAGCGGGCGCACGCAGGAAATTCAACGTTTGATTGGTCGCTCTTTGCGCGCAGTTTTTGACCTTGCACGGTTGGGCGAGCGCACCATCCATCTCGACTGTGACGTGCTGCAGGCCGACGGGGGTACCCGCACAGCCGCCATCACTGGCGCATTTGTGGCTGCGCAGGACGCGGTCAGTTGGCTTTTGCATCAGGGCCAATTGCAGGCCTCACCGGTTCGCGAGCACGTCGCCGCGATCTCGGTTGGCGTGGTGCAGGGCACGCCCCTGCTCGACCTGGCCTACAGCGAAGACGCCACCTGCGACACCGACATGAATGTGGTGATGACCGACTCCGGTCACTTTGTCGAGGTGCAGGGTACCGCCGAGGGCGCCGCGTTTTCCCGCCAGCAGATGGACGCCTTGCTCGCGCTGGCCGAGAAAGGTATTGGCGAACTGATTCAGCTACAGCACAAGACGCTACTAAAGAAGTAGCTACTGGCGGATATATTACGGTCGGTACAGGCGTAAATGACAAAAATTGTTCTGGCATCCAACAACCCTGGCAAGCTGGCCGAACTGCGTGTCATGCTGGCGCCCATCGGGCTGACATTGATTGCGCAAGGCGATCTGGGAATTCCGGAGGCGGCCGAGCCGTTTCACACGTTTGTAGAAAACGCGCTGGCCAAGGCGCGCCATGCGGCTCAGCACAGCGGATTGCCCGCTCTGGCCGACGATGCTGGTTTGTGCGTTGACGCCTTCGGCGGTTTGCCTGGCGTGGATACGGCGTACTACGCCACGCAGTTTGGCTATGCCAAGGGCGACGGCAATAACGTGCGCGCGCTGCTGGAGCAAATGCAGGATCTCGACAATCGGCGCGCTGCGCTGGTGAGTACCCTGGTGGCACTGCGTTCGGCGCAGGATCCCGAGCCATTGATCGCAGTTGGCCGCGTGGTCGGCGAGATCGCCCGCGCACCGCTGGGCAGCAACGGTTTTGGTTTTGACCCGGTGATGTTCATCCCGCAGTTTGGTCAGACCTTTGCCCAATTGCCAGTGGAAGTCAAAAATGCAAATAGTCATCGTGGGCAGGCAGCGCGCGCCATGGTGACTTTGATTCGCGAGCGCTGGCTGTTCAAGCATGACGCCTAAGCCATGCTTGAAATGACCGCGCCACCCGGGCTGGAACCAAAGGCACCTGGGGCACCGCGCGACATTCAGTATTACCTGCGTCCGGGCACCTTGCAATTGGCGGCGCTGCCGCCGCTGAGCCTGTATGTGCACTTGCCCTGGTGCCTCAAGAAGTGCCCGTACTGCGATTTCAACTCGCACGAAAAGCGCGCGCAGGATGTGCCCGAGCAACACTATATGCAGGCGCTCATGGCTGACCTGGAAGCCGCCCTGCCGCTGGTCTGGGGCCGGCGCATCCATAGCGTCTTTATCGGTGGCGGCACGCCCAGCCTGTTTTCGCCGCAGGCGATTGAGCGACTGCTGGGGGGCATTCGGGCCCGACTGCCAATCGAGCCTGATTGTGAGATTACGCTGGAAGCCAATCCTGGCACGTTCGAGAGGGATCGGTTTAGGGCCTTTCGGTCTGCCGGCGTCACGCGCCTGTCGGTCGGCGTGCAAAGCTTCAATGATGACTTTTTGCAGGCCCTTGGACGCGTGCATGACCGCGCGCAGGCTCTGGCAGCAGTGCAAGAGGCGGCCCAGGTTTTTGATAGCTTCAACCTCGACATCATGTATGCGCTGCCCGGTCAGACATTGGCGGACTTGCGGCAGGACATCGTGACCGCCCTGGCACTGGCAGCGCCGCATCTCTCGATTTACCACCTCAGTATTGAACCCAATACCTACTTCGCGCGCTTCCCACCGGCCATTCCTGAGGAGGACCTGGCCTACGACATGCTGGACCTCATTACCGACATGACTGGAGCCAGCGGGCTGCGGCGCTACGAAGTGTCGGCCTATGCCCGCCCCGGTCATCGCTGTGTTCACAATCTCAATTATTGGCAGTATGGCGACTACCTGGGCCTGGGCGCGGGGGCACACAGCAAACTCAGTTTTGCCCATCGAGTGATGCGCCAGATGCGTTTTCGTGAACCCGAGATGTACATGAAGAACGCGCTTGCGGGTCACTGTCTGGCACAGGAAGAAGAAGTCGGCCGCGCCGATTTGCCGTTTGAGTTCATGCTCAACGCCTTGCGTCTGAAAGACGGGTTCGCACTGCAACATTATTGTGAACGCACGGGTCTGGCGCTCAGCAGCATCGAAAAGCAGTTGGATGAGGCGCAGCGTCAAGGCCTGATTGAGCGCGGCCTGGACCGGATCAAACCCAGCCTGCGCGGCTTTGATTTTCTGAATAACCTACAGTCCCTGTTTCTGCCGCCAAAGCACTAGGCTAAGGGTCTCGCGTGGCAGCCGACACCGACCTCAGGCGGCGCCAAGCAGGGCACGGCTTCGCCGCTTATCCAGCCAATGCGCTGCGACCAGCCAAACGCTTGGGGCCAACACCAGCAGCAGCGCGGCAATTTGCGCGTAACGGCCACTGACGTAAACTGCGCTGGCCTGGTGCCAATACGCGTTGTTGATGCCCGGTATCAGGTTGATTTCAGTAAATTCGTAGAAACTCTTGAGCACCAGCGTCAGTGCGAACGCGAGCATGAAGACCGCAGTAACATGAAAAAAACGAGACAGGTTGACTTGGCGGCCGAATCTTGTCCAAAGCCAAGCCAGTGTTGCCGCCGCCGCCAGCCCGATCAGACCACCGACCAGCATGGGCCACATTTCGTCGCTGCCGGCCAATGAAGCCAGCATGGCGGCAGACTCAACCCCCTCGCGCCCCACCATGAATAGCGTAAACACAAACACCGCCCACCAGGCGTTGGCACCGTCCAATAGCACGGCCTTCCCCATTGCCGAAGAAATCTCGCCGCTCA
Source organism: uncultured beta proteobacterium (assembly GCA_963750665.1). GTDB lineage: Bacteria > Pseudomonadota > Gammaproteobacteria > Burkholderiales > Burkholderiaceae_C > Rhodoferax. The sequence goes on from CAVVRQ010000030.1 coordinate 189,380, forward strand.
TTTGCTTGCCCATTTTCTGCATGTGCCAGACACAACCCAGCACAGCCGCCGCCGCGATCAGGGCCAGCGCGCCTTCCCACAGGGGAGACATTTCACCCATTGCGGCCAGCGCGACGCCCAGGGCGATCGATGCAATGACCGACACCACCAATCCGCTGCGCACGGCGCCAAGCAATGCCAGGTGACCGGTCTTGCGCAAGTACAAGCTGGCAATCGCCACCATCAAGAAGGCCTCCAGGCCTTCCCTGAAAGTAATGAGAAGCGTTTGAAACATGATCGGAGGGGGGTTGAGTTAAGTTGATCAAATGATAACTATTCTCATTTGATCTGTCAAATACTACTAAACCCGTTCCAAAATAACGGCAATACCTTGCCCGACCCCAATGCACATGGTGCATAGGGCATAGCGACCGCCCGCTTGCTGCAATTGGTTCACGGCGGTGGTGGCCAGGCGCGCACCCGAGGCGCCCAGCGGATGACCCAGGGCAATCGCACCACCCCAACGATTGACGCGGGCGTCGTCGTCTGGCAGTCCCAGCAAGCGCAACACCGCCAGCCCCTGCGCCGCAAACGCCTCGTTGAGCTCAATGACATCCATTTGAGCCAGCGTCAAGCCCGTCAGTGCCAACACTTTTTGCGTCGCCGGGGCCGGGCCTATACCCATGACGCGCGGCGCCACGCCGGCGCTGGCCGTGCCCACCACGCGCGCCTTGGGCGTCAGGCCGTTCCTGGCCGCAGTGGCCTCGTCGGCCAGCAACAGGGCGCAGGCACCATCGTTGACGCCACTGGAGTTGCCAGCTGTCACGCTGCCATCCGGGCGCACGATGGGCTTTAATTTGGCCAGTGCTTCGAGTGAAGTGGCGCGTGGATGCTCGTCCGTGTCAACCACAACCGGGTCGCGTTTACTTTGGGCTAGTAGCACCGGCGTGATTTCTCTGGCCAGGTGACCAGCCTGTTGTGCCGCCACGGCTCTGAGCTGACTGGCCAGCGCCATTTTGTCTTGCGCCGCACGACTGATGTTGTATTCGGTGGCCACGTTTTCGGCCGTCTCCGGCATCGAGTCAATGCCGTATTTCTCTTTCATCAGCCGGTTGACAAAGCGCCAGCCGATGGTGCTGTCATAGACCGTGTTCGTGCGGCTGAAGGCACTCTCCATTTTTGGCATGACAAAGGGCGCGCGGCTCATGCTCTCCACGCCGCCGGCGATCATCAACGTGGCTTCGCCCGCCTTGATGGCGCGTGCTGCTGTGCCCAGTGCATCCAGGCTGGAGCCGCAGAGCCGATTGATGGTGGCACCCGGCACCTCAACCGGCAAGCCCGCCAACAGCGAGATCATGTGCGCCACATTGCGATTGTCTTCACCGGCCTGGTTGGCGCAGCCATAGAGCACGTCACTGACTGAGGCCCAGTCCACTTGTGGGTTGCGTGTCATCAGCGCTTTGAGCGGGATGGCACCCAGATCATCCGCGCGCAGACTGCTGAGCGCGCCGCCGTAGCGACCGAAAGGCGTGCGAATCGCATCACAAATAAAGGCGTGGTTCATGGCTAGTCCTAACTGCGGTTGCTCACACAAGGGTTGAACATTGTATTTTGCCGGTTGCCAACACGCGGCGCCGCAAGTCGGGCAACGCAGGCGACAATCAGGTTAACCATGTTCTCCCCCTCGCCCGCCGACGTCCGTCGATTTTTTTGCTCTGTTTATGCCAAGGACCAGGCGGGGCAAGCGCTGGAAGCTATTGAAACAATAGCTAGTTTGTGGCTCGCTGAGCACCCTGAGTATCACGCGACACTGGCTGACCAGGATGCGGCGCTGGCCGCCCTGGCGCTGTCCGATGCGGCAAACGACAATCCGTTCCTGCATCTGTCAATGCACCTATCGATCAGCGAACAGTGCAGCATTGATCAACCGCGTGGCATTCGCCAGGCCGTGGAACTGCTGACGCAGCGTCGCGATTCCTTGCATCTGGCGCACCATGAGGTGATGGAGTGCCTCGGACAAATGGTGTGGGAGAGTCAGCGAGCGGGGCGCTCACCAGACGGGGCAGCCTACCTTGCCTGCGTGCAAAGGCGCTCGACGCGGGACTGAGCAGACGAGCTACTTGAACCGGGCTTGTGGTACGGTCTTGAGCTCACTTGGCAGCGCGCCCACATAGTTGGCCAATTCCTTCAGTTCTGGCAGCGAAAACTGCTTGGCCACACCGCCCATGATCGGATTGGCGCGACCCCAGGTCGCATGACCCTCGGTCTTGTAGGCTTTGAGCGCGACCAACAGGTAGTCGGCATGCTGGCCCGCAATCCTGGGATAGTTTGGCGCAACCGGTTTGCTGAAATTCTCGCCATGGCAGGAGATGCAAGCGCCTTTTTTGACCAGCGCGACGGCCTGTGCGCTGCCCTCGATCGCTCGGCCCAACGCAGGCGGGTTGACCGACTTTCCCTGGGTTTCGTAATAAGCGGCCAGATCAGCAATGTCGGAGTCATTCAAACCGGCGGCGATGCCGCGCATCGTGGGGTGCTTGCGTTCGCCTTTTTTGTATGCCGTGAGGGCCGACGCAATGTAGCCGGCCGATTGACCGGCCAGCATGGGTACCTTATAGACCTCTGGAAAACTGGCCTGATAGCCTTGGATTCCGTGGCATCCAATGCACAGGTTAATCTTCTTTTGACCCGCATTGGCATCACCCTTGAGTTCCTGCGCCATGACGGGGGACGCCGTCGCACAAGCGACAATCAGGAGCGACAGGGAAGACAGAAATTTATTCATTTTGCGCCGACAATCAAGCATTGTTTGAGGTAAATCAATGTTTCATTATAGAGACCGACTCATTCAAATTACCCCCTCATCGAGTAAGCCCAAACCATGAAATTCCAAGGTACCCAAAACTACGTTGCGACCCCCGACCTGATGCTTTCGGTCAACGCCTCCATCACGCTGCAGCGTCCGCTATTGGTCAAGGGCGAGCCCGGTACCGGCAAAACCATGCTGGCCGAAGAGGTGGCCACGGCCCTGAATTTGCCCTTGCTGCAGTGGCACATCAAATCAACCACCAAGGCGCAGCAGGGTCTCTACGAGTACGACGCCGTGAGCCGTTTGCGCGACTCGCAACTGGCCGATGTCGATGGCGGCGAGCGCGTCAAGAACATCCACAACTACATCGTCAAAGGCGTGCTGTGGCAAGCCTTTGCTGCCGAGCAGCCGGTGGCGCTGCTGATTGACGAGATCGACAAGGCCGACATCGAGTTTCCAAACGACTTGCTGCGCGAAATTGACCGCATGGAGTTTTATTGCTATGAGACACGCGAGTTGATCCGCGCCAAGCACCGGCCACTGGTGTTTATTACGTCCAACAACGAAAAGGAGCTGCCCGATGCCTTTTTGCGTCGCTGCTTTTTCCACTACATCAAGTTCCCCGATACCACCACCATGAAGCAAATTGTTGACGTGCACTTTCCAGGCCTCAAAGCCGAGTTGCTCAGTGCCGCGATGAAAACCTTTTTTGATGTTCGCAGCCTGCCGGGGCTGAAGAAGAAACCATCCACCAGTGAATTGCTGGACTGGCTCAAATTGCTGCTGGCACAGGATATTCCGGCTTCCGTTTTGCAGACCGCTGATGACAAGGTCGCTGTGCCGCCGCTGGTGGGAGCGCTGCTGAAAAACGAGCAGGATGTGACGCTGTTTGAGAAGCTCGTGTTCATGCAGAGTCGCAACCGGTAGCCCCTGCGGGCGGTTGACGATTTCTGGTACTCCAGCATGAGGAGACCGCCCGCAGGGGCTACCTTGCGGGTTCGGCCCACGAATATTTTTTGGAGAATTTGAATGGCATTTGTTGAACCAGTCTCCTTGTCCGATCGCGGTATCACCTTGCTGCCGCTGGCGCTGGAGCACGAACCCGGCCTGCGCGCCGCAGCAGCCGACGGTGAACTGTGGAAAATACGTGTCACCTCAGTACCCGAGCCAGAGAACACCCGCCAATACATTGAAGACGCGCTGGCCATGCGCGAAGCGGGTCACCGTTTTGCCTTTTGTGTCAGCGCAACGGATTCGGGCAAAGTGCTGGGCAGCACCAGTTACCACGACATCCTGCCCGCCGTCAAACGCGTTGAAATCGGCTGGACCTGGTACGCCAAAGGCGTGCAGCGCAGCCCGGTCAACACCACTTGCAAATTGCTCATGTTGACGCACGCTTTCGAAGCACTCGGTTGCCACGTGGTGGGCTGGCGCACTGACAACTTCAACTGGGCGTCACAAAGGGCGATTGAGCGACTGGGTGCCAAAAAAGACGGCGTGATCCGCAGCCACGCCCTGCGCCGCGACGGCACTGTCCGTGACACCGTCATGTACAGTCTGCTCAGCGGGGAGTGGCCCGAGGTCAAGGCGCATTTGCTGTATTTGCTGAAGCAGCCACGCTGAACGCCGCGTGTTTGAGAACTGACTCTGACCTTCTTTCGCTCACCCCATGCTGATCGACTTCTTCTACACCCTGCGCGCGGCCAAGTTGCCGGTTTCGGTCAAGGAGTTTCTGACCCTGCTCGAGGCCTTGAAGCTCGGCGTGGTTGGACCCAGAACTCCGCAGTCCGATGACGGCGATGCTGCCGCTGCAGGCAGTGTCGGCTACAAGATTGAAGACTTCTACTTTTTGAGCCGCGCCACGCTGGTCAAGGACGAAAAACACTACGACAAGTTTGACCGCGCCTTTTCCGCCTACTTCAAAGGTGTCGAGCTGGTGACCGATTTCACCCAGCAGGTACCCCTGGACTGGCTGCGCCAGACCCTGGAAAAAAACCTGAGTCCCGAAGAAAAGGCCGCCATCGAGAAGATGGGTTGGGATGAATTGATGGAGACGCTGAAAAAGCGCCTGGAAGAACAAAAAGAGCGGCACGAAGGCGGCTCCAAGTGGATCGGCACGGGCGGCACCAGCCCGTTTGGTCATGGCGGCTACAACCCGCAGGGCATCCGCATTGGTGGCAGTGGCAAGAACCGAAGCGCCGTCAAGGTCTGGGAGCAACGCGCTTACCGCGATTACGACGATACGCAGGAACTCGGCACGCGCAACATCAAGGTGGCGCTGCGTCGGCTGCGCAAGTTTGCGCGCGAAGGCCATATCGAAGAGCTTGACCTGCCCGACACCATTCGCGCCACGGCTGCCAATGCGGGCTGGCTCGACATCAAAATGATTCCCGAGCGGCACAACAACATCAAGGTGCTGTTGTTGATGGATGTGGGCGGCACCATGGACGAGCACATTGCCCGCGTCGAAGAAATGTTTTCGGCCGCCAAGGCCGAGTTCAAGCACTTGGAGTTTTATTACTTTCACAATTGCGTCTATGACTTCATGTGGAAAAACAACCGGCGCCGCTTTGCCGAGAAATTTCCGACCTGGGACATCATCCGCAAGTACAACAGGGACTACAAGCTGATCTTTATCGGTGACGCCACCATGAGCCCGTATGAGATTCTGCAGCCCGGCGGCAGTGTGGAATACAACAACGAGGAGCCTGGTGTCGAGTGGCTGGGGCGCTTGACCAGCGCCTTCCCCAAGTTCGCCTGGATCAACCCCGAGCCACAAGGCGTCTGGCAGTATCGTCAGAGCATCAGCGTCGTGCAACAACTCATGAGCCAGCGCATGTTCCCGCTCACGCTCAAGGGGCTGGAAGACACGATGCGGCTGCTCAGCAAATGAAGCGGGCATTGCCCGGTCTGCTTGCCATCGTGATGCTGGTCCTGGTTCCCGCGCGGGTTCACGCGCAGGAATCGGTGCAGCCGGCGTTCGAGCTCACCATTGAGGCACCCGATGAAATTCGCGCGCTGCTCGGGCGCCACCTTGAACTCTTGCGTTACCGGGAATTGACAGACCTGAGCGACAGCGAACTGGTGCGCTTGCTGACCGACGCCAAAAAGGACGCTCGGGAACTGGTGGCCACGCTCGGCTATTTTTCGCCAGTGATCGAGTTCCGGCAAACAGCAGTCGGCAGCGACCGCGCTACGCGCTGGCTGACCTTGAACGTGCTGCCTGGCGAGCCCACCGTGGTGGCTGCTGTGGAGATTGCCTTTGGCGGACCGATCAGCAGCGAACCGGCGGCCGACCCGCAGCGTCGGCAGATTGAAAGCGATTGGTCGCTGCGACCGGGTATGCGCTTCACGCAGGCCCGTTGGGCGAACGCCAAGCAGCAGGCGCTGCGCCAACTCAGCAGTCAGCGCTACCTCACCGGGCAGATCGGCAGCAGCCTGGCCGACATTGATCCGCTCAAGCGTAGCGCGAGTTTGAAAGTCACGCTGGATTCGGGTCCGGCGTATCAGTTCGGTGCGCTGGTGATAAGTGGGCTGGAGCGCTATGACGCCGAACTGGTGACGCGCCTGGCGCGTTTGCCCAGCGGTGCCAGCTACGACCAGGCGCAACTGGTGGCCGCGCAACAACGCCTGGCCGACAGCGGTTACTTCGACTCGGCTTTTCTCTCGCTCGACACGGCGGGCGACCCCTCCAGCGCACCGGTGCTGGTGCAACTGCGCGAGGCGCGCCTGCAAAAGCTGGTGCTGGGCATTGGTGCCAGCACCGACGGCGGTGCCCGACTGTCGGTTGAACACACACACCACAAGCTGCCGGGCATCGGCTGGCGCGCGCTCAGCAAGCTCATGCTGGACCGCGAGACGCGCTCGATCGGCACCGAACTGACCTCGCGCCCTGACGCGGACAACTGGCGCTGGGTCACAGCCGCGCAGTTGCAGAACCAGAAGTTAGGCAGCTTTGACATCAACAGCCAAAGCCTGCGCGCAGGGCGCAGCCAGATGGGCCAGCGCATTGACCGCAACTACTACCTGCAATATGACCGCGCCGACAGTGCCAGCAGCGACGCCAATGCACCCACGACGGCCTCGGCGCTGAGCGCCAACTACGCCTTTACCCTGCGCAACTTTGACAGCCTGCCTTTTCCCAACAGCGGCTGGGGCTGGGGCGCAGAGCTTGGCGGCGGCAGCACGTTGGGCAGCCAGCGCAACGCCTATGGCCGCATGCTGACGCGTGCGCTGGGCTATTGGCCGCTGGGGCGTGGCGCGGACAACTCCGCTAGCGCGCGCGCCGGTCGCCTGGCGCTGCGGGCTCAGCTGGGTGCGGTGCTGGCCAACGACGGCATCAACCTGCCCAGCACGCAACTGTTCCTGACCGGCGGCGACAACACCGTGCGCGGCTATGGCTACCGTGACATCGGCGTGACTCGGCCCGACGGCCAAACCGCTGCCGGCCGCTACCTGGCTGTAGGCAGTGTCGAGTGGCAGCGCCCCATTGCCCGGGATGGCCGTTGGAGTGACTGGGAAAGCACCGTCTTCATCGACGCCGGGGCCGTGGCCGACAAGCCGGCCGAGTTGCACGCCAAGGTCGGCGTCGGTGTTGGCGCGCGCTGGAAGAGCCCGGTCGGGCCGCTGCAGATTGACCTGGCCTACGGTGTGGCGAGCAAGCGCTTTCGGCTGCACCTGAACGTGGGCTTCAGCTTCTGATGAAGGCCTGGCGCATCAGCCTTTATCTACTCGCCGCCACGCTCTTGGGGCTGCTGACTCTGGCGAGCGCGTTGTGGGTGTGGAGCGGTACCGGCACCTCGCTGGCCACCTCGCTCAACCAACTGGCGCGCTATTTGCCCGCTGGGCAAACGCTGCAGGCCAGGAATGTCAGCGGCTCACTGCGCGGTGGCGGTAGCATCGGCTGGCTGCGCTGGCAGCAGGGTGAACTCAGCGTTGAACTGGTTGATCTGACGATTGCCTGGTCGTCGCGTCCGCTGCTCGGCGGTGAGTTGCGCCTGGGCCAGGTGGCAGCGCGGCGCCTGCGTATTGAAGACCGCCGAGCGTCCACCGAGCCCGCCGCACGCACACCGCCCGACACTTTGCGCTGGCCGTTAATGGTGGACCTGCCGTTTAGCATTGCGACGGTCGAATTCCTCGGCTCCGGCGGCTTCGCACTGGCAGCCACCGGGTTCGCAGGACACTATAAATTTGATAGCTATTCACACAGACTGGACGAGGGCCAGGTTCGTATTTCATCTGGAAATTACCAGATCAGTGCGAACCTGCAGGCGGCAGCACCGATGGCCTTGTCGGTGCAGTTGGACGGCAACGTTGCCACCCGCGTACCGTCGCGCGCGCAGCCCGTCATGGTGCAGGCGCATGCTACCCTCACGGGAGCGCTGGCCGGGGCTGACGCAGCGCTGGCATTGCAAGCCGAGCTGCTGCCGTCATTCACGTCCGCGCCAGGAGCCAGTGCGCAAGCGATGCAGGCCAACATCAAAGCCAGCATCCAGCCCTGGCAATTGCAACCAGTTGCCAGCCTGCAGGCGCGCTGGCAGACGCTGGACCTGGCCGCGCTGTGGCCACAAGCACCGCAGACACGACTTGGGGGCAGCGCCAGTGTCACGCCTGCCGGCGCGCTCTGGCACGCGGGGCTACAGGTCAGCAACACGCTCAGCGGACCGTGGAACCAACAGCGCCTGCCGCTGCAGCAGCTTGACGCGAAAATTGAGTTTGTTGCGGGTCAGTGGGCCGTCAAATCGCTGCAGGCCACCGGCGCTGGCGGTCGCATCGAAGGCCAGGGCGCGTTCAGCGCGGCTACCAGCGCTGTGGGTGCCGCAAGCGTCCCCAGCGAACCCCAATGGCAGGGCAGTGCGACCCTGCATGGCATCAACACTGCGGCGCTCGATTCGCGGCTTGCAGCGACCACGCTGGACGGACAGTTGAGCGCGCAGCAGACGCCAACGGGCATCGCCTTCGAGGCGCGCCTGCAACCCGCCAAAGGCAAGGGCGCTGCCGCCCGTGCCGCTGCCCAGAAAGGCGCTTTGTCCAAAGGCGCTTCGTCCAAGCTGGATGCCACGCCGAAGCGCACGCTGGACGGCCTGCGCCTGCAAACCGTTCACGCCCAGGGCGTGTGGTCGGCGCCCCGGTTGACGCTGAGCACCTTGGCGGTGCAGCTTGATGATGCCCAATTGCAGGGCAAGCTGAGCTTTCAGACTGCAAGCCGAGCGGTCGAAGGCCAACTCAGCTTGCGAGCGCCGGGCACGCAAGCGGCGTTGGCCGGGCACATGGCCAGGGATCGCGGCCAAGGCGAGTTGAGCGCGCACATCACGGATGCGGCACTTGCGGCGCGCTGGCTGGCCCGTCTGCCAGGCAACCTTTTGTTGTTGAGCCAGAACGACCTGCAGGGCGCGCTTGATCTTACGGGTCATTGGCAAGGCGGCTGGCAACAGCAAGGGCAGGGCTTGCAGATTCAGGCCAACCTGCGCGCGCCCAAGCTTGACCTGCAAAGTGCCGTCCGGCCTAAAGAGCAAGCAGTGCATTTGCGTGACTGGCAGGCTGACCTGTCGGGCACGCTGCGCGCCCTGAGCTTGTCGGCGCGGGGCCAGGTCGAGACTGGTACGCAGCGCCTGCAACTGCAGGCGCAAGCGCAGGGTGGGCGGATCAATGACGGCCTTTGGCAGGGGCAACTCGAGTCAGCCCAACTGAGCGCGCAGGACAGCTTGCGACCGGGCCTGTGGACTGTGCAGTTGAGTGACAGCGTCAGCTTCACCTGGAAGCAAAGCGGCAGCACCCGCACACTCGACGCCAGCGCAGGCGCGGCGCGTTTGACCGGCCCGGTGGCCGCAGCAGCCGTGGTGAGTTGGCAACCGGTGCGCTGGACGCAGCAAACGACCGGCACCAGCGCGCGCGCCGAATGGCGCACCCAGGGCCGTCTCACCGACCTGCCACTGGCCTGGCTGGACCTGCTCGGTCAAAGCCAAATGGCCAATCTCGGGCTGCACGGCGATTTGCTTTTTGCTGGCCAATGGGACGCCAGCAGTGCAGAGACGCTGCGCCTGCGCGCCACCCTGGAGCGCAGCAGCGGCGACCTGCTGTTGCAGACCGACGGTTCTGGCAGCGGCACCGTGCATGCGGGCGTGCGAACCGCGCGCTTGCTGGTCACGACCGAGGGTGACCGGCTGGCTGCCAAGCTGGACTGGGACAGCGAGCGCGCCGGTCAAGCTCAGGCTGTGTTCAGCACGCGTCTGCAGCGCCGGGACGGCGGCTGGACCTGGCCCGCCGACGCCGCACTAGAGGGCAGCTTGAAGGCACAGTTGCCCCCGGTTGGTGTCTGGTCGCTGCTGGCGCCGCCGGGTTGGCGCTTGCGCGGCACCTTGCAGGCTGACGCGGTGCTGTCGGGCACGCGTGACGCGCCGCTTTGGCGCGGAAGTTTGTCGGCGCAAGACCTGGCCGTGCGCTCGGTGGTCGATGGCCTTGACTTCAGCCACGGTCGGCTGCGCGCCAGGTTGGCGGGCCAGCGCCTGGCCATTGATGAATTCACGCTGCAAGGGGCAGGTGGTGCCAGCGGCGGCGTGCTTTCGGCCACCGGTTCGGTGCTCTGGCTCCCGGCGGTCGGGCCCAATGCCAAGGCGCTGGACCGGCTGCGCATGGAGCTCGATGCCACGCTGTCGGCGTTGCGCCTCAGTGCGCGCAGTGATCGGACCCTGGTGGTGTCGGGCCAGTTGTCCGCGCGCCTGCTGGATGCCAAACTGGCGATTCGCGGCAAGCTCAAGGCCGATTCAGCCCGGTTTGTGCTGCCGGACGAAACAGCGCCGCAGCTCGGCGGCGATGTGCTGGTGCGCGGGCCCGCCAAGGTTCAACCAGGAACGTCAAAACCAGCAGCGGCCACGACGGCTGCGAATTCGACTGCCGCAGCCGGCCAGCGCCTCGCGCCCGACGTCGAAATTGCCGTCGATTTTGGCCCCGACTTTCAGGTCCGCGGGCGCGGCCTGGCCACCCGGCTGGCGGGCAGTCTGGACCTGCGCAGTGCCGGGCCTGATTTGACACCCAAGCTCAGCGGCGCGCTGCGCACCGTGCGGGGCAGCTACCGCGCTTATGGTCAGCAACTCGCGATTGAGGAAGGGGTGCTGCGCTTTTTCGGCCCGATCGACAACCCGGCGCTCGACATTCTGGCCATTCGGCCCAACCTGCAACAGCGCGTGGGCGTGCAGATCAGCGGCACCGCGTTGTCCCCAGTCGTGCGTCTGTATGCGGAACCCGACCTGCCCGAGTCCGAAAAGCTGGCCTGGCTGGTGCTCGGTCGATCCGGCGCCAGCGGCGGGGCCGAAACGGCCATGCTGCAGCAGGCTGCATTGGCACTGCTTGGCGGCAACGAGAAAGGCATCTCCGGCGGCCTGGCGCAGGCGCTTGGCTTGGACGAGCTGTCGATCAACGGTGCGGCCAACAGCAATGCCAACAGCACAGGCGGTTCGACGGTCACCTTGGGCAAGCGTCTGTCGCAGGATTTCTACGTTGCCTACGAACGCAGCCTGGCGGGCACCTTGGGCACGCTCTATATCTTTTATGACCTGTCGCGTCGCTTCACGCTACGCGCGCAGGCTGGCGAGCAAAGCGCCGTGGACCTCATCTTCACCCTACGCTACGACTGAGGCTGCGCGCCGACCGGCCCTTACAATGGCACGCCCAGCCGCCGTAGTTCAATGGATAGAACGGGGACCTCCTAAGTCTCAGATATGGGTTCGATTCCCGTCGGTGGTACCACTATTTGTTTCGGTCTTGCGCCGGTACAGCACAAGGTCTTCATCCGGGTCGGCTGGGTGACGCTGAACGCTGTGAAACGACCAGGGCGTCAGGTCAACCCATTCCGGTAATTTGGTGCGCGGGTCCTTGCCAGCGATGAGCCACGGGCAACTGATTTTCCCGCCCACCGGTGTCAGCACCAGATCGCCGTGAAATTGAAAAGCTGCGATCTGACCCCGATTCAGGTCGTGTACTTCAACACAAGGCGGGTGCTGCAGGACAGCGACGGTGCGCTGTACCAGCGGCGCGTAGCTGCGCGCAAAATCCAGCAAGGGCAGCCAAAGCGTCATCAACAGCAGCCAGCACAGGGTCGCGCCGCCGGCTGGCAAGACCAGGCTCTTCCAGATGGCGGCACGGTGTCGACCGACCCGCCATTGCACCAGCCAGAGCCAGGCCAGCGTCGCTGCAAGGGCAATCAAAAATGGAATCAGCGAGAAACTGTGCGCAAACCCCGGTGCCAGTCGCGCCACGTTGGCCGCCGGTTGTGTCGGCACGCCGGTCTGCATGGAAATCCAGATAATCCAGATGATCAGCGCACAGCCCGAAAAAAACAACAAGGTGAACCAGTCGATCAGCGCGGCAACGCTGCGCTGCAGCGTGGGCAGCGCAAAGGCTGCCAGCGCCGCCAACGCGGGCAAGGCCAGCAACAAAGAGCGGTCAGCCGAAGTGGTAGTCAGCGTGGCAGCCACCGCAACGCCCGCAAACCAAAGCGGCAACATCAAATGCCGGCTTGGGGCCGTGCCGCGAAACAATTGGTGCCGCCAGCGCCAGAGGGTCCACAGCGCGAGCGGCCAGGCGGGCCAGGTAAACCACAGCAACAGGCGGCCCAGACTGCGCCATTCGGTCCAGCTCGCCTGCGGCAGTTCAATGCGCCAGCGCCATAAATCCAGCGCGCTGGCCAACAGGGCCAACAGCCCGGTTAACAGCGCGATCGACCCAGCCGCCAGCAAGTTGAAGCGCTGGTTTGCAACCGGCGCGTTGCGCCATGGCCAATAAAGAGCTGCGCCGGCGCCGCCCCAAATGACGGCCAGCGTGGGTGCCCCGGACAGGGTCAGACCGGTCAGTCCCAGTACGGCGGCGGCGCCTGCCCGAGCGCTGTGATAGGGCAGCGCCGCCAGGGCGTAGAAGGTCAACGCGGTAAAGCACAGTTGTGCCAGCGCCGGCGTTGTTTCGTGCGACAACTGGGCCAGGCCCAGACAGGCCATGAAAGCCAGCAAGCTGCCATCGGCCATAGCCCGTGCGTAGTCCGGCAGCAGCGCCTCACCGCCAAAAGCAAAGGCAACCGGTTGCGCCTCGGGACTGCGCGCCAGATAGTAAGTGCCATACCAGGTGGCAAACAGGGTCAGCGCCAGCAACAAACCGAACGCGATGCGGGCAGCGAAGTCGCTCGCCAGCCAGGCCGGCGCCAGTTGCATCGCCCAGGCCCCCAGCCAGTAGGGCAGCAGGGCATCGACTTCAGGTGGCAGTCCCAGCAACTGAGGCGCAAACCAGTCACTGCTGCCACGCGCCAATTCGGCCATGTAGCCAAACGAGCGAATATCAGCACTCTTCCAGGGGCCGCGACCGACAAAACCGGCCAACACATAGACGAGACAGAACAGGAGCAGGGCCAGGCGCGGCAAGCGGTGCACGGCGCCTTGCGTCACGATGGCGGGAGTGGTCTGCTTCACGTTGGCCGGTTATGAAATTTATGACGTCGTGTCGTACAGGCTGGCATGAATAAAAAAAGGCAGCGCGGTGACCCGGGCTGCCTCTTGCAAGGGTGTCGTCCGGTTTATTTGGCGGTGGTCTTGCCGAAACGGTTACGGAAGCGCTCCACGCGGCCGCCCATGTTATCAACAGATTTTTGTGTGCCGGTGTAAAACGGATGCGATTCGCTGGAGGTGTCAATCTTGTACAGGGGCAGCTCGCGGCCGTCTTCCATCTTGACCATCTCCTTGCCATTGGCGCAAGAACGGGTGACGAATTTGAAACCATTGGATGTATCCAGGAAACAAATTTCGCGGTAATTGGGGTGAATGCCTTCTTTCATAGCGTCTTTCATCAGTTGCGTTAGCCGCGTCAGCCCTTGTGCAAACCCTTTGCCCAATTGAAAGCTGCTCGTACTTGTCGCGTAAAACCAGTAATTATAGCTGAGCCGCCGCGCCGGGCCGCCCCAAGCAAGGCAGCCCCCTCGGGGGGCAGCGCAGTACACGCAGTGACAAGCGTGGGGGCCAGATTAACCGCCTCGGCGCATCATGTCGAAGAACTCGCTGTTGGTCTTGGTCGCGCGCATTTGCTTCAACACCATCTCCATCGACTCAATCTCATCCATGTTGTAGAGAAACTGGCGCAGAATGCGGGTTTTTTGCAAAATATCGGGTGCCAGCAGCAATTCTTCGCGCCGCGTGCCGCTGCGGTTGAGCTGGATCGACGGGAACACGCGCTTCTCGTAAAGGCGCCGATCAAGGTGAATTTCCGAGTTGCCGGTACCCTTGAATTCTTCAAAAATCACTTCATCCATGCGGCTACCGGTCTCGACCAGCGCGGTGGCGATGATGGTCAGCGAGCCGCCTTCTTCGACATTGCGGGCGGCACCCAGAAAGCGCTTCGGGCGCTGTAGCGCATTGGAGTCGACGCCGCCGGTGAGTACCTTGCCGCTGGAGGGCACCACATTGTTGTAGGCACGCGCCAGGCGCGTAATCGAGTCGAGCAGAATCACCACGTCTTTTTTGAGCTCGACCAGACGCTTGGCACGCTCGATCACCATCTCGGCCACGTGCACGTGGCGCGCGGCGGGCTCGTCGAAGGTCGAGGCAATCACTTCGCCTTTGACGGTGCGCTGCATTTCGGTAACTTCTTCGGGTCGCTCGTCGACCAGCAGCACCATCATGTGGATGTCGGGGTAGTTGGCGGCGATGGCATGGGCGATGTGTTGCATCATCACCGTCTTGCCGCTCTTGGGCGGTGCCACCAGCAAGGCACGCTGGCCTTTGCCAATCGGCGCAATGATGTCAATGATGCGGCCGGTAATGTTCTCTTCGCCCTTGATTTCGCGTTCCAGGCGCATTTGCACGTTGGGAAACAGCGGCGTCAGGTTCTCGAACATCACCTTGTGCTTGTTGTCTTCCGGCCCGCCATCGTTGACTTTTTCGAGCTTGTTCAGCGCGAAGTAGCGCTCGCCGTCCTTGGGCGTGCGCACCTCGCCTTCGATCATGTCGCCGGTGTGCAGATTGAAGCGGCGCACCTGGCTTGGGCTGATGTAGATGTCGTCAGTAGAGGCGGTGTAGCTGGTGTCGGGGCTGCGCAGGAAGCCAAAACCATCGGGCAAAATTTCCAGCACGCCATCGGCAAAAATCTGCTCGCCCGCGCGGGCGCGCTTCTTGATGATGGCAAACATCAGCTCCTGCTTGCGCATGCGCCCGGTGTTTTCAATCTCAAGATCTTCGGCTTGCTTGAGGACTTCTGACACGTGCAGTGCCTTGAGTTCGTTTAAGTGCATGGAATGGCCCGGTAAGGGAAAGGAACGAAATGCAGGGGAGGTTTGGGTGAGGCGGATAGTTATCCTCAACCTCAAGGTCTTAAACCCGGAACTCGAACCGACTCGGGGTGGGAGTCAGCGAACTGGACCGATTATGACAGGAAAATTTGCAGCAACAGCATATTTTGGCGATGCAGCGCTCGTTTCAAATCTTCAGGCTGGGCAGCTTGCGTGTCACCGCAGGTGGCCTGCTTGTCATTGCGGGTCAGGCCCGCAATGACAAATTTGAATAGCGAATGCACCTGGAATTTCCGCTTCCCCCGGTATTCAATCAGGCCAACTGCTGATCAATAAACGCTGTCAACTGCGATTTGCTCATGGCACCGACCTTGGTGGCGGCGAGTTGCCCGTCCTTGAAAATCATCAGCGTCGGGATGCCACGGATGCCAAATTTGGCCGGGATGTCGCGGTTTTCATCGACATTCATTTTGGCGATTTGCAATTTTCCCTCGTAGCTGGTGGCCACTTCTTCCAGAATTGGGCCAATCATTTTGCACGGGCCGCACCACTCGGCCCAGTAGTCCACCAGCACGGGCTGGGTGGATTGCAGCACATCGGCTTCAAAAGAGTCGTCCGAGATGTGTTTGATGAGTTCGCTGGCCATGGCATTTTCCTTAATTGGTTGAGGACAGAACTGGTTCCAAAACGGTTGGGGACAGAGCTTGTTCGCTTCGCGCAACTGCGGTCTGTCCCGCAAGGCTTCAATATTGTTAAAGTGGGGAAATTGTGACAGAAACCAAGCCCTGGCATCGATTGCCTGCCTCCTATGACTCAGATAGCGAAAAATCATCACGTTAAAGAGGCGTGGGCGCGCGTCATGGGGCAAATTCGCAGCGAGATGGCGCGCCGCCAGGTGCATCCCTCGCACGTGGTGGTGCTGCTGCCGTACCTCCAGTTGCTGCCAGAGGCTCGCAGCGCCTGGCTGCAAGCGCAAGTGAATGAGCCGGCCCATGAGCCTGCAAGGGCACTATTTTTTCCACGTTTTGAGACCAGCCAGAGCTGGGCGCGCAGCCTCGGCGGCGTGCTGCCGGGTGCCGACGATTTGCAGCTCGACGCCGCGCGCGACCTGCTGACGGCGGCTTCGTTGCTGTCGCGCGCCGGATTGGCTGAGCATCAGTCCTTGCTGGCTGGGCGTTTGATGCAGGCCGCCTGGAGTCTGGCCCGGGTGGCTGCTGCCGTGCCGGTGTCGGCGCGCATGCGCTGGGGCATGGACCTGGCGACGGCCTTGGGTCATGGGATGGAAGCGCCGGCGCTGGCTTTGGAACTTGCCGTGGCGCGAATTGCGCTGGCGTGGGTGGCCAACTCAAGCTATCCGTCGGACTTGATATTTTCCGCGCTGCCGGATTTGTTGGTCGTGGTAGAGGGTTTTCAGCGTGAGCCGCTGGCGTGCGCCTTGCGGCAAAGTTGGCCCGAACGGGTGCTGAGTCTGGCGCTACGGCAGCCGGTGGACCTGAACCCGTTGCAGGTCGATAGCGGCTCGCTGGCGCTGCATGCTGCGCAGGACGCCGAGGATGAAGCCCAGTGCGCCGCCGCCTGCGTCCTCAATCAACTCGCGGCCGGCCATTGCCCGGTGGCGCTGGTGGCGCAGGACCGAGTCCTGACGCGTCGGGTACAGGCCCTGTTGAGCCAGCGCGGTGTGACGCTGGCCGATGAGACTGGCTGGACGCTCTCCACCACGCGTGCTGCTGCCGCATTGATGAGCCTGCTGCGTGCCTGCGTCTGGAACGTCTCGACCGACGCGGTGCTCGACTGGCTCAAGCACGCACCAGCTTTTGCCCCGGGCGACGTGGCGCAAGCCGAACAGAACTGGCGCCGTCTCGGGCTGCGGGATTGGTGCTCGGTGCGCGCTGACGACGCCTTGCAGGCGCCGGTGCAAGCCATGCGCGACGGTTTGCAAACGGGACGCGACTTAAGCCATTGGCTGGCTGATCTGCGCGCGGCCTTGCAAAGCGCAGGGCAGTGGTCGGGCTTGCTGCAAGACCCGGCCGGCCAGGCCGTGCTGGACAGCTTGCACCTGCGCGAGGGGCAGCAGCTTGAGTTTGCCGATGTCAGCGCGCGCATGACTCAGAGCCAGTTTCTGGCCTGGGTCAGCCAGACGCTCGACGCGGCGCGCTTTACGCCGCTGCGCGCCGATCCATCGGTGCCCGCGCAAGTCGTGATCCTGCCGCTCAGCCAGTTGCTGGGCCGCGCGCTGGCCGCAGTGGTACTGCCCGCTTGTGACGAGGTCCGCCTGCCCACTGCGCCTGAGCCGCCCGGGCAGTGGACTGCGGCTCAACGCGCGCTGCTGGGCCTGGCCTCGCGCGAGCAACTGGCCGACGTGGCGCGTGCGGGCTGGCGCTACGCCCTGCAGTTCCCGCAGGTTGAAGTGTTGTGGCGCAGCAGCGATGGCGGTGAGCGCTTGATGCCCAGTGCCTTTGTGCAGGCCGAGCAGTTGCTGCAGGCGCAAGCGACGGCGGCCGATCCGCGCGTGCTGCGCGAGCTGAGCCCGCAGCCGGGTGTCATGCCACATCCCCGGGGTGATGCACTGCCCCTGACCCGACTTTCGAGCAGTGCTTATGAAGATTTGCGGCGCTGCCCCTATCGCTTTTTCGCGCTGCGCCTGCTGCGCTTGCAAGAGTCCGACGAGCTGGACTCGGAGTTGGACAAGCGCGATTTCGGCAACTGGCTGCATCTGCTCCTCAAGCGCTTTCATGAAGCACCTAATCAGGCGCAGGCAACCGATCTACCTGCCCGAGTAGCTCTGATTAATACAGCGGCCGAGGAGGCAACTGCGGAACTCGGTTTGTCCCGAAGTGAATTCTTGCCGTTCGCTGCGGCCTGGCCACGGGTGCGCGCGGGCTACCTGGACTGGCTGGCCGCGCACGAGGCCAACGGCGTCAAGTTTGCACAAGCCGAGAGCTGGAAGGAGACGCCGCTGGGTGCTTTGACCCTGGTCGGCAAGATCGACCGCATTGACCGCCTGCCCGGCGGCAGTGCCCTGGTGATCGACTACAAGACCGAAGCGCGTGCGAGCACGGCGCAGCGCATCAAAGCACCGCTGGAAGACACCCAACTGGCCTTTTATGCGGCCCTGTTGAGCGACGACACGCTGGCCGCTGCTTACGTGAACGTGGGTGAAAAAGACGCCACCCGCAGCTATGTGCAGGCCGAGGTGGTGGCCCTGCGCGACCAACTGCTCGAGGCCATCGCCTCGGACCTGGCGCGCATTGCGGGGGGTGCCGAACTGCGCGCGCTGGGTGAGGGCAAGGCGTGCGAGTTTTGCGTTGCGCGCGGCTTGTGCCGAAAAGACTTCTGGAGCGCGCGATGACGCAGCCCGTTCCCGCCTACCACCACAACGGTCAGCCCATCAGCGCCGAGGCTTTTTATGCAATTGCTTGCGACCCGCGCCGCAGCGTGGCGGTGGAGGCTTGCGCCGGCTCCGGCAAGACCTGGATGCTGGTGTCGCGCATCGTGCGCGCCTTGCTCGACGGAGCGCAGCCGCAGCAGATCCTGGCCATCACGTTCACCAAGCGTGCAGCCGGCGAGATGCGGGAGCGGCTCTACCACTGGCTGACCGAGTTCGCCAGCGCCGACCCGGCGACGCTGCGCAAGGAATTGCAGAGCCGTGGCGTATCAATCAAAAACGACCTGCAGCACATGTCGCACTTGCCTGAGCAGCTATCAGATTTATACAAATCCATGCTCGAGAGCGGCCACCAGGTGCAGGTGCGCACCTTTCACAGCTGGTTTGCCGCGCTGCTGCGCAACGCGCCCTGGGCGGTGCTACAGCAAATGCAATTGCCGCTGAAGTACGAGTTGCTGGAGGACGATGCGCCGGCCAAGGCGCTGGTTTGGCGGCGCTTTTATACGGCGCTGCTGGCACAGCCCGAGCGCCAGGCGGACTATCAGGCGCTGGTCTTTGACTATGGCCGCGCGCAGACCGAGAAAGCGCTGGAAAGCGCGCTCGACAAGCGCACCGAATTTGCGCTGGCCGATGCCCAGCACGTGGTGGCGGCATCGGTGCAACGCTTTGGCGACCAGTACCCGGCGTTTGCCGGGCTGGCGCTGCCGGAAGACTTTTTGCGCCAGGCACCGCTGCGTTGGCAGACCCTGCTGGACGCGGCCCGTGCCCTGGGCCGCGCCAGCGCCAAAAGCTTTGCTGCCAAAGGCGTTGAACTTGAAATGGCAATCAGCGCGGGTGACATTCCGGCGCTCAGCGCAGCGCTGTTGACCGAAAAGGGCACGGCGCGCAAGTTTAGCGAGAACATCGCAGGCATCGAGAGCGTGCGCCAGGCGCAGGAGCTGGTGCTGCTGCTGCAGGCGGCGCGCCAGCAACACGTCGCCTGGCTTTATCAGCAACGCCTGATGCGGCTCAGCCGCGTTTTAATTGCGCAATTTGCCGCGCTCAAGCGCGAGCACGGCTGGGTTGACATGAACGACGTCGAGCGTGCTGCACTGCTGATGCTGAGCGACCCGGTCTTGAGCGGCTGGGTGCAGGAGCGGCTGGATGCGCGCATCGCGCACCTGCTGATCGACGAGTTTCAGGACACCAACCCCTTGCAATGGCAAGCGCTCAAGTGCTGGCTCAGTGGCTATGCCGGGGCCGGTGGTGGTGCCCGTGGCGCGGGTGCTGCGACGGCACCGAGCGTTTTCATTGTGGGGGACCCCAAGCAAAGCATCTACCGTTTCCGGCGTGCCGAGCCGCAGGTGTTCAAGGCCGCCAAAGCCTTTGTGCGCGAGGCGCTACAGGGCGAGCTGCTAAGTTGCGACCACACCCGGCGCAACGCCAGCGGCGTCATCGCGGCGGTCAATGCCGTGATGGCGCAGGCCAGCGCCGAGGACGGCTATGACGGTTTTCGCCCGCATAGCACCAGTTCGTCGGACGCGGGCCTGGTGTGCCAATTGCCCCCGATTGCCCGGCCTGTGTCGAGCACTGGCGCGCCGGGCGAAGTCGATGAAGCGCTGAATGTACCGGCTATGGTCGGCTGGCGCGACAGCCTGTGCAAGCCACGCGAGTTGCCGGAGGAAACGCTGCGCACGCTCGAAGCGCGCCAGGCCGCGCGCTGGATTGCGCAGCAAATCGGCGCTGCATCCGTGAGCGCCGCCGACATCATGGTGCTGTCACGCAAGCGCGCCGCCTTGCTGCCTTTGCAGGATGAATTGCGCCGGTTGCAGGTGGCCGCCCAGATTGGCGAGAAGACCGCCCTGATTGACTGCTGCGAGGTGCAGGATCTGGTCGCACTGCTGGACGTTCTGGTGTCGCCGCAGCAGGACCTGAGTCTGGCGCGCGCGCTCAAGTCGCCGCTCTTTGGCCTGCCTGACGAGGCGCTGGTGCAGCTTGCCTTGGCGCAGCGAAAAGACCCTCTGCCGTGGTTTGATTTGCTACAACAATCAGAGCTGCCTGCGCAAGATGGACGGGCGTTATATCCTTGTTTGATGCGCTGGAAAGGCTGGCTTGATGGGCTGCCGCCACACGACGCGCTGCAAGCCATTTACAGCGATGGCGACGTGCTCGCGCGCTTTGCCAGCGCGGCCCCGCCGAGTCAGCGCGAGGCCGTGCTGGCCAATCTGAAGGCGCTGCTCAATGTCTCGCTGCAACTGGGTGGCGGGCGTTTTGCCACGCCCTACGCTTTTGTGCGCGCGCTCAAGGCCGGTGGCGTGTTGGCCACTGCGGCGGTCGATGCGCAAGCGGTGCGCTTGCTCACCATTCACGGCGCCAAGGGGCTCGAAGCGCACAGCGTGCTGCTACTCGACACCGATACGCCCGAGCGCACGGCCGACACCATGGGCGTGCTGATCGACTGGCCCGGTGAAGCGGCCTGGCCGCGGAAATTTGTTTTTCTGGCCAGCGAGAGCCAACCCCCGGCCTGCGCCGTCGCCACGCTGGCGGCCGAGTGTCTGGAGCGAGCGCGCGAGGAGCTCAATGCGCTGTATGTGGCCATGACGCGTGCGCGCCACACGCTGGCCATTTCCAGCATCGAGCCCTACCGCGCCGCCGAGCGCAGTTGGTGGCAACGGCTGGTGCCTGTCGCGGTGCCGCAGTCGGCGCCAGTTGAGATCACGGCGCAGCTTACCGGGCCAGGTTTTGGCAGGTTGTTGGATGAGTCGTCTTTTTATATACTGGAACTACCTGTAGCCTGCGTTGAATATGAACACACAGCTATCGTAAACGTAGCAAATTGGGAGCAAGTAGAGGCTGATTCAGTCAGCGCCCGCATCGGTCTGGCGATGCACCGCCTGCTGCAGTGGGGTGCTGTTTCTGACGCGCATGAAGGTGCCGTGTGCCGCGAGTTTGCGTTGACACCCGCGCAGGGCGGCCAAGCCCGCGCCATGGCCCAGTGCATCTTGACGGGTGCGGCTGCCTGGGCCTGGGACCACACGGTTTTACAGTGGCAAGGCAGCGAGGTCGAGCTCATGCACCAGGGCCAGGTGTTGCGGCTCGATCGCCTGGTGCAGCGCCAGGACGGGGCGCACGCCGACGAATGGTGGGTGCTGGATTACAAGTCGGCGCAGCTGCCGCAAGACCAGCCGCCGCTGGTGCTGCAGTTGCGCACCTACCGTGCTGCCGTGCAAAGCCTTTACCCGCAGGCCAGGGTCAGGTGCGCGTTCCTGACGGCGTCGGGCGTGCTGATCGAAATTCCCGCAAACTAAAGTCATGCAGATGAAAAAAGTAATCGTGATCGGCGGCGGCCCAGCCGGCTTGATGGCCGCCGAGCTCTTGTCAGGCGCTGGCGTGGCGGTGCATTTGTACGACGCCATGCCCAGTGTCGGGCGCAAGTTCCTTCTTGCGGGCAAGGGTGGCTTGAACCTCACGCACGCCGAGCCCAGTGCGCTGTTTGCCTCCCGCTATGGCGAGCGGCAAGCGCAGATTGAGCCGCTGCTACAGGACTTTGACGCGAGCCAGGTGCGTGCCTGGGCGCAAGGCCTGGGCGTGCAGACCTTTGTCGGCAGCTCGGACCGGGTGTTTCCCAGCGACATGAAAGCCGCACCGCTGCTGCGCGCCTGGTTGCAACGCTTGCGCCACCCCTTGCACGGACCGGCGGTGCAATTTCACATGCGCCATCGCTGGACCGGCTGGGCGGTTGCTGCGGCGGCGGACGCAGTCACGACGCCCGTTACTTTTGACAGCCCGGGTGGCCCGATCACGGCGCAGGCCGACGCGCTGATCCTGGCTCTGGGTGGCGGCAGTTGGGCGCGGCTCGGCTCCGACGGTGCCTGGGTGCCCTTGCTGCAAGCGCGGGGCGTGGCAGTGGCACCGCTGCTGCCTGCCAATTGCGGCTTTGACGTGCAAGGCGGCTGGAGTGCTTTCTTTGCCAGCCGCTTTGCCGGCCAGCCTTTCAAGTCGGTGGCGATTCAATTCACCGACTCGCAGGGCGTCGTTTTCCAGCGCAAGGGCGAGTTTGTGGCCACTGCCAGCGGCCTTGAAGGCAGTCTGATCTATGCCGCGTCGAGCTTGCTGCGCGACGACATCCTGCGCCACGGCAGCGCCACGTTCTACCTCGATTTGTTGCCCGACACGGCAGCCGAAAAAGTGCTGGCCGAAGTCTGTCATCCGCGTGGTTCGCGCTCGCTGGGCAGCCACCTGAAAAGCCGTCTGCATCTCGATGGCATCAAGTCTGCGATTCTGCATGAGCGGCTGAACAAAGCGCAAATCGATGACCCGGTGCAACTGGCTGGAGCCATCAAGGCGCTAGCCATCACACTGGCGGCGACGCGAGCGCTGGATGAAGCCATCAGTAGCGCCGGTGGCGTGCGTTTTGAAGCGATGGACCGGAATCTGATGCTCAAGCCCCTGCCGGGTGTCTTTTGCGCCGGTGAAATGCTCGACTGGGAAGCGCCCACCGGCGGCTATTTGCTCACGGCCTGTTTTGCCAGTGGCCACCGGGCCGGCCAGGGTGCGTTGCGCTATCTGCAAGGCCGATAGGACCCAGCCGATTACTGGTTCACCGGTTCCACCCGGCGGTCCTTGGCGTTGAACTCCAGATGATCAAGGTCGAGTAGGGCGTTGCGGGTGATTTGGCAGGACTGGTGTGACCCCGCGTACGCCGCACCAGCGCGTTAAACCCTGTGCAGCCATCAGCGCCAGAAAATCCGGGTCGTCGGCCAGCCATTCGAACGCGCAGTTGACACCCAACAGGAGGCGTGGGCTTTCCAGTGCCGTGATGGCCTGACGCAGCTCGGCCAGCGTCGCGTCGCGCTCGCCCAGGCAGGCATTGAGCTCGGCTTCTCGGAAGTGACGTGCGACTGAACCAATTTCGTGGGCTGTTTTTGCCAGCGTGCGTGCAACATCCCGGTCGCGACGGAGGGCAGCAACGTGTGCCTGCCCATAACGGGAGATGGCATCGCTTGGCAGCAGTTCACCGATCCGTCGATAGAGTGATTCGGCCGCGTCCAGCTTGCCAGCCCACAATTCGTTGCTGGCACAGGCTGACAGCGAGAACAGGGATTCGCCGCCCGCGCGCATGCCGATCTCGAAGACTGCCCGCGCTTCATCGTGCCGCCGGGCGAACGAGAGAACGAAGCCACGGTTGAACAAAATGTTCAGCGACATTGGGTCGAAGGAACTCGCGGCGTCGAGCTCGGTCAGCGCGTCGTCGAAGCGCCCCTGCCCCAGCAGCAACCAGACAAAGCCAAGCCTGGCGCTGGTGTGATTGGGGGCGGCGCGCAGTACTTCGCGAAACTGGGCCTCCGCCTGCGGCAACGCGGCGCTCCAGTGCAGCAGCAATGCGCGCAGCGCCAGCGCTTCGATGTGGTTCGGATCAAGGGCGAGGGCGGCACGCGTGCAGTCGCGCAGTTGTGCGACCAGCGGTTGCGCTGGCACGTCGCCATAGTTGATCCGGCGCACGCAGCTTCGACCCAGCAAGGCCCAGGCGTCCGCCGCGTCAGGAAAATCGGTGACGACTTCGGCAAGGAGGGTGCGCGCCTGTTCGATGCTGGCGATGCTGAGGTGCGTGATCAGCATGCGCGCAGACTCGATCTTGCTGCGTGCTGTCAGTGGCAGCAGGGCATTTGTCAAACTTGCGTCTGATCGAGGCGCGCCGGTTCCTGGTGCGGTCGTAAACCGTGCCAGCACCGCATCGAACAGCGCATCGAGTCCCTCATTGGGCTTGTCGCACGTCGTCATGCGAACTTCTGCCCAGGCCAGCTCCGAATCCGCCACCCTGATCAGGCGCGCGCTGATCCGCAAGCGCTGGCTCGTCTCCAGCGACAGGGTGGTTTCAATGATTTCGCTGGCGCCCAGTTGCAGGCCGCTCTCGACCGCCGATTGCGTCGTGTCCTGAGCAGGCACAACCGGAGCCAATGCCATCACCCGCGGCCTTCCCATTAGCACCAGCGCTTCACTCAAGCGCTCAGAGAGTCCGCGCGCCAGCGCATCGAATGCGGCGTCACCGGTCAAGTTCCTTGTTTCCATCACCGCCAGCCCATGCGCTGCCTTCGCCTTGGTGCCGTTGGACCGATGTCGGAATTCAGGGGCGTAGCGCCCCTTGGGTAACAGAATGGTGATTGCGGGAGCACGTTCAAAGTGCTGGTAGTGTTTCTCCAGGCGGCCTCGCAAGCGGCCGATGCTTACGCGCACGATCGGGTCAATCTCGGCGTCATAGGTGGCAGGGTCGCGCTGGAACACCGCCATCGCGATGCCAGCCTCGCACAGCGCACCATCGTCGCCGGCAGTCTTCCGCTCGACCAGATAGCGCAGCAGCCGGCTGTGGCTGGGGGCGCGACGGAACGTGGCATCCTCAAGCAGGCGGTCGAGCTCCTCGCGGATTTGGGTAATGGTGGGCGGGGGGGTGGCCATAGATTAAATAGTAGCTACTGTCATCCTGAGAATGCAAGTACTTCGCACAAATGATGATGCATTGCAACGATACAGGGCAACCCCGCCATGTAAATGCAAGAACTGACCCAGCGCATTGCAAATAAAACAGGGCCAATGGACCTGCCACCGCACATTACAGAATTTATTCCCCGTGGGCACGAACAGCGTGTGCCCACCCTACCGGGCTGATCTCTAAGCGTGGAGATCAGTTCCATGCGAGTTGCCAAACCAATTCAGTTGAGTCCAGAAGGTGCTGGGGGTAGATCGTACTTCCCGTAATCAGACATGGTTGCTTTCTCGTAATTGGACATGGCTGTTCCAATCGCGTTGCATACTCCAGGTACCGGTGCCGTGTAAGCCTTTTGCTTCTTTTTCTCGTTCTCGGCTTTTTGATTCGGACTTGCATGAACATCGCTGGATCCTCCAGCGTAGCTGGTGAGTCCGGCGAAAAACACTTGGGCTGCGAAGATGAACCAGTTGTTCGTACCTATGATGCTACTTGCCGCAGCATTTGAATACCCCGCAACTTCGTCTCCAGATGTCGCAGCAGTCAGCCACGTATATCCAACATTCAGACCTACAGATGATAGGAAGCCAACAAGATTTTGAGTGAGAAAACCGCTAGCAAAAACCTCCCCCGAAGATGTAATTCCACCGGCCGCAACACCTGCAGCACCACCGAGACCACCGCTTACCGCACCGAAAAAACTGCCGTACAGGATTGCTGTTTCAAAATCTAGACATGTCACCGTGCCACCGGCCAACCACTTGGCGCCGACGCCAACGACACCGGTCGCCGCACCGATTCCAGCTCCAATGGCCGCCGCGATCGAGATTTCGGTAAGGCCCTCCCGGCCGGAGGGGTCACGCCAGTTGACGGGATCAGCATTCGCATACACATACCGGTGCAGGGACATCGGCTGCCACGGGTTTCCCGATGCCGGGTCCGTTGTGAGAAATCGTCCGGTATTGGGATTTATATAGCGCGCTCTGAGATAGTACAAGCCGGTGTCGGTGTCCTGCTGCTCGCCGACATATCGGTATGGGTTCGCGGTCGCGCCCGCCGCGGCGAGGGGCACACCGAAGGCATCAAATGTATAGGTATCCGACACAGCGCCCAAGGTTGTGGTCAGCTGTCGCGTCGACCGTTGACCATCTGCGAGATAGAAGCGCGTTCCAGTGCCTGAGTGCTGCTGATTGATCAGGCTATCGCCATAGGTGTAAGTAATCGTATCGGCGCCTGTGGTCTCTGCCTGAACTTGGGCAAAATCGCGATTCTTATCGAGCAGGAAGTTGGTCGTCACGCTGCCCGAGCTTCTGCCGACACGCATGCCGTCCGCGTCGTAGGCATAATTAAAACTGCCCGCAGGCACGCTGGCGCTTACCAGCCGGTTCTCGGCATCGTAGCCATAGATATTCGTGACGCCCGCTCCGTTACTGCCCACGAGATTGCCATTACTATCGAAGGTTGAGAGCGTCGTAATCCCACCGGTCGTCTGGGAGATCAACTGGTCGTTGGCGTCATAGGCATAAGTGGTCGTCACGCCGGCGCTAATCATCTGCGTTCGGTTTCCGACGCCGTCGAGGCTGTAGGTGCTCGTCGTGGTGACCGGTCCTGGCGAAACGATTTGCTCCTGGGTGAGTCGACGCAACGCATCGAATGAATAGGTGACCGTACGATTTGCTGTCGCCGACCCTGCCTCCACGACCTGCGTGCGATTACCTGCTGGCCCCAGCGTATACGTATACGAAGATATCGGTCCGCCAGGGCCGGTGTTGGTCACTTGCACCAGTCGATCGAGGGTGTCGTAGCCGTAAGTAGTCGTTACGCCATTGGGATAGACGGTTGATGCCTTCCTGCCAACCGCGTCGTAAGCGTAGGTAGTGATACCAGCCGCATCGGCCACGGTTTTGAGCCGGTTCAGCGCATCGTAGGTGTACGTGGTCGTACCTTGGGGCGTAGTCAACGACGTGCGGTTTCCCGCTGCATCGTAGCCGTAGGTGAGAGTCTGCCCGGACGCCTTGTGCTCTTGGGTAACGCGGCCCCCCACATCGTAGACGTAGCTGTCGTCACCGGCCTGGGTGCGCAGCCCTGCGGACGTATATGCGTAGGACGCTGTGACACCGCCCGGCAGATGCTTCGTTGTCAGCCGCTTGAACGTGTCGTATTCAAAAGTAGTCATCTGCCCATTGAAATCGGTATGACTCATCAGATTACCAAGGGCATCGTAGATGAAGCTCTCTTGCGTACCCGATGGACGGATTCGGATCAACACGCGGTGCATGGCGTCGTAGGTCATCCGCGTGGTATGCCCGTTCGCATCGGTCTGCGTCAGCCGATTGCCTACCGCGTCGTAGGTATAAGCGGTGATTCCGCCGAGCGCATCAGTCACCCGGATCAGATTTCCTACGGCATCGTAAGCGAACTGCGTGGTCTTGCCTGCCTGGTCGATTTCTGTAATCCGACGTTTTGCAGCATCATAAGTCGTTGTCTTGGTGGTGCCATCCGGAAAAGTAGTTTGGAGCAAATTGCCGACACTATCGTAGCTGAAGCGAGTTACATTCCCAAGTGCATTGGTTGTCTTTAACAGGTGGCGCTTGCTGTCGAAAACGTTGACAACCACATTGCCCAGTGCGTCAGTAACGGCCTGCTGGCTAGGCGCATAGGCGATGCTTGCGGCATTCCCTCGCTGGTCAGTCTGCTTTATTGGGCGTCCTGCAGCATCGTAGGTAGTCTGCTTGGTTGACCCGCCGGGTAGCGTCATGGTGGTGGCGCGACCGACACTATCGTAGGCCAATTGTGTTGCGCGTCCATCCCGATCGGCATCGCTGGTCGTCCGGTTAGCGACGTCGTAGGCGACGGCTGCCACTGAGCCGTCCGCGAAGGTTGCAGTCGTCTGGTTACCAACCGCGTCGTAGAAAAAGCGGGTCACTTGCCCGGTCGCACCAGTGATAGCAGAAAGCTTGTCGCCTAGCCCAACGTTGCTATAGGCCGCCATCGTGGTGTTGCCCAATGGGTCGGTATTCGCGATCGGGTGTCCGTTGGCGTCGCTGACATAGGTGCTTGTCTTGCCGTTGGCGTCGGTCTGGCTTAACTGATGCCCGTTGCTGTCGTAGGTGAAAGTGGTTGACTTACCCATCGGATCGGTTATTGACGTCCGATTGCCGGAGCCATCGTACGCAAAAGTCGTCACGTGACCCAGCGGATCAGTGGTCGTCAGAACATTGCCCACTCCGTCATACGTGTGCAAAGTGATGCCGCCCTCGGGATCGGTCACCTGCGTAAGGTTGCCGGCACCGTCGTAGACCTTGGCCGTCGTGAATCCTTCGGGATCAATTCGGGTCAACACCTGTCCGAAAGCGTTATACGTTGATGTGGTTGTATTGCCATCAAAGTCCGTGCTCGTCAGAATATTGTTGTTGCTGTCGTAGGTCTTGCTAGCCACCCGTCCCAATGGATCGGTCTGCGTGAGCTGATTGTTGCGGCTGTCGTATGTATAGGACCTCGCGTTTCCGAGCGCATCGGTCTTGCTCGTGACATTGCCCATCGCGTCATAGCCATAGATGGTGGGATTGCCCAGTTGATCGGTGATGACCTGGGTTGAAGTTGCCAGATTGTTCGCGAGGGTGATGTTGTTGCCGTTGGCGTCGATGGTCGAAATCAGGTGCCCCGAGGAATCGTAGGTATTGCGCGCCGGATGGTGGCCGGCTGGATCCTGAATATCGATGAGGTTGTGCTGGTAGTCATAGGCATAGTGCGACGTCAACCCTGTGGCGCTCGTGTGGCTGACCAGATCGCTATTGCCGTTATAGGCATAGGTCTGCACATTGCCCGCCGCATCGGTGATCTGGGTGACCCGGCCATGGCTGTCACGCGCAAAGAGAACGTTCTTGCCCGACGAACTGACGATGCCATTTGGGCCAAACGTTACTGTGTTGCCATTTCGGTCGGTGATCTTTTGCACGCCAGCGTTGCGGTTGATGTCGATCTGCGTGCCATTAACGGAAGTGTACCGATAAAGCAGCGGGTCGTAGGTATTGAGCGTCGAGTCGTCGACCAGTTCGTCCTGCGCGCCGCCATTCACAATCAGCAGACTGTTGTTGGCCAATGCCTGCAATTGACCCAGCGTGCCGCTGCGCGGCTGGAAACTTGTGACGTTGGTAAAGTCGAGCGAACCGATGTTTGACGTCGGCGACACAATCATGTCGAATTCCTCGACGCGACCGTCCGGAAGCGTGATGCTGACCTTGTGCTCGGAGGTTGGAGCCAGCGACACCAGCGCACCAGATACGGTGCGCAGCCAGCCGGTGCCAAGAACGCGGTTGGTCCGCAGCTGCAGCGTCTTCAGTCCGAGTCGCCAGCCAATGCCGAAATCGCCCAAGGTTTTGTCGCGACTGTCGTAGGTGCGACTGATCGTGAGCGGAATCCCGGCGGCCGGGAGATTCAGGTCATGGTAGGTCAGCGAGAAAAGACCGATCTTCCGATTGCCTTTGACCTGCACTGTGCGCGTAGCCACACTCTGGTTCTCACTTTTATCAAATACTTTGAGTCGCAGTGTGTATTGGTCGTTGACCAGCGTGGTCGGGTCCAGCGTCCCCAGCGTGCCACCGGTCACCGCCGTTGTACCCTCGGCGATCAGCCTGTAGTTTTCGTTACCAGCAATCGCATAGGCGAGTTCATAGCGCAGGAAGTTGGTATCGCTCGCAGTGCCAACAATCGACGTCGGGCCGATGACTGCGCCACCGTCAGCCGGGGCCGTGATTGCGGCCAAGGGCGGCGTGTTGTCGCCGAGCACGCGTGCGCCGACGTTAAGGCTGCCTTGCCCGGTCTTGCCGCCGAGGCTGGCGGAAATGAGGGTTGCGCCACTGGCGATTGCCTTCGTGACGCCCACGGAATCGACTGTCGCCACAGCTGTCAGCGACGATGACCAGACCGCATTCACAGTGACGTCGGCACTGGTGCCGTCGGTAAGAATGGCAACTGCCTTGTATTGCAATTGATCGCCCGCCAAGCGTAGCAAGGGTCCGGGGCCAGGTTCCAGCACGATCGAGGCGATTGGCATCGGCAGCGGTCCGCCGGCAGAAACCGTCAGCGCCACTGGTGGCGCGCTCGCCGGCTGCAGCAGGGTGCCGGCGACCGGCGTTTGGGTCATGATTTCGCCAGCCGGTATCGTCGTCGAAGTCACGCTCGACAGGTTGATGCTCAAGCCCGCAGAAGTAAGCAGCGCGTTGGTTGGTGCCAGTTGCCCGCCAACCACAAAGGGCATGGTAAACGGTTCTGGGCCTTTGGACACTGTCAGGTTCACTGCGGCACTGCGTGAAACGTTGGCAGTGCCGACCAGCGGGTCCTGGCCGATCACTGTCCCGACCGGTTGTGATGCGAATACTTCGGTAACGACCAGCGGCGTCAGGCTGGCGGCCTCAATGGCGGCGCGGGCGTTGGACAGCGACTGGCCGATCACGTTCGGAACGGCCACCGAAACATATGTGATATCGATGAAGAACGACTGCTCGGTGCGCGCGCCGTGCGAATCGACAGCCGCCACGATAACCAGAACTCGCCCAAAGTCGCACGCCCCGCCGTACGACCCGCAAGGACCGCTGTAGATGTCGACGCCACCGGTCGTCGGGTCGACCACCGGCGCGGGGAAGTACGTGGTATCGAAGGTGCTCGACACAAACTCATAGTGCACCGTGTCGCCCGGATCGGGATCGGTGGCGGTGATGGTGTAGACCCGCCTCGTATAAGGTGTCACGGATAGGAGCCCTGTGGGCGGCGTCGAGGTGATCACCGGCGGGCGGTTTTGTGGCTTGATATCGATCAACACGGTTGCGGGCGCCGAATCGGCGGCACCATCATTTGCCTTGTAGCTGAACACCGTACCCTGCGCGATACGCGGATCAACCACGGCGCCTTGTTGAATCTGCTGGCGGAAGTCGCGGCGCACTGAGCCGTCGTACAAAATCCTGGCACCAGCGTCGACGGCAGCAGGCCGGAAATTGAGCTGGTTCTGTACCTTCGGCCCCGGTGCCCAGTTGTGGTCACCCCCGCTGATCATCATGGCGTTGCCCTTGCAGCCACCGGGCCCAGAGCCGAAGAAGGGGCAGTTCCATCGCTCGTTTACATGCACAATGATGTCAACGTGTCCGTCGCCGTCGGCATCGACCAGGAGTGGGTTACCGGGCTGGAAAAAACCGTCGTTTTCGGTATCGATGCTCCACAGCTCGGCGCCGGTGCGTCCGTTAAGGATGAACAGGCGACGCGTACCCTGCACAATGACCTCCGGCACGCCGTCCAGATCAAGGTCATAGACATAGAGCTGCGAGTCTGAGGTCATCGGCTCGGTGCCGCCGCCAGCGATGGGGGGTACGACACCGGCGAGAATGTCCGGTAGCCGTTTGGCCCAGAGCAACGCCCCATCTGACCGGTAGGCATACAGGAAGCTGTCGCCAGCGACCAGGATCTCCGGAGCGCCATCACCGTCAACATCGGCAACACTCAGCAGTCCGCTGACGTTGGTGCTGATTGGAATCTTGCGCAGCAGGCTGCCGGCGTGATTAAAGATGTAGACACCTCCTGCCTGATAGGAGTTGGCTAGCAGGTGAAAGACAACCTCGGCCTTGCCGTCACCGTCCAGGTCTGCCACGGCGACCGACGAGGGCTCGAACGATTTTTTCGGCCCCGTGTAGGCGTCGAATTGCGCCTGCCAAGCGAGTGCCCACACACCGCCCGCCAGCTTCCAGACGTCGCCGCCGGAGATGATTTCGACCTGACCGTCGCCATCGAGGTCGGCAATGATGGGAATGTTTTGATCGGTTGGCGAGTTACGCGGCGCGACGTACTCGTTGGCGGGATTTGGTGCCGTGAGCACATGTTCGATGGCACCGGTGGCGGCATCGATCACGAACGTTGCTTTGCAGGCGAGTCCTTCGTCGGCAGGCAGGCCGGTTACCATGCGGCAGGCAGCATACGCCAGGTGGCCGGAATTGGGTTGGTCGTAGTAGTAGCCATAGGTGCTGGCCGCCAGGAATCGGGTCACCAACTTGGTCGATCCGCCTGCCGTGAGCTTCGCCAGCGTGGGCACCGATCCGTTCGCTGACGCCGCTAAAACCGGGGTGACCGGCGGGTCTGGCAAAGTGGGCGACGCGTTCGTGGCATAGGCGCCAGGATGCGGCTTTGACAAACGCGCGCTCTTCCACTGCGTCGCCACTTTACCCCCAGGCAGTATCTGCGAGGCGTTGACGGCGTAATAGCGATCCGGGAAGCCGGCGTGGCCCAAATTGTCGCAATTGATCGCAGAAAACAGGTAGATGTCGCCGCCGACGACATCGGTAACATTGCCCAGTGCAAATTGATCCGAAGCGGTACCACAACCCGATATGTCTGCGTGGGTGGTGATTGATCGGTCCCAATGCCACAACTGAGCGCCGTCGCTTCCGCGCCAGGCACGGAGGTCGCCAAAGTCGGACAACACGTAGTCAACCACACCATCCTGATTGAAGTCGGCCGCCAGCGCGAATTGAGTGTTGCTCCCCAGTTCCAAGCGCCAGGTTACGACGGGGTTGAGCCCCGGAACTGGCGGCAACACGGTAGGCGCGGTGTAGGTAAAGCCTCCGTCAGGATTGAATGCGTTGAGCGTGCCCTTTGTGGGGTCGCTCAGCTTGACGACCGTCAGCGGGCTCCCCCTCAACGACAGGTCGTTGCCGAGTACGCCTGGCACGCCGACAGCGGGGACGGTCAACGTCTCGCCCAGCCGGACCTCGTAGTTGTCGTCCTTCGCCACCGGCGCAGGGGCTGCCTGCGTCAGCGTGACCGTGAAGGTCCTCTCGTCGAACAAGCTGGCCGCATCGGTGACCCTGACCGTCACCGCATAGTCGCCAGGCACCTTGCCGTTGGTTGGCCAGTTCAGCACGGCACCGGTCAGGCTCATCCCCGGCGGACCCGACACCAAGGCAAAGGTGAGCGTATCGCCCGCGTCCGGATCGGTGGCCTGCAGGGTCCGGTTGAACGCGGTTCCGAGCGGTAGGATCACATTGACCTGGAGTGCCAATTGCGGCGGCTGATTGGTGTGCACAACCGTCACATGAAACGTGGTTTGCGCGGTGTGGCTTGCAGCGTCGGTGACCGTGGCGGTGAAGGTGTGGGTTCCAAGCTGAGCCGACGTTGGTGTCCAGTCAACCAGCGGTGACGGGCTCAGTGCTGCCCCGGCTGGTGCTGTGAGCAGCGAATAGCTGAGCGTGTCGCCGACGTTGGCGTCGCGCGCGACCAGCAACTGCTGATAGCGCGTGCCCAGCGCAATGGTTCGGTCTGCAACCGCAAGGAAAATCGGCGCGCCGTCACTGACAGTCACCTGCATGTCGCTGCTTGCGCTTAGCGCGCCATCGCTGACAGTCAACCGCAGCGTGTAGGTGCCTGGGGCCGCGAAGGTCGCGCTGGTGCTCAGACTTGCAGGGTTGCCAAAGACGACGCCCGAGGCGGGACCTGAGACAAAGCTCCAGGTTGTCGTCAGGTGTGCGGGTGGATTGGGCAGGCCGTCATCGGTGGCAGTGCCGTTGAGCGCTGCGGCAGCCGGCAGTGTGATGGTCTGATTCACGCCCGCATTGACGACCGGCGGCTGATTGCCTGCCATTGCCGGATTCACGGTGATGGTGACGTCGGCGCTGCCAGAGAGTGCGCCATCATTGGCGGTCAGACGCAGCACATAAGTGCCCGCCACGCTGAAACTGGCCGAGCTTGCCTTGTTCGTGGCGTTGCCAAACGTCACACCTCCCGGACCGGAGACTTTGGTCCAGGCATAGGTCAGCGCAGCCGGTGGATTGGGCAAGCCGTCGTCCGTCGCGTTGCCGCTCAAGGTCGCGCTTGCCGGCAGCGTGACCGTCTGGTTCACTCCGGCGTTGACCACGGGGGCCTGATTGACAAGTTCGCGCTCCAGCACCATGTCGACGCGCAGCGCAAGATTGGCACCGTCCTTGACCGCGTAAAGCGCGACCAGATCCTGACCGGCTGGCGCATCACCCTTGGCACCGGTCGCCAGCGGCGCAATGCCAGTCCAGTCGCTGCCGTTGCCGTCCATGACGATGGCAAGAGCGGAGACCGTGGTCAAAGCGCTGGCCACCACGCACAGCGCGAGCAGCAGGTGCCCACTATGGCGCGCGTAGCGCCGCATCAACCAGACCGTACTGCTCAGCAGCAGCATCAGAAACAGCAGGCCGACGGGCGACAGCGTCGGAATCGGTGTGACGGTTGTTGGTTGCGGCGGCGGAGTCAAAAGAAATTCTTGCGCTGCGATCAGGCTGTCACTTGCGGTGAGGGCACCCATCTTGATCGCACCGGTGGTACCCAGGTTGGCCAGCGGGATGAAGGTCTCGATCAGGTCCGAGCCATTGAGACCAATGGTCATTCCCACCGGCCAGCCTCCGGAGCTCACGACGACCGGGGCACCGAATACGCCGGCGGTGCAGGTACGCCGGGTGGTGGCCCCCACCGTGCCGGTACTTGCAGTCGTCGTCACAACTGTAAAGAGTGCAATTTCCACACCTGGCATTGAGCTGCCGCCTACGGTTAGAGTACAGCCTGTGGTGGCATTGTTGTCGATATCGAAGCCGATGGCGACTGACGTCGTGGCTGCGTTCGCCATCGCGGCCGACATTGCCAAAACTAACCCGAAAATCGGCGCTGCAATGGCCTTCGGCAAGTTCCACAGAAGCGAACGACTTGACATGACAAATTCCTCAAAGACGATTCACGCTTGAGTCTTCAATGTAGGCGGGTTGCCCCGTCTGCGCACGTAACAACACGTTACATAGGCTGTCAACGGAGAGCCCCGCTTTGGCTTCGCAGTTTCTATGGGCAGACTGCAAACCTGAGGGCGCTGCTCAATGTTTTTCTGCAGCTCGGCGGTGGCCGTTTTGCCACGCCCTATGCTTTGGTACCCGCGGTTAACGCCGGTGGCTTGC
This sequence comes from uncultured beta proteobacterium, assembly GCA_963750665.1. Taxonomy (GTDB): domain Bacteria; phylum Pseudomonadota; class Gammaproteobacteria; order Burkholderiales; family Burkholderiaceae_C; genus Rhodoferax. The sequence continues at coordinate 224,222 of CAVVRQ010000030.1, forward strand.
TGGCCCGGATTAGGATGATTCTCTATCTATAGCAGCTTGCGCAACAGGCACGGCGGCTTGAGTCGCAAAACGCACACAATTCCGGCCATCGTGCTTGGCTTGGTAGAGAGCCTTGTCGACCAGGGCTAAAAATTCTTGCGGCTTGCTGTTTGCCTGCGGTGCGCAGCAGGCAACACCCAGGCTGACACTGAAGTGGATCAGCCCAGTCTCAAAGCGGACCACCAGTTCTTCGACGTCGGCGCGAAACTTCTCGGCCAGTGCCAATGCATCCAGCAGGCGTGTGTCAAGCAGCAAGACCATGAACTCTTCACCGCCGTAGCGCGCCAGCACATCGCCAGCCCGCCCGATTCTGAGTTGCAGCAGCGCCGCCAGCGCGCGCAGGCAGGCGTCACCGGCTGGGTGCCCATGCGTGTCGTTGATGCGCTTGAAGTGATCAATGTCAAACATGATCAAGGCCAGCGAGCTCCCGGTCCGGCCGGCGCGACGCCACTCGCTGGCCAGCGCGGCGTCAAAGAAGCCCCGGTTGCTGATCTGGGTCAAGCCGTCGGTGTTCGACAGTAGCTGCAACTGGTCATTGACGACCTTGAGCTGATCGAGCGTGCGATGCAGGTCGGTGGTGCGTTCTGCGACGTGTTGCTCAAGCTCGCGATTGGCCTGCTCCTTGGCCAGAATCAGCGCTTGCTGCGAGGCGCGTGCCTTGCGTTCATGTGCCAGCGCCACAGACTGGGCGTTGATGCGCAGGGCGCGGTCATGGTTGATGCGGTCGGCCAGCGTGAAGGAGAGCAACAGCACCAGCAGCACCACGCCAATCTGGGAGGCGTTCTCGGTCCAGTCGTTGGTCGGTATCAAACCGAACTTGCCCGCGTTGAGAATGCACAGGCTGATCAGCACGGCGGTCCACGCCAGGCAATAAAAACGCGCAAATTTGGCACCGCGCCACCAGCGCCAGTAACCCAGCGTCAAGGCCGTGGCGGCAATCGGAATGGTGAGTGCCGCGCCGACACGAACGGTCAGGGCGTACGGCAGCACAAAGGTCAACAGCAACAGCGCCGTACAAAGCAGCGACAAAGCACTGACCAGGTAGTAGGCCGGCATGGAGAACCTCTCCAGCCGCAGGAAGCTGCTCGTGAAGAGGCAGGTAAACAGCGTTGAACTGGCAATGAAAGTCGAGATCGCAAAGCTGTTCCAGCGTACCGCGTTGGGCCAGACATAGGCAAAGGTATAACCCGTCAGTGTCAAATGAAACAGCAGGTAGCTCGCGACAAAGCCGATGTAGTAGAGGTAATTGACGTCGCGCGTCGAAAAAAACACAAACAGGTTATAGACGACCATGATCAGCAGGATGCCAATCACCAGACCTTGCTGCAGCTTCTCGTCGTCGTTGGCCTCATAAAAGCGGGTCGGGCTCCAGATGCGCAGCGGCGCTTCAATCGTGCCGGCAGAGGCGAGCCGGAGGTAGATTTGGTTGACGCCGGGTGCGAGTTTGAGCGGCATGACAAAGTTTTGATGCTTGATCGGGCGTTGCGCAAAAGGCTTTTCGTCACCCAGGGCGTAGCTGGTCAGGAGCTGGCCCGCGCTGTAATGAAACAGCCGCACGTCGTCGATAAATGGGATCGGCAGCTCGATAAAGCGGGTCAGGGAATCGGCCTCGCGGTTGTTGATCTGAAAGCGAAACCAGTAGGCATCATTGGTGAAGCCAAAATTGGGCGCCGCGCGGGTGATGGGCTGCCAGGCGTGCTCGTCGCCCAGGACTTGTTCACGGGTCAGGCTGTGCGAACTGTCCACCAGCACGCCCATGCGCGAGCCGACCTCGATCTGCGGAGCTTGCGCGGCAAGCTGAAACAGCGGGAAACTCAGGTCAGGGGTTTGGGCGTTGACCAGCCAGGGACTCAGCAGGCCCAGCATACATGTCAATAACCAGCGGCTGATCATGTTGGACTTTAATCCTGGCGTTCTCCGGGACGCACGAAAGAATTTGGTTGACGAGCCTTGACCCCAGCACTGGCTCCACAGTTAGGGCTGCTTGGTTCCCCACCTGACCCGGTTGGCCGCTTCACCATGTGGGAAGGCCCGTCAGGTCGCATTGTAGGCGAGGGTTGAGGGGGCTGCGCCTGTTGCACCCCGTAGAATCGCAGCCATGTCCTACCTCGTGCTCGCCCGCAAGTACCGCCCCCGCAATTTCACCGAGATGGTGGGCCAGGACCACGTGGTCAAAGCGCTGGTCAACGCCCTGACCACACAGCGCCTGCACCATGCCTATTTGTTCACCGGCACGCGCGGCGTCGGCAAGACCACCATCGCGCGTATTCTGGCCAAGTCGCTCAATTGCCAGGGTGTCGATGGCAACGGTGGCATTACGGCTACGCCGTGCGGTGTCTGTCAGGCGTGCCGCGATATCGATGCCGGTCGATTTGTCGATTACACCGAACTCGATGCCGCCTCGAACCGGGGTGTCGATGAAGTGCAGGCGCTGTTGGAACAGGCGGTTTACAAGCCGGTGCAAGGGCGCTTCAAGGTGTTCATGATCGACGAAGTCCACATGCTCAGCGGGCACGCCTTCAACGCCATGCTCAAGACGCTGGAAGAGCCGCCGGACTATCTGAAATTTGTGCTGGCCACCACCGATCCACAAAAGGTGCCGGTCACCGTGCTCTCGCGTTGTCTGCAATTCAACTTGCGACCGATGGCACCCGACACCATTCGCGCGCACCTGGCCAACGTTTTGCAAGCCGAAAACGTAGCGACGGACACGCAGTCGCTGCGGCTGCTGGCGCGCGCGGCGCGTGGCTCCATGCGCGACGCGCTGAGCTTGACGGACCAGGCCATTTCCTTTGGTGACGGGCAGATTGAAGAGGCCACGGTGCGCCAGATGCTCGGCAGTGTGGACCGCTCGTATGTGTTTCGTCTGCTGCAGGCGTTGGCGCAAGGCGATGGCAAGACCGTGGTTGAGACTTCTGAAGCGTTGCGACTGCATGGTTTGAGTGCGGCCTCGACGCTGGAAGAAATGAGCGTGGTGTTGCAGCGCATGGCGCTGCTGCAGGCGCTGCCATCAAGTGCGGCGGCGGATGATACGGACCCGGAAGCGCCCGAGCTGGCGCGACTGGCCGCCTTGATGCCCGCTGACGAGACGCAACTGCTCTACAGCATTTGCCTGCATGGTCGCGCCGAGCTCGGTCTGGCACCGGACGAGTACGCGGCGCTGACCATGGTGCTGCTGCGCTTGCTGGCGTTCAAGCCCGGCGCTGGCGAGCCGCCACGGGCTGAAAAAAAAACGCTGCTTGATGCCGCTGTCCCATCCCCGCTGGCACCGAGCGGCCAGCAGCTCGCGGTACGCAGCGGTGCAGCACCGGCCTCGGCCCCGCCCCAGTCTTCGGTTCATGATACAAATAGGCTTGCGGCCCATGCAGAACCTGCGCAGGAAGCTACTACTTTAGTAGCAGTTCCGGTGCGCTTGCAAGCCAGTTCACAGACCGAGGGGCCTGCCAGTCGAGCCTCAGCGCTGCTGATCCCAAGCGCTGAAGGCGCGTTTTGGCGCGATACCGTGCAGCAACTGGTTGACGCCGATGCCATCAATGCCATGGTGCGCGAGCTCGCGCTGCAGTCGCAATTGGTGGCGCGCGACACTGACCAGTGGCTGCTGCGGGTCGAGCGCGAGTCGGTCAACCAGCCTGGCAGCCGCGACCGTCTGGCGGCGGCCCTGCAAGCTGCTGGCCACGCCGTGCAACTGGTGGTGGAGGTGGGCCGCGTGACCGACAGCCCGGCCCGGCGCAACGCAGCGCAGGCGGCCGAGCGTCAGTTGGCGGCCGAAAAAATCATTTTCGACGACCCCTTTGTACAAAGCATGATGCGTGATTTTGGGGCGAAAATCGTACCCGGCAGCATCAAGCCGGCTTAAGCGGCAAGGCCGGAACAGTTTGCCGGCCCATTTCGTCAACACCTTATTTTCAATTACCAAGCAAGGAAGCTCACCATGTTCAACAAAGGACAACTCGCCGGTCTCATGAAGCAGGCGCAAGCGATGCAGGACAACATGAAGAAGGCGCAGGAAGAATTGGGCAACATCGAAGTGACCGGCGAGTCCGGTGCCGGGCTGGTCAAGGTCCTGATGACTTGCAAGCATGACGTGCGCCGCGTCAGCATCGACCCGAGCCTGCTGGCCGAGGACAAAGACATGCTCGAAGACCTGGTGGCGGCGGCGTTTAACGCGGCAGTGCGCAAGGCCGAGGAAACCTCGGGCGAAAAGATGGGCAAAATCACCGCTGGCATGCCGGGGTTGCCCGGTGGCATGAAGTTTCCATTCTGAGCTTGTGTCCGACCTCAACGCACTTGAGGCGCTGATCCAGGCGCTGCGCCGTCTGCCCGGAGTGGGCGTGAAGTCGGCTTCGCGCATGGCGTTTCATCTGCTGCAGCATGATCGACCCGGTGCCCTGGCTTTATCAAGGGCGCTGCAAGTGGCAGCCCAGGCGATGCGCCATTGCGCGCGTTGTCACACCTTTACGCAGGCCGAGATTTGCGCCACCTGCCTGGACGCGCGGCGCGATGCCAGCAAGCTGTGCGTGGTCGAGACGCCGGCTGACCAGTCGGCGCTGGAGCGCACCGGCGCTTACCGGGGGCTGTACTTTGTGCTGATGGGAAAAATCAGCCCGCTGGATGGCATTGGGCCCAAGGACATTGGCCTGCGGGACTTGTTTGACCGTGCCAGCGATGGCGTGGTGCAGGAAGTGATTCTGGCGACCAACTTCACCGCCGAGGGTGAAGCCACGGCACACGTCATCAGCGAAGGCCTCAGGGCCAAAGGGCTGCTGCTGACGCGCCTGGCGCGTGGCGTGCCAATCGGCAGCGAGCTGGAGTATGTCGATCTGGGCACCATCGCGCATGCGCTGGTGGACCGACGCTGAGGCAAAAAAAGCAGGGTCAGCTCCCCTATTTTTCCGGCTTTTCTAGGTAGAAACCCGCTCGGGAAGTTCCCGATGTGCACGGCTGCGCCGATGACTAAGCTTGCGGGTAACAAGAAAGGATGTCACTAACAAGAAAGGAGTGTCACTAACATGAATTACATGCCAATCAAACGTCGTACTTTCGCCGCTGTCACGGCCTTGTCGTCCCTTTCGGTCGTAGCGCCCGCGCTGTGGGCGCAGGCGCGGCTGGAGAAAACCAAAATTGCCATCGCTGTCGGCGGCAAAGCGGCATTTTATTATTTGCCGCTGACGATTGCCGAACAGCTCGGGCTGTTCAAGGCAGAAGGACTGGACGTCGAGATCAGCGATTTTGCCGGCGGCTCGCGCGCCTTGCAGGCGGTCGTAGGCGGCTCGGCCGATGTGGTATCGGGTGCCTATGAGCACACCATCAACCTGCAATCCAAAGGACAAAGATTCCAGGCCTTTGTGTTGCAGGGCCGCGCGCCCGCGATCTCCATGGGCATCTCGCTCAAAACCATGCCCAATTACAGGGCCGTTCCGGATCTGAAGGGCAAAAAGATTGGCATTTCGGCTCCCGGCTCATCGACCAACATGGTTGCCAGACTGATTCTGTCGCGCGCTGGTCTGAAGTCCGAAGACGTAAGCTTTATCGGTGTCGGCACCGCCGCTGGCGCCCTGGCGACGTTCCACTCGGGCCAGATTGACGCCATGTGCAATGTTGATCCGGTCATGACCATGCTGGAGCAGCGCGGCGAGGTGCGCATCATTGCCGACACGCGCACCATGAAAGGCACGGCGGAGGTTTTTGGCGGCGTCATGCCGGCCGGGTGCCTGTATGCGCCGCTGGAATTTGTGCAGAAGAACCCCAATACCGTGCAAGCCTTGACCAATGCCATGGTGCACAGTCTCAAATGGCTGCAGACGGCTGGTCCGAGCGACATCATCAAGACCGTGCCGGAGGCGTATCTGTTGGGCGACCGGGCCTTGTACCTGGCCTCTTTCAACAAGGTGCGCGAGGCGATTTCAACCGATGGCCTGATCCCCGACGAGGGTCCGCGCACGGCGGTCAGGGTGCTGGCCAGCTTTGATCCGGCCATCAAGGTCGACAAGATCGATCTGGCCAGGACTTATACCAACGTCTTTACCCGCAGAGCCAAAGAGCGCTTCAAGGCCTGACGCGCCAATGCCAGCGTTCGCGCTCGAATTCCTTGGCATCTCTTGCCGCTTCAAGGGTCGCGAGGCGGCGGCGCAGCCCTACACCGCAGTCCGCGACACCACGCTGCGGGTCCGGGCCGGTGAGTTCGTCTCGGTCGTGGGCCCGACCGGTTGCGGCAAATCGACGCTGCTCAATGTCGGCGCAGGCCTGCTGGCAGCGTCGAGTGGCGAAGTCCGGGTCTTTGGCCAGACACTGCAGGGCCTCAACACGCGCGCGGGCTACATGTTTCAGTCCGATGCCCTGATGCCGTGGCGCAGCGCGCTGGCCAACGTGATGCTGGGTTTGCAGTACCGTGGCGTGCCTGACGAACAAGCCCGTGCGCAGGCGCAGGTTTGGTTGCAGCGGGTTGGTCTGGGCGAGTTTGCAGCGCGTTATCCGCATCAACTCTCGGGCGGCATGCGCAAACGCACCGCCTTGGCGCAGGTGCTGGCGCTCGATCCCGACATCATCCTGATGGACGAACCCTTTAGTGCGCTGGACGTGCAGACGCGCCAACTGATGGAAGACGAGTTGCTCGCGCTGTGGGCGGCCAAAAAGAAAGCCGTGCTGTTCATCACGCACGATCTGGACGAGGCGGTGTCCCTGAGTGACCGCGTGGTGGTGTTGTCGGCCGGGCCTGCGACGCATCCGATCGGCGAGTTTGTGATTGACTTGCCGCGTCCGCGCCAGGTGTCCGAAGTGCGCACCGAGCCGCGCTTTGTCGAACTGCACGCGCAGATCTGGCAAGTGCTGCGTGACGAGGTGCTCAAGGGCTATGCGCAGCAACTCAGCCAGGCGGGGGCCTGACATGTGGCGGCACATCAAACCCGCGCAGCACAACTTGCGGCTCTGGCAGTTGGGCGTGTTGCTGCTGCTGCTGGCGTTGTGGCATCTGGTTTCGCGCGACCGCCAGATCGCCTTCTTCCTGGGCGAGCCGGTGCAGGTACTGGGACGCATCTGGTCGTGGTTCATGCCTTTTGGCTGGCCTGCGAGTGCCCTCTTCCCGGAGGGTCTGGCCGGTCGCGCCGACATCTACAGTCATTTGGGCGTCACGCTGCTGGAGACCGTGCTGGCTTTCGGCCTGGGCACGCTGCTGGGTCTGGTGTGTGGCTTGTGGCTGGCACTCGCGCCGCTGGCGAGCGCGCTGCTGGAACCCTACATTACGGCCGCCAACTCGATGCCGCGTGTCATCCTGGCACCCATTTTTGGCCTGTGGTTTGGTTTGGGCATCTGGAGCAAGGTCGCACTAGCCATTACGCTGGTGTTTTTTGTCGTGTTCTTTAACGTTTTCCAGGGCGTCAGGGAAGTCAGTCCGGTGGTGCTCAACAACGCCCGGATGCTGGGTGCCAACTCGCGCCAATTGTTGCGCACGGTCTATCTGCCGAGTGCCACGGCCTGGGTTTTTTCCAGCCTGCACACGTCGGTCGGCCTGGCTTTTGTCGGTGCCGTGGTAGGCGAATACCTGGGCTCGGCGCGCGGCGTTGGTTACCTGATTTTGCAGGCCGAGGGTACCTTTGACGTCAACACGGTGTTTGCCGGCATTGTGGTGCTAACGCTGTGCGCGCTGCTGCTCGACGGTGTGGTGGGGCGCGTCGAGCGGCGCCTGATGAAGTGGCGACCGCCCCAGGGTGGTAATGACAAGCTATAAACGCTGGACATTGACGTCTGCCCTGGGCTAGTATCATCAGGTTTCAATTTCATTCATAGGAGCGGCACATGGGACTGATGGACTTTATCAAGAAACAGTTTATTGACATCCTGCAGTGGACCGAGGATGCCGATGGTACGCTGGCCTGGCGCTTTCCGATGGCGGAGATGGAAATCCAGAACGGCGCCTCGCTTACCGTGCGCGAGTCTCAGATGGCGTTGTTTGTCAATGAAGGCAAGGCAGCTGACGTGTTTGGTCCCGGCACCTACAAGCTGACCACGCAGACGCTGCCGGTGCTGACCTACCTGAAGAACTGGGACAAGCTGTTTGAGTCGCCGTTCAAGAGTGATGTTTACTTCTTCAGCACGCGCCAGCAGGTCGACCAGAAGTGGGGCACGCCGCAACCCATCACGATTCGGGACAAGGATTTTGGCGCAGTGCGCTTGCGCGCTTTTGGCAACTACAGTTTTCGCGTTGCTGACCCCAAGCTGTTTCACACCGAGATTTCCGGCACGCGCGACAGCTATGGCGTGAGCGATCTGGATGGACAGTTGCGTGCGCTGGTGCTGCAAAACATCAGCAACGCGATTGCCAGCAGTGGTATTGCCTTTCTGGATCTGGCCTCGAACCAGTTGATGTTTGCGCAGGCGCTCACGACGCAACTGGCGCCCGAATTTGCCAAGCTGGGTTTGAAGCTGGAAATGATGACGGTGCAAAACCTTTCCTTGCCCGAAGATCTGCAGAAAATTCTGGATCAAAAAATCGGCATGGGCATGGTCGGCAATGACATGGCCAAGTTCATGCAATACCAGACCGCGCAGGCGATCCCAAAATTTGCCGAAGGCGGCGGCGGTGGTGGCAGTGGCATCGCCGGAGACGCCATGGGCCTGGGTGCCGGTGTCGCGCTGGGCCAGGTGCTGGCGCAAAACCTGGCGAGTGGTTTGCAGGGCGGCGCCGCCGCTGCGGCACCCGTTGCCGCCCCAGCCGCCGGGGTCAAGGCTGAAGATGTGATGGCCACACTGGAGAAGCTTGGCGAACTCAAGGCCAAAGGGATTTTGACGGCTGACGAGTTTGATGCCAAGAAGGCGGAGTTGTTGAAAAAACTGGTTTAGCTTTTTCTATTTCGTCGTTTTGGGTGACGTTGCCATTTTTTCAATGTTCTTTCCCCCACTCACTCCCCCCCGCCCCTCTCCCGCCCCGCCGGGCGGAAGAGGGGAGCCAACAGCCAATTTGGCCGCGTGCTTAAAGCAATCACGTTCCACTCCATTGGGGAGGTGGGAATTGCTGATGTACCAGCTATTCGTTTTTGTCATTGCGGGCCTGACCCGCAATCCAGCGCTTGCGGCCACTGTATGCCGGTTCGAGTCCGGCCTATTTTTGTTGACCACCCGATTCAACGTGCCTTGGCGCGTGTACTTCTCTTGTTTCACACGCGGCCAAATAAGGCTCCCCTCTTCCGGGTTTTTGGGGTCAGAGCCCAAATTCGCCGAGCCTGCGGCTCGCCCAGAGGGTGCGGCGCAAAGCGCCGCAGCGTGGACTCGGGGTTTTGCCAAATTGGTGTCTGACCCCAATAACCCGGCGGGGGGGAGTGAGTGGGGAGAAAATAACAAAAAAATCCAAATAGAACCAGCCTCACGGGCAGTGACAAGAGCCCACAAATTGGGTCGTTTGCCGGCCTGGGCAAGGTAGCACCAAATGGCGACCGATGCTCCGCAACGCAGCTACCGCGCCCCGTGCCCCGGCTGCGGCGCACCGGTTGAATTTCGCAGCGCGCAGTCCACCCACGCGGTCTGCGGCTTTTGCCAGAGCACGGTGCTGCGCCAGGGTGAAACGCTGTTGCGCATCGGCAAGATGGCCGAGCTGTTTGATGACCACAGCCCCTTGCAATTGCAGGCCAGCGGCATCTGGAACAACAAGCCCTTTACGCTGGTCGGTCGGCTGCAATACAAATACGCTGAAGGTCACCGGCCAGACCTATAATTTTGTCGATCCGGAGCCGGTGGAGCTGGCGGAGGTCATCCTGACCATCAAGCGCTACCTGGAACTCTCCATCCCCAAGGAGATCTACATTCCTTACCCGCTGGCCAAGTTCGGTCGCCGCTCCTTGGAGTTGCTGGTTCGAGCCTTAAGTCGGATCGGGGTTGAGGCGCGGATGCCCGGCGAGCTGATGTTTCTGGAAAACTTCTACAAGACCCAAACCCTCTCCCCGACGCGGCTGCTCAACTCTAGTTACCGGGGTTTGCAGCCGGAGGTGACGGTCTATAGCAAGCTGCCGGATATGATCGAGTATTACCTGACCCGCTGGGAACAGCTGAACCTGATCTCTTCATATAATCGAGAGATTTTCGACCCCGGCCACCACCGCGAGGTGTTCGTCAACGATCCCCAGCGGTTGCTGGAAACCATGAAGAACGAGAACCTGGCCCCCTTTCCCGGCCGGGAGGATTGAACGATGCCCCTTTTCGGCGCCCACATGTCGGTCAGCGGCAGCCTGGCCCTGGCCTTTGACCGCTTGGCCCAGGTAGAGGGGGAGGCGTTGCAGATCTTCACCGCCAACCAGCGACAGTGGCAACCAAAATTGCCGGGCGAAGATGATATCGCCGCCTTCCGGGAGCGCTGGCGCCAGGCCGGGCCAATGCCGGTGGCCTCCCACGACTCCTATCTGATCAATCTGGCCTCACCAAGTCCGGAGAGCGCCGAGAAATCGCGCACCGCCTTCGCCGCCGAATTGCAACGCTGCGCCAAGCTGGGCATTCCCTACCTGGTCAGCCATCCCGGTTCCCACCTGGGCTTTGGCGTCGAAGCCGGCATTGCCACCCTGGCCGCCAATCTCGACCGCGCCTTCACCCTGGCCGCCACCGGCGACCAGGTCATGGTGTTGCTGGAAACCACCGCCGGACAGGGCACCGGACTGGGCGCCACTTTCGCAGAGCTGGCCAATATCATTGCCGCTTCCAGCCACCGCGAAAAGCTGGGAGTCTGCTACGACACCTGCCACACCTTCGCCGCCGGTTACGATATCCGCACCCCGGAGAGCTACGCCCAGACCATGGGTGAGTTTGATCAGCTGATCGGCCTCGACCGGCTGAAGTTCTTCCACTTGAACGATTCCAAGAAGGGGTTGGGCTGCCGGGTGGATCGCCATGAACACATCGGCCAGGGGGAGATCGGCCTGGAGGGCTTCCGCAACCTGGTCAACGATCCCAGATTTGCCGCCCATCCCATGGTGCTGGAGACGCCCAAGTCGGATGACCTGCATGAGGATCGGGAGAATTTGGCGATGCTGCGGGGGCTGCTGGGATGACGGCAACTCTGAGAGACTACTGCCACCTCTCGGCAATGCTCAGCCCCGCCGCATAACCACCAGATAACCCCGCAACCACTGGTCCTTTTCCTTACGGAGATTGGCTTCCTGGCAGCCCTCCAGGGTGAAGCCGTGTCTGGTCGCCAGGGCTTGTACGTAACCTTCGGAATGGGCATAGCGGCCGGATTTCTGCAAACGATAATCCCCCGCCCCGGTGAGGATTTCGGTGGAGAAGACCAGATAGCCGCCGGGCTCCAGCCGCCGCCGAACCTGGCTGAAGAAGGCTTCCAGCTCGCCGAGATAGATCAGGACATCGGCCGCCAAAACCAGATCGAATTCCGCCGCGACTCCTGCCGCCAGAAAATCGCCAAGATCACTACAGTGCAGTTGATCGTAGATCCCCCGGGCCGCCGCCTTGGCCACCATCTTCTCGGCAAGATCCACCCCGCTCAGCTGCTCGACCATCCCCCTAAACTGCACCCCAGCGAGGCCAGTGCCACAGCCCAGATCCGCTGCATTCCGAAAGCGGCGCTCGGCGCCGACCCGCTCCCGGCAGGCTTTATACAATAATTCCGGAACGTTATACTTGAGGTTTTTCACCAGGCTTTGATCAAAATTCTCGGCATAACCATCAAAAAGCTCCCGCACATAATTGCGCGGCGAGGTCTGCCGGTTTGACCCGGTCAGGGCCGCCATCATGTAGTCGGCCGATTCGGTGCGGTCATCCAGCTCAATGGCCCGGCTGTAGCACTCCAAGGCCTCTTCGTAACGCCCGAGAACATGGAGGATGGTGGCCAGGTTAGTCCAGGCCGAGCCGTAGTTGGGCCGGAGGCTTACCGCCTGCCGGTAGTAGCCCTCAGCCAGTTCAGGCTCATCAAGTTTGCGCAGGGTGGAGCCCAGGGCGTTATGCAGCTCCGCATCCTCGGGGGCCAGTTCAAGGGCTGCGTGGTAATGCAGGGCTGCCTCGGCCAGCTGGCCCTGCTTGGCGCGGGTAAAGGCGAGGTTATAAAGGGTATCCACATCATTGGGGCGGGCGACCAGGGCCTGCTCGTAGTGGGCGGCCGCCTGCTCGTATTCGTGCCGCTCAAAATGGATGATGCCGAGATTATATAGGGAAGCGGCATGGGCCGGAGCAAGCCTGACCGCCGCCCGGTAACAGGCCATGGCCTGGTCGGACTCACCCTGGCGGTAATGGAGGATGCCAAGATTGTAGTGGGCGTCGGCCTGCGCCGGATCAATCCCGATGGCCTGTTGGTAAGTAACGATTGCCTCCTCTCGATAACCCTGATCGCCAAGGGCGTTGGCCAGAAAATTAAGCACCTGGAAATTATCCGGCGCAAAAAGCAAAACTTGCCGATACCACGAGATCGCCTCGGGCAGATCACCGCCAGCCTGGCAGATGGTTCCGAGATTAAAGCAGGCCTGGAGGTGATCCGGCTGGCAAGCCACCACCTTTCGATAAAGCCCGGCCGCCTCGGCCAGGCGGTTTTCCCGGTGTAAGGCCAGGGCCTGGTTAAGGAGTTTCGAGAGTGAGTCTGGCGCGAGATCCCGGTAAGATGCCGAATGGTGACGATGGCCTGACGACTGGCACGGCGAAAGATTTTCTGACATGGCGATTCTACTGGTCTAAGTGAGCATTGCGAGGACAGAGTTATCCGAAATCTGTCCACAACTTTGTTGGCTGCGGTTAATAAAACAGGCAGTTAAGTACCAGAAATCGCTTGGGGGATCAAGGAGGTAAAATTAAGGCGCATGGAGGAAGCTTCCCAGTATGGCGAAAGCTTTGCTAAACCCGCCTGGCTCTACTACGTCTGCACCCGTTTACCGATGCGGATATTTTTGAGAGACTCAATGAGCTTGCTGGCCTCGCTCTTGCCCAGTTTTTCAACCACCTCGGTGTGGTAATACTTGTGGAGAAAATTGCTGAAATGGCTGGGCTCCCAGCCCAGCTCCTCGACCAGGTGGCGGATGTAGAGCTTCTGGCGGAAGGTCATACCCTGGTCATTGACCCGGTAATGCTTACTGCGGGCGAAGTACCGCATCAGTTTCCGGAAACCGTCCTCATCCAGCTCGCGGCTGCTGCGCACCCCGGTCACCTTTTCCAGGGTGTCGCGATACTCCTGCTCGGCCAAGGCCAGTTCTTTGACGGTGATATGGATGACGGCCAATTGTTTGTGATTGAGCATGATTATCAGCCTGTTAAAAAATACCCCGGGCGGCATTGCGAGCGAAGCGAAGCAATCCTGCCGTTGATGAAATAGATAAGTCAGAGATTGCTTCGTCGCAAAAGGGCTCCTCGCAATGACGTGGCTGCGAGCCGTTCAACAGGCTGTTATCTCCTACCTCCACAACAATTCCACCGGGCAATGATCCGAGCCGGTGATTTCGCTGCGGATCGCGGCACCCTGCACCCGGGCGCGGCTCTTGGCGTCGACACAGAAATAGTCGATCCGCCACCCGATATTCCTTTCCCGGGCGTTGAAGCGGTAGCTCCACCAGGTGTACTGGCCAGGCTGGTCGTTGAAAAGCCGGAAGGTATCGAGGAAACCGGCGGCGAGAAAACTATCCATCCCCTGTCGTTCTTCCGGGGAATAGCCGGGGTTTTTCTCGTTTTGCTTGGGATTGGCCAAATCGATGGGGCGATGGGCAACGTTGAAGTCGCCACAGAGCACCACCGCCTTCTCCCGGGCCAGCTTTTGGCAGAAGGCAAGAATCTCACCGTTAAAATCCCGCTTGAAATCCAACCGATTCAGACCGTGCTGGGCGTTGGGATAATAGGCGTTGATGAAGAAGAAATCTCCGAACTCCAGGGTCAATACCCGCCCCTCCCGGTCAAATTCCTCCCGCCCCAGACCGGTAATGACCCGCAGCGGTTCCCGACGGCTGTAAGTTGCCACCCCGGCGTAACCCTTCTTTTCGGCGGGGTGCCAGAAGGCCTGATAGCCGGGGAGAGTTAGCAGCTCCTCCGGCAATTGCCCAGGCTCCGCCTTGATCTCCTGGAGGGCCAGAAGATCGGCGTCAAATTCCCCCACCAGCTCGGCGAAACCGTTCCGGCCCACCGCCCGGAGCCCGTTGACATTCCATGACAACATCTTCAGGGGCGCGCCGCTCACCGGGAGGCTTTTGGCCCCCGGAACCTTCCGGGGTGTCACCCCGAGCTGGGGGCACTCTGCGGCCAGCACACAGCGGTCGCAATGGGGCCGCACCGACTTGCAGGTGCCCTGCCCGAAGGCCACCAGGGTGGCATTGACGGTCAGCCAGTACGCTTCCGGCAGCTTCGCCCGCAGGGCCATCTCGGTTTCCAGCGGGCTCTTGGTGGTGACGTAGCCCCAGATGTTCATGATCCGGTGGACGTGGGTATCGACGCAGATCGCCGGTTTTTTAAAGGCCACCGCCACCACCAGATTGGCGGTCTTGCGCCCCACCCCGGGCAAGCGGCAAAGCTCCTCAACCGTCTCGGGAATCACCCCGCCGAACTCACTCTGCACCACTCCCGGCAGGCGGGCCAAAAACCCGGCCTTGTTGCGGAAGAAACCCACCGGCCCGATCAACCGGGCAATCTCATCCTCCGGCAACGCTGCCAGCCCGGCCAGATCCGGCGCCTTTGGGAAGAGCCGGGCCGCCGCCTGGGCGGTCACCTCGTCCCGGGTCCGGGCCGAGAGGATGGTCGCCACCAGAATTCGATAGGGATCGTGGGTCTGGACGGCAATCAGATCCACCACCGGCACCTGGTAGCTCCGCACCTCATCCGCTAGAATCGTCAAGAACCGCTCTATGTCAATGGTCATTTCTGCTCTCCTTGCCTGGCCGGGGTCACCCTGCCACCATAATATTTCCGAAAATTCCGCCCCACCAAGGCCACGGCGTTGCAAAGCGCAACAACTCTGTTTCAATTTAAAACATTCCCTTGACACCCGATAGTCAGAGCATTAAGCATAGCGAAATTTTTTCGGCCTTACCCTTGCCCGATCCGATCATCACAAAAAATTCCGGTCTATCCCCCAACAAGATACCCCGGTGTCCACGCATGAAACACTAGTCATATAACACGATGTTTATTTCCGGGGGAAGGCGGCCCATGGTGGGCCGAAAACGGATGGTCACGCATCCGCCCGATTCCCGGTTGGCAACACTTTTTACCTATATTTCTGGAGGGAGATGTACATGAAAGATTTTTTAGCGAGAACGGGGGTCGCCGGGCTATTGCTCGGCTCTCTTACGGCCCTGACCCCGGCCTTGGCCCTGGCCAATGAGGCTGCGGCCACGGCTGCGGAAGCACCCTTCATGCCCATGCCGGTTGCCGGTGGCACCGCCTGGTGGATCTGGCCGTTGCTACTGTTTGTGGTCACCTTCTTCATGGGCATCATCGCTGTGCTCGGCGGGGTTGGCGGCGGCGTGCTCTACGTGCCGATCATCGGCGGCTTCTTTCCCTTTCATCTCGATTTCGTCCGTGGCACCGGTCTCCTGGTCGCCCTGGCCGGTTCCCTGGCTGCTGGGCCTGGTCTCTTGAAGGCCAACCTTGCCAGCCTGCGCCTGGCGGTGCCCGTCGCCCTGATTGCCTCGACCATGGCCATCGCCGGGGCCATGGTCGGCCTCGCCCTGCCCACCAATATTGTCCAGATTCTCTTGGGCGCCACCATCCTGGGTATCGTGGTGATCATGTACACCGCCAAGAAATCTGACTTTCCTGACGTGCCCAAGGCTGACAACCTCTCCACCGCCCTGCGGATCTGTGGCATCTACCATGAACCCTCTTCCCGCAAGGACATCAACTGGCAGATCCACCGCACCATCCCCGGTCTGACCACCTTCATCCTGATCGGCTTCATGGCCGGGATGTTCGGTCTCGGCGCCGGTTGGGCCAACGTCCCGGTTCTTAACCTGATGATGGGTGCCCCGCTCAAGATCAGCGTCGCCACCAGCAAGTTCCTCCTCGCCATCACCGACACCTCCGCCGCCTGGATCTACCTCAACAAGGGCTGCGTGATTCCGATGATGGTGGTGCCTTCCCTGGTCGGCATCATGCTGGGTTCCTTCATCGGTGTCCGGTTGCTCAAGGTCGCCAAGCCCTCAATGATCCGTTGGATGGTCATCGGCATCCTGCTCTTTGCTGGCCTGAAGGCCATGGACAAGGGCTTGGGCACCGGTTTAATGGGCTAATTTGGCCCTTACTATAGGAGAAAACACCATGAGCGAAGCAAAAATCCAGACCACCGCCACCCCAGAGCAGTTGCTCTACGCCGATATCCTCGAAAAGGGCATGTTCTTTGGCCTGGCCCTGGTCATCGTCACCTTCTTCCTCTACGTCACCGGCATCATGGCCCCAGCCGTGCCGCTGGATCAGATCGCCGGTTACTGGGCCCTGCCGGTCAAACAATACCTGGCCGCCATCAACACCAACTTCCTGCACCTGGCCCATCCGCCCACTGGCTGGGTCTGGATGACGCTACTGGCCAAGGGAGATTTTTTCAATTTCCTGCCGATCGCCATCCTTGGCGGGGTCACCATTGTTTGCTATATCGCCATCATTCCCGGGCTCTTCCGCCGGGGCGACAAGGCCTATGCCATCATGGCCATCGCCGAGGTTCTGATCCTGACCCTGGCCGCCAGCGGGGTGCTCTCCGCCGGGGGACACTGATCAGCAGGGCAGCGATAAGGTTGTAAAAAAGGGGGCGCGGCGATTTTCGCCGCGCCCCCTTTTTTTATGCCGCAACAGGCTAAGCAAAAAGGTCGCTCAGGGAAGCAGAACCGTCTTCTGAAACCTTTGCAGGCTGGCGCTCTTTTCGGGCAGAAACGCCACCAACCCCGCCCCACCCTCGCCGAGACCGAGACAACGCACCGCCGCCCCACCCTCGCCGAGACCGAGACAACGCACCGCCGCCCCAGAAAGCCTCAGGAACATGGTCTGGCGGATAAACTCACTGCGCCGCCGGTAATCATAAAGGGGGGGCAGATTCGGGGGCAGGACGCGGATCAGTTGCTCACGGAGAGTGGCCAGGTCGGCAGACGCGCCAAGGGCATTCGGCAGATAGCGATGTCCACAGCGTAGCCAATCGGCACAAAGAATCTCGCGGATGAGGGGGGCATCCTCCCGCCTCATCGTGTAGACCACCAGCAGTTCGCAGAGCAGATCCTGGGTGGCGGCCCGGTTAAAGAAATCGCGCTCCCGGCAAAGCGCCAGCAGCCCAGCAAAAAAGGCGGCGATATCCTCACCACCCGCCCGCAGGTAAGCAAAAAGGCTCGGGAAATAGCGGTTATTGTGGAAGGTCTCCACGCACTCACCAAACCAATAGAGCTGGGCCAGGGCGGCAGGATCCAGAACATCGGTGGCCAGCACCTCGTAGGGAGGTCTCTGGGCATGGAGCAACCCCGCTTCACCACTGATGGCGGTGCCCGGCAGAACCTTGAGCAACCCCATCTGGATCTGGTGCGGCCCCATGGCGAAGACCGCCCGCAGTGAATCCTTAAAAAGCGCCGCCGTTTCCCCGGGCAGCCCGAGGATCAGATCGGCATGGAGGTGGAGGTTGCCGAGAGCGGCGAGGCGCCTAATATTTTCGCCGGCCTGGGCAACATCCATCCGCCGGTTTACCCGCGCCAGGGTGGCCGGATTGGTGGATTGAATGCCCAGCTCGAATTGAAAAACCCCGGGCGGTAAATCGGCCAGAAAGGCGAACATCTCCTCGGTGAAGAGATCGGGGGCCATCTCGAAGTGGCAGACCGTCGCCCCGACTCTGGGGGCCAGGAAGCGCCAGATGGCCAGGGCCCGCTCCGGCCGGGCGTTGAAGGTGCGATCGACAAATTTGATGATCTCCGGACGATGGGCGAGGATCATCGCCAGCTCCGCCTCGACCTCGGCCAGTTCCTTCCAGACCATCCCCCGTTCCACCGAGGAAAGGCAGTAGCTACAGGCAAAGGGGCAGCCCCGCACCGACTCGTAATAGACCTGGCGATGGGCCAGTTCCCCGGCCAGATCCTCGTCCCGATAGGGCGAAGGGAAGGGGTGAGCCGGACTCCCCCCGGTATTGCGGGGCGAGTCGGCCCCGGCGCAGATCATCGTAGAACTGCCCCGGCAAACCCTCCACCTGGCCCAGCACCCGGACAACCCGGGGCGACAGACCCGGCCAAATCCAGGTTCTCGGCCTGGGGGCCACCCAGGACGAACCAGGTTTCCGGCAAGATCGCGGCCAGATCGGCCAGCAGCCGGGTCACCAGCTCACTGTTCCAGATGTAGACCGAAAACATCACCACCGCCGGGGACGCCGCTGCTGATCTTGAGCAGGGTGGCGTAATAGGGATCGTTGATGGTGAACTGGCGCAGTTGAACCGCCGCCTCGGGCAGATGGCGGCGCAACTCCTCCCGCACGTAGAACAGGGCCAGGCAGGAGTGGATATAACGGCCATTGAAGGCCACCAGCTTGATGTGCATTTAGTTTCACCCGATAATTGCGGAACATCCCGACCAGGGGAGGCCTATCGACCAGGTTCGCCTTCCCCCCAGCCGCTTGACACTGGCGCCTGAACTTATTATTGATATGGCGTCCTTGGCAACCGCTAATTTCCCTCTCCCCAAAAATCGTGAGTAAACCAACCCGATGAACCTTTACGCCCTGATTATCCTTTTCGCCCTCCTGGCCGACTTTGTCCTGGGGGCGGTCGCCGACTGGCTCAACCTCGAGGCCCTGGATCCCAAGCTCCCCGCCGAATTCACCGATTGCTACGACCCGGCTGAGTACGCCCGCTCCCAGGCTTACACCCGGGCCAAGAGCCGCTTCGGGCAGATTACCGCGACCTTCGACCTGGCGCTGTTGCTGATCTTCTGGCGGGTCGGCGGCTTTACCTGGCTTGACCAACTGATCCGGGGCTGGGCCTCCGGCGAGGTAACCCGGGGGCTGCTCTTCTTCGCCCTGCTGCTCTTGAGCAAGTCACTCCTTTCCCTGCCCTTCAGTGTCTATTCGACCTTCGTCATCGAGGAGCGTTTCGGCTTCAACCGCACCACCCCGGCCACCTTCATTGCCGATCTCGCCAAGGGAGTGCTGCTGGCGGTGGTGCTGGGCGGGCCAATCCTGGCCGCCATCCTCGCCCTCTTCGCCCAGGCCGAGCAATACGTCG